>NZ_LLZC01000024.1 GCF_001461825.1 Bacillus velezensis | reverse complement strand
TCATGAGCTGCCTTTTTTGTGTTTTTTTGCATACGTTATATAATATGAGAAACGTAACGATATGCCTTTTTGCAAAAGCAGGTTTTATGCTTGTGCAAAGTGGAAATAATAGAGATAGAGCGATACAGTTGAAAAATTTTGCGAAACACCTTATAGTAAGATTAAAGTCAAATATAGTCAAAGTCAATAAAGGAGGGGGTTGAGTGGGACATAATATTTCTGACATCATTGAACAGTACTTGAAACAAGTATTAGATCAAAATGGCAAAGAAATTTTAGAGATCAAACGCAGTGAAATCGCTGATAAATTTCAATGTGTTCCTTCCCAAATAAATTATGTCATCAACACCAGATTTACAAGTGAAAGAGGATATATTGTTGAAAGTAAACGGGGAGGCGGCGGTTATATTCGTATTATCAAAATTAAAATGAATAACGAAGTCGTCCTCATCAATAATATTATTTCGCAGATTCATACCCACTTGTCCCAGGCAGCCTCTGATGACATTATTCTCAGACTGTTAGAGGACGGAGTTATTTCGGAAAGAGAAGCTAAAATGATGGTGAGTGTAATGGATCGTTCAGTTCTATATATTGATTTGCCCGAACGGGATGAGCTAAGAGCCAGAATGATGAAAGCAATGCTCACATCTTTAAAACTAAAGTAAGCGGGTGAAAAGATTGATTTGTCAAGAATGCAATGAGAGACCGGCCACTTTTCACTTTACGAAAGTTGTTAATGGAGAAAAACAAGAAGTTCATATTTGTGAACAATGTGCAAAAGAAAATAGCGATTCATACAGTATAAGTGGAAACCAAGGGTTCTCGATTCATAATTTATTATCAGGGCTGCTGAATATGGAGTCTTCATTTCAAAACACCGGTTCTCAAATGTTCGGCTATTCAGAGCAAGGGACAGCTTGTAAGAAATGCGGTATGACGTTTCAGCAGCTGAGAAAAACAGGGCGTTTCGGCTGTGCGGAATGTTACGATACGTTCTACAGCCAAATTACGCCGATCTTGCGAAAAGTTCACAGCGGGAATACGGTGCATGCCGGGAAAATTCCAAAACGAATAGGCGGAAACCTGCATGTAAGACGGCAAATGGAAATGTTAAAAAAAGAACTTGAATCTTTAATACACCACGAAGAGTTTGAAAGAGCAGCGGAGGTCAGGGATCAGATCCGATCGTTAGAGCAAAAATTAAAAAGTAAAGACAGTGAGGGGGAACAAGGGTAATGTCGCTCAAGCATTTTATTCAGGACGCACTAAGCAATTGGATGAAGCAAGAGGGACCTGAAAGTGACATTGTACTCAGCAGCCGTATACGGTTGGCCCGAAACTTTGAAAATATAAAGTTTCCCGCCCGGTATACGAATGAAGAAGCCTCATCCATCATTCAGCAATTCGAAGATCATTTTTCAGGAAAAGAACTGCCTGATATCGGTCAATTTCATTTAATCAGAATGAGTGAAGCTCAGCCTTTGGAAAAACGGGTGCTGATGGAGAAACATCTCATCAGCCCGAATTTAACGGAATCTCCTTTTGGCGGCTGTCTGCTTTCTGAAAATGAAGAAGTCAGCATTATGTTAAATGAAGAAGATCATATCAGAATTCAATGCCTCTTCCCCGGCTTCCAGCTTCTCAACGCCATAAAAGCGGCAAACCAGGTTGATGACTGGATTGAGGAGAAAGTGGATTACGCCTTTGGAGAGAAGAGAGGGTACTTAACAAGCTGTCCTACAAATGTAGGGACGGGACTAAGGGCTTCAGTCATGATGCATTTGCCGGGCCTTGTATTAACTAGGCAAATGAATCGAATTATACCGGCAATTAACCAATTAGGCCTAGTTGTTAGAGGAATTTACGGTGAAGGCAGCGAAGCATTAGGAAATATCTTTCAAATTTCAAATCAAATCACACTCGGAAAATCAGAACAGGACATTGTAGATGATTTAAACAGTGTGGCTGCCCAGCTGATTGAGCAGGAACGTTCAGCCCGAGAAGCGCTTTACCAAACCTCGAAAATTGAATTGGAGGACCGGGTATTCAGATCTTACGGTGTTTTATCCAACTGCCGTATGATTGAATCAAAGGAAACGGCGAAATGCCTTTCTGACGTTCGGCTGGGGATAGACCTGGGGATCATCAAAGGGCTATCAAGCAATATACTTAATGAACTGATGATTTTGACACAGCCGGGTTTTCTCCAGCAATATTCGGGCGGTGCATTACGGCCGAACGAAAGAGACGCGAGAAGAGCGGCTCTTATCAGGGAAAGGCTGCATTTAGAAATGAGTGCAAATAGACAGGAGGATGATTCGATATGATGTTTGGAAGGTTTACAGAGCGAGCTCAAAAGGTATTGGCACTGGCACAGGAAGAAGCACTGCGCTTAGGCCATAACAATATTGGAACTGAACATATCTTATTAGGTCTGGTTCGTGAAGGAGAAGGGATTGCGGCTAAAGCACTCCAAGCACTCGGACTCGGTTCGGATAAAATTCAGAAAGAAGTGGAGAGCTTAATCGGACGGGGACAGGAAATGTCTCAAACGATTCATTATACGCCAAGAGCAAAAAAAGTCATTGAGCTCAGCATGGATGAAGCCAGAAAGCTAGGACATTCTTATGTGGGAACAGAACACATACTTCTCGGACTGATTCGTGAAGGAGAAGGCGTGGCGGCGAGAGTTCTGAATAATCTCGGTGTCAGCTTGAATAAGGCGAGACAGCAAGTGCTGCAGCTTCTGGGAAGCAATGAGACGGGATCTTCTGCATCCGGTACGAACAGCAATGCAAACACGCCGACGCTGGACAGTCTGGCGCGTGATTTAACTGCGATTGCGAAGGAAGACAGTCTTGATCCGGTTATCGGCCGAAGCAAAGAAATTCAGCGTGTTATTGAGGTATTAAGCCGCAGAACGAAAAATAATCCCGTTCTTATCGGAGAACCGGGTGTCGGTAAAACTGCGATTGCTGAAGGCCTCGCACAGCAGATCATCAATAATGAAGTGCCGGAAATTTTACGTGATAAACGTGTAATGACATTAGACATGGGTACGGTTGTAGCCGGTACGAAATACCGCGGAGAATTTGAAGACCGCTTGAAAAAAGTAATGGATGAAATACGTCAGGCCGGCAATATTATTTTATTCATTGACGAACTGCATACACTGATCGGAGCGGGGGGAGCAGAAGGTGCGATTGACGCATCGAATATCTTAAAACCTTCACTGGCCCGCGGAGAGCTTCAATGCATCGGTGCGACAACGCTTGATGAATACCGTAAATATATCGAAAAAGACGCGGCTCTGGAGCGCCGTTTCCAGCCGATTCAGGTGGATCAGCCGTCAGCCGATGAAAGCATTCAAATTTTAAAAGGGCTCCGTGACCGCTATGAAGCGCATCACCGCGTATCCATTACCGATGAAGCGATTGAAGCGGCGGTAAAATTGTCCGACCGTTATATTTCTGACCGCTTCCTTCCGGATAAAGCGATCGATTTAATTGATGAAGCCGGTTCAAAAGTGCGTCTCCGTTCTTTCACAACGCCTCCGAACTTAAAAGAGCTGGAGCAGAAACTCGATGAAGTTCGCAAGGAAAAAGACGCTGCCGTTCAGAGCCAGGAGTTTGAAAAAGCGGCTTCCCTTCGTGATACGGAGCAGCGCTTGAGAGAACAGGTGGAAGACACGAAAAAAACGTGGAAAGAAAAACAAGGCCAGGAGAACTCCGAAGTTTCTGTAGAGGATATTGCGATGGTTGTATCCAGCTGGACCGGGGTGCCCGTATCTAAAATTGCCCAAACGGAGACAGATAAGCTTCTCAATATGGAAAGCATTCTGCACTCCCGCGTCATCGGCCAGGATGAAGCTGTTGTAGCCGTTGCAAAGGCTGTCAGACGTGCAAGAGCCGGTCTGAAGGACCCGAAACGCCCGATTGGTTCATTCATCTTCTTAGGCCCTACAGGCGTTGGGAAGACAGAGCTGGCACGAGCGCTGGCGGAATCCATTTTCGGTGATGAGGAAGCGATGATCAGAGTGGATATGTCCGAATACATGGAGAAACACTCGACTTCACGTCTTGTCGGTTCTCCTCCGGGATATGTCGGCTATGATGAAGGCGGCCAGCTGACAGAAAAAGTGAGAAGAAAACCATACTCTGTCGTATTGCTTGATGAAATTGAAAAAGCGCACCCTGATGTGTTTAACATTCTCCTGCAAGTGCTTGAAGACGGACGCTTGACTGATTCAAAAGGACGCACTGTGGATTTCCGCAACACGATCCTGATTATGACGTCAAACGTCGGAGCGAGCGAGCTGAAACGCAACAAATATGTGGGCTTCAATGTGCAGGATGAATCACAAAACCATAAAGACATGAAAGACAAAGTCATGGGAGAGCTGAAGCGTGCCTTCAGGCCTGAGTTTATCAACCGGATTGACGAAATTATCGTCTTCCACTCCCTTGAGAAAAAACATCTTACAGACATCGTGTCGCTTATGTCTGATCAGTTAACAAAACGTCTGAAAGAACAAGATCTCTCTATCGAGCTGACGGATGCTGCAAAAGCAAAAGTAGCAGAAGAGGGCGTCGATTTGGAATACGGCGCACGTCCGTTAAGAAGAGCGATTCAAAAGCATGTGGAGGACCGATTATCAGAAGAACTCCTCAGAGGCAATATTGATAAAGGCCAGCACATTGTTCTTGATGTTGAGGACGGCGAATTTGTCGTAAAAACAACTGCTAAAACGAACTAATATAGTGACAAACATGAGGCATACGTAAGCGAGTGTATGCCTCACTTTGTTATATAGAGAAATATTCGATAAGGAAGAGGTCTTACAACATATATGGCTAAATCAAAAACAAAATTCATCTGCCACTCATGCGGTTATGAATCCGCAAAATGGATGGGAAAGTGCCCGGGCTGCGGGGCTTGGAATACAATGGTGGAAGAAACCATAAAAAAAGCGCCGGCGAATCGGCGGGCGGCTTTCTCCCACTCCGTTCAAACCGTCCAGAAACCATCACCCATTACATCAATTGAAACATCGGAAGAACCCCGCGTTCACACAAAGCTCGAAGAATTCAACAGAGTGCTTGGCGGCGGCGTTGTGAAGGGCTCGTTAGTATTAATCGGCGGCGATCCCGGCATCGGAAAATCAACGCTCCTTCTCCAAGTATCCGCACAATTAGCAGATACGGCCGGCAGCGTGCTTTACATTTCAGGGGAAGAATCCGTGAAGCAAACGAAGCTGCGTGCCGACAGACTTGGAATCAACAGCCAAATGTTACATGTTTTATCTGAAACCGATATGGAGTATATTTCGTCTGCTATACAAGAGATGAAACCCGCATTTGTTGTCGTAGACTCCATTCAGACCGTGTACCAAAGTGATATCACCTCGGCTCCCGGCAGTGTATCACAAGTAAGAGAGTGTACGGCCGAATTGATGAAAATCGCGAAAACAAACGGCATACCTATTTTTATCGTCGGACACGTCACAAAAGAAGGATCGATCGCAGGGCCGAGATTGCTTGAGCACATGGTCGATACCGTTCTATACTTTGAAGGAGAGCGGCACCATACATTCCGTATTTTGCGGGCCGTAAAAAACCGTTTCGGCTCCACAAATGAAATGGGCATCTTTGAAATGCGGGAAGAGGGGCTTACGGAGGTGCTGAACCCTTCTGAAATATTCTTGGAAGAGCGTTCTGCCGGGGCATCGGGTTCGAGTATCGTTGCGTCAATGGAAGGAACGAGACCGATCCTCGTTGAAATTCAGGCGCTCATATCACCGACCAGTTTTGGAAACCCGCGCCGCATGGCTACAGGCATTGACCACAACAGGGTGTCGTTAATTATGGCTGTGCTTGAGAAGCGGGTGGGTCTTTTGCTTCAAAATCAAGATGCGTATTTAAAGGTCGCCGGCGGGGTCAAACTGGATGAACCGGCGATTGATTTGGCAGTAGCCGTCAGCATTGCCTCAAGCTTCAGAGATACACCGCCGAATCCCGCAGATTGCTTTATCGGTGAAGTGGGTCTGACAGGAGAAGTCCGCAGGGTGTCAAGAATCGAACAGCGCGTAAAAGAAGCGGCGAAACTCGGCTTCAAGCGCATGATCATACCTGAGGCGAATGCAGACGGGTGGACAATACCAAAAGGGATTGAGGTTGTCGGAGTAGCAAATGTTGCAGAAGCGCTTCGTACTTCATTAGGAGGATCATAATAGATGGAAAAAGAGAAAAAAGGGGCGAAACAAGAGCTTGACCTGTCTGCAATTCTGCAGTTCGTTGCACCGGGCACCCCGCTCAGAGCCGGGATAGAGAATGTACTTCGGGCAAATACAGGCGGCCTGATTGTTGTCGGATACAATGATAAGGTAAAGCAAGTCGTCGATGGCGGTTTTCATATTAATACATCATTTGCGCCCGCTCACTTATACGAGCTGGCCAAAATGGACGGTGCCATTATTTTAAGTGATTCCGGCCAGAAAATTCTTTATGCGAATACGCAGCTTATGCCGGAGGCGACCATTTCTTCTTCAGAAACGGGAATGAGGCACCGTACGGCGGAACGGGTGGCGAAGCAGACCGGCTGTCTCGTCATTGCCATTTCTGAGCGCAGAAATGTCATTACGTTATATCAGGACAGCATGAAGTACACACTAAAGGACATAGGATTTATTTTAACAAAGGCAAATCAGGCCATTCAAACGCTTGAGAAGTATAAAACCATTTTAGACAAAACGATTACGGCTTTAAACGCATTAGAGTTTGAGGAGCTTGTGACATTCAGTGACGTGCTGTCCGTCATGCATCGGTATGAAATGGTGCTCCGAATAAAAAATGAAATCAATATGTATATTAAAGAACTCGGAACGGAAGGCCACTTAATCCGTCTGCAGGTGATTGAACTGATTACGGACATGGAAGAAGAGGCGGCACTTTTCATCAAAGACTATGTCAAAGAAAAAATCAAAGATCCGTTCGTGCTGTTAAAAGAGCTTCAGGATATGTCCAGCTATGATCTGCTTGATGATTCCATTCTGTTTAAGCTGCTTGGATATCCGGCTTCTACGAATCTTGATGATTATGTGCTCCCGAGAGGATACAGGCTGCTGAACAAAATTCCGCGTCTGCCGATGCCGATTGTTGAAAATGTGGTTGAGGCGTTCGGATTTTTGCCAAGCATAACGGAAGCCACTGTGGAAGAGCTTGATGATGTCGAGGGTATCGGAGAAGTGCGCGCCCAAAAAATCAAAAAAGGCTTAAAACGCCTTCAGGAAAAACACTATATAGATAGACAGCTTTAAGAATCGCTTAAACCTGTCGGAATCCGGGTATATTATTGTTAGTTTTTGTTTATTCTGAATTTGTAGGCTCTGACAGTCTGCTGAAAAAATGCTACTTAAAAGGAGGTGGAGGTATGTTAAAACGAATAGTTCAGGCGTTCTTCATTATTGTGGGCGGCGTTGTCGGTATCTTTTTAATACCTGAATTGTTTGTGCTGTCAAATATACAGGACATACCTTTAATAACAAACGCATATACGTCTGCTGCAATTGGTGCTATTATCTTTTTTCTCATCAGTATATGGACGACAGAATATGTGATTAATTGGGTAAAATGGATTGAAGATTCTTTGCTGAGAGCTCCGGTGCCGGATCTGTTATTCGGGAGTCTCGGATTGGTTTTTGGACTTATCATCGCATATCTCATTGTAAACGTGATTCCGCTGGACAATATTCCGTACCGTATATTCAGCACCATCATTCCGGTCTTTCTGGCTTTCTTTCTCGGTTATCTGGGCTTCCAAGTCGGATTTAAGAAAAAGGATGAACTGATCAGTCTTTTCTCCATTTCTGCAAGAATGCAGAAGAAAAAGGGAAGTGCTGATGAGGAGCAGGAGGAACAGGATAAAAGGCTGAAAATCTTGGATACAAGTGTTATTATTGATGGGAGAATTGCAGATATTTGTCAGACGGGCTTTTTAGAAGGCGTCATTGTCATTCCTCAATTTGTGCTGGAGGAATTACAGCATATTGCTGATTCTTCAGATGTTTTAAAACGTAACAGAGGACGCCGCGGACTGGATATCTTGAATCGCATTCAAAAGGAACTGGATATTACGGTTGAAATTTATGAAGGCGACTTCGAGGACATTCAGGAGGTTGACAGCAAGCTTGTCAAACTTGCGAAGCTGACATCCGGTGTCGTTGTGACGAATGATTTTAATTTAAATAAAGTATGTGAGCTTCAGAAGGTTGCGGTACTGAATATTAATGACCTTGCAAACGCGGTGAAGCCGGTTGTGCTTCCGGGCGAAGAGATGAATGTGCAGGTGATTAAGGACGGGAAAGAGCATAATCAAGGTGTGGCTTACTTGGATGACGGGACGATGATTGTTGTGGAAGAAGGCCGCAATTATATAGGGAAGCATATTGATGTGCTCGTAACCAGCGTACTGCAGACAGCGGCGGGACGAATGATTTTTGCCAAGCCCAAGCTGCTTGAGAAAGCTCTTTAAGAGGGAGTTAATATGGAGTATGTTGTCGTTATTCCGGCTGCCGGACAAGGAAAACGGATGAAGGCCGGGAAAAATAAGCTGTTCATCAGCTTAAAAGGTGCGCCTGTTATTATACACACACTGCGGGTTTTTGAAAGCCACGCACCCTGTCAGAAAATAATCCTGGTGATAAACGAGAGTGAACGGGAAGATTTTCACCAGCTGCTGGCCCAATTTCCGATTCAGACGGAAATTGAGCTTGTTACCGGAGGTGCGGAGCGTCAGCACAGTGTGTACGAAGGACTGAAAGTGATTGATAAGGAATCGGTCGTCCTTGTTCATGACGGAGCGCGCCCGTTTGTCACACATCAGCATATCGATAAGCTCGTTGAAACAGCAGAGGAGGCGGGAGCGGCTGTCCTGGCTGTTCCTGTGAAAGACACGATAAAACGGGCGGAAGGCTCCCGGGTTGCGGAGACCTTTGATCGTTCAAGCTTGTGGGCCGTTCAAACGCCGCAGGCTTTTCGTCTTTCTTTATTGAAAACGGCGCATATGGAAGCGGAAAACAAAGGCTTCTTAGGGACGGATGACGCCAGCCTCGTCGAGCGTCTTGATGGATATCAGGTGAGTATCGTTGAAGGCAGCTATACCAATATTAAGCTGACAACGCCGGATGATCTGATATCCGCGGAAGCAATCATGAAAGCGGAAAGTGGGAATCATAATGTTTAGAATCGGACAAGGATTTGATGTGCATCAATTAACGGAAGGCCGTCCTCTCATCATCGGCGGAATTGAAATTCCTTATGAAAAAGGGCTGCTCGGACATTCAGATGCTGATGTATTGCTGCATACAGTCGCAGACGCGTGTCTCGGAGCGGCAGGTGAAGGAGATATCGGCAAGCATTTCCCGGATACTGATCCGGAATTCAAAGATGCGGATTCTTTTAAGCTGCTTCAGCATGTTTGGAACATTGTAAAAGAAAAAGGGTATGTACTCGGAAATATAGACTGCACGATTATTGCGCAAAAGCCGAAAATGGCGCCGCATATTGATGCTATGAGAAAACGGATAGCGGAAGGCCTTGAGGCGGACGTTTCTCAAGTAAACGTAAAAGCAACGACGACAGAAAAGCTCGGGTTTACCGGAAGAGCCGAAGGAATTGCCGCTCAGGCAACCGTTCTGATCCAAAAAGCCTGATCATTGTTTTGATGCCCGGTCTATTTGGTGGTAGAATAGATACATATATTCGGCTAGAGGCTACAGACGAGATGAAAGGAAGTATTTGAACATGGGAAATGAAGTACGCGTTCGTTATGCACCGAGTCCGACCGGACATTTGCATATCGGTAACGCCAGAACGGCGCTTTTTAACTATTTATTTGCCCGCAGCCAAGGCGGAAAGTTTATTATCCGGATTGAGGATACGGACAAAAAGCGAAATATTGAAGGCGGAGAGCAAAGCCAGCTCAACTATTTGAAATGGCTCGGCATGGACTGGGATGAAAGTGTGGATGTCGGCGGAGAATACGGCCCGTACCGCCAGTCTGAGCGTAACGACATTTACAAAGAGTACTATGAAGAGCTTCTTGAAAAAGGGCTAGCTTATAAATGTTTCTGTACGGAAGAAGAACTTGAGAAAGAACGTGAAGAGCAAATCGCCCGCGGGGAAATGCCGCGCTATTCCGGCAAACACAGAAACCTGACTCAGGAAGAGCAGGAGCAGTTTTTAGCCGAAGGCAGACAGCCGAGCATCCGTTTCCGCGTGCCGGAAGGGAAAATCATCGCATTTAACGATATCGTAAAAGGTGAGATTTCTTTTGAATCAGACGGCATCGGCGACTTTGTCATCGTCAAAAAAGACGGAACACCGACGTATAACTTTGCCGTCGCGATTGACGATTACTTAATGAAAATGACGCACGTGCTCCGCGGTGAGGATCACATTTCAAATACACCGAAACAGATCATGATTTTCCAGGCATTCGGCTGGGATGTTCCTGTCTTCGGACATATGACGCTTATCGTAAACGAAAGCCGCAAAAAATTAAGTAAACGTGATGAATCAATTATCCAGTTTATTGAGCAGTATGATGAGCTGGGTTACCTGCCTGAAGCGCTGTTTAACTTTATCGGACTTCTCGGCTGGTCTCCCGTCGGTGAAGAAGAGCTTTTCACAAGAGAACAATTCATTGACATTTTTGATGTAAATCGTTTGTCTAAGTCACCGGCTCTGTTTGATATGCATAAACTGAAATGGGTCAACAACCAATACGTCAAAGCGCTGGATCTTGATCAAGTTGTTGAGCTGACCCTGCCGCACCTGCAAAAAGCAGGAAAAGTCGGCACTGAGCTTTCTGCCGAAGAGCAGGAATGGGTTCGTAAATTAATCTCTCTTTACCATGAGCAATTGAGCTACGGCGCTGAAATTGTCGAGCTGACTGATTTGTTCTTTAAAGATGAGATCGAGTATAATCAAGAGGCAAAAGCCGTTCTGGAAGAAGAACAGGTGCCTGAAGTGCTCAGCGTATTTGCTGCGAAGCTTGAAGAGCTTGAAGAATTTACGCCTGAGCTGATCAAAGCCTCAATCAAGGCTGTTCAGAAAGAAACAGGCCATAAAGGCAAAAAGCTGTTCATGCCGATTCGTGTAGCGGTTACCGGTCAGACACACGGTCCGGAGCTTCCGCAGGCCATTGAGCTGATCGGCAGAGAAACAGCCGTAAGACGCCTGAAAAGCATTTAAATATACGATTGTTGACAGGGAAGAGTATAAAACAATGACCATTACAGAAAGAATCTTCATCGGCTGAGAGAGATTCATGCGTCATGTTTTAGAAGTGCGCCCTTAAGACCTTTGAAGAACATTTCTGCGGAAATCAGTATTTAAAGGCGGCCGCCGCCGTTACCGGCTTTTAAGTTGGGAAAACAGTGACTTGTTTTTCAAACAGAGTGGAACCGCGCGGTAAAAGCGTCTCTGTCATGTTTACATGCAGAGGCGCTTTTTTTATAGGCGGAAAACAGACTGGAGCGGGGAGAGAATGGGGGGAAGCATGTGTTTTTTAAAATGCTAAAAGAAGACATAGATACAGTGTTCGATCAAGATCCGGCAGCAAGAAGCTATTTCGAAGTTGTTTTAACTTATTCTGGTTTACATGCTATATGGGCGCATCGGATTGCACATGCTTTATATAAACGGAGATTTTTCTTCCTGGCGCGCCTGATATCACAGATTGCCCGTTTCTTTACCGGAATTGAAATCCATCCCGGCGCGACCATCGGGAGAAGGTTTTTCATTGACCACGGTATGGGGGTCGTCATAGGGGAAACATGTGAAATCGGCAATAACGTGACGGTATTCCAAGGTGTCACTCTCGGGGGAACGGGAAAAGAAAAGGGGAAGCGGCATCCGACCATAAAAGATGATGCTTTAATTGCAACCGGAGCGAAGGTGCTCGGCTCTATTACGGTCGGGCAGGGTTCTAAAGTAGGGGCCGGCTCCGTTGTGCTTCGTGATGTTCCCGACTTTTCGACCGTTGTCGGCATACCGGGGAAAGTCGTCATTCGGAACGGAAGAAAAATCAAACGCGATCTCAATCACCAAGACTTGCCCGATCCGGTTGCTGACCGGTTTAGAGCATTGGAGCAGCAGATTTTTGAACTGCAGGCTGAACTGGAAGATAAAAAAGAAAGGATCAACCAAAAATGACCATTACACTTTATAATACATTGACACGGAAAAAGGAAACATTCGTTCCTCTTGAGGAAGGCAAAGTAAAAATGTACGTGTGCGGACCGACTGTATACAACTATATTCATATCGGAAACGCCCGTCCGGCGATTGTGTATGATACCGTACGCAACTATTTGGAGTATAAAGGATACGATGTTCAATACGTATCGAATTTCACCGATGTTGACGACAAACTGATTAAGGCGGCCAACGAGCTCGGCGAGGACGTCCCGACCGTTTCTGAGCGGTTCATTAAAGCGTATTTTGAAGACGTGGGCGCCCTCGGATGCCGGAAAGCGGATCTTCATCCCCGGGTCATGGAAAACATGGACGCCATTATTGAATTTGTCAGCGAGCTGATTAAAAAAGGCTACGCTTATGAATCAGAAGGCGACGTCTATTTCAAAACAAGGGCCTTCGAAGGCTACGGCAAGCTATCTCAGCAATCAATTGATGAACTCAGATCAGGCGCGCGTATCCGTGTCGGCGAGAAGAAAGAGGATGCGCTGGACTTTGCTCTTTGGAAAGCTGCTAAGGACGGAGAAATTTCATGGGATAGCCCTTGGGGAAAAGGCCGCCCGGGCTGGCATATTGAATGCTCCGCAATGGTGAAAAAGTATTTGGGTGACGAAATCGATATTCATGCCGGCGGTCAGGACCTGACATTCCCGCACCATGAAAACGAAATCGCCCAATCTGAAGCATTAACAGGCAAGACATTCGCAAAATACTGGCTTCACAACGGATATATCAATATCGATAATGAGAAAATGTCAAAATCGCTCGGCAACTTTGTTTTGGTGCACGATATCATTAAGCAATATGACCCGCAGCTTTTGAGATTTTTCATGCTGTCCGTTCATTACCGCCACCCGATCAACTATTCGGAAGAGCTGCTTGAGAAAACAAAAAACGCGTTTAACCGCCTGAAGACGGCCTACAGTAATTTAAACCATCGTTTGATTAGCAGCACGAATCTGACTGACAATGATGAGGAATGGCTCGCTAAAATTGAAGAGCACCGCACTGCGTTTGAAGAAGCAATGGATGATGATTTTAATACGGCGAATGCGATTTCCGTTTGGTTTGATCTGGCGAAGCTCGCCAATTACTACATGCAGGAAGACAATACGGCGGATCACGTCATTAAAGCCTTTATCAGCATGTTTGACAGAATCGGATCTGTTCTCGGACTTACGCTCGGCGAAGAAGAGCTTGTCGACGAAGAGATTGAAGAGTTGATTGAGAAGAGAAATGAAGCCCGCCGCAATCGCGATTTTGCTTTGTCAGACCAGATTCGCGATCAGCTGAAAAGCATGAATATCATTCTTGAAGATACGGCCCAGGGAACTCGCTGGAAGCGGGGAGAGTAAGCGGATGCTTCAATTTGAACAAATCAAAGATTCAAAGCAGTTAAACGGTCTTGCGCTTGCTTATATGGGTGATGCCATTTTTGAAATATACGTCCGGCATCACCTGCTTAAGCAGGGCTTTACGAAACCGAATGACCTTCATAAGAAGGCGAGCCGGATTGTATCGGCAAAATCACAGGCAGACATATTGTTCCGCCTTCAGGACGAATCCTTTTTCACGGAGGAAGAGGAAGCCGTGCTGAGAAGAGGCAGAAACGCGAAATCAGGGACGACGCCTAAAAACACAGATGTACAGACGTACCGCCATAGTACAGCTTTTGAGGCTTTACTCGGATACCTTTTTCTTGAGAAAAGAGAAGAAAGACTGAATCAGCTGATTGCTGAGGCTATACAAGTCGGGACGTCAGGGAGGAAAACAAATGAGTCAGCAACATGATTACGTCATAGGAAAAAACGCTGTGATTGAGACGTTAAAGTCAGATCGCAAGCTGTATAAGTTATGGATGGCGGAAAACACAGTAAAAGGACAGGCGCAGCAAGTTATGGAGCTTGCTAAAAAGCGCGGCGTCACCATTCAATTTGTACCGAGGAAAAAACTCGATCAGATGGTTGAGGGGCAGCATCAGGGTGTTGTCGCCCAGGTGGCGGCATATGAATATGCACAATTAGACGAATTATATAAAAGAGCGGAAGAGAGAAACGAACAGCCTTTCTTTCTCATACTGGACGAGCTGGAAGACCCTCATAATCTCGGTTCCATCATGAGAACGGCTGACGCTGTCGGTGCACACGGCATCGTGATTCCGAAACGCAGAGCGGTCGGACTGACTTCGACGGTCGCAAAAGCTTCGACCGGTGCGATTGAACACATTCCCGTCGTGAAGGTGACCAACCTTGCCCGGACACTTGATGAAATGAAGGAGCGGGGGATTTGGGTCGTCGGAACGGATGCATCCGCCCGGGAAGACTACCGCTCTATGGACGGCAAGATGCCTTTGGCGCTCGTTATCGGAAGCGAAGGCAGAGGAATGGGGCGGCTTGTGAAAGAGAAATGTGATTTTCTCATTAAGCTTCCGATGGCGGGAAAAGTCACGTCTCTGAATGCGTCGGTAGCGGCCGGCCTTCTCATGTATGAAGTCTACCGGAAGCGCAATCCTTTAGGGGAATGAAGACAGATGGACATCCTGTTAGTAGACGGATACAACATGATTGGAGCTTGGCCGCAGCTAAAGGATTTAAAAGCGAACAGTTTTGAAGAAGCGAGAGATGTACTGATCCAGAAGATGGCGGAATATCAGTCCTACACGGGAATCAGAGTCATTGTGGTGTTTGACGCACACCTGGTAAAAGGCATAGAGAAAAAACAAACGAATCACAGAGTCGAAGTGATTTTCACACGGGAGAATGAGACGGCGGATGAGCGGATCGAGAAGCTTGCCCAGGCGCTAAACAATATTGCGACACAGATTCATGTCGCAACTTCCGATTATACGGAGCAGTGGGCGATTTTCGGACAAGGGGCTCTCCGTAAATCCGCCCGGGAGCTCCTGAGGGAAGTGGATACGATAGAACGCCGGATTCAAAGGCGGGTTTCAAAGATCACTTCTGAAAAACCACCGGGTAAAATCGAGCTGTCCGAAGAGGTTTTGAAAACGTTTGAAAAGTGGCGCCGAGGCGGTCTGGATTAGGTTGACGCTTTTTCGCCCATTAATGTATAATATTTCTATCTACGTGCGCCGGGGGGATCGCAGTGAATCTACAGAACAGCAAGGGAAAGTTCAACAAAGTGCAATTTTGCCAGTTGGAGGACGAGCAGGTCATTGAAAAGGTTCATGTTGGGGACAGTGATGCGTTAGATTACTTGATTACGAAGTACCGTAATTTTGTACGGGCGAAAGCAAGGTCTTATTTTTTAATAGGGGCCGACAGAGAAGATATTGTACAGGAAGGGATGATAGGCTTATATAAGTCTATCCGAGACTTTAGAGAGGACAAGCTCACTTCATTTAAAGCTTTTGCAGAATTATGCATTACCCGCCAGATTATTACCGCAATAAAGACAGCTACCCGTCAGAAACACATTCCTTTAAATTCCTATGTTTCTTTAGACAAACCTATTTTTGATGAAGAATCTGACAGAACACTGCTTGATGTCATTTCAGGCGCTAAAACGTTAAATCCTGAAGAGATGATTATTAATCAGGAAGAATTTGATGATATCGAAATGAAAATGGGAGAACTGCTGAGCGATCTGGAGAGAAAGGTGCTTGTTCTGTACTTGGACGGAAGAAGTTACCAAGAGATTTCAGATGACTTAAACCGACACGTAAAATCGATCGATAATGCCCTGCAGCGCGTGAAGCGCAAGCTTGAAAAGTATTTAGAAATAAGAGAGATCAGCCTGTAGCAGGTTTCTGTGTCATATTGACAGAATTTTTCTGACTGTGCTATTTTATTAAGATAAATGAATGTTTAGGAAAAGGTGTAACGACATGAGAAAAAAGATTACGCTGGCATGCAAAACATGCGGAAATCGTAATTATACGACAATGAAAAGCTCTGCATCAGCGGCTGAGCGGTTAGAAGTTAAGAAGTACTGCAGCACTTGCAATTCACATACAGCTCATTTAGAAACAAAATAGTGTTCGCTTTTTAAATTGTGGAGGTCTTTTACATGCGCATGATGAGTTTCTTTAAAGATGTTGGGAAAGAAATGAAAAAGGTTAGCTGGCCTAAAGGCAAAGAGTTAACGCGCTATACGATCACGGTGATTTCAACGGTTATCTTTTTTGTTATCTTTTTTGCCCTCCTTGATACAGGAATTTCTCAATTAATTCGTTTAATAGTTGAATAATGATCAGCAATACGTGCTATAATAGATCATAATATCGTTTGCCAAAACCCGTTCAGCGGGTTTTTTATTGTGTTGTTGAAAAAAGGATTCATAGGCCCTGAGCCTATTTTTTGTTTTACACTTCATTTTTAAATGCGGGGAGGGAAGGACTGCAGAGTCCTGATAGAATGGAAAAGAATTGGTATGTTGTTCATACGTATTCCGGTTATGAAAACAAAGTAAAAGCGAACCTTGAAAAACGTGTGGAATCAATGGGAATGCAGGATAAAATTTTCCGCGTTGTCGTCCCTGAAGAAGAAGAGACTGATATTAAGAACGGCAAGAAAAAAGTAGTCAAAAAGAAAGTGTTCCCGGGTTATGTGCTTGTAGAAATCGTCATGACTGATGATTCCTGGTATGTGGTCCGCAACACGCCGGGCGTTACCGGATTCGTCGGATCAGCCGGTTCAGGCTCAAAGCCGACTCCGCTTCTTCCTGGCGAAGCAGAAACCATCTTAAAGCGGATGGGCATGGATGAGCGGAAAACCGACATTGATTTTGAATTGAATGAGACAGTCAAAGTCATAGACGGACCTTTCGCCAACTTTACAGGATCAATTGAAGAGATTGATTATGATAAGAGCAAAGTGAAAGTATTCGTTAACATGTTCGGCCGTGAAACGCCGGTTGAACTGGAATTTACCCAGATCGACAAATTGTAATGTGAAAAAACTTGAAATTGCTATATATTAATGATAATATAGCAAAGGTACGTCTTGGACTAATCCAAGGCAGCTAGCTTGATATTTCGTCATTCATATAAAGAATGAAACCTTGAGTGGGAGGGTTTACCCTATTACCACATCACGGACTTAAGGAGGTGTGTCTCGTGGCTAAAAAAGTAGTAAAAGTTGTAAAATTGCAAATTCCTGCTGGAAAAGCTAACCCAGCGCCGCCAGTTGGACCTGCACTAGGTCAAGCCGGTGTAAATATCATGGGATTCTGTAAGGAGTTTAACGCTCGTACAGCTGACCAAGCTGGTTTAATCATTCCTGTTGAAATTTCGGTTTACGAAGACCGTTCATTTACATTTATTACAAAAACTCCGCCTGCTGCAGTATTGCTTAAAAAAGCAGCTGGAATTGAGTCTGGTTCTGGTGAACCAAACCGTAATAAAGTGGCAACCGTTAAGCGCGATAAGGTTCGCGAAATCGCTGAAACGAAAATGCCTGACTTAAACGCAGCAGACGTTGAAGCGGCAATGCGCATGGTTGAAGGTACTGCCCGCAGTATGGGTATCGTTATCGAGGATTAATTTGTTTCTTGTCGGGTTGCGAGTTTTCACAAGTTCGCAACCCTTATTCGTGGGAGGTTATTCCGCTATAACCACATAAGGAGGAAATTTTAAAATGGCTAAAAAAGGTAAAAAGTACGTTGAAGCTGCGAAGCTTGTAGACCGTGCGAAAGCTTACGACGTCGCTGAAGCAGTGGCGCTTACTAAAAAAACAAACACAGCTAAATTCGACGCTACAGTTGAAGTTGCTTTTCGTTTAGGGGTTGACCCTCGTAAAAACGATCAGCAAATCCGCGGTGCAGTTGTACTTCCTAACGGAACTGGTAAAACTCAGCGCGTGCTTGTATTCGCTAAAGGCGAAAAAGCAAAAGAAGCTGAAGCTGCCGGTGCAGACTACGTTGGCGATTCTGATTACATCGCGAAAATCCAGCAAGGCTGGTTCGAATTCGATGTAATCGTTGCGACTCCTGACATGATGGGTGAAGTCGGTAAAATCGGCCGTGTGCTTGGACCAAAAGGTCTTATGCCAAACCCTAAAACAGGAACTGTTACATTCGAAGTAGAAAAAGCAATCGGCGAAATCAAAGCTGGTAAAGTAGAATACCGCGTTGACAAAGCTGGTAACATCCATGTTCCGATCGGAAAAGTTTCTTTCGAGGATGAAAAACTTGTTGAGAACTTCACAACAATGTATGATACAATCCTGAAAGCAAAACCGGCTGCGGCTAAAGGTGTTTACGTGAAAAACGTTGCCGTTACTTCTACTATGGGCCCTGGTGTCAAAGTAGACGCTTCTACTTTCAACGTAAAATAATATTTGACTTTAGATCAGCATTCTGATATGATTCAAAATGTTGTAAAATATAATATGTCATTTATACCGTAGACAGCAGGGGCCGTTGAGGCTTAATATCCTGCCGAGGTGTATATATATCACAGCTATTACGTTACGTATGCTTGTATATACAGCCTCCATGTCCACATGGAGGCTTTTTATATGAAATCGTCGTCACAGTCGTGATCACCTAGCGGTATAAGTGTTACACAAAATCTACAGGAGGTGTAACCATGAGCAGCGCAATTGATACAAAAAAAGTTGTTGTTGAAGAGATTGCTTCTAAACTGAAAGAAAGCAAATCAACGATCATCGTTGACTACCGCGGACTTAACGTTTCTGAAGTAACTGAACTCCGTAAACAGCTTCGCGAAGCTAACGTAGAGTTCAAAGTGTACAAAAACACAATGACTCGCCGTGCGGTTGAACAAGCTGAACTTGATGGTTTGAATGATGTCTTAACTGGACCGAATGCGATCGCATTCAGTACTGAAGATGTTGTCGCTCCGGCAAAAGTTCTTAACGAGTTCGCGAAGAATCACGAAGCTCTGGAAATCAAAGCGGGCGTTATCGAAGGAAAAGTATCTTCTGTTGAAGAAGTGAAAGCTCTTGCTGAACTTCCTTCACGCGATGGCTTACTTTCTATGTTGCTTAGCGTACTTCAAGCTCCAGTTCGCAACCTTGCACTTGCAGCTAAAGCAGTTGCAGAACAAAAGGAAGAACAAGGCGCTTAATCTGATTTTACCCTAAAATAAAACAAATGGAGGAATTTCAAATGGCTTTAAATATCGAAGAAATCATTGCTTCCGTTAAAGAAGCAACTGTACTTGAATTGAACGACCTAGTAAAAGCAATCGAAGAAGAATTTGGCGTAACTGCTGCTGCTCCTGTAGCTGTAGCTGGCGGAGCTGCTGCTGGCGGCGCTGCTGAAGAGCAAAGCGAATTCGACCTTATCCTTGCTGGTGCAGGTTCTCAGAAAATCAAAGTTATCAAAGTTGTTCGTGAAATCACTGGTCTTGGCTTGAAAGAAGCTAAAGAACTTGTTGACAACACTCCAAAACCACTTAAAGAAGGTATTGCGAAAGAAGAAGCTGAAGAGCTTAAAGCTAAACTTGAAGAAGTTGGCGCTTCTGTAGAAGTTAAGTAATCTTCACTTGCCTGTAGGGGAAGCTCGCTTTTATGAGGCGGGCTTTTTCTTTGCTTTTCTTTAAGTGCCATTATAAAAGGAGGTTCTAATGATGAGTGAACACTATTATTCAGAAAAACCTTCAGTTAAAAGCGATAAACAGACATGGTCATTTACACTGCGGAACAGATCTTATACATTCACAAGTGACAGCGGCGTTTTCTCGAAAAAGGAAGTTGATTTCGGTTCGCGTGTCTTAATTGAAGCGTTTGAAGAACCGGAGATCGATGGTGACTTCCTGGATGCAGGCTGCGGTTACGGCCCGATCGGTCTGTCACTCGCCGGTGCATTTACAGACCGCACCGTGCACATGATTGACGTGAATGAAAGAGCCGTAGAGCTGTCAAATGAAAATGCAGAAAAAAACGGAATAAAAAACGTTCGAATTTATCAGAGTGATTTATTTTCAAATATTGATTCTGCTCAAACATTTGCTTCTATTATTACAAACCCCCCAATCCGCGCCGGAAAAAAAGTTGTCCATGCCATTTTTGAAAAAAGCGCTGAGCATTTAAGGGCTTCAGGTGAATTGTGGATCGTTATACAGAAAAAACAGGGCGGGCCTTCTGCCATTGAAAAACTGAAGGAGCTTTTTGACGAAGTTTCTGTGGTTCAAAAAAAGAAAGGCTATTATATCATAAAAGCAAAAAAAGTTTGACTTGAATTTTCAGCTATGTTAATATTGTAAAATGCCAATGTATATATTTTGCATGATATGCTGAAATAATCATAGTGCATGTATAAATTATACAAACATGGAAATGCTAATAAAATCGGTATTTGTTTTTGGATGTGGTTTTCTTAATTAGAAACCCTTTTTTCTTTTGTCTTGTAAAAGTATTTTCTTTCTTTGGAAGAAATGCTTATTACACATATAATACGCATGATTTGAGGGGTGAATCAGTTGACAGGTCAACTAGTTCAGTATGGACGACACCGCCAGCGCAGAAGCTATGCTCGCATTAGCGAAGTGTTAGAATTACCAAATCTCATTGAAATTCAAACCTCTTCTTATCAGTGGTTTCTTGATGAGGGTCTTAGAGAGATGTTTCAAGACATATCACCAATTGAGGATTTCACTGGTAACCTCTCTCTTGAGTTCATTGATTATAGTTTAGGTGAGCCTAAATATCCTGTAGAGGAATCAAAAGAACGTGATGTGACTTACTCAGCTCCGCTAAGAGTGAAGGTTCGTTTAATTAACAAAGAAACTGGAGAGGTAAAAGACCAAGATGTCTTCATGGGTGATTTCCCTATTATGACAGATACAGGTACTTTTATCATTAACGGTGCAGAACGTGTTATCGTATCTCAGCTTGTTCGGTCTCCAAGTGTATATTTCAGTGGTAAAGTAGACAAAAACGGTAAAAAAGGTTTTACCGCGACTGTCATTCCAAACCGTGGCGCATGGTTAGAATACGAAACTGATGCGAAAGATGTTGTGTATGTCCGCATTGATCGCACACGTAAGTTGCCGGTTACGGTTCTTTTGCGTGCTCTCGGCTTCGGTTCCGACCAAGAGATTCTCGATCTCATTGGTGAGAACGAATATCTCCGCAATACACTGGATAAGGACAACACTGAAAACAGTGACAAAGCGCTTCTTGAAATCTATGAGCGCCTTCGTCCCGGAGAGCCGCCTACAGTAGAAAACGCAAAAAGCTTGCTGGATTCCCGTTTCTTCGATCCGAAGCGATACGACCTTGCGAATGTAGGACGCTATAAAATTAATAAAAAGCTTCATATCAAGAACCGCCTGTTTAACCAGCGACTTGCAGAAACACTGGTGGATCCGGAAACCGGTGAAATTCTCGCTGAAAAAGGGCAGATTCTTGACAGAAGAACACTTGATAAAGTACTGCCATACTTAGAAAATGGAATCGGCTTCAGAAAACTTTATCCTAACGGCGGCGTCGTCGAGGATGAAGTGATGCTTCAATCCATTAAAATCTATGCTCCTACCGATGCAGAAGGAGAGCAGACGATCAATGTGATCGGCAATGCTTACATCGAAGAGGCGATTAAAAACATTACGCCTGCTGATATTATTTCTTCTATCAGCTACTTCTTCAACCTCCTGCACGGAGTGGGCGACACTGATGATATCGACCATCTCGGAAACCGCCGTCTGCGTTCTGTAGGTGAGCTCCTGCAAAACCAATTCCGTATCGGTTTAAGCCGGATGGAACGTGTCGTACGTGAAAGAATGTCTATTCAAGACACAAATACAATCACGCCGCAGCAGCTGATTAACATCAGACCTGTTATTGCGTCTATTAAAGAGTTCTTCGGAAGCTCACAGCTTTCTCAATTCATGGATCAGACGAACCCGCTTGCTGAATTGACGCACAAACGCCGTCTGTCAGCTCTCGGACCGGGCGGTTTGACACGTGAGCGCGCAGGTATGGAAGTACGTGACGTTCACTACTCTCACTATGGCCGTATGTGTCCGATTGAAACGCCTGAGGGCCCGAACATCGGTTTGATCAACTCATTGTCATCATTTGCGAAAGTAAACCGCTTTGGTTTCATTGAGACGCCATACCGCCGCGTTGATCCTGAAACAGGAAAAGTAACGCCTAGAATCGACTACCTGACTGCTGATGAAGAGGATAACTATGTCGTAGCCCAAGCGAATGCTAAGCTGAGCGATGACGGTTCTTTCTTGGATGACAGCATCGTAGCGCGTTTCAGAGGGGAAAACACCGTTGTAGCCCGCAACCGCGTGGATTACATGGACGTATCTCCTAAACAGGTTGTTTCTGCTGCGACAGCATGTATTCCGTTCTTGGAAAACGATGACTCGAACCGCGCCCTCATGGGAGCGAACATGCAGCGTCAGGCTGTGCCTTTGATGCAGCCGGAAGCTCCGATCGTCGGAACGGGTATGGAATACGTATCCGGTAAAGACTCCGGTGCAGCCGTTATTTGTAAACACCCTGGTATCGTTGAACGGGTGGAAGCGAAAAACGTATGGGTGCGCCGCTATGAAGAAATTGACGGCCAAAAAGTAAAAGGCAACCTGGATAAGTACAGCTTGCTGAAATTTGTCCGCTCCAACCAAGGTACGTGCTACAACCAGCGTCCGATCGTCAGTGTCGGCGATGAAGTAGTCAAAGGAGAAATCCTTGCTGACGGACCTTCAATGGAGCTTGGTGAACTTGCTCTCGGCCGCAACGTAATGGTCGGCTTCATGACATGGGATGGTTACAACTATGAGGATGCCATCATCATGAGTGAACGCCTTGTGAAAGATGATGTATACACATCTATTCACATTGAAGAATATGAATCAGAAGCACGTGATACAAAGCTTGGGCCGGAAGAGATCACCCGCGATATTCCAAACGTAGGGGAAGACGCGCTTCGCAATCTTGATGACCGCGGAATTATCCGTATCGGTGCGGAAGTCAACGACGGAGACCTTCTCGTAGGTAAAGTAACGCCTAAAGGTGTAACTGAGCTTACGGCTGAAGAACGCCTTCTGCATGCGATCTTTGGAGAAAAAGCGCGTGAAGTCCGTGATACTTCTCTCCGTGTGCCTCACGGCGGCGGCGGAATTATCCACGACGTAAAAGTCTTCAACCGTGAAGACGGCGACGAACTTCCTCCGGGAGTGAACCAGCTTGTACGCGTATATATCGTTCAGAAACGTAAGATTTCTGAAGGTGATAAAATGGCCGGACGTCACGGAAACAAAGGGGTTATCTCGAAGATTCTTCCTGAAGAAGATATGCCTTACCTTCCTGACGGCACGCCGATCGATATCATGCTTAACCCGCTGGGTGTACCATCACGTATGAATATCGGTCAGGTATTAGAACTTCACATGGGTATGGCTGCCCGCTACCTCGGCATTCACATCGCGTCACCTGTATTTGACGGCGCGCGTGAAGAAGATGTGTGGGAAACACTTGAAGAAGCAGGCATGTCAAGAGACGCTAAAACAGTTCTTTATGACGGCCGTACGGGAGAACCGTTCGACAACCGTGTATCAGTCGGAATCATGTACATGATCAAACTGGCGCACATGGTTGATGATAAACTTCATGCCCGTTCTACAGGTCCTTACTCACTTGTTACGCAGCAGCCTCTCGGCGGTAAAGCCCAATTCGGCGGACAGCGTTTCGGTGAGATGGAGGTTTGGGCGCTTGAAGCTTACGGCGCAGCTTACACGCTTCAAGAAATCCTGACTGTGAAGTCCGATGACGTGGTCGGACGTGTGAAAACATATGAAGCCATCGTCAAAGGCGACAATGTTCCAGAGCCTGGTGTTCCGGAATCATTCAAAGTATTGATCAAAGAGCTTCAAAGCTTAGGTATGGACGTAAAAATCCTTTCAGGCGATGAAGAAGAAATAGAAATGAGAGATCTAGAAGACGAGGAAGATGCGAAACAGGCTGACGGCCTTGCATTATCAGGTGATGAAGCGCCGGAAGAAACAGCATCTCCAGACGTTGAACGTGACGCAGTAACGAAAGAATAGTCTCTGATTGATAAAGGCAAGTGACATCGGTTAATCCGAAGATAAAAAGGGAGGTAGGCCCCTTGCTAGATGTGAACAATTTTGAGTATATGAACATCGGTCTTGCTTCACCGGATAAAATCCGTTCATGGTCTTTTGGTGAAGTGAAAAAGCCTGAAACGATAAACTATCGTACATTGAAACCTGAAAAGGACGGCCTGTTCTGCGAACGCATTTTCGGACCGACTAAGGACTGGGAATGTCATTGCGGCAAGTACAAGCGGGTTCGTTATAAAGGCGTAGTTTGTGACCGTTGCGGAGTTGAAGTAACGCGGGCTAAAGTCCGTCGTGAGAGAATGGGGCATATTGAACTGGCTGCCCCGGTTTCTCACATTTGGTATTTCAAAGGTATTCCGAGCCGTATGGGTCTTGTATTGGATATGTCACCGCGTGCGCTGGAAGAAGTTATTTACTTTGCTTCTTACGTCGTAACTGACCCGGCCAATACACCGCTCGAAAAGAAACAGCTTTTATCTGAAAAGGAATACCGTGCGTATCTGGATAAGTACGGAAACAAATTCCAAGCCTCTATGGGTGCGGAAGCCATTAATAAACTTCTGCAGGACATCGACCTTGTCAAAGAAGTTGATATGTTAAAAGAAGAGCTGAAGACTTCTCAAGGACAGCGCCGTACACGTGCGATCAAACGCCTTGAAGTGCTTGAAGCCTTCCGTAATTCAGGAAACAAGCCGTCTTGGATGATCCTCGACGTGCTTCCGGTTATTCCGCCTGAATTAAGACCGATGGTTCAGCTTGACGGCGGACGTTTCGCAACGTCTGACCTGAACGACCTTTACCGTCGTGTCATCAACCGTAATAACCGTTTAAAACGTCTGTTAGACCTCGGCGCGCCAAGCATCATCGTTCAGAACGAAAAACGTATGCTTCAGGAAGCAGTCGATGCTCTGATTGACAACGGACGCCGCGGCCGTCCGGTTACCGGACCGGGTAACCGTCCGCTTAAATCTCTTTCTCACATGCTGAAAGGGAAACAAGGGCGTTTCCGTCAGAACCTTCTCGGTAAACGTGTAGACTACTCAGGACGTTCCGTTATCGTCGTAGGTCCGCATCTGAAAATGTATCAGTGCGGTTTGCCGAAGGAAATGGCGCTTGAGCTCTTCAAGCCTTTCGTCATGAAAGAGCTTGTTGAAAAAGGCCTTGCTCACAATATCAAGAGCGCAAAACGCAAAATCGAACGCGTGCAGCCTGAAGTATGGGATGTACTTGAATCTGTCATTAAGGAGCATCCGGTCTTACTGAACCGTGCCCCTACTCTTCACAGATTAGGTATCCAGGCTTTCGAACCGACGCTTGTTGAAGGACGCGCCATCCGTCTTCACCCGTTAGTATGTACAGCTTATAACGCTGACTTTGACGGTGACCAAATGGCGGTTCACGTACCTTTATCAGCTGAGGCTCAAGCTGAAGCACGTATTCTGATGCTTGCAGCCCAAAACATCTTGAACCCTAAAGATGGTAAACCGGTTGTTACGCCGTCTCAGGATATGGTATTAGGAAACTACTACCTGACGCTTGAGCGCGCCGGAGCAGTCGGCGAGGGTATGGTCTTCAAGAATACAGACGAAGCGCTTCTTGCTTATCAAAACGGTTATGTTCACCTTCATACGAGAGTAGCTGTTGCAGCGAACTCCCTTAAGAATGTGACATTTACTGAAGAACAGCGTTCAAAATTGTTAATTACAACTGTCGGTAAGCTCGTCTTCAATGAAATTCTTCCGGAATCATTCCCTTACATGAATGAACCAACGAAGAGCAACATTGAAGAGAAGACACCTGACCGTTTCTTCTTAGATAAAGGTGCTGACGTAAAAGCTGTGATTGCTGAGCAGCCGATCAACGCACCGTTTAAAAAAGGTATTCTCGGTAAAATCATCGCGGAAATCTTTAAACGATTCCATATCACGGAAACGTCTAAAATGCTTGACCGCATGAAAAACCTCGGTTTCAGATATTCAACGAAAGCCGGCATCACAGTAGGGGTTTCTGATATCGTCGTTCTCGATGACAAACAGGAAATCCTTGAAGAAGCACAAAGCAAAGTTGATAATGTCCTGAAACAGTTCAGACGCGGTTTAATCACCGAAGAAGAACGTTATGAAAGAGTCATTTCAATTTGGAGTTCAGCGAAAGATGTTATCCAAGGCAAACTGATGAAATCATTAGACGAAGTCAACCCGATCTACATGATGAGTGACTCAGGAGCCCGTGGTAACGCATCTAACTTTACACAGCTTGCGGGTATGCGCGGTCTGATGGCCAACCCGGCTGGACGAATCATTGAATTGCCGATTAAATCAAGTTTCCGTGAAGGTCTGACAGTATTGGAGTACTTTATCTCCACTCACGGTGCGCGTAAAGGTCTTGCCGATACCGCCCTGAAAACAGCTGACTCAGGTTACCTTACACGCCGTCTTGTTGATGTTGCGCAGGATGTTATCATTCGTGAAACAGATTGCGGAACAGACCGCGGTATTCTTGCAAAACCGCTCAAAGAAGGCACGGAAATCATCGAGCGTCTGGAAGAGCGTCTGATCGGACGTTTCGCCAGAAAACAGATCAAACATCCTGAAACGGGTGCTGTGCTCATTAACGAAAATGAATTGATCGATGAAGATAAAGCGCTGGAAATCGTTGAAGCCGGAATCGAAGAAGTGTGGATCCGTTCTGCGTTCACATGTAACACTCCTCATGGTGTATGTAAACGATGCTACGGACGTAACCTTGCAACCGGAACTGATGTTGAAGTCGGCGAAGCAGTAGGTATTATCGCCGCTCAATCTATCGGTGAGCCTGGAACACAGTTAACGATGCGTACGTTCCACACAGGCGGGGTTGCCGGAGACGATATCACACAAGGTCTTCCGCGTATCCAGGAGCTTTTCGAAGCGCGTAATCCGAAAGGTCAAGCGACGATTTCTGAAATTGACGGTACAATTGCCGAAATCAATGAAGTACGCGACAAACAGCAGGAGATTGTTGTTCAGGGCGCTGTTGAGACACGTTCATACACGGCTCCTTACAACTCACGCCTGAAAGTGGCTGAGGGTGATCAGATTACCCGCGGTCAAGTGCTGACAGAAGGTTCAATCGATCCGAAAGAACTTCTTAAAGTCACTGACCTGACAACGGTTCAGGAATATCTTCTGCATGAGGTTCAGAAGGTTTACCGTATGCAGGGGGTTGAAATCGGCGATAAACACGTAGAAGTAATGGTTCGCCAGATGCTTCGCAAAGTCCGTGTGATCGATGCCGGAGATACTGATGTTCTCCCTGGCACATTGCTTGATATTCACCAATTCACAGAAGCGAACAAAAAAGTGCTGCTTGAAGGCAATCGACCTGCTACAGGACGTCCTGTCCTTCTCGGTATCACGAAAGCTTCACTCGAGACGGATTCATTCTTGTCTGCCGCATCATTCCAAGAAACAACACGCGTTCTTACAGATGCTGCGATTAAAGGCAAGCGCGATGAACTTCTCGGCCTGAAAGAGAATGTTATCATCGGTAAACTGGTTCCGGCCGGTACCGGTATGATGAATTACAGAAAAGTAAAACCTGTTTCAAACGTTCAGCCTTCGGAAGATATGGTTCCGGCTGAATAACAGAAACTGCTGCAGGAAAGGCTGTTTCGACAGCTTTTCCTCAGTATTACAATTATTCTGGCGGGGGACTGCACTAAAAAATGTCATACGTTGTTGACATCCGTCCCGCAGAGTGATAATATAACCAAGGTGCTCGAAATAAAACCTGTTACTTTGGAGGATATGTTTATGTCTTATGATAAAGTATCACAGGCCAAATCAATTATTATTGGTACGAAGCAAACAGTGAAAGCTCTAAAACGAGGTTCAGTGAAGGAAGTCGTCGTGGCAAAAGACGCGGATTCAGTTCTTACGGCTGGCGTTATCCAGCTTGCAAAGAACCAAAATACCGCTGTCTGTATGGTGGATTCCATGAAAAAGCTCGGCAAAGCCTGCGGAATTGAAGTGGGAGCAGCAGCTGTTGCCATTATGTTATAGCGTACTTTTTGTTTTTATATAAGATATCAATCTTGTGTAAAGACATTGTTTTTTGCCTAATGATGAACCACCTGGGTATGTGGGTTATAAAACGTAATGAAGGGAGGAACACAACATGCCTACAATTAATCAGCTAATTCGCAAGGGACGCGTGAGCAAAGTTGAAAACTCTAAGTCACCTGCACTAAACAAAGGATACAACAGCTTTAAAAAAGAGCACACTAACGTATCTTCTCCACAAAAACGCGGGGTATGTACTCGTGTGGGTACAATGACACCGAAAAAACCGAACTCAGCACTTCGTAAATATGCTCGTGTTCGTTTGACTAACGGAATCGAGGTTACTGCCTACATTCCTGGTATCGGTCACAACCTGCAAGAGCACAGCGTTGTACTGATCCGCGGCGGACGTGTAAAAGACTTACCGGGGGTACGCTACCACATCGTTCGTGGCGCGCTTGATACTGCCGGAGTTGAAAACCGTGCGCAAGGCCGTTCTAAATACGGTACGAAACGTCCTAAAGCAAAGTAATCAAATAAATCATTAAAACTATGAAGGGAGGATATTCAGATGCCACGTAAAGGTCCTGTAGCAAAAAGAGATGTTTTACCTGATCCGCTTTACAACTCTAAGCTGGTATCCCGCCTGATCAACAAAATGATGATCGACGGTAAAAAAGGTAAATCTCAAACAATCCTATACAAGTCATTCGATATCATTAAAGAACGCACTGGCAATGATGCAATGGAGGTTTTCGAACAAGCATTGAAAAACATCATGCCTGTACTTGAAGTAAAAGCACGCCGTGTAGGTGGAGCTAACTACCAAGTGCCTGTAGAAGTTCGTCCTGAACGCCGTACAACTCTTGGTCTTCGCTGGTTGGTTAACTATGCGCGTCTTCGCGGAGAAAAAACAATGGAAGAGCGCCTGGCTAACGAAATTCTTGATGCAGCTAACAACACTGGTGCTGCCGTTAAGAAACGTGAAGACACTCACAAGATGGCAGAAGCGAACAAAGCATTTGCTCACTACCGCTGGTAGGATTCATATAATCAAAATAATAATTCCCTAATAAGGAAGGAGAAATTACCCAATGGCAAGAGAGTTCTCCTTAGAAAAAACTCGTAATATCGGGATCATGGCTCACATCGATGCCGGTAAAACGACTACTACAGAACGGATCTTGTTCTACACAGGCCGTATCCACAAAATTGGCGAAACTCACGAAGGTGCTTCGCAAATGGACTGGATGGAGCAGGAACAAGAACGCGGTATCACAATCACTTCTGCAGCAACGACTGCACAGTGGAAAGGTTACCGTGTAAACATCATCGATACACCGGGACACGTAGACTTCACAGTTGAAGTTGAACGTTCACTCCGTGTACTTGATGGTGCGGTTGCCGTACTTGATGCTCAATCAGGTGTTGAGCCTCAGACAGAAACAGTATGGCGCCAAGCAACAACTTACGGAGTACCGCGTGTTGTATTTGTCAACAAAATGGACAAAATCGGCGCAGACTTCCTTTACTCTGTAGGCACTTTAAGAGACCGTCTTCAAGCTAACGCTCACGCAATTCAATTGCCGATCGGCGCTGAAGACAACTTCGAAGGTATCATCGACTTAGTAGAAAACGTTGCGTATTTCTACGAAGATGACCTTGGAACTCGTTCAGATGCGAAAGAAATCCCTGAAGAGTACAAAGAGCAAGCTGAAGAGCTTCGCAGCAGCCTGATTGAAGCTGTAGCTGAGCTTGATGAAGAGCTTATGGAAAAGTACCTTGAAGGTGAAGAAATCACTATCCCTGAACTGAAAGCTGCTATCCGTAAAGGTACACTGAATGTTGAATTCTACCCTGTACTTGTTGGTTCTGCTTTCAAAAACAAAGGTGTTCAGCTTGTACTTGATGCTGTTCTTGACTACCTTCCTGCGCCAACTGATGTTGCTGCAATCAAAGGTGTACGTCCTGATACAGATGAAGAGATCGTTCGTCATTCTTCTGATGAAGAGCCGTTCTCTGCACTTGCATTTAAAGTTATGACTGACCCTTATGTCGGTAAGCTGACATTCTTCCGCGTATATTCCGGTACACTTGATTCCGGTTCATATGTAAAGAACTCTACAAAAGGCAAGCGTGAGCGCGTAGGACGTATCCTTCAAATGCACGCTAACAGCCGTGAAGAGATCTCTACTGTTTACGCTGGAGACATCGCAGCTGCTGTAGGTCTAAAAGATACTTCTACTGGAGATACTCTATGTGATGAGAAGGATCTTGTAATCCTTGAATCAATGGAATTCCCAGAGCCTGTTATCGACGTAGCGATTGAGCCTAAATCAAAAGCTGACCAAGATAAAATGGGTATCGCTTTAGCGAAACTTGCTGAAGAAGATCCTACATTCCGTACACAAACAAACCCTGAAACGGGTCAAACAATCATCTCTGGTATGGGTGAGCTTCACCTTGATATCATTGTTGATCGTATGAAGCGTGAGTTCAAAGTTGAAGCTAACGTTGGTGCTCCTCAAGTTGCGTACCGTGAGACATTCCGTACCGGTGCAAAAGTTGAAGGTAAATTCGTACGTCAATCAGGCGGACGCGGTCAGTTCGGTCACGTTTGGATCGAATTTGAACCGAACGAAGAAGGCGCTGGCTTTGAATTCGAAAACGCAATCGTCGGTGGTGTTGTTCCTCGTGAATACATCCCAGCCGTACAAGCAGGTCTTGAAGACTCTCTTGAAAATGGTGTCCTAGCCGGATTCCCGCTAATCGACATCAAGGCGAAACTTTTTGATGGATCTTACCATGATGTTGACTCAAATGAAATGGCGTTTAAAGTCGCTGCTTCTATGGCATTGAAAAATGCAGTCAGCAAATGTAACCCAGTTCTTCTTGAACCAATCATGAAAGTTGAAGTTGTTATTCCTGAAGAATACATGGGAGACATCATGGGTGATGTTACTTCTCGTCGCGGACGCGTAGAAGGTATGGAAGCTCGCGGTAACGCTCAAGTTGTGCGTGCGATGGTACCTCTTGCTGAAATGTTCGGTTACGCTACTGCCCTTCGTTCTAACACGCAAGGACGCGGTACGTTCACAATGTTCATGGATCACTACGAAGAAGTGCCGAAGAGCATCGCTGAAGAAATTATCAAAAAAAATAAAGGCGAATAATTGATTTTGCCACTTAACTCAAGTATAACTACTATTGTAAGATGAGGGAGTGAAAGCTTGCTTTCACTTTCTATCACTCTATACATTACTAATTAAAAGCTCTTAAGGAGGATTTTAGAATGGCTAAAGAAAAATTCGACCGTTCCAAATCACATGCCAATATCGGTACAATTGGACACGTTGACCATGGTAAAACAACATTAACTGCTGCTATCTCAACAGTACTTCATAAGAAATCTGGTAAAGGTACAGCTATGGCGTACGATCAAATTGATGGTGCTCCAGAAGAACGTGAGCGCGGTATCACAATCTCTACTGCACACGTTGAGTACGAAACTGACACTCGTCACTATGCACACGTTGACTGCCCAGGACACGCTGACTATGTTAAAAACATGATCACTGGTGCTGCGCAAATGGACGGAGCTATCCTTGTAGTATCTGCTGCTGATGGCCCAATGCCACAAACTCGTGAGCACATCCTTCTTTCTAAAAACGTTGGTGTACCATACATCGTAGTATTCCTTAACAAATGCGACATGGTAGACGACGAAGAGCTTCTTGAGCTTGTTGAAATGGAAGTTCGCGATCTTCTTAGCGAATACGACTTCCCTGGTGATGATGTACCAGTTGTTAAAGGTTCTGCTCTTAAAGCTCTTGAAGGCGATGCTGAGTACGAAGAAAAAATTCTTGAACTTATGGCTGCAGTTGATGAGTACATCCCAACTCCAGAACGTGACACTGACAAACCATTCATGATGCCAGTTGAGGACGTATTCTCAATCACTGGTCGTGGTACAGTTGCTACTGGCCGTGTAGAACGCGGACAAGTTAAAGTCGGTGACGAAGTTGAAATCATCGGTCTTCAAGAAGAAAACAGCAAAACAACTGTTACAGGTGTTGAAATGTTCCGTAAGCTTCTTGACTACGCTGAAGCTGGAGACAACATCGGTGCACTTCTTCGCGGTGTAGCTCGTGAAGACATCCAACGTGGACAAGTACTTGCTAAACCAGGTACAATCACTCCACACAGCAAATTCAAAGCTGAAGTTTACGTTCTTTCTAAAGAAGAGGGTGGACGTCATACTCCATTCTTCTCTAACTACCGTCCTCAGTTCTACTTCCGTACAACTGACGTAACTGGTATCATCAATCTTCCAGAAGGCGTAGAAATGGTTATGCCTGGAGATAACACTGAAATGATCGTTGAACTTATCTCTACAATCGCTATCGAAGAAGGAACTCGTTTCTCTATTCGTGAAGGCGGACGTACAGTTGGTTCAGGCGTTGTTTCTACAATCACTGAGTAATCGACTCGTTCATTAATGCGGGGTCCCATATGGGGCCTCGTTTTTTTGTTTCCCCGCTGATTCCATGTATAATAGAACGTATACAAATTTTAGGAGCAGAGCGATGATCGATAACTTCAAGAAAACCAATCGTATTTCAATGCTTCAGCAATTGCTGATTAATGGCAGTGAACAAACCATTATGATTAATGGTGATGACAGGAGTAATCCGCTGCTTTTATTTTTGCACGGCGGTCCCGGCACGCCTCAAATCGGCTATGCGAGAAAATACCAGAATAAGCTGGAAAAGCATTTCACCGTTGTGAATTGGGATCAGAGAGGGGCGGGTCTCTCTTATTCAAAGGAAATTCCGGGTTCATCTATGACTTTGGATCAGCTTACAGCTGACGCCATTCATTTGACCGAACGCTTATGCAAGCAATTCAGCAGGCAAAAAATATATATCGCCGGCTATTCGTGGGGGTCAGTTCTGGCGCTTCATGTTCTTCAAGAAAGGCCTGATTTGTATTATGGGTATATCGGTATCAGTCAGGTGGTTAATATTCAAAAGGAAGAAACGGAAGCTTACCGGCTGATGATGGAATGGAGCAGGCAACGCAAACATTTCCTGCTGGAAAAGACGCTGAGCTTTATCGGAGCGCCTCCATGGGAGAAACAGCTGCAGCGAACGTTGTTTCTGCTTTGTATCGAGATGAGGGGAGGGGGCTTTACCCATCATCCGATCGGCGCTCTTAAAGCAGGGGGGCGAATGCTGTTTGGTGAACCGTACGGTGTGAGAGGGAGCTTCTTAGCCGCGCGGGGTCAAATGTTCAGCCTGAAACACCTGTGGGAGGATCTCATTTTCTTTGATGCCGGAGAATCAGTTTCTTCTATTATAATACCGTGCTGTTTTATGTCAGGGAGATACGATTTGACGGTCCCGGGGACGACGTCTTATGAATATTATCAGAAGGTTGATGCGCCGTATAAAGAATGGCATTGGTTTGAGAACTCAGCCCATTCGCCTCACTTGGAGGAACCGGATCGCTTTGCCGAAGTTGTCAGCCGGTTCGCATCGTTCCATCTCTGAAAGAAAACAGGCATATCCTTGATTAATCATGGTATCACCTGTATAATAATCAAAGTGTGAAAACCACAAGGTTCTTTAAATAAACCTTGCAACATACGTCTATTTTCTGTATAATAGTGTATGTTGGTCTTTGACTGCGATGAAGTGAGAGGTTGCTGACACACCCGGCCGCTTTGCCATGGCAAGGTGATCAGGTTTTTCTCACGGAGAACTGTCTAACGTGATGTAGGCGAAAAGGAGGGAAAATAATGGCAAAACAAAAAATTCGTATTCGTTTAAAAGCATATGATCATAGAATCCTTGATCAATCTGCAGAGAAGATTGTTGAAACGGCAAAACGTTCTGGTGCCAGCGTATCTGGTCCGATTCCGTTGCCAACTGAAAAATCAGTTTACACAATCCTTCGTGCGGTGCACAAATACAAAGATTCTCGTGAGCAATTTGAAATGCGTACACATAAACGTTTAATCGACATTGTGAACCCAACACCACAAACTGTTGATGCTCTCATGCGATTAGACTTACCATCTGGTGTCGATATCGAAATCAAACTTTAATTCTAAAATATAGAATGATCTTAATAGGAGGTGTGACGAATGACCAAAGGAATCTTAGGAAGAAAAATTGGTATGACGCAAGTATTCGCAGAGAACGGTGATCTTATCCCGGTAACTGTTATTGAAGCAGCTCCAAACGTTGTTCTTCAAAAGAAAACAGCTGAAAATGATGGCTATGAAGCGATCCAGCTTGGTTTTGACGATAAGCGTGAAAAGCTTTCAAACAAACCGGAAAAAGGACACGTTGCAAAAGCGGAAACTGCTCCTAAGCGCTTCGTTAAAGAATTACGCGGCGTGGATATGGATGCGTATGAAATTGGTCAGGAAGTCAAGGTTGAAATTTTCTCTGCAGGAGAAATCGTAGATGTAACAGGAGTATCTAAAGGTAAAGGTTTCCAAGGTGCAATCAAGCGCCACGGACAATCTCGCGGACCTATGTCTCACGGTTCACGCTACCACCGTCGTCCTGGTTCAATGGGACCTGTAGATCCTAACCGTGTATTCAAAGGTAAACTATTACCTGGACGCATGGGCGGAGATCAAATCACTGTCCAAAACCTTGAAATCGTAAAAGTAGATGCTGAGCGCAATCTTCTTTTGATTAAAGGTAACGTACCTGGTGCGAGAAAAACTTTAATCACTGTTAAAAGTGCTGTTAAATCTAAATAAGTCTCTTAGGAAAGGAGGAAATTGATCATGCCAAAAGTAGCATTATACAACCAAAACGGTTCTACTGCTGGTGATATCGAATTAAACGCGTCTGTATTTGGAATTGAGCCAAATGAGAGCGTAGTATTCGACGCTATTCTTATGCAAAGAGCTTCCTTACGTCAAGGATCTCACAAAGTAAAAAATCGTTCTGAAGTACGCGGCGGAGGTCGCAAACCATGGCGTCAAAAAGGTACAGGTCGTGCCCGTCAAGGTTCAATCCGTTCACCGCAATGGCGCGGAGGTGGTGTCGTATTCGGCCCAACACCACGCAGCTATTCTTACAAATTACCTAAAAAAGTTCGCCGCTTGGCAATCAAATCAGTATTGTCTTCTAAAGTGAACGACAACAACATTATTGTTCTTGAAGATCTTACTCTTGATACGGTTAAAACAAAAGAAATGGCAGCTATCCTTAAAGGATTATCTGTTGAGAAAAAAGCTTTAATCGTAACTGCGGATGCAAACGAAGCAGTATCTCTTTCTGCACGCAACATCCCTGGAGTTACAGTTGTTCAAGCTAACGGAATCAACGTGTTAGACGTTGTCAACCACGAGAAGCTTCTGATTACAAAAGCTGCGGTTGAAAAAGTAGAGGAGGTGCTTGCATAATGAAAGATCCTCGTGATGTTCTTAAGCGCCCCGTCATTACTGAACGTTCTGCTGATTTAATGACTGAAAAAAAATATACTTTTGAAGTTGATGTAAGAGCTAATAAAACAGAAGTGAAAGATGCAGTTGAAAGTATCTTTGGAGTGAAAGTTGACAAAGTCAACATCATGAACTACAAAGGGAAATCAAAACGTGTCGGCCGCTACACTGGTATGACTAGCCGTCGCAGAAAAGCGATCGTAAAACTTACTGCAGACAGCAAAGAAATCGAAATTTTTGAAGCTTAATTATCTGTAAAAAGAAGGAGGGAAATTCAAAATGGCGATTAAAAAGTATAAACCGACCTCTAACGGACGTCGTGGCATGACAACTTCAGATTTTGCTGAAATCACGACTGACCAGCCGGAAAAATCCTTGCTTGCGCCCCTTCACAAAAAAGGCGGACGTAACAACCAAGGTAAATTGACTGTACGTCACCAAGGTGGCGGACACAAACGCCAATACCGTGTTATCGACTTCAAACGCGATAAAGATGGTATACCTGGACGCGTTGCTACAGTTGAGTACGATCCAAACCGTTCAGCTAACATTGCACTAATCAACTATGTAGACGGAGAAAAACGTTACATTCTTGCACCAAAAGGAATTCAAGTAGGTACTGAAATCATGTCCGGCCCTGAAGCTGACATCAAAGTAGGTAACGCACTTCCGCTTATCAACATCCCAGTTGGTACAGTTGTGCATAACATTGAATTAAAACCTGGTAAAGGCGGACAGCTTGTACGTTCAGCTGGTACATCTGCTCAGGTTCTTGGTAAAGAAGGCAAATACGTTCTTGTACGTCTTAACTCTGGTGAAGTTCGCATGATCCTTTCTGCTTGCCGCGCTTCTATCGGTCAAGTAGGTAACGAGCAGCACGAACTGATCAACGTTGGTAAAGCAGGACGCTCTCGCTGGAAAGGCATCCGCCCTACAGTCCGCGGTTCTGTAATGAACCCTAACGATCACCCGCACGGTGGTGGTGAAGGTCGCGCGCCAATCGGACGTAAATCACCAATGTCTCCTTGGGGCAAACCGACTCTTGGATTCAAGACACGTAAGAAAAAGAACAAATCTGATAAATTTATCGTACGTCGTCGTAAAAATAAATAACGGGGTTGTCTACGGTTCATTTCGGACCGTAGTGCAATCACGAAGGGAGGTTCCAAAATGGCTCGCAGCTTGAAAAAAGGACCATTTGTCGATGGACACTTGATGACAAAAATCGAGAAATTAAATGAAACGGACAAGAAACAAGTTGTAAAAACTTGGTCTCGCCGTTCAACTATTTTCCCACAATTTATCGGTCACACTATCGCAGTATATGACGGACGTAAACACGTGCCTGTATTCATTTCTGAAGACATGGTAGGCCACAAGTTGGGCGAATTCGCACCGACTCGTACTTACAAAGGCCACGCCAGTGACGATAAAAAAACAAGACGCTAAGAGAGGAGGCTTTTAAATGCAAGCTAAAGCTGTTGCAAGAACAGTCCGTATTGCTCCTCGTAAAGCACGTCTAGTAATGGACCTGATTCGAGGTAAGCAAGTAGGCGAAGCAGTATCTATCCTGAACTTAACTCCGAGAGCTGCTTCTCCGATCATCGAAAAAGTTTTAAAATCTGCTATCGCAAATGCTGAGCACAACTACGAGATGGACGCTAACAATCTGGTTATTTCTCAGGCATTTGTTGACGAAGGCCCAACGTTAAAAAGATTCCGCCCGCGTGCTATGGGACGTGCGAGCCAAATCAACAAACGTACGAGCCACATTACAATCGTTGTATCAGAAAAGAAGGAGGGATAAGTAGTGGGTCAAAAGGTAAATCCAGTCGGTCTTCGTATCGGAGTCATTCGTGATTGGGAATCTAAGTGGTACGCTGGTAAAGATTACGCTGACTTCCTGCACGAAGATTTAAAAATTCGTGAATTCATTAGCAAACGCCTTTCTGACGCTTCTGTTTCTAAAGTAGAAATCGAGCGCGCAGCAAACCGCGTTAACATTACGATCCACACTGCTAAGCCTGGTATGGTAATCGGTAAAGGCGGATCTGAAGTTGAAGCACTTCGTAAAGCCCTTAACAGCCTTACTGGCAAGCGTGTACACATTAACATTCTTGAAATCAAAAGAGCAGATCTTGATGCTCAGCTTGTAGCTGACAACATCGCTCGTCAACTAGAAAACCGTATTTCTTTCCGCCGTGCGCAGAAACAACAAATCCAACGCACTATGCGTGCTGGAGCACAAGGTGTGAAAACAATGGTTTCCGGCCGTCTTGGCGGAGCTGACATTGCTCGTTCTGAATACTACAGTGAAGGAACTGTTCCATTGCACACTTTACGTGCTGACATCGACTATGCAACATCTGAAGCTGACACAACTTACGGTAAGCTTGGTGTAAAAGTCTGGATCTATCGTGGAGAGGTTCTTCCTACTAAGAAGAAAACTGAGGAAGGAGGAAAATAATATGTTATTACCAAAACGCGTTAAATATCGCAGAGAGCATCGCGGAAAAATGCGCGGTCGCGCTAAAGGCGGTACTGAAGTACATTTTGGTGAGTACGGTATCCAGGCTCTTGAAGCTTCTTGGATCACGAACCGCCAAATCGAAGCTGCACGTATTGCGATGACTCGTTACATGAAACGTGGCGGTAAAGTTTGGATTAAAATTTTCCCTTCAAAACCTTACACTGCTAAACCGCTTGAGGTACGGATGGGTTCCGGTAAAGGGGCTCCTGAAGGCTGGGTAGCTGTTGTAAAACCGGGCAAAGTTTTATTTGAAATTTCTGGTGTGTCTGAAGAGGTAGCTCGTGAAGCTCTTCGTCTTGCATCTCACAAATTGCCAATTAAAACGAAGTTCGTAAAACGTGAAGAAATTGGTGGTGAATCAAATGAAAGCTAATGAAATTCGTGACCTTACCACTGCTGAAATTGAACAAAAAGTAAAGTCTCTTAAAGAAGAACTTTTCAATCTTCGCTTTCAATTAGCGACAGGACAACTTGAAAATACTGCTCGCATTCGTGAAGTGCGCAAAGCTATCGCGCGCATGAAAACTGTGATTCGTGAAAGAGAAATTGCTGCCAACAAATAATCACTGAGGGGAGGTCGTGAGCATGAGCGAACGTAACCAACGCAAAGTTTACCAAGGCCGTGTTGTTTCTGACAAAATGGATAAAACCATCACTGTTGTTGTTGAAACATACAAAAAGGATCCTATTTACGGTAAACGCGTAAAATACTCAAAGAAATTCAAAGCACATGATGAAAATAACCAAGCTAAAATCGGAGACATCGTAAAGATCATGGAAACTCGTCCATTATCTGCAACTAAGCGTTTTCGTCTAGTAGAAGTTGTCGAAGAAGCTGTTATTATCTAATAAAGTTCGGAATTCTTTTTCCGAAGGGAGGTAACAAATAATGATTCAACAAGAGACTCGTTTAAAAGTTGCTGACAACTCCGGTGCGCGTGAGGTACTTACTATTAAAGTTCTTGGCGGTTCTGGACGTAAAACGGCTAACATTGGTGATGTAATTGTTTGCACGGTTAAACAAGCAACACCAGGAGGCGTTGTCAAAAAAGGTGAAGTCGTAAGAGCTGTTATCGTTCGTACAAAAAGCGGAGCACGCAGAACTGACGGATCATACATCAGCTTCGATGAGAATGCATGTGTTATCATCCGTGACGACAAGAGCCCGCGTGGAACTCGTATCTTCGGACCGGTTGCCCGTGAATTACGTGAAAACAACTTCATGAAAATTGTTTCTCTGGCTCCAGAAGTTATCTAATGAAATAAATGCCTTACTCAAGGAGGTGCGATCAGGATGCATGTGAAAAAAGGCGATAAAGTAATGGTTATCTCTGGTAAAGATAAAGGCAAACAAGGTACGATCCTTGCTGCTTTCCCTAAAAAGGACCGCGTTCTAGTTGAGGGCGTAAACATGGTGAAGAAGCACTCTAAACCAACTCAAGCAAACCCTCAAGGCGGTATTTCTAATCAAGAGGCGCCAATTCATGTATCAAACGTTATGCCGCTCGATCCTAAAACAGGTGAAGTGACTCGCGTAGGATACAAAGTGGAAGATGGCAAAAAAGTTCGTGTTGCAAAAAAATCTGGGCAAGTCTTAGATAAATAGTATTTAAAGGAAGGGAGGTCTATCTCATGAACCGCCTTAAAGAAAAGTACAATAAAGAAATTTCACCTGCTTTGATGACGAAGTTCAACTACGACTCTGTTATGCAGGTGCCAAAAATCGAAAAAATCGTAATCAACATGGGTGTCGGTGATGCTGTTCAAAACGCGAAAGCAATCGACAGTGCTGTTGAAGAATTAACGTTTATCGCAGGTCAAAAACCTGTCGTTACTCGTGCGAAGAAATCAATTGCTGGATTCCGTCTTCGTGAGGGAATGCCTATCGGTGCGAAAGTAACTCTTCGCGGAGAGCGCATGTATGATTTCCTTGATAAACTTATTTCTGTATCTTTACCGCGTGTACGTGACTTCCGCGGGATTTCTAAGAAATCTTTCGACGGTCGCGGAAACTACACTCTTGGTATTAAAGAACAGTTAATCTTCCCTGAAATTGACTACGATAAAGTAACAAAGGTTCGCGGAATGGACATCGTTATCGTAACGACTGCTAACTCTGACGAAGAGGCTCGTGAGCTATTAACTCAAGTAGGTATGCCGTTCCAGAAATAATCAATGAAAGGGAGGCGAAATCGTGGCTAAAAAGTCAATGATTGCGAAACAACAACGTACACCAAAGTTTAAAGTGCAAGAGTACACTCGCTGTGAACGCTGCGGACGTCCGCACTCAGTCATTCGTAAATTTAAACTTTGCCGTATTTGTTTCCGTGAGCTTGCATATAAAGGACAAATTCCTGGCGTGAAAAAAGCCAGCTGGTAATCCCCAAGAATGGGAAGGAGGTAATTATATAATGGTTATGACAGATCCAATTGCAGATATGCTGACTCGTATTCGCAATGCAAACATGGTACGTCATGAGAAGCTTGAAATTCCTGCTTCTAAATTGAAAAGAGAAATTGCTGACATTTTAAAGCGTGAAGGTTTCATTCGTGACGTTGAGTTCGTAGAAGACAGCAAACAAGGTATCATCCGCGTTTTCTTGAAATACGGACAAAACAACGAGCGCGTTATCACTGGTCTTAAAAGAATCAGCAAACCAGGTTTGCGTGTATACGCTAAATCAAATGAAGTACCTCGCGTACTTAACGGTCTTGGAATCGCGATTATTTCTACATCACAAGGTGTTTTAACGGACAAAGAAGCCCGTGCAAAACAAGCTGGTGGAGAAGTTCTAGCATACGTTTGGTAAGAAGTTTAACAAGAATGGAGGTGTTTTAGTATGTCTCGTGTAGGTAAAAAACTGCTTGAGATCCCTTCTGGAGTTACAGTAACGCTGAACGAAGGCAACACTGTAGCTGTAAAAGGACCAAAAGGAGAATTAACTCGTACTTTCCATCCTGATATGGAAATCAAAATTGAGGACAACGTGCTTACAGTTACTCGTCCTTCTGATCACAAAGAGCACCGTGCGCTGCATGGTACGACTCGCAGTCTGCTTGGAAACATGGTTGAAGGCGTATCTAAAGGATTTGAAAGAGGTTTGGAATTAGTCGGTGTCGGTTATCGTGCGGCTAAATCCGGAAACAAACTTGTTTTAAACGTTGGATACTCTCACCCTGTTGAGATCGTTCCTGAAGAGGGCATCGAAATCGAAGTTCCTTCTCAAACTAAAGTAGTTGTAAAAGGTACAGACAAAGAGCGTGTAGGAGCTATCGCTGCTAACATCCGCGCTGTACGTTCTCCAGAGCCTTACAAAGGTAAAGGAATCCGCTACGAAGGTGAAGTTGTTCGCCGTAAAGAAGGTAAATCTGCTAAGTAAGACCGCTTAAAGTGAAGAAAGGAGTGACCTAAGGATGATTACGAAAACTAGCAAAAATGCTGCTCGTCAAAAAAGACATGCCCGTGTTCGTGCTAAACTTTCAGGCACAGCTGAAAGACCTCGTCTGAATGTGTTCCGTTCAAACAAACACATTTATGCTCAAATCATCGATGATGTAAATGGCGTTACACTTGCTAGTGCCTCTACTCTCGATAAAGATTTGAACGTGGAAAGCACTGGTGACAGCGCTGCTGCTGCTAAAGTCGGTGAACTCGTTGCGAAACGCGCTTCTGAGAAAGGTGTTTCTGACGTAGTATTTGACCGCGGCGGATACTTATACCATGGACGTGTAAAAGCTCTGGCCGATGCAGCTCGTGAAGCCGGACTGAAATTTTAATAAAAAAAGGAGGGACACATGATTATGCGTCGTATTGACCCAAGCAAATTAGAGTTAGAAGAACGCTTAGTTACGGTTAACCGCGTAGCGAAAGTTGTTAAAGGTGGTCGTCGTTTCCGTTTCGCAGCTCTAGTCGTTGTCGGTGACAAAAACGGTCACGTAGGTTTCGGTACTGGTAAAGCACAAGAAGTACCTGAAGCAATCCGCAAAGCTGTTGAAGATGCGAAAAAGAATTTGATTGAAGTACCAATGGTTGGAACTACGATTCCACACGAAATCATCGGACGTTTCGGTGCAGGCAATATCTTGTTGAAACCTGCTTCTGAAGGTACTGGAGTTATCGCTGGAGGCCCTGTACGTGCGGTACTTGAGCTTGCTGGCGTTGCTGATATCCTTTCTAAGTCTTTAGGTTCTAACACACCGATCAACATGATCCGTGCAACACTTCAAGGTTTAAGTGAGCTTAAACGTGCCGAAGACGTTGCGAAGCTTCGTGGAAAATCTGTAGAAGAACTGTTAGGATAAGGAGGGAACATTAATGGCTAAATTAGAAATTACCCTCAAACGCAGTGTAATCGGTCGCCCGGAAGATCAGCGCGTTACTGTAAGAACACTTGGTTTAAAGAAAACAAACCAAACTGTCGTTCATGAAGATAACGCTGCGATCCGCGGTATGATTAATAAAGTATCTCATCTAGTTTCTGTTAAAGAACAATAAAAATAAATTATAGGCTAAGGAGGTGTCCTAATGAAACTTCATGAATTAAAGCCTTCAGAAGGTTCACGTAAAGTACGCAATCGCGTAGGTCGTGGTATTGGTTCTGGTAACGGTAAAACAGCTGGTAAAGGTCACAAAGGTCAAAACGCTCGTTCTGGCGGCGGTGTACGCCCTGGATTCGAGGGGGGACAAATGCCTTTATTCCAACGTCTTCCTAAGCGCGGTTTTACAAACATCAACCGTAAGGAATACGCTATTGTGAACGTAGACAAATTGAACGGTTTTGCGGAAGGAACGGAAGTCACTCCTGAACTTCTTCTTGAGACTGGTGTTATTAGCAAACTTAATGCAGGAGTAAAGATTCTTGGCAACGGTAAATTAGAGAAAAAATTAACTGTAAAAGCCAATAAATTCTCTGCTTCTGCGAAAGAAGCTGTTGAAGCTGCTGGCGGTACAGCTGAGGTGATCTAACTTGTTTAAGACAATCTCCAACTTTATGCGTGTGAGTGATATTCGGAATAAAATCATTTTTACATTACTCATGCTTATCGTCTTTCGCATAGGTGCGTTTATCCCTGTGCCATATGTAAATGCTCAGGCGTTGCAGACACAAAGTTCGATGGGGGTTTTTGATCTCCTTAACACATTTGGCGGCGGTGCGCTTTATCAGTTTTCCATTTTTGCGATGGGAATTACGCCTTACATCACTGCTTCGATCATCATTCAGCTGCTTCAGATGGATGTTGTGCCGAAGTTTACCGAGTGGTCTAAGCAAGGTGAAGTCGGCCGCCGTAAATTAGCTCAGTTCACGAGATATTTTACGATTGTGCTTGGTTTTATCCAGGCATTAGGTATGTCTTACGGGTTTAACAACCTGGCAAACGGTATGCTGATTGAAAAATCCGGCATATCGACATATCTGATTATTGCTTTAGTACTCACTGGAGGAACTGCTTTTTTAATGTGGCTGGGAGAACAAATTACTTCCAATGGAGTAGGTAACGGAATTTCGATCATCATCTTCGCGGGGATTGTGGCTAGTATTCCGAAAACTGTTGGGCAGATTTATGAGACTCAATTTGTCGGCAGCAGCGATCAGCTGTTTATTCATATTGTGAAAATCGCCTTACTGGCGATTGCGATTTTGGCCGTTATTGTTGGTGTTATTTTCATTCAGCAGGCCGTACGCAAAATCGCGATTCAATATGCAAAAGGGCAAGGTCGTTCACCTGTTGGCGGAGGCCAGTCAACTCACCTTCCGCTTAAAGTGAATCCGGCAGGGGTTATTCCGGTAATCTTTGCGGTTGCGTTTCTTATTACGCCGCGTACTATCGCGTCATTTTTCGGAGAAAACAATGTGACAAAGTGGATTCAAGCCAACTTTGACAATACACATCCGGTGGGCATGGCGGTTTATGTCGCATTAATTATCGCCTTTACGTACTTCTATGCTTTTGTGCAGGTAAACCCTGAACAAATGGCTGATAACCTAAAAAAACAGGGTGGCTATATCCCGGGGGTTCGTCCAGGGAAAATGACTCAAGATAGAATTACGAGCATTTTGTATCGACTTACGTTTGTGGGTTCTATATTCTTAGCCGTGATTTCCATTCTTCCTATCTTTTTCATTCAATTCGCTGGATTGCCTCAAAGTGCACAGATTGGCGGAACATCATTGTTAATTGTCGTCGGGGTAGCCTTGGAGACAATGAAGCAGCTGGAGAGCCAGTTAGTGAAACGTAATTACCGAGGATTTATGAAAAATTAGAGGACTGGTTTTAACCATTCCTCTAAATAAGAGAGGACGGGGGAAATCCGAATGAACTTAGTCTTAATGGGACTTCCTGGAGCCGGTAAAGGCACACAGGGAGAACGAATTGTTGAGGATTATGGGATACCTCATATCTCAACGGGAGATATGTTCCGTGCTGCTATGAAAGAAGAAACACCACTCGGACTCGAAGCAAAGTCTTATATTGATAAAGGCGAGCTCGTACCGGACGAAGTCACAATCGGCATTGTCAAAGAAAGACTCGGCAAAGATGATTGTGAAAGAGGTTTTCTTCTGGACGGATTTCCGCGAACAGTCGCTCAGGCTGAAGCTCTTGAAAACATTCTTGAGGAATACGGCAAGCCGATTGATTATGTCATTAACATTAAAGTAGACAAAGACTCTTTAATGGAACGTTTGACTGGACGCAGAATTTGCAGTGTTTGCGGCACAACCTATCATTTGGTTTTCAATCCGCCGAAAACGCCGGGTGTTTGTGATAAAGACGGAGGAGACCTTTATCAACGGGCAGATGATAATGAGGAAACCGTCTCAAAACGGCTTGAGGTCAACATGAAGCAGACTCAGCCTTTACTCGATTTTTATTCTGAGAAAGGGTATCTTGTCAACGTCAATGGCCAGCAGGACATTAACGACGTGTACAAAGATGTGAAAGAGCTTCTTGGAGGATTGAGCAAATGATTATCTGTAAGACCCCTCGTGAGCTTGGCATCATGCGGGAAGCAGGGCGAATCGTGGCTTTGACTCATGAAGAGATGAAAAAGCACATTAAACCAGGAATCTCGACAAAAGAATTGGATCAAATTGCCGAACGTTTTATTGAGAAGCAGGGTGCAATCCCATCTTTTAAGGGGTATAATGGGTTTCGCGGGAGCATTTGTGTATCAGTTAATGAAGAACTCGTTCACGGAATTCCCGGTAAAAGGGTTTTGCGTGACGGTGACATTATCAGCATTGATATCGGTGCTAAATTAAATGGTTATCATGGTGACTCTGCTTGGACATATCCGGTAGGAAACATCAGTGATGATGATAAACGACTGCTGGAAGTGACAGAGGAGTCTTTATATAAAGGCTTGAAGGAAGCAAAACCAGGTGAACGTTTGTCGAATATTTCCCACGCAATACAAACGTATGTCGAAAATGAGCAGTTTTCAGTTGTTAGGGAGTATGTCGGACATGGTGTTGGTCAAGACTTGCATGAGGATCCGCAAATTCCTCATTACGGTCCGCCAAACAAAGGACCTAGGCTGAAGCCTGGTATGGTTCTCGCTATAGAACCGATGGTTAACGCTGGCAGCCGATATGTGAAAACATTGGCTGATAACTGGACGGTTGTAACGGTAGATGGGAAAAAGTGTGCTCATTTTGAACATACGATTGCGATTACGGAAACGGGTTTTGATATACTGACAAAAGTCTAGATGATGAAATGAATTCCATGACACATGTTTTTCATTCCGCACCTGGGCAGATTGTAGGTTTACAATTGGTCGGAAGAAAAACCGGCTAGCTGCTGTCATCGGAATGAAGATTCATCATCGTGTACTAAAGCAGACGGAGAAAAGCGTACATTTCATTCTCCTTAGAAAAAGAATATCAATCATTCACCCTTTATGATTGCGTATCTCCGGAAGTTCAGAACAGTATAAACGAAACAGGGCGTGTGACAAACGGATAACTGAGATTTTCTCTTTTGAAATTTGTCAGAGAGCAAGTTACTGATTTGAAGAAGGGAGAACACTTGAATGGCGAAAGACGATGTAATTGAAGTGGAAGGTACGATTGTCGAAACACTGCCAAACGCGATGTTCAAAGTTGAACTCGAAAATGGCCATACGGTTTTGGCTCACGTATCTGGTAAAATCCGCATGCACTTCATTCGCATTTTACCTGGAGACAAAGTTACGGTAGAATTATCTCCATATGACTTAACTCGTGGCAGGATTACGTACCGTTACAAATAAAGCACTCCGGAAACTGAAGGAGGTTGGAAACACATGAAAGTGAGACCATCAGTTAAACCAATCTGCGAGAAATGTAAAGTTATTCGCAGAAAAGGAAAAGTAATGGTGATCTGTGAAAATCCAAAGCATAAACAAAAACAAGGATAATTAATAAGGAGGTGCCCAGAGAATGGCTCGTATTGCTGGTGTAGATATCCCACGTGACAAACGTGTTGTTATTTCTTTAACATATGTCTTCGGAATTGGCCGCACAACGGCTCAGCAAGTCTTGAAAGAGGCTGGTGTTTCTGAAGATACTCGTGTGCGTGATCTTACTGAAGAAGAACTTGGTAAAATCCGTGATGTTATTGACAAACTGAAAGTAGAAGGTGACCTTCGCCGTGAAGTTTCTCTTAACATCAAGCGTCTGATCGAAATCGGAAGCTACCGCGGAATCCGCCATCGCAGAGGTTTGCCTGTTCGCGGACAAAACTCTAAAAACAATGCGCGTACTCGTAAAGGTCCGCGTCGTACTGTAGCTAACAAGAAAAAATAAGTAAGGGAGGTACCTAAACAATGGCTGCTGCTCGTAAACAAAACACGCGTAAACGTCGCGTGAAAAAGAATATTGAGTCAGGAATCGCTCATATTCGTTCAACTTTCAACAACACGATCGTTACGATCACTGATACTCATGGTAATGCTCTTTCTTGGTCTAGTGCCGGAGCTCTAGGATTCAGAGGTTCTCGTAAATCTACTCCTTTTGCTGCGCAAATGGCTGCTGAAACAGCTGCTAAAGGTTCAATCGAACACGGACTTAAAACTCTTGAAGTAACTGTTAAAGGACCAGGTTCTGGCCGTGAAGCTGCAATCCGTGCTTTACAAGCTGCCGGACTTGAAGTTACAGCTATCAGAGACGTAACTCCTGTTCCTCATAATGGATGCCGTCCACCAAAACGTCGCCGCGTGTAATTTGTTTGTATAGATTTTGTGTCCCTGTCAATAATGGGTTATGATACAGTTATTTATGAAACGAATGCACCGACTCGTTGCCTGAGCACATACGGGACTAAACAATGGGGAATTTCGGATGGAATCTCATATGATTCTATTCGAGGTTTCGACGTTTTGAAGGAGGGTTTTAAGTAATGATCGAGATTGAAAAACCAAAAATCGAAACGGTTGAAATCAGCGACGATGCCAAATTTGGTAAGTTTGTCGTAGAGCCGCTTGAGCGTGGATATGGTACAACTCTGGGTAACTCCTTACGTCGTATCCTCTTATCCTCACTCCCTGGTGCCGCTGTAACATCGATCCAGATAGATGGTGTACTGCACGAATTCTCGACAATCGAAGGCGTTGTGGAAGATGTTACAACGATAATCTTGCACATTAAAAAGCTTGCATTGAAAATCTACTCTGATGAAGAGAAGACGCTTGAAATTGATGTACAGGGCGAAGGAACTGTCACAGCAGCTGATATTACACACGACAGCGATGTTGAAATCCTTAATCCGGATCTTCATATCGCGACTCTTGGTGAGAATGCGAGTTTCCGAGTTCGCCTTACTGCACAAAGAGGACGTGGGTATACACCTGCTGATTCGAACAAAAGAGACGATCAGCCAATCGGCGTGATTCCGATCGATTCAATCTTTACGCCAGTTTCTCGTTTATCTTATCAGGTAGAAAACACTCGTGTAGGCCAGGTTGCAAACTATGACAAACTTACACTTGATGTTTGGACTGACGGAAGCACTGGACCGAAGGAAGCAATTGCTCTCGGTTCAAAGATTTTAACTGAACACCTTAATATATTCGTCGGTTTAACTGACGAAGCTCAGCATGCTGAAATCATGGTTGAAAAAGAAGAGGACCAAAAAGAAAAAGTTCTTGAAATGACGATTGAGGAACTTGATCTTTCTGTCCGTTCTTACAACTGCTTGAAGCGTGCGGGCATTAACACGGTTCAAGAACTTGCGAACAAGACGGAAGAAGATATGATGAAAGTTCGCAACCTGGGACGCAAATCACTTGAAGAAGTGAAAGCGAAACTAGAAGAACTTGGACTCGGCCTTCGCAAAGACGATTGATCTAGTTTCCATGTGAACTAGGATTTTCGTGTGTTTTTTATTTAGAAACAGCATTCCATTAAAGGAGGGGACATCACATGTCATACAGAAAACTAGGACGTACGAGTTCACAGCGTAAAGCTATGCTTCGTGATCTTACAACAGATTTGATCATCAACGAAAGAATTGAAACAACTGAAACACGTGCGAAAGAACTTCGCTCTGTTGTTGAAAAGATGATCACTCTTGGTAAGCGCGGTGACTTGCATGCTCGTCGTCAAGCTGCTGCATACATTCGCAACGAGGTTGCTAATGAAGAAAATAACCAAGATGCACTTCAAAAATTATTCTCTGACATTGCAACTCGTTACGAGGAGCGCCAAGGCGGATACACACGTATTATGAAGCTTGGTCCTCGCCGTGGTGACGGTGCACCAATGGCAATCATCGAATTGGTTTAATCACATATTTTTGTGTATCTAAAGAAGGGCGGGACAGTTTCTAACTGGATCTATGCCCTTTTTTTAGATATCAGAACTTTTTATCATGAGACAGAAAAGCAGAGCTATAGCTGAGAGGAGGTCAGGCGCCCGTGGATCAAAAACAGCTTATATCCGTAAAAGACATTCTATTCCGATACCGCAAAGATGCAGAAAGACCGGCGCTGGACGGTGTGAGTCTGGAGGTATACGAAGGAGAATGGCTTGCTATCGTAGGCCACAACGGTTCAGGGAAGTCGACTTTGGCCAGAGCGTTGAACGGGCTGATTTTGCCTGAGGCCGGAGAAATTGAAGTCGGCGGCATCAAGCTGACTGAGGATACCGTGTGGGATGTGCGAAAAAAAATAGGGATGGTCTTTCAGAATCCCGATAACCAATTTGTCGGAACGACTGTTCGCGATGATGTGGCTTTTGGTTTAGAAAACAATGGTGTTCCGCGCGAAGAAATGATTGAGAGAGTAGATTGGGCTGTCACACAAGTCAATATGCAGGATTTTCTTGATCAAGAGCCGCACCATCTCTCCGGAGGTCAAAAACAAAGAGTGGCGATCGCGGGAATTATTGCCGCGCGTCCTGATATTATGATTTTGGATGAAGCGACATCCATGCTTGACCCGATTGGGAGAGAAGAAGTCCTTGATACTGTCAGACGCTTAAAAGATCAGGGCATGGCCACCGTCATTTCGATAACACATGACCTGGAAGAAGCCGCAAGGGCGGACAGGATCATTGTGATGAACGGCGGCAGGAAATATGCAGAGGGCACGCCTGAAGAGATTTTTAAATTAAACGAAGACTTGGTTCGCATCGGTCTTGATTTGCCTTTCTCATTCCAGCTCAGCCTGCTTTTGAAAGAAAGCGGACTGGCTTTAACGAAAAACCATCTGACTCAGGAAGGGCTGGTGAATGAGCTGTGGACATTAAAATCAAAGATGTAGAACACCGCTATCAAATGAAAACACCGTTTGAACGGTTGGCTCTGTATGATATCAATGCCGTGATAAAAGAGGGCAGCTACGTTGCCGTCATCGGGCATACAGGGTCGGGCAAATCGACGCTCCTGCAGCATTTAAACGGTTTGCTGAAACCGACTAAAGGACAGCTTGAACTCGGGAGCACGATTCTGGCAGCCGGTAAAAAGAATAAAGACCTTAAGACTTTGCGAAAAAAAGTCGGAATCGTTTTCCAATTTCCCGAACATCAGCTGTTTGAAGAGACTGTGCTGAAGGACATCGCATTCGGACCGATGAATTTCGGTGTAAAGAAAGAAGACGCTGAACGGAAAGCAAAAGAAATGCTGGGGCTTGTGGGCCTTCCGGAAGACATTTTGGATCGTTCACCATTTGAGCTCAGCGGCGGCCAGATGCGCAGAGTGGCGATTGCCGGCGTTCTCGCGATGGAGCCGGAAGTGCTGGTTTTGGATGAACCGACGGCCGGTCTTGATCCGAGAGGGCGCCAGGACATTATGGACATGTTCTATGCGCTTCATCAGCGGGGAAACCTGACTACCATTCTCGTCACCCACAGCATGGAGGACGCCGCCCGCTATGCTGACGAAATGATCGTCATGCACAAAGGAACCATTAAAGCGACGGGGAGTCCGCGTGACTTGTTTGTAAAAGGTGAAGAGATGGCCGAAATGGGACTGGATCTTCCTGAATCGGTAAAGTTTCAGAGACGGCTTGAGAAGGCTCTCGGAGTCAAGTATGAGAAACCCATGCTGACCCTGCAGGATGCCGCCAGTGAAATTAAGGCTTTCTTTCAGGAGGAAAAGGACCAATGATGGACAGCATGATTATCGGAAAGTATGTTCCCGGATCATCGCTTATTCACCGATTGGACCCGCGAACAAAACTTGTCAGCATCTTTCTTTTTGTATGTATCGTTTTTTTGGCAAACAACGTACAGACGTACGCTTTGCTCGGTTTGTTTACATTCGGGGTGATTGCCTTAACACGAGTGCCGTTCAGCTTTTTGCTGAAGGGGCTTAAGCCGATTATCTGGATTGTGGCGTTTACCTTTTTATTACACATTTTCATGACGCATGAAGGATCTGTCATTTTTCAGCTTGGCTGGTTTAAAGTGTATGAGGGCGGACTTATACAGGGGATTTTTATCTCCCTCCGTTTCGTTTACCTTATCTTTATGACGACGCTGCTGACGCTGACAACAACGCCGATTGAAATAACGGATGGAATGGAGCAGCTCCTGAATCCTTTTAAAAAGGTGAAGCTGCCCGTACACGAACTAGCATTGATGATGTCGATATCATTGCGATTTATCCCGACATTGATGGAAGAGACAGATAAAATCATGAAGGCGCAAATGGCGAGGGGTGCGGACTTTACAAGCGGCCCGGTGAAAGACAGAATCAAAGCGGTTGTTCCGCTGCTTGTCCCGCTGTTTGTCAGCGCCTTTAAACGCGCGGAAGAGCTGGCGGTCGCCATGGAGGCGAGAGGCTACCAGGGCGGTGAGGGGAGAACGAAATACAGAAAGCTCGTCTGGACCGGAAAGGATACCGGAGCTATTCTGCTCATCATCGTATTAGCCGTGTTATTGTTTTTCTTAAGAAGTTAGAGGTGCTGCTGAATGAGAGTGAAATGTACCATTGCTTATGACGGGCATTTATTTAACGGATATCAGGTTCAGCCTGGAAAGCGGACCGTTCAAAGTGAATTGGAAAAAGCGCTGGCCGTCATCCATAAAACGGACGGCAGGGTGCCTGTCATCTCATCCGGCCGCACGGACAGCGATGTTCATGCTGCCGGGCAGGTCATTCATTTTGATACGCCGCTGTCCATCCCGGCTGAGAAATGGCCGTTTGCGCTCAATGCCCTGCTGCCTGATGATATTGCCGTCAAAACAGCAGAGATTGCGGATGATGGGTTCCATGCACGATTTAGCGCGGTCCAAAAGGAATATCGCTACTTTGTATATACGGAGAAACACCCGGACGTATTTAAACGACATTACGCTTACCATTTTGCATATCAGCTTAATGTGCAGAAAATGAGGGAAGCTTCAAGGCACCTCATCGGGACACATGATTTCACAAGCTTTTGCGCGGCTGATACCGCGGTTCAGGATAAAGTCAGAACGATTTACGAGCTGGATTGGACTGAGACCGGAGACGGCCTGCAGATGCGGATCACCGGAAACGGTTTTCTCTATAATATGGTCAGAATCATTGCCGGAACATTATTGGATACAGGAGCTGGAAAATTTTCTCCCGATGATGTAAAAGCAATGCTCGAAGCGAAGGATCGCGAAGCCGCGGGGCGCACCGCACCGGGGCACGGGCTGTATTTATGGAGCGTTTGCTATGACAACTAAACCAGGTGTAACATTTTCTTGACAGAGTCTGCATAAAGTTATAAGATATCATATGGTATGTATTTCAACCCCACGATAAGCCCCGGAACTTATTGTGTTGTGAAATAGAACGTAATCGAAGATTATTGAAAATGACAGATCATTTAGGAGGGAAATTCAATGCGTACAACACCTATGGCTAACGCAAGTACTATTGAACGCAAGTGGTTAGTTGTTGATGCAGCAGGCAAGACTTTAGGACGTCTTTCTACAGAAGTTGCATCTATCCTTCGCGGAAAACACAAACCGACTTACACACCGCACGTTGATACTGGAGATCATGTGATCATCATCAACGCTGAAAAAATCGAGTTAACTGGTAAAAAGTTAACTGATAAAATCTACTACCGTCACACTCAACATCCAGGCGGATTAAAATCAAGAACAGCTCTTGAAATGCGTACAAACTACCCTGAGAAAATGCTTGAGCTTGCTATCAAAGGCATGCTTCCAAAAGGTTCTCTAGGTCGTCAAATGTTCAAAAAATTGAACGTATACCGTGGTTCTGAGCATCCACATGAAGCACAAAAACCTGAAGTTTACGAACTTCGCGGTTAATTAAAAAGGAGGTTACCAATTTGGCACAGGTTCAATATTACGGTACTGGCCGTCGTAAAAGTTCTGTAGCGCGTGTGCGCTTAGTTCCAGGAGAAGGTCGTATCGTCGTTAATAATCGTGAAATCAGCGAGCACATCCCATCTCCGGCTCTAATCGAAGATATCAAACAACCATTAACTTTAACTGAAACAGCTGGTACTTATGATGTTTTAGTAAACGTACATGGAGGCGGCTTATCTGGTCAAGCTGGAGCAATCCGTCATGGTATCGCTCGTGCTTTGCTTGAAGCAGATCCAGAATACCGTGCAACACTTAAACGTGCTGGTCTTCTGACTCGTGACGCTCGTATGAAAGAACGTAAAAAATACGGTCTTAAAGGCGCTCGTCGTGCACCTCAGTTCTCAAAACGTTAATCGTTTTGGATTGCAAAAACCACAACTTCTTGGTTGTGGTTTTTTTGTATTTTTTTCTCATATTCAAGAGGTTATCCGATGTTTTTCTAGAATTGTTTGTTATACTCTATTCATTACCAATAAGGAGCGCAGTTATAATGAATAAGTTAGTCATACATAACAGCAAGGCATGGGATAAAAAAGTCGAAACAGGCAATGAATGGACGGTTGCGGTTGATTCTCATACGATTGGTGAAGCGAAAAAAGGCAATTGGAGCATCAGGATGACCCCCGGAAAAGATGTGCCGGCGGATTGGTTTCCGCCCATAGACGGTCTGAAGGTTCTTTGTCTCGCTTCAGGAGGAGGACAGCAAGGCCCGGTCCTGGCTGCTGCAGGAGCGGATGTCACCATCTTTGACAATTCGGAAAAACAGCTTGCGCAAGACAAAATGGTTGCCGAGCGGGACGATCTTACGCTTCGGACTGTAAAAGGCAGCATGAATGATCTGAGCTGTTTTGATGATGAGTCATTTGATTTTATCGTGCACCCGGTATCGAATTGCTTTGTTGATACGGTTCTTCCGGTATGGAAAGAAGCTTATCGCGTATTGAAAAAAGGCGGGTCTTTAGTCTCCGGTTTTGTAAATCCCGTCGTGTTCTTATTTGATATGGATTTAGAGCAGGAAGGCGTACTAAAAGTAAAGTATTCCATTCCGTTTTCGGATGAAAAAGATCTGAGTAAGAAAAAGGTAAAGGAACTTATTGATAATCATGAAGCGCTTGAATTCGGCCATACGCTGGAGGATCAAATTAAAGGTCAGATTGACGCAGGCTTTATGGTTGCCGGTTTTTACGAGGACAAAGGCGGCCTCGTGCTGGATGAATACATTAATACATACTCCGTAACAAGAAGCATTAAAATATAAAAACGGCATCCCGTCAGAGGTGCTGTTTTTTTGCGGCTTTTTCCTGCGGACGGCTGATCACATTAGCCGAAACCGGCTCTATCCCAATTTCTCTGGCCCAAACCGACAGTTGTCCCATATGGTGAATCTCATGCGCAAGGATGTGGCGGAGAATATCTTCTTTAGGAAAGGTTTGGTCCATCCAGTCCGGATTAACAAGATCCGGTCCTTTGCGGGAGACCGCATGAATGACATCCTCCCGATACTGTTCAGACAGCTTTCTGAGATCCTGAATGCTCGTATAGTCAGACTCAGCAGGTAAAACATCATCTTTACCTAAAATGGCACGAGCCCAGCTGATCTCGACATCAATGATATGAAATAAAGTCCGCAAGATGCTCTCCATTCCGCCCGTCCGGGTTTTCGTCAGTTCCTCCCGGCTCAGCTTTTCACATATCATAAACCACTCGTCACGCACCATCCAATTGTATTGAAACAGCTTTTTCATAACGTCACCTCAGCTCTTTCTTCTTCCAGTTAACATAAAACTCCTTCATTTGGGAGGATTTCCACTATCAACAAAGCATGCTTTTTCCCTTTTCCTTTCAAAATAACAGTAAAAAGGAGCGTGGCTGGCAATGGCAGAAGTATTATCTTTTTCAGACGTGAAACGGCAGAAGGATTTTGAGCTTGAGAAGAGTTTACTAAAGGAGCTGTCACTGACGCAGATCATTCAGTCCGTAAAAGCATGTCTTACCCCTTTGTTTCCCTTTCTTCAAGACGAAAACGGCATTCTGAGTGAAGGATGCATAGATTTTGCAATTGAAGCGTATTTATTAGGCGGCCGGTTCGGCGTCTTTGGCTATTATGGTGAGTCTTTGCAGAGGGCAAACGCCCGTTCGGCTGAAGAAGAGGAAGAACTGACGGTCGATTTTTTTGAATATCTTTGCAATTGGACGCATGAGCAATATTCTTCCGTTAAACAAAAAGAAATCTATGAAGCGTCCTGCCGGTTTATCAACAGCTGGTGGACGGAAGGATTTCTGCAAAGAGAAAAACAATGTAAGCTCCGCATGAGGTAATCATAATTTCTTCCCTTGTCCCATACTTATTAATAACGGGGACAAGCGGGAGGGAAAGGTATGGCAAAAAAGCTGAAATGGCTCGGTTTTTTACTTGGCTTTATCATATTATTGTGTTTATTCCGGTTTCAATTCCATAATGATGATTCCTGGCGGCCGTGGAGTCTGCCGCTGAGCGGAAAAATCATCTATCTCGATCCGGGACACGGCGGGCCGGACGGAGGCGCCACGGGAGGCAGTCACCTTGAAAAGGACATTACTCTCGAAGTGGCCTCCAGGGTAAGAGACTATTTGCAGGAGCAGGGAGCTTTGGTCATTATGACGCGGGAGACGGATACTGATTTAGCTCCTGAAGGGACGAAAGGCTACAGCAGACGCAAAGCGGAAGATCTGAGAAAGCGCGTGGAAATCATCAACCGTTCAGAGGCGGAGCTTTATATCAGCATTCATCTGAACGCCATACCGTCACCGAGATGGAGCGGCGCCCAAAGCTTCTACTATGGAAAATACGAAGAAAATGAAAAAGTGGCAAAATATATACAGGACGAATTGAGAATCAATTTGGAGAATACAACGAGAAAGGCAAAACGGATACACGGCATTTACTTAATGCAGAATGTAACCAAACCGGGCGCGCTGGTGGAAATCGGATTTCTGTCCAATCCCGCGGAAGCGAAAAGGCTCGGACAGCCCAAATATCAGGACAAAATCGCTTCTTCCGTGTATAAGGGCGTATTGAGATACTTCACAGAGAAAGGAGACCCTCCCGAGTAAGGAGGGTTTTTCGCCGATTCTATGTTTAATATATGGTATAATACCATTTGTAAACGAATACACAAAGGGTGAGGGTTCGATGATAAGAGAAGATGAAGTAAGAAATATAGTCGGAAACATGCGCGAACCTTTTCTTCATAGACCGCTGGGAGAATTGGATGCCATTAAAGAAGTAAAGATCAAGCCGGAAAAACGGCATGTCAGTGTAAAAATTGCACTGGCAAAAACGGGGACGGCTGAACAGATGGGCATTCAGCAGGAAATCGTATCCGTTCTGAAAGAAGCGGGTGCGGAAACTGTGGGACTGCGGTTTGAAGAGCTGCCGGAAGAAACATTGGCGAAATTCAGCCGGCCGGCTGCTGAAAGCGAAACCCTGCTGAATAGGAAACATCCGCCGGTCTTTCTTGCGGTGGCAAGCGGAAAAGGCGGTGTCGGCAAATCAACGGTTTCCGTCAACCTGGCCATTTCTCTTGCGCGGCTCGGAAAAAAAGTCGGCTTGATTGACGCGGATATATACGGATTCAGCGTGCCGGACATGATGGGTATTACAGTTCGCCCGACAGTAGAAGGAGAAAAACTGCTTCCTGTCGAAAGATTTGGAGTAAAGGTTATGTCGATGGGCTTTTTCGTCGAAGAAAACGCTCCGGTTGTGTGGAGAGGGCCGATGCTGGGCAAGATGCTGAATAACTTCTTCCATGAAGTTGACTGGGGAGAGGTTGACTATATCGTTCTTGATCTGCCGCCCGGCACGGGTGATGTGGCGCTCGATGTACACACAATGCTTCCGAGTTGCAAAGAGATTATCGTATCAACGCCGCACCCTACAGCCGCATTTGTAGCGGCGAGAGCGGGTTCTATGGCGATTAAGACCGATCATGAAGTTGTAGGGGTCATTGAAAATATGGCTTACTATGAAAGTGCAAAAACCGGCGAGAGAGAATATGTGTTCGGTCAAGGCGGGGGAGATAAGCTTGCAGAGGAATTGCAGGTGCCGCTGCTTGGCAGAATTCCTTTAAAACAGCCTGATTGGGACAAGGACCAGTTTGCGCCTTCTGTCTATGACAGAAGTCATCCGATCGGGGAAATTTATATGGGGATCGCCCAGAAAGTCATTGAAAAAACAGCTGAATAAAAAAGGGGCCGGGATCAACACGGCCCGGCCTTTTATTGGCTTTCTTTTTCAGAGCTTGAAGCCGCTTTTTTCAATTCATCCTCGAATTGCTTTTTGAAAAGCGGGCTGGAAAGTGTCTCTGTAATTACATCTTCTAAGTAACTGCGGAACTTTTGGCTTTTCACCAGCTCATAGTATTTTTTATCCATGCCGGGGTCCTGCATGATCTGCATAAAACTTTTCTGATAATCAGGGTCCTTCATCAGTTTTTTTATGATTTTTTCATGCTCGGGCTGAAGAGTTTTTGCAAAGCTCTCGGCGAACTTTGAGTCTTCAAAGATGGTTTTCCAGAACTCCGCCCCTTTTTTAGAGGTGAGGGTTTTCTCTATTGTGCCTTTAATGGCATTTTGATCAATCACCAATGCCTCATTCATCGCATCATCATTTAATATTTCCTTAATTGCTTTTTTTCCATCATCTGTCTTTAATATATCAACAACCATTTTTTTAGTCTGGTCATAATCCATATCCGCTGCTTGGTCTTTTGGAGCACAAGCTGTTACAGATAATACAATAAAACAGCTTATCAATAGCGTTTTGGCTTTTGACATGCATAAGCTCCTTCCTTACTTGTACTTATTTTTAATATGATTCATCGGAATGGATTTATACATAACAAAATATCGCTGAACGCGATTGTCAGGGGGATGAATAAGAGATGAAAAGCCGCGGGCTTGTTCGATTTTTCTTTTCGATTTTAGCTGTGGGCGCTCTTATTACAAGCGTCGTGGGATTTGCTCTGAAGTGGGGGGAGTACAAGGGGTTCTTCCTGAATTTTGATGCCGGTCAGATTTTCTCCGTTCTGATCTGGTTTATCGGGGTAGGCATGATTTTCAGTGTGATCAGCCAGATGGGATTCTTCGTTTTTTTGACGGTGCACCGGTTTGCCCTTGAAATTCTCAGATCAAGCTCGCTTTGGAATCTGCTTCAGCTGTTTATCATTCTGTTTGTCGCTTTTGATTTAATGTACGTCAGATTTTTGTTTTTCGGAGAGCGGGATGACTCGATTGCGGGGTTTGTCTGGCTGCCGCTGGCTCTGCTTGCCGTCGGCCTGTTGACGGCATATATAAAACAAAAGCAGTCCTCAAAAAATACGTTCGTTTCATCATTATTTTTAATGGTCGTTATTACAGCGCTTGAATGGGTTCCCGCGCTACGAGTGAATAATGAGGACTGGCTTTATTTAATGCTGATTCCGCTGATGGGCTGCAATGCGTTTCAGCTGCTAATGCTGCCGAAGTTTGCCCAGAGGTAGTTATTTCACTTCTGATGACTTGACGTCAGTATTTGCGATCAGGTCGCCGACTGTCACGTTTTTCAGTCCTTTTTGCTTTAAATTGTGAATAATGGCGGGGAGCGCTTCTTCAGTCTGTGTTGCTGAATCAGAGGCGTGCAGCAGGACAATGTCGCCGCCTTTTATATGACTGTTTACATTTTCAATGATTTTATCAGGGCCGGGATTTGTCCAATCCTGCGAGTTAACGCTGTAATGAACCACTGAATAGTGGTACTTCTGTGCAATGGTAAGAACCTTTTTATTAAATTGTCCGGTCGGCGGGCGGAGTAAATGAACATTCTTCACACCCAGCTTTTTAAATGCAGTCTGGGCCCGGAGGATATCTTTTTTTATTTCATTGTCCTCTAGGTTGGTATAATTCTTATACGCATATCCCATGCTGCCGATTTGATGTCCGTCTTTTACCATACGTTCAACTGTGTCCGGGTGCCGTTCCGCCCAAGAAGCTGACAGAAAAAAAGTGGCGTTTTTAATACCGTTTGCTTTTAGCGCGTTCAGAATAGGAACCGCCTTTTCGTCGCCCCAGCTGATATCGAATGTTAATGCGACTTCGCCCGCTTTCGTCTCCCCTTTTGAAATAGCCTTCGGGCCGCTATCAGTTAAAAATACAGGAAGGGGGACGGCTCTCTGTATATAAAAAAAGCTGGCTGCTGCAAATGCGGCAATGATAATAATAAGCAGCTGTTTTATCCTTCTGATGTGCCACACGTAGAAGTGATTCACTGATGACGCCTCCTTATCTTGTCCATGCTTGATTACATCGTATGCCGCGGCGGAGATGAATATAACGAAATACGTTTTAAAAAAATGAAAAAAACACTTGCTAAATTTAAAGAATGCATGGTATATTATTAAACGTCG
>NZ_LLZC01000023.1 GCF_001461825.1 Bacillus velezensis | reverse complement strand
AAATTGTTTTTCCTTTCCATTCGTCAAGGAGGGCTTGTTTTTCAGCATCGCTGATCAGTGAAATCTCAGGCAGCTTTCTGTCCGGACTTTCTGCCGCTTGCTTCAGAATCCGCAGGAACCCGGCGCTCCACTTTTCAATTGTTTCTTTTTTAAACAGATCAGCCGCATATTCAAACTGAAGGCCGAGACCTTCTTGATCCGTAAAGCCGCCGAGTGTCAGATCGAATTTCGCCGTGCCTTGGTTCGACTCATACGGAGTGATGCGCAGGTTCTCCAGTTCCAGTGTTTCTTTATCCGGATCTTCTGTCGTCACCATGACTTGGAACAACGGATTTCGGCTCATATCTCTCGGCAGGTCAAGCTTTCCGATCAGATCCTCAAACGGATAATCCTGATGCGCCAGCGCGTCGAGATTGGTTTGTTTCACCTGTTCGAGCAGCCCGGCGAAGGTTTGCTCTTTGCGCGTTTCATTGCGAAGCGCAAGCGTATTGACAAACATCCCCGGCATTTCCTGAACTTCGGCGCTCGTTCTTCCGGCGGTCACCGAGCCGATAATGATATCGCGCTGCCCCGTGATTTTGCTCAAAAAGACATGGAACGCGGCGTGAAGCACCATATGAAGAGTCGCTCCCGATGATTCCATTAATTCACGCACCGCTTTTTCCGTTTCACGCCCCGCTCTGAAACGGACGGATTGTCCTTTAAAACTTTGAACCGGCGGACGGGGGAAATCGGTCGGCAGATTCAATTCAGGAAGCTCGCCGGAAAATGCGGAGAGCCAATAACGCTCATGGTCTTTCATCCGTTCGGCCTGCTCAGGTTCATTCTGCCAGACGGCGAAGTCTTTATAGTGCAGGTTCGGCGACGGCAGGCTCCCGCCTTTGTAAAGATGAGCGAGCTCTTTGACCAGCATGCTTCTGGATACGCCGTCGGCAATAATATGATGCATATCCAGCAGCAGCAGGTGTTTCTTTTCATTCAGTCTGACAAGAGCGGCCCGAATGAGCGGAGCCGCGCTCAGATCAAACGGCTTAATGAATGCCTGAATGATAAGATCCGCTTTCTCCTCGTCTGCTGCTTCAAAGATGTGCAGGTCGATGTCAGCCTGTTCTGCGATCTGCTGCATCGGGCGGCCGTTTTGATCGATAAAGGACGTCCGCAAAGACTCGTGGCGATTGATCATCTGATTGAGCGCTTCCTGAAGCCTTGAAATATTGACTTCTCCTTCCATCAGAAGAACGGACGGCATATTATAGCTGATTGTCTCCCGGTCAAGCTGGTTCAGGACGTACATCCGTTTTTGGGCGGATGATAACGGGTACGCGTCTGCACTGTCTGCCGGTGAGATCATCCGATATCCCTCAGATACCGCTGATTTTTCGATATATGCGGCAAGCAGGCGGACAGTCGGCTGTTCGAACAGCGCTTTTAACGGAACCGTTTTGTCCAGTTCAGCCTGAATATTGGCGAGGAGCATCATGCCTTTTAAAGAGTGCCCGCCGTAATCGAAGAAATTATCGTCGATGCCGAGCGTATCCGTACCGAGTGTCTGTTTCCAAATGCGGCACAGTTTTTCCTCCAATTCCGTTTCCGGCAAGGCTGAAGCTGTTTGCGCCGTTTGGCTGACGCCCGGTTTCGGGAGGGCGTTTTTATCGGTTTTTCCGTTGGCTGTGAGCGGAATGCGGTCTACTTGCACGAAATAGGCCGGGAGCATATGAGACGGCAGTGTTTCGGAAAGCCGTTTGCGAAGCTCAGAGCCTTTCAGCTCGCTGCCGGCTTTATAGTACGCGCACAGTTCCGGCAGCCCGCCTTCGCTGACTGCGAGAACGACCGCCTCCTGAATGCCGTTTACGCTTAACAGCACGGTTTCAACCTCTTTTAATTCAATGCGGTAGCCCCGGATTTTCACCTGATCATCCGCACGGCCGATAAATTCAATCGTCCCGTCAGGAAGCCTGCGGACGACATCTCCCGTTTTGTACATGAGGCTGTCCGGTGAAAAAGGATTTGAGAGAAATTTCTCCGCCGTCAGCTGCGGACGGTGAAGATATCCTCTGGCAAGCCCCTTCCCGGTAATATAAAGCTCGCCGCTTGCGCCCGGAGGAACGAGCTGCATTGCTCCGTCCAATACAAGCGCGCCGGTATTCGCGATCGGGCGGCCGATGACGGGACGCTGCTCATATTGATCAAGGCGCTCCATATTGATCCGTCCCGCAATGGCGCCGATCGTCGTTTCCGTCGGCCCGTAGTGATTGATGAAGTCGGTATGGGCGTATACGTCATGAAACTTGCGGACATCGGACGTGATGATCTTTTCTCCGCCGAGCACCACTAAACGAAGCGGGCTGAAACGGCGTTCTGCCGCAAAGCGGGCTGTATTGACGATCATATGGAACAATGACGGCGTCAGTTTCATATACGTAATGCCGTTTTTCTGTATATACTCACCAAGCTGATCAGGCGCGGTGTACGTCTCTTTCGGCACAATGTGCAGCTCTCCGCCCGCCTGAAGAATCGGGAATATAGCCGTATAGCCGAGATCAAATGCGTAAGAAGACAGCAGCACAGATTTGTCAGCTTCGGTCAAACCGGCTTCACGGCTGAACCATGTGACATAATTGATTAGATTGCGGTGCTCCAGCTGGACGCCTTTCGGTTTGCCCGTTGTTCCCGAGGTATAAATGATATATGCAAGCTGGTCGGCGCCGGGCTCCGTTTCAAGCCGATCGGCGCTTTCGTTCTGCCATTCTCCGTCTTCCATTACGACCGTTTTTCCTTTATAAACGGCGGCCGCGGTCATGTTTCTCTCATTGACGACCAGAAGCTTCGTTCCGCTGTCTTCAAGAGAGTAGCGGATTCTCTCTTCAGGAGTCTCCGGATCAATCGGGAGAAATGCCGCTCCGGCTTTCATGACGCCGAGAATCGCGGTAATCAAGTCGGCCGAACGATCCATCATAATGGCCACGATGTCCTCACTGCCCGTTCCGCAAGCCTGAAGGTGGCGGGCAAACCGGTTCGAGCGTTCATCAAGCTCACGATATGTCAGACTTGTTCCGCCCGCAACCGCCGTGAGATCAGGCGTTTTTTGCGCTTGCCGTTCAAACAGCGAAACAAAAGTGCCCTCAGGCAGATCCGCTTCCGTACGTTTTTCATCAGAAAGGAGCGCTTCCCGTTCAGGAGCGGACAGCAGGCTTGCGTCGGCCAGCTGAATATCCGGATTTTCAGCGCAGGCTTTAATCAGATTGACAAAATGAGCGCTCCAGCGGCGGATGGTTTCGTCCGCAAATAAGGCTTTCGCGTAATCAAAGCTCAATCCGACCTCTTCTCCGCGTTCAGCCGCTTCTAAGGAAAGATCAAATTTAGCGACATGATGATGCATGGAGTATGAAGAAATCTCCAAATCTCCGAGCCGCAGGGCCGGGATCTCCATGTTCTGCATATTAAATAACACGCTGAACAGCGGACTCCGGCTTGTGTCCCTCGTTAACGGCAGTTTTTCAATTAATTCTTCAAGCGGATAGCTTTGATGCTCAAAAGCTTGAAGGCTCGCCGTTTTCACCTCATCCAGAAATTGTTTGAACGTTTTTTTGCCGATAGGATGCGACCGAAGCGCAACTGTGTTGACAAACATGCCCGGCACGTCTTGGAGATCAGGATGCTGTCTTCCGGCCGCCGGAGACCCGACTACGATGTCTTCCTGCCCCGAATATTTGGACAGCAGCACTTGAAAAGCGGCTAACAAGAACATGTACATCGTCGTATCCGTATCAGCCAGCAGCTTCTTAATCTGCGCCGTCACCTGTTTATCAAGCCCGAAGATGACGCGTTCCCCTTCAAAACTGCGCTCAGCAGGACGCGGGAAATCAAGCGGCAGATCCAGCACCGGCAGATCGCCTTTGAACGTATCAAGCCAGTAGGCTTCGTGCTGATCGAGATTTGCTTTTTCACGCTGCCAGACTGAAAAATCCTTATAATGAATCTTTGGCAGTGCAAGCTCCGTGCCTTGATAAAGCTTCGCAAGATCACCGATGAAAATGCCCATTGAGCTTCCGTCCGTAATAATGTGGTGCATGTCAATCAGCAGAAGATGCCGGTCTTCTTCAAGCCGGATCAGCTTCGAACGGACAAGCGGCGCGCGGTTGAGCGCAAAAGGCCTGATAAAGTCTTTTGTCAGCTCTTCTGCATCTTCTTCCCGGCCCTCGGCGGTTTCAAGCTCAAACGACACATTTTTATGAATGGTCTGCACAACTTCTCCATCTGCCATGTCAAACGACGTACGCAAGGTCTCATGACGGTTGATTAATGCCTGCATGGCCTCCTCAAGACGCTTTTTGTCTACTGATCCTTCCAGCAGAAGTACAGCAGGGACGTTGTAGCTCGTGCTGGCCTGTCCGAGCTGATTAAGGATATACATCCTGCGCTGTGCTGAGGAAACAGGATAATGCTTCTGATAAGGCGCTTGTCGGATCGGTTCAAACTGCTGCTCCTCCTCGCTCTCATGCTGCAAATAATGCGCAAGCTCCTGAATGGTCGGCTTTTCAAATAACACTTTAATCGGCACTTCTTTTTGAAAGTGCTCCTGGATTTTAGCGGTCATCATCATGGCTTTTAAAGAATGTCCGCCAATCGTGAAGAAATTGTCAGTCACACCCGCTTTTACACCGAGAATGCCTTCCCAAATGTCCGCGAGTTTCTGCTCCGCTTCCGTTTTCGGCGCTACGTATTCTTTTTGAACGGCTTCAGCCTGAGGCTCAGGCAGCGCTTTTTTATCAATCTTTCCGTTCGCCGTCAGCGGAAACTGATTCATCTGGATGAAGTGCGCCGGAATCATGTATTCCGGAAGTGATTCCGAAAGCGTTTTGCGCAGGTCTTCCGGCGAAAGGGCTTGGTCTGCGGTAAAGTAAGCGCAGATTTCATTTTCATCCGCTTTATTTTTCCGGATCACAGCCGCAGATTCCGTCACATTCTCCGCCTGGCTGATTTTCGCCTCGATTTCGCCGAGCTCGATTCTGAAACCGCGGACCTTTACTTGGTTGTCAATTCTGCCGAGAAACTCGATCGTGCCGTCCGGAAGCCATTTCGCCAAGTCCCCCGTCCGGTATATCATTTCATCCGGTCTGAACGGATCGCGTACAAACTGCTTCTCCGTTAATTCAGGCAGATTCACATAGCCTCTTGCCACTCCGCTTCCGCCGACGCACAGCTCACCCGGCGCGCCGATCGGCTGGAGGTTGCGGTTTTCGTCCATAATGTACGCAGTGGAATTTCCGATCGGCTTCCCGATCGGGACCGAACCGTCATAATCCTGATCAATGAGAAAACTCGTCGAAAACGTCGTATTCTCCGTCGGCCCGTAGCCGTTCCAAAGCGACAGCTCCGGTGATGCCTTCCTCACTTTGCTGACGATATGCGGCACAAGCGCATCACCGCCGATGATGAGGTGCCGGAGCGTGTTAAACATGCCGGCATCCTTTTGGGCAAGCTGATTAAACAGCGGAGACGTCAGCCACATGGTCGTGATCCGCTGCTCTTTCAGAAATTGGGCGAATTGTCCGGCGTCAAGCAGCGTCTCTTTTTTCACCGGGTGCAATGACGCTCCGTTCAGCAATGCGCCGAAGACTTCGAAGGTTCCGGCATCAAAGCTGACGGCTCCCGTTTGCGCCATCCGGTCTTCTTCATGCACCGGCACGTAATTCGAATGTTTGACGAGCCTGATGATATTTCTGTGTTCAATCATGACGCCTTTCGGTTTGCCGGTCGATCCGGATGTATACATGATATACGCCAAGTCGTTGCCGCCGGCCGGAAGATTCAAGTCTGTTCCGCTTACCGTTTCATCCGCCCTTTCATCCAGCATGACGACCGGGACTTGCAATGCGCCCGCTTGTTCTTGATAGTCCTGAACTGTCAGCACGAGCCGAATCGAGCTGTCTTCCGCCATAAAGCGGAGACGGTCCTCCGGAAAAGCCGGATCAATCGGCACATATGCGCCGCCTGCTTTTAGGACGGCAAGCATTCCGACAACGGTTTCCGCAGACCGGTCGTTCATAATAGCGGCGGTCCGGCCTTTTTCCAGTCCGCTCTTCACAAGGTGTCTCGCCAGGCGGTTGGCCGCTTCGTTCACTTCACGGTAGGTCCATTCGCGTCCCGCTTCTTTTATCGCGATGCTTGCAGGCGTCCGGTTTGCCTGTTCTTCAAACAAACGGTGAACGGCCTCCTCTTCCGGAAGAGCCGTTTTCGTATCATTGAATACCTCAACAATCTGCCGCTCTTCTTCGCCTGAAACAAGGCCGAGTTCCCGCACGGGCGCGTCAGGCGTTCCGACCGCGGCTTTCATCATGCGGGTCAGATGGTGCGCCGTTCGTTCGATGGCATCATGAGCGAAAGCCGCTCCATTGTATTTGATTTTGACAGTCCACGTTTTTCCCGGATACACGATAAGATTGAAATCAAAGCTCGTCTGCTCAAAAGCATGTTCCACTTTAATGGAAAAGCCGAGTCTTTCCTCCATGCCCCCGTTTTCCAGCTCTTTGTCCAGCGGATAGTTTTCAAACGCGACCAAATGATTTAAGAGGCTGCCGTCCAGGGCGGAGCGCTTTTGAATGTCATAGAGCGGCACATAATCATAGCGCTCGGCTTCCACGGCGTTTTTCTGAACTGCCGCCATCACGTCCGAAAAGGCTGCACCTTTGTCAATCTTGATTCTGACAGGAATCGTATTGATGAACAGCCCCGCCATCGTTTCTATGCCGTTGATTTCTGAAGGACGGCCTGATACGACGGTGCCGAACACCACATCGTCTGTATAGTTGTATTTGCTGAGCACCGCACCCCAAACGGCCTGAAACAGGTTAGGCCCCGTGACTTGATGCCGGTTGGCGGTCTGCTGAATCTGCGCGACCAGCTCTTCATCCCAGACAAAAGAATATTCTTCATTTTGGTAGTCTTTCTTTTCTGCTGCCAGACGGCCCGGGAGCAGGCTCGGCTGTTCGAAATCCGCCAGGCGGCTGCTCCAATATTGTTCCGCCTCCTCATAATCCCGGCCTCCGAGCCATTTGATATAGTCAGAGTAAGGTTTGCCCTGGCTTCCCCCGGCGGGCCGGCCGGCACGAAGCGCTTCATAGTTTTGAAACAGGCTTTTCATCAAAACGCCCATACTCCAGCCGTCCATGACGATATGATGATTGCTCCAGACGAGATACAGCTCCTTCTCACTGAGTCTGAACACCGCCGCTTTAAAGAGAATATCCTTCGCCAGATGAAAGCCCTGCTGCTGCACGCCGCGTTTATAGCGTTCGATATACTCAGTTTGGCGCGCTTCATCTAATTGACTGATATCTTCATAGTGCACCTTCGTCTTCCGCTCCGCCAATACGACTTGGCGCGGTTTTTGAAGCTGCTGGTGCACGAATACCGTACGCAAAATGTCATATGTCCGGATCAGCTCATTGACGCTTTTTTCAAAAAGCTCCAGCTGAAAGCTTCCGTGAATCCTAAGCTCTAATTGTGTGAAGTAGGAGGAAGAATGCGGATCAAGCAGCGCATGATACAGCATTCCCTCCTGCATCGGTGTGAGTGCATACACCTTTTGAATCGATTTTTTGCTCATATGTCACCTCTGTCTTTTCTGTTAGAGAATTTCCATTAATTTATCAAGTTCATCAAGCGTCAGATCATCATCGCCAAGATCGCTAGGCGTAAGCTCAGGTCCGTCTTGGGCCAGGCAGTGATCTATGATTTTCAAGAGGTGTCCTTTAAAACTGTCACTGAACGATTGAATGGTTTTTTCATGAAATTCGAGAGAATGATAGGCAAACGTCATCGTCATCTGCCCATTTTCTATAAATCCGACAATATCAAGCGCATTCGGCTTCTCTGTGTCAGGGCTCAACGATTGTCCTGACGGCATCCCGGATCTTGTAAATAAACCGGAATCCGACATCTCATTAAACTGGCCTAAGTAGTTAAAGCTGATATCCGGATCAATCTCAAATGAAAGATTCTCTTTATGCTCAGGCGCCGTTACATAACGCAGAATGCCGTAGCCGACTCCTTTGTTCGGGATGTGTCTGATGTCTTCTTTCATTTGTTTCAGCTGATATGAAAGATCGTCGGCGTGCTTCATCTCAAGAATCATCGGATACATGCTCGTAAACCATCCGACCGTCCGGGTGATATTCAAGCCGTCAAGAATGTCTTCGCGCCCGTGGCCTTCTAAATGAACGCCGATCGTGTCTTCACCCGTCCACTCTTTCAGCGCCAGTCCGAGCGCCGTGAGCAGGATGTCGTTCATTTCAGTGTGATAGGCTTCATGTACGTTTGTCGTCAGCTGTTCAGTTTGTTCTGGCGTCAGAGAGAAGCTGACCGTTCTCGTATGTCTCATGCGCTGATCACCAGACTGCCTGTCTTTCGGAAGCTGAGTGCATACCTCTTTTTCCTCAAGCTCTCTCCAGTAATCCGCTTCTTTCAGAAACGCCTTCGTATTTGCGTATTCTTTGATTCTCTCGGCAAATTCGGCGAATGAATGTGTTTTCGGCGGCAGCGCCGGTTCATTGCCTTGCTTCAGCTGCGTATAAACGGACGTGAAGTCCTCCAGTAAAATCCGCCAAGATACACCATCCACGACTAAGTGATGGATTGCGAGAAGAAGGTGGTCTCCATCTTCAGCCCGGAAGAGCCCGGCCTTCAGCAGATGTCCTGTTTCCAGTGAAATACTGCTTTGAAGACGGTCTGCTTCCCTTTCGATACGGTCCTCATGGTCTTCAGCAGGTCCGTTCAGCTCAAAGACGTTCAGTTCAACAGACACATCCTCAAGTCCTCTGTAATACGGTTTTTGTTCACGATAAATCATCCGGAGCGCATCATGGTGCACCGTCAGGACATGTAATGTTTTTTCTGTTATCTCCGGATCAAAGCCGTCTTT
>NZ_LLZC01000022.1 GCF_001461825.1 Bacillus velezensis | reverse complement strand
TAGGACGCCGCCAAGCTTTTCTAAAATTTTATCATCGCGGGGTGGAGCAGTTCGGTAGCTCGTCGGGCTCATAACCCGAAGGTCGCAGGTTCAAATCCTGCCCCCGCAACCAAAAAATGGTCCGGTAGTTCAGTTGGTTAGAATGCCTGCCTGTCACGCAGGAGGTCGCGGGTTCGAGTCCCGTCCGGACCGCCATTTTTATTGTAAACGAAACGATCATGTTTTCGTTTTTTTTGTGTTTTCTTTTAAATGCTGGCAGCTTGGTATCTAACCAAGCTTTCTTTTATATCGTTAAAGTCTTGGATATTGAAACATAATCCGATACACTAGAAAGAGCTGTATTTCACAAGAGCGTCAGAAAGGGAGACGGGAGATATATGGATGAGTTTGATTTGATTCACAGTATTACGCCGCATTCGCATTATCATCCTTCCGTCGATGTAGGGATCGGTGATGATGGTGCGGTTTATACAGCGTCACCCCATATGCAGCAAATTGTCTGCCTTGATACAATGGTGGAGAATGTCCATTTTAAATTAGAGTATTCCTCTCCTCATGATATCGGTTATAAGGCGCTTGCTGTTAACATTAGTGACGTGGCGGCGATGGGAGGCATTCCGAAGTTTTATTTGGTGTCTCTAGCGGTTCCTTCTTGCTGGCAGAAAGCTGACGTCCAGGCAATGTATGAAGGAATGGCGGAACTGGCGAAACTATATCAAATGGATTTGATCGGGGGAGATACCGTCTCCGCTTCCGGTCAAGCCGTAATTACCGTTACTGTCATCGGAGAAGTTGAGAAGGATCGCGCTTGTCTGCGAAGCTCGGCAAGACCCGGGGATGTTGTGTTTGTTACGGGGGATATCGGCTCGTCCGCAGCAGGACTGTCTCTTTTATTGGGAGAAACACTCCCTTCTGCTTTTCATACGAGTGATTATTTTATCCGAAAACATAAACGGCCCGTTCCGAGAGTTCAGGTCGGCCGCTTCTGCTCTCAGCTTCAGCGCGCGGCTTTGAATGATATCAGTGACGGATTGGCCAGTGAGCTGCATGAAATAGCTGCGGCAAGTTCAGTTACGATAGAAATTGAAGAACAACTTCTGCCGGTGCATCCGGATTTGCCTGAGGCAGATTCTGAGTGGAAGAAATGGGTGTTATTCGGCGGTGAAGATTTTGAATTGGTTGGAACGGTTTCTCAGCAAGAGTGGATTTCTTTGCTTGATTACTGCACTCAATCGGGCATTCCGATTGCGAAGATAGGGGCGGTATCTGAACGGAAGGAAGCATGTGTTCTTTTGACAGCCAATGATCAGAGACAAATCGTCCTTGAGAAAAAAGGATACAATCATTTTAAATAAGACGGGTGACTCACTTTGAAGACATTACAATGGAGAACGAAAAACCCCGAAGAAACGAAAGCCGTAGCCAAGCTTGCCGCTTCTTTGGCAAAGCCGGGAGACATTTTGACACTGGAAGGCGACTTAGGCGCGGGAAAAACGACTTTTACAAAGGGTTTTGCCGAAGGACTGGGAATCACGAGAGTGGTAAACAGCCCGACTTTTACAATTATAAAAGAATACCATGACGGTTCGCTTCCTCTATATCATATGGATGTGTATCGTATGGAGGATGAAAGCGAAGACTTAGGGCTTGAAGAATATTTTGAGGGACAAGGCGTCTGTTTAATTGAATGGGCTCATTTAATTCAGGATCAGCTGCCTGCTGAACGGCTGCAGATCGTTATCAAGAGAGCCGGTGATGAGGCAAGGGACATTACCTTTACGGCTTGCGGAACACGGTATGAAACGCTTTGTGAGGAGATAAATAAACATGACAATACTGGCAATTGATACGTCAAATTACACGCTGGGTGCCGCGCTCGTTCGTGACAAAACGGTGATGGCGGAGTATATTACATATTTAAAAAAGAATCATTCCGTGCGGGCCATGCCTGCTGTCAATTCATTGCTGAAGGATTGCGGCCTAACACCGCAGGATCTTACAAAAATAACGGTGGCGAAAGGACCGGGATCGTATACAGGTGTCAGAATCGGTGTGACGCTGGCAAAAACATTGGCATGGTCGCTGAAGCTTCCGGTTTCCGCTGTCTCGAGTCTGGAGGTGCTGGCGGCTAACGGACGGCACTTTCAAGGACTGATCTGCCCGTTATTTGATGCCCGGCGCGGACAGGTATATACGGGACTTTATGAATATCAGGACGGCCGATTACAATCCGTTCTTCCAGATCAGAATGTCCTTTTGACTGATTGGCTCGGCATGCTGAAAGAAAAAGCGTCTCCGGTTTTATTTTTAGGGCACGATACAGCGATTCATGAAGAAACCATTCTGCATGAGCTGACATCTCAAGCAGTGATAGGAACGGCTGCACAGCATAATCCGCGGCCGTCAGAGCTGGCGTTTTTAGGCTTGGAAAAAGAAGAAGCGGATGTCCACAGCCTTGTTCCGGATTATTTGCGTCTGGCAGAGGCTGAAGCGAAATGGATGGAATCTCAAAAATAGGGTGATAGGGATGAAAACGAAAACGGCGATTCGAAGCATGCGGCCGGAAGATATTGATCAAATTTATGAAATTGAAACAGCATCCTTTACTTCTCCGTGGACGAAGGATTCATTTTATCATGAGCTTTTGGAAAATCCGTATGCCCACTACCTTGTCATTGAAAAGGACGGCTGTCTGGCGGGGTATTGCGGAATCTGGATTATTATAGATGACGCGCAGATTACGAACATAGCCATTAAGCCGGAATATCGGGGCCAATCATTGGGAGAAGCGCTGTTTCGCTCTGCGATAGAATTGTGCAGAGAAAAAAAGGCAAGAAGGCTCTCTCTCGAAGTCAGGGTCTCAAATCATCCCGCCCAATCCTTATATAAAAAATTCGGTCTTCAGGCCGGTGGAATCAGAAAACAATACTATACAGATAACGGGGAAGATGCGTTATTAATGTGGGTGACATTACATGAGTGAAAAACAAGATATTTATGTATTAGGAATCGAAACAAGCTGTGATGAAACAGCGGCCTCAGTCGTAAAAAACGGGAATGAAATTATTTCAAACGTCGTCGCTTCTCAAATTGAAAGCCATAAACGTTTCGGCGGGGTCGTGCCTGAAATAGCGTCCAGACATCATGTGGAGCAGATCACCCTTGTGATTGAGGAAGCTCTTTCAAAAGCGGAGATGGGCTTTGATGATCTTGATGCGATTGCCGTAACGGAAGGACCCGGACTTGTCGGAGCCCTGTTAATCGGAGTCAATGCGGCAAAGGCGTTAAGCTTTGCCCATCAAATACCGCTAGTCGGTGTCCATCACATTGCGGGTCATATTTATGCAAACAGGCTGATAGGAGAGCTTCAGTTCCCGGCGCTTGCTTTGGTTGTGTCAGGCGGACATACGGAATTGGTTTATATGAAAGAGCACGGTTCATTTGAGGTTATCGGTGAAACGCTGGATGATGCCGCAGGCGAAGCTTACGACAAAGTGGCAAGAACGATGGGGCTTCCTTATCCGGGAGGGCCGCAGATTGATAAGCTGGCTGCTGTGGGAACGGATTCCATTCCGCTTCCGCGTGCGTGGCTGGAAGAAGGGTCTTACAATTTCAGCTTCAGCGGCCTAAAATCAGCCGTGATTAACACGCTTCATAACGCCTCGCAAAAAAATGAGGTGATTCCTCCGGAGGATCTTGCAGCAAGCTTTCAGCAGAGTGTCATTGATGTACTGACGGCAAAAACCTCTAAGGCCGCGAAAGAATACGGGGTTAAACAAGTGCTGCTGGCAGGGGGCGTAGCCGCTAACAAAGGGCTGAGAGCCGCACTTCAGCAGGAATTCAGCCATTCGGGAGATCCCGAGCTTATCATCCCGCCGCTTTCTTTATGCACGGACAATGCAGCGATGATTGCGGCTGCCGGAACCGTTGCTTTTGAAAAGGGGATTCGGGGCTCATATGATATGAACGGACAGCCCGGTTTGGAATTAACATCCTTTGATCGTCTCACGTTGTAAAACGTGAGGCTTTTTTTACTTATTAACAGATAATTCTAACATATCCACAGGATTGTGAGTATATCCAGAAATCCAGGCTGGATAAGGGGCTGTAAGTTGTTAGTAAAGTGGATAAAGTCAGAAAATTTTGTGGATAGTGTGTATAAAACGCTTACTTACATGGCTGACAAGGAGGATAGCTGTGGATAAAAAAGCACCCCTTAAAGAGGTGCTTGACTTTTTCTATTCTTCTGAGGAGAGTTCCTCCCATTCTGCTAATAAGTTCTCGAGCTCTTGATTCAGAGCTTCATTCTCCGCGTGAATGGTCTGTACCTTTTCATGATCCTGATACACGTCAGGATCGCACAGCAGCTCCTCATTGGCGCTGATTTTCTCTTCGGCGGATGAGACGGCTGCTTCGATTTCTTCAATGCGTCTCAGGCGCTGCCGTTCTTTCTTCTTCCATTCTTTTTCTTCCTCGTAAGTTCTTTTCGTATCCTGTTTGACCTTGCCGGCAGGCTGAGCCTGCTCCTTTTCCTGCCGCTTCATTTCTTCCAGTTCCAGCTGCTGGGCTTTTTTCTCGGTGTAATAGTCATAGTCTCCCAAATATTCTTCTGCATGATCAGGTGAGAGCTCCAGCACTCTTGTGGCGATCCTGTTAATAAAGTAGCGGTCATGCGAGACAAATAACAGTGTTCCCGGGTAGTCGATCAGGGCGTTTTCCAGCACCTCTTTACTGTCCAGGTCAAGGTGGTTTGTCGGTTCATCAAGGATGAGAAAGTTTGCTTTTTGAAGCATCAGCTTGGCAAGCGCGACTCTTGCTTTCTCCCCGCCGCTTAACGAACGGACCGGTTTCAGGACATCGTCTCCGCTGAACAGGAAGTTGCCGAGGCATGTCCTGATCTCTTTTTCCGGCATGTCCGGATATTCATCCCACAGCTCGTCCAGCACGCGTTTGGACGAGGTCAGTTCAGCCTGCTCCTGATCATAATAGCCGATTGTGACATTGGAACCGTACGTGATCGATCCGGATTCCGGACTGATTGTATTCATAATGGTTTTCAGCAAGGTTGATTTGCCGATTCCGTTCGGTCCGACGAGGGCGGCGCTTTCGCCTCTTGTCATGCCGAAGGTCAGGTTTTTCAAGAGCGGAGGCTGGCCGTCATAGCTGATGGAAACATCCTGTACGCGCAGGACGTCGTTTCCGCTCTGTTTTGTAATGTCAAAACGGAAGGCGGCTGATTTTTCATCCCCGAGCGGCTTTGCCATGACGTCCATCCGTTCAAGCTGTTTTCGTCTGCTTTGGGCTCTTTTCGTTGTAGAAGCTCTGGCCAGATTGCGGTCGACAAAATCTTGAAGCTTGGCGATTTCGTCCTGCTGTTTTTCATACAGCTTCAGGTCTTTCTCATACTGCTCAGCTTTTTGTTCTAAATAGGCGCTGTAGTTGCCGAGGTATTTTTTGCTTTCTGTCCGTGAGACCTCGTACACTTGGCTGACGACTTTATCAAGAAAGTATCTGTCGTGGGAAACGATCAGAATGGCGCCTGAATATCCCTGTAAATAATGCTCAAGCCAAGTGAGCGTATCGATGTCGAGATGGTTCGTCGGTTCATCCAGAATAAGCAGATCAGGCTGGGTCAGCAGCAGTTTTCCGAGCGCAAGTCTTGTTTTCTGACCGCCGCTCAGGCTTTGCACTTTCACGGAATCGTCAAATTTTCCGAAGCCGAGGCCGTGAAGGATTGATCGGACATCCGCTTCATATTGATAGCCGCCTTTATCCTTGAAATCCTGCTGAAGCCTGTCATAGGTTTTCATCAGCGTCTCAAGCTCCGCGGGGGCGGCCGTGGCCATCTTTTCTTCAATAGAGCGCATTTCTTTTTCCATTGCTTTCAGGAAATCAAAAACGCTCAGCAGTTCTTCTTTTATGGTAAGCCGGGATTCCAAGCCTGTGTGCTGGGCAAGATATCCCATCGTTAATTCTTTCGGTTTGATTAATTCACCCTTTTCATATGAAAGGTGACCTGCGATAATTTTAAGGAGAGTTGATTTGCCGGCTCCGTTTCTGCCTACTATGGCGATGCGATCCCGAGATCTGACTTCAAGCTTTATATTGTTTAAAATAGGATCAGCGCCAAAAGATTTGGATAGCTGATTAATTTGTAAGATCATCATATTATTTCACCTCTGTTATAATAAGTTAAGTGTAGCTTATCAACCTGCTGTCAGCAAACAATACATCAGAATTGGAACATTATAGGATAAGACATCAGGGAGAAAATAGTGTATGATCAGAAGTAAGGAGAGTTTAAATATGAATGGATTTTCTCATTTTAATGAAGAAGGCCGTGCCCGCATGGTGGATATAAGCGATAAATCTTCAACAGTCCGTACTGCCGCTGCGATATCCAGCGTACACATGAAGCATGACGTGTACAGCAGAATCAAAAACCGCGAGATCGGAAAAGGAGACGTGCTGGCTGTCGCACAGGTGGCAGGAATTATGGCCGCAAAGCAGACGTCAGCGATTATCCCGATGTGCCACCCGCTTTCTTTAAGCAGCGTCGACATTTCATTCGGCTGGGAGGAAAAGGATTCCGAAGCCGTTCTTCATATACAGGCAAGCGTAAAAACGAAAGGGGGTACAGGTGTGGAAATGGAAGCGCTAACTTCCGCTTCAGTCTGCGCTTTGACCGTTTATGATATGTGCAAGGCGCTGGATAAAGGAATGGTCATCGGCCCGACCTGCCTCATGGAAAAGACAGGAGGCAAAAACGGTGATTTTAAAAGAGATGCATCTGAGTATAAAGTGGAGGACCAATCATGAACAAGGATCAATCAAAAATTCCACAGGCGACGGCAAAACGGCTGCCGCTTTATTATCGCTTTTTAAAGAATTTACACGCGTCAGGAAAGCAGCGCGTTTCATCAGCTGAACTGAGCGACGCGGTAAAAGTCGATTCGGCCACGATCCGCCGGGATTTTTCCTATTTCGGGGCGCTCGGCAAAAAAGGATACGGCTATAATGTGGATTACCTGCTGTCATTTTTCAGAAAAACACTGGATCAGGATGAAACGACGAATGTCATTTTGATCGGTGTCGGGAATTTAGGGACGGCGTTTCTTCACTATAATTTCACAAAAAATAATAACACCAAAATATCTATGGCTTTTGATGTGAATCAGAGTAAAATAGGAACTGAGGTAGGCGGTGTGCCTGTCTTTGATCTTAATGATTTAGAGCTTCACATTAAGGATGAACCCGTGGCGATTCTTACCGTTCCGGCGGTTGCCGCGCAGTCAATCACCGACCGGCTCGTGTCGCTCGGAATCAAGGGAATCCTTAACTTTACGCCGGCCCGTTTGAATGTGCCGGATCACATTCGAATTCATCATATAGATTTAGCTGTAGAACTTCAATCATTGGTTTATTTCTTAAAGCATTATTCTGTTTTGGAAGAAATTGAATAGCGAAAGGAGGAGCTGCACATGATCGGTCCTGGAAGCCTGGCGGTTATCGGTGTGGTGGCGGTGATTATTTTCGGTCCGAAGAAGCTTCCCGAATTAGGAAAAGCGGCGGGAGACACGCTTCGTGAATTTAAGAATGCTACTAAGGGATTAGCCGGTGAAGAAGAGGAAAAAAAGAAAGAAGAACAGTAAGATAGGATGACGCGTATGAGAGTGAATCAAATGACGCTTGTGGAGCATATTGCCGAACTTCGGAAACGATTGCTGATTGTGGCGTTATCCTTTACGGTTTTCTTTATTGCAGGCTTTTTTCTGGCAAAACCTATCATTGTGTATCTTCAAAAAGCCGATGAAGTAAAAGAGCTCACCCTTAATGCTTTTAACCTGACGGATCCGCTGTTTATCTTTTTGCAGTTCGCGTTTATCATCGGCATCATTTTGACTTCGCCGATTATTCTCTATCAGATTTGGGCGTTTGTCAGCCCGGGTCTGTATGAGAAGGAGCGCAAAGTAACACTCAGCTATATTCCGATTTCGATCGTGCTGTTTGTCGGCGGTGTGTCGTTTTCTTATTATATTTTATTTCCGCTGGTCGTTGATTTTATGAAGCGGGTTTCGAATGACCTGGATGTCAACCAGGTGATCGGGATTACCGAGTACTTTCATTTTCTGCTGCAGCTGACGATTCCGTTCGGACTGCTGTTTCAGATGCCGGTGCTGATCATGTTTTTAACGAGACTCGGTGTTATCACGCCGAGGTTTTTATCGAAGATCAGGAAGTATGCGTATTTTGTGCTGCTTGTGATCGCCGCGATGATTGCGCCGCCTGAGCTGCTGTCTCACTTGATGATTACCATTCCGCTTTGCATTTTATACGAGATCAGCATTCTGATCTCAAAAGCGGCGTATCGGAAAAGGCAGACCGGCAGTGAATCTGATCAGGACGTATCAGCATAAAAAAAGCCATTTCTCCATGATGAGAAATGGCTTTTCTTTTATTTTTGATTTTTCTTCACTTTAAATGAGAAGGCGAACATTTTAAACGAGATGCTGATATTATAAGCGGCGAAAACCATCAGCAGTATGGAATAAAAAGACCACATGCTTCCCGGAGAGCTTGCGGCCAAATACGTAAAGATACAGCCGACTGCGAAATAAATCAAGCCCCAAGTCATTGGGTTCCTCATACAAACAATCCTCCAATAATTAATTGCATTTGCTCACTATGCTGTTCAATATATTTTTGGGCGGGGCCGAGCTGCATGACCACGACAATGGTATTCATCATGACATGGGCGAATATCGGCACAATAATCCGTTTCGTCTGCACATACAAGAACGCAAAGGTAAAGCCCATGGCCGTATACAGCAGCAGGTGCGTGAGGTCTTGATGCACAATGCCGAAAATGACGGAACTGATCAGTCCGGCGATAAAGAAATTCGTTTTTTCATATAATACACCGAAGATGATCTTCCGGAAAATGATTTCTTCAAGAATCGGCCCGACGATAGAAGAAACGATAATCATGAGCGGCATGGCTTTAATAATGTTGAGAATGGCTTTCGTGTTTTCGGAACCGCTGCCCACATGAAAGACATACTGCTCAATCATCCCGGCGATTCCCTGAGAAAATAAAGCGAGCCATATTCCCGCGACCGCCCAGAGAACGGACATGCCGGCGGATGCTTTCTTCCCGTTTCTTAATGTCTGCTTCGGCGCGGTTCTCAAAATCAAGAGAACGATAATCAGGCAGATAAAAAAGCTTACGACGGAATAAATCCCCTGAGCCATGGTGAGATTCGCATTCGTAGGGTGCCCGCCCGCATAGCCGAATTTGTACATTAAAGGAATGCCGATCAATGCGGAAAGCTGCATGATAACATATGTCAAAATGATATACCAATACTGTTTTCTCAAATGATATGTACTCCTTTATCCTATAAAATCAACTTATTTGTTCTTATTGTAACACAAGTGAACTTGACGTGAAAAAAGGAGAAAATCAGTGCGAGAGAGAATCATGTAAGCGTGAAAATTTTTTATTCTTATGACTTGAAATTGGAAGTGAGATTCTTTATTATAATAACTGTGTTAGCACTCTTTAGAGCTGAGTGCTAAAATTACATATTCATACTATTGAGGAGGTTATTACATTGTTAAAGCCATTAGGTGATCGCGTTGTCATTGAACTCGTAGAATCTGAAGAAAAAACTGCCAGCGGAATCGTATTACCGGATTCTGCAAAAGAAAAGCCGCAAGAAGGCAAAATCGTGGCAGCCGGTTCAGGTCGCGTGTTGGAAAGCGGAGAGCGCGTTGCTTTAGAAGTAAAAGAGGGCGACCGCATTATCTTCTCAAAATACGCCGGTACTGAAGTGAAATACGAAGGTACTGAATACTTAATCTTACGTGAAAGCGACATTTTAGCTGTTATCGGCTAAGCAAATAAATATTTTTAAAAATTCGAGGAGGTTTCGTTAACATGGCAAAAGATATTAAGTTTAGTGAAGAAGCACGCCGCGCTATGCTTCGCGGTGTCGATGCGCTTGCTGACGCTGTAAAAGTAACTTTAGGGCCAAAAGGACGCAACGTGGTTCTGGAGAAAAAATTCGGTTCTCCGTTAATTACAAATGACGGTGTGACAATCGCAAAAGAAATTGAACTTGAAGATGCGTTTGAAAACATGGGTGCGAAGCTTGTAGCTGAAGTAGCCAGCAAAACAAACGACGTTGCCGGTGACGGTACGACGACTGCGACTGTACTTGCGCAGGCTATGATCCGCGAAGGCTTGAAAAACGTAACTGCGGGGGCTAACCCTGTCGGCGTGCGTAAAGGTATGGAACAAGCTGTAACCGTTGCAATCGAAAACTTAAAAGAAATTTCTAAGCCGATCGAAGGCAAAGAGTCTATCGCTCAGGTTGCTGCGATCTCTGCTGCTGATGAGGAAGTCGGAAGCCTTATCGCTGAAGCAATGGAGCGCGTAGGAAACGACGGCGTCATCACAATCGAAGAGTCTAAAGGTTTCACAACTGAGCTTGAAGTTGTGGAAGGTATGCAATTCGACCGCGGATATGCGTCTCCTTACATGGTGACTGACTCTGATAAGATGGAAGCGGTTCTTGACAATCCTTACATCTTAATCACAGACAAAAAAATCACAAACATTCAAGAAATCCTTCCTGTGCTTGAGCAAGTTGTACAGCAAGGCAAACCATTGCTTCTGATCGCTGAAGATGTTGAAGGTGAAGCTCTTGCTACACTCGTTGTCAACAAACTTCGCGGCACATTCAACGCTGTTGCCGTTAAAGCTCCTGGCTTCGGTGACCGCCGTAAAGCAATGCTTGAAGACATCTCTGTTCTTACAGGCGGAGAAGTAATCACAGAAGACTTAGGCCTTGACCTGAAATCTACTGAAATCGGACAATTGGGACGCGCTTCTAAAGTTGTGGTAACGAAAGAAAACACAACAATCGTAGAAGGCGCCGGCGATACTGAAAAAATCGCTGCACGCGTCAACCAAATCCGCGCTCAAGTGGAAGAAACAACTTCTGAATTCGACAGAGAAAAATTACAAGAGCGTCTTGCGAAACTTGCCGGCGGCGTAGCTGTCATCAAAGTCGGCGCTGCGACTGAAACTGAGCTGAAAGAGCGTAAACTTCGCATTGAAGATGCCCTCAACTCAACTCGCGCAGCTGTTGAAGAAGGCATCGTATCCGGCGGTGGTACAGCGCTTGTCAACGTATACAACAAAGTCGCTGCAGTTGAAGCTGAAGGCGATGCGCAAACAGGTATCAACATCGTGCTTCGCGCGCTTGAAGAGCCGATCCGTCAAATCGCGCACAATGCAGGTCTTGAAGGATCTGTCATCGTTGAGCGCCTGAAAAACGAAAAAATCGGCGTAGGCTTCAACGCAGCAACCGGCGAATGGGTAAACATGATCGAAAAAGGTATCGTTGACCCGACAAAAGTTACACGTTCTGCACTTCAAAACGCAGCTTCTGTAGCAGCAATGCTCCTGACAACTGAAGCGGTTGTCGCTGACAAACCGGAAGAAAACGCCGGCGGCGCAGGAATGCCTGACATGGGCGGAATGGGCGGTATGGGCGGAATGATGTAATCAAACGGAGAAAACCTTTGATATACCAAGGGTTTGACCGTTGATATCATCTGAAATGCTCAAAAAAATAACATTTTGATAACATTTCTTCATGAAATTCTGAAATTGAGGATGTTTCCGAAAGTCTAATGGACTTTTGCGAAGCATCCTCTTTCATTTTGAAGGATAAACTTTTAGTATTGTTATGCTTTTACATTACGGCAAGTAAATCTGCAATTTGCTTATATAATCTTGACAATGGTGGATTTTTAAAATGTGTATAAATTTAACATATCGAGAACTTTTACTTTTTATTGGCTAAAAAAGAAAGGCCCTGCTAAGGGCCTTTCTTTAAGCTGCTGTTGTTGTCGTTTTATCTTTTCTGACAAGTCCCATGATCCCTGGAATAATAAGAAGAACAGCAGGCAGTAAATAGAACATTGATATACAAATTACTCCGCCAATTCCTGAGATAAGGAGCAATACTCCTCCGACTTTAGGTTTCTTCTTAACTACTACTGAAGCGACAATACCCAAAATTGATAGGACAACAGCTCCCCAGCCTAAACCAATGATTTCGCTTGTACCGCTTGAATTAAAAGAGGCATCAAGTCCACCAATAATCAATGCCATGATCGCCCCAATAAAACCAAAAATTCCACCCAATAATCCTAAAACAAATTCAGTTGTTCTTTTCATTGTTAAACTCTCCCTTACTTAACTGGTACTGTAATTGATACAGCTTTATTTTTCATGAAGTCTATGTGACAACATCTCCAAAGTTTAATTTCATTTCTTTGACTTTATCAACATCATTTTTTCATCTGGAGCAGAGAATTCAAATACGCCTTTTTGTTTTATTCCGCCTTGGACTTCTCCATCAGTTAAGAACATGTTTGCAGCTAATTGCCAATAACGACATTCCTTGGTCAGAATAAAAGGTCAGGTTTTTGTCAGTTGTATTTTTGATGTTTATTACGACGTTTATCTTGTCTCTCATGATCTTTATATCGCCCAGATTAACTCATGCCCAGTGCTTCAGCATATTGCAACGACTTTTTTAGAACAGTCATCTTTAGTCTTTCAAGCTTTTTTATTTTTTGAATCACTATCCCTGTGAGACATCATTTGTCGAGCTACTACAAGCCGCTAAAAACTAATGATAGTACTAAAGACATGAATAAAAAGAGTTGCTTCTTCACCTAAAACCCCCAGTTTATATAATATAATACCTATATATAATCGACTATAATCAATTAAATTTCAAGGGGAAATTACCACTTTTTCTAAAAAATTCTTAGCGGAAGAGAATAAGCTAAAAAATATCACTTGAAATATCAAAGTTGGAAATCATTCAACTTACTGCTAGCTTTAAACATTAAAGGCCACATACAGTTTGACATCCTATTAAGTTCTAGTGTAGCCCTAGTACTGGTTTTATCATTTTGACAGATTTGGTATCCCATCACTGCTAAACATTGATTCAAAAATATTTATTAAAAACTAATTTTTCATGATGTTAGGAGGAATAATGCAAATAAACAGCAAAAACCCTTGTTATATCAAGGGTTGGATATTTGATTTCATCTGAATTGCTCATGCATTCTAGCAAAAAAGACCTTATCAGTTAACTCAACTGATAAGGCCTGATTTATTTATAAATAAGGTGTGAGGGGTTTATCTTAGATGGAATTCACACTTTCCTAACTACAATGTGACTTCACCATTTCCTTCAAGCACCATTCTCAGCTGCTCAACCTCACCCCGAATCCCAATCCCAGGCTCCCACGAATCAATCAAACGAATCGCCTTTTGATTCGATTCCATCGCTTTCGTTTTCTCTCCTTTACGATACAACAGCTGTGCCATTCCGTAATAATAGTAGATCAACTCAACTTGATTGGCGTTGTGTTTGTCATAGAGCATTTGTTCAAAGGCTTTTTCCGCTTTTTCGAGTTGATCACACTTTACGTAAGCCATGCCCAGGTTGAAATAGGCTTCTATTGTTTTTTCGCCGCCGTATGCGGCGCTGGTTGTGTTTGCCGCTTCGTATAATGTGATGGCTTCTTCGTAGTGAGAGCGGGCGAAACTCAGGTCGCCGCAGACCAGAAGAACCCTGTGCCGGATAATGGGCGAGACGGGCTGATCTTTGATGCCGTCCAGCATTGCTGCCGCTTTTTCCGGTTCTCCGATTTTTAACAGCAGCCTCGATTGCAGGGCGGTTCCCCATACTTTCAAGTCGTCGTGATCCGGCGCGCCTGATTGTTCGAGTATCTTCAGGCCGGCTTCTATTTGCCTGAGAGCTCCGTCTGAATCGTTGACTTCCATCAGCGCCCAGCCTGCCGTGTCGATCCGAAAGTAAGCTTCCCGCGTGTGTTCGCCTGATTGATGGGCGGCACCGGCGGCTTTTAATCCGTATTCGATTCGCAGGGGCAGGTTGATTCTGCTTAGAAAATGGCTGATGCGGATGATGAGTTTGATCAGGATGTCATGTTGTCCGGTTTCGCTCGACCATTCGATGACTTTTAGGATGTTCGGCCATTCCTTTTTCATTTGCTCTAAATTCCGTCCCAGCAGGTAGCTCCAATAGATAGAATTGGGCTGTTCCCGCTTTATATGGGTTTCCGCATAATCAATATAATAATGCGCCCAGCGGCTGCGGGCTTCTTTTGCAAATTCGTGATTTTCGGATAAGTGCTGTTCTCCGTAAGCGACAACGGTTTGATGGGCAGCGTATTGAATACTTCCTTCGCTTCGTTCCGGCTGTATTAAAGCATATGACCGCATTTGCTCAATCGCGTAATGAAACCGCCGGACGTCTAATCCAGCCGCTTGAGCCAAGCTTTTTTCATCAGGCGGCTTAGCGAAAAAGCAAAGCGTCTGCCACAGTTTTCGTGTGTCTTCATGACATCTGTCCCATGTGCGGCCAAAGAGAACCTCAAACAATTCCAATAATGAGTAGCCTGCTTGTTTAAGCTCTTGTATGAGCTGGGGAGCGGGGATGTCGTCGTCTGACATGTAAGCGATGCTGAGTGCCATGGCCTTCGGATTGCCGGCGGCTGCCGAGATGAATTCATTCTTAAGGTCAGGCGATAGCTGCAATAGCTGCTCCAGCTTTTCCCGTTTATGCGGGAAGTTGCATGTTTGCAGACAGCGGTGCACTTCTTGATGGAAAAATTCAAGGGCATCCGTTTGTTCAAGGCCGCTCAGCTGGATGGCCGCCAGTTCCCCGAGGCCGTCCCGGTATGTCTGTTTTACGTTTTCCCGTGCCGTAAGAAGGACTTTTACACCTTGCGGAAGGCCGATGATAAATTCGTGAATGTCACGTTCCGCTGTATCAATGCTGTCAACGATCAGCAATACTGGTTTTTCGTTTGAATGAGCGGCTAATGCATTGCGGACGACGAACCGTTTTTCGTTGATTGATTTGTTGATTTGTTCGGTGCGTCCGAGCTGATAGGCGATCGTGTTTAAAAAATCGCTAAAGCTCAATCCTCTCCAATCCGCGCTGATCCAGATGATGCTGTTGAATGCCGGCCAGTCTGTAGAACTGCGGGCACAAAGGTAGGCTGCTTCAAGAGCGATTGTTGTTTTTCCCATGCCGGCCCAGCCCGTGATTAAACAGACCGGTGACGGAGACAGCATCCATTGCCGGATTGCTTCCATATCAAAGCCGCGTCCGATAAAGTTCCCGGTCCGGCGTGACGGTAAGTTATGCGTAACGGACTTTCTTGTAAGCGCATACGTTTCATGGCCGGGTCTGTCATGAAACAGCCGCTTTACTGCTTTTTCAACATCTTCATCACTCGGCGCTCCGAATGATCCGTCTTTCCGGAGTATTTTTGCTTTTTTTAAACAAGACGCCGTCCAAACGGGCAATGCGGGTTTGATGACGGGAATGGTGGTGGTTTCCAGAAGGCCGGTCAGCCATTCAGGATCCATGTCAGTCTTTTCTATAATGATCCAGATCATTCCGAACAGCTTTCCGTCGTCAATTCGTCCGGGAATGTAGTTTGCGCCCATCTGTCCGATCCAGCTTTTGATCGTGTTAGAGGAAACGCCTAATCGGAGTGCGATTTGATCTATATAAGACTGTCCGGCTTTTACATTCTTTGTCCTTTTGATTTTGTAATCAGGATGATGTTTCAGCGATTTGACGGCAGGTGCCAGCAGTTCTGCAAATTGTGTCCGGTTTTCAAGTTCAGCCATTAGCCTGCACCTCCTATTAGTACTATTTTATCAATTCAGTGTTTTTTGTATATGAAAAAATAAAAAGTACAGTGCCGCTGTCCTTTTATACAGCAGGAAAGGCTGTTGAACGTATGGAAAAGCAGATAAAATAGGGGCAGTAATAGAGAAAACAAAAATGTATGCACTTACATTTCAAAGCAGAGAAAGGATTTTGCCAAATGACTCACACAGTGCCTCAGAACATGAAAGCGGCTGTTATGCACAACACGAGAGAAATCAAAATCGAAACATTGCCTGTGCCTGACATCAATCATGATGAAGTGTTGATTAAGGTGATGGCTGTCGGGATTTGCGGATCAGATCTGCATTACTATACAAATGGCCGAATAGGCAACTATGTTGTGGAAAAACCATTTATCCTTGGGCATGAATGTGCGGGAGAAATCGCAGCTGTCGGCTCGTCTGTTGATCAATTCAAAGTCGGTGACCGCGTCGCTGTTGAACCTGGTGTTACGTGCGGACGCTGTGAGGCGTGTAAGGAGGGGCGTTATAACCTTTGCCCGGATGTACAGTTTTTGGCGACACCGCCGGTTGACGGCGCGTTTGTCCAATATATCAAAATGCGCCAGGACTTTGTTTTCTCGATTCCGGATTCACTATCCTATGAAGATGCGGCTTTGATTGAACCGTTTTCTGTCGGCATTCATGCGGCCTCGAGAACGAAGCTTCAGCCCGGTTCAACGGTTGCGATCATGGGAATGGGCCCTGTGGGGCTGATGGCCGTTGCGGCAGCGAAAGCATACGGGGCAGGCACAATTATTGTGACCGACTTGGAGCCGCTGCGGTTAGAAGCTGCGAAAAAAATGGGAGCGACGCATGTCATCAATGTCCGGGAACAGGATGCCGGTGAAGAAATCAAAACGATCACGAATGGCATAGGCGTTGATGCTGCTTGGGAAACAGCGGGGAATCCGGCGGCATTGCAATCCGCACTGGCTTCCGTGCGCCGGGGCGGAAAACTGGCGATTGTCGGTTTGCCTTCTCAGAACGAGATTCCGCTCAATGTGCCGTTTATTGCGGATAACGAGATTGATATTTACGGAATCTTCCGTTATGCGAATACGTATCCGAAGGGAATTGAATTTCTCGCTTCCGGCATAGTGGACACGAAGCACCTTATAACGGACCAATATCCGCTGGAGAAGACGCAAGAGGCGATGGAACGGGCCTTTCAATACAAAAATGAATGCTTAAAAGTGATGGTGTATCCAAATCGCTGAGTGAACGGGGAGGATCTTTGCATTCTCCCTCTTGCTTATCAAAAATGAAAACGGATTCTTGGGGTGGGAAATGATGATTGAAACAGAAAAAGCAGCGGCAGTAAAGACGAAATATCGCGGCCTGTCATGGATGGAACGGATCGGCTACGGATTCGGCGATATGTCGTACAATATTATCTTTCAGTTTGTAAACGCATACTTATTATTCTACTATACAGACGTCGGCGGCATTAAGCCTGCGGTCATCGCAGCTTTGTTTCTTATCGTAAGGGTGCTGGATGCTATTTTTGACCCGATTATGGGCGTGATTTTAGACAAGACGAATACAAGGTGGGGAAAGGCAAGGCCGTATCTTTTGTGGGTGGCGTTTCCTTTTGCGCTATTTACGTTCTTATGCTTCACGACGCCTCATTTCGGCGAGACGGGGAACATGGTTTATGCGTACATCACTTATATTCTGCTTGGGATGTCCTTCAGCATGCAGACGATTCCGGTCAACAGCTTAACGGGGCGGATGACGAATTCCGTGGAGGAACGGACGGTTCTGACGACGACCCGGATGATTTTGGTTTATATCGGAATTCTGTTATCGATTTCCTGTGCGACACCGCTTGCAGATCTGATCGGCGGGAAAGATCAGGCGTTTGGATTCCAGATGACGGCGCTTATCTATGCGGCGGTGAGCATCGCGTTGAATCTGTTCAGTTTCTTTACTGTGCGGGAACGGATTCAGCCTGAAAAAAGAAAAAAACAAGGAATGAAAAAGACGTTGTCTGTTTTGTTCCGAAACAAGCCTTTGCTCATTTTGGTTTCTGCATTTTTGGCGTTTGCGATTGGGTTTAACATTAAGCTCAGCACGATGGTGTACTATTTTACGTATAACGTCAGCCATAAGGAATTTGTGTTTTTAGGAACCGTGTTGTTTTTCGGCGCAGCGCTGATCAGCAATCTGTTTATTCCTTTCTTTTCTGAGAAGCGGGGCCGGAAGCAGGTTATGATCATCACGGCGGCGCTATCGCTGATTTCTTATGCGGGCCTTCAGTTTACATCGTATTCTTCGCTGCCGCTTATCTTCTTTTGGCTTTTCGTTTCGGGATTTTTTACGACGCCTTTAAATACGCTTGCTTGGGGAATGGTTGCCGATTGTGTCGATTATGCGGAATGGAAAACCGGAGTCCGGGCTGATGGCGTGGTGATTTCGAGCATGAGTTTCATCAATAAGCTCGGAGTTGCGCTAGCCGGGTCATTTTCGGCCGTTTATCTCGGAATCGCCGGATATGCCGCGAATACCGATCAGACGGCCTCGTCATTGAATGCGATTAAAAATATGAATGCGCTCATTCCGGGATTGTTCATTCTGCTGTCTATTATTCTTATTTCTTTTTATCCTTTAACTGAAAAAAAATATCAGCAGGTGATGTCTGATCTGGAGCAAAGAGCTGCAAGATAAGTATATGTAAAATTTAAAATATTCTATGTAAACGGTTGTATTTATGACAGAAAGCACTATACTGAAACTATAATCGAGAATTGATAAATGAGTGTGATAATGTGGGAAGCCAATCTGTTATTTGTATTGGAGAATTGTTAATTGATTTCTTTTGTACCGATGTGGATGTTGATTTGACGGAAGGGCGTAATTTCTTAAAAAGTGCCGGCGGGGCACCGGCGAATGTGTCGGCAGCCATTGCTAAGCTGGGCGGAGACGCGGCTTTCAGCGGAAAAACAGGCAAAGATCCGTTCGGGTATTTTCTGAAGCAGACATTGGACGCCGTACACGTCGATACCTCTATGCTCGTCATGGATGAGAAAGCGCCTACAACGCTTGCGTTTGTTTCATTAAAACAAAATGGGGAGCGCGACTTTGTGTTTAACAGAGGAGCGGACGCTTTGTTTACGCTGGATGATATTGATCTGGAAAAGGTAAACGATGCGAAAATCCTTCATTTCGGATCAGCGACAGCATTGTTATCTGATCCGTTTTGCTCAGCCTATTTACGGCTGATGTCGATTGCGAAAGACAATGGACAGTTTATTTCCTTCGATCCTAACTACCGTGAGGATTTATGGAAAGGAAGAGTTTCAGAGTTTATAAACACCGCAAAAAAAGCCGTTGCCGTAAGTGATTTTGTGAAAGTCAGTGACGAAGAGCTTGAGATCATCAGCGGTGCGAAGGATCATAAAGAAGGTGTTGCGGTTCTTCATGAGATCGGAGCCGGCATTGTGGCGGTGACACTCGGGAAAAGCGGAACCCTTCTATCAAATGGGAAGGATATTGACATCATTCCGAGCATTCCGGTGACATCAATAGACTCAACGGGAGCGGGAGATGCGTTTGTCGGCGCGGCGCTGTATCAGCTGGCGCGCACCGATGAGATTCAGACGGCAGCCGATGATTTTGCGAAGCTGCGTGATATTGTCTCATTTGCCAATAAGGTGGGGGCGCTCGTGTGCACCAAAATCGGTGCGATCGATGCTTTGCCGAGCTTAAAAGAGGTTGAAGTATCACTGTAAAGTATGGAGGATGTTTCTTGAAAGTCATCAGACTTCGGGAAGCATCCTCTTTATTTAGGTCTGAAACCCATTACGATATACGGTATACTTTAGAAAGGCATCCAGTAAATTGAACCGCTGTGAAGTACATACAATCACGTTTTTATCAGTTCTGAGTAAAACCAAGTTTCTGCTGCTGCCGTCATGTATAGTGTGACGGCCTATGATATTGAACCGCGGAGGAATGTTTTTCATGAAACATGTTTTTTTTATTGTGCAATGCGCGTTTTCTGTTTTTTGTTTTCTTTGTCTCGCCGCTGTCAATTGGTATCAGGGGAGTGAGCTTGTTTCTGATTCGTTTGATTGGAATTATACGGCTAAATTCTCAAAGCTTTTGAATGGGACGGATACGATTACAAGTCCGGAACAGATTTCGCAGCTGGATTTCTTTGTGTATGCGGCGAAGCATTATCCGTTAGTGAGCGGGTTGATGATCGGGCTGTTTGTTTATTTTTTGTTCTCACTGTATCTGGTCATAAAGAATTTCCGCCGGCACAAATGGGCTGAATGAGACTATTTTCATATAAAAATACATAAATTCAAGAGAAAATGAAACTTTTTTTGAAAAAAACAGTATATATAACTGTGAACTTGTTACTATTTAATTTTGGGAGGAAAATGAAAAATGAGTATTTTAGGAAGATTTAAAGACATCATGTCAAGCAATATCAATGCGCTACTGGATAAAGCTGAAAACCCTGAAAAAATGGTTGATCAATATTTGCGGAATCTGAACAGTGATTTAGGAAAAGTGAAAGCGGAGACGGCTTCTGTCATGGCTGAGGAACAGCGGGCGAAAAGAGCGTTAACAGAATGCCAGGCTGATGCCGAAAAGATGGAAAATTATGCGATGAAAGCGTTGCAGGCCGGCAATGAAGCTGATGCGCGGGCATTTTTGGAAAGGAAAGCGGCTGTTGAATCAAGACTGACCGAGCTGCAGACGGCTTATCAGCTCGCTTCATCCAACGCGTCTCAAATGCGCAAAATGCATGACAAGCTTGTCGCTGATATCGGAGAGCTTGAGTCGCGCCGAAATGCCATCAAAGCGAAGTGGTCTGTGGCAAAAACGCAGGAGAGAATGAACAAATTGGGGTCCTCTGTGTCAAATGCGGGCCAATCGCTGACAGCTTTCGGCAGAATGGAAGACAAGGTCAACCAAGCGCTTGATCACGCCAATGCGATGGCTGAGCTGAACGCGTCTCCGAAAGACGATATTGACGAGCTGGCGGCTAAATATGACAGCAATCAAAGCAGTGTCGATGATGAATTGGCGGCGCTCAAGCAGAAAATGCTTTTCAGTAAAGATCAATAGACAGCGGGCTGCAGCTTTGTCCGATATAAAGAGAAAGTGAGAGAAACAGAATGATCATTTCTTATAAATGCCCGAACTGCGGCGATGATATGGTCTTTGACAGTTCATCCGGCATGCTGACATGTCACAGCTGCGGGCGGCAGGATCAGATTGAGAGCCTGCCAAAAGAGTATATAACGACGAGATTTTCCGAAAATGAGGCGAACGAGTACCGCTGTGAGAATTGCGGCGCGGTATTAATGACTGAGGCGGAAACGACGGCCACGACGTGCGGGTTTTGCGGAGGAGCCGCCGTTCTCGCCGACCGATTATCGGGAAATCTCGCGCCTTCGATGGTGATCCCTTTTACGATCAGTAAAGAAGAGGCCATGAGCGCTTTTAAAAAGTGGTGCCGAAACGGCCGTCTGACACCGAAAGGATTTATGTCTGCCGACCGGATGAAGAGCATAACCGGCATGTACGTGCCGTTTTGGATGTTTGATTTAAACAGCAAGGTTCAGGTCAATGCCGTTTGTACGAGAGTGCATCACTATGATGATGGAGAATACCGGGTGACGGAGACCGAGTATTACAACGCGTACCGCGATATCAATCTTGATTATCTCAAAATTCCGGTCGACGCTTCAGAAAAAATGAATGATGAATTAATGGACAAATTGGAGCCTTACTCATACAGTGAGCTGAAGGAGTTTAATACGGCCTATTTAGCGGGATATATAGCGGAAAAGTACAATTATACCGATGACGATCTCTTTCCGCGCGCGAAGGATAAAATCAGCCATTATATTGATTCTTATATCAGATCCACCTTCTCCGGATATACGACGGCTGACATTACGGATGAGCAGATTCAGACCGATAAAATCAGCAGCTTTTACGTACTGCTTCCGGTCTGGATGGTCAGCTACGACTATGAGCGGGCTGAGCACATTTTTGCGATGAACGGGCAGACGGGCAAGGTTGTCGGCAAACCGCCGATCAGTGCCGGAAAAGTGGCCGCGTGGTTCGGCGGCATAACCGCCGGTGCGTTTGTAGCATTAAGACTCGTCTCACTTATGATAGGAGGCGGTTTTTGATGAAAGTATCCATAAAAAAAGCGTGTCTCTTCTGCTTCGTCCTTTTTCTGATGCTGTCTTTTTCTTTACATACATCGGCGTCTGCCGCGGAACAGAAGCAATATGTTTATGACAATGCTCATTTATTAACGAAGGATGAAACGAAGAAACTTGAGGAATTGGCCGGGAAGCTGGGGGCAAAGCGCCATACCGATTTTATCATTCTTACCGCAAACGGAACGGGCGGTAAGGACATCGAGCAGTACGCCGGTGATTTTTATGACAGTCATTTTAGCGGAAGTACGGCGATATTGACCATTGATATGAAAAATCGGGAAGTATTTATCTCGGGATATAAAAAGGCGGAGACGTATTTGAATAACAGCCGGCTGAATACGATCAGGAATACGATCTCGTCAGATATTTCCGCAGGCCATTATGAAAAGGCGTTTCAGACCTACATCAAGATGGCTTATAAAGATATGGGGAAAAGCCCGGACGACAAGTCTGACAATCTGCTGCTCACATGGTGGTTTCAGCTCATTATTGCCGCAGCCGCGGCCGGAATCGCCGTCACTGTGATGGTGTACAATTCCGGCGGCAAGGTCACCGTCACCGGCAGCACGTATATGGATCACGATACGTCTGAAGTGCTGAGCCAGCACGACACATATATCCGAACCGACGTTACAAGAGAAAAAAAGCCTGATAAAGATAATGACAATGACGGCGGAGTCACGAGGGGCGGCACGAGTTACAGCGGAAGCAAGGGAAGTTTTTAAATTATATGTAAAGGATTTGAGCATACATGGGTTTTTTCAGAAATCAGTTAGCAAATGTGGTGGAATGGGAAGAATTCAGAGACGACATGGTTTTCTATAAATGGAATAACCGTGAAATTAAAAAAGGCAGCCGTCTGATCATCCGGCCGGGACAGGATGCCATCTTTTTATACAATGGGAAGATTGAAGGGATTTTCCGTGATGACGGCGATTATGATATCGAATCAGAAATCATTCCGTTTCTATCTACACTAAAAGGGTTTAAGTTTGGTTTTAACAGCGGCATGCGGGCTGAAGTGCTGTTTGTGAATACGAAGGAGTTCACCGTGAAGTGGGGCACAAAAAACGCCATCAACATTCCGGCGGCAGGTATGCCGGGCGGTATGCCGATCCGCGCAAACGGCACATTTAACTTCAAGGTCATTGACTACATCGGATTGATTGATAAGATTGCGGGTGTCAAAGACAGCTATTTAGTGGAGGACATTAAAATCCGGATTACGTCTATTCTTGATCAGCTTTTGATGAAATGGATCACCAGAGAAGGAAAAGACATGTTCAATCTGCAGTCGAATTCCTTTGAAATCGGAAAAGGGATTCAAGAAGATCTTGATATGCAGCTGATCGGAGACGGCATGTCGATTACGGGCTTCAATATTATGAGCTTTAACTATCCGCAGGAAGTTCAGGATATGATTACGAAAAACGCTTCTTACGGCATGGTGGGCGATGTGAACCGCTATCAGCAGATTTCCATGACGGACGGAATGTCATCCGGCAAAATGAACGGAAGCGGCGCCGCCTCCGACATGGCGGGCATGATGATGGGAATGAATGTGGCAAATCAAATGATGAACCAAATGAATCAAAATCAGCAGAACCAGCCGCAGCAAGATCAAAGTCAGCAGAATCAGGGGACGGCACCGGCGAACGGCTCGGAAGGAGCGGATAAGCCGAAATTCTGTCCGAACTGCGGAACGAAAACGGAAGGCGCGAATTTTTGCCCGAATTGCGGACAGAAGCTTGCCTGACGATATACGAAAAAGAGGCCTTTTTGGGGCCTCTTTTTTTTGTCATGATTTCATTGTTTGAACGATGAGAGATGTCAGCGCTTTAGAACCCTCAGGTATGAGATGGACGCCGTCCGGTGTGAAGTATTCAGGGTGCTGCAATGCTTTTGCGTGCCAATCGACAAGCGTCACATTTTTCCGTGACTCGGCCTGCCGGCGCAATGATTCGTTTACTTTGCTTTCCCACTGCCGCGGCACACGTGTGTTGACAAGATAGATATCGGCTTTTGAAAAGGAGCTGATCAGTGATTCAATTTGGCTGTTTGTGAAATAGCCGTTCGTCCCTAACTCGATGATGACCGCTTTGTTCGGCTGATTAAATGACGCATATTCCGAAGTGAGCCGGAGTGCTTGAGAGACTTGTCTTCCTACCTTTCCGTCGATGGTGACATGAGGGAGGGACTGCCGCAGGTATGACGCAATGTCCAGCATCACCGAGTCACCGATGGCCAGCACGTCTTGCTGAGGCTGTGTTTGTTTTGAATCAGCCGTTTTTTGAGATGACCGTTCCTTTTTCTCTTCGTTTTTCTTTGTATTTGATTTGTCTGTTGGTTCTTTCTTGTTTTTGTCTGACGCGGTGTCCGTTTTTTCGCCGCCGTGTTTTTTCTTGCTGTCTTCTTCTTTTGCAGGCTGATCGTGATCGGCCGTTTTGTGCGAAGAGGCGGCGGTTTCTTGCTGATCATTTTGCGCGTACGTCCATTGCGGCTGTTTTTTCTCTTCGGCTATCCCTGACAGCCCGCCCGCAAATACGAGAATGGCGGCAAGAATAAGGCCGAGCGACATTCTGCTGATGACAGAGGACGTCTTCCATTCCAGAAAGCGGTTCAGAAACACGCGGCGTAAAAATGGCCGGAAGCCCGCAGTGCGGATCGGCTGTTCAATGAAATGGTAAGATAGCTCGGCAAGAATGAAAGTGGCGCCGATTCTGACGGCGCAGTGCCAATAAACCGGATTTCCGATTTCCTGTACGGGTGTGCTCAGCACGATAACCGGGTAATGCCAAAGATAGATTCCGTATGATCTCGTTCCGATCCAGCGAAGCGGCTTCCATGAAAGAACATGTCCCAAAAAGCTGCTCGGATGGCATAAACATGCGACAAGAACCGCTGCGGTGATGCTGATCAAAAGCATGCCGCCCTTGTACAGGAAGGGTTCATATTCATCCGTGTAAAAGACGCAAAGCAGCAGCGCGGCAAAAGCGGCAAGCTCCGTCCCGTGAAGCAGGTGTTTCATGCTGCTCGGCAGCCGTTTGGAAGATAATCGTTTCATCGGCCACACTAAAGCTAAAGCGCAGCCGATCAGCAATTCAAATGAGCGGGTATCCGTTCCGTAATAAACGCGGCTCGGATCTCCGCCGGGCACATACATCATACTCATTACGACTGCCGAACATAACGCGAGGAACATGACCGCGGCCGCAAGCCGGGCCCGTGTTTTACATATGTACATTCCCGCAAGCAGCAGGAAGGGCCATATGATATAAAACTGTTCTTCAATCGCCAGCGACCAAAGGTTTTTTAATGGCGAAGGGGAGCCGAAGCTGTCGAAATAAGAAAGTTGATGAAAGATAAACCACCAATTGCTTATGTAAAAAAGTGAGGAGACCGCATCTCCGCGTACGGTATGCAGGAGCTCGCTGTTAAACAATACGACCCAAATGACTGTCGTGATAATCATGAGATAAGCCGCCGGCAGAAGCCGCCTGATCCGGCGCACCCAAAAATCACGCAAATCAAGGGTGATGGCATTGCCTTGGGCAGGCAATATAATAGATGTAATTAAATACCCCGATAAAACAAAAAAGATATCAACACCGATGAAACCGCCGTCGGCCCAGTTAAAATTCAGATGATATGCGATAACTGCGAGGACGGCAAAGGCGCGAAGTCCATCCAGTCCGGGAATATAGCGGTGATGCAGTGACTTGTCTGACATGGTATTCCTCCAATAATGTGCGCGGAAATTCTCGCTGTTTTGCGGATGGCTATGGCAGATTTCTGTACAGTCTTCCATTTGTTCCGTTAATTAGACGCATTCGGAAGGGGATTTTGTTTCAGAAAAAATGAATGAAATGCTGTGATTTTCTTAAACTTTTCAGCCCCCGTCCGGCGTCTGTTATATGAAAAGGGTCCCTTATGCATCTTGGCTGTTGCGGGACGTAAGAAAAAATCCATGATCTGCGGATATCATGGATTTTTTTCTTTCTTTATCTGATGTAGCGGTCTCCGACAAGCAGCTTGGAGATGACGGAGGTCGGTATTGTAAACTCTGTAACGCCCATATATCCGGGTGCCGCTTCATATTCGTCAAATGAAATAACAAGTTTGTGCTTATCTGTAATATAAAAATTCTGGTCGGCGCGGATGGCTTTAAAAGGCTCCGTCATATCATCATCTTCGACCCAGTATATTTTATTCGGATCTTCTTTCATCTGTTTTTTCATTTGTTCTTTAATATTTTCGCTGATGACTTTAATATAACGGTCATCTTTAAATAAGCTCTTTAACGTAAGCACGGCCTCATTCTTTTTATCAATCGTGATGTAACGGCTTTGTGTATAAGAGGAAGCTTGCGTTTTTTCGATATCACGTCGGATTGAGATCAGATCCGCTGTGTCAGTAACGGTTTCATAATCGCTGTAAATACTGAGGTGGCCTTTTTTGCTTTTTGAGGTCGCCTTCATAAATTCCTGATACAGCTCTTTGCTTTCTTTCATATAATGCCGGTTGATGCTGTCTTCGAGTTTATGATCGGAAAGGCCGGACAGAGCGGGCGTTTTCACATCAATGCTTGATTGGTTCTTTTCTTCCTTCATCTCCGTGAATGTGATGGCTTGGACGACTTTGCCGATGACGGGGATTTTAGACATGGCTTGTGCGGCATCCGGATTGATATTGACAACGGCGGTAAATAAGACGGCCGCAGCGACTGCCGCGGATGTCGGCCACATCACGATTCGTTTTTTCTTCGGTTTTTGCCGAAGGGCTTTTTCGACAATGCTGTCCAGTTCCTTAGGAATGGGCACACTTTTATACTCTTCTCTTAATTGTTCTAATCTCTTTTCCATTAAGAAAGATCCTCCTTCGTCAGCTGAATGCGCATGAGCTTCAGCCCCCTGTAAAGGCGTGTTTTGACGGTGTTGATGTTTTCCCCCGTGATGTCCGCGATTTCTTCTAATTTCAGGTCTTCAAAGAAACGCAGAATGATAATGGTTTTATATTGATGCGGCAGGTCATCAAGCGCTTCGTGAAGGTCTGTGTCTTTGTAGTGATCTTCCTTTCCGCGGCTTAAAAACTCGATCGTTTCATCGTCCATCACTTTCAGTTTTTTCTGTTTGCGGAGAAAATCAATGGCCGTGCGCACTAAAATTTTATAAAACCAGCTTTTGATCACATCGGGGTTTTTGACGGATTCGACCGATGTCAGCGCTTTTTGAATTGATTCCTGAACAATATCTAACGCGTCATCCTTGTTCTTTACGTAACTGTACGCAAGCCGGTAAAAGTCTTCCTTGCGCTCAGTTATGCACGTCACAAGCGACGCTTTGGCTGTTTCGTTCTTCATTGCTTCAAAGGGCTCCTTTTTTAAAAATACGTATCATAGGCTGCTGCCTAAGGATAGACGGGACAGGGTGAAAAATAGTTTGCGCAGAGGGGATCATTTTTAAAAGGAAAAGGAAGGAAAGACGATGAGATGAAAAAAAGAGCCGGAACGGCTCTTTTTCGGATGTGTCTGATATTCAGCTGAACGGTTTAGTTCGGTTTGACTAAGATTTTCACTTGGTTTTTCTCTTTGATTAAAGCGCCGAAGCCTTCTTCAATCAGGTCGTCGAGCACGATTTTTTTAGTGACGAGCTTATCTGCTGAGAAGTAGCCCTCTTTCATCAGTGCAAGAACGGAAGGGAAGATGTCACGGTATCCGATAATGCCTTTTACGGTCCGTTCTTTGATGACGATATCGTTCGGATGAATTTCCGCTCCTTTTTCCCAGATGCTGACGATAACCGTTTCACCGGCAATGTTTGTTGACTGGATTGCCTGGCGGAGAACGACAGGAACGCCTGTTACTTCATAAGAAACATCAACGCCGCCGTTTGTGCGTTTAGCGATTTCTTCAACGACATCGTCCGTTTTTGACGGATCAATGATGATAGCGCCGAGTTCTTTCGCTTTTTCCTGACGTTCCGGTGAAAGTTCAACCGCGTAAATATCTGTGGCGCCGGCCGCTTTCAGGGCTTCAATCACAAGCAGCCCGATCGGTCCGCAGCCAAAAACTGCCGCCTTGTCGCCCGCTTTTAATTTGCTTTGGCGGACGGCGTAAAGCGCTACCGCTGACGGCTCAACAAGCGCGCCCTGTTCGTAAGAAAGCTCTTCAGGAAGCTTAAACAGCAATTCTTCGTCAACGGATACATATTCAGAAAATCCGCCGCCGCCTCCGGCTAAGCCTAAGAATCCCATTTGTTCATCAAGGTTATAGGCTCCCTGATGTCCGTGTGTGGCAAAAATCGGTTCCACGACGACACGGTCGCCGACGCTGTAATTTTTGACGCCTTCGCCCACTTCAACGACTTCTCCTGAGAATTCGTGACCCATCGTGACGGGCGCCATTTCGTTTGTTAACGGATGAGGTTTGCCGACCGGAATAAAGATCGGGCCTCCCAAATATTCATGAAGGTCGCTTCCGCAAATCCCGCACCATTTGACTTTAATTTTGACTTTACCCGGTTCTGCTTTAGGTTCATCAATGTTTTCGATTCGAATGTCTTTTTGATTGTGCCATCTTGCCGCTTTCATTGATTATCACTCCTAGTCTGATTGAAACGAGTATAGGTACATGATCAATATGAACCACGGTTAAAAGGAATAAAGTGCCTGCTTCCTAAAGCCTGATTTCTCAAAATATATCATATTATGCAACTATCAATAGGCCTTATAAAAAGTCCATATTGAATGCAGAAATACTCTATGAATATTATAACGCTAATGAATTAAATTTTGTAGTATAATTTACCATGGAATTATATAGAACAGGAAATTGTGCCGTCGTTATGTGCATGTCTCATCACGTTGTAATGAACATGTAAAGTGATTGAAATATTATAATCGTCTTCTTGGTGTATAATTTTGCCTAGAATAAAGAATCAGGAGGACGAAAGCTTGAAGAAGTTATTCTTAGCCTTATTGATTTTAGCAGGAAGCACGCTGGGAGCGATCAGTTACTCTTCTGATGCAAGTGCTAAAAAAGTGAACGGAAATATTACATGGTATAATGGAGTCGGTAAAAAAGGATCTTCCGGTAAAAAACTGGGACACTGGGATTGCGCGACAAAATTAGGATTTGACGTTCCGAGAAACGGAACGAAAATCAGAGCTTATGCCAAAGCAAAACCGAAAAAGGTTATCACCGTATACAAAAATGATGTAGGCCGTATGCCGAATGCCGTATTGGATGTCAGCCCGAAAGCGTTCAAAGCGCTTGGATATCCATTAAGCAAAGGAAGAGTATCCGGACACTACAGCTATTAAAATAGACCATCTTAAAAAGCAAGGACACTGATTCTTGCTTTTTCTGATTGACGGAGAGATTGATAATGAAGAAGAAACGATGGATCTGGATGTTGCTGGCCGCCGTTTTGGCGGCGGCGGTCATCGCGGCCGTTTTACTGATTAAAGGAAAAAGCCACGGCGGCGGGAAAGCCGTTGTCTCCGGCGGTCATGACAAGCTGCTTGTTTCCATTACAGACAAAGATCTGATGACGAAATATTACGAGGACGGCCGCGTGCTGTACGAGGAAAAGCTTTCGGCATATCCGGCGTTTGCGCTGGATGATGCCCATCAGGTGCTCTATTTTGTCGGGAATAATGACCAAAATGAGATGCGTCTGTATAAGCTTGATCTGAAGACGAAAAAGAAGACGGTGCTTTATAAAGGAACGGCAAGCGCTGACAGTCTGTTTTTATCAAAGGATCTGACGCACATTTATTTCCGTCTCGGAAAAGCGGATGAAGATATTTTCCGTCTCGCATCTTTTGATTTGAAAACGAAACGTTATGAAAATCTGTATCCCGCCGCCGATGAGAAAGACGACAGTGTAAGCAGCTTCTTTTATAACCGCAGCCAAAACGATTTTGCGCTTCTGCATTATTCCGTAAAAGAGGATTATCAAAAAACGGATGAGGCAAATGAGAAGGGGATTGACCCTGAACCGACGAATATCCGGTTTGCGGCAGGAGCGGGCGAACACCTTCAGGATCTGACAAACCTTGAACAGTTTATCAGCGACGTGGCGGTGTCACCGGACGGAAAGAACCTTGTCTTTACATCTTATACCCAAAAAGGGACGGAACAAAAAGCGTCCATCCGTCTGATGAATGTCAAAACGAAAAAAGATGAAACGATTATCTCAAACGGGAAGGACTTCGCTCCGCTGATTGATGCCCAGCCTCAGTTTTCTAAAGACGGCAGCATCATTTATTTCATGGCGGAAGCAAAAGGCGCTAAGCGTCTGAAGGATGAAACGGGGCGGAATGCGAAGGTCCGGACCATTTATGCTTATCATTTGGATACGAAAAAATGCGAAAAAGTCTGGGAAAATGACAACGGCATTATCAACAGTTTTTCCGTCATCCAATCATGAAAAAAACACTCAGCGCCCGCTGGGTGTTTTTTAATGAACAAAGCTGGCTGCGGCTGAGGCGAGCCATTTGAAAAAACGGAGAATCGGAACGGCAAAATGAAGCGTTTCGATGAATGACTGTGCGGCAAGGTTCATTTTCCGCCGTTTTGCCAATTCCTTCAGATCTTTCTGCTGCCGATCGTTTTTCATGTTCATTGCTCCTTTGCATCATAAAAGGACATGATAACGCAAAGGCCTCTCATGAGACATGGAGGCCTTCTCTATGTTGAGACTCGTAAAAGGGAGGTCTAACTTGATGCCGTTTGATTATTGTTTTGGAGATTTACCAACGAACGGACGCCGTCGATCATTTTACTGCCGCAAAGGGGGCAAGTCGGGGTATCACTGCCGGCAAAATTCTTTCTGCTCCAGCCGATACAGTCCTCTTTTGTGCATTCCCACGTACTGACATCTTCTTTAGGCAGCGGTTCCTGATTACGTTTGTTGTAGTAAGACATAAAGTCACTTCTTCCCTTATGAATTTTCGTGCACTCCTTCATTGTCTCATACTTTTCCCTAATCTCCTAATTCCTTTTTCTATCCAGATTTCCAATGAGGGTGCACCGTCTTCCTGTTATTACAGTATATGCAAATAAGTGTCTTCTTATTTTTTCTTTTTGGATAAATAAAAAAGCCCCTCTCAGAAAAGGGGGATGTTTGTTTACTGCTTATCCGTGACGTCCATCGGTCTCATCATGTCGTAATCTTCGTGCTCTAAAATATGACAGTGCCATACGTAGCGTCCGCTGTAAGGAGCGAAAGTCGCCGCGATTCTGATGACCTCTCCCGAGTGCGCCTGCACGGTATCTTTCCAGCCTTTCTCACTTGGAGGAGGCGGGACGGCGGGGCCTGTATACACAATGTCGCCGAATTTGTTATAACGCTCTAAGTCAAAAGGGCGCCGGTCAAGGATTTGGAAGGAGACAAGGTGCAGGTGTATCGGATGGGTGCCCCCCATCGGATTGATAATCGACCAGATTTCCGTTGTGCCGAGCTTCGGCGCTTCTGTCACAGGATCATGCCATCGCTTGTTATTCAGCGTCAAAACGGGCCGGCCGTATTTGTCTTGCGTATTTGTGAGTTTAAGCGTCCTGATATTGTGTATTCTCTTTGATGTCACATTAGGCATTGTTGAAAGATATTTAGGCTTACGGCTTGTGTCTTCTCCCTTCAGCGGTTTTGTGACGCGGAATTGCATCACATTGGCGTCTGTATCCGGATCGGCGTCGCCCCCGCAGCCGGTGCCGTTCGTTAAAATGATATGTTCTCCGTCAAAGGCGGAGAAATCGATGAGCACATCATACCGCTCTGCCGGGGCTAAGCTGATAGATTGTGTTTTGACAGAGCGGGGAAGCAGTCCGCCGTCAGAACCGATTTGGATAAACTTCCCGCCGTTATTGAGCGAGAGAGAAAATGTTCTTGTATTGGAGGCATTAAGGATGCGGAAACGATATGTCCGCGGTTCAACTTCCATATACGGCCACGCTTTACCATTGACGAGAATGGTATTTCCGCAAAAAAACGGGACGATGGAAGGGTCGGGCAGCGTTTCGGAAGGGTTAGCAGGTCCGCTCGGATAAGACAAGGAACCGTCGTCATTTAACGTGCGGTCCAAAATCATAAGCGGTACGTCATACTCTCCGGAGGGAAGCTTCAGCTGCTTTTCTTTTCGCTCGCGGATGATATACATCCCGGCAAGCCCCGCGAACACATTGAGCCTCGTAATCGCCATGGCGTGATCGTGATACCATAACAGAGCCCCGCGCTGTTTGTTTGGATAATGGTATACCTCTTTCTCAAAATAAGGACCCGTTTCCTTAAAATCCTTTGTGAACCAGGCTTCCGGGTAGCCGTCGCTGTCCGGCGGGGTTGCTCCTCCGTGTAAATGGACGACGGTTTTGACATCGGGTTCCTGATGGCCGCTTTCTGAATGGTGAATGGTATGATCCACAGGCAGAAAATGCTTATCCGGAAGGTCATTCATCCATTTAATATAGACGTTCTCATCTTGGTTCACGTCGATCGTCGGGCCGGGAAATAAACCGTTATACCCCCACAGCCGGGTCGGCGGGAGATCGCGGTGCAGCTTGTGAAAGCATTCCTTCATGGTGACTTCATAATACGTGCTGCCGTCTGATTTCTTCTGCGGCTGGAGTGTTTCGATAATCGGCAGTTCATCTGCAAATTTTTCTAGTGCCATTTTTCATCCTGTCCTTATCATTTATTGAAATCCTGTACTACAGTTAATGCTGCCTTGAACAGGTTGGTTAAAAAAACACCCGCCCTTTTTTGAGGAGGGTGTTTGCGGTTATTGCGCAACCCGGCTTTCGGAAGCGCTCTCTTTCGGTTTTTGTTTTTTGCGGAATACATATGAGGCAAGCACCAGCAGAGTAATAAATCCTGTCAGCAGAAATTCAGACCGCATTGAGCTGATAAACAGCATAGATAACAAGATGGCGCAAATGGCGATGATCGTCAGGTAGGTTAAGTACGGATAGAACCACATTTTGATTTTAAGAGATTCAGGGTTTGTCCGTTCGATTTTCTTTCTCATTCTCAGATGTGAGACGGCGATGACGAGATAAACGAGCAGTGCGATCGCCCCTGATGAATTGACCAGAAATAAGAATACGGAGTCGGGAGAAAAGTAGTTCATAACAACGGCAATATAGGAGAAAAAGGTGCCGGCGATAATGGCTTGAACCGGTACGCCTCTTTTACTCAATTTCATAAAACGCCGCGGCGCTTCATTTCGCTCTGCCAGTGAATACAGCATCCGTGACGTCGTATAAAGCCCGGAGTTCAGGCAGGACAGAACGGCTGTCAGGACGATGAAATTCATGATTTGAGCGGCTGCGGGAACCCCGATATGGCTCAAAACGGCAACGAAGGGGCTTTCCAAAATATTGGCTGAATCCCACGGCAGCAGTGTGACCACAACCGCAATGGAGCCGACGTAAAAAATAATGATCCGCCAAACGACTGAGCGGGTCGCCTTTGTGACGGATTCGACCGGATTTGACGTTTCTCCCGCTGCGATTGCGACGATTTCAGATCCCATGAAAGAAAAAATGACAACGACGATGCCGAGCAGAACGGAACTTGGACCTTTAGGGAAAAATCCGCCGCTGCCCGCCAGATTTTCCAGCCCGACCGGTTTGCTGCCGGGGACGATTCCGAAAATGAACGCAAATCCCGCGATTAAGAAGACAACGATCGTCGCTACCTTCACTAAGGAAAGCCAGTATTCAAATTCGCCGAACGATTTAACTGAATAAATATTCGTCAGTGTTAACAGCACGGTCAGAAGCAGACTCGTCAGCCATAACGGAATGCCCGGGAACCAGTACTGTATGATTCCGGCGCCTGCAATGGCTTCAATGGCAATGACGATGACCCAGAAAAACCAATACAGCCATCCGATTGTAAAACCGGCCCAAGGACCGATGGCGTCATGCGCGTACTGTGAAAACGAACCGCTTGTCGGGTTGACGGAGGACATTTCCCCCAGCATTCTCATAATAAAAATCACTAATAATCCTGCTAAAGCGTAGGAGACAATCGCTCCGGGTCCGGTGGAATGAATGACGGATCCGCTTCCGACAAATAATCCGGCGCCGATCACGCCGGCAATTGAAATCATAGTCATATGCCGGGTTTTTAATCCCTTTGATAAAGAGTTAGGCTGATTCATTCTTTGCCTCCTTTAGTTTATTTATGCTGAATATTCCGACAAGTATTATTCTATCATAAATGCCACAGACAGTTGAAAATGATGTAAGAAAATATGACATTTTTTCTCGTCCGTACAGCAGAAGGTGCCGGAAGGAAAAGAAATAATTTTCTGTTATTTTTGTGTTTTAATGGGTTTGAAAATAATTCCATGAACATAGGGTGGCGAGAATCCTTGATACGATTGGGATGAGAGGGGTTTCGTGAATAAAAATAAGTTTCCTGAGCGCATAAATGTTCTATGCTTACTATTTTTCTGTGGAAAGTGAATCATGTTTCTATAGACCCACTGTGTCTTCGCTTTGTATGATAATGAAGGAAAAATTGAACGGGAAGGAGGATTTTCAGTGGAGAGATATCATGAATTGAAAAAAGGCGAAACCGGAGCGATTGTCAGTATTGGCGCATATGCGGCATTGTCGGCTGTGAAGCTTGTGATCGGTTATTTGTTTCACTCAGAAGCGCTTCAGGCCGACGGTTTAAATAATACGACTGATATCGTGGCATCTGCGGCTGTTTTCATCGGTTTGCGCATCTCTCAGAAACCTCCTGACGAAGATCATCCTTACGGCCATTTTCGGGCGGAGACCGTCGCGTCACTCATCGCTTCCATTATTATGATGCTTGTCGGAATGCAAGTGCTGTTCAGCGCCGCGCAATCTATTTTTTCCGTTAAAGAGGAAACACCGGATATGATAGCCGCCTGGACGGCCGCGGGGAGCGCCGTCGTGATGCTGATGGTCTACCGCTATACGAAAGGGCTTGCCAAAAAGGTAAACAGCCAGGCCCTTTCAGCTGCGGCCGCTGATAATAAATCAGATGCGCTCGTCAGTATCGGCACGTTTATCGGAATTTTTGCTTCACAGTTCCATTTGGCTTGGGTGGATACGGTTACCGCGTTTATCATCGGATTGATCATCTGCAAAACCGCGTGGGATATTTTTAAGGAATCCTCTCATTCGCTGACTGACGGTTTTGATGTCAAACATATTTCTGATTATAAAAAGACGATTGAACAGATTGCGGGCGTCAGCCGTTTAAAAGATATTAAAGCGAGATATCTGGGCAGCTCCGTTCATATTGATGTCGTCATTGAAGTGCCGTCAGATCTGAACATTAAAGAGAGTCATGAGATCGCAAATGAGGTAGAACGCAAGATGAAAGAGGAACATGCCATTGACCATTCACACGTTCATATGGAGCCTCTCCAGCTGAAATAAAGCTTCCTTTCTAAAGGGAGCTTTTTCCTTTTTCAGACTGGAAACAATTCGCTGGAAACGTTTTTTTATACTGTTTATATTTTGTGGTAAAGTTAGGTTACGATAATTGAAATTTGAGAGATGACTAGGAGGAGAAGAATGGCTTATAAAGAAGAGCTGCATCCGCTGCTGGAGAAAGCCGTTGAGCATATTGAAAACATCATCATAGGAAAACGGGATATCGCCATACTCAGTCTGGCCGCCATTCTCGCAAAAGGGCATGTGCTGCTGGAAGACGTGCCGGGAGTCGGAAAAACGATGATGGTCCGCGCTTTGGCCAAACTGATCGGAGCTGACTTTAAGAGGATTCAGTTCACGCCGGATCTTCTGCCGTCAGATGTGACGGGTGTCTCTATTTATAATACGAAAACGATGGAATTTGAATACCGCCCGGGACCGATCATGGGGAATATCGTGCTGGCTGATGAAATTAACAGAACCTCTCCGAAAACACAGTCTTCTCTGCTTGAGGCAATGGAGGAAGGGAATGTCACGATTGACGGAAAGACAATGCGGCTGGCTGAGCCGTTTTTCGTCATGGCCACACAAAACCCGGTTGAATATGAAGGAACGTATCCGCTTCCCGAAGCCCAGCTTGACCGGTTTTTATTTAAGCTGCGCATGGGCTATCCGACTGCCGAGGAAGAGCTTCGGGTTCTGTCTTTGCAGGAAGGGCGCAATCCGCTTGAAACAATCGAGCCCGTCATTTCTAAAGAACAGTTTATCAGCCTTCAGCAAAAACTGGAGCAGGTGCGGGTGGATGATGGAATAAAAGCGTATATCGTCGGCATTACTCAGCATACCCGCCGGCATCCGTCCGTACATCTGGGCGTAAGTCCGCGCGGTTCAATCTCATTAATGAAAGCCGCGCAGGCGTACGCGCTGCTTCATGACCGCGATTACGTCATTCCTGATGACGTCCAGTATTTGGCTCCGTATACGCTGCCGCACAGAATGATCCTGACCGCAGAGGCGAAATTTAACGATGTGACGCCGGAAGCGATTATAGAAGACATCATGCAAACGGAAAAAGTGCCCGTCCAAAGGATGTCGGTCCGCTAATGAGAAAGAAGATGCATTGGCTTCTATATGGCTGGAAGCTGCTTATGTTGGCCGTACTGACGGCGGCTGTCTTTTCTTATGCCATGTTTCAGGGCGGATTTGTGAGCTGGTTTTTATTTTATGCGTTTTTGCCGTTTACCGTTTACGCCGGGCTGGTCGCTGTGTACCCGCTGCGGGCGTTTCAGGTGACGCGTGACGTGTCCTCTGCCCAGTTAACCTCAGGCGACAGGCTGTCTGTCACCATCAGGCTGACGAGGCGCCTGCCGTTTCCGCTGACATATATGGTCATTGAAGATGTGATGCCGGAAACGCTTGGCGAGAGGCGCAGTGCGAAACAGCTCGTGTTTCCGTGGTTTCAAAGGAAGCTGACGTTACAATATGAGCTGCCGCAGGTGCCGCGCGGAGAGCATCATTTACATACGATAAGAGTGCGGACGGGAGATGTTCTCGGGCTTTTGGACAAGACGGCGTCGTTTTCCGTAACGGATACGGTTCTGGTTTTCCCGGCGTACGGGTCTGTTCACTATAAGCCGCAGGCCGCATCCGGAGAAGAGGGTGCGGGTGCCGGCGCTCCGTTTCAGGTACACCGCTCCGCAATGGCTGCGAGCGTCAGAAATTATCAGCCGGGCGACCGGTTTTCCGCACTTGACTGGAAAACATCGGCGCGGCGAAATGAGCTGATGACGAAGGAATTTGACCCGCTGCAGAGTATGAATATGATTCTCCTTTTGGACTGCAGGCCGTCCCCTTCGTTTGAAGCCGCGGTGTCAGCTTCGGCATCCCTGCTTTACACGGCGCTTATGAAGGGCTCTCCCGCAGGGTTTATTTCATTGGGGAGCGACCGGACCGTATTTCCCGTCGGGGAGGGAGACCGGCATTTCAGAAAGATGCTGCGTTACCTGGCATCAGCTTCAGAATCGGAAGAAGCTGGTGCAGGCGGGCGTTTAGAAAAAGAGCTGGCGGATCCGCGCGTCCGCAAAGCTTCCATTGCCGTCGTGACGGGCAGTCTTACAGAAGACCTTCTCAAACAGGCTGAGCCCGGCCGTGCTGACATGACGGTGTTTTTGGCGAAAGAAACGAATGCCGCGCTTTCGGACAAAGAACGGAAACTCGCTCTCATCTTCGCTCAAAAAAATATTAAGGTGCAAATGATCAGGGACAAACGGGTGTCCCATGTTGTTTAGAAAGAGAGGTGGCGCGCCATGCCGCATGACGAGAACCAGGGAAGCAGGCTGAGTCTGCTGCTGTTTTATTTTCTCGCTTTTTTATTGTTATGGGAATGGCTCAGGCCGCTGCACAATTTTACGGATACAAAACATACCGGTTTTTTCATCGTTTTTATCGGTTTGGCATTTCTGCTGTCATTCTTCCGGATGAGGTGGTACGTCACCGTGCCGTCCTGCATTCTGTTTACGTTGATCAGTATTCACATCCTGTTTTATAAAGGGTCTATTTTTCAGCCGGAATGGCTCGTTTCTTTTTTGCGGGACGTGATGCAAAATGCCCGCCACATCGGGACCGGAAGATGGAATGATATGAATCCGTCATTCCGCACATTGCTGTTTTTTGTGCTTTTATGGCTGCTCGTGTATTTGCTGCATTACTGGGTGATCTATCAGCGGAAAATCTTATTCTTTTTTATCATGACGGTGGCGTATATCACCGTGCTTGATACGTTTACTCCCTATGATGCCGCATACGCCGTCATCCGGATCGTCTTTATCGGCTTTTTGATGATGGGGCTTTTGTATATGGAGCGCATCCGGCTTACGGAACACATAGCGTTTAAAAAAAGATTGATACTCAAATGGTTTCTGCCGCTGATGCTGTTTATCTGCGCTTCCGTCGTGTTCGGTCTGGCGGCTCCGAAATCAGACCCGAACTGGCCGGACCCCGTGCCGTTTCTTAAAAAAATAACAAACCACAAAGAAGTGCCCGCCGCCGAAAGCAAAATCGGCTACGGCAATCATGATGAAACATTGGGCGGCCCTTTTCAGGAGGATGATACGCCGGTTTTTACATGGAAGGGAAAAGAACGGGCGTACTTCCGGGTGGAAACGAAGGATACATACACGGGGAAAGGCTGGGTGGAGACCGATCAGGGCATGTCCTATAAACTGAACGGCGGCAACGTTGAAGATATATGGTTTGACCGGAGTGTGCAGACGAGACGGTATACGGCACAGGTGTCCATTGATGAGAATTATCTCTATAATCACGTCATGTATCCGATCGGCGTCTCCAATATTAAACCGAAGCACTCGATTCAGCTTGAAATGAACGGAAACACCGAGCAAATTACGCCGGTCAGTGAACAAGTAGGCAACATCCGCAATATGGGACGGTACACGGTGACTTTTCAGGCGCCCGTCTTTAAGCTGAATGATCTCAGAAAAGTGAAAGTAAAACGATACCGTGAGCAGAATCAATTCAATGACCGGTATTTACAGGTCCCCGACAGCCTTCCGAAAAGAGTGAGACAGCTTGCGGACAGACTGACGCGGGATCATCATAATATGTTCGATAAAGCGAAGGCGATCGAGGATTATCTCGGATCTTCCGCATTTTCGTATCATACACAGGATGTCGCGGTTCCGGAGCACAATCAGGATTATGTCGATCAATTTCTGTTTGAAACGAAAAGAGGATATTGTGATAACTTTTCATCGGCAATGGCCGTGCTGCTCCGATCTGCGGGTATTCCCGCCCGTTGGGTGAAGGGTTATACATCCGGCGAGTATAAAGGCGCAGGCGACCATAACGGCCACATTTATGAAGTCACGAACAACAACGCCCATTCGTGGGTAGAAGTGTATTTTCCCGATCAGGGCTGGGTGACGTTTGAGCCGACAAAAGGCTTCACCAATCCGACGGAGTTTACGTCAGAGCAAAATCATACCGCGGCAAAAGACAGCGGAGGCTCAGCGGGGAACTCGGATGAACCGTCTGACAAGCAGCGTCAGGAAACAAAGCCGGAAAAAGAGGAAAAGCCGAAAAAGCGGGATCACAGCGCGGCACCGCAGCCTGTGATCCGCAACAAAACCGCGGCACAGCTATGGCCGTATGCAGCCATCGTCATTGTGATTTCAGCCGCGGCGGCACTCGCCTGGCTGCTCCGGGCGCGCTGGATTCCGCACGTTACAGCAGCCAGATTGAAGCGGCGAACGGATGAAGACGTCTTTTTCGACGCATATGCCGCGCTGCTCCGACAGCTGAAACGAAAAGGGTTCAGCAGGGGAGACGGAGAAACGCTCCGTGATTTTGCCGCGAGGGTTGACGAGGCGATCCATACAAACGACATGTCCGAGCTGACGCTGCGCTATGAGCGTGCATTATACCGCAGCGATAATGCCGCAAAGCTTTGGAATGAATCGGGACAGTTGTGGGAAAATATAATTAAAAGAAGATAGTCTTGACCGCATATCGTCCTGTTGTTAGAATAAATGAATGTTAAATGGGAGCCCGGGAGCGTTAAAAAGCCGGGCTTCCGGACAAGTCTTGCCGACAGAGGGCTGAACGTGTGTCCTCCGTTTTTTCTGTGTCAAAAACTTAGAGGAGATTAGGTGACAACCATGACGAAGTTAGTGAATGAAATGATTCTTGTTCTTGATTTCGGCAGTCAGTATAACCAGCTGATTACCCGCCGGATCCGTGAATTTGGCGTATATAGCGAGCTGCATCCCCATACGTTGACAGCTGAGGAAATCAAAGAAATGAATCCAAAAGGAATTATCCTTTCAGGCGGACCAAACAGTGTATATGATGAAGGGTCTTTCCGCTGTGATGAAAAAATCTTTGAACTTGATATTCCTGTATTGGGCATCTGCTACGGCATGCAGCTGATGACTCATTACCTCGGAGGGAAAGTCGAGGCGGCAAGCCAGCGCGAATACGGAAAAGCGAACATTCAGATTCAAGGAACTCCTGACTTGTTCAAAGATCTTCCGGAAGAACAAGTTGTCTGGATGAGCCACGGCGACTTAGTCGTACAAGTGCCGGAAGGGTTTACGGTAGACGCGACAAGCCATCACTGCCCGAACTCGGCGATGAGCAAAAAAGACAAAAAATGGTACGGTGTTCAGTTCCATCCGGAAGTCCGTCATTCAGAATACGGAAATGACCTTCTGAAAAACTTTGTCTTCGGGCCTTGTGAATGTAAAGGCGAATGGTCAATGGAAAACTTTATCGAAATCGAAATGCAAAAAATCCGCGAAACCGTCGGAGACAAACAAGTGCTTTGCGCTTTGAGCGGCGGAGTCGATTCTTCTGTCGTAGCCGTTTTGATTCATAAAGCGATCGGCGACCAGCTGACTTGTATTTTCGTAGATCACGGCCTTCTCCGCAAAGGCGAAGCGGAAGGCGTCATGAAAACGTTCAGCGAAGGCTTTAATATGAATGTCATTAAAGTTGATGCGAAAGACAGATTCTTAAACAAGCTGAAAGGTGTTTCTGATCCTGAGCAAAAACGCAAAATCATCGGCAACGAATTCATTTACGTATTTGATGATGAAGCGGACAGGCTGAAAGGAATCGACTACCTTGCGCAAGGAACGCTTTACACAGACATTATTGAAAGCGGAACGGCAACTGCGCAAACGATCAAATCGCACCACAATGTCGGCGGACTTCCTGAAGATATGCAGTTTGAACTGATCGAACCGTTGAACACTCTTTTCAAAGATGAAGTGCGCGCGCTCGGCACAGAGCTCGGCATCCCGGATGATATCGTATGGCGTCAGCCGTTCCCGGGCCCTGGACTTGGCATCCGCGTACTCGGCGAAGTAACGGAAGAAAAACTTGAGATCGTTCGTGAATCAGACGCGATTCTGCGTGAAGAAGTGGCGAACCATGGCCTTGAGCGCGACATCTGGCAGTACTTCACGGTTCTTCCTGACATCCGCAGCGTCGGCGTCATGGGAGATGCGAGAACGTATGATTACACAATCGGTATCCGTGCCGTAACATCAATTGACGGCATGACATCTGACTGGGCGCGTATCCCTTGGGATGTGCTTGAAGTGATTTCGACACGGATCGTCAATGAAGTGAAACACATCAACCGCGTCGTGTATGACATTACGAGCAAGCCGCCTGCAACGATTGAGTGGGAATAATGAGAAAAGCCTCAAATCTTTTATTTATAAAGATTTGAGGCTTTTTTAATTTACATGGTTCTAGGAATAATGGGCCTTTTATCATTAACACCGGAGAAGATGTGCAGCAGTTTTTTATATATTCGAGTTTTTTAATCAGTTGTATTCCTAATATTCTCCCTATAATTTCATTTTTTCTAATAAAACTGAATTCATAAAATATTCATTTAATAACAAATAATGTATGTTATTATGAATATATACAAATAAAACATATGATGGTTTGAGTTTTCCAAGGGGTTTTTTATCTTCTGCATTCAGTTCTTTAGAAACGCAGAAGGTTTCTAATTTGCAGAAAAAAATGTTGAAAGAGGCTCGGAAGGATGGAAAAACATATTTTATTTTTTAATGCTACTTATATTAAAAAAATTTCTACTTTGGAGACTGCTAAAAATTTGGGCTTGACGGTTTCTGTTGTCGGCCCTGAACTGCCTGAATGGTCGCGGCCATTCGTTGACCATTACATTTCCGCAAATACTTATCAGATTGATGAGACTATAGCTGTTCTGAAGGAAACTGCCAAAGAAAATCCTTTTGATGGAGTCATTACATTCTGGGATAGAGATGTGGTTCCGGTGGCGGTAACTGCCCGGGAACTTAACTTAAAGGGCAGTCCGGTGGAAGCGGCAGAACGGGCTCGAAATAAATGGAAGATGCGTCAATTTTTGAACCGCGCACAAGTTCCTCATCCAAAATATTGCAAATTTACAAATTGGACCGAATTATATCATGCAAGCATTGATATGGAATACCCATTGATCGTTAAACCTGTGGGTGCTTCTGCCAGTAAAGGCGTATTCCGAATATCAAAGCCTGAAGATTTAAATCGCGCATATCAGCAGCTGTTAAACGCTGCGGTGCCGGAAAACGATAAAATGTTTTCTTTTTATCAAAACGAGTATATTGTTGAAGAGTTTATGAACGGACAAGAAGTCAGCATTGAGGGAGTGATTTCCGACGGAGTCATTCACTTTGCAGGTGTTACTGAAAAATGGACGGATCAGTATTTCGAAGAATACCAGCATGCATTTCCCGCCAGGCTGCCGGAGGCTGTGGAACGTGAATTATTCCACATCACCAGTGAAGGGATAAAAGCTTTGGAGCTGAACAATTGTGGTTTTCATGCCGAGGTCATGATCACAGAGAAAGGGTGCAAGATTATCGAGATCAACGGTCGTCTGGGCGGCGATTTTATTACTACCCATTTGGTTCCTCTAGCCAAAGGTATAAATATAACGCGCGCAAACCTATTGGCTGTATTAGGAGAAACAATAAGCTTTGAAGCTTCGAAAAGAAGAGCTGCCTGCGTCAGGTTTTTAATTGCAGACCGTGCTGGTGTGATAGAAAAGTGGGAAGGTGTCGAATCGATCAAAGAAATGCCCGGGGTCGTTGAATTTGTTTTAGAAAAGCAGCCGGGCGATCATGTTGGCCTGCCGCCTGAAAAGTTTCATGATTCCCGGATTGCTTATGTCATCACAGAAGCTGAAGATACAGAAAAAGCGATCGAATATGCTGAAAATGCTTTATCTCAAGTGAGGTGTTTCATCAATGGAGAGGAAAAGACTGTTCCTGATCGGGATTCCTGAAACGCATATTGAGAAGGCCGTTACGAGGGCAAAACAACTTGGTTTTGACGTCTTATTAGGAGATACAGAAGCTTCATTAAAAAAATATGAGCATTTAATAAAGGAAGCTGACCAAAAAATCGCATTAGATTATACCAATCATGAGAATCTATTCTCAGTCGCTAAAGAAATCCATGACAAAGAGCCTTTAGATGCCATATTTACTTTCAAAGAAGCCGGCTTATTCAATGTATCCAAACTTCAGCAGGCATTTCATTTAAAAGGAAATCCTCCGTCTGTGGTGCAAGCATGCCTTGATAAATATACAACGCGCCGGCTTTTAAAAAAGGCAGGACTAAACTCTCCCGATTTTGGATTGTGCAGGAGCGTGGAAGACGTATACGATTTTTGGAATACATCTCAACATCCTATCATTTTAAAGCCGAGATCTCAGCAAGGCAGTATAGGCGTCATAAAAGTTGAGAAAAAAGAGGACATTGAGGCGTGCTTTAAAGAGTGTTCAAAACATGACGAGGAGAAGTCAGTATTAGCCGAAGAATTTATAGAAGGGCAGGAAATTTCAATAGAAGCCGTTGTCTGCCAAGGCAAGGCCGACATATTTGGTGTGACCGAAAAGCTGCTATACCCCGGGACTTTTGTAGAATCCGGGCATATATCGCCGTATAAACATAAAGAAAAACATCAGGATTTGTATAAGAATCTGGTCAAGGAAGTTGTTCATGCCATGGGGATCGTATTTGGCCCCTTGCATATTGAAGGGTATCACACAAATAAAGGATTTGTGGTTGGCGAGGTACACACCCGCTATGGCGGAGACAACATAGTGACCATTACAGAAATCGCCATGAAATGTGATATGCATACACCTATTTTTGCGGAACTGGCGGGCATCCCATATCAACCGGAAAGGAAACATGCTCAAAGCGAAGTATGCGCCGTTCATTTTTTAGAAACGAACCAAGGGGTTGTACGCGCAATCAAAGGGATCAGCGATCTCAAAATGATGGGGAATGTAGTAGATTTTCATGTAAATTGCAGTGTCGGTGATAGAATCAGACCGATCAAAAACAGCTACGATAGAGCAGGATGGATGATTGTAAAGGGGAAAAATGAGCGAGAAGTCAATCACGCATTACATGATGCGATTGACAAAATAAAAATAATCATTAGGTGAAGGGGAGAATGATGGTGAAAAACAGAAAATCATCAATTTTTAGAGATGCTTTAGACAGTAAAAGTTTGGTGAAAGTTGCGGGAGCTCATGACGGTTTAAGCGCCAAATTAGCAGAGAAAAACGGATTTAATGCCGTATGGGCAAGCGGTTTGGGAATCTCGGCTGTGCAAACTGTACCTGATGCCAGTATATTAACGATGACTGAATTTCTTGAAGCCGCCGTCATTATGAATGAATCATGCAATTTGCCGGTCATCGCTGACTGTGATTCCGGCTACGGGAACATTCACAATGTCACCCGCATGATCAAAAAATACGAAGCTGCTGGTATTGCCGGAGTTTGTATTGAAGATAAAGTATATCCAAAATTAAACTCATTTGACGACAGACAACAGATCCTTGTCAGTACTGAAGAATTTTGCGCAAAAATTAGAGCCGCAAAGATGGCTCAGCAAAATGACGATTTTGTATTGATTGCCCGTGTCGAAGCTTTAATTGCTAAATTGGGTCAAGAAGAAGCCTATACAAGAGCAAAAGCTTATGTTCATGCTGGAGCAGATGCAATTTTAATTCATTCAAAAGAACAATCGCCTGATGAAATTATTGAGTTTGTTAACAATTGGGACGTGGATGCGCCGTTGGTTGTGGTTCCGACTAAATATCCGACGCTCTCAATGGAACAGCTTGAGAAATTGGGAGTGAAGGTTTCCATCTATGCGAATCAGGCGTTGCGCGCTTCTGTTAAGGCTATAAATGATACATTCGAAAGCATTATAAATAATAAATCGTCTTTGCAGATTGAAAATGACATCGTGAGCGTTAATGAGATATTTGACATTCAAGACGTTCCGGGGATGAAGCAACTGGAGCGTTTGATCCATAGACAGCCGGCTAACTGAGGTTTTTGTATCGTGCTATTTTAAGAATGGCCCATAAAGACATTGGAGGCGTTTGAATTGAATAAAAGATTATCCGATAGAGTCATGAATATAAAACCTTCGGCCACTATGTCATTAAATGCCAAAACGAAGATAATGGTAAAAGAAGGAAAAGACATTATAAATATGAGTGTCGGAGAACCGGATCTTCATCCGCCATTAACAGCCTCATATGCAGGAATTCAGGCAATAGTGAAGGGGAAAACCGGGTATACGCCGGCAGCAGGGCTGATTGAATTAAGAGAATCCATTGTGCGATATCTGCTTAACGAACGAGGTTTAGAATATAAACCAAACCAAATAATTGCATCTGCCGGGGGAAAACAGCCGCTATATAATGTTTTTCAAGCAATTTGTGATCAAGACGACGAAGTTATCCTCCCTTCACCTTACTGGGTATCTTATCCGGAACAAATCAAACTGTCGGGGGCGGTTCCTGTTATTGTAAGCTGTGATGAAACTACAAATTTTAAAATCACACCCGAGAAGCTTGCAGAAGTAATTACCCCTAAGACAAAAGCTGTTGTTATCACATCTCCCAATAATCCGACAGGGTCCGTTTATTCAGAAAATGAACTGAAAGCTTTAGGAAATGTGTTGAAAGATTATTCTAGAATTTTTATCATTTCCGATGAGATTTATGATCAGTTTGTGTATGAGGGCAAGCATATCAGTCTGCCGCTCATTTTTCCCGAATTGCTGAATCGGACCATCATAACGAATGGATTTTCCAAAGTCTTTGCAATGACTGGATGGAGGCTCGGCTATATCGCAGCCCCATCGGATATAGCCGAAGCCATTGCCAGCTTTCAAAGCCATGCTACAGGCAGCCCGTCAACTATTTCTCAATATGCCGGTATTTCTGCTTTAAACGGTTTTGACAAGTCGATGGTCGAAGAATACAAAAAAAGACGCGATATATTAGTCGATGGTTTAAATCAAATTGAAGGCATTCAATGCGCCAAACCAAATGGAGCCTTTTATGCGTTTCCGAATGTTTCACAATTTTTCGGAACAATGTTTGAAGATCAACAAATAATTGATGCGGAGACATTTTGTCATCTTCTGTTGGAAAAACAGCACGTGTCAGCTGTTCCCGGCACAGCATTCGGAGAGCCGAAAAACATTCGTTTGAATTTTGCCATCCCAAAGGATCTTATCACAGAGGCTTTGAAAAGAATTAATAATTTTACAACTCAGCTGGCAGTTAAGGTATAACAGAGCGCTGAAAGCTTAAACGAGCCTCTTTATATCTGCATCTAATGTTTAGGCAGGTGGTTTTTTGAAAGGCATACGATTAAGAATTCACCCTGTGGGCTGGAATATCATTTTAGGCACCTTGTTTAGCAGAATGTCAGTCTCGATGAGCATTCCCTTCCTTTCTATTTACCTAACACAAGTAAAAGGTGTTTCTCCTGCTTTGACCGGCATCATTGTTTCAGTAAGTTCGCTGGCTGGGATTGTAATGAGCTTTTACGGAGGGTATTTGTCTGATCTTTTTGGCAGGAAAATTGTGATGATAACGTCTGTATTTTGTTGGGCGCTTGTTTTTGTAAGTTTTATGTTTGCAGATAGTGTACTCGCATTTTTTGTCATCAATGCGCTTAACGGGCTGTGTCAATCTATCTTTGAACCGGCGTCAAGAGCATTACTATCCGATATAAGCAAAGAAGAAAATCGTTTGAAGATGTTTAATTTGCGGTATACTGCGATTAATATCGGCGTAGTTTTCGGTCCTCTTTTAGGCCTTAGATTGGGAGCTGCCAAGACGGCTCTCCCATTTCTGTTCGCAGGTTTTACATATTTTCTTTATGGTCTATCTCTCGTATTTTCATTCCGAAAATTTAAATTAGACGAGAACAATCGAAAAGAAAATAAAACGACTATTGCTACGGCTTTTAATGTGACAAGGAAAGACAAGGTTTTTCTTATCACATTACTTGGAGTGATATTATCAATATCCGGATATGCGCACTTTTCTACAACATTGCCCCAATATTTTGCCGTCAAAATAGAGGACGGGGTGACCATATTTTCATGGCTTTTAGCTTTGAATGCAATTGTCGTCTTAATCGTTCAATACCCTATTGTGAATATCATGAAAAAGTTCCCGCCGATTCATTCAATCATTCTGGGAAATGCTTTAATTAGTTTCAGTTTATTATTTTTTTCGCTATCGTCCAACCCATTCATATGGGGCTCTATCGTCGTGTTTTTCACAATAGGGGAAGTTTTGATTTTTTCGATGGTTGATATGCTGGTGGATGAAATTGCAAAACCAGGCTTCAAAGGGACATACTTTGGAGCAGCAGGCTTTAACCGTTTAGGAAATGTAATCGGTCCTTGGCTGGGAGGGATTCTTCTTTCCTTTTTTGGTGTAAACGGGTCCTTCTATATGTTTTTGATCATTTTTATAACGACAGCCTCGGGAATTCCGGTTTTATTTTTGGCAAAAAAACATCTTGATAAGAGCGGACGTTCAAAAGTTGATGTAACAGAATCTCATAGGAGTTAAATGTTTTAACACAATGAAGAATTAATGGCAAAGTCTTTGAACCTCAAAGGTTTAAAGGCTTTTTTCTTTTCAGCAGCGCCCCATCAGAATGGGAAACAAGAGTGTTTATATTTTTGGGGAGAGGAATACAGACTGAACGGCGAACAAAGAAGGTATTAATCTAAGGGACTGACACCATAAGATTAGACAAATAAAAAACACCTTCAAGTTTGAAAACGGATCGTTGTTATCCGAAATTAGACTTTGAGGCGTTTTTTTTCATCTTTTTGAAACCGTTTTGCCTTGATTCATATCTAACAGCATAGGAGGTGGATAAGGTGAAGGAAGAACGATTGATCAAAAAGGCGAAAAAAGGTGATGCCGCAGCCTTTGAAAAACTGATCACCGCACACCAGGATACTTTATATAAAACAGCTTATCTCTATTCGCATCACAAGGAAGATACGCTGGACGCTGTTCAGGAAACGGCTTACAAGGCTTTTCTTCATATCGCGCAGCTGAAGGAGCCGAAATATTTTAAAACGTGGCTGATCCGGATTTTGCTTCATACGATTTTTGCGATGAGGAAAAAGCACGGAGACGTCATCCCGTTTGAGCCGCAGCATGATACGCGCGCGGAGAATAAGAACATTGAAGAATACATAGATCTTCGGAATGCCCTGGAAACGCTTGACGAACATATACAGCTGACCATTCAGCTTTATTATTTTCAAGATTTCTCGATTGCTATGATCGCTGAACAGACCGGTATGGCGGAAGGCACTGTAAAAACGCATCTGCACAGGGCGAGAAAAGCATTGAAGCAGGAGCTGGAAAAGGAGGATAAACATATATGGAAAAGCATCAAATGAAGCAATTGTATCAGGACATTGACGTGCCGAAAGCTGAATTGAAAAATGTGATACACAGCGCCGCTGTCCGTGTCGGAAAAGAAGGCGCCGTCAGACGGAGATGGGGAAGAAAACTGATAAACGGACTCGCGGTTGCTGCTGCTTTGTTTATTCTGTATCTGTCCTCAGGCTTATTCATGCCCTCCGTTAATACGGCTATGGGAAACATTCCTGTTGCCGGACAAATTTACAGTCTGTTTCAGGATAAGGCAGGTTCTGCGCTGTTTAAAAGCAATTTGGTGACAAAACTGAATGAGAAAGCGGAATCACGCGGAATCACGGTGACAGTGAAAAGTGTGTATTACGACAGCGGACAGCTCGTTTACAATTTTACCGTTGACAATTTGAAATCAGATGAGGAGAGCATCTCTTTTCAAGTTGATTATAAAGATCCATGGAATATGTTAGCAGAGGATTATGACAACAGTGATATGAAAAAAATGAAAGACGGACGGTACGCGGGACAGCTTCGCCTGTTCACGGACGGCTCAAAGCTGAAAGACGGTGATAAGCTTCCGCTTGTCATTACAAAAATCAAGGACATCCCGGGAAACTGGCGCTTTACACTCCCTATTAAAAAACAAAAGTCCGTTTCTCTGGAAGGAACGAAAGCTGTGAATGTAAATCACGGATTATACCGCTTTTTCGATATCCGGGCGGAAAACGGAACGACGGGATCGGCTCTCCTGTATTCTATCGACTTCTATGATGCAGCCAAAAATGATGCCATCTCGATTTACGAGGCAACGGATGATGCCGGAAACCATTATGAAATGACGGCGTCGAATATTGAACTTGGCGGCAGAAAGAATCTTCCCGGCGGCGGGAAAAGAATACGCGGCCAAACTCAATTCAGCAAACCGATAGACCCGAAAGCGAAAACACTTTTCATAACGGGCGATATAAAAACAGAATCAGAGCCGGGAGAAATCGTGCCTCTGAAAACAAAACTGCCCGTCAGTTATAAAACGAAACATCATCATGTCGGCATTACCATCAAAAAGATCAAACAGCAAGGCAGAACGGTAATCGTCGATTATCAATTCACCGGAATCAATTACAGCAAGGCGGATGAAGATCAGCTGATCAATGTCGGTGAGTCAATCGGTCTCGGCAATACGAAAAAAATGAAAACCTGGCCATCGCTTAATGAGTATGAAAAAGGCTATTATCTGAAAGGGAATAAGGCGAAAGTCACGAACCTTAAAACGGGTGAAATGGAATCCGTTTTTGAATTAGATGATTCAACCGATAAAGACTATTCGTTGCGCGATTTCTCATTCGATTCATACGCTTTGTACGTCAATCAAACGGTTATGAACTTGCTGGCGGATGATAAGGGGATCACATTCGCGGTGCCGGTTCGGCCTGCGGACGGAAAATGATGTCTGGAAGGCGGCTTTTGCCGTCTTCCATTTTTGGTCAATTAACGAATAAACCAAATTTTTTTAACGGGATTGTTCGTTTTTTTTATTGAGTTTTCAAAATTGAATTGATACAATAGACTCAGAAATCAAATATGCAGATATCGTATAATGGCGGGGATATGGCCCGCAAGTTTCTACCAAGCTACCGTAAATGGCTTGACTACGGATCAATCTCAATCGTTTGATATAAATAATCCATTCTTATTTATTCAGACTGAACGTATGTAGTCAAGCGTCCCAAATGTATTTGGGGCGTTTTTTATTTGGCGGATAACGGGCAGAATAAATGGGAGAGAATGAAGGAGGCAATTGGCTTGAAGCAATTTTTTCAGTTTGATGAGCTGGGGACAAGCTATCGTAATGAAATCATCGGCGGTTTAACGACCTTTTTGTCAATGGCGTACATTCTGTTCGTCAATCCGCTGACATTGTCTTTAAACGGTGTGAAGGGATTTCCGGAAGCATTAAAAATTGATCAGGGCGCGGTGTTCACCGCTACAGCCTTGGCGTCTGCGGCCGGCTGTATTTTAATGGGGCTCATTGCAAAGTATCCGATCGCGATTGCGCCGGGTATGGGATTAAATGCGTTTTTTGCTTTCTCTGTCGTCCTCGGCATGGGGATTTCATGGCAGGCTGCGCTTTCCGGCGTCTTGATTTCCGGAATTATCTTCGTGGCGCTTTCGCTGACGGGACTGCGGGAAAAAATCATTAATGCGATTCCGCCTGAGCTGAAATTGGCGGTCGGCGCGGGTATCGGTTTGTTTATCACATTTGTCGGTTTGCAGGGTTCGGGCATTATTGAAGCGAACTCATCGACTCTGGTGTCTATCGGCAATATTCACAGCGGCCCTGTGCTGCTGACGGTTTTCGGTGTTATTGTGACGGTCATTCTGATGGTGCTTCGCGTAAACGGCGGCGTATTTATCGGAATGCTTCTGACGGCGGTTGCCGGCATGGTCTGCGGGCTGATTCCAGTTCCGACGCACATTGTCGGCAGCGTGCCGAGTCTTGCGCCGACTTTCGGGCAGGCGTGGATGCACCTTCCGGATATCTTCTCCGTACAAATGCTGATTGTCATTTTAACTTTCTTGTTCGTCGGGTTTTTCGATACGGCCGGAACGCTGGTGGCTGTAGCGACACAGGCCGGGCTGATGAAGGAAAACAAACTTCCGCGTGCGGGAAGAGCGCTTCTGGCAGATTCGACATCAATCGTTATCGGAGCCGTACTCGGTACGTCTACAACGACTTCTTATGTTGAATCCAGCTCAGGCGTTGCGGCGGGGGCGCGCTCCGGCTTCGCGGCTGTTGTCACGGGCATTCTCTTTTTGCTGGCGATGTTTTTCTCGCCGCTTCTGTCAGTCGTCACCACGAATGTGACGGCTCCGGCTTTAATTATTGTCGGCGCGCTGATGGTGGCGCCGCTCGGTAAGATCGCCTGGGATAAATTCGAGGTGGCTGTGCCGGCATTCTTAACGATGATTATGATGCCGCTGACGTACAGCATTGCGACGGGGATTGCGATCGGTTTTATATTCTACCCGATTACAATGATCTGCAAAGGAAAAGGAAAAAGCGTTCACCCGATTATGTACGGGCTGTTCGTCATCTTTATCCTGTATTTCATCTTCTTGAAATAACGGAAAAACCGGCTGAGTTAAGCCGGTTTTTTGTTTTTGTCCTATTCCGTAAAACCAATACATACGATAAAACGTCATGTGGGTGTCCGGGTGAAGAAAACCGCTTGACTGTTGAAGGACGCTTCGGTACCTTATATAAGTGTTTTATTTTCTTATTTAACAAATTCCGCCGTATTTTTTTGATAGGAGTTGCTGACATGACGGAAGAAAGAAAAGAAACGTTGGAAGAAGAAAAACAGCATCAGGGGACTGATGAAGAACCGCTGTCGAGAATGTCCAGAAATGCGGGACGTTATCAAAAGCAAAAGAAAAAAGAAAAGGAACGGCGCCCGGCTCCGGCTTTTACGGAAAAACTCGCTTCTGCATGGGCCGCGGCCAAACGTTATTGCCGTTTCGCGCTGCGCATTTTGACATCACCGGTGAAGGTCGTTGGGGAAGACGGCTTTTCCCGCTTTAAATATGCTCTTATTTCAATGCTTGTATTCAGTATCTTTTTCTCAATCGGAAATTGGTTTCAGCTGAGGGCAAGCCAGCAAAGGCCTCTCGGATACGGGGAGCGGCATCATACGTTTTTTGACGGCTTTACTGTCGTTCTCGTGTATACGCTCGTCTTTTTTGCCGCTGCGGCCGGCGCGGTCTGGCTTGTATCACGTTATATGATGAAACAGAAAATTACGATGCGGGATGCGGCCGCGGGGGTCGGATCGCTTTTGGTTCCGGCTGTCGCCTGCTCTATCGTGTGGATGATTTTCGCGATATTGAATCTGCCGGTCGTCACCGTGGTGTTTACGGCGCTGACCTTGTTTCTGGCCGCCTCGGCGATGGTGCAGTTTGTGCAGATTCTATACAAATCGGCTGAAAAGCCTGCGGCTGACGTGATGTACTGTATTTCCGCGGCGGTCATCATCATGCTCGTTTTTACGGCTGTGACATGGCCGCTCATTTCCGAGTACTTTACTGCTTCGCTGATCCCTTTATAAGTCGAAATTTGTCTTTCACAATGTTTACAAATTTTTCTAATAAAGCGTATTGTTTTGAGGACCCGGCCGAGATATGATGAGAGCAACAGCAATTCGAAAGCGGCACTGCTCTTTATGATTCGGAAAGGGATGATGAAGATGGCCCCGTTGTTGCGAGAAGCCATTAATCGGAAAAAACAGCACCTGAGGACAAAACTGATCCGCTCAGGGTTTTATCAAGACCATGTTCAGGAACTGTCCGGGTACACGCTGAGTGAACTTGAGAAGGAATATGAAGCCGTCAAACGATTGAAAAAAGCCGAGCTTCACTGATAAGAGCTTAACAGTCTGCCTTGCGGGGCGGGCTTTTTTTTCTTTTGAAAATGATGAAAAGAGGGTAAACTATCCTTAATTGAAGGATTGATGCTTTTCAAAGTATCAGAGGAGGGGAATCAGTGATGCAGACGATTTTATCCAACAGTATAGGTATGGTTCTCATTATTCTCATCATTAACATTATATATGTCTCTTTCTTTACGATCAGGATGATTCTGACATTAAAGGGACAGCGCTATTTCGCCGCAGGCATCAGTACGATTGAAATCCTTGTGTATGTGACCGGCCTGAGTCTCGTGCTCGGCAATCTGAATCAAATTCAAAACGTCATTGCCTATGCGCTCGGCTACGGCCTCGGCGTCATAGTGGGAATGAAAATTGAAGAGAAACTGGCGCTCGGCTATATTACAGTCAACGTCATTACGAAGGAGCTCGATCTGGACCTGCCGAAACAGCTCCGGGAAAAAGGATACGGGGTTACAAGCTGGGTTGCGGGCGGACTTGAAGGAGACCGGACCGCCATGCAGATTCTGACGCCGCGCAAATATGAGCTTCAGCTTTATGATACGATTAAAACGCTTGATGAAAAAGCGTTTATTATCGCCTTTGAGCCGAAAACGATCCACGGCGGATTCTGGGTGAAAGCAGTGAAGAAGAGGAGAATTAAGGAATGACAAAGCCAAAAAAGAAACGGTTTGAAGTAACGGAAGATGAAACGATTGACACCATTCTCACTTTAATGAAGGAAGAGGGTTATATGCCCGTCCGGCGGATGGAAGAGCCGATCTTTACAGAAAAGAAAGAAAATGGATCAATTCAAGTCGTTCCTTGCGGGAAAAAAATCGTATTTGAAGGGAAATTGATCTAAACACGAACATTAAAAGAAAGAATTTTTATATCGTTCGATAATGTCGTTGACATTATCCAAGTCCGTTGTTAAGATAAACATGAAATCAAAACACGACCTCATATAATCTTGGGAATATGGCCCATAAGTTTCTACCCGGCTGCCGTAAACGGCCGGACTATGCAGGAAAGTGATAAACAGCTGACATGGATATCGCAGAAGCGAACGACTGACGATACGCGCGCCATGCCCGGTTTGTATTGCTTCCTCATAGTTGCAATATAAGCCGGGCTTTTTTTTCTGAAAAACAAAGCATGAGAAGGTGGGAACAGAATGCAGCCGCTAGCAGGAATCATCATGGGAAGCACCTCCGATTGGGAGACAATGAAACATGCATGCGACATACTTGACGAACTTCACATTCCTTATGAAAAACAGGTGGTATCCGCGCACCGGACGCCTGATTTGATGTTTGAATATGCAGAAAGCGCAAGAGACAGGGGTTTAAAAGTCATTATTGCCGGAGCCGGGGGAGCGGCGCATCTGCCGGGAATGACGGCGGCCAAAACGACGCTGCCGGTGATCGGCGTACCGGTTCAGACGAAATCGCTTAACGGGCTTGATTCTCTTCTGTCTATCGTACAGATGCCCGGCGGCGTGCCGGTCGCGACGACGGCGATCGGGAAAGCGGGCGCAGTGAACGCGGGTCTGTTAGCCGCGCAAATTTTGTCGGCATTTGACGATGACATTGCGGATAAACTAGAGGCGAGAAGAAATGCGACAAAACAAACGGTGCTGGAAAGCAGTGATCAGCTTGTCTGATAAAAAAACGATTTTTCCCGGTGCTGTCATCGGCATTATCGGAGGCGGACAGCTCGGAAAAATGATGGCTGTCGCCGCAAAACAGATGGGCTATAAAGTCGCTGTCGTCGATCCCGTGAAAGACTCGCCATGCGGACAGATCGCCGATATTGAGATTACCGCCCAGTACAATGACCGTGAAGCGATTCAAAAATTGGCCGGAGTCAGTGACATCATTACCTACGAATTTGAAAATATCGATTACGAGGCGCTCAACTGGCTCAAAGAACATGCATATCTTCCCCAGGGAAGCGAGCTGCTGCTCATCACCCAAAACAGGGAAACGGAAAAAAAGGCGATCCAGTCAGCAGGCTGTCAAGTCGCTCCTTATCGGATCGTAAACAGCGGACGGGAGCTTGAGGAAGCCGTTCAGGCACTGGGACTCCCGGCGGTGCTGAAAACATGCCGCGGCGGATATGACGGCAAAGGCCAATTTGTCATTAAGGAAGAAGGACAGACAGATGAAGCGGCTGCGCTGTTAGAAAACGGCACGTGCATACTTGAAAGCTGGGTATCGTTCCGGATGGAGCTTTCCGTTATCGTGACGAGATCGGTGCACGGTGAGATTTCAACCTTTCCGGCTGCTGAAAATATCCACAAAAATAATATTCTGTTCCAAAGCATCGTGCCCGCGAGAGCGGAGGAAACGGTTCAGAAGCGGGCAGAGGCGCTTGCCGTTCAGCTCGCGGAGAAATTGGAGCTTGTCGGGCCGCTTGCGGTGGAAATGTTTGTCACGGAAGACGGAGGCCTCTTGATTAATGAACTGGCGCCGCGTCCTCACAATTCAGGGCATTATACGCTCGACCTTTGTGAAACGAGCCAATTCGAACAGCACATCAGAGCGGTCTGCGGACTTCCTCTCGGCAGAACCGATCTTCTCAAATCGGGAATGATGGTGAATCTGCTCGGTGATGAAGTGAAGCTTGCGGAGGAGCATACGGAGCTTTTAAAGGAAGCCAAACTGTACCTGTACGGAAAACATGAGATTAAAAAAGGCCGTAAAATGGGGCATATGACATTTTTGCGGAAGCCTGATGAAACATGGATTCAGGACATCACGAACATATGGATGAATAGAGACGGAGGACGAGCATAATGATCGAACGTTATTCAAGACCTGAAATGTCCGCGATCTGGACGGACGAAAACAGATACCAGGCATGGCTGGAAGTCGAGATTTTAGCCTGTGAAGCCTGGGCTGAGCTTGGCGTCATTCCGAAAGAAGACGTCAAGGTCATGCGCGAAAACGCGTCTTTCGACATCAACCGCATTTTGGAAATCGAGCAGGATACGCGCCATGACGTCGTTGCATTCACCCGCGCGGTTTCAGAATCATTAGGCGAAGAAAGAAAATGGGTTCACTACGGCCTGACGTCAACAGATGTCGTGGATACCGCTCTTTCCTATCTATTAAAACAGGCGAATGAGATCTTGCTCAAGGACATTGAGAGATTTGTTGACATTATAAAAGAAAAAGCGAAAGAACATAAATACACGGTCATGATGGGCCGCACGCACGGCGTACACGCGGAACCGACGACATTCGGCCTGAAACTCGCGCTTTGGCACGAAGAAATGAAACGCAACCTTGAACGTTTCAAGCAGGCAAAAGAAGGGATCGAAGTCGGGAAGCTTTCCGGCGCGGTCGGCACATATGCAAATATTGATCCGTTCGTAGAGCAGTATGTCTGTGAAAAACTTGGCCTGAAAGCGGCGCCGATTTCCACTCAGACATTACAGCGCGACCGTCATGCGGATTACATGGCGGCACTGGCTTTGATCGCGACGAGCATTGAAAAATTCGCAGTGGAAATCCGCGGTCTGCAAAAGAGTGAAACACGTGAAGTGGAAGAGTTTTTTGCGAAAGGACAAAAAGGTTCATCGGCTATGCCTCATAAACGGAATCCGATCGGGTCGGAAAATATGACGGGCATGGCGCGCGTGATCCGCGGGTACATGCTGACGGCATACGAAAATGTACCGTTATGGCATGAGCGTGATATTTCTCATTCATCAGCTGAGCGCATCATTCTTCCTGACGCGACAATCGCGCTGAATTACATGCTGAACCGATTCAGCAATATCGTCAAAAACTTAACGGTATTCCCGGAAAATATGAAACGCAACATGGACCGCACACTCGGTTTAATCTACTCTCAGCGCGTGCTGCTCGCTTTAATCGACACGGGTCTGCCTCGTGAAGAAGCATATGACACGGTTCAGCCGAAAGCGATGGAAGCGTGGGAAAAACAAGTGCCGTTCCGCCAGCTTGTCGAAGCGGAGGAAAAAATCACGTCCCGTCTCACACCGGAACAGATTGCCGATTGCTTTGACTACAATTATCATCTGAAAAACGTCGACTTGATCTTTGATCGTTTAGGTTTATAGAAGAAGCCAGCCGGAGGCGGCTTCTTCAGCCGCCATAGATTGAATATTCCCAACATTCGGGTTAGGAGGCCTTCCGTGAATATTGTGAACAATAATCTTCTTTATGAAGGAAAAGCGAAACGGATTTATCAAACTGAAGACGAACAGATTCTCCGCGTGGTCTACAAGGATTCCGCAACAGCCTTTAACGGTGAGAAAAAAGCGGAGATCAGCGGAAAGGGCCGTCTGAACAATGAAATTTCAAGCCTGATTTTCAAACATCTGCACGCCAAAGGAATTGACAACCACTTTGTGGAGCGTGTTTCAGAATCAGAGCAGCTTATCAAAAAAGTGAGCATCATTCCGCTTGAAGTCGTGGTCAGAAACATTGCCGCCGGAAGCATGTCGAAACGTCTCGGCATCCCGGAAGGAACAGAGCTTCCGCAGCCGATTATCGAATTTTACTACAAGGATGACGCGCTGGGCGATCCGCTCATCACAGAAGATCATATCTGGCTCTTGAAAGCGGCTGCTCCTGAGCAGGTCAAAACGATCAAATCGATTACAAAACAGGTCAATCAAGAGCTGCAGCATATTTTTGAAGACTGCGGCGTCAGATTAATAGATTTTAAGCTGGAATTCGGCTTAGACGCAGAGGGACGGGTGCTTTTAGCGGATGAAATTTCTCCTGACACGTGCCGTCTGTGGGACAAAGACACAAACGAAAAGCTCGATAAAGATTTGTTCAGACGGAACCTGGGAAGCTTAACCGACGCATATGAAGAGATTTTCAAAAGACTGGGAGGCATTTCATAATGTATAAAGTGAAAGTTTATGTCAGCTTAAAAGAAAGTGTGCTCGATCCTCAAGGAAGCGCGGTGCAGCATGCATTGCACAGCATGAGCTACAATGAAGTGCAGGATGTGCGCATCGGAAAATACATGGAGCTGACGATTGAAAAATCTGACCGCGATCTTGACGCGCTCGTGAAAGAAATGTGTGAAAAGCTCCTTGCCAATACAGTCATTGAAGACTACCGATATGAAGTTGAGGAGGTTGTCGCACAGTGAAATTTGCGGTGATTGTGTTACCCGGCTCCAACTGTGATATTGATATGTTCCACGCCGTAAAGGACGAACTCGGCGAAGAAGTCGAGTATGTCTGGCACGAGGAAACAAGCCTTGACGGATTTGACGGCGTGCTCATCCCCGGCGGGTTTTCATACGGCGACTACTTGAGATGCGGCGCCATCGCCAGATTCGCAAACATCATGCCGGCCGTGAAAAAAGCGGCTGCCGAAGGAAAACCGGTTCTCGGCGTCTGCAACGGATTCCAGATTCTGCAGGAGCTCGGACTTCTGCCCGGCGCGATGAGACGCAATAAAGATTTAAAGTTCATCTGCCGCCCGGTTGAATTAATCGTGCAGAACAGCGGCACGTTATTCACATCTTCCTATGAAAAAGGACAATCGATTACGATTCCGGTTGCCCACGGCGAAGGCAATTTCTACTGTGATGACGAAACGCTTGAAAGATTAAAAGAAAACAATCAAATCGCCTTCACATACGGCGGCGATATTAACGGAAGCGTCAGCGGCATTGCCGGCGTCGTGAATGAGAAAGGCAACGTATTAGGCATGATGCCTCACCCTGAGCGCGCAGTCGATGAACTGCTCGGCAGCGCAGACGGTCTTACATTGTTCCGGTCTATCGTGAAAAATTGGAGGGAAACTCATGTCGCTACTGCTTGAACCAAGTAAAGAACAGATAAAAGAAGAGAAACTCTATCAGCAAATGGGTGTCAGTGATGACGAGTTCGCACTCATTGAATCTATTATCGGAAGATTGCCGAACTACACGGAAATCGGGATTTTTTCCGTCATGTGGTCAGAGCACTGCAGCTATAAAAACTCAAAACCGGTTTTACGCAAATTCCCGACTAGCGGCGAACGCGTGCTGCAGGGTCCCGGAGAAGGCGCGGGAATCGTTGACATCGGTGACAATCAGGCGGTCGTGTTCAAAATTGAATCTCATAACCACCCGTCAGCGATTGAGCCATACCAAGGTGCTGCGACGGGAGTGGGCGGCATCATCCGTGATGTTTTCTCAATGGGAGCCCGTCCGATAGCTGTATTAAACTCTCTTCGATTTGGTGAGCTCACTTCACCTCGTGTGAAGTACTTGTTTGAAGAAGTAGTGGCGGGAATCGCGGGATACGGAAACTGTATCGGCATTCCGACGGTCGGCGGAGAAGTGCAGTTTGACGCAAGCTATGAGGGCAATCCGCTTGTCAATGCAATGTGCGTCGGCTTAATTGATCATAAAGATATTAAAAAAGGCCAGGCGAAAGGTGTCGGCAACACGGTCATGTACGTAGGCGCTAAAACGGGCCGCGACGGCATACACGGCGCTACTTTCGCATCAGAAGAAATGTCAGATTCATCTGAAGAAAAACGTTCCGCGGTGCAGGTCGGCGATCCTTTCATGGAAAAACTTCTCCTGGAAGCATGCCTTGAAGTCATCCAATGCGACGCCTTAGTCGGCATTCAGGATATGGGGGCGGCCGGTCTGACAAGTTCGAGTGCTGAAATGGCAAGCAAAGCCGGCTCCGGCATTGAAATGAACCTTGATCTCATTCCGCAGCGGGAAACAGGTATGACCGCTTACGAAATGATGCTTTCCGAGTCTCAGGAACGCATGCTTCTCGTCATTGAACGCGGACGTGAACAGGAAATTGTCGATATTTTTGATAAATATGATCTTGAAGCGGTTTCCGTAGGTCATGTTACGGATGATAAAATGCTCCGCCTCCGCCATAACGGAGAGGTTGTTTGCGAGCTTCCGGTCGACGCGCTGGCGGAAGAAGCGCCTGTATACCACAAGCCGTCAGCAGAACCCGCGTACTACCGCGAGTTTCAGGAAACGGAAGTTCCCGCGCCTGAAGTAAAAGATGCGACAGAGACGCTTTTTGCCCTGCTGCAGCAGCCGACAATCGCCAGCAAAGAGTGGGTGTACGATCAATATGACTACATGGTGCGCACAAATACGGTGGTCGCTCCGGGCTCTGACGCCGGTGTGCTCAGAATTCGCGGCACGAAAAAAGCGCTGGCGATGACGACGGATTGCAACGCGCGTTATTTATATCTTGATCCAGAAGAAGGCGGGAAAATCGCCGTTGCCGAAGCGGCGCGCAACATCGTATGCTCCGGCGCCGAACCGCTTGCGGTCACGGATAATCTGAATTTCGGAAACCCGGAAAAACCTGAAATTTTCTGGCAGATCGAAAAAGCGGCCGACGGCATCAGCGAGGCGTGCAATGTTCTCAGCACTCCCGTCATCGGCGGTAACGTATCACTTTATAATGAATCGAACGGAACGGCGATCTACCCGACGCCTGTGATCGGCATGGTCGGCTTAATTGAAGATACCGCTCATATTACGACACAGCATTTCAAACAAGCGGGGGATCTTGTATACGTGATCGGCGAAACAAAACCTGAGTTTGCCGGAAGCGAACTGCAAAAAATGACAGAAGGCCGCATTTACGGCAAAGCGCCGCAAATCGATCTTGATATAGAGCTGTCACGCCAAAAAACATTGCTTGACGCGATTAAAAAAGGCTTCGTTCAATCAGCGCATGATGTGTCTGAAGGCGGCTTAGGCGTGGCGGTTGCAGAAAGCGTCATGACGACGGAAAACCTTGGCGCCAACGTGACTGTAGAAGGGGAAGCGGCATTATTATTCTCTGAATCTCAATCACGCTTCGTCGTTTCGGTGAAAAAAGAACACCAAGCGGCGTTTGAAGCGGCTGTGGCTGATGCGGTTCATATCGGTGAGGTAACGGCTGACGGACTTCTGGCGATTCAAAACCAGGACGGACAACAATTGGTTCACGCGCAAACGAAAGAACTTGAGCGCGCGTGGAAAGGAGCTATTCCATGCTTGCTGAAATCAAAGGCCTGAATGAAGAATGCGGTGTGTTTGGCATCTGGGGACATGAAGAAGCCCCGCAGATCACGTATTACGGCCTGCACAGCCTCCAGCACAGAGGACAGGAAGGCGCCGGCATCGTGGCGACTGACGGTGAAAAACTGACTGCGCATAAAGGACAGGGGCTTATTACCGAGGTTTTTCAAAACGGCGAACTGAGCAAAGTGAAGGGAAAAGGCGCGATCGGGCACGTCCGTTATGCGACGGCAGGCGGAGGCGGATATGAAAATGTCCAGCCGCTCCTGTTCCGTTCGCAAAACAACGGCAGCCTCGCGCTCGCCCATAACGGCAACTTGGTCAACGCCACACAGTTGAAGCAGCAGCTTGAAAACCAAGGGAGCATTTTTCAGACTTCCTCCGATACGGAAGTGCTGGCTCATCTGATTAAACGCAGCGGACACTTTTCGCTGAAGGATCAAATCAAAAATTCGCTGTCTATGCTGAAAGGCGCTTATGCCTTTTTAATCATGACTGAAACAGAAATGATCGTAGCGCTTGACCCGAACGGACTCAGACCGCTGTCAATCGGCATGATGGGTGACGCTTACGTCGTCGCTTCAGAAACGTGCGCATTCGATGTGGTCGGCGCGACATACCTTCGCGAGGTAGAGCCGGGCGAAATGCTGATCATCAATGATGAAGGCATGAAATCAGAGCGTTTCTCCATGAATATCAACCGTTCCATCTGCAGCATGGAGTACATTTATTTCTCAAGACCTGACAGCAATATCGACGGCATTAACGTGCACAGCGCCCGGAAAAACCTCGGAAAAATGCTTGCCCAGGAGTCCGCGATTGAAGCGGATGTCGTCACAGGCGTGCCTGATTCCAGTATTTCTGCAGCCATCGGCTATGCCGAGGCAACGGGCATTCCGTACGAACTCGGTCTCATTAAAAACCGTTATGTCGGCAGAACGTTTATTCAGCCGTCCCAGGCTCTGCGTGAGCAAGGTGTCAGAATGAAGCTGTCCGCCGTCCGCGGTGTTGTTGAAGGAAAACGGGTCGTCATGGTTGATGATTCCATCGTGCGCGGGACGACAAGCCGCCGGATTGTCACAATGCTCAGAGAAGCGGGAGCGACAGAGGTGCACGTCAAGATCAGTTCACCGCCGATCGCTCATCCGTGCTTCTACGGCATCGACACATCAACCCATGAGGAGCTGATCGCTTCTTCTCATTCCGTGGAAGAAATCCGCCAGATCATCGGTGCCGACACGCTTTCTTTCTTAAGTGTAGACGGATTGTTAAAAGGAGTCGGCCGAAAATTTGAAGACACCAACTGCGGACAATGCCTCGCTTGTTTTACGGGCAAATATCCGACGGAAATTTATCAGGATACAGTGCTTCCTCACGTAAAAGAAGCGGTGCTGACAAAATAAAATGTGAAAATGACATAAAGGCAGCGGGAATTCAGGCTGCCTTTCTCTTTCTGCCTTTTAAGGAGAAACGAATTGACAAGGAGTGATAGGGATGTCTGATGCTTATAAAAATGCCGGAGTTGACATCGAAGCCGGATACGAAGCCGTCAAACGAATGAAAAAACACGTGGAGCGCACGCAAAGGCTCGGCGTTATGGGAAGCCTCGGCGGTTTTGGCGGAATGTTTGATCTGTCAGAGCTTCCGTATCAAAAGCCTGTTTTAATTTCCGGAACAGACGGTGTCGGAACCAAGCTGAAACTCGCATTTTCAATGGATAAGCATGACACGATCGGCGTCGATGCGGTCGCGATGTGTGTAAATGATGTGCTTGCCCAAGGAGCGGAGCCGCTGTTTTTCCTTGATTATTTAGCAGTCGGCAAGGCCGATCCGGTAAAAATTGAGCAGATCGTTCAGGGCGTTGCGGACGGATGCGAGCAGTCAGGATCAGCGCTTATCGGCGGTGAGACGGCGGAAATGCCGGGGCTGTATACGGCTGATGAATACGATATTGCGGGCTTTTCAGTCGGCGTCGCGGAAAAAGACGAAATCGTCACCGGTGAACATATCGAAGAGGGGCATCTCTTAATCGGACTTACTTCAAGCGGCCTTCACAGCAACGGATTTTCCCTTGTGAGAAAAGTGCTTCTTGATGACGGCGGACTTGATTTGGATACTGTCTATGAACCGTTTGCGCGTCCTCTCGGAGAAGAATTGCTGGAACCGACGAGAATATATGTGAAGCCGGTGCTCAAGGCGGTGAAAAGCGGTAAGGTGGACGGCATGGCGCATGTGACAGGCGGAGGATTCATCGAGAACATCCCGCGGATGCTGCCGGACGGATTGAGTGCGGAAATTGATCACGGATCATGGCCGATCCCGCCGATTTTTCCGTTTCTGCAGGAGCACGGCAAGCTGAAAGAAGAAGAAATGTTCAATGTTTTTAATATGGGCATCGGTTTTGTCCTTGCCGTTAAAGAAGAAAACCTGACAGACGTCATCGACACGCTTGAAGCTCAGGGCGAGAAGGCTTATCTGATCGGCCGGGTCAAGCGGGGCGAAGGCATTTCTTTCGGCGGTGCGGCTCTTTCATGAAAAAGTTTGCGGTATTTGCTTCAGGAAACGGATCGAACTTCGAGGCCATTGCCAAACGCATGAGAGAAGAGAAGTGGGATGCGGAGCTCTCGCTTCTCGTGACGGATAAGCCTCAGGCAAAGGCGGTGGAAAGGGCGGAGGCTTTACACATTCCGTCATTCGCCTTTGAACCGTCATCTTTTGAAAACAAAGCGGCCTTTGAACGGGCCGTTATTGAACAGCTGCGCCTGCACGGGGCGGAATTAATCGTTCTCGCCGGCTATATGAGACTGATTGGAGATACGCTGCTTGAAGCATACGGGGGCCGCATTATTAATATACATCCCTCGCTTCTTCCGGCATTCCCCGGGATTGACGCTGTCGGACAGGCGTATCGGGCCGGTGTGAAAGTGGCGGGCATTACTGTTCATTACGTCGACGAAGGCATGGACACAGGACCGATTATCGCGCAAAAAGCATTCGAAATACAGGAAAACGATACGCTTGAAGACATAGAGCATACAATACACGAGCTTGAGCACAAATGGTATCCGAGCGTTGTGAAACAGCTGCTGGGACTAAATAACAGAGGTGAAAAGGCATGACAATCAAACGCGCACTAATCAGTGTTTCTGATAAAACAAATCTCGTACCTTTCGTAAAGGAACTGACAGAGCTCGGCGTCGAAGTCATTTCGACCGGAGGAACAAAAAAACTTCTCCAGGAAAACGGTGTGGATGTCATCGGCATTTCAGAAGTGACCGGATTTCCTGAAATTATGGACGGACGGTTAAAAACCCTCCATCCTAATATTCACGGCGGCCTGCTTGCCGTAAGAGACAATGAAGAGCATATGGCGCAGATCAATGAGCACGGCATTGCACCGATTGACCTTGTGGTTGTCAACCTTTATCCGTTTAAAGAAACGATTTCAAAAGAAGATGTAACATACGATGAAGCGATAGAAAACATTGATATCGGCGGCCCCGGCATGCTGCGCGCCGCATCGAAAAACCATCAGGATGTGACGGTCATCACAGATCCGGCCGATTACAGCTCCGTGCTCAATGAGATTAAAGAACACGGCGGTGTTTCGCTTAAAAGAAAACGCGAGCTTGCGGCCAAAGTATTCCGCCATACCGCGGCATACGACGCATTAATCGCTGATTACTTAACACGCGAGGCCGGTGAGAAAGACCCTGAGCAATTCACCGTTACATTTGAGAAAAAACAATCGCTCCGCTACGGTGAAAACCCTCACCAAGAGGCGGTTTTCTACCAAAGCGCACTCCCTGTCTCCGGTTCCATCGCGGCGGCAAAACAGCTTCACGGCAAAGAGCTTTCTTACAACAATATTAAGGACGCGGATGCGGCCGTTCAAATCGTCCGGGAGTTTACAGAACCCGCAGCTGTTGCCGTTAAACATATGAATCCGTGCGGAGTCGGTACGGGAGCTTCAATTGAGGAAGCATTCAATAAAGCGAAAGAAGCTGATAAAACCTCCATTTTCGGCGGCATCATCGCGCTGAACCGTGAAGTTGATCAGGCAACGGCTGAAGCCCTTCACGGCATCTTTTTAGAAATCATTATCGCCCCTTCTTTCAGTGAAGAAGCGCTGAACGTACTGACGGCGAAGAAAAACCTTCGTCTGCTCACGCTTGACGTGACCGCATCAGGGAAGAAAGAAAAACAGCTGACATCCGTACAGGGCGGCCTTTTGATTCAAGATTTAGACGTCCATGGATTTGATGACGCCGACATCAGCATCCCGACAAAAAGAGAGCCGAACGAGCAGGAATGGGAAGATCTGAAGCTCGCCTGGAAAGTCGTCAAACACGTGAAATCCAACGCGATCGTTCTTGCAAAAGACCATATGACGGTCGGTGTGGGCGCAGGACAGATGAATCGCGTCGGTTCAGCTAAAATCGCCATTGAGCAGGCCGGAGAAAAAGCAAAAGGCAGCGCGCTCGGATCAGACGCGTTTTTCCCGATGCCGGATACAGTCGAAGAAGCTGCAAAAGCCGGTGTCACGGCGATTATCCAGCCAGGCGGATCGGTCCGCGATGAAGATTCGATTAAAAAAGCGGATGAATACGGGATCGCCATGGTATTCACCGGCATCAGACATTTCAAACATTAAGAGGGGGAACGAAGCGTGAATGTATTGATTATCGGAAAAGGCGGCAGAGAGCATACATTGGCTTGGAAAGCGGCGCAAAGCCCGCTTGTTGACACGGTGTACGCCGCGCCCGGAAATGACGGTATGGCAGACTGCGCGACGCTGGCCAACATTGAAGAAAGCGATCATGCCGCACTCATTGCGTTTGCGAAAGAACATCATGTCGGGCTGACGATTATCGGCCCTGAAGTTCCTCTGATTGAAGGAATAGCGGACGAGTTTGAAAAAGCCGGACTGCTTGTTTTCGGACCGTCTGAAAAAGCGGCAATCATTGAAGGAAGCAAACAGTTTGCCAAGGATTTAATGAAAAAATACGGCATTCCGACGGCGGAATATGAGACGTTTACTTCATTTGAAGAGGCGAAAGCATATGTGCAGCAAAAAGGCGCGCCGATTGTCATTAAAGCGGACGGGCTTGCCGCCGGAAAAGGTGTCACGGTCGCGATGACGGAAGAAGAAGCGATTGAATGCCTGCACGATTTTCTTGAAGATGAGAAATTCGGCGAGGCGAGCGCATCTGTTGTCATTGAAGAGTTCCTCGCCGGCGAAGAATTTTCTTTAATGGCGTTTGTAAAAGGGGAGACCGTCTATCCGATGGTAATCGCTCAAGATCATAAACGCGCCTTCGATGGAGACAAAGGGCCGAATACGGGCGGAATGGGCGCCTACTCACCGGTGCCGCACATTTCCGATGATATCGTCAGAAGCGCAGTCGAAACGATTGTGAAGCCGGCGGCAAAAGCAATGGTGAAAGAGGGACGCTCCTTCACGGGCGTGCTGTACGCGGGGCTGATTCTGACGGAAAACGGATCAAAAGTCATTGAATTCAACGCGCGCTTCGGAGATCCGGAAACACAGGTTGTCGTGCCGAGAATGGAATCTGACCTCATCCAGGTGCTCTTAGATCTTCTGCATGAGAAGGATGTTGACCTAAGGTGGAAGGATACGGCCGCTGTCAGCGTTGTGCTGGCTTCTGAAGGCTATCCGGAAGGCTATGCGAAAGGGACGCCGATCGGCAGTTTGACGTCCGCTGAAGACGGGATCGCTGTTTTTCATGCCGGAACGAAAAAAGACGGCGGCCAATTTGTTACAAACGGCGGTCGGGTCGCCAATGTCACCGCATTTGCTGAGACATTTGAAGCGGCGAGAGATAAAGTGTACAGCGCCGTTTCAGGGCTGACAAAACCCGGACTGTTTTACAGAAGCGACATCGGCGCCCGTGCGCTGAAAGCTTCTCAACGATAGAAAGCAGAACCCCGCAGCACCCGAGCTGCGGGGTTTTTTACGTAAGCTGAGGACGGCCTAGGTTGTCGGCTTGCCAGTCATCGATGAAGGCGTATAGACGGATTCTTCTCAGACTCGCGGGACAGGAGAAATTAAATAACAAGCCGAAACGGCTTGTTATTTTTCTTGCTGATGGCTGTCATCCTGATTCATTCCGGCTTGGAACATATATGTCACCGGACAGAAGCGGAGGATGCCGGACGCCGCTTTCATCGCGCCCATCATCATACAGAAGAGATGCATCTTGCACCAAGGTTTTCTCGTGTATTTCGCTGAAGCAGCAGACAAAATTGTGAGGCCGCAAGTGATGCGCATAACGGCATTTAATAAACTGATATTCGGTTTCATCATTTCAGCTCCCTTAGAAAAAGTTTTTCATTCATCTTCAATAATTTGTAACGTTTTAGCCGTGCGATAATTGTGCGGATGTGATACGATGGGTCTAATATAAGCGAAGGAGAGTATGTGAATGTCCGAACGTACCTTTAACTGGAAAAATAAAGACATCAGATCACAGGCGGATGTTGTAGACTCAAAGCTGCTTCCAACGCTACTTTTACGGGATGCTCTCGTATTAAATCCTTTTTTAAAACAATGGCTGAAAAAGAACGTCTGGATTTACGGAGACCGAATTGTATATGTTGGTGATGAGCTTCCTGATGCAGCTGAGCACATTCATACCATAAATTGTGAAGGAAAATACATTGTGCCAGGTTACATTGAACCGCATACACATCCTTTTCAAATATATAATCCCCAAACGCTCGCCGAATATGTGTCTCAATTCGGAACAACGACGTTTGTTAATGATAACTTGTTTTTTCTTTTGCACAGCGGTAAAAAGAAAGCGCTTACTATATTGGAAGAACTGAAAAAACAGCCGGTGCAATATTTCTGGTGGTCCAGATATGATCTGCAGACTGAAGTGCTGAATGAGGATCAGCTTCTTTCTTTTGATGTCCGAAAGCAATGGATTGAGCACCCGGATGTCATTCAAGGCGGAGAATTGACCGGATGGCCGCGCCTCATGGACGGCGATGACCTGATGCTTCATTGCATGCAGGCGACAAAGAAACTGCGCAAGCGGATAGAAGGGCATTTTCCCGGAGCCTCTGAGAAAACACTGACGAAGATGAAACTGTTCGGAGCTGATTCCGACCACGAGGCGATGAATGGCGGCGAGGTGATGAGACGGCTTGAATTGGGCTACTATGTTTCGCTCAGACATTCATCCATCCGCCCTGATTTGAGAACGATTTTGCAGGATCTCCATCAAAAAGGCTTCCGGCATTATGATCATTTCTTTTACACGACGGATGGAGCGACGCCGCATTTTTATAAAGGCGGCATGACGAATGAATTAATCAAAATCGCTTTGGAGGAAGGAGTTCCGGCGATTGACGCCTACAATATGGCCTCCTTTAATATCGCGAAGTATTATCAGATGGACGACTTTCTCGGTGTGATCGGTCCGGGCCGGCTTGCTTCATTGAACATTCTCGATGACCCGATGAATCCTGACCCGGTCACGGTGATCTCCAAAGGTATCCTGGTGAGGGAAGACGGCCGAAATATGAATGCGTTTACAGAAACGGATTGGAAAAAGGGCGGTCTTGTCCCTCTTGAGCTTTCATATGATATGACGATGGATGATTTACAGTTTTCAATGCCGATGGGTGTGTCCATGCGCAACGCGGTCATTATGGAGCCGTATATGATTGCGATTGATAATTCTGTTGACCAGCTTTCTTTTGATCATGATGAATGCTATCTCACGCTTCTCGATAAGCATGGAAAATGGCGGGTTAATACAATGCTGAAAGGTTTTGCCGATCGGGTGCAGGGCTTTGTCAGTTCCTACACGACAACAGGAGATATTATCGCTGCCGGAAAAAATAAGGAAGATATCCTGCTCGCTTTCTCACGGATGAAAGAAATCGGCGGCGGAATCGTGCTTGCCGAAAACGGGAAGATTCTGCATGAGATTCCCCTCGCCTTAAACGGTTCTGCATCTGCGGAGAATTATGAAGAAGTGCTTGAGAAAGAGCAAAAACTGAGGACGCTGCTGGAGGAGCGGGGCTACCGATTCTGCGATCCGATCTATACGCTGCTCTTTTTGCAGAGCACACACCTGCCTTATATCCGCATTACGCCGAGAGGAATATTCGACGTGATGAAAAAAACTGTACTCTTTCCATCGATAATGCGTTAAAATATAAAAGCAGGGAGCCGACATATGAAAAGATGGAAAACCGTTTGTATGCTTTGTTTTGCGTTTTTGCTGCTTGCCGCCTGCCGGCAGAACAATGCCGATCAGGTGCAGCCGAAAGAAGCGGAAGCTCCTTTAACGGGGCTGAAAACTGAGCAGAAGCTTGCAGAACGCCGTCCGATTGCAGTCGCAGTGAACAATCATCCGAAGGCGAGGCCCCAATCCGGGCTGTCAAAGGCGGATGTTGTCATCGAGGCGCTTGCGGAGGGCCGGATTACGCGGTTTCTCGCGATTTTTCAAAGTGAGATGCCGGAAACGGTCGGGCCTGTGCGGAGCGCGAGGGGATATTTTGTCACGCTCAGCAGCGGGTTTAACAGCATATTTGTCCATCATGGCTGGAGTCCCGGCGCAAAAAAGCAGCTGGAGTCCGGAGCTTACGATTATATAAACGGTTTGGATTTTGACGGAAGCCTGTTTTGGAGAGCCGATTTCAGCAAGCCGCCCCACAATTCCTACACGTCGTATGACAATATCAGGAAGGCGGCGGAACAAAAAGGATACAAGCTGAACGGAAAAACAGAACCGCTCCCATTTCAGACATCAGATGCAAAACCCGGAAACGAAACCTACAATATTCGGATAGATTATGGAACACAAAACATTACAAATCTTGTCGAATACGATTATGATAAAAAAGCTGATGCTTATACAAGAAGCTCTGATGGTGTGAAAGCGACAGACCGGGAGACCGGAAAGCCTTTAGCCATGCACAACATTTTTATTGTTGAAGCCGGCCATCGCATGACAGACAAAGATGGAAGGCGGGCCATCGATATTCAGTCAGGGGGGAAGGGCCTCCTGCTTCAGCACGGCGATGTTATGGAGTCAGACTGGGAATATAAAGACGGCCGTATTCTGCCCGTAAAAGGCGGTGAGATTCTTCCGTTTGTGCCAGGAAAGACATGGATTAATATCGTGCCTGATCTCGATGCAGCTTCCATTAGTAAAGGAGAAGGTGTTTGACGATGCAAATCGATAAATTACGCGGAAAAGAACTGGACCAGTTATTTTTATCTATTTTATCGCTGAAAGATCTGGAGGAATGCTATCGTTTCTTTGACGATCTTTGTACGATTAATGAAATCCAATCGCTGGCGCAGCGTTTGGAAGTGGCAAGAATGCTCCGCGAAGGAAATACGTATCACAAAATTGAAAGCGAAACGGGTGCTTCCACAGCGACGATTTCCCGGGTGAAGCGCTGCTTAAATTACGGAAACGACGCCTATGAAATGGCGCTTGACCGCGTAAACAAAGGAGAATCCTCCTCAGCTACGTAAAAAACCGCTCTGCCGATGACGGCAGGCGGTTTTTTTATGCGTGCGGATTCAAAAGGCCGGGAAGTTCCCTCAGGGTTCCGTCTTCCTCCCGGTATACGATGTGTTCAGCTGAGAAATGAACCGGCGAGCTGATGCCCGCCGCCGCGGCTAGGTGAAACAGCCCTTCACGCAACGAGAGCACGTAGTTGCAGACGCGGTGCTGTTTATCCTCGATACTGAGCGCGCGCTGAAGTTTTGGATCGGTTGTCGCCACTCCGACAGGACAATGATTGGTGTGGCATACTTGAGCGCGGATACAGCCGACTGAAAACATCATTCCCCGGGCAATATTGACAAAATCCGCGCCTAACGCGAGGGCAACGGCAATCTTATCCGGAGTGAGCAGCTTTCCGGATGCGAAAATTTTCAGCTTATCTCTTATCCCGTATGTCTTCAAAAGGCCGTCAACAAGGGGGAGGCCGGTCAGAATCGGCAGGCCGACGGAATCCGCCAGCTCATGGAAAGAAGCTCCCGTTCCCCCTTCACTGCCGTCAATCGTAATAAAGTCGGGAAGTTTGCCTGAGGAACTCATACAGGAAATAAGGTCTTCAAGGTCTTTGCGGCTTCCCGGGACAATTTTGATGCCGACCGGTTTTTCTCCGACAGTCCTTAATTTCTCAATGAAATCAAGCATGTCCGGAACATTTGAGAACTCGTTGAAGCGGTTTGGGCTGTCAATGGATTGTCCGGGCTGTACATTTCTGATGGCGGCAATTTCTTCGGTCACCTTTGAACCGTCAATATGCCCGCCTCTTGCTTTCGCCCCTTGCGCAAGCTTTAATTCAAAGGCTTTAATCTGTTCGAGGCGGCTTTTTTTCTTAAATTCTTCCCACGAAAATTCTCCTTCTTCGGTGCGGACGCCGAACAGCCCGGGACCGATTTGGCAGATAATATCCGCGCCGCCTTTCAGGTGATACTCAGACAGGCCGCCTTCGCCTGTATTCATCCATGTGCCGCCGGCCTGGTGCAGCCCTTTTGACAGGGCGGTAATTGCCCGGTCGCCAAGTGAGCCGTAGCTCATCGCTGATTGTCCGATTAGCCCTTTCACATAAAACGGCTTCTTGCATGTATCGCGGCCGATCACTTGCACATCGTCCGGATGCAGGTAATAAGGGTCCGCCTTTGCTTTTTCGCGGTGTTCGCTGCGTTTCAGCAGGTTGTCTTTGTCAATTTTGTATATCATCGTGTCGATCTTCGGCGTCTGATCTGCGCGCAGCTCCTCCCTTTGTTTCGGGAAGAGGGCGTTACGGATATAATAGCCCGGCTGATCGAAATCCCGTTCTGAGCCGAAGCCCATCATTCTGCTTTTATACTTTCCCGACATGACCGTCTGTTCATATTCTCTCCGGGAAAACGGCTGTTCTTCGTTATCATTGCTGAATAAATACTGCCGCAGCTCTGGTCCGATTTTTTCAAATATATAGCGCAGTTTTCCCGCTACGGGATAATTGCGCAGCACTGAATGTTCTTCCTGCTTTTCGTCTCTTATGTATATCCAGAGAAACAATGCGGCGGGAACTAAAATAATAAAGATCAATATACAAATCAGTACGATAATGGCTTGTTCCATTGAGATCAGACTCCTTGTCTTTTTTCTCTTTGACATTCCACATATTGTCTGTTTTCAAACATATCCGTTTCCCGTCCGGCGGAGCGCAATCTTTTTTGTGAATCAGGTGAATGACGTCTTTTTCCGTTTTTCCGGGCCAAACGAATTTGTTATAATGTTTAAATGGCAAGAAACGAATGGAGGAACGAAAACGCATGTACGATGTTAACGAGTGGAAGCATGTTTTTAAACTCGATCCGAATAAAGATTTACCGGATGAACAGCTGGAACGGCTTTGTGAATCAGGGACTGACGCCATTGTGATCGGAGGAAGCGACAATATCACCGAGGACAATGTGCTGAGACTGATGTCAAAGGTGCGGCGGTTTTTAGTGCCGTGCGTACTTGAGGTGTCGACGATTGATTCCATTGTGCCCGGGTTTGATCTTTATTTCATTCCGAGTGTGCTCAACAGCAAAAAGGCGGACTGGATTGTCGGCATGCATCATCAGGCGATGAAAGAATACGGAGAGCTCATGTCAATGGAGGAAATCGTGACGGAGGGCTACTGCATCGTCAATCCTGATTGTAAGGCGGCTGCTTTGACGGAGGCGGATACACATATAGAAACAGAAGATATTCTCGCCTATGCGCGGGTCGCGGAACATTTGCTTCATCTCCCGATTTTTTATCTGGAATACAGCGGGATGCTGGCGGACATAGAAACGGTGGAGAAAACGAAGGCTGTGCTGGACAAGTCCGTCCTGTTTTACGGAGGCGGCATTAAAGACGCGGAAACGGCGGAACGGTTCGGCCGTCATGCCGATGTCATCGTTGTCGGCAATGCCGTATATGAAGATTTTGATCAGGCGCTAAAAACAGTGGCGGCTGTAAAGACAAAGTAGCCAAGCGGACGAAATTGATTTATGATAGAACATATGTTTGATAGGCGGTGAACGGATATGAATTACATTAGCAATCAATTATTAAGCGGATTAAATCCCGTTCAGCAGGAAGCGGTCAAGACGACGGACGGTCCGCTGCTTCTGATGGCGGGCGCGGGAAGCGGAAAAACACGTGTGCTGACGCACAGAATCGCATACTTAATGGCGGAAAAACACGTGGCGCCATGGAACATTCTGGCGATTACATTTACAAATAAAGCAGCCAGAGAAATGAAGGAGCGGGTTGAGAGCATTCTCGGACCCGGCGCGGATGAAATCTGGATATCCACCTTCCACAGCATGTGCGTGCGGATTCTGCGCAGGGATATTGACAGAATCGGCATCAACCGAAATTTCTCCATTCTTGATACGGCTGATCAGCTTTCCGTTATTAAAGGGATTCTGAAAGAGCGGAATATCGATCCGAAAAAGTTTGATCCGAGAAGTATTTTAGGCTCCATCAGCAGCGCAAAAAACGAGCTGATCGAACCTGAGGAATTCGCAAAAACGGCCGGCGGCTACTACGATCAGGTCACGAGTGACGTGTATACCGATTATCAGAAAAAACTGCTGAAAAACCAATCGCTCGATTTTGATGATTTAATCATGACGACGATTAAGCTTTTCGAGCGTGTGCCGGAAGTGCTTGAGTTTTATCAGCGTAAATTCCAATACATTCACGTAGACGAGTATCAGGATACGAACAGGGCGCAATACCTGCTTGTGAAGCAGCTTGCGGCCCGTCTTGAAAATATCTGCGTCGTCGGTGACTCCGACCAGTCCATTTACAGATGGCGCGGGGCGGATATCGCGAATATCCTTTCCTTTGAAAAAGATTACCCGAGCGCAAACGTGATTCTGCTCGAACAAAACTACCGCTCAACAAAGCGGATTCTGCAAGCGGCTAACGAAGTGATCAAAAACAACTCAAACCGCAAGCCGAAAAACCTGTGGACGGAAAATGACGAAGGCATCAAGCTTTCTTATTACAGCGGCGACAATGAATTCGGCGAAGGCCAATTCGTCGCGGGCAAAATTTATGAGCTGAACAGTTCGGGCCGGCGGAAGCTTTCCGATATCGCGATTTTATACCGGACAAACGCCCAGTCGCGCGTCATTGAGGAAACCCTTTTAAAATCCGGACTGAACTACAATATCGTCGGCGGAACCAAGTTCTACGACAGGAAAGAAATTAAAGACATTCTCGCATACCTGCGCCTTGTGTCAAACCCGGACGACGACATCAGTTTTACGCGGATCGTCAATGTGCCGAAGCGGGGCGTCGGCGCAACTTCGCTAGAAAAAATCGCTTCATATGCGGCGATGAACGGAATGTCAATGTTCCAGGCGGTCAAACAGGTTGATTTCATCGGCGTCAGCGCGAAAGCGGCAAACGCGCTTGACGGCTTTGGCGCGATGATTGAAAATCTGACGAACATGCAGGATTACCTGTCCATTACGGAACTCACGGAAGAAATTCTCGAGAAAACGGAATACAGAGAAATGCTGAAGGCCGAAAAATCAATCGAAGCCCAAAGCCGCCTTGAAAATATCGACGAGTTTCTTTCCGTGACGAAAAACTTCGAACAAAAAAGCGAAGACAAGTCTCTCGTCGCGTTTCTGACTGATTTGGCGCTGATTGCGGATATTGACCAGCTCGACCAGAAGGAAGAGGAATCAGGCGGAAAGGATGCCGTCACTTTAATGACACTGCACGCCGCTAAGGGGCTTGAATTTCCTGTCGTGTTCTTAATGGGCATGGAAGAAGGCGTGTTCCCGCACAGCCGCTCCCTGATGGAAGAAGCCGAGATGGAAGAAGAACGCAGGCTCGCATATGTAGGCATTACGAGGGCGGAAGAAGAACTGTATTTAACGAATGCCAAAATGCGCACCTTATTCGGCCGCACCAATATGAATCCGGAATCCCGCTTTATCAGGGAAATACCTGGCGATTTATTGGAGAACCTAAATGAGAAGAAAACACCTCGCATGCAGCCGGGAAGAAAAGTGCAGCCAAAACGCGGGCCCGTATCCCGTCCCGTTTCCTATGCGAACAAAACAGGCGGCGACTCGCTCAGCTGGGCGGTCGGCGATAAAGCGGGCCATAAAAAATGGGGCACCGGAACGGTTGTCAGCGTAAAAGGAGAAGGCGAAAGCACCGAGCTTGATATCGCATTCCCGAGCCCTGTCGGCGTGAAGCGTCTGCTTGCCGCTTTTGCGCCGATTGAAAAGCAGTAACCTGAAGAGGAAAGGAAGAACATGATGGACAAAGAAACAGCGAAACACCGGGCAGAAGAATTGCGCCGCACCATCGATCAGTACAGTTATGAATATTACACCTTAGATGAACCGAGCGTGCCGGATTCCGAGTACGACAGACTGATGCAGGAGCTGATTGCCATAGAGGAAGAGCACCCGGAGCTCAGAACGCCTGATTCGCCCACACAGCGGGTCGGGGGAGCGGTGCTTGAATCGTTTCAAAAGGTGCAGCACGGCACGCCGATGCTCAGTCTCGGCAACGCATTTAACGATGATGATCTCCGCGATTTTGACCGCCGCGTCCGTCAGGCTGTCGGTGCCGGCGTCGCTTATAACGTGGAGCTGAAAATAGACGGTCTTGCTGTTTCTCTCCGTTATGAAGACGGCTATTTCGTCAGAGGCGCGACAAGAGGAGACGGAACGACGGGCGAAGATATCACGGAAAACTTAAAAACGATCCGCAACATTCCGCTGAAAATGAAACGGAATCTTTCCATAGAAGTGCGCGGAGAGGCGTACATGCCGAAACAGTCATTTGAAGCCCTCAATGAAGAAAGGCTGAAACATGAAGAGGAGCCGTTCGCCAATCCCCGGAACGCGGCTGCGGGCTCACTCAGACAGCTCGATCCGAAAATTGCAGCGAAACGAAATCTTGACATCTTCGTCTACAGTATAGCGGAGCTTGACGAAATGGGTGTGGAAACACAGAGTCAGGGCCTGGATTTTCTGGATGAGCTCGGTTTTAAAACAAATCAGGAACGGAAAAAATGCGCCACGATAGATGAAGTCATTGAAATGATCGAAGAGCTGCAGGCGAAGCGGGCCGATCTCCCGTATGAAATTGACGGGATCGTCATCAAAGTCGATTCGCTCGATCAACAGGAAGAACTCGGGTATACGGCAAAAAGCCCGCGCTGGGCGATTGCTTATAAATTCCCGGCGGAAGAGGTCGTGACAAAACTGCTCGATATCGAACTGAATGTCGGAAGAACGGGCGTCATTACGCCGACCGCCGTTCTGGAACCGGTAAAAGTCGCGGGAACGACGGTCTCAAGAGCATCCCTTCATAACGAAGATTTAATTAAAGAGAAGGATATCCGCATTCTCGATAAAGTGGTCGTCAAAAAAGCGGGCGACATCATCCCTGAGGTCGTCAATGTCTTAATCGAACAGCGGACCGGGGAAGAAAAAGAATTCAATATGCCTACCAGCTGCCCTGAGTGCGAGAGCGAACTTGTCCGCATTGAAGGGGAAGTCGCGCTGCGCTGCATCAATCCGGAATGTCCGGCGCAGATCAGAGAAGGCCTGATTCACTTTGTCTCACGCAACGCGATGAATATTGACGGACTCGGAGAACGTGTCATCACACAGCTTTTCCGTGAACATCTCGTCCGTAATGTCGCTGATTTGTATAAGCTGACGAAAGAGCAGGTCATCCGGCTTGAGCGGATGGGGGAAAAATCAACTGACAATCTGATCAGCTCCATCCAAAAGTCGAAAGAGAATTCGCTGGAACGCCTGCTGTTCGGTCTCGGCATCCGTTTTATCGGCTCAAAAGCGGCCAAAACACTCGCCATGCATTTTGAAAGCCTGGAAAATCTGAAACAAGCCACGGAAGAAGAGCTGCTTGCGGTAGATGAAATCGGCGAAAAGATGGCCGATGCCGTTGTCACCTATTTCCGTAAAGAAGAAATGGTTGAGCTATTGAATGAACTTGAGGAACTCGGTGTGAACACACTCTACAAAGGCCCGAAAAAAGTAAAAGCGGAGGACAGCGACTCTTATTTTGCCGGCAAAACCATCGTGTTAACCGGAAAGCTTGAAGAGCTGTCCAGAAATGAAGCCAAGGCGCAGATTGAAGCGCTCGGCGGAAAGCTGACGGGATCTGTCAGCAAAAAAACAGACTTGCTGATTGCCGGAGAAGCGGCCGGAAGCAAGCTGACAAAAGCGCAGGAATTAAACATTGAAGTATGGAATGAAGCACAGCTATTGGGAGAGCTAAAGAAATAAGAGGAGTGTTTTCTATTGAAAAAGATGTTGGCATTGGCGGCGACGGCAACGGCGGCAGTACTCATGCTGTCGGCCTGTTCGCCGAGTTTCGGGGGGAACAAAGAGGAAGAGATCACGCAGAAAACGGCAAAGTCTTCTGAAAAAGCGATCATACCGAAATATAATATCTCTGATTCCTACTATAAAATGGTGCTTCCGTTTAAGGCCGGAAAAGCGCGCGGCCTGACCGCGGACCGGCTGAACACGAGGCTGGACATCGATGAATTCGAGACGGGTCTGATGCGGCTCGCTCAAGACACGTTCCCGACGGATGACTATTTGTATCAGGAAGGCCAGTATTTAGATGAGGACACGGTACTCAGCTGGCTTGACCGCAAAAAAGAGGGCAGTGATCTGAAAAAGGCGAAAAAGGCAGATGCCAATTTTCAGAATCTCGGCTTAAACCCGGTGCTGCCAAGCTCGGGATCGGCAAAAGAGAAAAATGAAAACAGCCCGATTTACTTAGCGTCTATGCTTGAACAGGATTACTTAGTAAGAAAAGATAAAAATTCCATCCAGCTTGGCGGTGTCATGATCGGTCTCGCTCTCAACTCTGTTTACTATTACCGCGAAAACACAGGTGATCCGCAGCAGGAAGTGGAGCTCAGTGACAAAACGATCCGCAGCCACGGTGAAGAAATCGCCCAGGAAGTCGTTAACCGCCTTCGGAAAATGGATAACCTGAAAAATGTGCCGATTACCGTCGCCCTTTATAAACAAGCGCCGAAAACATCAATCGTGCCGGGGAATTACATTGCGAAAACAGAAGTCAAGGCCGGCTCATCCACCATTTCAAACTGGGATGATGTCAAAGAAAAGTACGTCTTCTATCCGGCGGATACAGACACGGCAAAGAAATACCCTGATGATTCCGAAGTGTTTAAACGCTTCAAAAACGCCATCGACAGCTACTTCCCGAATTACACCGGAGTCGTCGGAACGGCAATGTACGAAAACGATGAAATGAGAAAAATGAAGATTGAAATCCCGATGCAATTTTACGGGAAAAGCGAAGTTATCGCCTTTACCCAATACTTAACAGGTGAGCTGATGGATTATTATTCAAAAAGCTCAGTTGATGTCGAAATTAACATTACCTCGTCTGACGGCCAGGAAGCGCTGATCGTCCGCAATGCGGGTGACAAAGAACCGACCGTCCATATTTACGATTAACCAAGATGCCCTTGTTCATTTCTGTATGAGCAAGGGTTTTTTTATTGTGAATATCGTTGGAGAGAGGGATGAGGTATGTTAAGATATTTGTATAATTAGGAATTAACAGGAAAACACATTTCATTTCTAAGCGGATGTTACGAATCTGCTGTGAAAAAAGAAGGGCAGGAATGTTGATGAATGACATTTGCTGAGTACACACACCGCCTACAAACGTTATGAAAAGGGTGAATCAGCATGCATAAAGATATTAAAGCGATTTTTGAGGAAGATAAGGTACTGGCTGAGGCCGGTGAAATATACGGCTTTACCAAGTTTCAATTTATCGCGGACGCAGAGAACTACGTATATGAAATTGTGAAAGATAACGAACCTTATATCTTAAAAATTACGCATACGATCAGAAGAACACCGGAATATATTCTCGGAGAAATGGAATGGCTTCATCATCTGGCAAAGGGAGGGCTTTCAGCAGCAAAACCGATTCCTTCATTAAATGGCAGAGATGTCGAAGAAGTGCCGGATGGAAAAGGCGGAGCGTTTTTAGTAAGAGTCTATGAAAAAGCGCCCGGACGCAAAGTGGAGGAATCAGACTGGAACGGAACTCTGTTTTACGAGCTTGGAAAATACACGGGGAACATGCACCGGCTGACGAAAAGCTACTGTCTGAGCGATCCGGCATATAAAAGGCAGGAATGGGATGAAGAGGAGCAGCTGAAGCTGAGAAAATACGTGCCCGCAGATCAGCATCTCGTATTTGAGCGGGCGGATGCTCTAATGGAAAAACTGCGCCGTTTGCCGAAGAATCCTGAAAACTACGGCCTTGTGCACGCCGATCTGCACCACGGCAATTTCAATTGGGACAACGGTAAAATCACTGCATTTGATTTTGATGATACCGGCTACAATTGGTTTGTGAATGATATCAGTATTCTGCTGTACAACATGTTGTGGTATCCGGTCATCCCGTATGAAGACAAGGCCGCGTTTACGGGTGAATTCATGACACACTTTATGAAAGGCTACAGGGAAGAAAATGACCTTGACCCCGCCTGGCTTGAACACATCCCGGATTTTCTCCGGCTGCGCCATATGCTGATCTACGGATTATTGCATCAGGCGTTTGACCTCAATGCACTCGGGGACGAGGAACTTGAGATGCTGAAAACCTTCAGGCGCGATATCGAAAACGAAACCCCGATTACGGAGTATAACTTTTCTGCATTCGTATAAATAGAAAAACGCCGGCTGAATCCAGCCCGGCGTTTTTTTATAGCGTATCACACTTCACTCCGACGACACCCTGAATTTCTTTAATATCATAATAGACGTCAGTGGTGTAGCGGTTTTTGTGAACACTGACTTTCACTTCCATAATCGGAAATTCTTTTTCACCCAGATCATCAATCCGGACGGAGTGAATGCGGAGCTGTTTGCTTTTCATTTCTTTTAAAATCTCGGTCATTTTGTCTTTATCGGAAAGAGACATTCTCACGCGGATATCCTTTTCCTTCAAGCGGTTGGGACCGATTTTTCTGATCAGCCACGGAAGAAATTCGACACTGATCAGGATAAACAAGAGGCTTGCGAACGCCTCTTTATAAAAGCCGGCGCCTGTCGCCAGACCGAGCCCGGCTGCGCCCCAGATGATAGCCGATGTCGTCAGGCCGGAAATGACGTCATTGCTTTTGCGCAGGATCACGCCCGCACCGATAAAACCGACGCCGGAAATGATTTGGGCGGGAAGGCGGAGCGGATCCATCATGATACGGTAATATTTTGGGAAATGATATGCCGCATTAATGCTGACGATCGTCAGCATACAGGAGCTGACGGCGATGACGATACAGGTTTTCAGGCCGAGCGGTTTGTTTTTCAGCTCGCGTTCAAGACCGATGATCATGCCGATCAGCGTGGCAATGCCCAGCTTTAATAAAATGTCTGGTTCGATAGGCCAGCTCAATTTGCACAGCACCTCCGCAATTTTTCTTATAATAAATTGATATGATTTTCTCACAGTATTTATAGCAGGACAAGTGCGGAAGAAAAAAGCCGTCAGGGATAAAATCTGACGGCTTTTTGTCTATTTCTTGTTTTTCAAAAGAGCTTCCATCCGGCTGAACAGCTGATAAGAAGCATCGGCCGGTTTTTTGGTCAGCAGGCTGACGGCAATACCGGCAATCAGACTGAGGAAGAACCCCGGAATGATTTCGTATACGCCGGTTGAAGCGGCAAGCCCTGTCGTGATCCAGATTAAAACGGCCGCGGCCCCGGTAATCATCGCCGCAAGCGCTCCCCATTCATTCATCCGTTTCCAGTACAGACTGAGCAAGAGCGCCGGGCCGATAGCCGAACCGAAGCCTGCCCACGCATATCCGACCAGATCAAGAATGGTGCTGTTCGGATTCATGGAAAGCAGGATGGCGATAACGGCCACGATCAATACCGACAGGCGTCCGGTCATGACCAATTCTTTATCGCTCGCTTCCCGTCTGAAAAAGGCGCGGTATAAATCTTCCGTAATGGCGCTTGCCGTTACGAGAAGCTGTGAGGAAATGGAACTCATGATCGCCGCTAAAATTGCGGACAGCAAGAAGCCCGTAATCAGCGGATGGAACAAGATTTTAGAAAAAATAATGAAAATCGTTTCCGGATCTTTTACGGAGACCCCGAAGTGATGAGAATACGCAACCCCGATAATCCCGGTAAGCAATGAACCGACAACTGAAATAACCATCCAGCTCATCCCGATTCTGCGGGCGGGTTTTAAATCTTTCACTTCTTTAATCGCCATAAATCGTACGATGATATGAGGCTGGCCGTAATAGCCCAGTCCCCATGCCAAATAAGAAATAATGCTAATGACGCTCGCGCCTTTAAAGATATCCAATAGTTTCGGGTTAACGGCGTTGATCGAATCAATCGTCGTTGAAACGCTCCCGAGCTGGGTAAAAGCAACGATCGGCACAAGCACTAATGCCGCAAACATGATCGCTCCCTGTACAAAGTCAGTCAGACTGACAGCGAGGAAACCGCCAAACAGCGTGTAAAGCACAACAACACCGGCCGTTAAAAACAAACCGAATTTGTAGTCGGCGCCGAATGCCGATTCAAATAACCTGCCTCCGGATACCATCCCGGACGATGTGTACAGTGTGAAAAAGATCATAATAATCACGGCGGAAACAATTTTCAGCAATGATGACGAGTGGCGGAACCGTTTATCGAAAAAATCGGGAATCGTAATCGCATCATCCGCAACTTCCGTGTAAGCGCGCAGCCTCGGAGCAAGCAGCAGATAATTTGAATACGCGCCGATCGTCAAACCGAGCGCCAGCCATAAGGTCGATAACCCCGTTGCGAACATTGCGCCGGGAACTCCCATCAGCATCCATGCGCTCATATCGGCCGCACCTGCGGACAGCGCCGTTACGAACGGGCCTAGTCCTCTTCCGCCCAGCATGTAATCATTAATATTCGTTGTCTTCCTGAATGCGTACCAGCCGATTAACAGCATGGCAGCAAAGTAAATGCCAAGAGATATAATTAATTCAATACTCACGTTTTTGGACCCTCTCTTCTTTCATGTAAATGTTGCATCACCTCTGTAGATTAGTAGTGCCGGAATATGCGCCGGCGATCCAGCCTTTAGTCATCATTCCATGCGGATCGCATGATTTAGTGCTGGCTATGGTTACTAAACCTAACAAAGTATCCCCGATCAATCAACTCTCGAAACCTGGCCCGCTCAAGGAAAAAATCCCCGCCAACATAGAACAGCTTAGAGATGAAAACGCTACCAATAAATTATAAAAGTAAAAATTTTCTGACATATAATTCGTTTCTCTTTCTCCCCGATTTAGGATAAAATAGAGAGGGTTTCATCATGCCTCAGAAGGCGGCGTTTTGTTGCTTTAGAGGGCTCATTTTTGATATGATCAGTATTATATGACGAAACGGAGAATTATGCGGAGGTGGATCTTATGTCACGAATTTCTATAGAAGAAGTAAAGCATGTCGCTCATTTGGCGAGACTCGCCATTACGGATGAAGAAGCTGAAATGTTCACAGAACAGCTTGACAGCATCATCTCGTTTGCCGAGGAGCTTAATGAAGTGGACACGGATAACGTGGAACCGACAACACACGTGCTGAAAATGAAAAACGTAATGAGAGAAGATGAAGCGGGTAAAGGCCTTCCGGTCGAGGATGTCATGAAAAATGCTCCCGATCATAAAGACGGCTATGTCCGTGTGCCATCTATTCTGGATTAAAGGAGGGAGACAGTATGTCATTATTTGATCACAAAATCACAGAACTGAAACAAATGATACATAAAAAAGAAATCAAGATTTCCGATCTTGTTGATGAATCTTACAAACGGATCGCATCCGTGGATGATAAGGTGCAGGCGTTTTTACAGCTTGATGAAGAAAGAGCCCGCGCTTACGCGAAAGAACTTGACGAAGCGGTTGACGGACGGTCTGAACACGGTCTTCTCTTCGGAATGCCGATCGGCGTCAAAGACAACATCGTGACCAAAGGGCTTCGCACAACATGCTCAAGCAAAATCCTCGAAAACTTCGATCCGATTTACGATGCGACGGTCGTGGAGCGCCTTCAAGCCGCTGAAGCCGTCACGATCGGAAAGCTGAATATGGACGAGTTCGCGATGGGTTCTTCTACTGAAAACTCCGCGTACAAAGCGACGAAAAACCCTTGGAATCTCGATACGGTTCCCGGCGGATCAAGCGGCGGTTCCGCAGCTGCGGTTGCCGCGGGCGAAGTGCCGTTTTCACTCGGATCTGATACGGGCGGCTCCATCCGCCAGCCGGCTTCTTTCTGCGGCGTCGTCGGATTAAAGCCCACATACGGACGCGTGTCGCGTTACGGTTTGGTCGCTTTTGCGTCTTCACTGGACCAGATCGGGCCGATCACAAGAACCGTAGAAGATAACGCATTCCTGCTTCAGGCGATTTCAGGCCCGGACAAAATGGACTCTACGAGCGCCAATGTCGAAGTGCCGGATTTTCTTTCTTCATTAACTGGCGATATTAAAGGCTTAAAAATCGCCGTACCGAAAGAATATCTCGGAGAAGGCGTCGGCAAAGAAGCGAAAGAATCGGTTTTAGCCGCTTTAAAAGTGCTTGAAGACCTCGGAGCGACATGGGAAGAAGTATCTCTGCCGCACAGCAAATACGCGCTTGCGACGTATTATCTGCTGTCTTCTTCCGAAGCGTCTGCAAACCTTGCGCGCTTTGACGGCATCCGCTACGGCTACCGCTCAGACAATGCGGACAACCTGATCGACCTTTATAAACAGACACGCTCAGAAGGCTTCGGCAATGAAGTGAAGCGCCGCATCATGCTCGGCACCTTCGCGCTCAGCTCCGGCTACTATGACGCGTATTACAAAAAAGCGCAAAAAGTGCGCACGCTTATTAAGAAAGATTTTGAAGACGTATTTGAGAAATACGATGTCATCGTCGGACCGACAACGCCGACACCGGCATTCAAAATCGGCGAAAAAACCAGCGATCCGCTCACAATGTACGCCAATGATATTTTAACGATCCCTGTCAACCTCGCGGGTGTGCCGGGAATCAGCGTGCCGTGCGGATTTGCGGACGGGCTGCCGCTCGGATTGCAAATCATCGGAAAACACTTCGATGAAGGCACTGTATACCGCGTCGCTCATGCTTTTGAGCAGGCAACAGATCATCATAAAGCGAAACCTGAACTGTAAGGGGTGAAATGAAGTGAACTTTGAAACGGTAATCGGACTTGAAGTCCATGTGGAATTAAAAACAAAATCTAAAATTTTCTCAAGCTCACCGACGCCATTCGGCGCGGAAGCGAATACCCAAACGAGCGTCATCGACCTCGGCTATCCCGGCGTGCTGCCCGTTTTGAACAAAGAAGCGGTTGAATTCGCGATGAAAGCCGCAATGGCTTTGAACTGTGAAATCGCAACGGATACGAAGTTTGACCGGAAAAACTATTTCTATCCGGACAACCCGAAGGCATATCAAATTTCTCAATTTGACAAGCCGATCGGCGAAAACGGCTGGATCGAAATCGAAGTCGGCGGAAAAACGAAAAAAATCGGCATTACCCGTCTTCACCTTGAAGAAGATGCGGGAAAACTGACGCATACGGGCGACGGCTATTCCCTCGTTGACTTCAACCGCCAAGGCACGCCGCTTGTCGAGATTGTATCTGAGCCGGATATCCGCACACCGGAGGAAGCTTACGCATATCTCGAAAAGCTGAAATCAATTATCCAATACACAGGCGTTTCCGACTGTAAAATGGAAGAAGGTTCACTGCGTTGTGACGCCAACATTTCCCTTCGTCCGATCGGCCAGGAGAAATTCGGCACAAAAACGGAGCTGAAAAACCTGAACTCCTTCGCATTCGTGCAAAAAGGACTTGAGCATGAAGAAAAACGCCAAGAGCAGGTGCTTCTGTCAGGCGGAGTCATTCAGCAGGAGACGCGCCGCTACGATGAAGCGACGAAAAAAACCATTTTGATGCGTGTCAAAGAAGGTTCGGACGACTATCGTTATTTCCCTGAGCCTGACCTTGTCGAGCTCTACATTGATGACGAATGGAAAGAACGCGTAAGAGCAACCATTCCTGAGCTTCCGGACGAGCGCCGCAAGCGTTATATCGAAGAGCTCGGCCTGCCTGCTTATGACGCAATGGTTCTGACGCTGACGAAAGAAATGGCTGATTTCTTCGAAGAAACGGTCAATAAAGGCGCAGAAGCCAAGCAGGCATCAAACTGGCTGATGGGTGAAGTCTCAGCTTACCTGAACGCCGAACAAAAAGAGCTTGAGGATGTCGCCCTGACTCCTGAAGGCCTTGCCGGCATGATTAAGCTGATTGAAAAAGGAACCATCTCGTCCAAAATCGCGAAGAAAGTCTTTAAAGAATTAATTGAAAAAGGCGGCGACGCAGAAAAAATCGTCAAAGAAAAAGGCCTCGTGCAGATTTCTGACGAAAGCGTGCTTCTGAAGCTGGTAACAGATGCGCTTGACAGCAACCCGCAGTCAATTGAAGACTTCAAAAACGGAAAAGACCGCGCGATCGGCTTCCTTGTCGGGCAGATTATGAAAGCCTCAAAAGGACAGGCCAACCCGCCGATGGTCAACAAGATCTTACTTGAAGAAATCAAAAAACGATAAAAAAAGCAGCCGCCTCTAAGGGCGCTGCTGACACGGAGACCGGTAAGCGCCGGTCTCTTTTTTTTATAAGCTGAAATAGGTTTCAATGGAAGCCCGCAGCGTTTCAATCTGCTCATTTCCGCTGCCTGCCAAGTTGGACAGCATTCCTTTAATAATCGGTTTTCGCGGCTCTTCCTTTGCGCATTCCTCTTCAATGACTTCAAGCGATACGAGGACGTCCTCAGGCAGCCCCTGCTGTGCTTTTATCTTTTGAATATCCGCAAGCAGTCTTTCTCTGTCCGCCGCGGGCTGAGTGAAGATATCCTCAGGCAGCAGCGGATCGGGGTTGTCTTTTATCAGTCCCGTAATCAGATCATCGATTCTGGCAATCAGAAAGGCCGCCACGTTTTCCGTCCGGAATGCCGTATGTTCATTAAAAATCAAGAAATGAATATAGGAGCTCACAATTCCTTGCGCCATAACGGACGCATCCGCTATAAACGGTGTGACGGCATCTCCGTAAACGGAGAGCAACGCATCCCGATACAGCATGTTAAATTGAATATTGGCCTCATGAAAATACTGCTTGACCTTTTGATTTTCAGGAATGACCTTTTCGCTCAGCAAGAGAATGATAAAGTCCTTGTGCTCCATAAATTCCTGGAATTGATAAGCGATTTGTTTTCGAAATACGTCCTTAGGCGGTTTATGCTGATGTTCTGTTTTGATTTTCTTTATTTCTTCCATGGACATGCCGATGTAATACTCACATGCTGACAGCAAAAGGTCTTCTTTTGATTTGAAATGGAGATAGAAGGCTCCTTTTGAAATTCCGCATTCACCGGCGATTTCCTGAATGGTTGTTGAAGAAAACCCTTTTTTGGCAAATAAATGGATGCCTGTTTTTATGATTTTCTCTTTTTTTTCGTTCATGACGTGCTTCCCCTTAATCCTGAAAAATTTAGAAAAATTTACTGCCTTATTAGTTGACGATGTTGAGTTATACCGTTTAGTATTATATAGAATGACCAGTCAGTCAATAAAAATTAACGGAGGACATGATGAACCACATTATTAACTTTGTACTGAAGAACAAATTCGCAGTTTGGCTGATGACGATTATCGTTACTGTAGCAGGGCTGTATGCCGGTATGAATATGAAGCAGGAATCCATACCGGACGTCAACATGCCTTACCTTTCAGTAAATACGACTTATCCCGGAGCTGCTCCGAGTCAAGTTGCGGATGACGTGACAAAACCGATCGAGCAGGCGGTCCAGAATTTAGAAGGAGTGAGCGTCGTAACGTCCACATCTTCTGAAAACGTCTCATCGGTTATGATTGAATATGATTACAGCAAGGATATGGACAAGGCGAAAACCGAAGTCGCTGAAGCGCTGGACAGTGTCAGCCTTCCTGACGACGCGAAAAAACCTGACATTTCCCGTTACAGCCTCAACTCTTTCCCGATTTTGACGCTCAGTGTGACAAGCGGCAAAAGCTCGCTTGAAGACCTGACCAAAAATGTGGAAAACACTCTCGTTCCTAAGCTTGAAGGCATTCAGGGCGTTGCGTCCGTGCAAGTTTCCGGACAGCAGGAAGAGCAGGTGGAGTTCTCTTTCAAAGACAAAAAAATGAAAGAGTACGGACTTGATGAAGATACCGTCAAGAAAGTGATCCAAGGCTCTGACGTCAATACGCCGCTTGGATTGTACACATTCGGCAACAAAGAAAAATCAGTTGTCGTTAACGGAAATATTACGTCAATTAAAGATCTGAAAGATATGAGAATTCCGGTCACATCTTCTTCTGCCGCTCAAGGTCAAGCGGGCGGAGCCGGTGCGGCATCTGCGGCGGACGCTCAGGCTATGCAGCAGGCACAGCAAAGCGCGGCAGCAGGGGTGCCGACAGTCAAGCTTTCTGACATTGCCGACATTAAAGATGTGAAAAAAGCTGAATCCATTTCCCGCACGAACGGAAAGGACAGCATCGGAATTAATATCGTAAAAGCCAATGACGCCAACACGGTAGAAGTGGCCGATGCGATTAAAGATGAACTGAATCAATACAAAAAAGACCACAAAGGGTTCAAGTACAGCTCGACTCTTGATATGGCAGAGCCGATTACAGAGTCGGTGGATACGATGTTAAGCAAAGCGATTTTCGGCGCGATTTTTGCGGTCGTGATCATTCTCTTATTCTTAAGAGATATTAAATCAACGATGATTTCTATCATTTCCATCCCGCTGTCACTGCTGATTGCGCTTCTCGTGCTGAATCAGCTTGATGTCACATTAAACATAATGACGCTCGGTGCGATGACGGTCGCCATCGGACGGGTAGTCGACGACTCGATTGTCGTGATCGAAAACATTTACCGCCGCATGAGGCTGAAAGATGAACCTTTACGCGGGAAGCAATTGGTGCGTGAAGCGACGAAAGAAATGTTTAAACCGATCATGTCATCAACGATCGTAACCATTGCCGTATTCCTGCCGCTTGCCATGGTCGGCGGACAGATCGGCGAACTGTTTATGCCGTTTGCATTAACAATCGTCTTCGCGCTTGCCGCATCACTGTTGATTTCGATCACACTGGTGCCGATGCTTGCGCACAGCTTATTCAAAAAATCGCTCACAGGCGCGCCTGTTAAAGCGAAAGAGCATAAGCCGGGCAGATTGGCCAATTTCTATAAAAAAGTGCTGAATTGGTCATTAAGACATAAATGGATTACATCTATCATCGCGGTTCTGATGCTTGTCGGCAGTTTGTTCCTCGTACCTCTGATCGGCGCGAGCTACCTGCCTGCGCAAGCGGACAAAACGATGCAGCTCACATACACGCCTGAACCGGGCGAAACGAAAAGCGAAGCTGAAAAAGCTGCGCAAAAAGCGGAAGACATGCTGCTTAAACGCAAACATGTCGATACCGTTCAGTATTCATTAGGCTCGCAAAGTCCGCTCGGCGGAAGCTCAAACGGCGCATTGTTCTACGTGAAATACGAGGATGACACGCCTGATTTTGACAAAGAAAAAGACAATGTCTTAAAAGAAATCAAAAAAACATCCAGCCGCGGCGAATGGAAATCACAAAATTTCAGTTCGTCAGGCAACAACAACGAATTAACGTACTATGTGTACGGAGATTCAGAGTCTGATATTAAAGGCACGGTCAAAGACATCGAAAGCATCATGAAAAAGCAGAAAGATCTGAAAGACGTCAACTCAGGCCTTTCCAGCACATATGATGAGTACACGTTCACCGCTGACCAGGAGAAACTCAGCAAGCAGGGCCTGACGGCTTCGCAAATCTCCCAAGCCCTGATGTCCCAAACGTCACAGTCTCCTTTGACAACGGTGAAAAAGGACGGCAAAGAGCTTGACGTCAACATCAAAACAGAAAAAGACCAGTATAAGAGTGTAAAAGAATTAGAGGATAAAACCATCACATCGCCTGCAGGCCAAGAAGTAAAAATCGGCGATGTGGCGAAAGTGAAAAATGGCACGACATCCGATACCATTTCCAAACGCGACGGCAAAGTGTACGCTGACGTAACGGCAACCGTCACTTCTGACAACGTCACGAAGGTGTCATCAGCCGTTCAAAAGAAAGTTGACAAACTGGATAAGCCGGACAATGTATCGATTGATACCGGCGGTGTATCAGCGGATATTGCTGATTCCTTTACGAAACTCGGCTTAGCGATGCTTGCCGCAATCGCCATCGTATACCTCGTTCTTGTGATCACGTTCGGCGGAGCATTAGCGCCGTTTGCGATTCTGTTCTCGCTTCCGTTTACAGTCATCGGCGCATTAGCCGGCCTGTATGTATCCGGAGAGACGATCAGTCTGAATGCCATGATCGGTATGCTGATGCTGATCGGAATCGTCGTCACAAACGCGATTGTCTTAATTGACCGCGTCATCCATAAAGAAGCGGAAGGCTTATCGACGAGAGAAGCGCTCCTGGAAGCCGGCTCTACGAGATTACGTCCGATTCTGATGACGGCGATCGCGACAATCGGCGCCCTGCTTCCATTGGCACTGGGCTTCGAAGGCGGAAGCCAGGTCATTTCTAAAGGACTCGGTGTCACCGTTATCGGCGGTTTAATCAGTTCGACTCTGCTTACCCTTCTGATTGTGCCGATCGTATATGAAGTATTGGCGAAATTCCGTAAGAAAAAACCTGGAACGGAAGAAGAGTAAGACAGCGGGCCTTGGCTCCTTAAACGGAGCCGGGGCCTTTTTTCTTCTGGGAATTCCTGTACATATTGTTGCGATTTTCTCAAGTCATAGTATAATTAAAGGTTGTTAGTGTTAATAATGGATCGGATACTCTTAAGTAGGATGATGAGATAATGAAACGTGCACGCATAATATACAATCCGACTTCAGGACGGGAGCTTTTTAAGAAAAATCTTGCCCAGGTCCTGCAAAAATTTGAACAAGCCGGTTATGAAACCTCCACCCATGCCACCACATGCGCGGGGGATGCCACCCACGCCGCAAAAGAAGCCGCTTTGCGGGAGTTTGACCTGATTATCGCTGCCGGCGGAGACGGAACGATTAATGAAGTCGTCAACGGCCTCGCGCCGTTAGACACACGACCGACACTCGGCATCATTCCGGTCGGCACGACAAATGACTTCGCCAGAGCGCTGGGCATTCCGAGAGAGAATATACTGAATGCCGCTGATACCGTCATTAACGGCGTGGCCCGCCCGATCGACATCGGACAGGTGAACGGTCAGTATTTTATCAACATCGCCGGCGGAGGCCGTCTGACGGAGCTGACGTATGATGTGCCAAGCAAACTGAAAACGATGCTCGGCCAGCTTGCTTATTATTTAAAGGGAATGGAAATGCTGCCTTCACTTCGACCGACAGAAGTCGAGATTGAATATGACGGCAAGCTGTTTCAAGGCGAAATTATGCTGTTTTTAGTGACGCTGACCAACTCGGTCGGCGGATTCGAGAAACTGGCCCCTGATTCCAGCCTGAATGACGGCATGTTTGATTTGATTATTTTGAAAAAAGCCAATCTCGCGGAGTTTATCAGAGTCGCGAGCATGGCGCTCAGAGGCGATCATATTAACGATCAGCACATTATTTACACAAAAGCGAACCGTGTGAAAGTCAATGTATCAGAAAAGATGCAGCTGAACCTGGACGGCGAGTACGGCGGCATGCTGCCGGGCGAATTCGTGAACCTGTACCGGCATATTCACGTCATCATGCCGAAGGAGAAAGCGGAACAGCTGGATGATTAATACGCGGACAAAATCCTAAAACAGTATTCGTTTTAGGATTTTGTCATCTTTTCAGCGTGATCGGAAACCTTTGAAGGCTGACATTGAATTTGAAGGTTTGCCAGCACGCTGAAACAAGGCTATTGGTAAAACTAGAGGTGATTATAGATGAAAATGAAACCCCCGATAGAAAAAAATGAATACTATGATGTGACATTTGAGGATTTGACGCACGAAGGAGCGGGCGTCGCAAAGGTTCAGGGCTTTCCGATCTTCGTGCCGAACGCCCTGCCTGAGGAAAAAGCGCAAATCAAAGTGACACGCGTCAAAAAAGGCTTCGCTTTCGGCCGTTTGATCGAGCTGAAGGAAGAAAGCCCGCACAGAACGGATGCCCCGTGCCCAATCTACAAACAATGCGGCGGCTGCCAGCTTCAGCACATGACCTATGAAGGCCAGCTTTTGTTTAAACAGAAACAAGTCAAAGACGTCTTAGAACGGATCGGCAAGCTGGACCTCTCAAAAGTCACCGTGCACCCGACGCTCGGCATGGAAGACCCGTGGAACTACAGAAACAAAGCGCAGGTGCCGGTAGGAGAAAGAGAAGGCGGACTCGTCGCCGGATTTTATCAGCAAAGAAGCCATGACATCATCGACATGAGCGCCTGCCTGATCCAGCAATCCAAAAATGACGAAGCCGTCCAAGCCGTCAAAGACATCTGCGCAGCATACGGTGTCAAAGCCTATAACGAAGAACGCCACAAAGGCTGGCTCCGCCACATTATGGTCAGATACGGCGTCGTCACGGGCGAAATGATGATCGTCTTCATCACAAGAACAAGCGATTTTCCGCACAAAGCGAAAATCATCGAAGACATCACAGCGCAATTCCCGCACGTCAAATCCATCGTGCAAAACATCAATCCAAACAAAACAAACGTCATCTTTGGGAACGAAACAAACGTCATCTGGGGCGAAGAATACATCTACGACCTCATCGGAGACGTCAAATTCGCCATCTCCGCCAGATCGTTCTATCAGGTCAACCCGGAACAGACAAAAGTGCTCTACGACAAAGCGCTTGAGTACGCGGAGCTGCAAGGGGAAGAAACCGTCATCGACGCCTACTGCGGCATCGGAACCATTTCTCTCTTCTTAGCGAAGCAGGCGAAGAAAGTATACGGCGTCGAAATCGTGCCGGAAGCCATCGAGGATGCAAAACGCAACGCTGAGCTGAACGGCATCACAAACGCGGAATTCGCAGTCGGAGAAGCGGAAACAGTCATTCCAAAATGGTATGAAGAAGGCATCACGGCCGACACCCTCGTCGTCGACCCGCCAAGAAAAGGCTGTGACGAAGCCCTCCTGCGGACAATCATCGACATGAAACCGAAGCGGGTGGTGTACGTATCCTGCAATCCAGGAACGCTTGCAAGAGACCTGCGGGTGCTTGAGGATGGCGGGTATCAGACGCGAGAAGTGCAGCCAGTGGATATGTTCCCGCATACGAATCATGTGGAGTGTGTGGCGCAATTAATACTAAGAAAATAAAAATAATTAAACTTCTTATACGTTCTTTAAAACTTTTTTCGGATTGCAGTGGTGTTACTCATAGAGTAACTTCTGCAATCTTTTTTTGTACAATCCTAATGCAGATGATAAAGCTTAGTAACAACAATGTATTTTAAATTCGGAAAATTTTATAGGAAAATTTAAATATATTTGTATTTTTGGTATAATATAACTTGTTGCAAGGGGATTAGTGGAAACTTAAAAATATTGCAGAGGGTTATCCGGAGTAGAATAGCGATCGAATGAGACTATCAAAAAGATAGTGACCTTTTCATTCTTTGATGGAGCAAAAGGGACTCTATTATCGGATGTATCAATCCCAATCCAACTGGTATAATGAAGAAATTGGATTAATTGAGGTGTGAAATGGCTAATAAAGTATTGGAAGTTAAAAACTTATCCAAGGTCTACAAAGGGAGTGGTTATGAAGTAACTGCATTAGACAAAGTTTCTTTTGAATTGAAGAATGGTGAACTGCTTGCAATTATGGGGACAAGCGGTTCAGGTAAAAGCACTCTTTTAAATATACTCGGTGCTCTTGATGAACCCTCAAGCGGTAAAGTTATTCTTGATGGTAAAGAAACAAATGACTTTTTTAAAGAACCTAAAGCTACGATCTATAGAAGGGATAACATTGGTTTTATCTTTCAATCTTTTAATCTATTGAAGGATCTTACAGTTGAGGAGAATATAGCTTTACCACTTGTATTAAAGGGAATAAATAAGAAGGATGCAGATAAAAAAGTAAAGGAAATGCTACAGCTTGTAAGCCTTACAAAATGGAAAAGACATCGGCCTATTCAACTTTCAGGAGGTCAGCAGCAAAGAGTTGCGATTGCCAGAGCACTGATTACTTCGCCTCCTATTGTATTAGCAGATGAGCTTACAGGAAATTTGGATTTTAATACAACACAGGATATATTAAATGTGCTTGTAGATATGAAGAAACGTCTTAATAAGAGTATGATCATAGTTACTCATGATCCGAATGTCGCGTTATATTCTGACAGAGTTTTATTTTTTCATGATGGAAATATAGTTGATGAATATAAAAGTCTTGGACAAGGAGATCTGTCGAGTATCCTTAATAAATTTCAAAAAATAATGGAGAGAGACCAATGAAAAAGAATATAGTTGGTCTGTCCCTGCGGTTTTTCAGCACCAATAAATTTATTACACTGACATCCATTATCGGTGTAATTTTATCTGTTTCTTTAATCATTTCTATGACCTTATTTGCATTTAATGCAAAACAGACATTAAAAGATGAAGTTTCCAAGATGTACGGAGAAATGGATTTATCTGTTGGTTATGAGAACGGAAGTCAAAAGATCATTGATAAACATTTTGTTGAAAATCTGCATCGAAATAAAAACATAGAGCAAATATCCAGTGTTTTAGTATCACAGATAAAGCTAGGAACATCTGATTCAAAGGCTAGTTTTTACACAGTTGGAGTCAATAATGACAATTTATCAAAAAGCAGGTACCATTTCACGAGAAATATAAAGAAAAATGAACTTATTGTAAACAAGGGGTTAGCTGAATCACTAGGGGTTAAGGTCGGGGATCACTTACAATCAGAAGGGAAAGACTTCAAACTTGTGGAAACAATTGAAGATCTGAACTCTACAGGCATTGCTCCCAATATCCTCCTGATTTCTCACGATACTTTGCAAAACATTATTGCAAAAAAATTCGGAAAAAACATTGAAGCTACTTACATATTGATTAAAGCAAAAAACGGAACAGACAAATTGTCATTAGCAAATGAGATTAAGAAGAAGGAAAAAGACTTAAGGATAGATATTGCAGAAGAAGATCCTTTCCTGAGAAGCAATATAGAATCATTAAGTATCTTTATCGTAGTCCTCTCTTTTTTAACTATGATTGTGACATCTTTACTCATTGTTTCTAATTTTGAAATGTTTCTCTACAAATATAAAAATCAGTTTGCGATTATGCGATCTATAGGTGCTACGGGAAGACAACTGTTTTCAATTGTTCTGCTGCAGAGCTTTTTCATAACTTCGATCGGTTCTATTCTGGGACTTGGATTTGCCATGTTTAGCAATCAGTATCTCTGGGGTTGGCTTGAAAAAATATTTTCATTTAATGTTTCTTCTGGTGTTACGTTTAATTTTAAATTAGCGGTTTTAATAATGTTGATTTGTATGACAATTATTCAACTGTTTTTACTATCGCCGACAATGAAAATAACAAAAATACTTCCGCTCAAAGTAATACAGGAAAATGAGGAAATTAATTTCAGAACATATAAGTATAATAAGTTCATTGGCAAATCTTTTGTTATTCTTAGCGTTATTACAATTTTGTTTGGGAAGTTTATACCTAAAGAGGACGGAGGACAAGTATTTTGTCTATTGCTGGCTTCTATCTTATTATTGACAGGTATATTCGTGTTATTTCCGGTTTATTTAGGGCCGTTATTAATGTTCCTCGCACCAATCATAAAGAAAATTTCAGGAGTTAATTCGTATGTGGCGATTAAAAATGTTATCCCACAGGTTAAAAAAAATACTTTTGTTATATTAACAATCAGTACGATGATGATTATAACGGTTTTTGGATCTGTAATGCTTAACACTATACAAAAAAATGAGGAAAATGCATTAAAAGAGCAGTTTCCTACCAGTGTTGTTCTAACGAGCAGACTGGGCGATAAATCTTCAATTAACGCAATTGAACTGGAAAAGGAAATAGAGGCAATAAATGGAATAGAGTATACAAGCTCAATTAGCACTCAATCGTCTGGAGAATTAATGAATGGCAATGGAAGTATTACATTTGATTACTCGTTAAGTGATCTAGGAAGAATGCAGAAATTAGGAATTTTCACTGGATTGCCAGATGATAAAAAGAATATCATTGTCATTTCAGAGGACTTTGCTGGGAAGCACAGTTTAAAAATAGGAGATACTGTTGAACTTGGGAAGTACTCGGATACAGATCAAAAAATTATTAGTACTGGAAAGTATAAAATAGGGGCAATTACGAATAGATTAAAGGATTCTGATGTCTATATGGATTGGAAAGAAATAAAATACAGAACGGATGCCACTGTATTTTCTAAATTGCTTGTCCAGACAGATCATGCGAAACAGATGATTGGTAAACTTGAGAAAATGAAAGGACAGTTTCCAGAAATCCAAATCAATAGCTATAAAGAATCTTTAAAAAAATCAAAGGATATGTTTTATCAAAGATGGTCTATCTTCATTGTTGTTATATCAGTTATGCTGATAAGTATTACTATCGGTGTATTTAGTTCGCTAATTAATAATATCAATTCGAAAAGAAGAGAATTCGCTATCTTACGGACCATTTCTTTAAGCAAAAGGGGAATCATCAACGTTATACTTACGCAAATTTTGCTTTATCTTTTTATTGGCCTGCTTTTAGGTGTGCTTTCCGGTGCTTTATTAGCTGTCGTTATCTCCTTGATAGACCCCGGGAAGATATATATTAATTTTTCAATTATCGGTTTAATCTCAGGGTTTATGTTATTAATGGGACTGATTATATTCCTTCCGTTGGCAGCAAAGTTAGGAAACAAGAAAATAACTTTAGAACTTACTCAAGATAATAAGTGAAAAAAGTGTAAAAACATGTGACATGGTTTTATTGATATAAACAATTATTAGATTAAGAACGAGCATAAGGTTGGGAATTAGCATTATGTTCATATCAAACGATAAAAAGGCTGCTGAAAAGAAGCCTTTTTATGTGCGTAATCAAGATGGTATTTTCAGGAATCATAATAAAGTTGGATAAAAATGAGGAAAATCCTGGCGGGAATGACGATATAAAGTTAGTGAACAACGGTATAGAATCTTACTTTTCGAGGTGAACAGAATGGGAGAAGAACAAGACATTATTACAGTAACGGATCTGCGCAAAAAATATGGATCATTTGAAGCAGTGAAAGGGGTATCCTTTTCTGTCAAACGCGGTGAGCTGTTTGCATTTCTGGGAACGAACGGTGCAGGGAAATCGACCACTATCGATATTCTCTGTACGCTGATTAAAAAGACATCCGGAAAAGTGGTAATAGACGGTTATACGCTTGGTGAGGGGAAAGAGAATAATCATATCCGCAAAAAGATCGGAGTCGTTTTCCAAGAGAGCATTTTGGATGAACGATTGACCGTTTATGAAAATATCATGAACCGCGGACAATATTATCATTTAAGCAAGGCACAAGTGCAAGAGAACTATCAGTTTGTAACAGACTATTTAAAATTGGATGATATTAAGGAGAAAAAATACAGCGATTTGTCAGGCGGACAAAGAAGAAGAGCTGATATTGCCCGTGCCATCATCCATAAACCGACTATATTATTTTTAGATGAGCCTACTACAGGTCTTGATCCGCAAACGAGAGTATTTGTTTGGAATGCGATTAAAAGGCTGCAGGAAGAAACAAACATGACGATCTTTTTAACGACCCATTACATGGAGGAGGCCGCTGTGGCTGATAACGTTGTGGTCATCAAAGAAGGACGTCTGATCGCAGAGGGTACACCGAGTCAGCTGAAAGATCAATATGCGTTTGACAGTCTGCATATGATGTTTAAGCAAGGCGTTGATCCGACGGCATGGTTTGAAAATAAACAACTGGATTTTACGGTTAAAAACTCTATTTATTCTCTTCGTGTAGAGTCCACTCTCCATGCGCTGGACATTTTGAAAGGTCTTGAAGGAAAAATTGAATCTTTCGAGGTGATTAAAGGGAATATGGATGATGTGTTTATCCATATTATCGAGGAACAAGGAAGCAGTTTGCCAGTAAAGGGGAGCATTGCATAAATGAAGTCTTTATCCAGTTTAATCAGCAGAAATATAAAAATATACTTCCGTGATCGAACGCTTTTGCTTCTTTCTTTGCTGTCAGTATTTATCGTCATTCTGTTATATGCCGTGTTCTTACAGCAGACACAGCTGGACGCCATTAAGGCCTTGGTCGGTTCGACAGATGATTCCAAAGCAATGGTGAACGAATGGATGGTGGCGGGATTGCTGTCCATTACAGCTGTGACAACGACTTTAGGCGCTTTCGGAATTATGGTGAAAGATAAAGAAAGTAAGAGAACGTATGACTTTTTAACAGCTCCTTTATCAAGGGCGACCATCCAATTGAGCTATGTCATTCATTCATTTGTCATCGGCTTGATCTTTTCTTTCATCGCCTTTTTAGGCTGTGAAATTTTTCTCGTTTCAACAGGCAGCAAGCTTTTAAGCGGTACAGATATACTTGAAGTATTGGGGATCATTATTCTTTCAGTTGCACTGTCAAGTTCCATAAATTTATTTTTAACGCTGTTTATTCATACACAAAATGCATTTTCGACGTTAAGTACGATTGTCGGAACAGCCATTGGTTTTTTATGCGGAGTATATGTGCCGATCGGCGGCGTACCGGTGTTTGTGCAGAAGATTATTATGTATTTCCCTATCAGCCACACCGCTGTTCTGTTCAGAAAAGCGTTTATGACAGACTCAGTTGATAAAGTATTTAAACATGCTTCTGCGGACCAAATACAGGAATATGAAAAGCATTACGGGATCGTCTACAAGTTAAACGGCCATTTTATCAGTACGGCTGCGAGCTTGTGGGTCATTGTCATTACAGCCATCATATTTACCGTCATATCTATTTTCATATTTAAAAAACAAAATAAATGACTTCTTCAGACGATACATAACGATGTAACAGGCAGCATCCGTTTACTGGATGCTGCCTGTTTTGTTTATCATTATTCTTTTTGTGCTCAATTCTTAATTCCTCAAAGAGTTCTCGGATTTCTCTTGAAAAAGTTTTGAAGATATCTTTACTTACACTGTATCGGACTGGTATATTTTGCGAATAAATCAGTTGACATTTGGTGTCTTGAAGTGAAAGAGAACCATGGTAGAGTCATCTAATACTTCTGCATAAAAATATATTTTTGTCCATTCACAATGTATGATGTCATTTAATTTCTCACCAATAATCTGGTACAGATCTTGCATTTTCTTATTTTCCAACCTTTTCACCTTCAATCGTCTAGAAATCCTAGTTATAAAAAATAGCCCAGCAAAGAAGGGCTGGGCCATTATTGATTTATAGACCGAAGTAGTTTATTACAAATTCTTTGTCGTCCTCATCTTCAGGCAAAATCCCCAAGTTTTGATATTCCCATACCACTTGCCGTTGTGTTCCGTTTAAGTCTGAGGCGATGACATCGGTGTAATCGTAGTCAATTGAGAATTTACCGCTTCGTTCGAGATGTAAAGTGAGGTTTGTCCATAAGTCTTCATTGTTTGTTTTAAATTCATCCCGTAACTCTTCAAAGTAATCATGCAACTCATATAGAAGTTCGTCATATATATCTTCATCAACATTAAAATGTTCAGGAATATCGTGTGAATATATATATTCCTGATTTTGTGGAGTAGTAAAGAAGAAGTAAACTTCTGAAGAATCATCTAAAATTTCGGCATAAAGAGCAACCTTCTCCCACTCAGAGGGGATAATATCATTTATTTGCTCAGCTATTTTTTGATACAGTACTCCCATCTTTTCAGTTTCCACAATATCAGAATCCTTTTTAATTTTTTTAGCCGTTTGAAAGCTTATTATATGTTTAGATACTCTTCTATAAATTTTCTATCTTCCTCATCAGCTGGCAATATGCCCAGATTTTGATATTTCCAAACATCTCGTCTTTGAAGGTCATCAAGTTCAGAGGATAAAACATCATCATCATTATAATCAATTGAAAACTTTCCGGTGTTTTCTAATTTTAAAGTGAGATTAGTCCAAATATCTTGGTTGCCTAGTTTAAATTCTTCTTTTAGTTTTTCAAATAGCTCTTGAAGTTCAATTAGCAGTTGATCGTAAATCTCTTCACTCACATCAAAGTGTTCAGGTATATAATGAGAAAATAAATAATCACTGTTATTTGGTGTTGTAAAATAAAAGTATATATCCGCCGAGTTATCGAGTATTTCAGCATATAAAGCGATCTGTTCCCATTGAGATGGAATCATTTCATTTAGATGTTCAGCAATCTTTTGATATAGTTCACCCATTTTTTGAGTTTCCATTGATGATCCTCTACCTTTGAATTGTTGAAGCCATTATTTAATATTTAGATAATCCTTAACAAATTCTTTGTCCTCTTCATCTTCAGGGTAAATACCCAAGTTATTGTACTCCCAAATCATTTGTCTTTCGTATTCGTCCAAACTAGATTCAATAACATCTTCATAATCATAATCAATTGAAAACGTTCCAGAGCTTTCAAGATTCAGTGTCAAATTTGTCCATGCTTCGGGATTATTTTCTTTAAATTCAGTGTGTAACTGCTTAAACAACTCTTGGAGGTCTAGTAGTAGTTCGGTATAAATTTTTTTACTGACCTGAAATTGTTCTGGAATGTCGTGAGAGTATATATATTCATCGTTTTCTGGTGTTTGAAAGAAAAAATACACTTCTCTGGAGCCGTCTAGTATTTCTGCATAAAGAACAACTTTGCTCCATTCAGAAGGAATTATTTTTCCTATGACATCAGTTATTTTTAGATAAGCTTTTTCTAACATCATTATCCCAACTTTATTAAATTGGATTTTCAGGATATTCTTCTGAATATTTTTTGTTAATTTTTGTAATGATGGATCCTTAGGTTCTTCTCCTAAATTTTTAAATTTCCAGATGATAAGCTGATCACTGAAACTATAATCTGTCTTAAACCAATCTGTATAATCAAAGTTGACAGTTAATTTTCCTGATTTCTCTAGGCTAAGAGTGAAGGAATAAAATAATTCTTGATCATGATCTCTGAAAACATCTCTCATTTTTCGCTTAGTTTAAATAATTCCATCTCATACTGATCGAATTCATTTTCGTCAATATCAAATTCAAACGGAATTTCAAGACTGTACTTAAAATGATTAGGTTCATTTTGAGAATTATAAAAAAAGTAAGTGCCTCCGCCTGTCTCTGAAACCTGAGCATAGAACAAAAATTTCTCCCATGGTTCAGGTATCATTTCGTTAACGGTTTCAGCTATGCTTCTATATAATGCATTTAATTCATTTTCCAAAAAGAATCAGCCTCCAGCATTATAATTGGTAATTTGTAAGGATCATTTGTATCAAAAAACCCCCCAATAAAGGAGGGGAAATTTTAATTTTGAGAACTTAGATATTGTTCTAAAAAGGATTTTAAAGGTTCACTCTTAGGATATTTTCCTGCATTTTTATAAGTCCAGATTGTTTGCCTTTCAGAAATGGTGTATGGAGATTGAATAGCGTCTTCATAATTATAATCTATCGAGAATTCTCCGCTTATCGCCAGATTAAGTGTTAGATTAGTCCATATATCTTGATTGTTTTCTTTAAATTCATTACGTAATTCTTCGAATAAGTCATGTAAGTCAAATAACAGCCCCTCATAAATCTCCTCACTGACATGGAAATGCTCAGGAATGTTATGAGAATAGATAAAATCTTCACTATGTGGAGTATTGAAATAAAAGAAAACCTCAGATGAATCGTCAAGTATTTCCGCATAAAGAATAACTCTTTCCCATTCTGCTGGAATCATTTCATTATTTTGTTCTACTGTTTTTTGACATAATAAATCCATTTTTTGAGTCTCCATAAAATCATCTCCAGAAACAAAAATAGCCCAGTAGAGAAGAGCTATTTTTGTTTTGTAGATTCCAATACCAATAGACGGTGGGGGTACTATTTAAGTCCATCGGTGTAAATTATATGAGAACTTTAAAATTTCACCATTAGAGTCCTAATTGGACAAAACATCTTGATTGTTATTGAAGGTTACGGGCTATAGTGTGATTACTCTTCTTTATAGTTTAGAGCAATCTCCACAATTTGCTCAGCTGTGTATTCTTCATCGCTCCAAAAAATTAAATCACTTGGTGCAGGATGAGGGACATTTTCTTCTAATAAATCGATGTATTTACCAATAACCTCATCTTCTAATTCAGGATTCATAATTTTTTTCACCAATGAGACTAATTCTTCTTTTGACATTTTATTCAAGACTAATTCTTCCTTTCTACATTTAATTTTTACTTCCTTTTTTTCCGAAATGATAAGCCGGATCTAGTATCTCTTGATGCATTTTGGGAGAAGTAATAATTAGGTTATCTAAATTATACACATCCCCACCTTTATCAATAGGTTGTTTATGGTGTAAAATATATGACTTATGTTTACCGTAATGCTCTTTTTTAGGCGCGATAGGGGAATTCCCGTTTTTCATTCTTGCTATGTTATTTTTATTAAATTCATTTGCATATTCAGTGTTTGCTATTGATTTCCAGAATTCTTTTCTGAACTCATCAAATGATTTGAACTCCTTTCCAAGGAGCTGTTTACGTACTTCTTGAGGGATAACCCCTAATTTACCATTATTGTACATTAGTCTTTCTTGAAGCTGAAGCCCTCTGCTTGGAATTGCTTTACCAGTTGCAACACCTGGAATGTTTCTTTTGGTGAACAGAATGCTAGATTCTTTAGTTTCTTCTATAATTTTCTTTAACAAAGGAGTATTCTTCACATTGTGAGTATTTTCAATATCCTGTGCTATTCCGGCAAGTGCGGGTTCGTACTTATTTTTCGAAACGGAATTGATATAGTCTTTTCCTTTTTCAATCCCGGTCTTCACATGTCTTACAGCCGCTTTTTCTCCGGCTTCCAAGACGTTATCCACTTTGGCGGCGCCTGTTTTGGCGAGCTTGCTTGATACTTTTACAGCTGAGCCGGAACCTTTGAGTCCGACAATGCTCCCGATGGCGTAGGTGATGTAATGGGATCTTGAATACGCATCTCCGTTAACCATTTTATCATTCCACGAATCGGCCAGGTTTGTCCATATGATTTTTGCGTAGGAGGGCGTGTTCAATACAGCCGATATGGTTTTAGTGACTTTTTGTTCATCAGAGAGATGGTAAAAATCCCATGCGCCGACAGCCAGATCTTTGACGCCTGTTATGGTGTCTTTCCCGACATCATAAAGGCCGACGCCTACTCCTTTAACGATATCCCAAGCCGTTTCTCCGACTTCTTCGAGCTGTTTTGCTTGTTCAAGCTGCATCACATATTGCACCTGAGCGGGTTCAAGGTTTTCATAGCCGATCTTTTTCGCGATTTCCAAATATTCATCCGGATCGGTGACACCATCGGCCAGCTTTTTCTTCAGATCCTTGATCTCCCGCTCTTTCGCTTCTTCCTTTTTAATCGTCAAATAAGCATCTGAATGTCTTGCAATCTCGCCTTTCTTCTTATGGATGTCGCTTTCACGGTACGCTTTGGCGTTGTAGTGAAGCGGCGTGGCGCCTTTTCCTTTGCCTGTAGCGTTTTGGAGCTGCTGGAAGTCAGCTTGGATGAACTGTTCGTTCGCTTCGGTTTCTGCGTATTCTTTCGTTAGATCGTGATCAAGTTTGCCGAGTTTATGTATCGTTTCGATTCTTTTTTTGTCAGCTGAAGAGAGCTTCTGATCTGTGCTTTCGGTTGAAAACAGATCAAGCGAGATGATGTCTTCGATCTCTCCGAGGATGGAGCGCATGTCCTTTTTCTGCTCTTCCATAATCGCCTTTGATTTACTGAGGGCGTGGGTGAGCTCGTGCTCCAGAAATGATTCCTCCACATGCGAATTGGAAAGTCCGGCGTCTTCGACCTTGCCGGGAAGGCTTGTGAGAAATGCGATTTTCATATCGATCAGATCAAGCCAGCTGTCAGTAACGCCTGCTTGGTCCTGGAAAAAAGCTTTGATGTTATTTGCGCCCCGGCCTGAGAAGTCGCTGTCATCGAGGTCAGCCATGCCTTGAAACGCTTTTTTCAGATTGACCATCTGGCCGCGCAGTTTTTTGTATTCACCCGCGCGCTGTTTGGCGGCGGCGAGGAGGGTGGTTGCTTCGAAAACTTTCATGACCATATCCTTTCTTTTGTTCGATATCAAAATTTTACCACGTGAGTCGGGATATACAGTGTAGGAAATAGGTAATAAGAATAAAATGAATCTTTTGGCTTGCGACTTCCTTCCTGTATGAAGGGGGGCTTTTTATGTTTTGTATGATAACCCTCACATTCGGCTTACTGCGCTCCGGTGATTTTAAGCGTGCCTGTTTTTTCTAATGTCTTACACTCGAAACAACCTAACCGCTGAGGTATAATAGAAGCAGAGTATTTATCATACAGATTCAATTCGTGAAAGAGAGTGGAACAAAATGGGCCGTAAGTGGAACAATATTAAAGAAAAGAAAGCATCGAAGGACGCAAATACGAGCCGGATTTACGCGAAGTTCGGCCGTGAGATTTATGTGGCGGCAAAACAGGGCGAGCCAGATCCGGAATCGAACCAGGCGTTAAAAGTGGTGCTTGAGCGCGCGAAGACGTACAGTGTGCCGAAAAATATTATTGAGCGTGCGATTGAAAAGGCGAAAGGCGGCGCGGAGGAGAACTTTGACGAGCTGCGTTACGAAGGTTTCGGGCCGAACGGTTCAATGATCATCGTTGATGCGTTAACGAATAATGTAAACCGCACGGCGCCTGAAGTGCGCGCCGCATTCGGGAAAAACGGCGGAAATATGGGTGTGAGCGGGTCTGTCGCTTACATGTTCGATGCGACCGCCGTTATCGGCGTTGAAGGCAAGACGGCGGATGAAGCGCTGGAATTGCTGATGGAAGCTGATGTGGACGTGCGCGATATTTTAGAAGAGGATGACAGTGTTATCGTGTATGCCGAGCCTGACCAATTCCATGCCGTGCAGGAGGCATTCAAAAATGCCGGCGTTGAAGAGTTCACGGTTGCCGAGCTGACGATGCTTGCGCAAAATGAAGTCGAGCTTCCGGAAGATGCGAAAGCTCAATTTGAAAAGCTGATCGATGTGCTGGAAGATCTGGAAGACGTACAGCAGGTTTATCACAATGTAGATTTAGGCGAATAAAGACAAACAGGCCGGGGCGGCATAAGTTCCGGCCTTTTTATTTTGCTTATGCGGTCGGCCTGTATCGTATATCTCCGTAAGCAATTATTGATTATTTCGCCAAAACTGGGCGGATGCCCATACGTTTCCTTCCGGATGTCATAAACTGGACTGTAACCTATGTGAAGGAGCGATAAATCATGAATGAAAGAAGACCGATTTACGGCGGAGGCTTTGGCGGCGGCTATGGAGGCTTCGGAGGCTACCCGGGGTACGGTTTTGGCGGCTACGGCGGCTTCGGAGGATATCCGGGACACGGTTTCGGCGGAGGCTACGGCTACCCGGGATACGGATTTGGCGGTTACGGCGGTTTTGGCGGCTACGGCGGCTTCGGGGGATATCCGGGGTACGGTTTTGGCGGCTATGGCGGAGGCTACGGCGGCTACCCGTTCCATCATCATCATCGGGACAGCCAATATATCTGACCATTCGGGAAAAAGCACTCTTGGAACAGCAGGAGTGCTCTTCTCATGTTCTTGCAGCTGTGTTACGATTGGAGCAAAATCATCAAGTACATAAGGCTTTCTGTAAATCATGAGCAAGCTCACAAACCTTTTCTTTCTGTTGTTTATAAACTGAAAAGCATGATCTGTAAAAATCTCTTTATCGGGAGGTTTTACATGTGAGAAGTGAAGACGAAATGATGAAATTGATTCTTGATATTGCGATGAAGGACGAGAGAATCCGTCTTGTCACTTTAGAGGGATCAAGAACCAATAAAAATGTACCGAGAGACAGATTTCAAGACTATGATATTTCTTATTTTGTGACCGATATGGACTCCTTCACATCTGACGACAGCTGGCTGGATCAGTTTGGCGAAAGAATGATGATGCAAAAACCTGAAGATATGGAACTTTTCCCTCCGGAACTCGGAGACTGGTTCTCCTATCTAATGCTATTTAAAGATCATCATAAAATCGACTTAACTTTAATCCCTCTGAGTCAAACAGAGGATTATTTTACACAGAGTGATGGTTTGGCGGAAATAGTATTAGACAAGGATGACCGAATCAACCGTAAGATTATTGCGAGTGATGAACAATATCATATAAAGAAACCGACCCCCAGAGAGTTTGATGATTGCTGCAATGAATTTTGGATGGTTTCAACCTATGTGATTAAAGGATTAATGCGTAAAGAAATACTGTTTGCGCTGGATCATATGAATGACATTTTAAGGCCTAATGTTTTGCGTATGATTGCGTGGAATATCGGGATAGAGAATCAGTTTTCATTAAGTGTAGGGAAGAATTATAAGTATATTCAACATTACATGAATGCGAAAGATTGGGAAATCCTGCTGAATACTTATGTCGGCAATACTTATGAAAGCGTGTGGAAGGCATTGTTTGACTGCCAAGGTCTCTTCAGAGCATATTCAAAGTCAGTGGCTGTTTTATTGAGATATGAATATCCTGAATATGATCAACAAATTACGGAATATACATTGAAACATTATCAGCGCTTTCAATCAGATTTTTCATTATGATTTTTTTCTTCAAATTCCAGATGAGTTGCATTGAGTCCGTTTTTAACGGGCTTTTTTATTTTCTTACAGGGCATAAATGCCGATACGGATTCATACCTATTAAGGTCATGTGTTTAGGAAAGGAGGATCGTAATGAAAGAAAATCAGCCGTTTACACCGGTCAAATCCTATAAACCCTTCCACAGCCGGTTTGATCCCTGCCCGCCGATCGGGAGAAAATACTACAGAACGCCGCCGCATCTTTATATGCGGTTTCAGCCGTATCACTTGGAGCAGTTTTCTCCGATGGAGGCATTGAGAAAAGGGACCCTTTGGAAGGATCTTTACGATTTCTATGATAATCCTTATCGGGGGGGAATCGAATATGGCGAAAAAGATTGATGATGAATATTATCGGCTGCTGGAACAAATCCAGGCGGCGGACTTTGTCTTGGTGGAGCTGACGCTTTATCTGGATACGCATCCCCATGACCGTCTCGCGCTTCAGCAGTTTCATGAATATTCCCGGTACTCAAGACAGCTGAGAAAGCGGTTTGAACCTGAGTACGGACCGCTTCTGCAATTCGGCGTGAGTCAGGTCGGCGCTCAATGGGACTGGGGCCGCGGTCCTTGGCCATGGCAAGTATAAGGAGGGATCTGTAAATGTGGGTATATGAAAAAAAGCTGCAGTATCCGGTTAAAGTCAGTACATGCAACCCGATGCTGGCTAAGTTTCTCATTGAACAATACGGCGGGGCGGACGGCGAATTGGCCGCAGCGCTCCGGTACTTAAACCAGCGCTACACGATTCCTGACAAGGTGATCGGCCTGCTGACGGATATCGGCACGGAGGAGTTTGCGCATTTAGAAATGATTGCGACGATGATTTATAAGCTGACAAAAGATGCGACCCCGGAGCAGCTGCGTGATGCAGGGCTCAGTGATCATTACGTCAACCATGACAGCGCGCTGTTTTATCACAATGCGGCCGGAGTTCCGTTCACAGCGTCTTACATACAGGCGAAGGGAGATCCGATCGCTGATTTATATGAGGATATTGCGGCTGAAGAAAAGGCGAGAGCGACGTATCAATGGATTATTGATATTTCCGATGATCCTGACCTGAATGATTCACTCCGTTTTCTGCGTGAGCGTGAAATCGTCCACTCTATGCGTTTCAGGGAAGCGGTTGAGATTTTAAAAGAAGAACGTGATAAGAAGAAAATTTTTTAAACGGCCTTCAAACATGACGGCTGTTTTTTTCCTTTCAGCGTTTGGTCTATAATAAAGGTGTCGAATATTCTGATTACAGGAGGATTTTATGACACCATTTACGATTACGGAGGAGAAGGCGGGGGCATTCCGGGTCACCCCCGCCCGGAAGGATGATGAAGAAGAGGTCATGGATCTGCTCGTGCAAGCGGCAGAATGGCTTCGCGATAAAGGGTCGAACCAGTGGAGCGGCCTTCTGCAAGGGGAAGATACCCACAATATGCGGGAGGCGATCGCCAAAGGGTATGTTTTTTTATTCAGGCAGAATGAAGAGCTGGCCGGCGTCGTCATGCTGCTTCCCGAAGCAAGCGGGTGGGACAGACGTCTTTGGGGCGATGAAGGACATGAGGAGTCCGTATATCTCCACCGGCTGGCGATTAACAGGCAGTTTGCAGGGGCGGGGCTCGGCCGGACAATCATGACTTGGGCGGAGACGGGTGTGTCTTGTCCGGGAAAAACGAAAATCCGGCTCGATTGCGTGTCCGAAAACAAGGCGCTTCAGTCGTTTTACAGCGGAATGGGGTACGAATCAAAAGGACTCGCGCCGGGTTATCATTTGTTTGAAAAAAAGATGAGCAAATAAAAAGCTCCTCATGACGGAGGTGCAAAAGACATGGGGTTTTTTTATCTGATCTGTCTGGCCGCATTTTGTCTTAACTTTGCCGTATCGGCTGTGCTCCGTAAGAAATGGCCGAAAAAGATGTGGCCTGAGTGCCTTTTGGCGGTGCTGGGCCTGACTGCTTTCGGTACGGTTGTTTACAGCATTTTCGGTGTCGGCGGCTGGGAAGGAATGGGCTTGGGGCTTGCCGCGATGTTTGCGGGTTCCGGAGCGGCCGCCGGTTATGCCGCTGAGGTGTGTTTACGGGTCGTCAGATCGAATCAAAAACAGTAAGCAGAAGTGAAAAAACGCGGCCTCGGCTGCGTTTTTTTGTGTGTTGCCGGCCGCTGTATAGAAAACAGGCGAATGTCCATAATGGTAATGACTTTTAAGAAGAAGGTGCGAATATGGGACATTTACTTACAGTGGCTTGGGAGTTAGTATGCGGTTTGGGTATTTTATTTGTGATTTTAAAATTGCTTGGAAAAACTCAATTCTCGCAAATTACGCCGTTTGATTTTATTTCTGCGCTCATCCTCGGCGAACTGGTCGGAAATGCGGTGTATGATAAAAACGTCAGGATTATTGAAATCATTTTTGCTTCTCTGTTATGGGGAGTTTTAATTTATCTCATCGAACTGATTACGCAGAAAGTAAAAAGCACCAGAAAGCTGTTGGAAGGCGAGCCGAGTATTATCATACATAAAGGAAAACTGAAATATGATGTGCTGAAAAAGAATAAGCTGGACATTAATCAATTGCAAAGCCTTCTCAGACAGGCGAATTGCTTTTCCATACAGGAAGCGGAGTACGCGATTTTAGAAACAAACGGGATGGTCAGCGTCCTGCCGAAATTTCAATATGATACGACGAAAAACGGCGACATGCAAATAAAGCCGAAGCAGGTCTCTTTGCCGGTCACGCTGATTATTGACGGCGAAGTGCTGTATGAAAATCTGAAAGAAGCCGGGCTGGAAGAAAAGCAGCTGACTCAGGAGCTGAAAAAGCTGAACATCAAAAAAACGGAGGACGTGCTGTATGCGGAATGGAAGCCCGATAAACCGCTGTTTGTCCTGCCGTATGAGGAGAAAAAATAAAAAGAGCATTGCCCTGGGGCAAATGCTCTTTATTATTTTTCGTGTACGCCTGTTTTAACGGCTCTGACATGATACATACCGACATCCGTCCCAAGCATATAATCAGGTTTCGGCTTGCCTTGGTTTGCTTTATGGGCCGCTATGTGGTCTTCGCTTTTTTCCCATTGTTTCCAATGATCTTCTGACTCCCAGCGGATTAATACGACGACTTCTTCATCACCGCGGCGGACTTTTTTTTCCAAGACCGTTACGTCTATCAAACCTTCCTGCTTTTCAATCACGCCTTCTGAACTGAAGCGTTCGATTACTTTGTCGGCATGTCCTTCTTTTACGGTCATTTTTCTGATTTGCACGAACATCTGGCATCTCTCCAATCATTTCTACGCTTTATCCAACATTTTAAATGAAAATGATTCTCAAAGTCAATTGAGATGCCTGACGGATTACGATTTCAGGAGAAAGACATGACCATCCTCATCTTTAAATTGCACGAAGCTGCCCCATTCCATTTGTTTCGGTTCATCTAAAAAGGTGATGCCGTTCTTTTTCATCTGTTCGTATGCGGCAAAGACATCTTCACACTCAAATACGATAGAAGCCTTCATATGCTCGGCGCCTTTCATCATCGATTTCGGATAAATAACCAAATGAGTGGCGGCTCCTTTGGGCGCTACCTCAAGCCAGAAGGCGCCCGGGCCCATCGGATGCTCGGCGACGGTTTCAAACCCCGCTTTTTCCGTCCAGAATGTTTTCGCTTTTTGCTGATCATCAGTGTATACGGCGACTGTCGCGATTTTTTTGATCATCATACTGACCTCCTGTTTCATTTCTTTTATAGTGTATCCTCCTGCCGAAAAAAGCAATCAAAAGCTTTAATGTGCCGGTTTTTTTAATTTCTCTAGTGCGATCGGCGATTCCGATTTATAATTTAGACAAAAGTACATATTCTTGAAAGAGGAGACGGCAGTGAACAAAGACCAGTTACTTCATGATTATATTATTACACATTCGGCAGAGCTGACGGAAAAATGGCTCAAGCTGAGACGGAAGCTGAGAGGGCGTTTTTATTCTGCGGATCAATTAAGTGAGGAAATGAAACGGCTGCTGATCGAGCAGCATACCTTTACAAACACGGTCATCGCAAGCGCTTTTTTGGAAGACCCGGCCGTTTTTCAGCATAACAAAGAAAAATGGGCCGCACAGGTAGCGAAAAGCAGAGTGGAGCAGGACGCGGAGGTTCATGAGGTCGTTGAGGCGATCGGCAATTCAAGAACCGTCTTTTGGGAGGCGGTCACCCGTTTTATGGATGAGCATCAGGACATCGTAACAAACGAGGATGCCCGCCGCTGGAATCACCTTGTCAACAGCTCGTTTGATCAGCTGATGACGGATTTTACTGAACAGTTTCAGACATTAATGATCGCAAGGCTGTCATCTCAGCAGGAGCTTATTTCCGAATTGAGCTGTCCGGTTATTTTGATCGCGGATACGATCGGCACTCTGCCGCTCATCGGATCGATTGATACGAGACGGGCGCGCGTGATTTTGGAGACGGTGCCGGAAAACTGTGTCGCCAAACGGATCACAAACCTTGTGATTGATCTGTCCGGTGTGCCCATTGTCGATACGATGGTGGCGCAGCAATTGTATATGCTGTCGAAAACGTTATTTCTCCTCGGCATCAGAACCGTGTTTTCCGGAATTCGGCCTGATGTGGCACAGACTTCTATCCAATTAGGGCTTGATTTTTCAGAGTATCAAACTTACGGCTCCCTGGAGCAGGCGCTCGCCAGCATGGGTGTCACATGTGTGATCGAGGAAGCAAAAGCATAGAAAAAAGGTGCTCCGTCCAGAGGCGGGGCGCTTTTTTTGTCAGCGGAAAACAATGTAAATATGTCGGAACTTGAAGATTGTGTTCTTAAAAACAGCAATATGACGCCTTGGGGGCGGGCGTCGGCGACACGGTTTATGTCAAAGCGAAGGAAGTGAAAGTTTTTGCAAAGAAAACATATCCAAAAATTGTGTAAATGTTATTGATTTCTGAATGAAAACATAATAGTATAATTATATATTTCTTATCAGAATAGTATGAATTAAAACGCTCATTGTCAAAAGACGAACGGCCAGACATAAAGGGGGAGCATGATGACGTCCAAAGGAAACGTAGATCCGCATGTGATCGAAAAGATTATCAGCGCGCTGGAAACGCTCGATTTCGGGACAGTTCAGATTACGGTTCATAATTCCCAAGTGACACAAATTGATAAGGTGGAGAAATATCGATTTTCCCTGAAGAGCAAAGAAGTAAAACAATCTTAAAAAACAGCCAATGACAGGAGGCGGTACATATGAAGCATTCAACTGTTCCTTTCCGGGAGAGCCGGTATCTGCACCTTCCCGAAGTGCGCTTTCTGCATTGGTGCACGAAGCAATACGGCATTAACAAAGGCGTGCTCAATACAATTGACGGCTGGTTTTATGATGCGGGCGTCATTCCGATTCCCGTCAGGCGTCTTTATGTGCTGGCATTCCTCGATTTCGCGAAAACGCCGGGGCAGAAGGGGAAAATCCGATTCGGGCACGGCGGTTTGACGAAAAAACTGCATGATTTCATGGATATGCAGGAGTGCGCAGCAAAACGTCAGGCCTGATATCCTTAAAATCTTCTTAAAATCATGCAAATTTCTCCTATTTTATTTATAATAGACCTATCACGATCATTTTTTGGGAGGACTTTTGACATGCAAACTGCTGCTTATGAGAGCAAACAATCTATTATGCAGCGCATTATAACGGTATTTGTGTTTACACTGTTAGTTGCGACAATCGGCCTGTATACGGGCCAGTTCATTCCGCCGGCATTGATGCTGCCGCTGTCGATCTTAGAGGTCGTCATGATCATCGCCGCGTTTTGGCTGCGCCGAAAAAAAGCCGTCGGATATGTGTTTGTCTTTTCATTCGCTTTCATTTCCGGAATGACGCTGTTTCCGATTATCAGCCATTATGCGTCCGCAGCGGGGGCCTATGTTGTATTGGAGGCATTCGGTTCTTCGTTTGTGATTTTTGCGGTGCTCGGCACGATCGGCGCTAAGACGAAAAAGGACTTGTCGTTTTTATGGTCCTTCTTGCTTGTCGCTGTTATCGCGCTTCTCGCAGTGGGGATCTTTAATATTTTCAGCCCGCTGAATTCCGCCGCCATGATGGCGTATTCCGTCATCGGAACGATTGTGTTTTCAATGTACATCTTATACGATCTGAACCAGATCAAGCACCGGGACATCACGGCTGACTTGATTCCTTTGATGGCATTGACGCTTTATATCGACTTTATCAACTTGTTTATTAACCTGCTTCGGTTTTTCGGGATTTTAAACAGTGATGATTAACCGCGCGAAAAAGGCGCCCTGCTGAGAGGGGCGCCTTTTTATATTCTGCCGCCGGATAACAGCAGAAGCTTATCAAATAATACTTCAAGCATTTTTGTCAATTCCGCTTTTTGTTCAGCGGTGAAGCTTTCCATGACTCCTGAAATATTGGAGAAGTGGCCGGGAAGAAACAGCATCAGCTTTTCTTTTCCTTCTTTTGTGAGTTCGATGCTGATTTTTCGTCTGTCGCCGGTATGCCGGCTGCGGTTTACAAAGCCGTCCCGTGCGAGTCCGTCGATCAACCCGGTGATGGTCGCTTTGGTGACATTGGATTTTTTCGCCAGCTCCGTCGGGCTCAGGCTGTGGCCGGGTGCGTCAAACAGAAACATTAAAATTTTGAATTTCCCTTCGGACAATCCGTGACTTGAGAAATAATGCTCCATGACCTGATTCATTTTTTTAGACATATCAAATAACGTCAAAAATGTTTTCAATGATTCAGCATCCATATCGGCGTAAATCTCAGCGCGTCCGGCAATCTGCGAGTAATCCGGCAAATGTCTCAACTCCATTTTTGTAAGCCTCCGTACCATTTTAGTGATTCAAAGTATAAGCTTGCCGGATTCAAAAGGCAACCTATAAAGATTGACAGTTTTTCAGCCTATATAGTAAGGTGGCTAATAGTTAATGAATAATAAATAAAGAAGGCGGTATCGGGATGAACCATGAAGTGAAAAAGATCATCATAGCGGGCGGAGGGATCGGCGGTCTGTCCGCAGCGATTTCTCTCGGCAGAGCGGGTTTTGAAGTGACCCTTTGCGAGGCGGCGTCCGGCATGCGAAAAAGCGGAGCGGGCATTCTCCAGCCTCAAAATGCGCTGCGGGTGCTGCGGGAAATCGGTGTGTATGATGAATGCTGCCAACACGGCTTCCAAACGGAATGGCTGAAGCAGCATGATGAAAACGGAACGCTGCAGTTTAAAGTGAGTGAGGCGTTTTTAGATGATTCATTGCCGGGGCGGAATAATATATTGCGGCAAACGTTAAACGATATCCTCAAAAAGCATGCTGAAGCGGCGGGGGTCACGATTCTTCTCGGTAAAAAAGTCGTGTCTTACGAAGAAACAGCAGATGACATAACGGTGCATTGTGCTGACGGAACCTCGATGACGGCTGACATCCTCGCCGGCTTTGACGGCATCCGCTCCGCTGTCCGCAATCAAATGCTGCAAAGAGAAGTGAAAACAGAGTATCTCGGCATGGGAGCGCACAGATTTTACATTTCTTTTCCCGAGCCGGTTTTTCATGATTCAACACTGATGTATAAAAAGGGGCAGACGCAGGTCGGGGTCGTGCCGCTCTCTGAAAAAACAGGATACGTATTTATCATCCGGCCGTATGACGCTGACTTCAGGGATGACGAGGACACGCGTTTTGAACGGGTGAAAGACTTGCTGCACGGATTTCCGGGAGTAAAGTTTGTGACAGAGAATATGTCAAAGGAATATCCCGTTTTGTTTCATAAGATTGAGCAGATGGCGGTTAAAGAACCGTGGCACAGAGGCCGCGTCGTTCTGGGCGGGGATGCCGTCCATGCAGGAGCGCCGACATTGGCGCAGGGAGCGGCGATGGCGATTGAAGATGCGATTGTGCTTAGTGAAGAACTGCAAAAACACGAAAACCATGAAACTGCATGTCAAGCATACTTCGAAAGACGGGCGGAGCGGGCATTGCAGGTGCAGAATCTCTCATCTGAAATCGTCCGCCGCGAGATAAAGGGAACGCCCGGCGTCCAAGACATCATCAGTGAATGCTATCGATTGCTCAAAGAGCCTTATTAAATAAAGAAAGTCCAGAACATGGCGTCTGGACTTTTGTCAGTCTTGTTCAGATTTATTCCGTATCCGCTCAATCACCTCATGCAGCCCCTCAGGCTTGTGAAACTCCACCGGCGAACTGCCTTTTTCAAACGAGATCGTCTCCGCCTCAATGAGCGCGACATAGCGCCCGTTCACTTTTGCGAGATGGATGGATTCGCCGAAATCAGCCAGTAATCCTTTAATCTCTGTTTCTCCGACTTTCATTTTCAGCTCGGCTTCCGGCGTGTGTTCAATGATCTGTGCGGATGCCTCGATGACTTGATGGGTGTCGAGGCGCTCCTGAATTTCCCGCTTTTCACTCGCTTCCCAAATTTCAATGTCGTGCTCAAACTGCTGAAGCTCTTCGCTGTTTTCTTCAAACGTTTCATACACGTGCTCCTGCACCATGTTCATGACTTGGCTTTTCATGATTTCCGGCATCGATTCGCCGTATTCGACAAATTTGAGAAAATCTTCGAAATAACGGGCGTGCGAGGCCTGGTGGATTTTCAGCTCATGCTCTTCCGTCATGCCTTCTTCCGGCATATACGGATATTGAATGCTTTTCATGTTTTTTGTCGTGATGGCCATTTCGACCTTTTTAATGAGAGACGAGGCGTCTGAGATGCGGGCGACCTTCGGCTCGAAATCGCATTTCATCATAAAGACGAATTTGTCTTCAAAATACTTGCGCGGAACGGCCGATGCCACGATAAAAACACCGCCGCGCACGGCGCTCGTGTCAAGGTAAGTGCGGACGAACTGCTCGCTTGCTTCGATAAATGCTTCCTTCGTATCCGCAAGTCTGGCGCGGTTGAAAAGGTTGTAATTCGGATTTGAATCAAGCTTATGGCCCGGCTCCGTGATAAAATGGCCGATTTTTGTGGGGACCTGCTCGGATTGCGGATGCCGTTCGGCTTTCCGTTTGACGATTTTCTTCAATTCCCCGTCAAGAAAATCCTTCAGCTCGCTTTCTTCAAATTCTTCCGTGTCAAGGGTCTGGAAATGTTTGAACTGTTTGTTTGCCTGTTCGTCTTTTCCTTCCACTTGAATGACATAAAACGATAAAAACTTGATTTCAAAATCCATATGTGAACTCACCTTATTTCTGTATTTAACAAGCCTCTCCAGTATAGAAAAAACCGTTAACGATCGTCAATCCGATGATTAATCCGTGACGGCGGATAATCGGCCGGTGAAAAGGGCAATGTAGTTGGAAGGAACGCATCAACGTGTTAGAAAGGGTGTTATTCATGAAGGAAACAGGTCCGATTCCGCAGCCGAAGACATTCGGCCCGCTCGGCAATCTTCCTCTGCTTGATAAAGACAAGCCTACAATGTCGCTTATCAAACTGGCAAACGAGCAGGGGCCTATTTTTCAGCTGCATACGCCGGCGGGCGCCATTATCGTCGTGTCCGGCCATGAACTGGTGAAAGAGGTTTGTGATGAAGAGCGGTTCGATAAAAGCATTGAAGGGGCTTTAGAGAAAGTCCGGGCGTTTTCCGGTGACGGGCTGTTTACAAGCTGGACGCATGAGCCTAACTGGCGAAAGGCGCATAATATTCTGATGCCGACCTTCAGCCAGCGCGCGATGAAAGATTATCATTCGATGATGACTGATATCGCGGTGCAGCTGATTCAAAAATGGGCTAGGCTGAACCCGGATGAGGCCGTTGATGTGCCTGCTGATATGACCCGCCTGACGCTCGATACGATCGGGCTTTGCGGCTTTAACTATCGGTTTAACAGCTATTACAGGGAAACGCCTCATCCGTTTATCAACAGCATGGTGCGCGCCCTTGATGAAGCGATGCACCAAATGCAGCGCCTTGATGTTCAGGATAAGCTTATGATCAGGACGAAACGCCAATTTCATCATGACATTCAGGCGATGTTTTCGTTAGTAGACAGTATTATCGCAGAGCGCCGGTCAGGCGGCCGGGATGAAAAGGATCTGCTGGCCAGAATGCTGAATGTGGAAGACCCGGAAACGGGCGAAAAACTTGATGATGAAAATATCCGGTTTCAAATCATTACGTTTTTAATTGCCGGCCACGAAACGACCAGCGGCCTGCTTTCCTTTGCCATCTATTTTCTGCTGAAACATCCCCGTGTTTTGGAAAAAGCCTATGAGGAAGCCGATCGGGTATTGACCGATCCCGTTCCTTCATATAAACAAGTGCTGGATCTTACTTATATCCGAATGATTTTGCAGGAGTCATTGCGCTTATGGCCGACCGCGCCTGCGTTCAGCCTTTATGCGAAAGAGGATACGGTGATCGGCGGGAAATATCCGATCACGCCGAAAGACAGAATTTCCGTCTTAATTCCCCAGCTTCACCGTGATAAAGACGCGTGGGGAGACAATGCGGAGGAATTTTATCCGGAGCGGTTTGAACATCCTGATCAAGTGCCTCAACATGCGTATAAGCCGTTCGGAAACGGTCAGAGGGCGTGTATCGGTATGCAGTTCGCCCTGCATGAAGCAACTCTTGTTCTGGGGATGATTCTGCAGCATTTTACCTTTATCGATCACACCGATTATGAGCTCGATATTAAACAGACGCTAACGATCAAGCCCGGCGACTTTCATATCCGGGTGCGGCCGAGAAACAAAGGAGCCGTTGCGGCAGCCCTACCGGCGGCTGAAAAATCGGCGGAAGACGTCGAAAAAGAAAAACGGGAAACAAAAGGCGCATCCATTATCGGGCTTGATAACCGACCGCTTCTGATTCTGTACGGCTCAGATACGGGAACCGCAGAAGGCGTGGCGCGGGAGCTTGCCGATACTGCCGGGATGCACGGCGTCCGGACTGAAACGGCGCCTTTAAATGACCGGATCGGAAAACTGCCGAAAGAAGGAGCTCTCTTGATCATTACGTCCTCTTATAACGGAAAGCCTCCGAGCAACGCGGGACAATTCGTTCAATGGCTTGAAGAAGTCAAACCCGGGGAGCTGGAAGGCGTCCGATATGCCGTCTTCGGCTGCGGTGATCATAACTGGGCGGCGACATATCAGGCCGTGCCGAGGCTTATTGATGAGAAGCTTGCCGAAAAAGGGGCGGAACGCTTTTCCTCCCGAGGCGAAGGGGACGTCAGCGGCGATTTTGAAGGAAAGCTTGATGAATGGAAAAAAAGCATGTGGACGGACGCCATGAAGGCATTCGGTCTCAAGCTGAATGAAAATGCCGAAAAAGAGCGAAGTTCGCTGGGCCTTCAATTTGTCAGCGGGCTTGGCGGGTCCCCTTTGGCAAAGACGTATGAAGCGGTTTACGCATCCGTTGCGGAAAACAGGGAACTTCAGGCGCCGGAAAGCGGCCGGAGTACAAGGCATATCGAAATCACTCTGCCGAAAGAGGCTGCCTATCATGAAGGGGATCATCTCGGCGTGCTGCCGGTAAACAGCAAGGAGCAGGTCAGCCGTGTTCTCCGCCGGCTCAATCTGAATGGGAATGATCAAGTGCTGCTGACGGCCAGCGGACAGAGCGCGGCTCATCTCCCGCTCGATCGGCCGGTCAGGCTGCATGATCTTCTGAGCAGCTGTGTTGAATTGCAGGAAGCGGCATCAAGGGCTCAAATCCGGGAAATGGCCGCTTATACGGTCTGCCCGCCGCACAAACGGGAATTGGAAGATTTTCTTGAGGAGGGCGTCTATCAGGAGAAAATCTTAACATCGCGCGTCTCGATGCTCGATCTCCTTGAAAAATATGAAGCGTGTGAACTTCCGTTTGAGCGATTTCTGGAGCTTTTGCGCCCGCTGAAGCCGCGGTATTATTCGATTTCAAGTTCGCCTCGGAAACATCCCGGGCAGGCCTCAATTACCGTCGGCGTCGTTCGCGGCCCCGCCCGGAGCGGTTTGGGTGAGTATCGCGGAGTCGCTTCGAATTATTTAGCGGATCGCGGCCCTGAGGATGGTATCGTGATGTTTGTCCGCACTCCGGAAACACGATTCCGGCTGCCGGAAGATCCGGAAAAACCGATTATTATGGTCGGTCCCGGCACAGGAGTCGCCCCGTTCCGCGGATTTCTGCAGGCCCGGGCGGCGTTAAAAAAAGAAGGAAAAGAGCTAGGGGAGGCTCATCTGTATTTCGGATGCAGAAACGATCATGATTTTATTTACCGTGACGAGCTTGTAGCTTATGAAAAAGACGGAATCGTGACGCTTCATACGGCTTTCTCCCGCAAAGAAGGCGTACCAAAAACGTATGTGCAGCACTTAATGGCGAAAGACGCCGGCGCTTTAATTTCCATCCTCGGCCGGGGAGGGCACCTCTACGTATGCGGCGACGGCAGCAAAATGGCGCCCGATGTAGAGGCAACGCTGCAAAAAGCGTATCAGTCGGTCCACGAAACAGACGAACGGCAAGCGCAAGAATGGCTTTTGGACCTCCAGACAAAAGGCATTTACGCAAAAGATGTTTGGGCGGGGATTTGAGCGATATGATGAGAAGGACTGGATGACTCCAGTCCTTTTTTTACATCAGCCAAAAAAATCTTCAAGTTTTTCAACCCCTTTGCATACAATAACTTCAGCCCGCCTGTTGGGCGGCTGTCTTTGATATTCATTTTTCGTTTTTAGAAGTTTGTGTTATTCTTATATTTGGTATCTCCTATTTTTCAGACCGGGTCTGATACGGTACCTTTTAATGCCAGAAAAAAATGTGAAACGAAGAACGGATATCCTGCGTCTAATGGCTGGCGGGATAAGATGTTCAATGGGCATGACACGAATGATAAATATATCGTTTTTTAAAATGGTGTGTTTATGGGGCTGTGTGATGCTTTCGTTTTGCTCGGAAAGCAGGAATTGAAGCAAAAAGTAAGAATACAGATTTAAAGTGTTTAGGAAAGTAGAGGTTGCCATGAAGAAATTATTTTCTTACAGACTTAGTTTTTTTGTACTGGCTATTATTTTGTTTTGGGCCAAAACGTATTTAGCCTATCATGCTGAATTCAACCTTGGGGTGAAGGGTCCGACGCAGCAGTTTCTGCTTGTGATCAATCCGTTCTCAAGCGCCATTTTCTTTTTAGGACTGGCATTGTTTGCGAAAGGCCGCAAATCAGCGATTATCATGGTGATTATTGATTTCATCATGACGTTTATTTTGTATGCAAATATCCTATTCTATCGATTCTTCGATGATTTCTTGACATTCCCGAACTTAAAGCAATCCGGTAATGTCGGAAATATGGGAGACGGCATCTTCAGCATTATGTCCGGCCATGATATTTTATACTTTGTTGATATTATTATTTTAATCGCGCTTCTGGTGTGGAGACGTGAGCTGAAGGAATTCAAGCTGAAAAAACGGTATACGTCATTAATTATCGTGACGGGTATTGTTTTGTTCTTCGTGAACCTGGCGATTGCCGAAGAGGACCGCCCGGAGCTGCTGACAAGAACGTTTGACCGCAATTACATTGTAAAATACTTAGGCCTTTATAATTACACGATTTATGACGGCGTGCAGACGGCGCAGACGGAATCACAGCGGGCATATGCCAGCAGCGATGACCTGACGAGCGTTGAAAACTACACATCCTCGCATTATGCGAAGCCGAACGCCGAGTATTTCGGCAAGGCCAAAGGCAAAAACATTATTAAGATTCACTTGGAAAGTTTCCAAACGTTTTTGATCAACTACAAACTTGACGGAAAAGAAGTCACGCCGTTCCTGAATAAACTCGCCCGCGGCGGAGAGGACATGACGTACTTTGATAACTTTTTCCACCAAACGGGCCAAGGTAAAACATCTGACGCCGAGCTGATGATGGATAACAGCCTGTTCGGACTGCCTGAAGGGTCAGCCTTCGTGACAAAAGGGGAAAACACGTATCAATCGCTTCCTGCCATCCTTAACCAAAGTGAGGGCTATACAAGCGCCGTTTTACACGGTGACTACAAATCATTCTGGAACCGTGACCAGATATACAAACATATCGGCTACGATAAATTCTTTGACGCCAGCACATACGATATGTCTGATGACAACCTTGTCAATTTGGGGCTGAAGGATAAACCATTCTTCAAAGAATCCATTCCGAAGCTTCAATCGCTGAAACAGCCGTTCTATGCGCATTTGCTCACGCTGACGAACCATTATCCGTTTACGCTTGATGAAAAAGACGCAACGATCGAAAAAGCGAAAACGGGCGACGCGACTGTGGATGACTATTTCCAGACGGCGCGTTATCTCGACGAGGCGCTTGAACAGTTCTTTAAAGATCTGAAGTCATCCGGTTTATATGACAACTCGGTGATTATGCTTTACGGAGACCACTACGGAATCTCTGAAAACCATAACCGCGCGATGAAAGAAATTCTCGGCAAAGAAATTACGCCTTATCAAAACGCGCAGAATCAGCGTGTGCCGCTTATGATTCGCATCCCCGGCAAAAAAGGCGGGGTGAACCATACGTACGGCGGTGAAATGGACGTTGTGCCGACGATCCTTCACTTGGAAGGCATCGATTCTAGGAAATATATTAATTTCGGCACCGATCTCTTCTCGAAAGACCATGATGATACGGTGGCGTTCCGTAACGGAGATTACGTCACGCCGAAATATACTTCCATCTCCAATGTCGTATACGATACGAAGACAGGAAAAGAACTGAAAGGCAATCAGGAAACGAAAAACCTGAAAGCCAGAGTCACAGAGCAGCTGAAGCTGTCTGACAGCGTGATGTACAAAGACCTGCTCAGATTCCACAAATTGAGCGACTTTACGCCGGTTGATCCGTCTAAATATCGTTACGGCAAAGAAAAGCTGAATCAGGATAATAAATAATAGAAAGAGCCTTACGGAATTTCCGTAAGGCTCTTTTTTTGTGTGTATCTTCACCAATCTGAAAAAAGAGAGAGCTTTTGGTCACAAAGGGCGCCAATCTCTCATATCTTACAGTAGATTTTGAAACCGGTGATAGAGAATCGGACAAATTATCGGGTTGGTTTCTCTTATACGGGCGGTTTCGAATCCAATATTCACAGAGAAGAGGGGTAGAGATGAAAGCAGTCATTCTCTGCGGCGGAAAAGGAACGAGAATGAGCGAAATCACCAATGAACGTCCCAAACCGCTCGCCATGATAGGCGGCAAACCGATTCTATGGCATATTATGAAACTCTATCAATACTATGGCGTGAACGAATTTATCCTGCTTCTTGGTTTCAAAGGAGAGATGATTAAGGAATATTTCTTAGATTATGACTGGAAGAATCACAGCATGACGCTGGACAGCTCTACCGGAGAAGTGCGGATATTGGGAAAATCCGAGCCGTGGAAAATCACTTTTTTAGACACGGGGGAACACACGCAGACAGCGGGGCGGCTTTTACAGGCGAAGGACATCATCGGTGATGAAACCTTTCTTATGACGTATGGGGACGGACTGGCCAACATCAACCTGTTTCATCTGATCAGCTATCATCAATCAAAAGGGGCTGCGGCAACCGTCACCGGTATAGAAAAGACCTCGCAATTCGGAACGCTGACGGTTGAAGACGGTATGGCGAAAAGCTTTTCTGAAAAAACCTCAAGTGAAGGCATCATCAACGGCGGATTTTTCGTGCTCAGCCCGAAGGTATTTGATTATCTGCCGAAAGACAGGGACGTCATGTTTGAAGAAGAACCGCTGAAGGAGCTGGCGAAGGACGGCGAATTGGCGGTATACCGGCATTACGGTTTCTGGACGGCGATCGATACGTATAAAAACCTGCTGGAAATCAACAAGATGTGGGACCGGGGACAACATGTATGGAAGGTATGGTGATCAAGTTTGAGTTTCTGGAAAAATAAAAATGTGTTTGTGACGGGATGTACAGGTCTTTTAGGAAGCTGCTTGGTGAAGGAACTGATCGATCAGGGGGCCAATGTGACGGGACTTGTCCGTGACACTGTGCCCAAGTCGAACCTGTATCAGGGAGAACAAGTGAAGCAAATGAATATCGTGCAGGGCGCGCTTGAGGATCTGGATGTGATTGAGCGGGCGCTGGGCGAATATGAAATTGACACGGTCTTTCATTTAGCCGCTCAGGCGATCGTCGGCGTCGCAAACCGCAATCCGATTTCCACATTTGAAGCCAATATTCTCGGCACATGGAACATCCTTGAAGCGTGCCGCAGGCATCCGCTCATCAAGCGGGTGATCGTCGCGTCCAGTGATAAAGCGTACGGCGACCAGCCGACACTGCCGTACGATGAAAACATGCCTCTTCAGGGCAAACATCCGTATGACGTATCAAAAAGCTGTGCCGATTTGTTAAGCCACACATATTTTAATACGTACGGACTTCCGGTCTGTATTACGCGCTGCGGCAACTTGTACGGCGGCGGAGATTTGAACTTCAACCGGATTATTCCGCAGACGATTCAGCTCGTGCTGAACGGTGAAGCGCCGGAAATCCGCAGCGACGGCACATTTATCCGTGATTATTTTTACATCGAGGATGCGGTCGAGGCATACCTTTTGCTGGCGGAAAAGATGGAGGAGCTCAATCTTGCGGGAGAAGCGTTCAACTTCAGCAATGAGATTCAGCTGACGGTGCTGGAGCTTGTAGAAAAAATTCTTAAGGCCATGGACAGTGACCTCAAGCCGAAAGTGCTCAACCAGGGAAGCCATGAAATCAAGCACCAATATTTATCGGCGGAAAAGGCGAGGAAGCTTCTGAATTGGACGCCCGCGCATACCATTGATGAAGGATTGGAAAAAACGATCGAATGGTATAAAGCCTTTTTTCAAAAGTAACAGAAACAGAGGTGAGAGAAAGACGTGACAAGCGCATATTGCACAGTTTTATCAAAAGGAAGGCTGTATCAGGCCATCGCTTTGTTCGGCTCATTGAAAGCGGTTCAGGCGGACGCCCCCATTTTTACTTTGTGTATGGATCAAGACACCTATGACGTGCTTCAGGCAATGCGGCCGGATAATGTCACCTTGATTCAGGTGTCCGCACTGGAAAATGAGGAGCTCCTTGAACTGAAGCGGACGAGGGATCAGAGCGAATACTGCTGGACGGTGAAGCCGGTATTTCTCGAATTCGTGCTGGACGGACATCCGGAATTAGAACGTGTCACGTACATTGATGCCGATTTGTTTTTCTTCGCTGATCCGCGCGCGATTTTTGACAATCAGCCGGATTGTTCGGTGCTTCTGTCACGGGGCGATATCGTCATTCCCTCATTTGAAAAACAGGAAATCGACATGCTGCAGCGTCTTTTAGGCCGGTATAATTCCGGTTTTCTCAGCTTCAAAACCGACAGTGCCGGCACAGATTGTCTCAGATGGTGGAAAGAACGCTGCCTGGAGGAATGCAAAAATGCGCCGGGCGAAGGAAAATTCGGAGATCAAGGCTACTTGGATTACATGTCCGGCCTGTTCCCGAACGTGTGTGACATCACCACGCCCGGCGTGAATATCGGCCATTGGAATTACGGCCGCCACACGTTTTCATGGAAGGACGGGCGTCTTGTGCTCGAAGACGGAAGTCCGCTGATTTTCTATCATTTCAGCGGATACCGGATCGTTACAGCCGGCGACATTCGGCAGATTCATGAGACGGACCGGACCGACCTGCCGTTTGTCCATCAGCTTTACCAGGACATTCTGAAGCGGGTGATCGGGACGGTCAGCGCCGTCTGCCCGGAGTTCAGCGGCTTTGCATCTGAGGATGATAACAAATAAATGATCATATACAGGAAGTGAACGAAAAGTGAAGGCAAGCGTCATTGTTCCCGCATATAATTCCAAGGAGAGGCTTTATAACAGCCTGCTGTCCCTGAATGAACAGGAATGCACAGAGCCGTTCGAAGTGATTGTGGCTGACAACGGTTCGGAAGACGGAACCTTATCCATGCTTGAATCATTCAGCGCGAATTTCCCGCTGATTTTTGTGAGAATTAAAGAAAACAGAGGGATCGCTTACGGCCGGAATCAGGCGGTCCGCAATGCCAGAGGCGATATTTTGATCTTCCATGACAGCGACATGCTTGCCGAAAAGGATTTGGTGGCGAAGCATATCAAGGCTCATGAGAACCGGGACGATCTTGTCGTATGCGGTATGTTCTGGAAGCGGATTTACAGCTTTTATTATGACCGTTTTGAAAAAGAGCATAAGGAAAAACTCGCCGAACTGTATGAAGAGCTGCCGGGCGATAAAGAGCCGCTCCTTGAAGAAGGTGACATCAGAGACGGAAGTTTTCTTGACCAATGCTTTGATTTAGATACCGACTTTATCCGTGTGCTGAAAAGCATTTTGGAAAAATACGGAGATGATTTGAACGGCTACCGTCTGCCGTGGCGTTTTTTCATTACGAACAATTCGTCAGTCAAGAGACAGCACGTGGCAGATCTCGGCCTGTTTGATGAAGGCATTGTCAGATACGGCTTTGAAGATTATGATCTCGGCATCAGGCTTCATCAGTCGGGAATGAGATTTCAGCTGCGGCGCGATATCATGAGCGTCCATCAGGAGCATCCGAGCAACTGCGCTTCCGTTGATGACATCAGGGCGAACATCGCGTACATGTGCGACAAGTACAATGACATTCATTCGCTTGACGTGCACCTCGCGTTTAACGGCCCGTTTGACGCGGAGTTAACCAACAGCATGATGGCAGACATCGAAGTGCTGCTTGATTATGAGAAATATGAAAGCCTGCTGCACATTTTTCTCGAACTGCTCCACGCGGTTAAAGACCGCAACCTCGACCCGGACTGGAAGACGAAAAGCCCGCGGATCACGGCGAACAGCTTCAATCTGCCGGAGGTCGGGAAGCTTTTGGCAAAAGCGGAAAAAAAGCTGGGCGTCACGCACTTTGCAAGGGCGTTCAAAGCGCTGGCTGCTGATTTACTGCATGTGGATCTTAAATAAATTGGATGTGATATGGTGAGTAAATATCATTTTTCAACCATTGTTTCCAGAACGCATATCTTTAAACTGATGCCGATGATTCATTCTCTCCATGAGCATTGCCGGGATTTTCATCTGTATGTGCTGTGTGTCGATCAGAAAGCGTATGAATTGCTTCAGCAGGTGCCGTGGGAACATGTCACGGCGGTTCAGCTCCATGAAATGGAGGACCCGGAGCTGCTTGAAGCAAAGGGCGGCCGGACGTTTCATGAATATTGCTGGACGCTGAAGCCGGCATTTCTGTTCCATGTGATGACAGAGTATGATGAAGCTGAATATTTTGCCCACTTGGACACCGATCTCTTTTTCTTCTCAGATGCGGGCGAGCTGTTTGCGGAAAAGCCGGATGCTTCCCTTTTTCTGACGGATCACCGCAATTCAGAACGGTTTGCGTCTTATTACAAGCTGACAGGGCAGTACAACACCGGGTTTGTCGGCGCGCGGAATACCGGGGAAGCGTATCGGGCGGTCTGGCAGTGGAGACAGGATTGCATCTCCTATTGTACGGTGGAGATGAATGAAGAAAAAAAGACATACGGTGACCAAAGGTATGTTGAAAAGTGGCCCGCGCAGTTTGAACACGTTCATGTCACGGAGTCGATCGGCGCGAATGCGGCGCTGTGGAATATTGAGCAATATGACGTCAGCCTGCGCGACGGGGCTGTATATGTCAATGACACCCCGCTGATTTTTTATCATTTTTCAGGCTTTACGCTCGTCACGGAGAACGAATTCAATCTGTGCTGGTACTATCACATTGATGACGAGGCGACAGTCAATATGATTTACGTGCCGTACATCAAAAACGTGAAAAAATGGATTGATGAAATTCAAAAAGCATTTCCCGATTTCAGAGACGGGTTTATTCCGAAATATGCGGTTCCTGACACCCATTTTTATACGGTTGAAACATAAAATCCCTGCCTTTTCGGCAGGGATTGTTTTTATGAATGCCATTCTTTTAATGTTTTGTCGCTCGGCAGGACAAAGGCGAGCAGACCTAAAACGGGCAGAAAGGCGACGGCTGTCATGGTCGGCGTCAATCCCGCTGAATCAATAAGAGCTCCGAGCGCAACGGCTCCGATCGCGCCCATTCCGAAGGCGAGCCCGACCGTAAGCCCTGACATCGTTCCGATTTTGCCTGGAACAAGCTCCTGCGCGTAGACAACCGTCACGGAGAAGCTGGACATCAGAACAACACCAATCAGCGCCAGTACGCCATAGGCGATGACAGGCCCCGCAAACGGAAGAAAAATCGTCAATGGAGCCGATGCTATCATCGAAACGATGATGACGTTCCGCTTTCCGAAACGGTCTGCAAGCGGCCCGCCGAGAAACGTTCCGACTGCTCCGAAAAATAAAAAGACGAAGATGTAGCTCTGTGCCTGCTGAATGCTGACATGATAGGCATTCATCGCATAGAACGTATAAAAGTTGCCGATCGCGCTCACATACCAGGAGCGCGCGAAAATTAAGAAGATAATCATGATAAGGGCGAGAATAATCGGTTTTGTAATCACGGTCTGCACAGCGGCGGCCGGTGATTTTTTACTTACGGCGCGCAAATGAATAAGGCGGCCTTTATACCATTTGGCGATATAAATGAGAAACAGCACAGCGATTGCGGCGACAAGCGTGAACCAGACAGAGCCGAATTGACCGAGCGGAACGAGAATCAGCGCGGTAATCAAGGGCGCCATCGCCTGGCCGGTATTCCCTCCGACTTGGTAAATCGATTGCGCCAAGCCGCGCTTTTCGCCGGCGGCCATGTAGGCGACACGCGATCCTTCAGGATGAAAGACGGCGGAGCCAAGGCCGATAAAAAAGACACAGCATAAAATCGTCAGAAAAGACGGGGCGAACGCGAGACCTAAAATGCCGAGCATGCTTGCGGTGAGTCCGAGCGGCAAAGCATACGGCATCGGGCGTTTATCCGTATACCAGCCGATGACGGGCTGCATCACGGAAGACACCATATTCAGCGTAAAGGCGATCATTCCGAGCTGCGTAAATGTAAGATTCATGGAACGTTCCAAAATCGGAAACATCGCCGGAATCACCGCTTGCAGTGAATCGTTCAGCAGATGACAGATCCCGATAATGAACAAAATAGAATACATGGTTGTTTCGGGACGATGGACAGGTTTTTCTTTAAGCGGGGCGGCAATTGCCAAAGTGATTCTCCTCCTTTTTATGTAAACGAAGCATACACCATATTATTCATAAGGTGAATGAATTATCAAGTGCAAAAAAGGCTCTTCTTTCTCAAACAGAAAAAAGAGCCTCCCTTTTTATTTATTTAACAAACTGTGTTTTCTCGAATACATCATATAAACGACGATCCCGGCGGCGATCCAGATGACAAAGGCGATCCATGTCACGCCCGGCAGGCTGCTTGCGAGATACAGGCATAAGCATGCGCTGATGATCGGCACAACAGGCACGAAAGGAACACGGAAGGAAGATTTGATCTCCGGATGTTTCTTTCTTAAAACGATGACGGCGATCGCAATGACCGTAAAGGCCGCCAAGGTTCCCATGTTGACGAGATGCGCCAAGGTTCCCAGATCAATAAAACCCGCGATCCCGGCGGCAATGATCCCCGTCACCCATGTGTTTTGAAACGGTGTTTTAAAACGCGGGTGAACCTTGGAAAACATGCGTGGCAAAAGGCCGTCTCTGCTCATCGCAAATGTAAGGCGCACCTGAGCGTAAAGCAGAGCGAGCATGACCGTTGTAATCCCGATAATCGCGCCGACGGAAATAATGCCTGCTATCTTGTTCTGGCCGACAAATTGAAGCGCGAAAGATACCGGATCTCCGACATTCAGCTTGGTGTACGAAAGCATTCCCGTCAGGACGAGCGATACCGTAATGTAAAGGATGGTGCAGATGGCGAGCGCGCCGATGATTCCGACCGGCATTGATTTCTGCGGGTTTTTCACTTCTTCCGACGCGTTTGACACGGCATCAAATCCGAGATACGCGAAGAAAACGGTCGCGGCGCTCGTGATGACGCCTTTCATTCCGAACGGCATAAACGGCGACCAGTTTTCCGGTTTCACGTAGCCGAAACCGACAATGATAAATAGCAGAATGATCGCAATTTTCATCAATACAATGACATTGTTAAAGCGGGTGCTTTCTTTCACGCCTCTTGAAACAATCGCGGTAATGACCAAAATAATGATAACGGCCGGCAGGTTGAACACGGCACCCGTTTTGCTGCCGGGTGCGGCGGTCAGCGCCTCCGGAAGATGCAGCCCGAAGCCTGCAAGAAGCGATTGGAAATAGGATGACCAGCCGGTTGCGACGGCGGCAAGCGCGATGACATATTCAAGCATTAAGTCCCATCCGATTAAAAACGCGAGACACTCCCCGAGAGTGACATATGAATACGTATATACGCTGCCTGAAATCGGAATGGAGGAAGAAAATTCCGCATAACAAAACGCGGCGAGCGCGCAGGCAAGACCCGCGAGCACAAACGACAGAATCAAAGCCGGTCCTGCGCCTGTCGCGGCCACAGTCCCGGTAATCACAAAAATCCCCGTTCCGACAACACAGCCGATTCCGAGCAAAACCAAGTCAAAAGCGCTTAACGAGCGGGACAGGCTGGTCTGTTTGCTCTGGGCCTTTAAGTCGGCCAGCGGCTTTTTCCGAAATAGTAAAGACATATGGGTCCTCCTGAAAATTCATAATATTCTTATCATTATATACACTGACGTTTGTATTATATTGTCGAAATTTCTCGCAGTCAATTAAAGAATTTTCCACTTTAAAAGGACAAAGCTAAAAAGCGTCGATGCACGGAAGGAACGGGAATTTTATTGTGAAATAGTTCAATTTTCTCACCTTAAGACCGATACAAAAGATGACTCATCAACTAATTTCAAGTTTCGGTGAAAGGGAGATGTTTACATGTTTCAATATGAAGAACTAAATAAGCAGTTTATCGGCGGCCGATGGAGGGATGGGAGCAGCCGGAACGTATTGGAAAACAGAAATCCTTATACTCAAAAAGTCATCACCTCATTCCAAAAAGCGACGTCTGATGACGTGGATGCGGCATATCGCGCCGCGGCTCTTGCGAAACAAGAATGGGACAAAGTAAACCCTTTTAAAAAGCGGGCCATTTTGGAAAAAGCCGTTTCTTTCATCGAAGAGCACGAAGAAGCGATTATTTACTTAATCATGGAGGAGCTTGGCGGAACACGGCTGAAGGCTGAGTTTGAAATCGGACTTGTCAAAAATATGATAAAAGAAGCCGCAACATTTCCGGTGCGGATGGAAGGGAAAATTCTCCCGTCCACGATTGACGGAAAAGAAAACAGGCTGTACAGAATACCCGCCGGAGTCGTGGGAGTGATCAGCCCGTTTAATTTCCCGTTTTTCCTTTCGATGAAATCTGTTGCGCCGGCACTCGGCGCGGGGAACGGCGTCGTGCTGAAGCCTCATGAAGAAACACCGATCTGCGGCGGAACGCTTATCGCGAAAATTTTTGAAGCGGCCGGCGTACCGGACGGGCTGCTGAATGTTATCGTGACGGATATCGGGGAGATCGGCGACAGCTTTGTTGAGCATCCCGTGCCGCGGATTATCTCATTTACAGGCTCAACCGGAGTGGGCAGCTATATCGGACAGCTTGCGGTCAAACACTTTAAAAAACCGCTGTTGGAGCTTGGCGGAAACAGCGCGCTGATCGTGCTTGAGGATGCTGATCTTGAATACGCCGTCAATGCGGCCGTATTCAGCCGGTTTACGCATCAAGGCCAGATCTGTATGTCGGCGAACCGCGTGCTCGTTCACACATCTGTATATGACAAATTTACAGAGCTTTACGAAGCGAAAGTGTCATCGCTGAAAGTCGGCGATCCGATGGACCCTGATACGGTTATCGGTCCTTTAATCAATGAGAGACAGGCGGAAGGTCTGAGACGGTCTGTCGAAAAAGCGATAGAAGAGGGAGCGGTTCCGGTGCTGTCCGGCCGATTCAGCGGAACGGTCGCTGAGCCCGTCATTTTAAAAGATGTGAAACCTGAGATGAGCATCGCGAAGGAGGAGCTGTTCGGACCGGCCGTCTGCATCATGCCGTTTGAAACGGAGGATGAAGCGGTAAGCATCGCAAACGCGACACCGTTCGGTTTAAGCGGAGCCGTGCATACGGCAAACGTTGAGCGCGGCGTTGAGTTTGCTAAGCGGATCGAAACCGGCATGATTCACGTCAACGATACGACCATTAATGATGAACCGAACGTCGCGTTCGGCGGCGAGAAGCAATCAGGTCTCGGCAGGCTGAACGGCGAATGGAGCCTTGAAGAATTCACCACGCTGAAATGGATTTCGGTTCAGCATGAAAAACGGCAATTCCCATATTAAGAAGGAGTGAAAGAAATGAGTATACAGACGGAGCAGCAAACGCACAGCCTGCTTGACGCTTTTGTCAAAGTTGCGCCTTTTTTAAACAGCCTGATCCAAGATGACATCACCATCGGAATTTATGATACAGAAAAATTAATCGTGAATATTCCGGCTAAAACGTTTTCTCTTAACGTAAAGCCGGGGGACCCGCTGCAAAAAGGGGACATCATTACAGACGCGATCCGCATGAATCAGAAGAAGACAAGCATGGTGCCGAAAGAGCTGTTCGGATTTCCGCTGATCGCCAGAGCGATTCCGCTTCACGATGAAAACGGAAAAGTCATCGGCGGCGTCGGTCTCGGCACGAGCCTTGAAAAATCAGCCAAGCTTCATGATGTCGCTGAAAGCCTGTCCGCCGTCGTGGAGCAGACCGCTTCGGCCATCGCGGATATCTCAGAATCCATCAGCGGTTTCTCAGCACAGATGAACGGGATTTCCACTCAGGCGAAACAAGTCAGTGAAAGCGCGGGAGAAATCGCCGACATTTCCGTCACTGTCAAGGGCATCTCGGATCAAAGCAATCTGCTCGGTTTGAATGCGGCCATTGAAGCCGCGAGAGCAGGAGAATCCGGCAAGGGCTTTTCCGTGGTGGCGGATGAGATCCGCAAGCTTGCCACTCATTCAAAAGACAATGTCGGCCAAATTGACCAAATTACGAAAAAAATCCACAGCCTGCTGAAAGGGCTGGAGGACTCAATTGAATCCATCAACCAGAACACGGACGGCCAAGCGGCGGCGGTTGAACAAATTTCTGCCACGATGCAGGAAATTTCGGGAAGCGCCCAGCATTTAGCGAAAATGGCTGAAAACGTACTCGGAGAGTCATAAAAAAAGGGAGCTTACGGGCTCCTTTTTTGTTTTCCCTTTATCAATCGAAAACTGCACTTACACGTTTGATCCGTCATGCTAAAGGGGTACACATACGAATACATCACCAATGATAAAGGAGAGTCTTGTATGTCTGATGCAAATCTGCACAACCCGCTGACGAAATATGATCATGATGAATTTCCAAAACAATATCAAGAACCGCCCGGTTTGCAAAAAGAGATGAAGCCTGTGCCGGACTGCGGTGAAACAAGCTATAAAGGAGCCGGCAAGCTGAAGGGAAGAAAAGCCCTCGTCACCGGCGGCGATTCAGGTATCGGCCGGGCCGCCGCGATTGCTTATGCCCGGGAAGGGGCGGATGTGGCGATTAACTATCTGCCTGAGGAACAGCCGGATGCCGAAGAAGTGAAAGCGTTAATTGAAAAAGAGGGAAGAAAAGCCGTTCTGCTGCCGGGAGATTTAAGCGATGAAACGTTTTGCGGAGAATTGGCGGAAAAAGCGTATCAAGAGCTTGGCGGTCTTGACACGCTCGCTCTTGTCGCCGGCAAACAGCAGGCAGTGGATGATATCAGCGATCTTGCCACAGAACAAATCTATCAAACATTTGAAGTCAACGTATTCTCGCTGTATTGGCTCGTCAAAGCCGCGCTTCCGTATCTGCCGGAAGGCGCGTCTATTATTACGACAACGTCCGTAGAAGGGTATAATCCAAGCCCGATGCTGTTGGATTATGCCGCGACGAAACATGCCATTATCGGTTTTACCGTCGGCTTAGGAAAGCAGCTGGCGAATAAAGGAATCAGAGTCAACTCGGTAGCGCCGGGGCCGATCTGGACGCCGCTGCAGATTTCGGGAGGACAGCCCGGTGAAAACATTCCGAAATTCGGCAAGGAAACACCGGCCGTCCCATTAAAGCGTGCCGGACAGCCGGCGGAGCTAGCAGGGATTTATGTCTTTTTGGCCTCAGAAGAATCGAGCTATGTGACATCCCAAATTTACAGTGTAAGCGGAGGAATTCCGACAGCGTAATCAATAAGGAGCTGCCCTTCACACGGGGGCAGCTCTTTTTTTCGATGTTATGTGCCGAGCACGTTTTGATTATACAGGACACTCGGATGTGACGGATGATAGGAGGCGGCTTTGTCGTTATGAATCTTCGCTTTTTCTCTGTCGCCGAGCTGCCAGTGGCAGACGCAGAGCTGCAGATGGGGATACCAGGTGGAGTACTCGAGCTGGGTAAAGCCTGCATCACTGCTTTTGGCGGATAGGGCGAGCTCATACCAAAACACGCCCTGCCGGTATTGCCGTTTCTCCGCAAAATAGTCGCCGAGCCTGCAGCAGAACTCCGGCCGCGGACAATCGATCAGAAATGATTTTAAGAGAGATGTCATGGCGGCCTCTTCATGGCCGACCGCCCTGTAGCAATCGGATAGATATTGGCACGTTCTGATCTCGTCTTCGATCCAGCACTGTTTTGTGGAAAGAAAATGGTGATAATACGTGATGGCGCGCTGATACTGGCCGTGATCCTTTAATTCATTCGCGAAGTAAAACAAATCGCGCGGTGTCATCGTTTCACTGTTTTCCGCCATTTTCTCATAAATCTTCAAGTTGCGGTCTGAGGGAGGCGAGTGCTTTTTCTCGGATTTCCGGTGTGTGACGGCAATATCGGTTTCTATGATGTTTCCGTATACTTCAAGATACTCATGCACGGCTCCGATCCAGCGGAACCCTTTTTCACGCTTGACGAGTCGGTTGCGGCGGTATCTGAAGCTGACCTCTCCCCGAGCATCAAAGCCGACGTGATAATACATGGATATCGCGTCCACCTCTTTTGAAAGCGACGCCTTCAGTTCAATCAGCTTTTCACGGTCCTTTTCCGTCAGTATATCGTCGGCGTCCAGCCACAGAATATAATCCATTTCCGCTTTCGAAAACACAAAATTACGGGCGGCCGCAAAGTGATCGATCCATTCAAAATCATAAATCTTATCCGTATAACGGGCCGCGATTTCTTTCGTCCGGTCGGTCGAGCCCGTATCAGCAATCACAATTTCATCCGCAATGTCTTTGACGGAATCAAGACAGCCCGCAAGCACTTCCTCTTCATTTTTCACGATAACGCACAAACTGACGCTGATCATGTCATCACCTCTTCCCCTCCAGTGTATAAAAGGAGAGGCGGAAACATTCTTCGGACAAAATGATCTCTTCCAAGAAATTTGTCTGTCCTTTTACTAGTTTTATTCCAGCGCCTGATTTAAAATGAACACATGAACTTACGTGAGGATTGATAGGGACCATGAGCATCATAAAAGCGGAAAACCTTTATAAAACATACGGAGATAAGACATTATTCGACCATATCTCCTTTCATATTGAAGAGAATGAAAGAATCGGTTTAATCGGCCCGAACGGAACGGGGAAGTCTACGCTTCTGAAAACCATTGCCGGCCTTGAATCAACGGAGGAAGGCGAGATTACGGCCTCAGGAAACGTGCATATTGAGTTTTTGCATCAGGACCCTGAGCTTCCGGCCGGACAAACCGTACTTGAGCATATTTATTCCGGCGGATCAGCCGTCATGAGAACGATGAGAGAATACGAAAAAGCGCTTCAGGCGCTGAATGAAGAACCGGAAAATGACCAGCGCCAGAAACAGCTGCTTGATGCGCAGGCCCGAATGGACGCGAATGATGCGTGGGAGGCGAATACGTTAGCCAAAACGGTTTTAACCAAACTTGGCGTCACCGATCTGATGAAGGATGTCAGCGAGCTGTCCGGCGGCCAGAGAAAGCGCGTCGCGATTGCGAAAAACGTCATCCAGCCGGCTGACCTGCTCATTTTGGATGAACCGACAAACCACTTGGACAATGAAACGATTGAATGGCTGGAAGGCTACTTATCGCAATATCCGGGCGCCGTTATGCTTGTCACGCACGACAGATATTTTCTGAACAGGGTGACGAACAGAATTTACGAGCTTGAGAGAGGCAGCCTTTATACGTATAAAGGAAACTATGAAGTATTCCTGGAAAAACGGGCCGAACGGGAAGCGCTGGCGGAGCAGAAAGAAACAAAACGTCAAAACCTCCTGCGCCGCGAATTGGCGTGGCTCAGAAGAGGGGCGAAAGCGCGCTCGACGAAACAAAAAGCGAGAGTGGACAGAGCGGAGGCGCTCAAAGAGCAAAAAGGGCCGGCAGTCTCCGGATCACTCGATTTCGCGATCGGCTCCCACCGTCTCGGAAAACAGGTGATCGAAGCCGATAACGTCTCCATTACCTATAACGGCCAAGCGCTGATCAGCCAGTTTAATGAGCTTGTCATCCCGGGGGAACGAATCGGCATCATCGGGCCGAACGGAATCGGGAAAACGACACTTTTAAACAGCCTCGCCGGCAGAATTCAGCCTGACAGCGGCAATATCACCATCGGGCAGACGGTCCGGATCGGCTACTACACCCAGGATCACAGCGAAATGAACGGTGATATGAAAGTCATTGAATATATAAAAGAGACGGCTGAAATCGTCAAAACGGCGGAAGGCGATGTCATCACCGCGGAACAAATGCTTGAGCGTTTTCTGTTCCCGCGTCCGATGCAGCAGACGTATATCAGAAAGCTGTCGGGCGGGGAAAAGCGCCGTCTGTACTTGCTGAATGTACTGATGCAGGAACCGAATGTGCTGTTTTTAGATGAGCCGACCAATGATCTGGACACGGAAACATTAAGCGTGCTCGAAGATTATATCGAACAGTTCCCAGGCGTCGTCATCACCGTATCCCATGACCGCTATTTCCTTGACCGCGTCCTTGACCGCCTGATCGTATTTGAAGGACAAGGTGTCATTTCCCGTTTCCAAGGTTCGTACAGTGAATACATGGAACACGCAAAAGCGAAGAAGACGGCGGTAAAACAGCCGGCCGAAGAGAAAAAGGCGGAAGAAGAGCCGAAGAAAAAGCGCAAAAAGCTTTCATATAAGGATCAGATCGAATGGGACGGCATCGAAGACAAAATCGCCGGCCTTGAAGAAAAGCATCAGCGTCTGGAAGCGGAAATCGCTGAAGCAGGAAGTGATTTCGGAAAGATTCAAGAACTGATGGCCGAACAGGCAAAAACGGCTGAAGAGCTTGAAGCGGCGATGGAGCGCTGGACCGAATTGTCACTGATGATTGAAGAACTTGAGAATTAAGAAAAGCCGGTACGGCCCCCGAGAAGATGGCGGGTCATACCGGCTTTTTTTATCTTGCACAGATGTCTCCCGGCGCTTTAAAGACAAACGTTTTGTCCAAGCAAAGTTTATCAGGCGTAAAAAAGTTTACGTTTACGTTAAGGTTCAAATGGTGTATAATAGAAACAGATACGACAAGAGGGGGATTCACCTTGGAATGGATGAAGATTGATCAAGTTGCCAAGCGAAGCGGATTGACAAAACGAACCATTCGTTTTTACGAGGAGATTGGTTTGATTCCTGCTCCTAAACGGACAGAAGGCGGCGTCCGGCTTTACTCTGAAGATGATATGGAGGAGCTCGAAAAAGTAACCAGCACAAAAGAAGTGCTCGGTTTTTCCCTTCAGGAGCTTCAGCAGTTTATGGAGATGAGCCGTCAGCTGGAATTAAACAAAGAGGGGTACTTGTTGTCACTGGATCCGAAGGAACGGAAAGAAAAGCTGGAAGAGATTCAGCAGGCTTTGAACCACCAGCTTGAGATGATTGATGAGAAGATCAGCACATTTCAGCATTTTAAAACGCGCCTTAACGGAATGAAAGAAAAAGCTGACCGCGCCATTCAATCAATCGAATGATTTTGCTGTAAACGCTATGGATATAGCGTTTCTTTTAATGGATGAAACAGGAGGTCTGGTCAAATGGATACATCATCACAACAGAAAACAGGCTTATTCAGCCAGCCGAAAGCCGTTTGGGCGGTTGCGTTTGCCTGTGTTATTTCCTTTATGGGAATCGGTCTTGTCGATCCGATTCTTCCGGCAATCGCCGCACAATTACATGCTTCACCTAGTGAAGTATCTCTGTTATTTACAAGTTATTTGCTCGTTACCGGTTTTATGATGTTTTTCTCCGGCGCGATTTCAAGCCGGATCGGCGCAAAATGGACGCTGCTTCTCGGACTTATTTTTATCATCGTGTTTGCCGCTCTCGGCGGAAGCTCAAGTTCAATCGCTCAGCTTGTCGGCTATCGCGGCGGCTGGGGGCTTGGGAATGCTCTCTTTATTTCAACCGCGCTTGCCGTCATTGTCGGGGTATCTGTCGGCGGCAGCGCCAAAGCCATTATTTTGTATGAGGCTGCGCTCGGCTTGGGGATTTCCGTCGGGCCGCTTGCCGGCGGAGAGCTTGGCAGCATTTCATGGCGCGCTCCGTTCTTCGGAGTGTCTGTCCTCATGTTCATAGCGCTTTGCGCGATTTCACTCATGCTGCCGAAGCTGCCGAAACCGGCGAAACGCGTCGGTGTGTTTGATGCGATGAAGGCGCTCAAATATAAAGGCCTTTTGACAATGGCAGTATCTGCATTCTTATACAACTTTGGATTTTTTATTTTGCTTGCTTATTCTCCGTTCGTGCTGGATTTAGATGAACACGGCCTTGGATACGTCTTCTTCGGCTGGGGGTTATTGCTGGCAATTACGTCAGTCTTTACGGCGCCGCTCGTGCACAAAGCGCTGGGAACAGTGGGTTCGCTCGTCGTTCTCTTTATCGCCTTTGCGGTCATTCTCATCGTCATGGGGATCTGGACTGACCATCAGACGTTGATCATTACGTGTATCGTTGTCGCCGGTGCTGTTCTCGGTATGGTGAATACGATCATGACAACCGCTGTAATGGGTTCTGCACCGGTTGAACGTTCAATCGCGTCTTCAGCCTACAGCTCAGTCCGTTTTATCGGCGGTGCGCTCGCTCCGTGGATTGCGGGAATGCTGTCAGAACACTTCACTGCAAGCACACCATATACAGTAGGCGGGATCGTCGTTTTTGTCGGCATGCTTGTCCTTCTCATGGGACGCAAACATCTCGCCGGAATAAAAGCCGGACATTAAGAAAAAAAGGAACTTCCGCTCAGGCGGGAGTTCCTTTTTTTGTTTACAGCACTTTCGTCGTCCAAGATTCACAATTCCATGTTTCCGTCGCGATATCCATGTAGAACTCGGGTTCGTGGGAAATCAGCAGAATGGAGCCTTTGTATTCTTTCAGCGCGCGTTTCAGCTCTTCTTTCGCATCGACATCCAGGTGGTTTGTCGGTTCGTCAAGCACGAGCAGGTTTGTTTCTGAATTGATCAGCTTGCACAGTCTGACCTTCGCTTTTTCTCCTCCGCTGAGAACGGAGACGCGGCTTTCAATGTGTTTGGTCGTCAGGCCGCATTTGGCGAGGGCGGCGCGGATTTCGTACTGGGTAAAGGAAGGAAATTCGCTCCACACTTCTTCGATGCACGTATTGTTATTGGTTTCTTTCACTTCCTGCTCGAAATAGCCCGTGTATTGATGCTCGCCCCGTTCCACCGTGCCTTCCAGCGGCTGGATTTCACCGAGCAGGCTTTTTAACAGCGTCGTTTTCCCGATGCCGTTTGCGCCGTACAGGGCGACTTTCTGTCCGCGCTCCATTCTGAGATTGAGCGGGCGTGACAGCGGAGTATCGTAGCCGATGACTAAGTCCTTCGTTTCAAAAATGAGCTTGCCTGACGTTCTCGCAGGCTTGAAATGGAATTCAGGTTTCGGTTTTTCGGCCGCCAGTTCGATCATATCCATCTTATCAAGCTTTTTCTGGCGGGACATCGCCATATTTCTCGTGCTGACGCGCGCTTTGTTGCGGGCGACGAAATCTTTCAGCTCTGCGACTTCCTGCTGCTGTTTTTTATAGGCGGCTTCGAGCTGCTGTTTTTTCACTTCGTATACTTCCATAAACTGATGGTAATCGCCGACATAACGCGTCAGCTCCTGATTTTCCACATGATAAATCAAATTGATCACGCTGTTTAAAAACGGAATGTCGTGAGAAATTAAGATGAACGCATCTTCATATTCCTGCAAATAGCGTTTCAGCCATTCAATATGCTGTTCATCAAGGTAGTTGGTCGGTTCGTCCAACAGAAGGATTTCCGGTTTTTCCAAAAGCAGTTTGGCGAGCAGCACTTTCGTCCGCTGTCCGCCGCTTAAGTCTGTGACGTCGCGGTCAAGGCCGACATCCTGCAGGCCGAGGCCGCGGGCGATTTCTTCAACTTTGCTGTCAATCACGTAGAAATCATTGTTTGTCAGGGCGTCTTGAATGACACCGACATCTTCAAGCAGCTGCTCAAGCTCATCAGGGTCCGCTTCGCCCATTTTGTTGTAAATCTCATTCATTTCCTCTTCCATTGCAAATAAGTAATGGAACGCATCTTTCAGCACGTCGCGGATCGTTTTTCCTTTTTCAAGCACGGTATGCTGATCGAGGTAGCCGACGCGCACGTTTTTCGCCCATTCAACCTTACCCTCATCAGGCTCAAGCTTTCCGGTAATAATATTCATAAACGTTGATTTACCTTCGCCGTTTGCTCCGATTAAGCCGACGTGTTCCCCTTTTAAAAGACGGAACGATACATTGTTAAAAAGCGCACGGTCACCAAAGCCGTGGCTTAAATCTTTTACGGATAAAATACTCATCATTACACCTCTATCGTTATCAGACACGCTTTATTCATCATGTGTCTTTCTCATTTATGATTATAAAGGAGGAGACCGTTTGTTAAAAGGCTTGGAAGGAAAAAGAAAATTGCGTTTGGCGCGTGCATTTGAGATACTATGGAGTAGATTTTAAGAATTGAGGAGAACGACATGACCCAAACATGGCCATTTTTACAGCATACACAACCATTTATCGCCGAAAACTGGGAGGCCTCAGGTTTTCAGGAGCCGACCGTCATTCAGGAAAAAGCCGCTCAGGTGATCATGGAAGGGAAAGACGTCATCGCCGAATCCCCGACGGGAACGGGAAAAACATTGGCGTACACGCTTCCGGTTCTGGAGCGGATCAACCCGGAACAGAAACATCCGCAAGTGATCATTTTAGCGCCGTCCCGCGAGCTGGTGATGCAGATTTTCCAAGTGATTCAGGAGTGGAAAAAAGGCTCCGACCTTCGCGCCTTGTCTTTGATCGGCGGAGCAAACGTGAAAAAGCAGGTGGAAAAGCTCAAAAATAAACCGCATATCATTGCGGGCACACCGGGCAGGGTGCTCGAATTGATTCAGGCGAAAAAGCTGAAAATGCATGAAGTCAAGACGATCGTTCTTGATGAAGCGGATCAGCTCGTGACACAGGAACACCGCGAAACGATGAAAAAAATCATTAAAACGACGCTGAAAGACCGACAGCTTTTAAGCTTTTCCGCTACGCTGCAGCCGGAAACAGAACAGGTGCTGAATACCATCGCACACGAACCGGCCGTTTTGAAAGTGGAGCGGAATACGGCGGAAAAAGCGCGCGTCACGCATCAATATCTCGTCTGCGATCAGCGGGATAAAGTGAAGCTTTTGCAAAAGCTGTCACGGCTGAACGGCATGCAGGCGCTCGTGTTCGTCAGAGATATCGGAAATTTAAGCGTCTATGCGGAAAAACTCGCCTATCACCACGTGGATCTCGGCATTCTGCATGGAGAAGCGAAAAAAATGGAGCGGGCAAAGATATTATCAGCGTTTGAGCGGGGAGAATTTCCGCTGCTTCTGGCGACTGACATTGCGGCGCGCGGACTCGATATCGATGATCTTCCGTACGTCATTCACGCGGACATGCCGAATGAAGACGGATATATCCACAGATCCGGCCGGACGGGGCGGGCCGGTAAAGAAGGAACCGTACTCAGCCTTGTCACGCCGATGGAAGAATCCAAATTGAAAAAAATGGCCAAATCACTCGGAATTGAGCTGAAAGAGGCCGTTTATTCAGGCGGAAAATTATCTGAGAAATAAGAAACGGAGGGCGGGAAGCCCTTCTTTTTTTTGTTGTAAAATAATAGAAAAGGTTCAGGCGGGGGCGGGAAGATGGTTTCAATAGACAGATGTCAAATATTGAAGGAACCCGAACTGAAAATACTTGAACACTGGTTTAAGAACGATAATATCAAACGGAGAATGGATGCGATGCTGCCATTAGACGCGTGGTATGCACGATTGAATAAAGATAAAGACGATACTGTCATTATGGCATATGACGGGGAGTGTCCGGCAGGCATGGCCTCTATAGAGTTTGTGGAGGAACGGGCGTATATCGGGTTGATCGTCAATCCTTTATACCAGCTTCAAGGGTACGGAAAACAGATCTTGCAAAAACTGCTGACTGACCCTGAGTTTACCAGCGTGCGGGAATGGGCGGCAAGCATCGAAAAAGACAATCAAATCAGTTTAGCCTGCTTTCAAGCAGCGTGATTCACTTTGGAAGATACGGAGCCGGATGAAGACGGCTTTCTTACTTTGATTCTTCGCGGCTGATCCCAAATGAACAGAAAAGGAGGGGACAAAGCCCTCCTTTTTTTCATCATCATGTTAACTTAGATCACTGACTTTGATGATCTGTTTGCCTTTATTTTCTCCTTTAAACAGGCCGAGGAACGCGTCAGGAATATTGCTGAATCCTTCCGTAATCGTTTCTTCATAATGAAGCTTTCCGTCCTTGAGCCATTCGGCCAATTGTTTCGCGCCTTCAGAAAAGCGGTCAGCATAATCACTGACGATGAATCCCTGCATCAGCGCTTTTGTTTTGATCAGCTTCGGCTGGACGCGGGGGCCCATGTCTTCTTCTTCACTTTCGGTATTGTACGATGAGATCGCTCCGCATACCGGAATGCGGGCAAATTCATTCAGCAGGTTTATCACCGCATCTGAAATCGGTCCGCCGACATTGTCAAAATAGACATCGACGCCGTCAGGACATGCCTGTTCCAGCGCTTTTTGAATATCATCCGCCGTTTTGTAATTAATGGCTTCATCAAATTGAAGCTCCTCTTTCAAATACGCGATTTTTTCATCAGATCCGGCGATGCCGACAACCCGCGCGCCTTTGATTTTGGCAATCTGTCCGACTGTTGAGCCGACGGCGCCCGCCGCGCCTGAAACGACAACGGTTTCACCTTTTTTCGGACGGCCGATATCGAGCAGCCCGAAGTAAGCGGTCAGTCCGGTCATCCCTAAAATGCCGAGATACGCCTGGGCGGGTGCGATATCCGTATCCAACTTGCGGAGGGCGGACTCATTGACAGCTGAATATTCCTGCCACGCGAGATTTCCGATCACAACATCTCCTTTTTTCAGCTTATCGCCGTCTGTCAGAACCTCGGCAATCACTCCGCCTGTTATGGCTTCATCTAAAGCGAAGGGCTTTACATATGATTTTGTATCCTGCATCCGTCCGCGCATGTACGGATCAACGGACACATAACTCGTTTTCACAAGCACTTCGCCGTCTTTCGGTTCGGGTACGGCAATCGTTTCAAAGCGGAAATCGTCATGAGCGGGAACGCCTTTGGGGCGTCTTGCCAATTGAATTTGCTGCTGATTATTCGGCATACTGAATCCTCCTTCAAGATAAGTGGTTGTTCCAAATGTAACACGAACCATTTCCCGATTACAAAATCAAACCGTCAGCGGTCATAAAAAAAGAAGGGCCAGGGCCCTTCTTTCCTTATATGCATATTTAATAGAATAACCGGTACACATCGGTGTTTTTCTCATGTTCCAAATATTCATAGGCATTCGTTTTTGAAGAATGAAGCATGTCAGCGGTAACGACGGGCTGAAGCGCGGTCAGATAAGAACCCAGCCTATTTTCAATTTCTTTCGGCAGAACGGATTCGATATCACCGATATTGATAATGATAGAGAAAACGAAATCGATATTAATATGAAAAGTATCTTCAGCAAAGGCCGTAAGCTCTTTTATTCCATCCGGGCAGCGGGTATGCCGGCGGAATACCTGCTTCACTAAATCACTGACAACCCAAGCGTTAAATCGCTGTTCCGGTGAAAAGTAATGAATAGGAACCACCTCCCTGCTTAATCGGCTCATGAAGATTTTTATTTTTCTGATAAAAGTAGCTTTCCCTACTGTAACATGTCCCGCCAGAAAATATCCACCGACAACCTGCCCGTTTTTTCACGGAACTCTCTTTCTTTTGTTTGATCCTTGATTGAGCGGGTAAACATCCAATATACAAAAACAAAAGGGAGGACTTATCAATGAAACCGGTAGTAAGAGAATATACAAATGATCAAAAACTGATGCAGGACGTAAAAGAGCTTCAGCAGCTGGGTGTTGCAAAAGAGGACGTATATGTGCTTTCACATGATGACGACAGAACGGATCGCCTGGCCGATAATACTGATGTCAATACCATCGGAGCGAAAGAAACGGGCATTAAACACGCGGTCGGCAATATGTTTAATAAAAAAGGCGACGAGCTCCGCAACAAAATTCACGAAATCGGCTTTTCAGAAGAGGAAGCATCACAATTTGAAAAGCGCTTAGATGAAGGAAAAGTTCTTCTGTTTGTCACGGATAACGAAAAAGTGAAATCATGGGCGTAAGCTGAACAGATCCCAAGGGGGTTTCGGTCCCTTGGGATTTTTTTGCGGTTTCCGCAATAAAACCGAAAGGCACATTCTGTACATTTTCGGTGCTGTTTCTCAACTGATTTGATACAATTCAATTGTAATAAATTGGAATACAGAATCAGGAGGAGCACAATTCATGAAAAAAATGTTACTTATGCTGGCGATTTGTTTATGTATGATCCCTGCGGACGTCTATGCCGCTGATCTGGGACGGCAGACGTTAGGAACAAATGACGGCTGGGGAGCCGCTTCCGGCGGGACAACCGGCGGCGCGAAAGCCTCTTCATCGAATGTATACACCGTATCAAACAGACAGCAGCTCGTTTCTGCATTAGGGGGAAGCGCCAACAGCACACCGAAGATTATTTACATACAAGGCACAATCAATATGAATACGGACGACCGCAATAAAACGCTCGGCTTTAATGATTATAAAGATCCGGCATATGATCTCAACGCCTATCTGAAGGCGTACGACCCGGACAAATGGGGAAAAAAAGCGCCGTCAGGCACCCAGGAAGACGCCAGACAGCGATCGCAAAAAAACCAGAAGGCACGGGTCGTGGTTGACATTCCTTCAAATACGACGATCATCGGCTCGGGTTCAAATGCCAAAGTGACAGGCGGAAGTTTTAATATAAAGAACGGCGTCGACAATGTCATCATCCGCAACATTGAATTTCAAGACGCTTACGACTATTTTCCGCAATGGGACCCGACGGACGGCAGCAGCGGCAACTGGAACTCGGAATATGACAATATCACCATTAACGGCGCGACGCACATCTGGATCGATCATTGCACCTTTAATGACGGATCGAATCCCGACAGCGGTTTTCCCTACTATTACGGGAGAAAATATCAGCACCATGACGGCCAGACGGATATAGCCAACGGGGCGAATTATATTACATTGTCCTATAATAAATATCATGACCATGACAAAGGCTCCGTCATCGGAAACAGCGACAGCAAGACGTCGGATGAAGGAAAACTGAAGGTGACCATTCACCATAACTATTACCAGAACATCGTCCAGCGCGCACCGCGGGTCCGGTACGGGCAGGTTCATATTTATAATAATTTTTACGCAGGCTCGAAAAGCGCCGCATACCCGTTCAGCTATGCGTGGGGTGCGGGCCACGCGTCAAAAATGTATGCCCAGAATAATGTCTTTGAAGTGCCGGGACTGGCTGCTGATAAAGTCATCAGCGTCTTCAGCGGCGGAAAAGCGCTTCATGAAGACGGCACTCTTTTAAACGGCGCCTCCATTAACGCGTCAGCAGCCAACGGATTAAGTCAGTCCGTCGGCTGGACACCGTCATTGCACGGTTCCATCGGCTCATCATCAAATGTAAAATCAGATGTTATATCTAAAGCCGGGTCGGGCATATTAAAATAAGAAACAAGAAACACAAAGGAAAATATTCCTTTGTGTTTTTTAATTAACAAAAACGTTTATTAACTTAGTTAAGTAGTAAAATGGGATAGGGGATGGAAGACAACAAAATAGGAGGAGACCTGTAATGGCTTCAGAAAAAGACGCAAAAAAACAGCAGGCAGTAAAAATCATTCCTTTGCTTATTACTGTTGCTGTGGGATTAATCATTTGGTTTATTCCCGCGCCGTCCGGACTTGAACCTAAAGCATGGCATTTGTTCGCTATTTTTGTCGCAACAATTATCGGCTTTATCTCCAAGCCCTTGCCAATGGGCGCAATTGCAATTTTTGCATTGGCAGTCACCGCGTTAACGGGAACGCTATCTATTGAAAATACGTTAAGCGGATTTGGAAACAAGACAATCTGGCTGATTGTCATCGCCTTTTTTATTTCCCGGGGGTTCATCAAAACCGGGCTCGGCGCCAGGATTTCTTACGTATTCGTACAACGGTTCGGGAAGAAAACACTCGGCCTTTCTTATTCACTGCTTTTCAGTGATTTAATTTTATCACCTGCCATTCCGAGCAACACGGCACGGGCGGGCGGCATTATTTTTCCTATTATCAGATCATTATCCGAAACTTTCGGATCAACGCCGGCAGACGGAACAGAGCGGAAAATCGGCGCTTTCTTATTAAAAACCGGTTTTCAAGGAAACTTGATTACGTCTGCGATGTTTTTGACGGCAATGGCGGCGAACCCGCTGATCGCCAAGCTGGCCCACGATGTCGCAGGGGTGGACATCACATGGACAAGCTGGGCAATCGCGGCCATTGTACCGGGATTGGCGAGCTTAATCATTACGCCGCTCGTCATTTATAAGCTGTATCCGCCGGAAATTAAAGAAACACCGGATGCGGCTAAAATCGCAACGGAAAAATTGAAAGAAATGGGTCCGTTTAAAAAATCCGAACTCTCCATGGTCATCGTCTTTTTATTGGTGCTTGCGCTGTGGATTTTCGGAGGAAGCTTAAATATTGACGCAACGACGACGGCCCTGATCGGATTATCCGTTTTGCTTTTGTCACAGGTATTAACATGGGAGGACATCAAAAAAGAACAAGGTGCATGGGATACGCTGACTTGGTTCGCGGCGCTTGTGATGCTGGCGAATTTCCTGAATGAGCTCGGTATGGTGTCTTGGTTCAGCAATATGATGAAATCTTCTGTTTCCGGTTTTTCATGGATTGTGGCATTTATGATTCTGATTGTCGTGTATTATTACACGCATTACTTCTTTGCGAGCGCAACCGCGCATATCAGCGCCATGTATGCGGCATTTCTCGCCGTCATCGTGGCGGCAGGCGCTCCGCCGCTGTTGGCGGCGCTCAGCCTGGCGTTTTTCAGCAACCTTTTCGGTTCTACGACGCATTACGGCTCGGGAGCGGCTCCGGTCTTTTTCGGAGCGGGTTATATATCGCAAAGCAAATGGTGGTCCATCGGCTTTATCCTGTCAATCGTCCATATTGTGACATGGCTTGTGATCGGCGGATTATGGTGGAAAGTATTAGGGTTATGGTAGAAGAAAAAAGGCAGACTCAGGTCTGCCTTTTTTATTTCTGTAGGGAATGGGAAGGGCCTGCACATGATGACTTCAGTGCGAATAGAATATTGCCGGGGTGATAATATGAGCAGCGGCCGTGATCAATACATGATATTGAAACAGAAACCTTACAAATATATGAGCAGACATATGAAACGCCGGTATGAACAATTACCATGTGAACTTGAAAGACCTGAAACAGAGACGGAAAAACAGTTTCCATCTTCAGATGAAAATCGATCTGCCTTGTGCGTACCCGGGCTGCGAGGTCCCGAAGGCAAAAGAGGACCCGCCGGCTCCCGCGGTCCGCAAGGGGAGGCGGGTCCGCCCGGTCCCCCGGGGCCTGAGGGTCCGCCGGGAGCGGTTCCTGCGGTAGCTTTTCACAATACAGCAGACCAGATGATGATTCCGTTAGAAGGAACACCGATAAACGTGTTAAGCACAGTGATAGCCGCGCCGACAGATCAATTGGTGAAAACGGATGCCGTCATACAAGTAAATGTGGAATTAGACCCGCTCGCGTCTCATTTCTCATTGGTCTTAGCTGTCGATCTGCAAAGAAATGGCGTATCGATACAAACACAGAGACAAGAGCGGAACCTCTTTTCTTCAGGCGGACAAATCATAGGAATTCCTTTTACGTACATCGACGAAATGAAGGCGGATGAAACAGCCGCGTACCAGCTCTATTTATCCGTCCTTTCTTCGAATCTCGTAACACAAGTCGCAGCGGCAAACCGCTCCCTCATTGCGACGGGATTCCCCATTCAAGGATCGGACTAAGGTGATGAATAGAAATCACCTTTTTTATTTAGGTTGTCAAAACACAGCCCGTATTAATATGCTGTCTTAATAGGTAAGACGGTCAACAACGGGAAGGAGAGGGAAAAAGATTGAATGAATAATCCGATTATAAACGGGAGCTTTGAAACCGGCACATTAGCGGGTTGGAGTTCGGCCAATACCCAGATTAACAGTTTGTTTGCACATTCAGGGAGATATTCCGCGCAATTTATTGGAGCTCAGCCATATGCTTACCTCAGTCAAATCGTTCCCATTTCAGCCAAGTCACTGACTCTATTCGTATCACTCGCAACGCTCGGAAATGAGCCAAGTCCCCAAGTAACTCTCCAGATCATCTATATCAGCGCAGCAGGTGAACAAATCAGTTCCATTCAAGAAAATATTACACCCGGAAATTTGCCGAACGTGCTCTTTCACACATGGTCTGAAATCTATAAAACAAGCAGTGTGCCTTCTGGCGCGGCCTCTGCCGTCATTGTATTAAGTAAAGTTTCTTCCGGCACGGTTTTAATAGACGACGTTTCATTGGCGCAAACCGGGGGTGAACCTGGCGTTACAGGAATTACAGGTCCCACAGGAGTGACGGGCCCCACAGGAGTGACCGGAGCAAGAGGAGCGACCGGAGTAACTGGTGTAACGGGAGCAACAGGTTCAACCGGGGCAAGAGGAGCGACTGGGTCAACGGGTGCACCCGGGGTTACAGGCCCAACTGGCGCAACAGGTTCAACCGGGGCAACAGGAGGAACTGGGGTAGCAGGTTCAACCGGAGAAACGGGGTTAACCGGAGCCACTGGAGTAACAGGATCAACAGGAGCGACCGGTTCAACTGGAGCAACAGGCCCAACCGGCTCGACCGGTCCAACTGGAGTTACTGGTGCAGCAGGCTCAACTGGGCCCACGGGAGAGATCGGTCCAACCGGAGCCACCGGCTCAACGGGAGTAACAGGAGCGACTGGGATAACTGGTGCAACAGGAGAGACCGGAGTAACAGGTGCAACAGGAGAAACGGGATCGACCGGAGTAACAGGGGCAACAGGAGTTACTGGCCCGACTGGGGTCACGGGTGTAACCGGCCCAACCGGCCCAACCGGCCCAACCGGCTCAACCGGAGCAACGGGAGTAACAGGAGCCACCGGCTCAACGGGTGCAATGGGATCGACAGGAGCGACTGGGGTAACTGGTATAACGGGATCAACTGGTTCAACGGGAGTAACTGGACCAACAGGAGCAGCAGGGTCAACTGGTTCAACCGGAGAAACCGGTCCAACCGGAGCGACTGGAGTAACAGGCCCAACCGGCGCAATAGGAGAGACCGGTGTAACAGGAATAACCGGCGCAACGGGATCGACAGGAGAAACCGGATCAACCGGGTCAACTGGGGAGACTGGTCCAACAGGAGAAACAGGAGCAACTGGCTCAACGGGAGAAACGGGTCCAACTGGAGTGACTGGGGCAACGGGGATAACGGGAGCCACAGGGGCTACTGGCCCGATCGGCCCAACCGGAGCGACAGGAATAACAGGTCCGACCGGGGAGACAGGAGTGACTGGTGTAACGGGGACAACCGGGGTAACAGGTTCAACCGGAGCAACGGGATCAACGGGAGTGACTGGGGCAACGGGGATAACAGGAGCAACAGGCGCAACCGGAGAAACGGGTGCAATCGGCCCAACCGGATCGACAGGAGAAACGGGGTCAACTGGGGAGACTGGTCCAACAGGAGAAACAGGAGCAACTGGCTCAACGGGAGAAACGGGTCCGACTGGTGTAACCGGATCAACAGGAGTGACTGGCCCGACTGGGGTCACGGGCTCAACTGGTGTAACCGGATCAACAGGATCGACAGGAGAAACGGGTTCAACTGGAGTAACCGGGGCGACGGGAGTAACCGGAGAAACCGGTGCGACAGGAATAACCGGGCCGACAGGAGCAACGGGAACGACCGGCTCAACAGGCCCAACAGGCCCAACGGGAGTAACAGGCGCGACAGGATCAACCGGGTCAACTGGGGAGACTGGTCCAACGGGATCGACAGGAGAAACCGGGGCGACGGGTGCATCCGGTTCAACCGGAGCAACAGGAATAACAGGAATAACAGGCCCAACCGGCTTGACTGGTGTAACTGGAGCAACAGGGGCAACCGGGGCAACAGGAGTAACCGGCTCAACTGGTTCAACGGGAGAAACCGGCGCAACCGGTGTAACTGGAGAAATCGGCCCAACGGGAGAGACCGGTCCAACCGGAGCAACAGGTTCAATCGGAGCAACCGGCCCAACTGGGGCAACAGGAGTAACCGGAGCAACGGGAGAAACTGGTCCAACCGGTCCAACTGGAGTAATTGGCGCAACCGGAGAAACTGGCTCGACCGGGGAAACCGGCCCAGCAGGAGTAACGGGACCAACCGGCTCGACTGGAGCAACAGGATCGACTGGAGAAACCGGCCCAACCGGAATCACGGGTCCAACTGGTGTAACGGGATCAACAGGTGTAACAGGAGAAACCGGAGCAACGGGAGTAACTGGAGCAACAGGATCAACAGGAGAAACGGGTTCAACGGGAGTGACTGGGGCAATCGGCCCAGAAGGACCAACAGGAGAAACCGGCGCAACGGGGGCAATCGGCCCAACAGGAGGAACTGGGTCAACCGGGTCAACCGGGGTAACTGGAGAAATCGGCCCAACGGGAGAAACCGGGGCGACTGGTGTAACTGGGCCAACAGGAGCCACCGGCTCAACGGGTGCAATGGGATCGACAGGAGCGACTGGGGTAACGGGTGTAACAGGAGCCACCGGCGCAACCGGTGTAACTGGAGAAATCGGCCCAACGGGAGAAACCGGTCCAACCGGAGCGACTGGAGTAACAGGCCCAACCGGCGCAATAGGAGAGACCGGTGTAACAGGAATAACCGGCGCAACGGGCGCCACTGGCATAACCGGAGCAACTGGGGTAGCAGGTTCAACCGGCTCAACCGGCCCAACTGGTATAACCGGAGTAACAGGGGCAACAGGAGTTACTGGCCCGACTGGGGTCACGGGCTCAACTGGTGTAACTGGCGCAACCGGCTCAACTGGCCCAACCGGATCAACAGGAGAAACCGGAACCACGGGATCAACCGGCTCGACTGGTGTAACCGGGGCAATGGGAGTAACAGGCTCAACTGGTGCAACGGGATCAACCGGCTCAACCGGAGTAACGGGGGTAACAGGCGCGACAGGATCAACCGGGTCAACTGGGGAGACTGGTCCAACGGGATCGACAGGAGAAACCGGGGCGACGGGTGCATCCGGTTCAACCGGAGCAACAGGAATAACAGGAATAACAGGCCCAACCGGCTTGACTGGTGTAACTGGAGCAACAGGGGCAACCGGAGCAACCGGTGTAACTGGAGAAATCGGCCCAACGGGAGAGGCCGGTCCAACCGGACCAACAGGTTCAATCGGAGCAACCGGCCCAACAGGGGTAACGGGTGTAACTGGAGAAATCGGCCCAACGGGAGAGGCCGGTCCAACCGGACCAACAGGCTCAACCGGAATAACAGGGGCAACAGGTGTAACAGGTTCGACCGGAGAAACCGGCCCAACTGGAGTAACAGGTTCAACGGGAGAAACGGGTCCAACAGGAGTAACAGGGGTGACGGGAGAAACTGGCCCAACCGGAATCACGGGTCCAACAGGAGAAACCGGAGCAATAGGAGTAACCGGGGCAACCGGAGCCATGGGAGAAACCGGAGCAACGGGAGTAACTGGTTCAACTGGAACAACCGGTACAACCGGAATAACAGGCCCAACGGGATCGACAGGCCCAACCGGTTCAACAGGTGTGACTGGAGCAACGGGTATAACTGGAGCAACTGGAGTAACAGGAGAAACCGGAGAAACTGGCCCAACAGGAGCAACAGGAGAAACCGGCTCAACTGGTGTAACTGGTTCAACAGGAGAAACTGGAGCGACGGGAGTAACCGGATCGACTGGCGCAACGGGATCAACTGGAGTAACAGGAGCAACAGGACCGACTGGAGCAACGGGGATAACAGGAGCAACGGGTTCAACCGGAGTAACAGGAACAACCGGCTCGACTGGTGTAACCGGTTCAACGGGAGAAACAGGCGCAACCGGTGTAACTGGCCCAACCGGAGAAACTGGCCTAACCGGCGCAACAGGGCCAACAGGTGTAACAGGAGAAACCGGCCCAACTGGAGTAACAGGTTCAACGGGAGAAACGGGTCCAACCGGAATCATGGGAGCAACCGGAGAAACGGGTCCAACTGGTGTAACGGGATCAACAGGTGTAACAGGAGAGACCGGTCCAACCGGAGCAACTGGAGCAACGGGTATATCTGGAGCAACTGGAGTAACTGGAGTAACAGGGGCGACCGGAGAAACGGGCCCAACCGGAGTAACAGGGGCGACTGGAGAAACGGGCCCAACCGGAATCACGGGTCCAACAGGAGCAACAGGTCCAACCGGAGTAACCGGAGAAACCGGCGCAACCGGAGTAACGGGATCAACCGGAGCAACTGGAGTGACTGGGGCAACGGGGATAACCGGAGCGACTGGCGCAACAGGGGTAACAGGTTCAACCGGAGAAACGGGTCCAACTGGTGTAACGGGAATAACTGGTGTAACGGGAATAACTGGTGTAACAGGACTAACTGGAGTAACAGGAGCAACTGGAGTAACAGGAGCAACTGGAGTAACAGGAGCAACAGGATCAACTGGAGTAACAGGATCAACTGGAGTAACAGGAGCAACAGGATCAACTGGAGTAACAGGAGCAACAGGATCAACTGGAGTAACAGGAGCAACAGGAGTAACGGGAGCAACAGGAGCAACTGGAGAAACCGGCTCAACTGGTGCGACGGGATTAACTGGAGAAACCGGTGCAACAGGAGAAACCGGCCCAACTGGTATAACCGGAGTAACAGGGCCAACAGGAGTTACTGGCCCGACTGGGGTCACGGGCTCAACTGGTGTAACTGGTTCAACCGGAGAAACTGGCCCAACAGGAGTAACTGGAGTAACCGGAGCAACTGGAGAAACCGGCGCAACCGGCGCAACCGGTATAACTGGAGAAATGGGCCCAACGGGAGCGACCGGAATAACGGGCTCAACCGGATCAACAGGCGCAACTGGTGTAACCGGAATAACAGGCCCAACCGGTTCAACGGGTGTGACTGGAGCAACGGGTATAACTGGAGCAACTGGAGTAACAGGAGAAACTGGCGCGACTGGCTCAACGGGATCAACTGGAGTAACAGGAGCCACAGGTTCAACCGGAGAAACCGGCCCAACAGGAGCAACAGGATCGACAGGACCGACAGGGGCAACGGGTGTAACTGGAGAAATCGGTCCAACCGGTTCAACTGGCGCGACTGGAGCAACCGGTCCAACCGGAATAACAGGCCCAACGGGATCGACAGGCCCAACCGGAATCACGGGTCCAACCGGAGCGACTGGCGCAACTGGGGTCACGGGCCCAACGGGATCGACAGGCCCAACCGGAATCACGGGTCCAACCGGAGCGACTGGCGCAACTGGGGTCACGGGCTCAACGGGAGAAACAGGCGCAACCGGAGTAACGGGATCAACGGGATCAACAGGCGCAACTGGTGTAACCGGAATAACAGGCCCAACCGGTTCAACGGGTGTGACTGGAGCAACGGGTATAACAGGAGCAACGGGAGCAACAGGAGCAA
>NZ_LLZC01000021.1 GCF_001461825.1 Bacillus velezensis | reverse complement strand
CTAAGTATGATCTTGCTCTGACAGGTGACGTGCCATACAATGTAGTAAATGGTGAAAACCTTAAGAAAGAACTTTTGACTAATGCAAAGAAATTGGATGAAAGCAGAAAGCCATTTACTGGTCAGAAAGTAAATGTCCCTTGGTTAAATAAAGAGAAGTATGAGGCCTATGAAATAGACGGCAAAGTAAAAACAAAAGGGAAAATTAGAGATGTAAGCCGTAGGGTATATACAATGAAAGATATTGATCTTAATCAAAAAAATCGTAAAGGCTTTACGAATCTTCAACTGATGAAAAATGGTAATGCTCCGTTTGCTAAAGATGGCACGCAAATAAATTTACATCACTTAATTCAAGAAGAGCCTGGTACTATGCTGGAGATACCTGAAAGCTGGCATAATAAGTACAGTGATGTTTTGCATGGATTAAAAGGGAATGGACAGAGTTTTAGAAATGATCCTGTGCTTGATAAACAATATAAAAGTTTCAGAAGAAGGTATTGGAGATGGAGAGCTCAGCAATTTGAGAATCAAGAATAAGAGGTGAAAGTTTAATGGATTATTCGAAAATAAAAACTTTCTTTGATGAAAATAAAGAAAATTCTATTCTCACGGGAGGAGTCACTGAGGAGCGGATTAGAGAAATAGAAGAGGATCTCAATGTAACCCTTCCAGACAGCTATAAGTGGTTTTTAACTGAGTATGGTTCAGGGGGAGCATATGGAACAATGATACTCGGATATGACTCTCACGGTGCTGAAGTTGTCGAGCAGACCAATGAATATAAAAAATATTATAACCTTTCCGATGGTCTTGTAGTGATCGAATATGTAGATGAATTTTCTTATTGTCTTGACACTAACAAGATGATAGATGGAGAATGCCCAGTCATTCTTTGGGATAACCAAGAGGGATATGGTAAACAAGTTGGTAGTACATTCCTTGAGTTTTTAATAGAAGAACTTGAAGAAGCGAAAGACGACTGGATCGATGACGAGGACTGGGACGATTAAAACTAAAAAGAAGGTCTATAACTTGTTTTTCCATAGCATATCAAGGAGTATTAAAATGAGCTTCACAAAGATCGAACAAAAGTTGAAAGAGTTTACGATTGATGCTAGCACAGATCCTAGCATTAATACAAATGAACAACTCAAAGAGCTTGAAATGAACATAGGAAATCAATTACCTTCCGACTATAAGGATTTTTTGAAGGGATATGGAGGCTGTTATTTAGAAAGTAAAAAAACAACAGATGAGATTGAGTATGACGTTTGCTACAAACCTATAGAGAAAGATCCTTGGATGGGTAAGGGAGATGATACACAATTGTTAGAGGGTTTTTATGGTTTAGCGAACGATCATAACAGTCTTCAGAAAGCAATCGATACATATTCTGATCGCTTTCCTAGAAATATTATTCCTATCGCAAGCTCCGCAGGCGGGAATGAAATATGCATGGATATCGATAATGAAAAGATATTGTTTTGGGATCATGAATTAAGTCACCCCAATAAAGACTTTTTCCTAATTGCCAATTCGTTTGAGGAGTTTGTCCTAAGTTTAGTAGACGAACCAATTGAAACTGATGATAATGACAGTGATGTGGAAATTGAGGTTTTAGACAATGACTTTGCAAAATTGCTCTTTGGTAAGGACAATTAGCTTTTATTGTTAGGAAAAGTATTGCAAAGTTAAGCTCTCAGAAAGAGAGCTTTTTTATTTTCGATAGAAACTAATTATAAAAAGGGAGCGAGGTTATGGATTCGTACCAAGTAAAGAAATTAAAACCCGAAGAATACCATAAGTGTAATAATATTTGGGACATGGAAAAGAAAAAGAAAATGGCTAAGGTGTTTTATGACGAATTAGTAAGCGGAAACAGAATTACTTTTATTTACTCAGTGAATGACGAGTTTATAGGAGAAGGATCGTTAGTTTTTCAAAACAATGACCCAGATTATACCATTCCGGATAAACGCATTTATCTATCTCGTATGATTGTTAAAGAAGGATATCGAAATTGTGGGATAGGCGGTATTATTGTTGATTTTTTGATTGATTATGCTAAACAACTTGGATTTGAGGAAATAACACTCGGTGTAGATAAGATAACTTAAACGCAAGACATCTATATGAAAAGAAGGGTTTTACAACCGTGTTATTTCTTGGTGAAGATGAATATGGTGAATATGTAAAACTCCTAAAAGTATTAAAATAAAATTCCCGAGAATTATGGTGAATGTGTGGGAGGTTACTTTCACAAACGATGATAGACGGTAACTTAAGCTAATCTAATTAGATCGTTATTAAGATACGGATTAGCATTTATCCTCTCAAAACCAACCCGTAATGAACTAGGATACTGTTGGCTGAGGAATTATTTTTCCATGTATTGTATTTTATGGTATTCTTGAAATGAAAGGAGGAGACAATGAAAAAGAAATTAATTGGGGTCTTGATCATTGTTTGTTTTTCTGTGTTCATGTATGGCGCAGTTACACATTCTTTTAAAAATCAAAAATCCACTGAGGAAGTATTAGAAAGTGCATGGGATGAATTTGGCTTATTTAGCCTTGGAATTGGAGAAACAGACCCAGTCATATCAATTGGTATGGATAAAACAAAAAATGAAGAAGAATTACGGCGCTATTTAAACGATAACTTATCTAAGGAAGTTAAAGAAGAATATAAAGTTGAGATCATTAAAAAGGATATTAATGTTTTAGAAAGACAACATGAGAAGTATTTGGAAAGTAATAAAGCGCATTGATACATTAAAGATGCTTATCGGCTCCAAATACAATAATGATTTTATCCAATAAACAAAAGTTTTGCAAACCATTCCAATGGTTTCATTTAATCTGTTATAATCAATCTGTAAAATACAGACTGGTTATAGTGTATTTCTTTAACAAGAAATGCATAAAATAAAAAGAGCATGGTGTTGGTCGCACCCCATCAAAGGGCTTGCTCAGATGTTATGTTATTCATGATAGACCTAACCCTTCAGGTTTCCAGGCTCAAGGGAGGTCTATTTTTTATTGATATACGTCAACAGGCCGATTATAAACGACCCAAATGCAAGCATTCACATTAATGCCTGAAATGTTGACATAAGCATCACCCCCTTTCTATAGGGGGTGAGCAAGACTCCAAAACGCTTAATATTCAGAAAACATTATACACTAGTTCCATTTATATGTCGTTAAAAACAATATACAGTTACCAAAACGAAAAGAACCTTGTTAGAGACAGGTTCTTTTTGTATTTGAGTTGAATTTATCAATAGAATTACCGATAAATAACGTGAGAAATAATACCAGGTAGTTACAGAATTGAAAAGTGCTTAGGTGTGTAATACTTGCACTAGCTGTCACTTTGATACAGAAGCTGCTGAAGCTTCAGTCTTCAGATTCTTCCGTTACATCTTAAAGTCCCCCTTATGGGCTATACAAATTCAACCGTCATTAAAGCCAAAGACGGAAGGAATTTGTTATACAAAGGTGAAGCAAACATATACAAAAATGATGCTATACTTGGGCAAAACAGGGTAGTGATAGGATGGGACAAATACATTGAAATTCCAATGAACGAACTTCCTTCAAATGAGATTCAAGTTGAAGGGCTTGGAAAAAATGAAAATCATTTATAGGAACGTTGTAAAATTAGAGAGAGGATGAATAATACCACGAAAGTCCGAAGTTTTTAGCGTTTTGCAGTTTAGCGACAGAAGGTGCAGGAAGTCATTCGAATCAGCAATGTTCAATTCATTTTGATGAATTGAAAGAAGCACTCGAGAATGGAAATGTGGTTGATAATCAAAACCTTAAAAGCAGTTCAGAATTAAATCACCAGTTTGATTATTTGATTACTGGAAATCCAGAATAACTAGTGGACAAGCTGTAACTGAAACCGATAATCAAGTGCTGGATATCATCAAACAAGCATACAATCTCGGAATGGTTACGAAAGATAATATGCTTTTGAGAAATCAAGCAATTCACGCTTATAAAACATCTATTTAATTTTAAATCGGCGTTTCAGGTGAACTTTATATCATTTCTGTTTTAGTAAACATATTTAAAAACGAAATAAGAATTAAAATATGCAGACAAAGCGGCGAAGCATATCGCATAAAGGTGTTATCAGATGTATGACCGTGCCTAAAAATAAAACTTATGAAGAAAGGAACTCTAACTTGAAATCAAATTTAGTTTCGTTTCTATTAGCATTGTCAGGATTTATATTCAGTATTTATATGCAGTCAATGGCTTACTGGAGCAATGACTCTATGTTGTGGTATTGGGTCGGTGCGGTTTTGTCGTATCTATTTGCTGCAGGATCAGTGGTTACTCTGATTCTTAACAAAAACAAAGACTCAATTCTAACAATAAGTTGTCTCATTTTAATGATTGTAACCGTTATGCTTATTTTAGTCACAACTTTTTGGACGACTTTTATCATTATTGCATGGCAATCTGGGATGTGAGGCTAAGGGGAATATGATCTTCTTAGTATTTTTTTATTCCTGGGATTAGAATCCCTTTTTATTATTCTTTCAAATTAAATGTAACAATTCTAATATTCATACGTTCTAAATGATAAAGGCGGGATGTCATGAAAAAACGTAAAGTCATTAAAACATTGCTGGTTATTATCACTGTTCTCATAATAGCAGCCGGATGTGCACTGTTTTCTTTAATTTCAGGAGAAAAAGTCAAATATATCGGCTATAGCCAAAGCAAGACGTGGGAAGCGTCAATCGAAAAATCAGGCAAGACCTCTATCGGCCCTAACTATTTCTTGAATTTGTATTACAGAGGTAATAAAGTGAATGAAAAGAACACGGTGATTAAGAGATTAACATTATTTGTTGACGGCCGGAAATATGGTGAAGATAAAGACTATCATCTTTCAGAATACACCGGAGAGAAATTAGAAGGCGGCGGAACGGGAGAAGACCATATTCAGACGTTTGAATATATGCCGGAAAATGAAGTGATCGGTCATGAAATCACTGTTGAAGCAGTATGGAAAACCGATCATGAGTCCTATTCAGAAAAATTCAACCTGAAAAGAACGCATTGGTATGACTGAAAGAATAAAAAGAGGGCGGTATAACCCTCTTTTTGACCAGAGCCTTTATTTTTGTTTGCTTTTCCTCGATTTGCTGAAGTCGATAAAAGAGGCATTGGAGCCGATAAAATTACTTACTAAGACATACATAAAGAAACCATTAAAAGCTCCCTGCCGGCGTCCGTTAAAAAGAATGGATAATGAGATAAGCAATACAGCCGTAAGCAAGTCTGCAGCCAGACTTATTTTACGGTGAGACCGGAAATATTCTCTTAATCTTCTGATGTTGTTCAAAGCGGATACCTCTTGATGCTTATGTATAAGAAAATAATACCATTGAAATATATGTAACATCAATGAATAAGGTTGGAAACGGAGGGGTTCAAAGTTGGGGCGATCTTGTGTAAAAGAAAGGATCAGGATGAATGTGACCAGCATCCACCCTGATCAATGGGGTTCACAGTGTTCCATTTCATTGTATTCCAATCGGAATAATATTACAAGGGTGAAAAAGAAATAAGCGGAATGTTTTCGGCTTCTTCTGCTTCTTGAGCGGGAAACGGAAAGTGAGATGTTTGTATGAAAATAAATGATTATCTGAAGGAAAGGTTCCCGACTTTAAAATTAGTGCCCGGCATTTATCATCAATGGGATGTGGGAATTCATTTTTCTCTCGGCGGCAATATGTATCAATTTAATGAAAGCGGTGCTTTGAATCTTGAGTATTTTCAGCTTGTTCATCATCAAACCGCCGCACTTTTCAATGAGCTGTTTGAACATAGCGATGACTTGTTTCTTGTTGCAAACGTGTATAAGCACAAAACTCAAGGTAATTACGCGAGAAAATTAAAGGTTTATCAGCCGTTTCTGAAGTGTAAGGATGATTTATATCGGATTCAAGTGAAGACCTGTCAATGCCCGGTCGAAGAAGAATATGAAATGCAGCAGTTTTCTTTATTATGTAAACGGAAAGATCTGCGTATCCCCCAATTACTTAAGGCAGCCGTCCACGAAGATTTTCCGCTGAAGCCAAGGTTCGGGGGCTGTTCCGTTGGATATCCTGATGTTTTCTTTGTGAATATGACAAAAGATATTATTTTCTTTCTGTATGATGACAGAGGGTGTGAAGTCATTGCTCTTGATGCCGGAAGAATACGAAAGCTTTATGATCAATATTACGATTGGATTGAATTGGACTGAAAATGAACACATGAATTCGAATCCGCTTGTGCCGGCTTTGTTCTTGCCTAGTCCGGCTGCATGAGTGTAATGGGCTGAATTGAAGGGCGCCGGAAACTTTTTTTCCTCTCATACCGACCTTCTGCATGTTAAGCTTCTGTATTTATTTTGAACGAATTCCTATTTGTAAAACGGCTGAATAGAATAACATAAAAGCTTTTTTACACAGTGCAGGAGGAGAGAAATGTGAGGGCTGAACACCGTGATTGTATGGAAATTGGAATTTATTCATTTGCAGAATTATATCCCGATCCTCTGACAGGGAAAACAGTCAGCGCAAAGCAGCGGATAGATGAATTGATGAAGCTGGCGAAATTGGCTGACGACGCAGGGCTTGATGTATTCGGTGTAGGCGAGCATCATCGTCTTGATTATGCGGTATCTTCGCCGCCGGCCATCTTATCAGCGATTTCACAGATCACCGAAAATATTAAGCTGACCAGTGCCACGACTGTTTTATCCACCGCAGATCCCGTCCGTTTATTTGAGGATTTTGCAACGCTTGATCTGATTTCAGACGGCCGGGCGGAAATCATTGCGGGACGGGGCGCATTTTTAGACTCGTTTCCTCTTTTCGGTTATGACGTAGGCCATTATAAAGAACTGTTTGAAGAACACATTGACCTTTTTTTAAAATTAAATTCCGGGGAAGAATCGGTTACCTGGAAAGGACGTTACCGGCCGCCGCTGCGAGAGGCAGAAATTTCTCCTCGGCCTTTTCGCGGAAGCATTCCGCTATGGTTAGGTGTTTCGGGAACTCCGGAAAGCGCAGAACGGGCCGGGCGTGCAGGTGCGGGTTTGGCATTAGCTGTACTGAGCGGTGATCCGGTGTCATCTAAGCCGCTTGTTGACAAATACCGGGAAGCGGCTTCTAAAGCCGGTCATCCTCCGGAAAATGTGAAGGTTGCCGTAACCGGACATATGTTCATTTCAAAAACGAATGAACAGGCACTACAAGAATTTTACCCGTATCATTCAAATTACTGGTCTCACGTTCATTCATATCACGGGATCGATGAGCCTTTAACGAAGGAAGATTTTGAGCGGGCGTCCGGAAAAGAAACAGCTTTATTTGTGGGAAGCTCACAGCAGATCATTGAAAAAATCATGCATCAATACGAGTTATTCGGACATCAGCGATTTCTCGCGCAAATCGATATAGGAGGTATGCCGTTTAAAAAAGCCGCGGAAAACATCGAACGATTAGCAGCGGAAGTAGCACCGGTTATCCGAAAAGAAACCGGCAAATCCAGCGAATGAAGTTCTGAGCAAAAGGGGCGGGCCGGTCAATCGCGGATTCGACAACAGAATCGGCCCGGCTTTTTCTTCATGATTATAAAAAACAAAGGGAAAAGCGCGAACCTCATTGCTTTTTCCTATCAAGAAAAGGAAGGTCATTTCATCCTCCATCGTGAAGTGTATATACCGAAAGGTTTTTATTAACAAAAGAGGGAGGATGATGCAGTAATGAAGGGTTTAGTCAAAGCTGCAGTTTTAACTGTTACTCTTGGTATTGGAGGCGCTTTCTATTCAAGTGATGCATCTGCGCACGGGTATATAAAAGAGCCCGTCAGCAGAGCGTACATGGGGGCATTAGAGAAACAAACATTGGGCTGGACGGCCGCTGCGCAGAAATATGGCTCCGTCATTGATAATCCTCAGTCTGTAGAAGGGCCGAAAGGGTTTCCGGCTGCAGGTCCGCCGGATGGAAGAATTGCGTCTGCAAATGGGGGATCGGGACAAATTGACTTCGGTTTAGACAAGCAGACTGCAGATTATTGGGTAAAACAAAACATCCGCGGCGGTTTTAACACCTTTACTTGGTACTACACGGCCCCTCATGCGACATCAAAGTGGCACTATTATATCACCAAGAAAAACTGGAATCCGAATAAACCTTTGTCAAGAGATGAATTCGAATTAATCGGAACGGTAAACCACGACGGTTCCAAGGCAGATACGAATCTGACTCATAAGATTTTTGTGCCGACTGATCGAAGCGGGTATCATGTCATTTTAGGGGTATGGGACGTTGCGGATACTTCCAATGCCTTCTATAACGTCATCGATGTAAACCTTACACAATAATCTATGAATTACTGATCGGCTGCATGTTGATACATCGGCCGATCTTTTTAGTTTTTATGTGTGAATGAAAAGGGGAAAAACAGCAGAGCGCCATAAACATTTCATTTATGGCGCCGTACGATCATGGAGGTGCTGCTGACATGGATGCGGAGGTAAGAGGATTCTTAATAACCGCCGAGGAAAGAAGCCCCAACGATGATTAATAAAATGAATAGCACCACGATTAACGCAAAGGAGCTACCATAACCACCTGAGAATCCCATATAATCTCACCTCCTAAAGAGGATTAATACATATTATGCCGAAATGTAAAGTTTGATAGGGATGCTAGTTTACTTTTTGAAAAAAGGGTTTTAGTCTGCATATATTTTCTTCTCGCATTTCTTTTAAAGGGGGACCGTAAATGCTTCCTGTAATAGAAACGGACAGACTTATTCTTAGAGAAGTTGAAAAGAAAGATACAAAGCAAATATTTGCTTGTTTTTCAAATACAAATGTAACACGCTATTATGGTTTGGAACCTTTTGATTCAATGGAACAGGCTGAAAAAATGATTGGCTGGTTTAAAGATCAATATCATGATAAAAAGGGAATGCGATGGGGAATCGAGAGGAAAGATGCGAAGGGAATAATCGGAACTATTGGTTTTAACTCTTGGGTGCCCAAGCATAAGCGGGCGGAGATCGGTTATGAGATTCATCCGAATTATTGGAGGAATGGCTATGCTTTTGAAGCGTTGGAGAATGTTCTTTCTTTTGGGTTTGAAAAGCTTGGGCTGCATCGTATAGGCGCTGTTGTTTTCATTGAGAATGCAGCGTCTCATCAATTACTGATAAAGGCGGGGTTTCAATCTGAAGGAATTTTGAGAAGATATATGTATCAAAACGGACTGCTCCATGATACACGTGTATATTCTATACTGAATGAGATCGTTAACGAATAAATTGAAAATTCGTCGTTTTGTCAGGTGTTCTGTGGTTTAAAAAAGCCGGTGAAGGCTTATTGCAGAACTTTAAAATTGATTAGAAGCCATAAAGCATTCTTTCCGCTGCGCTTTCTGCAGACGGAGTTTGATTGAAAGAAACGATTCCGATAATCACTAACAAGATGATGAACACCAATATGCTCCACAACATTATTTTTAAAGACTTTGACATGGCATACCCTCACTTTGAAAGACTTTACCGGGGCTGCGATCGGAGCCCGCACTTCAAGTATAGTCGTTATAACGGTGAAAAATGTGCAGTATCCCGTTATCAAAATAAAAACTTGCGGGCGCTGCCGCAAGTTTTCTCCGTATTAAGGTCTGTGGAATTCAATATGCTGATTATCACGATCGAACCACCCTCTGAATGCCCAATTGATCCAGCCCCCGTCCCCTTTGTTATCGAAGGACCCGTCTTCGAAGACCCAGATTCCGTAAGTAATGCCGTCATAAACGGCTGATCCGTAAAACTGAACGCCGTTAAAGCGGTCTTCATATTCTTGATTTAAATTGAACACCATGACGTTGTACTTCTGTCCTGATGCGTAAAATGTTGTTTCCATAACATTTTTTACCCAGCCGGTTCGGTTTTGATCTGACTTAACCGCTTCAGCAATGCGATCTGAGATTCCGAGAACATCTACGTTTACGTTCAGCCCGGCATCAACACCTGCTGCTTTTACGTTTTGGTCTGCTGTTTGGGATAATTTACTTTCTAACGGATTTGCAACAGGTGAAACGTGAGGCGCGTTTGCGTGTTCAGACTGACTGGCTGCTGAGGCACTGGCTGTGAAAGGAATTGTTAGAGATAAAGCTAAGCATGATCCGACTATCGTTCTGGCGATTTTCATGGCTATGACCTCCTGAGGAAATTTTTAAAAATTGTTGCAAATTCATGGTATCGCAGAAAAATTGACCAAGCAAAGAGTAGATTTTCTCAAAAGTCATGTCATTCTATTTGTGTTGTTTTCTGTAAATGAAAACCTTTTAATTAGGCGAAAAGGGAAGAAAATAATAGAGTCTTTTTATGTATTGTGATAGGATGACCTGATTTTGGGTGAAAATAGCCCGAAGAAACGCCATAATAAGAAAAACACCCGGAGTTTACCGGGTGTAAAAAGTGTTGATATGTCAAGTTAGCAGCATTTTTTACATTTTTTGCATTTTCTTTTATAAACAACGATGTAATCATAATCAAGATGCTTTTTATCTTGTTTCTTCTTTTTTTGTTTAGGCTGCTTTGGGTGGTGATCATAATGTCCGTTCATATCCATACCCATATCCATACTCATATTCCTCCTTTTTTCATCTGACGGTAGTATTCTATGACAGAAAGCATGGATGGCTTGGACAAATGAAACGGTATGCTGAAAAAGAGGCATCTCATTCGGTATAAAAAACAAGATCATACCCGCCCGATAGAAAAGAGAGGAGATGATCCTGATATTGAGTCCCTATTTGATAACCGCAATTGCAATGCCGTACCCTTTTTCAGAACTGTACAAGGCCGTCAGTTTCAATACCTTCCAGCCTTCCGCGGCTTTAGTCCCGATTCCGTTATGGGCCGTGATATAATCTCCCGGGCTGACCGTACCGTCGACCCGTACGTAATGCCGGCCGTTGAGTCCGACAATGTGCCATTCGTCTCTGGCCGCGCGTGCTTCATAGTCAGCTTCAAGAGCCGGACTGCAGTCTGGGTTTTGTTTCGGCACGCGTACCGTTTCTCCTGTTTCTTCGTCAGTCACATTTTCGTATATGAAACCGCCGAACTCGTTTGTCAAAAAGCGGCTTTGCCATCCGAAGCTTGCCGCTCCTGAGATAAAAGCGGCTGTTTCTGAAATGACGCCGAGCATGTAATCTCCGACGTGAGCCGATTCAATTTTTTCGCCTTTCACTGTGACGATCGTCCCGGCGGGAATTGTCTGGCCGGTTACACTTTCAAAATATTCTCCGTACCCTGACAGGGAAGAGGTGACAGCTCCGGCGAACGTACCGTGGCCGCCCGCTGAATCCAGTTTCCATTTGATGGACTGATGCCCTCCGGCAACCGTGTATGGTTCTTCCAATGTAATGCTTTCTGATGACAGAATCGTTCTGGAGACTTTGCTGCCCGTAATATGGACATTGTTTGAAGCGGCGATAAATGCCCTTGAACCTTCAGAACTTGAACCTCCGGAAGAGCTGATGATCGCATTTCTGTCACCTCTGGCCGTAATATCGCCTGTTCCCGCAATAACGGCGCTTGTCGGGTTGAATGCAAAACCGGAGCTGGTCGCGAGCTGTGCGCCTCCCTTTAAATTGACGGGGATCTGCTCATAAGTCTGTCCTTTTATAGATGCGGCCGCGCTGTAACCTTCCGCTTGCACCCCGAGAATGACGGCCTGACTGTTAGGGGACGTAATTCCGACGGAACCGCCGTCTCCGATCATCGTACCGTTCATAATATTTACGTTATATTGGCCTCCGCCGATTGAGATGCCTTTAGGAGAAGACTTGTATATATCAAAATTTGAAATTTTAACATAATCGGTTTTATTTGATCCGCCGGATATATTGATGTCAACACCGGCTTGTGTAAAGCCGCGTATTTTAATGCCGTTAATCGTAATATTTTGACTGCGGTATTGAAGAGCCACGACTGGATTCCCGCCATAGTCGTATGAGGGATCACCAATAGCTGTGAATCCGTTTACATTAACGTTTTTATAGGCAGAGATGACCAGCGCCCTCGGGGTCACACCGTCATAGAGAGCATTGAATACCGGTTCAATCGCGGTGCAATCGGTTAAAGTAACATCATAAGCCGTCGTGCTTTCGGGGTCTGAGGCCTGATGATGGCCGATATGACGAATATCAAATGAACGTACATCACGATACGAAACATGACCGATAATATGAACATTTTGAGAAGCCGGCCACAGGCTGTGCGCCTTTACCTCAATCCCTCGGATATTTCCGCTCGTATAGTTATTTAAAAGCCACACATGTTTAGAGCCGTCGTCAATTTCAATGCCGTTCGAGTTTGCGCTGCCCTCAGCATGCTCTGTGCCGCGGGGGTTTCCGGAATGGCAGTTGGAAATGAAAATATACTCGCTGTAATGGGTGGTAATGCCGTCGTCTCCGGCGCCGTATGCCACACAGTTATCAATCCATATATATCGGCAGCCGTCTTTCGTCCATTCTGTTTCAGGCAAATGATCGTAAGTCGGAGATGTAATATCAATACCATGGAGACCCGCGTTAACCGTTTCAACATTCTTAATCCAGCCGTATTGCACATTAGCAAACGTTAAACAGCTGGAAAACTGTCCTCCGGGGTTCCTGACCCCGCATTGACGATCAGGATTCCAGTCTAAAGTCATGTTCTGGACAAAAATATTACGGTTTCCATTATCGTAATCATCGTTAGTAATGACCCATTCGTATGCGGGAGTGTCCTCATGAAGCTTAAGCACGGTAATCCCTTGTCCCTCACCGGAAATGGTAGTCCATGAGGGGAGTTTTATCCCTTGAACCAAAAATTCTCCTGCGGGAACATTTACTTTGACCCGGCCGTTCCCGATCGCTCTCCGAAAGGCTTCCGTATTGTCCCGGCCGTCAGGGACCGCTCCGTAGTCCTCCACATTCACTTCCCGGGTGATTTTATTCATAAGCATTTCGTATTCTGTATCAAGCCGTTCTTTTAAAAGTGAGGTGACCATTCCTTCCGCCGTCACCCGGGCATCTGCGATCTCAAGATTATCATCCGTTGCGGAATGCTTAATAAAATTCTGCATCCTTGCTTTGAGATGCTCCAATTCAGAGGGCTGTGCAGGGCGAGACTGCAATGGGGCGTTTAAAGACGGATCAGGAAAGTTTTTAAATTGAACCATTCTAAAGACACCTCTTTCTTTTGATATAAGCGCCTGAGGCAGGGGACAGAAAAGAGTCGCGCGCCCTTAAAGCGCTTATTCTTCAAATTCTTTATTCAGAACGAAATTCCTTTTGAAACCAAGGTGAAATTTTAAAAAAGCTCTGTTGAAAGAACGGATATAAAGCTTTGCATTATTGTAATTGAAGCTGTCATGTGAAAATGGAGGAAAAAACTGATAGGAAGGGCCCTCATTTTAGGTTTATTCTCATTGACTTCGCCGTGCTTCCTCTTCGGCTGCATATACACCAAATTCAACATTCTTATCAGTTAAATGGTATAATGGGGCACGGATTGGTCATCAATACGACTGAAATAGGGAAGCAAAAGGAGCAGCGAACATGACTTTACAAATCAAAATTAAATATTCAGATGATACGCAAACGAGAATCAGTAAAATTGAACAGGGCGATTGGATTGATCTGCGGGCAGCTGAAGATATCACAATCAAAAAAGGTGAATTCAAACTTATCCCGCTTGGAGTTGCGATGAAACTGCCGGAAGGATATGAGGCCCATGTCGTTCCGCGTTCAAGTACATATAAGCATTTCGGTATCATTCAGACAAATTCAATGGGAGTCATTGATGAATCATATAAAGGCGACAATGACTTTTGGTTTTTTCCTGCATTCGCACTTCGGGATACCGACATTTCCAAGGGGGAGCGGATCTGCCAATTCAGAATCATGAAGAAAATGCCTGAAGTGGAGCTGATCGAAGTAGACAAGCTCGGGAACAATGACCGCGGCGGACTGGGATCAACAGGCACGAAATAAAACGAAAAAAGACTGCTTAACAGCAGTCTTTTTTTATGGAAACAGCAGTTACATTCAATTTGTTTCGGGATTCTTGAATTGGGAAATCATACGTCACGTTCGAATTTGACTTCGAAATAAGCGGCCGCTCCGTAACCGTCTATGCCAAGAGCAAATATTTAAGCCTTCCGTCTCTTTGAACAGAAAGACTTTTTTAGGTTAAAGGATAGAAGTTGTTTTGATGTTTTTATTCTTCAAGATGAACGGAGGTTTTGTCCAACGTATATAATATTGTGACAAAAGTGTAAACAAAAGAAAGGATGATGTTATGGCAAAAAGGGTTAGAAGAGTAGACCGTAAAGCAGCTGGCAAAGAGGCAGAGCAGAAGAAACCGTCCAAAGTCACCCTGTTCTGCCGTTCGCTTCAAAGGCTGAAGCATTTGTATTGTAACATAAACATACAAATGCCATCAATAACCAAAAAAGGAATTTTAGTTTTGATTTTACCGTTTTTGCTCCTGCCGTTCTTTCAGGCTAATGCCGCTTCAGATATTTACGGCAGTTTCGAGGAATTAAAGCTGAATGAAAATCCTTCCGATTTTTCCATTTCAACGCGAGAACATAACCCTTCTGTCCTCATATTAGCTATACACGGCGGAGGCATAGAGCCGGGGACCAGTGAGTTAGCCAGAGAAATTGCCGAAAACCGGAGTTTATATTTATTTGAAGGGTTAAAATCAGCCGGTAATGCGGCTCTGCATTTGACAAGTTCGCATTTCGATGAACCTAAGGCCGTGCAAATGGTGAAAGAGCACTCTAATGTCATTTCATTGCACGGTTACGGCAGTGATGATAAAAAGATAAAAATCGGCGGTACAGACAGAGAACGGGCCGAACTTTTGACCGATGTGCTGAAACGGCACGGGTATCCTGCCGTTCTTCTCGGCATAAATGATAAATATGCAGGCGTCAGTCCGAACAACCTTGCCAATCAATCTTCATCCGGATTGAGTATTCAAATCGAAATGAGCACCGGCTTCAGAAAATCACTATTTGACACTTTTACGCTGAAAAGCAGAGCATCCACACAAAACGGGACCTTTTATCAATTCACAAAAACGATTTCTGATTTTATCAGTGACAATTATGAATAAGCACGCCTATTTTGTCGGCGGGGCTTTTTCTTTTGAAATTTATGAAACTTTAAGTTCTTAAGATCGTATACATAATTGACAGGATGAAAGAAAAGAGGTGGGCAAATGAAAGTGATGATCGGGTCTATCATTCTTCTTGTCATCATCGGATTCGGTTTATGGCTGATGCTTAGTCCAATCTTTAAACAAGTGGGAAGCAGAGCCAAAAAATTCAAAAAGTCATGGGAGGAAGAAGATCAGCATGAGCGAAAATAAGCGCGGAAACACAAAAAAAATTCTCGGCGGTGTGATTATAGGTGCAGCCCTTTTAATTGCGGGCGTTACAGCGTCACTATTCATTGAAAAAATACCGAACGGTTATGTCGGGGTTGTATACTCACCGAATGGCGGGGTAAAATCCGACACATTGGACCAAGGCTGGCACTTAGTCGGTTTATTTAATAAAGTAACGGAATATCCGGTGCGTATGCAGACAGTGAATAATGAAAATATAAAAGTGGCAACCTCAGACGGTAAAAATATAGAAATGGATATCGCTTACAACTATGTCGTGCAGCCTGATAAAGTAGTCGATCTGTTTAACAAATTCGGCGCGGTAAACGTTGAAACGATTGAAAATACATATTTAAAAACAAGGCTGTGGGATGCGGCGCGAAAATCAATCAGCAAATACTCGGTTATTGACACATACGGGCAAAAATCTGCAGAAGCCGCTGCCGATGTTCAAAAGAGATTTGCTGATGATATGAAGAGTCTTGGATTTTTAATTGATGATCTGACGCTTGGCGTACCGAAGCCGGATAAAGCCACACAGGAAGCTATCGATGCAAGGGTGAAGTCTTCACAGGAACTTGAACGGACACAAACTGAAATTAAAATAGCCGAAGCCGAAGCGAAAAAGAAAAAAATTGAAGCGGAAGGGATCGCTGATTACAACCAAATCATAAAGAAATCAATGTCCGATGAAATGATTAAATATAAATGGATTGAAAAATGGGACGGAAAAACGCCGAAAGCGACAGGCACAGACTCGCTGCTGCAGCTGCCGCTGGACGATCAGAAGCAAAAATAAAAAGAGAAGGAGGCGATTGCCTCCTTTTTATGTTTTTTCCTGAGGGTCTTTTTCCGGCACTAATTCTTCAGACGCCTCGGTTTGATAGCTCCATAGCGTGCTATCCGCCTCTGTTGTGTCCTGATAATCTTCGGGAAGTACATATTGCTGCAAATACCGGTGAAAAAATGCCTCAAAAACAGAAATGCCAAGTGCAGAGATAACCGATGCCGCGGCAGGAGAGACATTAAATCCGCCAATGTTCATAAGGAATATCCATAATATAATGAATGAAATTCCGAAATCAGCTGCAACGGCTGTGAAATTGCTTGTTCTCGGCAGAATCATGCAATCACCCGCAAAATAAGTGATTAAACTTAAGATCACTGTAATAAACAGAACGTTTAAAAAGGTTACTTGGTACATAAGATCCAGAACAATGTACAGTAAAGCAAGTGTGAGCGCCGTTTTAGAAGCGAAAGCAATTACGTGTTTCATTTGAACCACCTTCGTTATTTCGTTTAGTCTTCATTGTAAGCAATCCGCAAATTTTTAAACTGGTATATAGTGGTTATAAAGTATACGTTTTAATAAAATGTGAATAGACATCACAGGATTCACAAGTTAAAATATGTAAAAAGGGGGATGCAAATGAAAAAATACTGGATTTGTATTGCTGTTTTTTTATTATGTTTTAGCGGAATACACTCAGCTAAAGCGGCTACCACTGAATTCGGATCAAAAACAAGCTTCACTTTGGAGGGAAATGCAAAAGAGTTTCATATTGAAAATCCTGGGGCTGTAGCTGCCGACGATTACTTTTTAGGATATAAGTTCACCATCATGAACAACTCTTCGTGCGGTTTAAGCATGAAACTCCAGCGGATGGCGCTGAACGGAAATTTTTATACATTAAGTTCTAAAAACTACAGCGGCAGCTGGTTAAACCTCAGTGCCCAGGATAAAAAATCAATTGATCCGTATCACAAATACAGAATTCTGGTTGAAAGTTCTTCAAACGTCTGTGGCCCCGCCTATATTAAAGGGTTATACGGTGTAGAATATTATCATTTTGATTGAAAATAGATACTCGCTAAAGGCAGCGGGTTTTTTTATATTTAAATATAACCTATTGTACTATGTACTAAATATTCATATATAAATTTTGATCGCCCGCCCAAAAGAAAAGATAGACAAAAACAAATTCATCACGCACAAATATACAAAGTTGAAAAATGGATGAAAAGTTTCTTTAGGGAAACATTATTAGTTGACTTCAAAAGTGTGATGTCGGATAATAAGAATGTAAGTTTTTCCTCCTTAGCAGATTCGTTTCTTAAGCCAGGGCGAATCTGCTTTTTTTATGCAAAAAAACCCCTCTGTAAGGGGTTTTTTACGATAAATGAAGTTTAATAGAATTAATGTACGGCTCTGAATACGCCGATAACTTTCCCCAAAATGCTTACGTTTTGCAGGATAATCGGCTCCATCGTCGGATTTTCCGGCTGCAGCCGCACATAATTGTCTTCTTTATAGAAGCGCTTAACCGTCGCTTCATCATCTTCGGTCATAGCTACGACGATTTCTCCGTTATTGGCCGTGTTCTGCTGTTTGACGATGACGTAATCTTTGTCAAAAATGCCGGCGTCAATCATACTTTCTCCCATGATTTCTAACATAAAGACATGTTCGCCCGGAGGAACCATCCGGTCAGGAAGCGGAAAATACTCGTCGATATTTTCAACAGCCGTAATCGGAATACCCGCCGTCACTTTCCCGATGACCGGAACGTTTACGACCTGGCTTTTCGGAATTTGGACTTCTTCTTCATCCAATACCTCAATCGCTCTCGGTTTAGTAGGGTCCCGTCTGATCAGGCCTTTTGTCTCCAGCCGCGCCAAATGGCCGTGCACGGTTGAACTGGAAGCCAGTCCTACTGCTTCTCCTATCTCTCTTACAGAAGGCGGATATCCTTTCGTTTTTACCTCTTCTTTAATAAAACGCAGGATATCAAGCTGCCTTTTTGATAGCTTCGTCATATTTCGCACCTCAAAACGTCGATTTTAAGTAGATTATAGCATGATTTTCCTGACAGTACAAACATAGGTTCGAAAAAAACGATTGACAGAAACGTTTGTTCGTATATACTGAAAGGTATAAAAAGCGAACAAACATTCTTATTGGAGGTTGTTTACATGGCGAAAGAATCTATCATATTTGTCGGACTGTTTACTGCGATTTTAAGTGCCGCTATTTTACTTGTCTCATGTGCGGGAAATGATCAGTCCCTCAGCCAATATGTTAAAATAAAGGTTCAGGACGGCGATACACTCTGGTCACTTGCGGATCATGTAGCAGAAAAGAAACACATTAATAAAGAAGATTTCATTGAGTGGGTGACGGAGAATAACCATCTCCAAACTGCTGATATAAAGCCCGGAGACGAACTTATTCTTCCGGTTAAGAAGAAGCATCCGGCCGTATATCAGCTGGCCATTGTCAATTAGAGAGGAAAGAGAGAAATGAAGGCGCTCATTTATGCCCGCGTAAGCACAAACAAAGAACAGCAGCAAACGTCATTAAAAAGACAGGAAGAGGAGCTCAGTGAGATCGCTGCTGCAAACGGCATGGAAGTCGTGAAAGTCATTTCTGAGAAAGCCAGCGGTTACGAAATGGACCGCGACGGAGTATTTGAAATGCTTGATGAAATTAAAAAATCACATATTGACGCGATATTGGTGCAGGACGAAACGAGATTGGGAAGAGGAAACGCCAAGATTGCGCTTTTGCATTGCATTTACAGGGAGAACGTAAAGATATATACGACGGCTCATAAAGGTGAACTGGAGCTTTCCGAAGCTGATACGATGGTACTTGAAATCGTCAGTATTGTTGAGGAATATCAAAGGAAAATTCACAATATGAAAATCCGGCGGGGAATGAAAAGAGCCGTGAAAAACGGTTACAAACCTGAACGGAATCTGAAAAACAGGCATGAAAACAGCGGAAAAGAAAAAAAAGAGGTTCCAGTTTCGGAAATTATCAGGCTGAGAGCCAACAAGCTTACCTTTGCAGAAATCGCAGCGACCTTAAGAGGATTCGGCTATGATGTGTCCAAAGCCACGGTTCACCGGCGGTTTCAGGAATATACCGCAGACACAGAAGGCAGCTGACGCGCATCAGTTGTAAAAAAGACTGCGTTTTAGTAGTATATAATCAACACGCACCAAAGGAGCTTATTATGATTTCTAAAGAAAAAATCGCAAGAATTAACGAATTGGCTCAAAAAGCTAAATCAAACACAATAACGGATGAGGAAAAAGCTGAACAGCAAAAGCTTCGCCAGGAATATTTGAAAGGATTCCGCTCCTCAATGAAAAATACGTTAAAGAGCGTAAAAGTGATTGATCCGGAAGGCAACGATGTCACCCCTGAAAAATTAAAAAGAGAACAACAGAAAAATAATCTTCATTAAACAGAAAGAATACGGCAATACGTATTCTTTTTTCGTATATACTAATATCAGGATGTGCTTTACGACAATTTTCAACAAGTTTATCTCAAATTTAAGCTGAAAGAGTTGAGAAAAAGTCAGCATCGCTTTATGATGAAAAGGTACAACAATAAGGAAGGGGATTATAATGGATACAATTGAAAAGAAATCAGTTGCCACCATTCGTACACTATCTATAGACGCAATTGAAAAAGCGAATTCCGGACATCCGGGCATGCCGATGGGAGCCGCTCCGATGGCATATACATTGTGGACGAAATTTATGAATGTAAATCCGCAGAATCCGGGCTGGTTTAACCGCGACCGCTTTGTTTTATCAGCAGGCCACGGTTCAATGCTTTTATACAGCATGCTGCATTTAAGCGGATATGACCTCAGCATTGAAGACTTGAAACAGTTCCGTCAATGGGGAAGCAAAACACCGGGACATCCGGAGTTCGGGCACACAGCCGGAGTAGACGCTACGACCGGACCGCTTGGACAGGGTATTGCAATGGCAGTGGGAATGGCAATTGCAGAACGCCATCTGGCTGAGACATATAACCGTGATTCATTCAACGTAGTTGATCATTATACATACAGTATTTGCGGAGACGGCGATTTAATGGAAGGCATTTCTTCCGAAGCAGCTTCTCTTGCAGGCCATCTTGAATTAGGCCGTCTGATCGTATTATACGATTCTAATGACATTTCCTTAGACGGCGATTTAGACCGTTCTTTCTCTGAAAATGTAAAGCAGCGTTTTGAAGCAATGAACTGGGAAGTTCTTTATGTTGAGGACGGAAACAACATCGCTGAATTGACGGCTGCAATTGAAAAAGCGCGCCAGAATGATAAAAAACCGACATTGATCGAAGTGAAAACGACAATCGGTTTCGGTTCTCCAAACCGCGCGGGCACATCCGGCGTTCACGGCGCTCCGTTAGGACAAGAAGAGAGCAAGCTGACAAAAGAAGCGTATGCTTGGACGTTTGAAGAAGATTTTTATGTTCCGGAAGAAGTATACGGGCATTTCAATCAAGCTGTAAAAGAAGCCGGCTCGAAAAAAGAACAGGAATGGAATGAACTGTTCGCGGCTTATAAAGAAAAATATCCTGAGCTTGCTGAACAGCTGTCACTCGGCATGAAAGGCGAGCTTCCTAAAGACTGGGATCAGGAAGTTCCCGTTTATGAAAAAGGCAGCAGCCTTGCTTCCCGTGCATCTTCAGGTGAGGTGCTGAACGGGATCGCCAAGAAAATTCCTTTCTTTGTCGGGGGATCTGCTGACCTTGCGGGTTCAAATAAAACGACAATCAAAAATGGAGGAGACTTCACGGCAAAAGACTACGCCGGGAAAAACTTCTGGTTCGGTGTCCGTGAATTTGCGATGGGCGCTGCATTAAACGGAATGGCGCTTCACGGCGGCCTCCGCGTATTCGGCGGCACATTCTTTGTGTTCTCTGATTATTTAAGACCTGCCATTCGTCTGGCGTCATTGATGGGTCTTCCCGTCACTTATGTATTCACACATGACAGTATTGCCGTAGGAGAGGACGGGCCGACTCACGAACCGATTGAGCAGCTTGCTTCTTTACGCGCACTTCCTAACCTTTCTGTGATCAGACCTGCTGACGGAAATGAAACCGCAGCTGCATGGAAGGTTGCCGTTCAAAGCCAAGATCATCCGACAGCTCTTGTATTGACACGCCAAAACCTGCCGACGATTGATCAGCAGGCTGAAGAAGCGTATGCGGGCGTGGATAAAGGGGCTTATATCGTTTCCAAAGCCCAAACAGAATCACCGGCCGCTCTTCTTTTAGCGACAGGTTCTGAAGTCGGACTTGCGATCGAAGCTCAAGCGAAACTGGCTGAAGAAAACATTCACGTATCTGTAGTCAGCATGCCGAGCTGGGACCGCTTTGAAAAACAATCGGCCGAGTACAAAAACAGCGTGCTTCCTCCGAATGTGACGAAACGTCTTGCGATCGAAATGGGTTCAAGCTTCGGATGGGGCAAATTTACCGGTCTTGAAGGAGACGTTCTCGCAATTGACCGTTTCGGTGCTTCAGCTCCGGGAGAAACAATTATGAAAGAATACGGGTTTACTGCAGAAAACGTGGTTGACCGCGTGAAAAAACTTTTAAACAAATAACGAGACAAAAGAGGATGAGTCAAATCATCCTCTTTTTCCTGTTTATGCGACAAAAATAGAAGGGGCGGCGCAACAGTAATAGACAATTCTTTCTTTTCTCCTTTTGTATAATAGAAAGCAATAACGAAGCGCTGTAAAAGGGGATGAGGAAATGGAACGTCATTACTATACGCACCTGATAAAGGATGAGTTTGCGAACCACTACTTCGGGCGGGAAACGGCTATGTTTGAGTTGTTTCGAGACTATCATTGGACAGATCTGACACCCCAGGAATATCAAATGACAGAAAAGCAAGTTCAATATATAACGGAACCGATTCCGGTGATACATATGCATCAGCGTCTCCAGCTGCATTTAAACCGAATGAGTTACAGCCGTTTGGATTCCATTTACCGGCTTACACTGCCCGGAGAAAAGGGTTGCGCCACCTTCATGATGAAAGACAGTTTAATTGAGATTGCAGCTTCGGGAGATTATGAGGCGGAAACGATTTTCTTTGAGATTCTGCGTAAAATCAGCCCCTGTTTTCTTGCAATGGATTTCAAGACACGGCGCTACGGGTGGTTAAATCCGGTCAGAGAAAGAAATTTTGTCTAAAAACGAGGAAAAAGAGATGTAAATGTTGTATAATAGCCTTTGGTTTAGTACACTTTAAACTAGACAACATGAAGGAGGAAATAAAATGACTTTATGGGTTGGCATCCTAGTGGGCGTTGTCGCATTGCTCATAGGTGTTGCACTCGGGTTTTTTATTGCTCGTAAATATATGATGAGCTATTTGAAAAAGAATCCGCCTATTAATGAACAAATGTTACGCATGATGATGATGCAAATGGGAATGAAACCTTCTCAAAAGAAAATTAATCAAATGATGAAAGCCATGAATAATCAAGCGAAATAATACGTACAGATTATGATATAGAGATACATGGTTATAAAAATAAAAAACCCGGAGAGGGTTTTTTATTTTGGCGTCATGTTTCACCCCAACTGCCGGTGTGCAGTTCTTTTTGATATTGTATGAGAAGGTGGTCAAGCTCCTGGCTGAGTTCTATCGTAATGTTTGATGTCATTCCGTTTGTCATGACGATTTTAAGCAGCTCTGCCCGTTTTTTTTCAATTTCATTTAATAGATGCTCTCTAATCACAGGGATATATCCTTTCATACATAAATCTTTCACCTGAGTCGCTATTATTATATCCACATTTATACTGTTTTTCAAATAAGAAGGAGTATAATATCTCGATGTCAAATTAAATTATATAAGCTTTTTCTATAAAAAGTAATCCTTCTCGGGAAAGTGTTAAAAAAATGAAATGATTTTGTCATAACTCGAAGGGAGTGTGTCATCGTGAGTTTTAATTACTTTCTGACGTTTGGGGCCGGATTTCTGTCTTTCATTTCTCCATGCTGTCTGCCGTTGTACCCCGCCTTTTTATCTTACATAACTGGTGTCAGTATGGACGAGGTGAAAACAGAAAAGGTGATGCTGCAAAAGCGCGGCCTCGTGCATACACTTTGTTTTTTGCTTGGTTTCTCCGTGATTTTTATCGCATTGGGATATGGAACTTCATTTATCGGCAGTTTTTTCACCCAATATCATGAAGCGATCCGCCAGTTTGGCGCTATCATGCTGATCCTTTTCGGGCTGATTACTGCCGGTGTGTTTCAGCCGAAATTCATGATGAAAGAGCGGCGCATTCACTTTAAGCGCCGTCCGGAGGGGTTTATCGGTTCGGTTCTGATCGGTCTTGCGTTTGCAGCCGGCTGGTCGCCGTGCAGCGGGCCTATTTTAGGAGCCGTGTTTTCGCTGGCAAATACAAATCCTTCTTCAGCAGTGCCGTATATGTTTTTATATGTTCTCGGTTTTGCGATTCCTTTTCTTGTTCTTTCATTTTTTATTACCAGAATGAATTGGATTCGCAAGCATCAGCTGCTTATCATGAAAATCGGCGGCATTCTTATGATTCTGATCGGAGTTATGCTGTTTTTTAACTGGATGAGCTACATTCTGATCGTTCTGTCAAATCTTTTCGGAGGATTTACGGGTCTGTAACGGGTTAATAACTTTTGAACTATTATATACCCTTTCGTTTTTGGTACAATAAGACTAGTTAATGTTAAATATGTGGAGGGGAATATGACACGAGTTTTAGTTGTAGATGACGCCAAGTTCATGAGGGTGAAAATCAGAGAGATTCTGGAATCGGCGAATTACACAGTGGCCGGGGAAGCGGCTGACGGGGAGGAAGCCCTGGCAGTATATCAAAAAATCCGTCCCGACCTGGTGACAATGGATATTACCATGCCGGTCAAAAACGGTATACAGGCGCTGCAGGATATTTTAGCTTTTGACCCGAAAGCCCGGATCATCATGTGCACCGCCATGCGGCAGCAGCGGATCGTTCTGGAAGCGATTGAATTAGGCGCTAAAGACTTTATCGTTAAACCGTTTGAAGCATCTAAAGTGCTGGAGGCCGTAGGCCGGGTAACGGGAACGTAAACGTGTTCTCTTTTCAAATTGGTTTTTTTTATGTTTTTGGAGTATAGTATATAGTATCAAACTCCGTGCAAGCAAAGGAATGATAAAGATGATGATTATAATTTCATCCGTTATTGCAGCGGCCATGGCAATTTCCGTGATGATCGTCAGGATTAAATCCTCCGACAAGCCCGCTTCACCTAAAAAAATAATTCTCCCGCCGATTTTCATGAGTACGGGAGCGCTTATGTTCCTTTTTCCGATTTTCAGAGTGACGGGCGAAGAATTTTTGGAGGCCATTACGCTGGGCGTAATCTTCTCTATTTTTCTGATTAAAACATCTAAATTTGAGATTAAAAATAATGAAATCTATTTAAAACGGTCAAAAGCGTTTGTGTTTATCCTGATTGGTTTGCTGGTTATCAGAATCGCTATGAAATCCATTTTGAGCACGACGATTGATTACGGAGCTTTAAGCGGGATGTTTTGGATTCTTGCTTTCGGAATGATTGTCCCGTGGCGCATCGCGATGTTTTTGTCTTACCGCAAACTTTCGAATGAACTGAAGACCGCTGATATTCAGATGAATTAAAACCTTTCCGTCCGCCGGAAAGGTTTTTTATTTGAGCAGGGCTTGATAAGGAGTAAGATCAATCTGTTTTTCACGGAGATGCTTTTTTAAAAATTGATGATCACGCTTAGGAGTGGCCAGTATGTAACCCCTGATGATTAAATCACGGTTTATTTGTTCAGCTTCCTCCGCTAAGGAAAGTTCACCGATTTTTCCGGCGATTTTCGCTTTGGCTACATCCCGAAAGAGCTCCGGCACGGGGGCGACCAGTTCATCCAAAAACGCCTTGTCACCCTCATTCCATAAGTGCTTGCTTTTTTCAATATAATAGTCCTGCCAATCCAGTTCTGACCGGCCGTCTTCTTTCGGTAAGCGTTTTAAAAATTTTCGAAACATAAAAAACCCGCCGATAGACAGCAATCCGATCATCACGATGACCCAAAATAAAATAAACCACATAAACCAGCCTTCCAGCATTGTTCTATCTCCTCCTTACTTTAACCATATTGTAAACGAAGACAGAATAGAAGAACACATGAAAAAAAGAATAGAAAAAAAGAATAGAAAAAATGATAGATGTCCAGTCATTCCGGTTGCTAGAACATATTCTATCGTATAGTGATTCTGCTATTTGGCCATGGGAGATTCACTTTGAGGGTATATGACTGATATGACCGGACAAAAAAGCCGCTTCCATTGAGGGATGAAAGCGGCTTTTTTATGTTATAGAGGAAATTGAAAGGAAAAAGAGGCAGGAGTCTCATTTGGCTCCTTGTTCATGGAGACGGTCAGAATATGGTTGGTGAAATCAGTGAAAATATGTTTGTCGTTCAGATAAAAAGGAAGCATCATTTGTTTGTTTAACGTCCGTTCAAGCGTTTTAACAGAGAGCATAAACTCATTTCCCGAAAGAGTGACGGTTATCGCTTGCACCTGCTTCAGCGCCGTCAGGTCGGCTTCAATGATATATTGACGGCTTGTTTCATATAGATCGATCGGCAGCGTCTCGTCATACCAAGCATACGGGTCCTCGTAAAACTGCCGCAGCCATTCTTCCGTATCATCAAATTCTTCAGCGTTTTTTGAGTGATTCATGGAAGCATCCCTCCATATTAAAAAGCCTTGCTATAACGTATGCAGAAGCTTTGAATGGGTGAATGGCACAAAAAAACAGACACCGGGGTCTGTTTTACATATCGTGGCTTGTATTATGTTTTTGTCTTGTATGGTTGCGGTTTTTCACTTTTTTGCTTCCGCTCAGCGGTTCCGGCTGGCCGGGGTTATGGCCCTTCGGAGCATTTTTATGCATATCTTTACTCGTATTTTTATTTGTCATGTTAAAGCCTCCTTTTTAAGGTGTTCCGGCTATTGGTTTGTTTTTCTTTTTTTATTGTTCTGCCGTTCTTCTTCCGTCAGGACGAGCTGGTCATTTTCTATATAACCCGCGCCTTTGCCTTGGCTTTTCGCATCATTCATGCCGTTAATTACATGATTGGCTTTCCGTTTTACCATGATCATCACCTCAACATTAATATGGCTCTTTACAGCCCGTTGTATGAGGCGGAAAATCGGACAAAATTTACCGAAAATCATACTGATAAGACGATCTTATTGTATTTAATAAAAACATTGATATTTACTTATGTATGATTTTATACTAAGATGAAATTGTGAGAAAATTGTGATGGAATGTGAACATTCATCTAAAGAACGATCTTGATCATTGAAGGGGGATTTTGGAGAATGACAAATCAGCAAAAAGTCGCAACACAAGACGTTTTCCAAGCAAGAAAAACATTTTCTTCAAATGGGAAAACATACAACTACTATTCATTAAAAGCATTGGAAGACGCAGGGGTCGGCAATGTTTCAAAACTTCCTTATTCTATTAAGGTTCTTTTGGAATCTGTTTTGCGTCAGGTAGACGGACGTGTCATTACAAAAGAACATGTTGAAAATTTAGCAAGATGGGGTACTGCTGAATTAAAAGATATCGATGTGCCGTTTAAACCGTCACGGGTTATTCTACAGGACTTTACCGGCGTTCCGGCCGTAGTTGACCTGGCATCTTTAAGAAAAGCCATGGCCTCTGTCGGCGGAGACCCTGATAAAATCAATCCTGAAATTCCGGTTGACTTGGTCATTGACCACTCCGTACAAGTCGACAAAGCCGGTACGGAAGACGCGTTAGCCATTAATATGGACTTAGAATTCGAAAGAAATGCAGAACGTTATAAATTTTTAAGCTGGGCAAAGAAAGCGTTTAACAATTATCAGGCTGTTCCGCCTGCAACAGGTATCGTTCACCAGGTAAACCTTGAGTTTTTGGCAAGTGTCGTTCATACGAAAGAGGAAGACGGAGAACTTGTGACATATCCTGATACATTGGTGGGAACAGATTCCCATACAACAATGATTAACGGAATCGGCGTCCTCGGCTGGGGTGTCGGCGGTATTGAGGCGGAAGCGGGAATGCTCGGCCAGCCTTCATATTTCCCTGTTCCTGAGGTCATCGGCGCGAAACTTGTCGGAAAATTGCCTAACGGAACGACGGCGACTGACTTGGCGCTGAAAGTCACTCAAGTGCTGCGCGAAAAAGGCGTAGTCAATAAATTTGTTGAATTCTTCGGTCCTGGTGTTGCTGAGCTTCCGCTTGCGGATCGTGCGACTATTGCCAATATGGCGCCGGAATACGGAGCGACTTGCGGATTCTTCCCGGTTGACGAGGAAGCACTTTCTTACCTGCGTCTGACCGGCCGTGAAGAAGAGCAGATCGATATTGTGGAAGCATACTGCCGCAACAATGGTTTATTCTATACGCCTGACGCGGAAGAGCCGATTTTTACAGACGTTGTGGAAATTGATCTGTCAAAAATCGAAGCGAACCTTTCAGGACCGAAACGTCCGCAGGATTTAATCCCGCTTTCCGTTATGCAGGAAACGTTTAAAAAACATCTTGTCAGCCCGGCCGGCAACCAAGGATTCGGAGCGGATGCTGCTGAAGAGAACAAAGAAATTTCATTTAAACTTAACAGCGGCGAAGATGCGGTTATGAAAACAGGGGCGATTGCAATCGCTGCTATTACAAGCTGTACGAATACATCAAACCCTTATGTATTAATCGGTGCCGGATTGGTAGCCAAAAAAGCGGTAGAATTAGGCTTGAAAGTGCCGAATTATGTTAAAACGTCACTTGCACCGGGGTCTAAGGTTGTTACTGGATACTTAGTCAACTCAGGCCTGCTTCCTTACATGAAGGAGCTCGGCTTTAACCTCGTAGGGTATGGCTGTACGACATGTATCGGGAACTCCGGCCCGCTTTCTCCAGAGATTGAAGAAGCGGTTGCTAAAAATGATCTCTTGATCACTTCTGTCTTGTCGGGTAACAGAAACTTTGAAGGCCGGATCCATCCGCTTGTCAAAGGAAACTACCTTGCGTCACCTCCGCTTGTTGTCGCATACGCATTAGCAGGCACTGTGAATATCAACCTGAAAACGGATCCGATCGGTGTCGGAAATGACGGACAAAATGTTTATTTCGATGACATCTGGCCGTCCATGGATGAAATCAATTCTCTCGTCAAACAGACTGTTACGCCGGAATTATTCCGCAAAGAGTATGAAACGGTATTTGACGACAACCAGCGCTGGAACGAAATCGAAACGACGGATGAAGCGCTGTATAAGTGGGATCAGGATTCCACTTACATTCAAAACCCGCCGTTCTTTGAGGAAATGTCTGTAGAGCCGGGAAAAGTTGAGCCTTTAAGAGGACTTCGCGTTGTCGGCAAATTCGGCGATTCCGTGACGACTGACCACATTTCTCCGGCCGGAGCGATCGGAAAAGACACACCGGCGGGCAAATACCTGCAGGAAAAAGGCGTTTCTCCTCGTGACTTTAACTCTTACGGCTCACGCCGCGGAAACCATGAAGTCATGATGAGAGGAACATTCGCCAATATCCGCATTAAAAACCAAATCGCACCGGGTACAGAAGGCGGATACACAACACATTGGCCTACCGGGAAAGTGACATCTATTTATGATGCCTGCATGCGGTATAAAGAAGATAAAACGGGTCTTGTCGTCCTGGCCGGAAAAGATTACGGAATGGGCTCTTCACGTGACTGGGCTGCAAAAGGAACAAACCTGCTCGGCATCAGAACAGTCATTGCCGAAAGCTTTGAAAGAATTCACAGAAGCAACCTCGTCTTCATGGGTGTGCTGCCGCTTCAGTTCAAACAGGGTGAAAACGCGGATACACTCGGCTTAACCGGTAAGGAAGTCATCGAGGTGGATGTTGATGAATCTGTACGTCCGCGCGACTTGCTGACTGTCAGAGCAATCAGTGAAGACGGTACGGTAAAAACATTTGAAGTTGTTGTCCGTTTTGACAGTGAAGTGGAAATTGATTACTATCGCCACGGCGGCATTTTACAAATGGTGCTTCGCGATAAAATGAAACAGTAGCAGAATGAACAAAGGAGAGAAAGCAGTCTGCTTTCTCTCTTTTTATGCGGGAGGCCTTGAGATGCTTGCGAAATGGCTGGGCGGAATATTACTTATCGGGTTGTTAGTGTATGCGGGCTGGAACATTTATTCTGTACAAAAAAGTCCGAAAGAAGGGACAGAAGAAGGGATGAAAGCCCCTGACTTTACACTTGATACATTGTCAGGAAAAAGCATCTCCCTTTCTGATTATAAAGGAAAAAAAGTGCTCCTCAATTTCTGGGCGACGTGGTGCAAGCCGTGCCGAATGGAAATGCCCGATATGCAGGAGCTGCAGAAAGAATATCCTGATATTGCGGTAGCAGCCGTTAATTTTACGTCCTCTGAAAAAAATATACAGGCTGTGAAATCATTTGCTGATCATTATCAGCTGACATTTCCTATTCTGATTGACAAAAGCGGAATTAACGGAGATTTCAACGTGCTTTCTTATCCGACAACATACATATTAGACGAAAAAGGAACCATTCAGCACATTCGCGTAGGCACGATGACAAAAAAAGAAATGAAAGAAAAACTGGATCTCAAATAGAGGTTCAGTTTTTTTATTGTGAAGGGCTTAGGTTTTGAAAAATTGGAAAAAATGAATGAAAACACGGAGGTGAGAAGATTGAAAAAAATGCGAAAACGTTCTTTTCATGAATTGGTTATGGAAAATAAACGTGAGCTGATGACCAATACGGAATATTTGAATCAGCTTGAAGAAAAGCTGGAGCAGCGGTTCAAACAAAAATAACCTTTAATTTGCAGTCATGTTTGCACCTCCTTTTGCAAAATATACTCTTAAGGAGGGATGAACATGGGCATAAACAAGAAAGACGGCCAGCCGCAATACGCTCCGAGCCACTTAGGGACAAAACCCGTTAAATATAAACGCAACAAAGGGGAAAAGTTTCATGACAAGTCAAACGGACATCCGATTGTCATGCAGACGAAAGGCGAATAACATCATCAAAGGAGAGCAGACATTATGACAAACAATTATCAAAAACCGAATCCGGATGACCGTTCCGATAACGTTGAAAAGCTGCAGGATATGGTGCAGAATACAATTGAAAATATAGAAGAAGCCAAAGAATCAATGGAATTTGCGACAGATGAGGAAAGACAGCGCATTCAAGAGAAGAATGCCAGACGCAATGAAAGCATTGAATCGTTCCGCAGTGAAATCCAGGATGAATCGGCTGCAAGAGAAAACGGCTATCAATCATAATAAAAACCAGGGAAACCTGGTTTTTTTCTCTTTCCGGCTCGTTGTGATAAAATGGGGCTAATCTGATAATAAGGGAGCAGAGAACGTTGCATGTGTCAAAAAAAGAAATAGAAGTGCGTTATGCGGAAACAGATCAAATGGGCATCGTCTATCATGCCAATTACTTAGTCTGGATGGAGGTCGGCAGAACGGCGCTGATTAAGGAACTCGGATTCCTTTACAAGGATATGGAAGATAGAGGTGTGCTGTCCCCTGTATTGGATATCAGCATTTCTTATAAAAAGCCGCTCCGCTACGGAGAAACGGCTGTCGTACATACTTGGATTGAAGAATATAACGGATTTAAAACCGTTTACGGCTACCACATCTATAATCCGGATCAAGAACTTGCCATCAAAGCGACATCCTCTCATATATGCGTTGATAAAGAGAGCTTCAAACCGATTCAGTTTCGCAAGGCTTTTCCTGATTGGCATGCCGCTTACGAAAAGGCAAAAAAATAAGGAGCGGCTGCACTTATGGCATTTGGAATTACGCGTAAGGAACTGGAAAGATGGAAGCGGGATGTATCGGAAGGGAAAATCGCTTTTTTAACGCATTACTGGCTGGACGACCGCTTTCCGGAGGCTAAGACCGTGACGAAGGCCGGTTCAAGCGATCTCAATAAACTGATCAGATGGGGAGCGGAGTACGGGCTGAAGCCGGAGTGGATTCACCATAAAAATGAATTTCCCCACTTTGACCTGCTCGGTGATACGCAAAGAAGCATATTAGAAAAAGAACGTCTGACTGATCATCTCAAAAGGTTCAGGCTGTAAAAAAAAAGAACGCATCCGCTGCGTTCTTTTTTTTACACATAATCAAATACCGGCTCTTCTGCCTGATCTGAATATGTGACTGACAAATCGTGATTATCAAAGTACCATAAGTCGCTTTCTTCAATAAAAAAGGTAATGCCTTCAACTTCCGTGCTGGTGCCGATGTTCATCGGCCGGTCTTTTAAAATGCCGAGAGAAAAGCCTTTCTGAACGTTGCTGCATCCCCCGTAACGGACAAAGAAACGGACGTGGTCGCCTGTTTCCAGATCGAGCTCTTCTTTGTACCAATCCAGCGCGCCTTTCGTTACTTTCATGTTCATCCGGAACACTCCCTTTTTGTTTCTCATATAAAGAAATTATCTCTATTATAAACGCATATGGCATTTTGATGTCAAAATTGAAGTTTCATCAAAACCATTTGATCTTCGGCTCTGTTTTGTTTATAATCCGTTTGATGTTTGCCCTGTGTCTGTAGATAACAAACGCGGTCAAGAGCGTCACTACGATTAATAAATAAGGGTCTTTTACAAACAGACAGTAAATAATCGTATAAATCCCTGTTAACATTGAAGACAGAGAAACAAATTTCGTAAGGAATAAAAATACGAAAAATACTGCAACCATCGTAACGAATAACAGCGGAGCATAAAACAGCAGGACGCCCCCTGATGTGGCTACGGCTTTGCCTCCTTTAAACTTTGCGAACACGGGGAATACATGGCCGATCACTGCTGCCACCCCTGCGAGAAGAGGATGAATGGGGACGTGCAGTAAATATGGGAGCGCCGCGGCCAAGGTGCCTTTTAAAATATCGGCTGCGATGACAACAGATCCCGCTTTAACGCCAAGCGTGCGAAAAGCATTTGTGGCGCCCAAATTGCCGCTTCCGTGTTCTCTAATATCGATCCCTTTCGCAAGTTTGCCTACGATTAAACCTGACGGGATGCTGCCTATTACATAGGCCAAAATAATCAATAAAGCAATCAACATCTACATTTCTCCTTTTCAATGTCCCTTCACTCTATTTTAACACGAGTTGTTACCGTCTGATGACAAGTTTTTTGAGAATTAAGCTGACAAAGCGCTTTTTTTGATTCCGGCGAAGCGGTCATGTACAATATATCAAAAGGAGATGGTAAAGATGCAAAATCCTTCAAAATCAGAGATTAAAGAAATTCTGGACCGGAGCAAACGGATCGCAGTCGTCGGGCTGTCAGACCGTCCCGACCGGACTTCTTACATGGTTTCCAAAGCGATGCAGGATGAAGGGTATGAAATTATTCCCGTCAATCCAACGATTGATGAGGCGCTTGGCGTTAAAGCCGTCGCTTCATTAAAAGACGTGGAAGGACCGATTGATATCGTGAATGTGTTCAGACGCTCTGAGCAGCTTCCCGGCGTCGCTGAAGAATTTTTACAGACGGACGCTCCCGTTTTTTGGGCGCAGCAGGGTCTTGCAAATGAAGAAGCGTATCGCATGATTACAGACAAAGGACGGACGGCTGTTATGGATTTATGTATAAAAGTCGCCCGCGCTGTTATAAAATAGGAACAAAAAAGGCAAAAATCCTTGGCAAATCAGGGGTTTTTGCTTTTTTATTGAAAGAATACTCTTTGCGTATGATGATGAAACAGATACAATAAAGCATGAACAGCTTTTTTAGAAACCCCTTTATACGGGGGTTTACAGTCTGTTTGCGATGGCCGGCATAAAGCTATATAATAGAAAGCGAACTCATGTTCTTATCCGCCGAAAAGGGCACCAAAAAGATGAAAAGCCGTTCGAATGTATGTCTTGCGGCCTAAAAAACGAGCCATTCGCTTAAATATGTTGCGAAATCAAGCATATTGGTTATAATTGTGAGTCCGAGGAGAATTGGACCGAAGCTTGCGCATACTGAAAAACAAAGACATGAAAACATTTAAAAAAGAGAATGATTAAGAGCAGGTTTTTTGAAAGGGGTTTGTACGTTTGGCTAGAAAACAGCAATTTGATTACAACGAAGATGCCATACAGGTGCTTGAAGGCCTGGAAGCCGTCAGAAAACGACCGGGAATGTACATCGGTTCGACGGACGCACGAGGCCTGCACCATCTGGTATATGAGATCGTCGACAATTCCGTCGATGAAGTTCTTGCCGGCTACGGAGATCATATTATCGTAACGATACATAAGGACAACAGCATCTCCGTACAGGACAGAGGACGCGGAATGCCGACCGGGATGCATAAGCTCGGAAAGCCGACGCCGGAAGTTATTTTCACCGTGCTGCATGCCGGGGGGAAATTCGGACAGGGCGGCTATAAAACAAGCGGCGGTCTGCATGGTGTCGGCGCATCTGTCGTAAACGCGTTATCGGAGTGGCTGACAGTTACTATTGAGCGTGACGGATATGTTTATAAACAGCGGTTTGAAAACGGCGGCAAGCCCGTGACTTCACTTGAAAAAATCGGAACCACCAAAAAAACGGGAACGCTTACCCATTTTAAACCTGATCCGTCAATGTTCAGCGCAACGGTTTATAATTTTGACACGCTGTCAGAACGTCTGCGCGAATCAGCTTTCTTGTTAAAAGGTTTGAAAATAGAATTAATTGATGAACGGAACGGCGTAAAAGAAGTATTTTATTATGAGAACGGAATTGAAGCATTTGTCGCTTATTTAAACGAGGAAAAAGACGCTTTATGCGAAGTGGTTTCCTTTGAAGGCGAGCATCACGACATTGAAGTCGATTTCGCGTTTCAGTTTAATGACGGGTATTCAGAAAATATGCTGTCATTCGTTAATAACGTCAGAACAAAGGACGGCGGCACCCACGAATCAGGAGCCAAAACGGCAATGACAAGAGCGTTTAACGAGTATGCGCGAAAGGTCGCCCTTTTAAAAGAGAAAGACAAGAACCTTGAAGGCGCCGATATCAGGGAAGGTTTGTCCGCAATTATTTCCGTGCGTATCCCGGAGGAACTGCTGCAATTTGAAGGCCAGACGAAAGGGAAGCTTGGCACAAGTGAGGCGAGATCAGCCGCGGATGCCGTCATTTCCGAGAATCTTGCTTATTTCTTGGAAGAAAACCGCGATACGGCGACCCTGCTTGTCAAAAAAGCGATTAAAGCAAGCCAGGCCCGTGAAGCGGCCCGTAAAGCGAGAGAAGAAGCGAGAAGCGGCAAAAAACGCAAAAAATCAGAAGCGACGCTGAGCGGAAAACTCACACCGGCCGGTTCCAGAAATCCGGCGAAGAATGAATTGTATCTTGTGGAGGGAGACTCTGCGGGAGGTTCTGCAAAACAGGGAAGAGACCGGAAATTCCAAGCCGTGCTGCCCCTTCGCGGAAAGGTCATCAACACAGAGAAAGCAAAGCTTGCAGACATCTTCAAAAATGAAGAAATCAATACGATTATTCATGCGATCGGAGGCGGTGTCGGCGCAGATTTTGATATAGACGACATCAACTATGACAAGATCATCATCATGACGGACGCGGATACCGACGGCGCGCACATTCAAGTCTTGCTGTTAACGTTTTTCTACCGCTATATGAAACCTTTAATCGAGCACGGAAAAGTCTTCATCGCCCTTCCGCCTCTTTACAAAGTGAGCAAAGGGAGCGGTAAGAAAGAGATTATTGAATATGCCTGGTCCGACGAAGAAATGGACGGCGTTTTAAAGAAAGTCGGCAAAGGGTATACCATCCAGCGCTATAAAGGTCTGGGAGAAATGAACGCAGACCAGCTCTGGGAAACGACGATGAATCCCGAATCGCGAACTCTCGTCAGAGTCAAGATCGACGATGCGGCACGGGTAGAGCGCCGCGTAACGACATTAATGGGAGACAAAGTAGAACCGAGAAGAAAATGGATTGAAAAGAATGTTGCCTTCGGATTAGATGAGGAAAGCAATATTTTAGAAAATGAAAACTTGTCGGTCGCTGAGGAGGTTTAATAGTGGCACAGCCAGAATTATTTCATGATTTACCGTTAGAAGAAGTAATCGGCGACCGTTTCGGACGCTACAGTAAATACATTATTCAAGACAGGGCGCTGCCCGACGCTCGTGACGGTTTAAAGCCGGTGCAGCGGAGAATTTTATACGCCATGCACGCAGACGGAAATACATTCGATAAAAATTTCCGTAAAGCGGCGAAAACGGTCGGAAACGTTATCGGTAATTATCATCCGCACGGTGACAGCTCCGTTTATGAAGCGATGGTGCGGATGAGCCAGGATTGGAAAGTGCGGAATGTGCTGATTGAGATGCACGGCAACAATGGAAGCATTGACGGTGATCCGCCGGCTGCCATGCGTTATACGGAAGCGAGATTATCTTCTATCGCGTCAGAGCTTTTGCGTGATATTGATAAAAATACGGTTGAATTCGTTCCGAACTTTGATGACACTAGTAAAGAACCGGTTGTTTTGCCCGCCATGTTCCCTAACTTGCTTGTCAACGGATCAACCGGGATTTCAGCGGGCTATGCGACTGATATTCCCCCTCATCATCTGGGTGAGGTCATTGATGCCGTCATTAAACGGATTGAATCTCCGGATTGCACCGTCGATGACTTGATGCAGGTGATTAAAGGGCCTGACTTTCCGACAGGAGGCATTATTCAAGGAGTCGACGGCATTCGGAAGGCTTATGAAACCGGGAAAGGCAAAATTATTATCCGCGGCAAGGCTGAAGTGGAATCCGTAAGAGGCGGACGGGAGCAGATCGTCATTACAGAAATTCCGTTTGAAGTAAACAAAGCCAATCTCGTAAAGAAAATGGACGAATACCGCATAGACAAAAAAGTCGAAGGCATTTCTGAAGTCCGGGATGAAACTGACCGCACGGGGCTTCGGGTGGTCGTTGAGTTAAAGAAAGAAGCCGATGCAAAAGGCATCCTGAATTTCTTATATAAAAACACTGATCTGCAGACAACATATAACTTTAATATGGTCGCCATACATAACCGCCGGCCGATGCTGATGAGTCTTACAGCCATCCTGGATGCGTATATTTCCCACCAGAAGGAAGTAGTGACAAACCGCTCCGTCTTTGAATTGCAAAAAGCAAAAGAGCGGCATCACATCGTTGAAGGACTGATGAAGGCACTGTCTGTGTTAGATGAGGTCATAGCGGTCATCCGGGCAAGCAGCGACAAGAAAGATGCGAAACAAAACTTAATGTCTAAATTCGCATTTACGGAGCCGCAGGCCGAAGCGATCGTATCCTTGCAGCTGTATCGTCTGACAAACACGGATATTACGGCGCTAAAAGAGGAAGCGGAAGAGCTCAGCAAGAAAATTCAGGAGCTCGAAGCCATTTTAAGTCATGATAAAAAGCTGTTAAAAGTCATTACAAGCAGCCTGAAAAAATTGAAAAAGACCTATGCTGACAGCAGACGGTCTGTCATTGAAGAAAAGATTGAGGAAATTAAAATTAATCTTGAAGTCATGGTAGCCTCTGAGGACGTATATGTGACAGTCACAAAAGACGGCTATGTAAAACGAACAAGCCAGCGGTCATTTGCCGCTTCTAACGGCCAGGATTTCGGTATGAAGGATACTGACAGGCTGATTCACCAATTTGAAATGAACACAACGGATGTTCTCCTGCTCTTTACCAATAAGGGAAGCTATGTTTATTGTCCGGTTCACCAGCTTCCCGATATCAGGTGGAAAGACATGGGGCAGCACGTAACGAACATCATCACGATTGACCGTGATGAAACCATCGTGAAAGCTATACCGGTAAAAGAATTTGATCCATCTTCATATTTATTGTTTATGACGAAAAACGGCATGGTGAAAAGAACTGAAATGACGCATTACAAAGCGCAGCGTTACTCGAAAGCGCTTGTTGCCCTTAACCTTAAAGGGGACGACGAGCTGATTGATGTTCATGTCACAGACGGCGGCAGCCAGCTGTTTATCGCCACCCGCCTCGGGTACGGTTTATGGTTCGGTGAAGATGAAGTAAATGTAGTCGGTGCCCGTGCGGCCGGCGTAAAGGGTATAAATTTAAAAGACGGTGATACCGTCGTATCAGGACAAATCCTGCATGAAACAGATTCGCTTGTCCTCGTCACACAGCGGGGAGCAATCAAGCGGATGAACCTATCTGAATTCGAAAAAACATCCAGAGCGAAGCGCGGCGTCATCATGCTGCGTGAGCTTAAAAAGAACCCGCATCGCACAGTCGGCGTATTCGCATGCGCTTTGGCCGACATGATCGCTGCGGAAACAGAAAAAGGCGAGAGAATCGAAATCGCCGTGAAGTCCTTGCGGGCGAATGACCGATACAGCAACGGTTCCTTCTTTACCGATGAAGCTGAGACAGGGCCGGTAACAGATGTATGGCGTATCCCCGCGTCTGATGTTTAAGTTTAAGAGTAAAAATAAAATAAAAAAAACCTCCGCTCATTGAGCGGAGGTTTTACTATTTAGCTTTCGTGGCTGCCGAATAAGTCAGTGATAGCGTGAATGACTTCGATTCCCTGCCATACAAATAAATTCAATGCAGTGAATGAAAACAACCCTAAAATCACCATTCGTAAGATAAACAACATGTTTAACAACCTCCTCATTTTATGTTACATAGATAGGCGATGTTGAACATGAAGCTCATCGAAATACGAGGACTGATAAAATTTAGCGATTAAAAAGCTTTTCTTTCGCTGTCTTCTCCGGGAAGCGGGGCGTCTCCTGTCTGATATCACGATCAGTGAGACAGAAGCGGCAAAAAGCGCCGTCAAGATATATGAGCCCGTCAGCGATTTTTTCTCATCATCAGCATTTTGGCCGGCCTTCATTTCGTGCATTTCCTGCTGGTCGGCTACCGCTTTAAAATGATGAGCAGTATCAAACGCATGGGGAATGGAGAGCAAATGAAAGCTTGCAATCGCTAAAAATAAAATAGAAGCTTTTAAAAACAAGATTTTTTTCAAATGTTCTCCCCCCCTTCATAAGTCTGAATATTTTTATTATAATACCCTAATTTAAATGTAAAGTAAACATATTTATTAAATTTAAAAAATTATTATCCTGGTTAAGTATATACCATTCCATCCATCTTTTCATCTCTTTTATCTTAAAGACCTATTTGTTATGATATGCACGCATTCCTTATGACGTGACAACATTTTTCGGGCTGTAAGATAAAAAACGGGGCATGACAGCAAAAGACGTGATGAAGAAACCGAAACATTTTCTTAAAAAAACTTCTCAACCACGGTCGTTGTGATATAATAATACTCGTTGTGTTAAAAGATCTAACATATGCAGCAAAAATGACAGTAAAAGATACGTAAAAGGGAGGTTAAACATGGAGGCTTTCATCAGTGAAATCATAAATGTTCCAAATGATTTTATTTGGAAGTATCTTGTTTATATTTTAGTCGGGATCGGTTTGTACTTTACGTTCCGTTTTCGCTTTATTCAATTCCAATACTTTATAGAAATGTTTAGAATCGTCGGGGAGAAGCCGCAAGGAAATAAAGGAGTGTCTTCAATGCAGGCATTCTTTATCTCAGCCGCTTCTCGTGTCGGAACCGGAAACTTGACCGGCGTCGCGCTGGCGATTGCAACAGGCGGTCCCGGCGCAGTATTTTGGATGTGGATCGTAGCGATTGTCGGTATGGCTTCCAGCTTTGTGGAAAGCACCTTGGCGCAGCTGTATAAAGTGCGTTCCGGTGACGAATTCCGCGGCGGTCCGGCATATTACATGGCAAAGGGACTGGGCGCCCGCTGGCTCGGTATTTTATTCGCCGTATTGATTACCGTTTCTTTCGGACTTATCTTTAACGCCGTGCAGTCAAATACGATTTCTGTCGCGTTTGACGAAGCATTCCATGTGAATAAAACAGTTATCGCAATCATTTTAGCTGTATTAACGGCTTTCATTATATTCGGCGGTCTGAAACGTGTTGTTTCCGTCTCGCAATTAATCGTTCCGGTCATGGCGGGTATGTATATTCTGATCGCGCTGTATGTCGTGATTGTAAATATTACAGCGGTACCTGAGCTGTTTGTTACGATTGTGAAAAATGCGTTCGGTCTTGAACAGATCGTCGGCGGAAGCTTAGGAAGCATCATTATTATCGGTGCGCAGCGCGGCCTGTTTTCAAACGAAGCGGGTATGGGAAGCGCGCCGAATGCCGCAGCGGCTGCACATGTGTCGCATCCGGCTAAGCAGGGATTAATTCAGACGCTCGGCGTATTTTTTGATACATTTATCGTTTGTACATCGACTGCCTTTATCATTTTATTGTACAGCTTTACGCCTAAAGGAGACGGCATTCAAGTGACGCAAGCCGCACTGCAGCACCACCTCGGCGGATGGGCGCCGACATTTATTGCGATTGCGATGTTTTTATTCGCATTCAGTTCTGTCGTCGGCAACTATTACTATGGTGAAACGAATATTGAATTTATTAAAACAAGCAAAACATGGCTTAATATTTACCGCGTATTCGTCGTAGTGATGGTGGTATACGGATGTTTGGCTGACTTCCAGATCGTCTGGGACATGGCAAACTTGTTTATGGGACTCTTGGCTCTCATTAACTTAGTGGCAATCTTATTGCTGAGTAATGTAGCCTACAAGATCTATAAGGATTATGCCGCTCAGCGCAAAAAAGGTCTTGATCCTGTATTCAAGGCCGAGAATACGCCGGAGCTCAAGCATATTGAAACATGGGCGGAAGAAGAAGGTACAAGCCCCGAACGTAAGACTGCTAACTAAGGAAACATGCATACAATTTTCAAAAAACCCCTTACATTTTGTTGTGAGGGGTTTTTTTATGTGAAAAACCGGGTTATTTTTGCCGAAAACAGATTTTTTTGAATTTGTTGTATTTTTCTCTTGTGTGTGTAAGGGCTTTCATATAAAGTTTAACTAAACCGGTTTACCAAACCGATTTAGTCTTAAAGGAAAGGAGTATTAATGTGGCTTCTGATTATGGCATTTTTACGATCGGTGATGCGATGATCACCTTAAATCCCGCAAGCACAGGGCCTTTGCGTTTTGTTACCCATTTTGAACGAAAAGCAGGAGGAGCTGAACTGAATTTTGCGATTGCATGCGCCAGATTGAATCTGCACTCAAAGTGGGTCAGCAGGCTGGGGAAGGATGAGTTCGGCAGAGTGATTTATCAGTTTGCCAAAGGAGAAGGAATTGATGTGACTGACGTCTCCTATGTTGAAGGCTTTCCTACATCTTTAAATGTCAAAGAGATCAGAAATGACGGTTCAGGCAAGACGTTTTATTACCGTTTCAATTCACCAATTCTGACTCTTGCACCGGAAGATATAACAGAGAATATGTTTGCCGGCATTCACATCGTTCATCTTACCGGCGTGTTCCTCGCGCTTGATAAGAAAAACCTTGAAATTGCTGAAAGGGTGCTTTCCATCGCCAAAGCAAGGGGGATTCCCGTATCTTTTGATCCGAATATCAGGCTGAAGCTGTGGACGATTGAGGAGGCGCGTGCGGCATTTCATCAAATCTTTCCGCATACTGATATTCTTCTGGCGGGCCGGGACGAAATGAAACAGCTGACAGGTCTAGGGGAAAATGAGGCATTAGCCCGGTTTGCAGAGACCTATTCAATCAGTCAGCTTGTCATAAAAGACGGTGAAGCAGGTTCTGCGCTGTATCATGATCATAAGTGGGTTCACAAAGAGGCTTTCCCGGTTGCGCCTGTTGACACGGTAGGAGCGGGTGACGGCTTTAATGCCGGTTACCTGTACAGTTATCTGCATGGTTTTGAACCGGAAAAACGTCTGGAGTTTGCCAATGCGGTCGGTGCGCTCGTCACCACAGTTTCCGGTGACAATGAAGGGCTTCCCTATCTAGAAGAGGTTCTGTCATTTGTAAACAAAGAGACTGTGATTGAACGTTAGCAAGCACAACTTAAAAAGCGGGTGAGAAAATGAAAGCGGTTCTAGTACGGAAAGCATTTGATCTGGTGGTGACGGAATGTGAGAAACCGTCTGTTGTCCACGCGGATGATGTTCTTGTCAAGGTGAAGCGGGTCGGAATTTGCGGATCAGATTTGCATATTTATCATGGGACAAATCCGTTAGCGTCCCTGCCGAGAGTAATCGGTCATGAAGTCACAGGGGAAGTCGCAAAGACCGGTTCTCTTGTCCGGCGTTTCAAGCCGGGTGACCGGGTAGTGATTGAACCGATATCTTATTGCGGAACATGCTATGCCTGCCGGAAAGGACGTCCGAACGTCTGCAAAGCGCTTTCGGTGTTCGGCGTTCATGAAGATGGCGGGATGCGGGAATATATCGTGCTTCCGGAAAAGCAGCTGCATGCCGTTTCGCCCGATCTGCCCTGGGAGGAAGCGGTCATGGCAGAACCATATACGATCGGCGCCCAGGCCGTTTGGAGAGGCGGAGTCGAGAAGGAAGATACCGTTTTGATTCAGGGGGCGGGGCCGATCGGAATCTGCATATTAAAAATGGCAAAGCTCAAAGGCGCTTCCGTCATGATAACCGACTTGAATGATGAACGCTTGGCATTCGCTGAAAAAAACGGTGCGGACGTTACCGTCAACGCGCAAAAAGAAGATCCCGTTTTGCGGGTGAACGAATGGACAAAAAATGAAGGCGCCAATGCCGTCATTGATGCCGTCTGTCTCCCCTCAACGTTTGAAACGTCTATTGACGCGGTGTCTCCGGCCGGTCATGTGGTTGTGCTTGGTTTTGATGAGAGGACTGCCGGCATTTCTCAGCTTCCGATCACAAAAAAGGAAGTCACGATAACCGGTTCAAGATTGCAGACGAATCAGTTTCCGTACATTACAGACTTACTGAATAAAGGCCTGTTAACGCACGGCGGTCTTATTACACATACATTTTCAGCAGATGACGTCCATCAAGCATTTCAGTTGATCGAACAGCACCCGGGCAAGGTGGGAAAAGCAATCATTACGTTTGATTAAAGGAGGAGCGAGAATGCTGCCTAAGTACGTTATTTACGAAAAACTTCTGCATGCACAAGTGGTGGCTGTCATAAGGGGACAAAACAGCCAAGAGGCGCTTGAAGTTTCAAGAGCGGCCATTTCAGGAGGTATCAGCGCCATTGAGCTTACATACACAACTCCTGAAGTGGAAGATGTCTTTAAGGAACTCCGGCATCAAGATATTCTTCTTGGAGCCGGCTCTGTAATGGATACAGAAACGGCGAGACACGCCATTTTATCAGGCGCCTCATTTATCGTCAGCTCTCATTTTGTAAAAGAGATAGCATCTCTATGCAACCAGTACAGCGTACCGTATCTTCCGGGATGCATGAGCGTGTCTGATATGGCTTTGGCGCTCGAAGCCGGATGTGATGTGGTAAAGCTGTTCCCCGCTAATTCGTTTGACCCTTCATTTATCAAGTCGGTCAACGGTCCTCTGCCGAATGTCCGCATTATGCCGACCGGGGGTATCTCATTAAACAGCATGAATGACTGGCTCTCTGCCGGAGCGGTCGCGGTGGGTGTGGGAAGCGACTTGACAAAAGCATATCAAAAGGGCGGCTATGAAGCTGCCGTATCCCTCAGCAAAGAATACGTCTGCCGAAAACACGAATATACGGGGGTGTAACATGAATATCACGTTTCGCTGGTATGGCCAAGGTAATGATACGGTGACTCTTGAACATGTCAGACAAATTCCCGGGGTCAAAGGCATCGTCTGGGCTCTTCACCAGAAGCCCGCGGGCGAAGTATGGGAAAAGGAGGACATTGAAGCGGAAGTCAGATTCATTCAATCCTATGGGTTTCATGCAGAGGTCGTGGAAAGCGTGAATGTTCATGAAGCCATTAAACTCGGTCATGAAGAACGCGGACAATATATTGAGCACTATAAACAGACCATTCGCAATCTGTCCGAATTCGGTGTGAAAGTCATCTGTTACAATTTCATGCCGATATTTGACTGGACGCGTACCGATATGTTCCGCGCGCTGGAGGATGGGTCAACCGCACTGTTTTTTGAAAAAGCGAAAGTGGAAAGTCTATCTCCGGAGGAACTGATCCGCACGGTTGAAGAATCTTCTGATTTGACGCTTCCCGGGTGGGAGCCGGAGAAAATGGCCCGGATCAAGGAACTGTTTGAGGCCTATCAAACGGTTGATGAAAAACAGCTTTGGGCCAATCTTGAGTTCTTTTTACATGAAATTCTTCCTGTAGCGGAGGAACACGGCATTCAAATGGCCATTCATCCGGATGATCCGCCCTGGTCAATTTTTGGCCTGCCCCGTATTATCACCGGTGAGAAAAGCTACGAAAAGCTGCGAGAGATTTCAGATTCACCCGCCAATTGTATTACGTTATGCACGGGTTCGATGGGAGCGGATCCCGCCAATGATATGGTGAAGATCGCCAAACACTATGCGGGAGCTGCGCCGTTTGCCCATATACGAAATGTGAAAATCTGCGATAACGGTGATTTTACGGAAACTTCGCATCTTACCAGTGATGGGTCCATTGATATTACCGGTGTGGTAAAAGAATTGCACGGCCAAGACTATAAAGGATATGTACGGCCTGATCACGGCCGTCATATCTGGGGCGAACAATGCGGCCGGGTTATGGTTTATATGATCGTGCCTTAGGAATTATGTACTTGAACGGACTGTGGGATGCGTTCTCGTCTCATGAGAAAGGGGTGAAGAGATGAGACCGATTCATGAACGTTTATCAGGAAGAACCGCTGTCATAACAGGCGGGAGCGGTGTTCTCTGTTCAGCAATGGCAAAGGAGCTTTCACGGCAGGGGATGAAAATTGCGATCGTCAGCCGGAATGCTGATAAAGCAGAGCGTGCGGCGGGCGAGATTGCTGACGCTGGAGGAACCGCGGTTTCTGTACCGGCTGATGTTTCAGCCCGTGATTCGCTCGAAAAGGCAAAAGACGAGATTATCAGCCGGTTCGGTTCTGTCAATCTTTTAATTAACGGAGCCGGGGGAAATCACCCTGATGCGATCACTGCCAGTGAGACGTATGAAGAGGATGAGCAGGGCACATCATTTTTTGATATGGACGAAACGGGGTTTTCCAGCGTTTTTTCAACCAACTTTACCGGTGCATTTCTGGCATCGCAAGTGTTTGGAAAAGACCTTTTGAAGGCGGAATGTCCCGCGATTATTAATATTTCTTCTATGAGTGCGTATACACCGATGACAAAGGTGCCTGCCTACAGCGCGGCCAAGGCGGCGATTCAGAATTTTACGATGTGGATGGCTGTTCATTTCGCAAAAAAAGGGATGCGGGTGAATGCCATCGCTCCGGGTTTCTTTTTGACAGCGCAAAACCGTGAGTTGTTATTACAGGAAGATGGAAGTCTGACAGACCGATCCAATAAGATTATGGCACATACACCGATGAAACGTTTCGGGAAACCGGAAGACCTTCTGGGAACGCTCCTGTGGCTTTCGGATGATTCATGCTCAGGCTTTGTCACAGGGGTCACCGTTCCCGTCGACGGAGGTTTTATGGCTTATTCCGGAGTGTGACAGAATCCATGTCCCTGTCAGATTGTAAACTATTTACTTCTGACTTATACTAGTGAAAAATGAAGACAGACGGGGATGAGTCTATGAAAACCATTACAATTTCTGATGTGGCGAAATATGCAAACGTATCTAAAAGCACCGTATCTCAATTTTTAAATCAGCGCTATGACTATATGAGCGAGAAAACGAAACAAAAAATAGAAGCGGCCATTCAAGAGCTGAACTATCAGCCGAATTTCGTCGCCCGCAGCTTAAAACAGAAATCAACATTTACAGTAGGTGTGGTGGTGGCTAATATTCTTCACACCTTTTCCACTCAGGTCATCAGGGCGGTGGAAGACTATTTTCATGAACAAGGATTTCATATTATTGTCTGCAATGCGGATGATGAACCGGAAAAAGAAAAGAAATATATTGAAATGCTGCGGGCCAAGCAGGTGGACGGAATTATTATTTTTCCGACGGGCGAAAATCTCTCTTTATATGAAAAGATGAAACGCGATACGTTTCCGGTCGTGTTTATGGACAGAACCATTGAAGAACTCGGGATTCCGACAGTGATGCTTGATAATCATCATGCAGCCGGTCTTGCCGTTGACCGGTTTATCGAAAGCGGCATAAAGAGAATCGCGATTATTACGACGTCCATTATTCGGGAAATCAGTCCGAGGGTAGAAAGGATTGAAGGGTATAAGAAGGCGCTTGACCGCCACGGAATGATAGTGCGGAACGAATATATCAAAACAGCCGATGCGGCTGATATTTCCAATGTTTTGTCAGAGCTGTTCTCACTTGAAGAGCCTCCGAAAGCGATATTGGCGGCAAACGATATCGTTCTTGTTGAGGTGCTGAAGTATATGAAGGAGCATGATATGACAATTCCGGATAAGGCAGCCGTCATCGGAATTGATGAAGTTCCTTTTGCGGGTTTTTTTACTCCTCCGATTACGACGATCGTTCAGCCTGCGGCAGAAATGGCGCGAAAAGCGGGAAGCCTTCTTCTTCGCCAGATACAAGAAAAAGATGGCGGTGAAAAACGGATTCACCGCTATAAACCGGCGCTGCTCGCAAGGCAATCCGGATAACCGGTTTCATTGCATAAACCGGTTTACTCCGGCAATTTTAATATCTGAATATTATGAAATAAGAGGGAGGGATTTTATGTTCTCAAAGGATAGATTCCCTTTTCATTGCATAAACCGGTTTACTCCGGCAATTTTAATATCTGAATATTATGAAATAAGAGGGAGGGATTTTATGTTCTCAAAGGATAGATTCCCTATTATTCTTCTTTTATTTTCAGCCGGGGTGATTAACTATTTAGACCGCTCAGCGCTGTCTATTGCAGCGCCGTTCATACAGCAGGATCTCACATTGTCGGCAACCCAAATGGGGCTGATTTTCAGCAGTTTCTCTGTCGGATACGCTGTGTTTAACTTTCTCGGCGGTGTTGCATCTGACCGGTACGGGGCTAAATTGACATTGTGTACGGCGATGATCGTTTGGTCTCTTTTCAGCGGAGCGGTTGCGCTTGCTTTCGGATTTGTAAGTCTTTTGATTATCCGTGTTTTATTCGGTATGGGGGAGGGGCCGCTGTCGGCTGCCATAAGCAAAATGGTCAACAATTGGTTTCCTCCGTCTCAGCGCGCCACGGTCATCGGCCTGACAAACAGCGGAACGCCGCTCGGCGGAGCGATCTCCGGCCCGATTGTCGGGATGATTGCTGTGGCGTTCAGCTGGAAAGTTTCCTTTGTCCTGATCATGATCATCGGTTTAGTCTGGGCGCTCATCTGGTTTAAATTTGTCAAAGAACGGCCGGCGCCGACGGAAGACGCCCCGGCAATGAAAGCAGCGATTCAATCGCATGAGCAGCATATCCCGATGACCTTTTATTTGAAACAAAAAACGGTTCTCTTCACGGCTTTTGCCTTTTTCGCCTACAACTACATTTTATTTTTCTTCTTAACATGGTTTCCGAGCTATCTGGTGAAAGAACGCGGTTTAAGTGTTGAATTTATGAGCGTGGTGACTGTTATTCCCTGGATTCTTGGATTTATCGGTTTGGCGGCAGGCGGAATGATTTCTGATTATGTATTCAAAAAAACCGCCGGAAAAGGGGTTTTGTTCTCACGGAAAGTCATTCTTGTCACTTGTCTGTTCGCTTCCGCTGTACTGATCGGATTTGCCGGACTTGTTACCACTACCGTAAGTGCCGTTATTCTCGTTGCTTTATCAGTCTTCTTTTTATATATAACGGGCTCTATCTATTGGGCGGTCATTCATGATGTGGTTGATCAAAGGAATGTCGGGTCAGTCGGCGGCTTTATGCATTTTCTTGCAAACACGGCCGGTATTATCGGGCCTGCTTTAACCGGCTTTATCGCGGACAAAAGCGGATCATTCTCGGGGGCGTTTTTGCTTGCAGGCGGATTAGCCGTTTTGGCCTCGGCTGCGGTAATCCGTTTCGTGCGTCCGATTATCATTCAAACCGCTTCTGAAGATAAAAAAGACACGATACCTTATTCATAAGTCATCAAAGTCACTGAGGCTGTCCTGCCGATAACGGGATGGCCTTTTCGTTCTGCCGCTTGATCTGTTCCTATGATAATATAGGAATTGTTTACAAAAGAAGGGAAGAGGAGGGGGCATGAAACAGAAGCCGATATATGTCGAAATCTATATTGCATCTGATATAGAAACGCTTTGGGAATATACGCAAACCCCGCATCTTCATAAGGAATGGGATCTGCGTTTTTCTGACATTACATATCTTCATAGGCTGCCAGATGAACCGCAGAGATTTCTATATGAAACACGAATCGGTTTTGGGCTGAAGGTATGCGGCACGGGCGAATCAATAGGTGACATAAGGCCTCGCTCGTCAGAAAGAGTGTCTTCGCTCGCTTTTGCCTCTGATCATCCGCTGTCACTTATAAAAGAAGGCAGGGGCTACTGGAAGTATATAGAGCGGGATAACGGACAAACCGCATTTTTGACTCAATATCAATATGAAACGGCCCGCGGTCTGCCGGGAAGTTGGATAGACCGGTTTTTATTTCGTCCTCTGCTAAGCTGGGCTACCGCATGGAGCTTTGATGCGTTGCGGCTTTGGATAGAACAAAACAGACATCCGAAGATATCAGTCCGTTTCGGGTTTGTCTATGTCTGTATGTGTCTCGTATTCAGTATGTATTGGTTTTTTCAAGGCTTTCATGATGGCTGTGCCGATGCAGAGATCGTGAGGGGAGCGCTGGAGACAGGGTTAGGGGTATTATGGCTGCTTCCCATGCGGAGAAAGTGGCTGATTCACACCGGGCAGTCAGTCTTCTTTTGTGTAACGGCACTGCTATATTCCGGCGGCGGATTCGTGATCTCATTAGGAGTGCTTACGATAGCCGGCATGATTCTTAAGCTCAAGCTGCCGAGCGCCTGGCATACAAAGCGAAAGAGAGAAGTGAAATGACGGATTCAATGTATGAAAAAACGATTACTCATTATCAATCACTGCACCCGATGCTGCAGAAACGGTACAGATTTGACGGATCACGCACGTTTTGCGGAGAAGGCGTTATGTCAGAAATAAAGGGAGGTTCTTTTCTTGTCAGAATGCTTTTAAAGACAGGTGTTTTTTTCAGATGTTTTTTCTCAGAGAGGGGAAACGATATCCCTTTCACTATCGAAAACAAAAACAGGCAAAATGGCGTGGAATGGAATCGTACCTTTTTCTTTAAAGGCAAAACGCGTTTTTTTGATGCGGTCATGGAATATGATGAGCGGGAAAACAGAATTCTTGATTACTTCGGCAAACCCCGCATCCTACTGTCTGAACTGCATTTAGAAGCGTCTTCAGAAGGAGGGCTTGTTATTACATCCGGAAGGCAGTGGCTCCTGATAGGCGGAAAGAAAATCCCGCTTCCGGCATGGCTGTGCGGCAGTTCAACCGTTTATGAGGCTTATGATGAGGAAATGAATAGCTTCAGCATAAAGGTTCATGTGAAAAATCGGATACTCGGCACGCTTTTCTCTTACCGGGGGACTTTCCGGGAAACAGAGGGAGAAACATGCTGAAGCGTCATCTCATGGTAAGCGTGATTTGCTTTTTGGGATTTGCGGCGGCTGAAGCTCCGCATATATCAGCTGCTGAGACGTTTGTTTTATTTTCCGTACTTTTTTTCGTTCCTGCTGTATTCGATTTTGCTTTTCGGCCGTCAAAGACCTTAGAGAATGTGTTGTTACGGAGTTATCCTGTTGCCGCTTTATGTGCGGTGCTTGCGCTTGTCACAGACTTCAGTTTTTTTGCCGTTGTGTGGCTCATTTATACGTTTGGGCTGGCACTGTATGCTGTCCGGCGGCTGATGAAAACAAATATTCACAGAACAGAAGAGATGTCTGTTATGGCGGGTTTCATTTATTTGGCCGGGGGCGGATTCTGGTTCTTCGCATATGTCCTTGAGATTCCCGTCATGAATTTCGGCCCGCTTATCGTTCTGCTGACGGCGGTGCACTTTCACTATTCCGCTTTTCTCATTCCGATCTTTAACGGATTGCTCGGCAGGATCATACGGGAGAAACGCGAACTTTACCGGTGGAGCACGGTCATTATTTTGATTTCGCCGATCCTTATTGCCTTGGGGATTACATTTTCAAAGACACTTGATGTGATTGCTGTCGCTCTGTATCTGGCGGGTCTGTATGTAAATGCATATCTCGTCTTTAAGGCGCCGTTTGTTACGAAAACAGGCAGGATCTTGATCAGGAGTTCTTCGGCTGTGTTAATGATCACAATTGCTTTTTCTTTGATATATTCGTACGGTGTCTACCGCGAGGAGGCAACGCTCACGATCAGCCAGATGATTTGGATTCACGGGGCCGTCAATGCATTCGGCGTTATCCTGCCGGCTTTGGCGGGGTGGAGGTTGGAAAATCCGAGACCGTTTGATGAGGGCAGTGATAGAACGTTCAGCCGTATTTACGGGAAGAGAACGATAGGCAAAGAATTTTTGACTGATATTCATGCAGCAAATGACATCCATTATACCGGCCTTCTGAATCAGATGAGAGAACTGCATTCTGAAGACTTTTCAATTGAAAAACTGGCGCCGGCCGTTATTTCCTTTTATGAAGAGACAATTGATTATGACATCATGGCAAAAGTGACGTGGAGCAGATGGTTTCGTCCGTTCGCGCGCGTGTACGAGCCGTTCAGCAGAAGAGCGGGGCAGATTCACCTGTCCATGAATCCGGATTGGTATATTATGCACAGTGATATCATAGGCGTTGACTCTGACAAAGACGGCAGAAAAAATGTCCGTGCGTGGATCAGAACAAATGAAAAGCAGGAAACCGTTTTTACTGCGCTGTATTCAGCGTACAGGGCAAAAGGGGAAGGATACATGAATATATCTCTCCCGCTGCCGTACGGCCAAATGACGGGCATTTTAAAACCTTATGCGCGTAAGCAGAATCTTGTTTTGACAAGCAGACGGCGAAAAAGCGGAGCGGGTGATGAAGGGATTTATCTGCAGACGAAATGGGGGGCGTGTCATCTTCCGCTGGCAGAGACATTTCTTATTTCAGCCCAGAGCGAAACAAGCCTGAAGGCCGTTCATCATATGTGGCTGTTCGGACTGAAATTTTTAACTGTGCATTATCGGATCACTCATGCTTCCGCAGGTAACCGAAGCAAATAACAAGCTGCAGAGCCGTCTGTTCATCAGGCGGCTTTTTCTCATCTACATGGGTTATATTCACCATTTTATTTGCGAGCTTTTTTGCGGCAGATGACACGAAAGGAGTCATGCGCTGGATCTCATTTATTCTCGTGTTAGCTCAGCTGTCAGGGATGGGCATGAGCGGTTATGTTGTCAGTGAATGAGGATGGGACGCAGCCTCGGTCTTGCCAGTCTTTGCCTGTCTTTCATGATTCGCGAAATGAAAACGACCGCAAAGATACCTGTTACATTGAGCGGTATGGTGAAGGCAGCCGGGCATATGTCCTTGCTGAAAATCTCGTTTTTATCCATTTTAGCCCATGACATGATTTTTACGAAAATGTTTGGCTTCACAACGGCATATGCGCTGCGTATAGGTGTCAGTGAGAAAGAAATCAGCTTGTTGTATGTGGGGATCGGATAAAATTCATGACAATATATGTATTTTTAGTGAAAATAAGTATCCTATCTACAAAATATGACAAATTCCCTTTGTACAAGATGGTAAAATCAGATTACCTGCTAAGTGAGAAAGCAGCAGGCAATAAATCATAAGGGGGCAATATTAATGTTAAAAAGTAAAATTAAAAAAATAGCCGGTGCGGCTGTAATTGCTGGAGCATTATTAGTTTCTGTGTCGCCAGCAAAAGCAGAAACTCTTCCGGGATTGATCTGGGTCATGGACAAATATACTGACGCTTTTAAATTCGACATGTTTATTAAAAACGGAAATGAAAAATGGGTTTATGTTTACACAAGATTATCCGATGGCAAAGTTGATGTGGAAGAAGTAAAGTGTGAAACAATTTATAAAGATCGATGCTATGTAAAGCAGTAAGAAATAAATACAAATCGTAATACATCCTATTTTTTTAATTCTGTCTCACCAACTAAGTATACTTAAGATAACGAGACAGAATTTCCATTAAAGATTTAACTTCCTAGAATATATATTATGTAAACTAGATAAAATGAAATTCATATCCAATAATCTATCTTCATCATTTTAATACCAAAACCTCTACCTCCTCAATAAATTAAATTGGTCATAGAGGTTTTTGAATTAATGAGCTACCATGAGGACGAAACTGAAAATCTATTCTTTCTCTTTAAATTATATTCACCCATAATAGATTAACATGGATAAAAATAAACCGAACCTGCAGAAATCTTTGAATTAATCATAAAATCTTTGTTCTCTAAAGCTTTTTTAATTTGGTCTTTTTTATAAGGAATATGAATAGTTGGTACCTTTAGCATAGAGTCTTTAAAAACAGGGACTCGACTCCATAAATTCACCACTTCTGATCTGAAAACCTTTGTAGTGCAGTCGATGATGTCACTCTTTTCGGAAAGTTCAGGGTATACAACGATAACTGGTAGCCCCTTCACATTAATACCGTAATCAATTTCTTCTCGCAAAGCTTTGCTGTTTTCAGTATGCTTACTTAAAAAAAAGATTATATTTTTTGATTGATCTAATCTTTTTCTTAATCTTGGCTTTAATGTTTTCTCCCAATCACTACCGTCCCGTACATTGTATGTTTTATCGTGGGAGTCATTAAATGGGTAGTTATTATCTTTTCCTTTCCATGCTCTTAACATGTTATACGACACAAAATCCTTGGTTGCATTAGCCCCTAAACTACTTTCACTAAACGGTTCACTGACATAGAAAGCAGCATAATTTCCATTCCTATAACCCATTCTTCTCAAACTCCTTTAACTTATAAAAATTGATCTTCTTGTGATCATTTTTGTACAAAAGAATTGTAACTTTGGCTGGTTCTCTAAACTTTACTTTACTGATCTGAAATGTCCACAACATTATATGTAATAGTTCATTGACTCCAACATCAGAATCCACATGTCTTGTTATTCCAGAACCTAATAAGGGGATAAACACTTCTTTGCTTGCATGTAATGTATTGATTTCATTCCATACATTAAGCATGCAGCTTGCATATTCATTTAGTTTTAATTGGGCACGATTTTCCCTATCAAACTTCGAAAAAGCAACTAGAAAAAAATCCATATCTTTAAAGACTGATCCCAAGCTGTAACGTGTTGTTTTTCCTCCAAAAGGTCTTTCAACATTTTTTTCTTCAATTTTAAGTTTTACGTCATCTTTAATTTTCTGATCCAACTCAGTGATATCTTGATGTGAATAATAACGCTTTATATATTGACCATTTAATGTTTCGCGGGCGATTATTACGTCATCTACTTGAGTGTCAAAATACTCATTAAATGCAATGACTTTATAATTATTTCTTGGCACTTCAAAAATATCACCTTTTTTAATTTCAACTTCGGAACCATTGAGATTAAGAGTGATATTATTCATAAAAAGTAGTCTAATGAATTGAACAATTATTATGACTAGCGACAACCCTACTAATATAAGTAAAATAATTAATCTACAACGAGCATCCAAGTCTAGAAATGAAATGAATGTACTCACACTAGTTGGAATAGTCAGAATTATACTCAGAGCCCACCTTCTAAATGTCTTATCTCTTATTAATTCTTTAAACTTCCACATAAAACCTCCAATGTTAGTATTGCGATCACTACCTATTATATTCATATTTTCAATTTATTACAATGAAAATATGAATATAGAACCATGACATAAATCTTGTGTAATGATTATGTCTTATCTAATAATGAAGAGCGCCTTTGACTAGGCCCTCTTCATTATTAGATTTAAATTGAACATCTGTTCAGTGAATCATATCTACTCCTGGGCTTTCTTGAGATTGCTAACAACATTTGTACAGGCCCATATACTGTTTCAGAGTTTCATCCGCCACGTAAACCTCCTTGTATTGCTGTTAAGATGATAAAAGCGGACATCGTTGCTGATGTCCGCCTAAAGCTTAACTAATTGGGTTCTGTTCCCCAAATCAGTTTTCCTTGATGATATAATGTGATTTTTTTCGTTGTTTTAAACGTATTTGATTGGAAAAAGGAATAATCGCCGCTTTGTGCATAATTGCTCCAGTCATCATTGTGAAGACGAAGCTGAATATTCCCTGTGCTTGCTCCCGGTGACAGCGTTCCTGTTTTAAACCCCAGTTCCAGATAGGTATCTGCACCTTGCTTAGGTTTATGCAGCGTCACAAATTTGTGGGTCAGATTGCCGCATCCAATCTGCGCGTAGTCACAGTCAAAGTCAAAGTTTTGGCCTTTGTTTTTCACGTTATACCAGTAACGGGCAGTGACATCTTTTAAATCCACCGTCGCATCGCCGTTATTTTTTATGTGAAGCTGCGGGCGGATTTGATTGCTGTTCACACGCCCATCCCCTGCTTTGTATTGTACAGAAATACCTTTTTCCTGTGTGGGGTTATCTTGTGCTGGCGTTTCAGGGCGTTCTTTCGTTGAATCTTTGTAGCCGCGAATGTTTTCTCTAACGAATGTTCCTGAAGCAGTTAAATCTGTAAGCGGCCAGCCGCCTGTTTTAGATGCTCCCGGCTTTAAAGCCGAGGATGATTCCTGCTTATCAGAAAGATTCCAGTTCACCCAGCTGATGTTCTTGCTGTCGAGATAATTCAGCCATTCCCGCGACTGGCCAAGGAATACACCGCCATTTCCAGACGCATCGCTTGTTCCCCATTCCGTCACGAAAATAGGCGCTCCTTTGCTGAGTGCGTAGTTTGCTTTATCCCGTAAAGATTGGCCGTGTGTGCCGGCATAAAAATGAAGCGCGTACATGACGTTTGCATCTTTTAGCTGGTCATCGGCAGCATCATTCACATCCTGGCTCCATGTACCGGTTCCGACAATGATGATGTTGTCTGGATCATTTTTGCGGATAACGGAAATCACTTCTTCCGCATACGGTTTAATATCACGCTTCCAGTTCACGTCACCGTTTGGTTCGTTTGCAATTTCATAAATGACGTTTGGCGTGTTTCCGTAAAGACTTGACATCTCCTTGAAAAATTCTTTTGCCTTCTCTTTATTTTGGTTTGGGTTGCCGTCATTTAAGATATGCCAGTCAATGATGACATATATCCCAAGTTCTTTTGCCGCTTCAACCGCTTCTTTTACTTTATTTTTCACGGTCGGGTTGTCAATATAACCGCCATCTGCCGTATACATTGCCGCGCGGAAAACGGTGATGCCCCAATCGTCTCTCAGCCATTTTAAGCTGTCTTTATTGACGAAATCGCCATACCATTGCAATCCATGTGAACTGATCCCTTTCAGTTGTACCGCTTTGCCGTCTCGGTTTACGAGTTGTGTACCTTTTATGCTAAGCTGACCATTCTTGGCTACTGGCGTTTTTGTCCCTGCTGCAGATGCCGGCGAAGGCAGCAAGCCGCCCATTGTCAATACCGCAATCAATAAACACGTAATAAAAATAGAAATTGACCGTTTCATATCTAATCTTTTCCTCCCTCGCATCATTTTGGCTCTTCACTTCTTATGAGCTCGAACTCATTGTAAAAATCTTTCTCATGATTGTCTATCAACCTAATTTCTTGTTTTTGAGAGGTGTAAAAGCCTGTCAATTTGCTCTATCTCTATTAAATAAGACACACCTGACACATATAGAACAAAGAAAACCGGACTGAAACGGGACTTTACACGTCATTTTTCAATCGAATCCAACGTAGACACGCTGAATGTGATGAGTCTCAATATGGCATTGAATCTTATGATTGCTGTAAGAAGACGAGCCCTTGCCCGTCCTTGTTAATGTAAGGTTGATGTAAGGTTTGGATTAATACGGGTTAAGGTTGGAGTTGTACAATAAGATTGTACTTCAGTGAGGGATTCAGCCAGAAGAATTCCCCTTCAATAAATCATAGAGGTGAAAAGGTTTGAGAGAAAATAAAATTTTGTCTTCATTATGTTACTTCAGTATATTTTTTGCGCCGTTTCTGTTTCCGATTATCGTCTATTTCTTAGGCCAGGACGATGTGAAATATCATGCGAAAAAATCTTTGTGGACGCATCTGATTCCTTATTTGATTTTTGTAATTGGCATCATCGCTTCAGGTTTACTTGGTATGAATGACATCAGGCACGCCGGGCCTTTCCTGCTTGCGACGTATGCTGTTACATTCCTTGTGGCGATCTACTTTTTCATTTGGAACATTGTCAAAGGAATCAAAGTGTTTTCGGAACAATAGGAAAAAAAGGTTCTGTTATTGATCAACAGAACCTTTTTTTGTATAGCCATTATGATAATTGTATATCTATCGTTGTCCCTTCTCCCGTGGTGCTTTGAATGGTGATGTCCCCTCCGTGCTTTTGGATAATATCCTTTGCTATGGCCATTCCAAGACCAGAGCCTGCATGCGTCGTTCCTGTATTTGTGCCCCTGTAATAGCGATCAAACACTTTTTCCAGCTCCTCTTCTTCTATCCCTTTGCCGTTGTCCTTAATTGTCACATGAGTTCGTTCTTTTTGTTCAAGCTGTACAACGATCTTCACATCAGGATCATTGTGAACGAGGGCATTTAAAATGAGATTCGTGACCGCTCTCCGAATTAATATCGCATCAAGGTTCAGCATCAGCTTTTCCAGGTTCGTTTGAAGTTCAATGGATTTATCCGCATATCTAGAATCGTTTAACATATCAATTAACGTTTCCCGCAGCAGCGATACAAGGTTTACCCGCTCTGTATGTAACATCACATCGTTGTTTTTCAGCCTTGTCGTTAAATTTAAATCTTCCATCACATCTTTCATATAGAGGGATTTACTCTGAATGATCTGGGCGTACTCTCTGATCTGTTCGACTGTGAGATGGTAATTTGGATCTTGGATGATTTCTGCATAGCCTTGAATAGATGCTAATGGTGTTTTAATGTCATGAGAAATATGACTGATCCACTCTTCACGCATTTGCTCTAATTTATCTTTTTCTTTTTTGCTTGAAGATAGTTGTTCCGATAAATGATTGACATTATAGAAGACATCTTTATAAATGCCTTTGGATTTCATTTTGATCGTATAATCTCCATTAGCTAACCGCTGGATTCCTTGAATGACACGGCCGAGCGGTTTTGTGAGCTGCCGGCTGAATAGATAGCCGATGAGTAACGCGATCAATGCATCTATTGATAATAATATGATGGTCCCTGCATTGAACTTCGTCACAAATTCCTTGGTATCATATGAGAGGACATATTTTCCGAGAGAGGGATTTTTAAACCCTATAAAGTAACTGTACTCCTTGCCGTTTACTTTTTTTCCGCCGGCGTAAATGGTTGATAATAATTGTTCATCCTTATATTTATGTAAATTTACAATTTCAATAGGCGTATATTTTTCCTTCAGTCCTTTAGGTTCTCTATCATGATAAACATCCTGTCCGTTTTCATCTAATATTTGAATCCATGCATTCTGCTCTTTTAAAGCTTTTTGGCCCTCTTTGTTTACTGTGATACCATTGTTCGATAACGTGACATATTGTCGGAATGATCTTGTGAAAGTTTCCGGTGTACTTTCTTCGTTATGTTGGCTGTTCGCCTGGAAAACGAGCCAAAACATAAAAATAAATAAATTAATGAAGACTGTAATGATGGTCACGATAATGACAGAGACCATATATCTGCCTGTTAATCGCCAATTCATCCTTACGCATCCTTTACAACAAATTTGTAGCCTAACCCTTTCACAGTGACGAGAAAGTCTGGTTTTGATGGGATGTTTTCTATTTTCTCACGGAGCCTGCGTATATGAACCATCACCGTGTTGTCAGAACCGAAGAAATCTTCTCCCCATACAGCTTGATAGAGTGTTTCTTTACTGATCACCCGATTGGGATGCTGCAGAAAATAGGTCATAAGCATAAGTTCTTTAGGTGTTAACTCAATAGCCGCTTCATTTTTGGTGAGCTCAGCTTGTTGTTGGTTTAATTCAAATGGTCCTTTTTTTATTACGGTTCCGGTTTGAGAAGGCTGTAAGTAAGAGACCCGTCTCAGCTGCGCTTTGACCCGATATGCAACTTCCTTAGGGCTGAAGGGTTTTGTAATGTAGTCGTCTCCGCCGATGGCAAGTCCTACAATTTTATCCGTTTCCTCCCCCTTTGCAGACAAAAAGATAATAGGAACGTGTGAAATGTCTCTTATTTGCTTGCAGATATCATAGCCTTCACCGTCTGGCAGCATGATATCCAATATCACAAGATCGGGATTTTCTTGATGAAATTGAGCCAATCCGTCACGGGCAGTCGAAGCGGTCACTACGCGATCAATGCCTTCTCTTATTAATACGGTTTTGATCAGTTCCAAAATTTCTTTTTCATCGTCTATGATTAATACTTTGCTGTGAAGCCGTGACATATATTGATCACTCCTTGAAGTCATTGTCATTATTATACCCAATGTCCGTGTATCGTTAAAAAAATCAACACTTCTCTCCCACAGAAAATAAGCCAATTTTCTTTTTCGAGTAAGAAAATTGGCTTATTGCAATGCTGATGCCTTTAACGCTTTACAACAAATGTTGTCACGCTTTGAGACGGAAGATGGGCCCAAAAATGATTGTCCGTTACTTTGAGATCCGTTCCAGGTTGAAGATTGCTGCTGCTGCTCGTGATCCATCTGGATACTTGCGAAGCAGTTCCATTCTGCAGTACAAAGTTTTGGTTGACCCCTGTGTTATTTTTATTAATGGCAACAATCACGACTTTATTGTCTCCTTTATAGGCTGACACGTAAACATTCGGTTCAGGATTTTTCGTTGCATCAATCCTTACATAGCCAGGGCGCACAAATTTTGAGAAATGAGCCATATTGTATCCGCGTTTGCTGATCATCCCATCTTCTTTCATAGGGCCGTATGATCTGCGGATGTACCACCACACATAAGCTTGAAAATCTCCCTCTACCATTGAATGATGAATATGCTCTGAAACACCTAAAGCCTCAGGCCAGCGATCCGCTGAATTGTTGTCACTGTTCGGATAGTATACCTCCGTCATCCATAGCTCTTTCCCTCCTCCTTTTTGTTTGAAAAGAGGATAAGGGAATTGGCTGACCTGAGTGCCGTACAGGTGGGCTCCGAGGATATCCATATTCCTAAGCGCCTGCGGATCGTTCAAAATGGGGTCCGATATATTTTTCAGGTATTGAAATGATTCCGGCGCAATCACGCGGGCATTAATGGAACCGGCATTTTCTCTCATGAAACGCAGGATTTCTTGGGGCGTCCACCATGTCCATTCGTGAGCGTAATCAGGCTCGTTTTGCATAGAAATCGCATACAGATTCACACCATTACTCTTCATGAAATTAACGAAATCGTTAAGATGCTGCGCGTATGCGGCGTACTTATCGTATCTCAGCCGCTTAGCTGATGTGTCACCATTATGATTGAAAGTCTCAACCATATCGTTCGGCGGATTCCAAGGGGAAGCGAAAACGATTGCTCCATGTTTGATCGCACTCTTTGCAGTCTCCACTTCCTTGTACCAATTATTTCTATTTTCATCTACATGAATTCTTAAGACCGAAAAACCTAACTGATTCTGTCCATTGCCAAAAGCGGTCTCCCGTTGAGGCGCAGTCAAATCTCCAATCCAAGCCGGGTGGTTCATTCCTCCAAAACCGCGAATCACTTGTCTATCTGCAGATATATTAACTGTCGCATCACTTGCTGCTGAAACTTCAGTAACTCCCGGTCCTAAGAGCATGACGGACATCATTGTGAAACATACCAATAATACACAAATTGATTTTTTTACGCTCGACATCATTTTTTCCTCTCTTTCATATGTCTTTTATGGACTTAGAAAACGTACCTTTGCTTATCTTTGTGTAAACTGCCAGTAATCAACGTTAAACAAGTTTCCTGTACCAGTTCCCGTAAATACAAAGAATACGTTGTGAACACCGGATGCGCCGCTTACCGCAGTTTCTATTTCTCTCCAGGATTGCGTTCCGCCTGTCGAAGGGACATTCAAGGTTCCGACAAGCTTACCGTTTGCACTGTCTAGCCGTACTTCTATTTTTCCGCCTCTAGCGGACGCTACATTTGCTTTAAACGTCCTAGCGCCGCCTGACTCGAAGTCTGCATTTCCAACAGCAATCCAGTCTCCGTTATGAATGTTTGTGACATGTTGATTATTGACCGGCCCGCCGGGTGCTGAGGATGCCTCTGTCAAAATTCGTCCGTTCCAGGCAAACGTTTCCGCTTCTACCCGGTGATATGGATTCAAGTTGGATAGCTGTTTGACACCTGCAAAATTTGCCGCTACCTCTTGCAGGGAGCCATCTGGATTATGCACAAGCTTATTAATATGGGGAGAACGGTATCCTTTGCCGGCCCCGTAAAGAGCGGAGCTGACAGTTTGAGTATGATACACCACATACCACTCGTTTTTAAAATTGAAAACAGCATGGTGATTGTTCCCGCCGCCTCCGAAAAATGCTCCCGGATTTTTCAGAAAGTGCCCTCTATACGAAAAGAAACCCATGGGACTTGAGCTGGTCATATAGCCAATCTCACCTGGAGGTTTATCGGCCGGGTGCGCGCCCCCGAAATTGATACAATAGGAATAGTAATATTTCCCGTTATACTTATGCATCCCTGAGTCTTCAAACATAAATGGCGCATCAATGGTCGATGCACTTCCGGCAACACTGGTCATATCAGGACCTAATTTCATGACTCTTGCTGTTTTAGGATTGGCCCATTGTCCCTGTGCGGGATTTGAACCGCCCGGAACGCCTCCGCCGGCATATAGGTAACCGGTACCGTCATCATCTACGAATACTGCCGGATCAAAAAGCCATACAACACCGGACATTCCTGGCGTATTTGGCGTTACCAGCGCTTTTCCGATCGGATCTGTCCATGGACCGGTCGGGCTGTCTGCGGTGAGAACCCCGATACCTCCGCCGCCGTTTGCGAAATAAAGGAAAAATTTATCCTTACCATTGATCTTTTTCACCGCGGCTGACGGGGCCCATGATGCTCCTGCCCATTTGGCAATCCCCCGGCCGCCATTCGCCCCATTGGCACCCGCTGCGGGAATCGCTCCGTGATCTGTCCAGTTCACCATATCCGCTGAAGATATGACGGATATTTTATTCAAATTGGCAAATGAATTATCCTTAATCGTGCCGTCGCTATTATATTCATAGTCATCGCTTGACATATAGATGTAGACTCTTCCGTTATAGGTCAGCGCAAACGGATCTGCGCCCAGATGATGGTCGATAAGCGGATTTGAATTCCCGGCATGTTTTGCAATTGGAGTGCTTACCGCATTCGCATATTCCCCAGGTAAACAGCTCAATAATAAAGCAAGAATCAATAAACATACGCTGCACTTTTTCATCAGCTTAACATCCTCCTGTTTCCGCATATTAGGTTTTTAAAAAATATGATAACAACAGGTCATGAAGAATGCGTAAAATGAATGATTTTTAGAGTGAAAACGCTGCAAATATCTGACCCTCTTTTATGAAAAATGCCGCCGATTGCAGTCAGCGGCATTTTGCTCTGGATCATTTACATTTTGTCAAACTTTGCGTCCCCCGCAAACGATCCTATTGACAGTTGTTCTTCAAGAACAAGTCCGTGATGATGCCGTTCTTCAATCCTTTTGATAATAGATCGAATTGCATCCGTATTTTCTTCGATATTGTGAGGGTCAAAGATCGTCACATGGTCTCCTTTTAATTTGTACTCAAGGTAATGCTGTGCGGTTGATTGCGTCCATCCTCTATCGGTCAACTCGCCGCATTGAAAATGATGAATGTTGGCGTTCACCGCGCCGGAATTGATCAGTTTATTGTGATATGTGAGATAGCTTCTGATTTTATCCTTAATGGAAGGAATGGTTAATAATTCTCTATAATAATCCGGAATGATATCCAGATTCCGATGAATGATCTCTTCGGTTTCCTCTTCTGAAAAATAATTCACCGAAACGGCTCTTTTAGAATCAAGCATCATAATGTCCGATACGATGCGTCCGCGCTTCTCCAAGGCTTTGGCAACCTCAAAAGCCAAATTTGACCCCGAGGAGTAACCGAGTAAAACAAAGGGCCCTTGTTCCTGAATGCCTATCATGCTTTCTGCATACCGGTCAACGATCTCTTGCTCGTAAGACGGCTCTTCTAGGAAATCAGCGGCATAGACGGTGCAGCGGCCGTCAAGTCTTTTCGCCATTTCATTATAGACCAGCCCGTACCCGATTAAAGGCGGGAAACAGAACACAGGGATTGAACCGTTCTGATTCATCTTGACGAATACGTTATCCGTCTTGGACTCGAAAACTGCCGCTTGAATGGCGCGTGCCATTGTTTCGATGGTAGGAAAATCGTATACGGCTTGATAATGCATTTTGATTCCCATACGGTCGTTGATTTGATGAATAACTTGCAATACTTTGAGCGAATGGCCGCCAACGTCAAAGAAGTTATCTTTAATTCCCGGGTCACTGAGAGCTAAAATGTTCTTCCATATCTCGGCCAGCTGCTTTTCAATTAACGTTCCGGGCGCTTCGTATTCGGTTCCGGTGAGCCTATTTCCCTCAGGAGCCGGCAAAGCTTTTCGATCGATTTTTCCATTTGCGGTTATCGGCATCTTCTCCATTTGGACAAAGTAAGCCGGTATCATATAAGCGGGCAGTTTGTTCAGTAAATGACGCTTCAGCTGCGCCGTATTTAATGAATCGTCTCCTGACAAGTAGGCGCACAGCTGCTTTGAGCCCTCTTCTTCAATCGCGATGACGACCGCTTCTTTGACAGATTCCAGTTGCAATAAAGCCGCTTCGACCTCGCCAATTTCAATCCGGTAGCCCCGGATTTTCACCTGATGATCAATTCTTCCCAAATACTCGATATTGCCGTCAGGCAGCCACCGGGCGACATCTCCCGTTTTGTACATTTTTTCGCCTGCGGCAAACGGGTGTTCAACAAATTTCTCAGCCGTTAATTCCGGGCGGTTCAAATATCCTCTGGCCAGTCCCTCTCCTGCCACATAGAGCTCGCCCGGTATGCCCATTACCTGAATGCGCTGATATTCGTCCAAAATATACGCTTGCAGAGTAGGAATAGGTTGTCCGATGTTGCTTCTGCCCTCGTCGATTTCCCGTTCCGTGATTTCTTTATATGTGACATGAACGGTGGTTTCGGTAATGCCGTACATATTGATTAATTGGGTTAAAGGATATTTAAGCTTCCAGTCTTTCAAGAAGGATGGATTTAACGCCTCTCCGCCAAATATGATTTTTCGGATGTTTAAATTGGATTCGGGATCTTCTCTCTCCTCCTGCATCAGTTGATAGAAATAACTCGGCGTTTGATTTAAAATGGTCACAGCTTCCGATTTTAACAATTGCAAATACCTTTCCGGGTTTTTTGCTGTTTGTTTCGGAACAATCACTAATTTGCCCCCATACAGCAGCGCTCCGTACATTTCCCATACTGAAAAATCAAAGCAGAAGGAATGAAACAAAGTCCAAGTGTCCGATGCGTTAAAATCAAAAACATTTTTGTTGTTAAATAACAGACGAACCACGTTTTTATGTTCAATGAGCGTGCCTTTCGGATTCCCTGTTGTTCCTGATGTATAAATAACGTAGGCTAATTGATTTGGCATCACGTTCAGATTGAGATTAGATGATTCGGCGCCGTATGATGACGGATCGTCAAGGAAGACAGTATGACTTTGATAATCGGTATCTTCCAGAAGATGATGCTGCAATAATAAGATAGAGACGTTAGAATCCTCAAGCATATAATGGATGCGTTCTTTCGGATAATCCGGATCGACCGGTACGTAAACACCCCCGGCTTTCAAAATAGCAAGGATGCCTATCACCATCTCCGGTGAACGTTCCGCCATAATGCCGACAAGATCCTCGGCCTGAAGTCCTTTGGCAGCCAAGGTTCGGGCCAGCTGATTGGCGCGTTCATTTACTACCCGATACGTCAGCTTCTTATCTTCAAAAACAATCGCCACGTGCTCCGGCGTTCGCTCCGCTTGTTCTTCAAACAATTGATGAATCGTCTTTTCCTTTGGATACTCCGCCGCCGTATCGTTGAACTTATCTATCAGGAGCGAACGTTCATCCGCTGTTACGATATCAAGGTCTTGTACGCGAATTTCCTGATCGTCCGCCATTTGCTTCATGATTTGCATGAAATGCGTCTGCATCCGTTCGACACTTGCTTGATCAAAAACATCGCGATTGTATACAAAACGAATGTCAATTTCTCCATCCGGCATCACTATAAAAGTAAAATCGTAATGAGTATGTTCTTCCATATGAAAATCGAGAATGTCTAATGCGTTGTCATCCTGCTTCATATGTTCTATTTGTTTCTCAACCGGGTAATTCTCAAATACCATAATATGATTGATCAACTGCTGCTTTTGCTCAGTTTGAGCCTGAATGTCATACAGCGGAAATGTATCATATTTTTGAGAAGCCAGTGCCCGCTCCTGATTCATTTTCAATACTTGTGCAGCTGTCATTTCAGGCTGCGTATGAATACGTACGGGAATGGTATTGATAAATAAACCGACCATGGTTTCAATTCCCGGAATTTCTGCCGGTCTGCCGGATACGACCGTGCCGAAGACGACATCCTGACTCCCGTTGTATCTTTGCAGCAATAAGCCCCATGCGGTTTGTATCCATGTATTGACGGTGACTTGCTGGCGGCTTGCGGCCCGTTTGATTTCGTCTGTGAGCCGCTTTCCTAAACGAAACTCATGCTCACCTTTTTCGTATCCTTTCGCCCGGCCGGAAGATTGTTCTTGTAACAAAACAGTTTGCCCTTCATAACCTTCTAAATAGTTACGCCAATAGGCTGACGCCTGCTTGTGGTCTTGTTGATCCAGCCATTCGATATATCGGCTGTATGGAGTGACGGCTCCCCGCTTCGGCTGCCTTTGCTCGAGTATCGCATAATAGGTTTCAAACACTTCTTTCGTAACAAGAGGCAAACACCAGCCGTCCATTAAAATATGATGAAAGCTCCATATCAATCGCGCTTGGTCTTCCTCTGTCCGCAGGATCGATACGCGCATTAAAGCATCCCGGGTGAGATTGAATCCCCGCGCCTTATCTCTTCTTGCAAAATCGGCAATAAACTCGCTGCGCTGGTGACTGTTCATGCTGCGAATATCTTCAACGGCCGTTTCAATCGGCTTTTGCCGGAATACAATCTGCAAAGGCTGATCTTTCCATTCTGTATAAAAAAGAGTCCGAAGAATGTCATATTTTTCGGCCAGATGCGCCAAACTCATCCTGAATGCATCGATATCCAAGAATCCTTTCAGATCAAAAGCGGCTTGTTCAAAGTAAGCTTCGGAAGCCGAATCGATCAAGCTGTGGAACAACATTCCTTTCTGCATCGGGGTTAATGGGTATATATTTTCAATGTCACCGAGATGACTCGTTTGCTGCACAAATTGATCCAATTCACCGATCGTTATACCTTTTAACGAAATGTCGCTTGGCGTCAGGTGAATTTGATCTTGAGCATCACAATGTGCGATGACTTGCTGCAGGCTGTTTTTTAAGAGATCGGCACAGGCTTCCATTGTTTCTCTCTGATATTGTTTACCGCAATAGCTGATGGCCAGCGACAATCGGCCGTCTGAAATCATGCCGTTGATATCAAGTGTATAGGTCAAGGGACGATTGTCACTGGCTGTTTTCCCGCTTGAGTAAGGGGATACCTCCATCTTGCCGTTCCGGACATCTTGATCAAATTGACCCAAATAATTGAAACGTATTTCCGGATGTCCGGTCCATTCATGTGCCTTCGGGTGATCGGACAAATATTTGATCAGGCCGTAACCTATTCCTTTTTGGGGGATCTGACGCAAATTTTCTTTCACTGTTTTAATCCGCTGCGGGATATCCTGATCAGCTTTGATTTGAAGCGAAACCGGATATAGGCTTGTGAACCATCCCACCGTACGCGAAATATCGAGATCCGGAATGATAGACTCTCTGCCGTGTCCTTCAAGATCAATGAGAATGTCTTCATATCCGGTCCAACGATGAATAGCAATTCCCAGACCGGTCAGTAATAAATCGTTCATATCGGTCGAATAAGCCCGGTGAGCGTTTTTTAATAAACGTTCGGTTTCCTCAACGGTCCATTGAACGATGACCGTTTCCCGGTCTTTGGCCAGACCGGTCTCCTGTTCATTGTCCTTTGGCAATGTATGCTGCGGATTATGTTTCTGTCTGAACCAGTATTGATTTTCCGCTTCGAATTCCTGACTTTCTGCATAACGATTCAACTGTTCAGCCCATAACAGGTAAGAGTCCGTTTTCTTCGGAAGCCGGATCGCTTCGCCGTTTTGGAGCTGCTCATAAGCTGCCGCTATATCCTCAAGTAAAATCCTCCACGATACGCCGTCGATGACCAGATGATGAACCGCAATCAGCAAATGATCTCCCTCTTGACACCGGAACAATCCCAGTTTCATGAGCGGTCCTTCGGCTAAATGAATGGATTGCTGAATCTCATTGGAAATGGTTTCTATCGTCTGGGACACATTTTTTTCTTCGCGTAATGAGATCACTTCAAGGCTGAACAGATCACCTTCTTCGATCCCCCGATTTCGGGCTTCATATCCATCTTCTGTCGGAACATAGACCATGCGCAAAGCATCGTGATGCTCTGTGATCTTCTTCATGACGTCCCGAAGCTTTGATTCATCCAGTCCCTCTTTCCAATAAAGCATAACCGCTTGATTATAATGGTGTAATTCCGGGTATTTCTGGTCAAAAAACCAATGCTGAATCGGTGTCAGCAGCGCCCGGCCTTTAATTTCTCCTTGTTCTGCGATTCGGGTTACCGGCTCTACGTATGGAACAAGCTCGGAGATCGTTGGGTATTTAAACAAGTGTTTGATTTCAAACTTATACCCGGCTTGGTATAATCTTGAGGACACTTGAATCGACTTAATGGAATCGCCCCCCAATTCGAAGAAATGATCTGAGATTCCGACCCGTTCTAAGCCTAAGACCGACTCCCACACCGCGGCCATTATTTTTTCCAGTTCTGTTCGGGGAGCTTCATAGTTCATGCCTGTAAGATTCTCTCTTGGAGAAGGAAGGGATTTACGGTCTATTTTCCCGTTGAAAGTAAGCGGCATCTCTTCCAGCTGAACGAAATACGCAGGTATCATATAGGATGGAAGCTGCCGGGACAGCTCTTCACGGAGCTGGCCTGCAGTTAAAGCATGTTGTGCGGTATAATAGGCGCACAAGGATGTTTCCCCATCGATTTCCCGGGCGATAACGATGGCTTCTTTGATCGCCGGCAGCTGAAAAAAAGCGCCTTCGACTTCGCCGATTTCAATGCGGTAACCGCGGATTTTCACCTGGTGATCAATCCGGCCCAAATACTCGATATTGCCGTCCGGCAGCCATCTTGCCAAGTCTCCCGTCCGGTATATCCGTTCTCCTGCTGCAATCGGATGGTTTACAAACTTCTCGGCCGTCAGTTCGGGACGATTCAAGTAGCCCCTTGCAAGCCCATCGCCCGCTATGCACAGTTCTCCCGCTACACCGGTCGGCTGCATATGTTCCAAATCAGCATGTAATATATACAATTGAATGTTGGAAATCGGTTTGCCTATCGGAATCGATGCATACGTTTCTTCCGTCTGGCAATCAAAGTATGATACATCAATTGTTGCCTCAGTCGGTCCGTACAAGTTGATGATTTGAGCCTGGCTCACCGACGTGATGATGCGTTTGAAGCCTGCGACATGTACAGGCTTCAAAGCCTCCCCGCTTGCAAACACATGTCTTAATGACGCTAATTTTTGTTTCAACATCCCGCTTGGCTTCTGATCCATGGATTCCAGGAAGGCATGCAGCATCGCCGGTACAAAATGCATTGTGCTGACACCTTTTTGTGCAATTGTATCTAAAATCAGCTCGGGATTCTTTTCTCCTCCGCTTGGCAGCAGCACCAGTTTAGAACCTGCCATCGTCCACCAGAACAGTTCCCACACTGATACATCAAAGGTGATCGCAGTTTTTTGCAGAATCGCATCCCGCTCATCGAGAGGGTATTTTTCCTGCATCCACACCAGCCGATTGATGACCGACCGGTGCTCAACCATAACCCCTTTCGGCTTGCCCGTTGAACCCGATGTATAAATAACATAGGCCAGATGATCCGGACCAGCAGCCGGCTCTACATTCGACCCGTCTTCACAAAAGTTTTGCGGATCTTTCATATCCAGCACTTTTCCCGTAAAAGGTACTCTCTCTTGCGATTGATTCTGCACGAGTAACAACTTCGTATCCGAATCCTCCAATATGTATCGAACCCGTTCCTCGGGATAGCCCGGGTCAATCGGTACATACGCCCCGCCGGCTTTCAAGATCCCGAAGATCCCTACAATCATATCCAGGGAGCGTTCGGCCATAATCCCGACCGGCTGATCCGGCTGCACGCCTTCAGATTGCAGTGTCCGAGCGAGTTGATTCGCCCTTTCATTCAATTCACGGTACGTCAGACGGCTATCCTCGTAGACAACAGCCGTTTGATCAGGGGTACGTCCCGCTTGTTCCTCCAAAAATTGATGAATCGTTTTTTCTCTTGGATACTCTGCAGCCGTTTGATTATAGGCGATGAGTTGATTTGTCTCTGAGTCTGACAGAATATTAAGCTGGCGGATCATAAGGTCGGGTTGGAATAACAAAATCGAAAAAATCCGGTTTACATGTTCGATCACTTGCATCATATACTGGCGATCATAAGCTTGTTCATTATAAGTTAACTTTAAATGAATCGAATCATTTTCTATGGAAAACTGAAATAACGTATCAGCAGCGGCCGTTTCTATAAAACGAATGGGGTGAAGCTGATCTAGTGATACGATCGTGTGGATCATTGGCAAATGATTTGAATCGTAGTTCAGATTTAATGGACCGGCCATTTTATCGAAAGGAACGTGCTGATGTAAGATGGCTCCGTTCAGCGTATGCTTGAATTCATTAAATATGGATTTAAATGTGCCGTCCGCATTTATGTTTTGTTTGATTAACATGACTTGATCTAAACGAAGGTCTTCATCGGTTTCGTCTTCAAAGGTCGGAACACCTACAATAACGCCCTCTTCCCCCGTATATTTGTATAAAAGACACTCGATTCCGACCAGGAGAACCATATAAACGGCCATTGGCGATTTATTCGTCATCTTCATGATGCGCAGGGATACATCGGAGCTCAATGAACTGTGAATACGGTTGGGTGCACTCGGCGCATCGTGCTCTATTGTTGAGTCCGACATTTGAAACGAAGGGATTGCACTGGGACGATCTTCCGCATTGAACATGCTGCTCCAGAACAACTCCTGTTGCTTAAATTCTGACATTAATATCCCTCCAGTAAGTTTTAGCCGGCTGATGGCTGTCCCCGTAAAAACACCATGCCGGGGACAGCCGGTACCGGCCGTTTTTAGAAATTCAATTCGATTTCGCTTGCAAAGTGTTCACTTTTGTTTACTTTCTCACTTAATTGAATTTCTTTTAAAGGAATCGATGGGTCTTTTATGATTGCCGACAGAATCATGGCGTAATCCTTGCTCAGCGTAGCGATGGTTTTCTGTTTGAACAGCTTCGTGCAGTACTCAAAGCTTCCTTGTATCTCGTGCGGATTCATCACGAAGGTCAGCTGCAAATCAAATTTGGCCGCCGTATTTGTTTGTTCATATGGTCTGACCGCGAGAGAGTCCAATTCGATATCCGTTTGTTCCGTATTTTGCAGAACAAACATCGTATCGAATAACGGATTACGGCTTAAGTCCCGTTTCACTCCCAATTTCTCAACTAATTCTTCAAAAGGATATTCTTGATTTTCATAAGCTTTCAGCATCGTTTCTTTTGTTTCCGTTACATAGTCCATAAAGGTCTTTTCTCCAGCCGGGGCCGTACGGATGGCCAGCGTATTCACAAACATCCCGATAATATGCTGTAAATCTTCATGCATTCTTCCCGCAATAGGCGTACCGACGACGATATCTTCCTGACCGCTGTATTTGGCCAGCAGTATGTTATAGGCTGACAGCAAGATCATGTAAGCGGTCGATCCGGTCAATTCTTCCATCTGTTTTATCCCCTGGACCACGGTCTCATCGAGAGCGAAATTGTATCGCTTGCCTTCAAAGCTTCGAATTCGCGGTCTGGCAAAATCTTTCGGCAGCTCAAATGGCGGGAGTTCCTCATGAAATACGTTCAGCCAATAGTTCTCCTGCCTCTTGATGCGTTCCCTCTGCTCCGCCTGCTGCTGCCATACAGTGTAATCTTTGTATTGAATCCGGAGCGGGGTTAATTCTTTGCCGTCATACAATTGAATCAGTTCTTCAACAAAAATATTCATAGAAGCGCCGTCTGAAATGATATGATGCATGTCAAACATGAAAACATGTCTGTCCTGTTCTAATTCGATGAGTCCGGCCCGAAGCAACGGAGCCTGACTGAGATCGAAAGGCCGCACGAAATTGCGGAACAGCTCCTCGACCTGCTCATCAGCTGCTTTGTACCTTTCTATAGAGAAATCCGCCTGCGGCTTGATCACCTGCACCAGCTCTCCGCGGACCATTTCAAATCCGGTTCGTAGCGATTCATGGCGCTGGATCAGACTTTGGAACGCAGATTGTAAACGATTCATGTCCATCCTGCCTTCCAATGTCAAAATCCCCGGCATGTTGTAACTTAGTTCTCCGCCTTCAATTTGTGTAGACAGGTAAACCATCTTTTGCACAGAAGATACAGGATAAACATCTTTGGCTTCTGCAACAGGGATTTCATCCGGTCCGCTGGTTTCCGCGCCTGCAATGACCCTCGCTATTTCTTCAATCGTCGGGTATTGAAACACTTCTCTCAATGAAATGCTTTTGTCGAATTGCTTATGGATCTTGGTAACGAGCGTCATCCCCCGTAACGAATGCCCGCCGAGATCGAAAAAGTTATCTTTGACGCCGACTTGTTCTACCTTCAATACTTCTTTCCAGATGTGAACCAGCTGCTCTTCCGGCTTTGTCCTTGGAGCAACATAGTCAATCCCGGTCTGCAAGCCTGCTTCAGGCAGCGGTAACGCGCTGCGATTCACTTTTCCATTGGAGGTTAACGGCATTTGCTCCAGTTGCATCAAGTATGAAGGAACCATGTAGCCTGGTATTTGATCGGAGAGTTTTTCTTTAAGCTGATTGATCGGCAGTGACTTCTCCCCTGTAAAATAGGCATACAAATCGCTTTGCCCCTCTGCATTTTCTCTGGCCAGGATCACCGCTTCTTGTACATGCTCGATGTTGAGAAGAGCGGCTTCCACCTCGCCAAGTTCGATCCGGTAACCGCGAATTTTAACCTGATGATCCTTTCTTCCGGCATATTCAATGTTTCCATCCGGCAGGTAACGGGCAAGATCGCCTGTTTTATACATCCGCTCTCCGATTACAAACGGATCGGCCACAAACTTTTCACCCGTTAATTCAGGCAAGTTCAGATACCCTCGTCCTACTCCGTCTCCGGCGATGCACAGCTCACCCTTTACACCTATAGGCAGCATCCGATCATGGGAATCAACAATATACACACGGTTGTTGCCCAGCGGTTTGCCGATCGGCACGTAACCGCCGTCGTCAGCGGATGCCAATGTCCCCGGTACGATATGAAAGACCGATGCATCCACACAGGTTTCCGTCGGACCGTATACATTGGTTATGAGCGGCATTGATGACCCGTTCGAAGCAAACAATTCAAGCAATTGCGCCGCCGTCGCCTGCGGGAGCGCCTCTCCTCCAATAAGCATGTGGCGGATCGTTACCCCATGAAGGCTGTCTGCAGCGATAAGCAATTGCAAATGTGACGGTGTTCCGTCTGTTACGTCAATGCGGTGGGTGCGATAATAGTTTGACAAGGCATAACCGTCTGATACTGATGCTTTAGGGACGATATACAGTGCATGTCCCCCTAACAGTGCCGCGAAAATTTGCTTGACCGATGCGTCGAAATAGTACGGTGCCAACAGAGACACACGCAATCCCGAATCATAAGCACCGTACACTTGTCCGCGGAGCCCCTCCATCAAATGAAGGACCTGGCGATGCTCAATCAGCGTGCCTTTTGGCTTGCCGGTTGTGCCTGATGTGTAGATCACATACGCCAAGTGATCCGGTCCGGCTGCCGTCACCAGATTCGAGCCGTCCCCGCTGTTCATTCGTTCGTCATTCAGCAGTAAAATCTCTCCGGCAAAGGATACACGATCTTGTAAATGGGGCTGTGCCAGCAGAACCTTTGCTCCTGAATCCTCCAGAATATAGCGGATGCGTTCCTGCGGGCTGTCCGGATCCATCGGCACATACGCGCCCCCGGCTTTCAGGATCGCCATAATCCCCACGATCATTTCCAGAGAACGTTCTGCCAGAATACCCACAGGCTGGTCAGGCTGCACGCCTTCGCTTCTTAAAATCCGCGCCAGGCGGTTGGCCCGCTCATTCAGCTCACGGTATGTGAATCGGCTTTTCTCGTAAACTGCGGCCGTATGTTCCGGCGTGCGCTCCGCCTGCTCCTCGAACAATTGGTGAATTGTTTTGTCCCTTGGGCAGTCTATCGCCGGTTGACCCCATCTCTCCACAATCTGCTCTTTCTCCTTCGCGGTGATCATCTCCAGCGATGAAAGCGGCGCCTGCGGATCATTCGCAATCGCTTCGATCAATTGGATAAAGTGCTTTGCCATGCGTTCCGCAGTTTCCTGCTTGTACAGCGCTGCCGCGTAACTGATCATACCTGTAATTCCGTCTTCATTTTCTGCCGCTTGGAACGTCAGGTCGAACTTCGCCATCGCATGGTTGTCCGGATAAGGGGTAAAACGCACATCATCGAGGCTCAATTCTCCCCGTTCTGTGTTTTGCCATATGAACATCGTGTCAAACAGCGGATGGCGGCTGAAATCCCGGGACACATTCAGCTTGTCCACCAGTTCGTCGAATGGATACTCCTGGTTTTCGTACGCTTTTAATGTATGCTCTTTGACTTCCTGCACGTACTCCCGGAATGTTTTTTCCCCGACCGGATTCGTTCGTATCGCCAGTGTGCCCACGAACATGCCGATTAAGCTTTCCAAATCCGAATGGGTTCTTCCGGCAATCGGGCTGCCTACTACGATGTCTTCTTGCCCGCTGTATTTGGCAAGCATGGTCGTATAAGCAGCCAGCAGCACCATGTACAGCGTGCTTTCGCTCTTCACCGCCAAGCCTTTCAGCTGTTCCGTCAACTCCGGTCCGATGACAAACTCGATTTGTCCTCCTTCAAAGCTCCGCGCAGCCGGTCTTCCGTAGTCGGTTGGCATATCCAGCACCGGAACCTCTCCGCTGAACACATCCAGCCAGTACGCTTCCTGTTTCTTCATCCGTTCGCTTTGCATATCCGACAGCTGCCACGCCGCATAATCTTTATACTGAACCCTTAATGGCGGCAATTCTTTTCCTTCATATAATGAAACGAACTCTTCAATCAAATTCTTGATAGATACGCCATCGGAAATGATATGATGCATGTCAAACAGCAGCAAATGGCGGTCTTTTGCAAGCTCGATCAGTCCTACCCGCAGCAGCGGCGCTTTCTCCAAGTCAAATGCCCGCACAAACCCATGAACGAGGGCTTCCGCCTGTTCTTCTTTCGCCTGAGTGAATTCCACTGCAAATGGGACGTCGTCATAAATCCGCTGCACCGGTTCTCCATCTATCAGTTTAAAGCCGGTACGCAGCGTTTCATGGCGCTGAATCAGCTTGCGGATCGCCTTCTCGACAAGTTCCCGATCCAGAGCTCCATCGGCTCTCATGACACTCGGCATGTTGTAGCTCAGTTCTCCGCCTTTCAGCTGATTCAAAATGTACAGCCGTTTTTGCGCCGAGGAGACGGCATAGTATTCTTTTGCGTCAACGGTCGGGATAGATGTATATGCTGTGTGTTTCACTCCGGTAATCGTTTCTGCCATTTCTTCAATTGTTGGCGATCGGAACACTTCCCGCAGCGGCAGGCTGACCCCCATCTCTTTGTGCAGCTTCGCCGTCAGCGTCGTTGCCCGCAGCGAGTGACCGCCGATGTCGAAGAAGTTGTCTTTCACGCCGATACGCGGAAGTCCAAGCACCTCTTTCCAGATATGCGCCAGCTGCGCTTCCGCCGCTGTACGGGGAGCAACGTATTCGCCCCCCGTTTGCACGCCTCCTTCTGGTTCTGGCAATGCTTTGCGGTCGACTTTTCCGTTTGCCGTGAGCGGAATCGATTCAACAAAAGCCCATTTCACTGGAATCATATAGTCAGGAAGGTTTTTGGCCAGATCTTCCCGTAATGCTGAAGGATCAGTCGCTTTTGAGACGCTGCAGTACGCGCACAATTCATTTTCACCCAAAGCGTTTTTTTGAATAAGGACCGCTGCTTCTCTCACCGCCGGGTGATTGGCCAATATGACCTCAACTTCTTTCGGTTCGATCCGGTAGCCCCTTATTTTCGCCTGATCATCAATGCGGCCGAGGTATTCGATTTGCCCGTCCTCACGCAGCCTTGCCAAATCTCCGGTGCGGTACATAACGGCTCCCTCTCTGAACGGATCAGGCAAAAATTTCTCTCCCGTTAAAGCCGGGTTATTCACATAGCCTCTCCCGGTATTTGCTCCGGAAATATACAGTTCTCCCGCAATGCCCAAGGGCTGAAGCTGTTTGTTCTTGTTGATGACATACATATTGTTATGGCATATCGGTTTGCCGATCGGCGGATATTCAGGAATATCATCTCCCGGTTGAATGGTATACGTCGACACTACATGAGTTTCTGACGGACCGTAATGATTGTGCAAATGCAAGCCGTGTGTGCGGAGCACTTGCTGAAATAAACGGGATACTGTTAATTGTTCTCCTGCTGTAATCAAATGCTTCACACAGCGTGGAAATGAATATGCATAGCTCTCTTCGTTAAAAAGCATTTTGGCAAAAGCAGTCGGGAAAAAGACGATGTCCGTCTGATGTTTATTAATAAACGAAAACAGCTGAGCCGCGTCCCGCTTTATTGATTCAGGCACGATGTGGAGTGTGCCGCCGCTGAGCAGGGCTGAAAACAGCTCTTGATAGCAGACGTCAAATGCCGGAGATGCGTATTGAAGCACATTGGTTTTGAAATCGATGCCTGAGTTTGTAAATTGGTCATACAGCAAATTGGCCATATTTCTATGTTCAAGCAGCACACCCTTCGGTTTCCCCGTCGTTCCTGATGTATAAATAACGTAAAGCAGATCCTCCGCCGTGTTTATCGTCTGCACATTGCTCCCGTCCGGTTCTGTCTCCGCTTCTTCTATGAATGTGACAATCTGCGTTGCTGCCTCGGGGACTGACCGGTCTTTCTCTGTCACAACATGAGTGCAGCTGCTGTTTTCAATGATATAGCGGATTCGTTCGGCAGGATGGCTCGGATCAATCGGAACAATGGCACCGCCCGCTTTTAAAATGCCTAAAACAGCAATCGCTAATGATGGTGAACGCCCGGCGATCACAGCCACCGGCTCCTGATGCTTCACACCTCGCTTACGGAGAATCCGCGCCAGTTTATTGGCCGTTTCGTTCAGCTCTTTGTAAGAAATCTCCGCCCCTTCGTATTGAATTGCGATTTCTTGCGGCGTTTGTGCCGCCTGGCGTTCAAACATAGTATGAATCGTTTCGTATTCAGGCTTCTCTGTTCCCCCGGAAAGCGGAGTGAGCAGCTGTTCTTTTTCTTGCTGCGTCAGTAGTTCCATTTCTTCTATTTTGACAGACGGCTGCTGCAAAATTTGGTGAATGAGCTGTTCAAAATGTCCGCGAATCCGCTCTGCCTCTGATTGTCCATATTCATTTTGGTTGAAATCAAAATGAATGGTGAGTTGTTCGCCAGGAATGACAACTACATTAAAATCGTAATGAGTATGTTCTTCTATATGGAAATTCACGATATTTAAATCCGCAGCATCATGACCCTCTTCGACTTGCTGCCCTATCGGATAATTTTCAAAGATCATGATATGATCAATTAAGTTTTGCTTTTGTTCCGTTTGGGCCTGAATTTCGTATAAAGGATAGGTATCGTACGATTGGGAAGCCAGCGCGTTTTGTTGAACCATTTGCATCGTATCAGCAAAAGTGCTGTCTTCATCGCAGCGGATGCGAACCGGAATGGTATTGATGAACAGGCCGATCATCTGTTCCACATCAGGAATTTCCGCCGGCCTTCCCGACACAACACTGCCGAAGACAACGTCTGCGGACCCGCTGTATTTCTGTAATAAAACTCCCCATAACGTTTGGATCAACGTATTTAATGTAACCTGATGCTGATTTGCGATCTGCTGTAATTGTTTTGTCTGTTCGTGATTAAATCGGCAGATCACATTGGCATAGGCGTATTCTTTTTGTTCATGCTGCTCTATTTTATGAAGAAGCGTGGTTTCACCTTTATATCCTTCAAGATACCCGCTCCAGTACCGCTTTGCCGCTCCCTGATCTTGGCGGTCAAGCCACTCGATATAGTCGCTGTAAGGAGCTGCCGATGACGGTTCTGGTTCCCTGCCTTCCTGTAAGGCGCTATAATGATCAAACACTTCCTTCGTGATAAGAGACAGGCACCAGCCATCCATCACAATATGATGGAAGCTCCAAATCAAATGATATTTGCGGTCTTCCATACGGAAAATCGCTATGCGCATCAGCCGATCCCGAGCCAAGTCAAATCCTTTTGCTTTATCTTCTCTTTGATAGGCTGCGATTGCATCCTCGCGCAGGTGCTCCTCTCTATCACGCAAATCTGCAAAATGAATTTGCGGTGTTTGCGTTTTATAGACAATTTGTAAAGGAGTATCGTTCCAGCCGCTGTAAAAACGGGTTCTGAGCACGGCGTATGTTTCAAATAATCGTTCAAGGCTTGCTTTAAACCAATCAATCTTTAACTCTCCCTGCAAATCGAACGATGCTTGTTCAAAATAAGAACTTGAGGCCTCGTCCAGCAGGCTGTGGAAGAGCATTCCTTTCTGCATCGGAGTGAGCGGATACACGTTTTCAACCTCACCTGCATGCGGCAGTTGAATGAGGAGCTGATCCAATTCGTCAATGGACATGCCTTTTAACAAAATATCGCTTGGCGTCAGTTCCGATTGTTCTTTATGAACGCAATGCGTAATGATGGTCCGCAGGCGGCTTTGAATCGTTTCCGATAACCGCATGATCGTTTCTTTTGCGTACTGTTTGCTGCTGTAGCTGATCGTAAGCTTCAGCCGGCCCTCGGTGATCATTCCGTTTATATTCAAGACATACGGTCTTTCTTGATTTCCGCTTGAGTCTGAACCGCAAGAATAAGAAGATAATTGAACCCCATGCTGCTGTAAATCTTGGTCAAACTGTCCCAGGTAGTTAAAGCTGATCTCAGGATTGAGTTTCGATGGCATTCCGCCGCTTAAGTACCTTGTTATTCCATATCCGATCCCTTTATGCGGAATTTGGCGCAATCCTTCTTTGGTCGTCTTGATATAATCAGAGATTTCTTTGCCCGGCTGCGCGTGCAGTACAACCGGATACAGACTTGTAAACCACCCGACCGTGCGGGAGATATCTATATCCTGTATAATCTGTTCTCGGCCGTGTCCCTCTAAATGAATCGGAATTTGTTCCAGTCCTGACCAATGCGATATGGAAAGACCCAGAGAAGTTAAGAGCAAATCGTTTATTTCCGTGTTATAAGCGCGATTCGCTTGTTTTAATAAGAGCTCCGTTTCCTCTTTCGTCCATTCCACAGCTGCTGTTTCACTGTCTTTTGCAGTTGTATGGGTTTCATGAAAATCTTTAGGCAGCGGTTTGACTTCGGTTTGTTCGATCTTTGTCCAATATTCCTGTTCTTGTTTTATGGTTTCACTTTGCGCATATTCTGAAAGTCTCTTAGCCCATAATTGGAAAGAGTCTGTTTTTTGCGGCAGTTGAATTACTCGCCCGTTCTCGGCTTGCTTGTAGCCGCTAACGATATCTTCCAGTAAAATGCGCCATGAAATCCCGTCTATAATCAAATGATGGATGGCAATGAGCAAATGATCTCCATTTGCGCATTGAAACAACCCGGCTTTCATTAACGGCCCATCACTTAAACGCATACTGCTTTGTATCTCATCAGCTTTGGCCTCAATTGTCCGTCCCGGATCGGAATCTTCTTTCAGATTCAGGACGTCTAAGCGGTACAGTCCGCTTTGGGCGATTTCTTCATTCTGTGCCTCACAGCCATTTTCCGTAGTCCGGAACGTCATGCGGAGCGCATCGTGATGTTCAGCAAGCTTTTGCAGGGTTTGACGAAGCTGCGTTTCCTGAAAACCTTCCGGCGCATGCAGCATGACGGCTTGATTGTAATAATGCTGATCTGTCGTTATGTGATCAAAGAACCAATGCTGAATAGGAGTCAGGCTGACTTTTCCTTTGACCTCACCTTGATCGGCTATACGCAGATTCTGCTTGATATGCGGACTCAATTCTGCAATTGTTGCATATTGAAACAAGTCTTTGATTTCCATTTTGTATCCTTGCTGATTTAATCTGGAGGATACTTGAATGGATTTAATGGAATCTCCGCCAAGGTCAAAGAAATTATCAAGAATACTGACGTTTTCAGCGCCTAATACCGATTCCCAGGCAGAAACTAATACTTCTTCCGCTTTTGTTCGGGGAGCTTTATACTCTGCTCTGTCCTGCAGCTCGAAATCCGGAGCAGGCAGCCCTTTTTTGTTTATTTTTCCGTTAGAAGTTAAAGGCATTTCATCAAGCTCGATAAAATAAGCCGGAACCATATAACTTGCAAGGGTTTGAGACAATTGTTTCCGGAGCCGGGCTGCCGTTGTTTGTCCGCCGCTTACGTAATATGCACACAATTGTTTAAACCCGTGGACATCCTCTCTGGCTGTAACGACAGCTTCCTTGATCGCTTCTTCTTGAAGCAGTGCCGCCTCGATCTCGCCTAATTCGATACGATAGCCTCTGATTTTCACTTGTTCATCTATTCTGCCCGCATATTCAATGTTTCCGTCCGCCAGCCACTTCGCCAAATCTCCGGTCTTATACATCTTGGCTCCGGGCTCAAACGGGTCATCGACAAATTTCTCTGCCGTTAATTCGGGACGGTTCAAATATCCTCTTGCCACACCGGCGCCGCTGATATAGATTTCTCCCGGGACACCGATCGGTGCGGGTTTCATATTTTCATCAAGAACGTAAATGCTCGTGTTTGCCGCAGCGGTTCCGATCGGTACCGATTCCCGCCTGTCCTTTGCGGCATCGTAACGGTAAATCATGCAGCCGACAACGGTTTCCGTCGGTCCGTACTCATTGCATATTTCAATCCGGCCTTCGAACTGTTCATGAATGCTGCGGGCTAACCGGGTGCTTAAGTTTTCCCCGCCCACAATCATTCTTCGGACAGCCGTTTGATCGGCAATGTTCATTTCTTTCAAAACCTGCAAATGGGCCGGGGTCAATTTAATGATATCCACCCTCGGGTCCCGCACAATCGATTCAAGCAGAGCTGTTTTATCCTCTCCGTCATAGACGATGATTGCATTGCCTGTGACAAGCGGCGTGAAAATAGAAGTCACCGTCAGATCAAAAGAAATTGACGAATACAATGGGAAGTTGGCTTTCTCGCCTTTTACATAAAGTTCTTTCGCCCACCAAATATAATTGGTCAAGCCTCGGTGCTCGATTAGTACGCCTTTTGGCCGGCCTGTGGAACCTGACGTATAAATGACATATGCCAAATGGCTCGCATCATTTATCGGAGCAAGGTCAGAGCCATCTTGGTGATAAGAACTTTCATCATCAAGTAAAACCGTGGCGCCTTCATAGGCAAGCTGTTTCCTGACGTCCCGCTGCATTAAAACGATTCCGGCTTGGGAGTCATCCAGCATATACCGGATGCGGTCTTGCGGATATTCCGGATCTATAGGGACATAGGCTCCGCCTGATTTTAAAACGGCAAGGATTCCGACCACCGATTCGATGCTGTTTGTTGTGATGATGGCTACAGGCTGATCCGTCTGCACTCCTTTCGCTCTTAACGTTCGCGCCAGGCGGTTGGCCCGCTTATTGAGCTCTCCGTACGTGAGCTGCCTGTCCTTATCAATGACGGCTGCTTGATCGGGCGTACGCTGCGATTGCTCTTCAAATAATTGATGAACCGGCGTCTGCGGAAACGGCGCGGCCGTGTCGTTAAGCGTCTGCAGAAGGGTTTTTCTTTCGCCTTCCGTTAACAATTCCGCTTGATCCACCCGGATATCCGCATCTGTTACGACTTGATGCAGGATTTGCATGAAATGTTCCCGAACCCGCTCTATGCTTGCCCGCTCATACACATTTGCATTGTATTCAAAAGAGATGTTCATCTCGTCGCCCGGTATAACGGTCAAATTAAAATCGTAGTTGGTCTGTTCTTCCATTTGTACGTTGGAAATCGTGATGGATGTTCCGTTTTGGCGGCCTATACTTTCCATATACTGATCAACCGGATAATTTTCGAATATCATTAAATGTGTAATTAAATCTTGCTTTTGCGTTGTACGCGCTTGAATATCGTACAGCGGGTGTGTCTCAAATTGTTGAGACGCTACAGCCCTTTCCTGCGCCTCTTTCATAAGCCCGGCAAACGTTGTCCCGGCTTCACATCGGAACCGGACGGGAATGGTGTTAATGAATAAGCCGATCATGGTTTCCACGTTTGGAATTCCAGCAGGTCTTCCGGATACAACACTTCCAAACACAACGTCCCGGCTTCGGTTATATTTCTGCAGCAAAACCGCCCATGCCGTCTGCAGCAGCGTGTTCAGCGTGACATGATGCTTGCCTGCCGTCCGCTTCATTTTCGAAGTGAGATCGGAGCTTATGTCACACGTCACTTTTTCAGGAACGTATCTTCCGTCTTCCGCTGCATGGTGATCCTTAGGAAGGCCGGTTTGCTCCTCATATCCCTCCAAGTACTGATCCCAATAAGCCGTGGCCTCTTTCGCATCTTGCCGGCCGAGCCATTCAATATATTGACTGTACGGAGTAATTGATGATTGTTCAGGCTGCTTTTGCTGAAGCAAGGCAAAGTAATTCTCGAATATTTCTTTTGTAATCAGCGGCAGGCACCAGCCGTCCATCAAAATATGGTGGAAACTCCAGATAAAACGGTATGTTTTTTCATCCGTACGAAGGATGAATAACCGCATTAACGCGCCTTTTTCTAAGTCGAACCCCCGCATCTTATCTTCTCTGGCATACTGCTGAATCATCGCTTCTTTTTGTGATTCCTTCATCTCTCGTAAGTCATTGAATTGAAAACCGATTTTTTTCGTTTTGAATATGATTTGGAGCGGCTGATCCTTCCAGCCTCTGTAAAAATTTGTGCGGAAAATGTCATATTTTTGCGATAAGCCTTCCAAGCTTTTTGAAAATGAATCAATCTCCAGATCTCCATGCAGATCAAACATCGTTTGCTGAAAATAAGCACCTGAATTCGGATCAAATAAGCTGTGAAACAGCATGCCCTTCTGCATCGGCGTTAATGGATAAATATTTTCCGCTTCGCCTAATTCACGCGTCTGCTCCAAAAGCTGTTCCAGTTCGTCGATTGAGATGTCTTTTAACAGGATGTCACTTGGTGTGAGAGAAGTCTGCTGCCGGCTTACGCAATGCGCAATGACTTCTTGCAGACTTTCTTTCAACCCCCGGGCAAATTGCGCCATAGTAGATCTTTCGTATTGTTTGCTGCTGTAGCTCAGTGTCAGTGATAATGTCCCTTCGGCAATCATGCCGTTCAAATCAAGCACGGCCGTTCTCTCTTGGTTTTCGTTCATTGATAACCCTGTGGAAAAAGGCGAGATGCGTAAAGCCTGATGCTTCAGGTCTTGGTCAAATTGTCCCAAATAGTTAAACGATATCTCCGGATTCAGCTGCAGGCTGTCGGCTTCCGGATGCCCGGATAAATATTTGATGATGCTGTAATTCATTCCTTTGTCAGGGATGCGGCGCAGTCCTTCTTTTACGATCTTGATCCGCTGCGACAGGTTTTTTCCGGCTTCCATCCTCAGGACGACAGGGTACTGGCTTGTGAACCATCCTATCGTGCGGGAAATGTCAGCATCCGGAATAATCGGTTCTCTCCCGTGGCCTTCCAAATTCACGACAATGTCTTCCGTGCCTGTCCACTTGTGAACAGCCAGCCCTAACGAAGTCAGCAGCAGATCGTTGATATCCGTGTTGTAGGCGCGGTTCGCATGTTTTAATAATTGCTCCGTTTCCTCTTTTGTCCATTGAATCGTCACTTCTTCGCTGTCTCTTAATAACGATCCTTCGCTGATAGTGTCCTTAGGCAATGGCTGAGGCTTTATACTTGAAAGCTCAGTCCAATACGCAATCTCCTCTTCCATATCGGTTTTTGCCGCATATTTGGACAATTGATCGGCCCAAAATGGAAACGAGTCTGTTTTTTGCGGGAGCTGGATCGTTTGTCCGCGTTCTGCCTGCTCATAACCGCTTGCAAAATCTTCGAGTAAAATACGCCAGGATACTCCGTCAATCAGCAAATGATGAATTGCAATCAGCAAATGATCTCCGTCCGGACATTGGAACAAACCGAGCTTCATCAATGGCCCTTTGTCTAATACCATGCTGCTTTGAATCTCATTCGCTTTATCGGCAATCGCTTGAGCCGGATCGGTTTCCCCTTTATAATTCATCACTTCCAGATGGTATAGTTCACTTTCATCTGTTCCTGTAATTCGCGGAGCGTATCCATCCGGCGTTTTTTCAAAAATCATCCTCAAGGCATCGTGATGCGACGCGATCCGTTCCATCGTCCGGCGAAGCGGAGCCTCTTGAAAGCCTTCCGCCGAATATAACATGACGGCCTGATTGTAATGGTGTGCATGCGGCATTTTTTGTTCAAAAAACCAATGCTGTATCGGGGTCAGCTTGGTTCCGCCATTCACTTCTCCTTGATCAGCCACCCTGCTGACCGGCGCTACAAACTGACTAAGTTCAGCAATCGAGGGGTGTTTAAACAAATGCTTCATATCAACCTTGTATCCGGCTTGATACAATCTGGATGACACCTGAATTGATTTAATCGAATCTCCGCCAAAATCAAAGAAATTATCCAGAATTCCTATACGTTCTGCCCCTAATACTTCTTGCCAGATGGACGCCAGCAGTTCTTCTATTGTGTTCCGCGGGGGTATGTATTCGTTTTCCGTCCGCGTATTTTCGTCAGCAGCAGGCAAAGCTTTCAGATCAATCTTTCCATTGGAAGTGAGCGGAATGCGTTCCAAAGGGATAAAACGGGAGGGAATCATATAATTCGGCAGTTCCCGGGATAAGTCTTCTCTGAACTGCGCAGCGGTCAAAGAAGCCTCGCCGACATAATAGGCATACAATTGTTTGGCCCCGTCTGCGTCTTCCCGCGCGACGACTGCGGCTTCACGAACGTTTTCCAGATTGAACATGGCTGCCTCTACCTCGCCGATCTCAATCCGGTAGCCGCGAATTTTCACTTGATGATCAATCCGCCCTAAATATTCAATCCGTCCATCTGGCATCCATCTGGCGAGATCCCCCGTTTTATACATCTTTTGACCAGGGACATGCAGATGCTCCACAAATTTTTCCTCCGTCAATTCAGGCCGATTGAGGTAGCCGCGGGCCACTCCCGCTCCTCCGACATACAGCTCTCCCGGTACGCCGATCGGCTGGATTTGATGGTGCGCTCCTAAAATATAAGCTTGATGGTTGGCCACCGGGCTGCCGATTGTGATCTGTTCATCAGCGGACTGAACAGGGTGAAATGTAGATACCACGCTGTTTTCTGTCGGTCCGTATTCATTATTGATCCGAATGCGAGGCTGCAGAGAATGCAGCTTCTCAACTGTATCTGTTTCCAGCTGCTCACCGCCTACAACAACATGCTGAACATGGATGAAATCCTCTCTGTTCATCTGTTCGATCATCGTTTTCAGAAGACGGGGAGAAGTTGAGAAATGGGTAATTCTTTCTTGTTTTATGGCATTTTGAATGGCGAAAGTTTCTTTATTCTCCTCATTAGGCAAAAGGTGCAAAGTTGCCCCCGAGATGAGCGGGCCGAAGAAATTTAAAATGAACGCATCAAAAACATACGGGTACAAGACAAGCACGCGATCCGCCGGAGAATGCTTAAAAAACGCCTTCTTCCATTGGAGCGAGTTTACAATGCCGCCGTGTTCAACCATGACCCCTTTCGGCTTTCCTGTTGTACCCGACGTATAAATGACATAGGCTAAATGGCTGTGTCCCGCTACTGGTGATAACAATGAGCAATCGGCATGGTATGATGTTTCATCATTCAAATCGATCACCGGGCCGTCAAAGGCGAGACTGTTTTTTAAATGATGCTGAACAAGGAGAACGTCTGCATCCGCATCATGAAGCAAATATTGAAGCCGCTCTTTTGGATATTCAGGATCCAGGGGCACATAAGCGCCCCCTGCCTTCCAAACGGCTATAATGGATACGATCATCTCTAAAGAACGATCAGCGAGAATGGCGACTAACGTATCGGGTTGAACCCCGCAATTACGCAATGTTCTTGCCAAACGGCTCGCCTTCTCATTCAGTTCCCTGTATGTCAAATGGTCGTTTTTAAACTTGACGGCCGCATGCTCAGGCGTTCTTTCTGCCTGCTCTTCAAATAATTGATAGACTGTTCTGCTCCCGGAGAAATCTGCGCCGGTGTCGTTAAAATCAAACAATAGCTTCTGTTTTTCCGCTTCCGGTAAGATCTCTGCCGTATGGATCGCGGCTTGAGGCTGAAACAGGATCACAGACAGCAGCTGATCCAAATGGGATACAATTTGATTGATATAGTGCTCATCGTACAGATTGCCGTTATAAAAAAGCTTCAAATGAATCCCGTTGTTCTCCAAATCAAAGTGAAACAGCGTATCGGCTGCAGTATCTTCTTTAAATTGCAAGGAATGAATTTCGTTAAGCGAAACGACGGTATGAATCAAAGGCAAATGCTCGTCATTGTATTGCACGCTCAGATGCCGGACCATTTTTCTAAACGGCAGGTTTTGATTTTTCAGAGAATCATTAACGGCTTCTTTCAGCTGCCCGAATACGGTTTTAAATGTGCTCTCGTTTGAAAGCGTATTTTTTAAGAGGACAATGTTGTTAACGGCTGACTGGCCGGCTTTTTGCTTCGATACCGTTGGAATGCCAAGAATCAGGCTCGTTTGATCCGTATATTTATATAACAAGCATTCAATACCCGCCAATAAAATCAGATAGGCCGCCATATCGGAATGATTCGCCATTGTGATGATTCTTTGAGATACTTCCGGAGATAAGGAACGGCAGATGCATTTTTCCTGGTAGCCGGTACGGGCCAACGATGCTTTATCCGCTGCTTTAAAGTAAGGGAATGCGCTTAGGCCGTCTTCTTCATCAAACAGGTTTTCCCAGTACGTTTCTTGAGTTTTAAATACCGACATTGGAGCACCTCATTTTATATATTTTAAAGAAATAATGCTTTTCCCTAAAAGTTCAATTGAATAGAATCAAGCGCGTTCTCTTCTTCCTCATTGCTGCCGCTCAATCCGATATGTTCGATTAGAATGCTTGGCTGTTCCAAAATCGCCGATAGGATGTGTAAGTAGTCGTTTGATAAAACCTCGATTCTGCTTTTCTTAAACAGTTTTTTCGAATATTCAAACAGTCCTTGATAGTTGTCGCGGTCTGCCTGAATCGACAAGGTCAAATCGAATTTGGCAACCGGATGATGAAATGGATACGGCTTGAGTTGAAGGGAATCGAAAGTCAATTCAGCATGATCAAGATTTTGCAGCACAAACATCGTATCGAATAAAGGATTACGGCTTGAATCTTTTGGAAGATGCAGATGCTGAATTAATTCTTCCAACGGATAGTCTTGATTTTTATAGGCGTTCAGCATGTTTTCTTTTACTTCGTTTAAGTAGGCATCAAATGTTTTACGGCCCGCCGGGTGATTGCGAATGACTAACGTATTGACGAACATTCCCACGACCGGCTCTACATCCAAATGAGTCCGCCCGGCAGATGGCGTTCCTACGATAATATCTTCTTGTCCGCTGTATTTGGATAAAAGAATCGTATAGGCTGCCAATAAAATCATATACAGTGTTGCTCCTGTGTCTTCTTCCATTTGGCTTAAACGCTGTTTCAAGTGTTCGGGTATAAGAAATTCAAATGATTCGCCTTCGTAATCGCGTATGGCAGGCCGCTCATAATCCGCAGGCATATCCAGTACAGGAATATCACCGTGAAACTGATCCAGCCAATACACTTTCTGGCTCTTGATGTTCCGTTTCTGAATGTCCGATTGCTGCCAAACTGCAAAGTCTTTATATTGAATAGAGAGCGGGTCCGGTTCGTTCCCCTCGTAGATTCGGCTTAAATCTTTCATCAGAATATTGACGGACACGCCGTCAGAAATGATATGATGCATATCAACCACAAGCACGTGCCGCGCAGGTTCAATTTCAATCAGTCCGGCCCGCATCAGCGGCGGTTTGGCTAAGTCAAACGCTTTGATGAAATCAAGCACACGGTCTTCCGCTTCTTCTTCGCTTGCTTGAATTCGTTCTATCGTAAAGTCGACGTTCTGATGAATACGCTGTGCCGGCTCGCCTTCATATAAATCAAAGCTGGTCCGCAACGCTTCATGACGCGCGATTAATTTTCGGAAAGCGGCGTTTAACCGTTCGGGATCGATCGTCCCTTCCACATTCATGGCACCCGTCATATTGTAAGTCAGCTCGCCGCCTTCTGTGTGACTTAACAAATACATCCGCCTCTGAGCTGAAGAAACCGGATAATATGGCATTTCCTTTGCAGCCGGAATCGGTACATATCGATTTTTGTCCATGTGTAACGCCTTGTCAGCCAATTGTTCAATGGTAGGAAACTTGAATATGTCTTTGAGAGACAGATTCACATCCAGCTCTTTGTGAATTCTGGCGGCTAAGGCAGCCGCTCGGATGGAGTTGCCTCCGAGATCAAAGAAATTATGTTTGATCCCCGCATGGCTTATTCCGAGCACTTCCTTCCATAAATCTGTCAGTTTGGACTCCGTCTCATTACCCGGCGGTACATATTCAGCTGTCTGCTGCAGACTCGCTTCTGGTGCAGGCAGTGCCTTACGGTTTATTTTCCCGTTGGATGTTAACGGCATATGCTCCAGATGGACAAAATAGGACGGAACCATGTAGTCCGGAAGCTGCGATGACAATTGTTCCCTAAGCTGCGCAGCCGCTATAGGCTTGTCGCTTACGTAATACGCGCATAATTGTTTTAAGCCGTCTTCTTCTTCTTTCACTGTAACCGCGGCTTTTTGCACCGCTTCCGCGTTATGCATTGCTGCTTCAATTTCACCAAGCTCGATTCGGTGTCCCCTGATTTTGACTTGTTCATCAACGCGCCCAATATATACAAGATTTCCGTCCTTCAATCGCTTAGCCAAATCCCCTGATTTGTACATCTTCGCTCCCGGGACATACGGGTTTTCAACAAATTTCTCTGCCGTTAAATCCGGGCGGTTCCAATACCCTCTGGCAACACCCGGTCCGCTGATATATATTTCGCCGATTACCCCGAACGGAACCAGGTTTCTGCTTGCATCGGCCACATAAATATCCGTGTTGGCAGCCGGAGTGCCGATCGGTACAAATTCCCGCTTGTCCCGTTCTGCGTCGAAGTGATAAATCATACATCCGACGACTGCTTCCGTCGGTCCGTATTCATTGAAAATGTCCAGCCGGCCTTTAAACTGCTCGCTGACACTTTTGGCCAGACGGGTGCTTAAATTTTCTCCGCCGACAATCATTTTCCGTATTGCGGTGCCGCCAGCGATATTCATCTCTTTGATGACGTGCAGGTGTGCCGGGGTCAATTTGATCATGTCTATTCTTGAGTCCCGCATAATCTCAGAAAGCACAGCGCTTTTGTCTTCGCCGTCAAAGACAATGATGGTATTTCCCGTAACCAGCGGTGTAAATATCGAGGTCACAGTCAGATCGAAAGAGATGGAAGAGTATAATGGGAAGTTGGTTTTCTCACCTCTTACATAAACCTCTTTCGCCCACCAAATATAATCAGCCAGTCCCTGATGCTCAATGAGTACACCTTTTGGATTTCCCGTGGAACCTGACGTATAGATCATGTAGGCCAAATCATGCGCATCGCTGTCCGGTTCAAGATTCGAGTGATCCCCATGGTATGAGTTTTCCTCATCCAAAAGCACAATGTCACCATCATACGGTAATTGATCCAGCAGGCTGCGCTGTGTCAACACAACCTCCGCCCTTGAATCTCTCAGCATATATTGAATCCGATCTTCCGGATATTCAGGATCAATGGGCACGTATGCGCCGCCGGCTTTCAGAACAGCCAAAATTCCGACAATCAGCTCGATCCGATGCGGGCAGATGATGGCAACGAATTGATCCGCTTGTACGCCTTTTGTCCGTAACGTCCGCGCCAATCGGTTCGCCCGTTCATTGAGCTGTCTGTACGTATACCGCTCATTGCCAAAAATAACGGCTTCATGATCGGGACTCTGTTCCGCCTGCATTTCAAACCACCGATATACCGTTTCCTTATGCGGATACGGCGTCTTTGTGCCATTACACTCCGTCAGCAGTTGATGCCGTTCGGTTTCAGACAGCATAGGAACGGAAGACAATGTCATCTCCGGCTGCTCAGCAAGGCTGTTTAAAATGCCGGTATAGTGTCTGGTGATCTGTTCAATGGTGTCTTTTGTGAATCGTCCCGGTTTATAATCAAAATGCATCTCTATCTGTTGACCGGCATCTTCGATCGTAAGCATCAAATCATATAAAGAGACCCCTGGATTTCGTTCTTTCACTTTAAATGTACATTCATTGTGCCGGATTTCATGAAATTCAATGTTTTGAAACACAAACATCGTGTTAAACAGAGACTTTCCGGTTGTTTCCCGCTGCACATTTAATTTTTCCACAAGCCGGTCGAATGGATAGTCTTGGTTTTCGAAAGCGTCAAGCGTCTGCCGCTTTACTTCTTCCAGATAATCCGTAAACGTTCTATTGGCGTGCGGCTTCGTCCGGATTCCGATGGTTTGTATGAAAATACCGATGATTTTTTCGATATCCGGATGATTTCTTCCTGAAGCAGGCGTGCCAACGACAATGTCTTCTTGTCCCGTATATTTATGAAGCAGCACATTATAGGCGGCCAGAAGCACCGTATAGAGAGTCGTTTCCGCCTTTTGTGCTAAATCTTGAAGCGAACGGATGACATCCGGCTGTAAGGAGCATGTCACACGCTGTCCCTTAGAAGACCGTTCTGCCGCTTTGGAACCGTCTGTCGGCAGGTCAAGGATGGGAATTTCGTCTTGAAATTGTTCCAGCCAATATGTCTCCTGCCGCTTCATGGCATCGTCATTCAGCCGTTGGTTTTGCCATTCTGCGAAATCTTTATATTCAAATTCAATGTCCGGTAATGGTTTCTGATGATATAAAGCCAGCAATTCATTTGTCAGGATGTTGACGGAATAACCGTCCGAAATGATATGATGCATATCGATGAGCAGTTCGGCCTGCTCGTTTTCAATCTTGATCAGCTCCGCACGAACTAACGGAGCTTGGTCCAGGCGGAACGGTTTTACAAACCGGTCTGAATAGGCATCAAATTCATCCCGGCTCATTGTCCGGACATGAACGTTAAAATCAACTTCGTTTTTAAGTTTCTGAACGATATCGCCATCTATAATGTCGAAATACGTGCGAAACGCTTCGTGCCGCTGCATCACTTGTTGAAGAGATGAGATCAGGGCTTGCTCATCGTACTTCCCTGTTATTGAGATGTGGCCGAACATATTTTGCGCCAGCTGATCCGGTTCCAGTTGGTGCAGGAAATATACTCTTTGCTGCGCCGGCGATGTCGGGTAATACGCTTTTTTCTCGGCAGCCTTCATCGGGAGGTGCACGACTTTCGTTTCGTTCTGAATGAAACGTGCTAATTCCTTAACAGTCTGGTGATTGAAAAATTGTCCGATGGAAACCTTTTGATGAAATGTCTTCTGAACTTTGGAAAGCATAAGCGTCGCCTGGAGTGAGTTTCCTCCCAGAGCCAGGAAGCGATCTGATCTGCCAACCCGTTCAAGGCCGAAAAGTTCCTCCCAAATCCGCGCCAGCTGCCGCTCCGTTTCATTTACCGGCGCCTCATAGGCTTCAGTAAAATTTGCCGTATTGCTTCCTATTGAAGAGACCCGCTTCTGGTGTTCGGCGTAAAGTGCTTGTAAATCATGCTGTTCTTCATCGGAAAACATCATCATGGCGTCAAGAGGGATTGAATCTCCCTCAACCATTTTTTGCAGCAATTTTGTAAAACCCGCTCCCCACTTTTTCATGATTTCCGGACTGATGACGTTCGTATTAAAGTCGAAATCAAGAACATATTCTTGATGCGCATCTGTTATGTTAAGAAATAAATCGTACAGGGTGCATTTTACCGGGTATGCAACGGGCTCCGCTTCCGCTTTTCCGAAATGCAGCTTTCGAAAAGGCCTGTCTAAATTAAAGATAATACGCATATCCGGCACTTGATCGTGCGGAAGCTCTCTGGCCACCAGTGTCATCGGGACGGCTTGGTGCCGCATTGCAAGATTCACGCTTTCTTTCATACTGCCAAGATAACCGGATAAAGTGCTTTCTGAAGAAGACGTGTTCTTCACCGGAATCATATTGACGCAATTTCCAATCAGATCATGCTGTTTCATATGCGATTGACCTGCTGCGGGGACCCCGATCACAAGGCCTGACTGTTTGGTAAGCCGGTGCAGAAAAAGATGAAATGCGCCCAGCATCGTCACAAATACGCTATTTTTCATCTGAATGCTTAATGACCTTAAAGCCTCGCTCAATGGCCGTCCAAGCCTGACGGTACACCGGTCTCCCTCATACCCGTTCGGATAACGGACAGAAGCTGTGCTTGGCAGAATTGGCTGCTGTATCGGTTCAGAGAAATGACGCCGCCAATAACGGACCCCTTCTTCATAATGGCCGCTGTCAATCTGTTCCTGCTGCCAGTCTAAGTATTGGCGAAACGAAACATCTGCCTCTTTCGGCGAAATCGGTTTTCCTTGTACTATTGCCGCGTAGTTGCTCTCCAGTTCTTGAACAAAAACGGCGATTGACCATCCATCGGCAATGATATGATGGAACGTGAGCACAATCAGATGTTCATTGTGAGCCGATGTAAGCACATGGATTCTAAACAAAGGCTTTTGTTCATGGAAATGAAACGGCTGCTTGGCATCTTCTGTCAGCCATTTTTGGATTTCCGGCCCCCGATGTTCATGCGGGAGGCCGGTAAAATCAATGACAGGTATATCTATATTCATCCGTTCCTGCACTTGCTGTACCTCGTCATCGGGATGAATCACCGTACGTAAAGCTTCATGACGGTCAAAGATATGCCGGACGGCTTGTTTTAATGATGTATACTGCAGTTCGCCCTTCACTTTCAGCATAATGGACTGGTTTAAAGCGGCGGAAGCTTCATTCCCGTAATGGGATGCCATAACCAACTGCTTTTGTTCAGGTGAAAGCTCGCGCGTCCCGGACTTTTTACGGCCTCCGCCATCAGGGGAATCCGGACCTTCCGGGATAAATCCGCCTCGGCGAAGATCCTCCACCGTGTCTTTCACCGCTTGAATAATATTTTCGATATCATCCGCGGTATGCGCGGCAGACAAGAAGCAGTTGCGTCCTTCCCACACATAGACCCCTTTATAGTTGAGGTGGTAAAAGAACAAGTCATTATCAAGCGATGAGACAAACCGGAATAAAGAACCGAATCGAACCATGCGGATAGGCACTTGCGCTTGTTCGAAGCAGCGATTCAGCTCATCGACCAGGTAGGCTGTTTTTTGATTAAGCTGCTCATACAGATGTTCTCCCTCGGTTTGCAAATGGCGAAGGACGGCTAATGACATCCTCATGGTAAGCGGGTGAGTATTGAAGGTGCCGGCCACAAACGTGCGCTTCGCCTCGTCTTGCGGGTAGGAATCGTCCCCATACTGCCAGGTACCCCCGTCGATCGCATTCATGAACTCAGCTTTTCCGGCAACTACCCCTAACGGCTGTCCGCCGCCGATGATTTTTCCGTAGGTCACTAAATCAGCCTGAATGCCGAACCATTCCTGTGCGCCGCCGAGACCGATCCGAAATCCGGTAATAATTTCATCCATAATCAGAGCTGTTCCGGATTGCTGCGTGATCGCCCGCAATTCTTTCAAAAATGCCTGCGGCTGCAAAGCCGGTCTGCGGCTTTGTACCGGTTCCACCAGTACGGCTGCCAATTCATCACCAAGACTGCGGATCACATCCAGCGAATCGGGATTGTTGTAATGTAAAATAATCAAATCATCCATAAAGCTCTGCAGTATACCCGGAGCCAGCGGATTCGCAGACGCAGCCCCGCCTTTTGTGCCGGCAACCCCTAATACGCCGTCAAACGTGCCGTGATAAGATCCTGAGAACGCCACGACTTTCTTTCTTCCTGTCGCCGCCCGCGCCAAACGCAGGGCAACCATGACGGCCTCTGTTCCGGAATTATAGAAAGCGACCCTTTCCACTCCGGTACATGTGCGGATCCGGTCGGCAACTTCACCGGCGACATCTGACATCGGGCCGAGCGGAGGCAATGATGAACGGGTTGAATCATCGATAACCTGTGTAATAAAGGAAGGATGATGCCCGAAAAGGTTAACCCCGAATCCCATGGTGATATCGATATATTCATTTCCGTCAATATCCCACATTTTAGAACCGTCAGAACGTTCGGCGATAATCGGGTATACGATTTCCTTCCAATACGAACGGAAGCTGGACAAATTGCGGTTGTTTGCATGAGCAAATCGGGTATTGTCCGTATATTGTTTGGAACCTTTCGTTTTATCTGCGTATTTCTTGATGAAATCTTCTAAGTATTGTTTTTGCCGTGCGGTATAGTGTCCCTGATCATTCAGGTTCTGAGGCTGGAAAGGAACATAGGGTTTCGCTTCTTGAGCCGCTTTCTGTTCTGCAATGACGGTCGGAGGCCCCTGCTTGACAGAAGGAATTGATTTCTCTTGCGCTTTAGCGTATTCTTTCTCATCGGAATGATGTCCGCTGTTTCTCAACAAATTAAAGCTATTTAATTGAGCTTGCAAGGCATCCTGAATTAATTGATTTTGAGATGCGATTATTTTTTCGAGCGTATGCTCTTGATGACCATCTCTGCGATCCGATTCAGGCTGCGCTTCTGAAATGACCTGTTTTTCCTGCGCCGGAACATTCTCTTGAGGCGGAGCGGATGCAAAGGACGATGGAACGGTATCAGCCAAGTAATCTATGACACTTTGAAGGTTGGTCAACGTATCAAAAAAACGATCCATCGGGATATCTACCCCAAATTCGTCCGCGATGGCTTTTTTGACCTGTGACAGCATGATAGAATCCATTCCGAGCCCGATAAAATGAGCATTCAGATCGAGTTCCTCTCCCCTGATCCCTGAAGCATTGCTGATTACAGTTTTCAGGAAGGATTCAATATGCGCCTTCGATTGATTGATATTCAATGCCGCTTCTCCTCTCTTTTCGCCCTCGTTTAAGCGCAATTGGTCAGCTTCAGCCCAGCATCGGCTCCGTTCAAACGGATACAGGGGCAATGGCGTCTTTTGTACAGTTTCACCGGAATACAGCGCGCGCCAATCGATAACGGCTCCTTGCACAAATAATTCGGCTGCGCGATGCAGCCATGTGATCCGTTCATCTTGCGTACGTAAACGCTGCTTAATCAGAGCGGCTGCTTGTTGATTCAGCTCTTCTTTATGAGCAGGCAGCATTTCCTTCATATTCTTGTAACCGATGTATACACCGGGAAGGTTTCTTTCTCCCTGAATCAGGCGGGTCAGCTTATCCGATAGTTCTTGTTTACCGGATACAATCATGGCAATGCCATGATCCAAATGAGCCCTGCCCGTACTGGCTGTATAACAAATGGACTTTAATGAAGCTTGGCTGTCATCCGATACATATTGCCGGTACTGCTGTGCGAGTTCATAGAGTGATTTTTCAGTATGAGCGGATAAAACAAATAGGTGCGGCCCATGTTCATCCTCGGGCGCATACTCACTTTGAGAAATATATTCTTCCAGTACCACATGAGCGTTCGTTCCGCTAAAGCCAAATGAGCTGACTCCGCCTCGCAGCGGCTCATCACCCGATGTGAACTCCGAAACTTCCTGATTCACATAAAATGGTGATGAGTGAAAATGAATGAGCGGATTAGGTTCATTAAAGTGCGCTAACGGCGGATTTTTCTTGTGATTCAGCATGAGGACAGATTTGATCAGCCCGACGATGCCTGCCGCTTCAAACAAATGACCGATGTTCGATTTAACAGAACCAATCGCACAAAATTGTTTTTTTGCCGTATACTTTTCAAACGCTTTACAAAGCCCGTTAAATTCAACCGGATCGCCGAGCTTCGTTCCGGTGCCATGCGCTTCGATGAAAGATAGTGTTTCAGGAGCAATGCCCGCGTCTTTCCAAGCCGTCTCAATGACCTCAGTCTGAGCTGCCGGATTCGGTGCTGTAATCCCGGCGGTTGTTCCGTCTTGATTCATCGCGCTTCCCTTGATTACGCCGTAAATATGGTCTCCGTCGCGAACAGCCTCCTGCAAAGGTTTTAGCAGGACTGCGGCGGCGCCTTCACCTGTGCCCGTGCCGTCTGAATCTTTGCTGAACGTTTTCGTGTACCCGTCCGAAGATTCCATATCAAGTCCGATACAGATCGGCAAGAGCGATGTCCGGATACCGCCGGCAAGAGCCATTTCACAATCGCCGGACATTAAAGATTTACATGCCATATGAACGGCGGCAAGCGATGAGGAGCATGCCGTATCCACTGTGACCGCCGGCCCTTTTAAATTTAAGAAATAAGCGATTCGGCTGGCTAGCACGGAAGGGAGATTGCCCACGATATATTGATGAAGTTCCTCCGGGTAATTCGCAGAAAGGAGACGTTCATAATCGTAGCCCACCTTTGAGTACCCTGCATATACCCCGACACGGCTCCCGTTCATGCTGCCGCCGGCATAGCCCGCATCTTCAATCGCATGCCATGCAGACTGCAAAAACAGTCTTTGGTTAGGGTCCATAAACTGAGCCGCTTTAGGAGCTAAACCGAAGAACGAATAGTCAAAGCGGTCGATTTCATCTAAATAGCCGCCCTTCACAAACTGATTCTCATTGAACTCGCTTTGGATGGACTTTAAATAATCCGCCGCATCTTTCAGCCGGGATTCGGGGTATTCTCGAATGCTGTGCTCACCTTTTTCAAGCAGATTCCAAAAATCACTTTTCGTTGACGCTCCCGGGACATTGAGCGACATCCCGATAATGGCGATATCTTTCGGTGTCACATGGCTTGGTTTCGCTGCCGCGTCCTGCTTGATTTCAGCCCGGCTTTCAGACAGATATACCGCTAAATCAGTGATAGAAGGATACGTAAAGAGATCTGAAACGGAAAGCTCGCGTCCGAATTTCTGTTCTATGCGCTCGGCAATCTGCGATAACTGTAATGAATTTGCTCCCATATCAAAATAACTGTCAGCGAGGTGAACCTTTTTTCCATCGAGCACTTCGGAAAAGATAGACAGCAATTCCGTTTCTATCTCATGAATGGGTGTCTGTCCGGATGTTTCCGTGCTGCTCTCCAAACATTCATTGATGGCGGCGGACTCTGTTGAAAAATTCCCTGCCTCATACTGTCTGGCAAGTTCGTAGCGTTTAACCTTTCCGCTGGTTGTTTTAGGGAGTTTTCGGATCGGAAGGACTTCTTTTATGCTCCAGCCGCCCCGCTTGTACAAATGTTTTTTTATCTCTTTGACAAGCGGTGCAAATTTTTCAGGTGATTTTTTGTAAACAACAAAGAGCACGATTTCTCCGCTTTGTGTCTTTTGATCATATACACCGCAGGCGGCAACCCTTCCTAAGTCAACCTCTTCCATTTCAATCGCGACCCGTTCAATATCGTGCGGGTAGATATTTTTTCCGTTCACGAAAATAATGTCCTTTTCTCTTCCGGTTACGACTAAGTTACCACTTTCACTAATGAATCCGAGGTCTCCCGTTTTTACCCAGCCGTCAGAAGTCAGCGCTTTTTCCGTACTCTCGGGGTTGTTGTAATACCCTTGCGTCACATTGTCTCCTTTGATTTGGATATGGCCGATGATTCCGTCTTCTACTCTTTCATTTGTTTCATCGGAGATCCGAAGCTGACAATAGTCAATAGGTTGTCCCACCTCGACGAATGAAGCGCAATTTTGGTCCTCTTTGCTGACTTTTACAGCTCTTTCACCAAGATTTAAATAGTCACGATGCAAATAAACGGGAACGAATTCTTTACCTATTTTAGAGAACGCTGCGCCAACCGAAGCTTCCGCTAAACCGTAAACATTCAAAATGGCGGATCTTTTCAGATTGAATGCTGCGCATCTTTTCAAAAATTCGTCACACAGCTCCGGCAATATCGGTTCTGCACCGTTTGCGATGACCTTGATGTGGGATAAATCCCAGTCTGGTTCGTTTTTCAGAAATTTAAGGAAGTAGTTGTACCCGAAATTAGGAGATGATAGAATACTGGCTTTATGTTCATGAGCTTTTTTCATCCAAAGAATAGGTCTGCGAATAAATAACTCTGTAGGCATTAGATTTTGATTGATTCCGGTTATGAAGGGAACAAGGTGGCAGGCGATGAGCCCCATATCATGCGTTAAAGGCATCCATGATAAGAAAGAGTCTTTCGAATGAACGTGTAGGGCATTCCCAATGGCGCACGTGTTATGTATTAAGTTGTGATGCGTTAACATGACTCCTTTTGGATCTCCTGTCGATCCGGAAGAAAATTGGATAAAGGCGAGTTCATCCGCATCAGGTTCATAAAACGAAGCGGGGTAATCGTAGGTTTGATCTTGAATGACGTCAGATTTTTCGTTTAATTGATAATGGAAATCCTGTAAATCGTGTTCTGCAGCGTATTTCTTTATTTTGTCCAATACTTTTTCAGAGGCAATCAGAAACGGATGATTTAATATATTCCAAATGCGCCAGACCTTCAGCTTATGGTCATCATCTTCTCCGATACTGACCGGCACCGGGATCATTCCTCCTAATATACAGGCCCAAAAAGCAACGACAAATGATTTGTTTTCTTGGATTTGAAATACAATTTCCTGCTTCGGCTGAATGCCGAGATGCTGTAGATAGCCAAGATACCCTTGCGCCTCTTCAAACAATTGGCGATAAGAGACAACCGTCTCGTTTTTATCGGATTCGATAAAACGGATCCCGCGATCAGAGATATTGCTTCTTTCCCGAATGACATCTACTAAGGTTTGGAATTGACTGGTATACATAGGTCCCCTCCTGGGCGCTTTATTTTAAAATCCGCAATTCTTCCCAAGCCGGAAGCTGTTTAGCTTCACAAATTAATTTGCATAAATGGATCGAATGTTCGAGTTCTTGTTCTGAAAGCACGTCTTCATGCCTTTTCATTCTCTCTTTCAGCTCTTGGATTTGCGTAAATAATGGCGTCGTTATATTGGAATAAGCCGCTGAATCCTTGTTGTAATTTCGCGCAATGACGGATTGAATCATCAATTTATTCAGTTGTTTTTTGCGTAAATGGACAATATGTTTCTTTCTTTCCGCTGAATTGGAAAGCGGGGGAACATCGGATGTCTGTCCTAAGGGATAAGGTACAATGTGATTCGTTGTTTTTCTCAGCAGACCGGCTAAGACATTGTTCGGACCCATTTCGATGACTTCCGTGACTCCGTGTAAAAGCAAATAATGCATCGATTCTGTCCATCTTACCGGCATCATCATGTGCTGCTTGAGGTGTTCGCTGATCGAATTTCCGCTGCTGTAAGGGCGCGCGGTGACATTTGAAATGATCGGCCATGCGGCATCCCGGAAGGAATACCGGTGTAATACAGTCTGGAATTGTTCGGAGGCTGATCGTATCATCGAACTGTGAAAAGGCGCACTGACATTCAAATAAGTGTATGCCGCACCCTTTTCCTCCGCCATCTTGATGACACGTTCCACAGCTTGCCGGTGTCCGGAAATCACATGCTGCTGTTCTGAATTCATGCAGGCTACTCCTGCCGGAAAGTCTTCCGTCGACACTTTCGAACATATTTCCTGTAACGTTTGAAGAGAGAGGTGAGTCACGGCGGCCATCGCCCCCTGCTGCTTGGGATCCGCATTTTGCATAAGAATTCCCCGCTCCCTTACAAGTGTAACGGCATCCTGAAAAGAAAGGGCGCCGGCACAGACAAGCGCTGAATATTCGCCTAAGCTATGGCCTGCCAGGAAGCGGGGCTTCACCCCTATTTCCTGCATATACACTTGAAAAGCAATCACACTGACCGTTAAAATAGCGGGCTGCGCGTTCATTGTCTTTGTCAATTCATTCATATCTCCGTTAAAACACAGTTTTTTTACATCCAAGGAGATCGCGTCGCTCGCTTCTTCAAACAATCTCTTTGCGAGCATAAAATCATTCCAAAATTGTTTGCCCATTCCTACAAATTGAGACCCTTGTCCAGGAAATAAAAAGGCAAGATTGTTCATGAGATTCCTCCGATCATATTGAACAAGGAATACAATATCCTACAAAATATCCCTTTATCTAACATCCTAGCATGATTATAACAAATGTGTATAGAATACTTTCGGAGGAGTTATTGTTCGATTTTACAAACGAATTAGATATATTTATTCATAAAATAAAACATGGAGGTTTCACCGAAAATCAGTCTTAAAGAGAGATGATGAAAGCCGGCGTGGAGCCTGTTACCGGCTCTTCTTCACTTAGAACGCGCTCTTTATGTTTCATATGTTTTAGGGCTATCGGCATAATTGTGTCAGAAATTACATATTTTCTGTTTATTGTAAAAAATCATTTGTATATCTGTGAAGGATTGTAAACTGATTGCGCTTGATTATAAATGTGGCGCAAGAGATGGATCTGAATGAGGAAAATCTGCAAGGGCGAAATACGCCGGAGAACATGTGAATGACCCAGCCCGGATAGCGATTGACGCAGTAAATCGGCCTATTGAGTGAACAAGGTTTTCAGGCATAAAAAAACAGCCGTTCAGAGCGGCTGTTTTTTTAAAAAGTATAAGAACTATTGAGCGGTATACCCGCCGTCCATGACTACGGCCTGACCTGTGACCCCTTTTGCTTTGTCGCTGGCCAAAAATACGGCGTAATCAGCGATTTCCTTCACTGACAGCAGCCGTTTTTGGGGAACGAGCGGAAAGATGACGTCCTCAAGCACCCGTTCGTACGGTACATTCCTTGTTGCGGAAATGTCCTTTAACTGATTGCGGACAAGCTGAGTGTCCACATATCCCGGACAAAGCGCATTGACGGTAATGCCGTCAGCCGCGCCTTCAAGTGCGCCGACTTTCGTTAAACCGATGACGCCGTGCTTGGCGCTGTTATATGCCGCTTTCCCGTGAAAACCGATCAATCCGTTGACAGACGCCATATTAATGATTCGACCGAATTGCTGTTTTTTCATAATGGGGAATGCATGCTTCATTGCGATAAATGGCGCGGTCAGCATGAGACGAATGAGCCGTTCAAACTGTTCGGTGGGAAATTCCTCGATGGGCGCGACATGCTGAATGCCCGCATTGTTCACAAGGATATCGAGACGTCCGAATTGTTTCTCGACCGTCTGCAGCATGTCGGCCACTTGCTTTTCATTTGTTACATCGCATGTGATGCTGACTGCTTCACAGCCTTCATCTTTCAGTCTTGCCGCCGCTTCTTTCCCCGCTTGTTCGTTTACATCAGAGATGATGACGGCTGCTCCTTCACGGGCGAATTCTTTTGCGATTTCAAGCCCGATTCCTCCGGCTGCTCCTGTTACAACGGCTGTTTTTTCAATAAGCAATGAATGCATGACGGCACCTCCTCATTTAGGTCTGACCCCGTTTTTTAACGACTGGCTGACAGTAAAATGACCTTCTGTTTTCTCAAAGACCTCCTCCATTGTTACACCTTCCTGCAGTTCGGTGAGCGTCATACGGCCATCATGAAAATCGAATACAGCCAAATCTGTGATCAGCCGATCGACCACCTGCCTGCCGGTTAAAGGAAGCGTACATTCCGTTCTCACTTTAGATTCCCCATATTTATTAACGTGCTCCATGATGACAATAATCCGTTTTGCTCCGTGGACCAAGTCCATGGCTCCGCCCATTCCTTTGATCATTTTTCCGGGGATCATCCAGTTCGCCAAATCTCCCCGTTCGGAAACTTCCATCCCGCCGAGGATCGCTACATCAATGTGGCCGCCGCGAATCATGGCAAAGGATTCGGCACTGTCAAAATACGAGGCTCCCTTTACCTCAGTAATGGTTTCTTTTCCCGCATTGATCAGATCGGGGTCCTCCGTTCCTTCCGCCGGATAAGGCCCGATCCCGAGCAAGCCGTTTTCAGACTGAAGCAGGACGTTATAATCATTCGGTATCTCATTGGCTACAAGCGTCGGCATCCCTATCCCCAAGTTCACATTCATTCCGTCCTTTATTTCCTTTACAGCCCGTTTGATCATTCGTTTTCTGCTATCTCTCATTCTGTCAGCCTCCTTTATCATGCTTGCCGGACGGTGCGGCGTTCAATCCGTTTTTCATGAATCCCGCCGGGCAGCACGTGCTGCACAAAAATACCCGGCGTATGAATTTGATCCGGATCAAGCTCTCCGGCATCGACGATTTCTTCAGCCTCTGCAATCGTCACTTTGCCTGCCATTGCAGCGAGCGGATTGAAATTTCTCGCCGTCTTTCTGAACATCAGGTTGCCCAGAGGATCGGCTTTCCAGGCCTTTACGATGGCGGCGTTCCCTGTAATCCCTTTCTCCAGAAGATAGGTGCGTCCGTCAAATGTCTTATGTTCTTTTCCCTCGGCTACTGATGTTCCGACGCCTGCAGGTGTATAAAACGCCGGAATGCCCGCCCCTCCCGCGCGAATTCTTTCTGCGAGCGTTCCTTGGGGCACCAATTCGACTTCCAGCTCTCCGCTTAAAAACTGCCGTTCAAAGGTTTTGTTTTCTCCCACATAGGATGCGACCATTTTTTTGATCTGCCGGTTTGCAAGCAAGAGGCCTAACCCCCAATCATCAACACCGCAGTTATTACTGACAACGGTCAAGTTTTTTACGCCGCTGTCCCTGATCGCGAGAATTAATTGTTCCGGAATGCCGCACAGGCCGAAGCCTCCTGCGATGAGGGTGTCTCCGTCCTTGATCAGTGCAGCAGCATCTTGATAAGAGTCCATCACTTTTCCTTTTCCCATATTCGTTTCCCCTTTCTGTTTTGGCTACACAAGGCCCGTCAGACTGAAAATGGCGATGATGACAAACACAGCGGCTGTTTTAATGACGGTAATGGCAAAGATATCCCTGTAAGATTGGCGGTGGGTCAACCCGGTGACCGCGAGCAGCGTAATGACGGCGCCATTATGCGGAAGAGTGTCCATCCCGCCGGAGGCCATCGAAATTACCCGGTGCATGACCTCCGGCGGGATGTGGAATGTATTGATTGCTTCTGTATACGCTGCTGACATCGTGCTTAAAGCGATGCCCATTCCTCCTGATGCCGATCCTGTAATCCCGGCAAGCGCAGTGGTCGTCACCGCTCCGTTGACGAGCGGATCAGTAAACGTCTGCGATATGCCGCTGCTGACCATTTTAAAGCCGGGAAGCGCCGCAATGATGCCGCCAAATCCGTATTCGGCTCCTGTATTCATCGACGCCAGCAAGGCGCCCCCGATGCCCTCATTCAGTCCTTCTTTCAAATTGAAGAGGACTTTTTTCCAATCGAACAAAATCGTTGTCATGATCCCGATGAACAGTGCGAGTTCTACTGACCAGATCGCAGTGACGGAGGAAAGGTCAATCTTCCCGAACGCTTCTAAACCGAGCGGCGCAAAATCAAATCCGTCAGGGTACCAATGCGGGAGCCACATCGTGAAGCATTTGTTCATGACTCCCACAAGGATAAGCGGAACAAAGGCGAGCACTTGCCGCGCGGGGCTGGGTTCTGCCTCCCGAGGTAAAACAGGCGTATGTTTTTCATTAGCCAGACCTGAGGATTCCTCTGCAGCGGAAACTTCAGATTGAAATCCAGCATAGCCTTCTCCGGCATTGGCCGCTTTTTTGCGCCGGGATTCTAAATAAATCATTCCGGCCGTAAGCACAAATGCTGCACCAATCAGTCCGAGCCAGGGAGCGGCATAAATGTTTGTTTTAAAAAATGCTGTCGGAATGACATTTTGAATTTGCGGTGTGCCGGGAAGCGCATCCATTGTAAATGTAAAGGCGCCCAATGCAATCGTACCGGGTATCAGACGCTTGGGAATATCAGCTTTAATAAATAGGTTTTTAGCAAACGGATAAATGGCAAACACCGCTACGAAGAGACTGACGCCGCTGTACGTTAAAATCGCACCCATTAAGACGATGGCGAGAATGGCTCTTTTTGCTCCTACAAGCTTGACGATTGTTTTTGCAATCGACTCAGCGAGCCCTGATATTTCAACAACCTTGCCAAAAACGGCTCCTAAAAGAAATACGGGAAAATACAGCTTAATAAATCCTACCATCTTCTCCATAAATATATTCGAGAAGAAAGGAAGTACGAAGCTTGGATCTGTCAGGAGCACAGCAAACAGCGCGCAAATCGGGGCGAATAAAATGACTGAAAAGCCCCGGTAAGCCGCAAACATCAGCATGCCTAATGCCAATAAAATAATAACAATGTCCACAAATCCCCCTCTTTTCTGCTCATATTAGTAAGCGCTTACAAAAAATCGAGAAAATAAAGCAATAAACATGCCGGTTTTGCACAGTTTCTGAGGCTGAAAAAATGTGCATCATGGTGAATTCTCCGTTAGGGCAAAAGAAAAGGAGACCCTTGCTGCATTATATTGATTGGCTGAGCAGTGAGTTTTTTTAGGGATAGTGAGATGGATCAGAGAGGATTTTTGCTTTATAAATATGTATTCTTTTTTCTTTCATTTATTTCCTGCAAGAGGAACCGATAAAATCCGGCCCTCCTGCATGGTCATTCAGCCAATGACAACCGGAAGCTCTTTGAGCGACCTAAAACCAATGAGCTTGCGGTATTCAAGGCGGTGTGCGGCCAGCCGAAGCTTAGGCATCCGCTCAAACAGTGTGAGAATTGCAATTTGTGCTTCGATACGCGCTAATGAGGAGCCTATACAAAAATGGGCGTTCTTTCCGAATGCAAGATGCGGATTCGGCTTTCTTTGGATATCCATTTTGTGAGGTTGATCGAATATGCTTGGATCGCGATTGGCTGCTCCTAAAAGGATATATACCTGCTCTCCTTTTTTTATGGTCTTCCCATTTATTTCACAGTCTTCTGAAGCGGTGCGTGCCGTCAGCTGCGCGGGGCTGTCGTAGCGCATACATTCCTCAACTGCAGTTTCAATAAGCGAGGGGTTTTCCCTCAGTGCGCTAAGCTGTTCAGGGTGTTTCAATAAAGTAAACACACCGTTGCACATGAGGTTTACCGTCGTCTCGTGTCCGGCTATGACAAGTAAGATACATGTCCCGAGCACTTCCTCTTTTGAAAGCTGTTCCTCCATAATAAACCTGCTGATCAAGTCTTGCTGAGGGTGAGCTTTCCGCTTGTGAATCAAATCTCTGAAGTATGACGTCAGCCTGCCTGCGGTGTCGCTGGCTCTGACTAACGTCTTTCTTGATCGGGTAAGATCAATGGCCTGAATGACGTCTGCCGTCCATTGTCTGAATTGATATCTCTCCTCTTTCGGCACTCCGAGTATCTCCGCAATGATAAGGCTTGCCAATGGAAAGGCAAACTCTGAAACAAGGTCAGCGTTTTTTTTGATTTGGACTTGATCCAACAAGTCATGAACCGTTTCTTTTATACAAGGGCGAAGTGATTCCGCCGTCTTTACGGTAAATTCTTTACCGATAAGCATCCGCATCCGCTTATGGTCTGATTGATTTTTAAATAACAGCATATCGTGCTGGATATGCGATAGATTTTGATATTTCGTTGAAGCTTCCGGAAGAGGAATGCGGTTTTTAAATCGGGTGTCTTTCAGAATCGCTGCCGCCTCTTTGTACCCGGTGACATACCAGCCCGGATATTTTAATACGGTTCCTTTATAAATAGGATCAATGGATCGCAGTTTGTCATAAAACGGGTAAGGGTCATTCCAAAAATCCGAATCCGCATGAAGAGACGGATGTGCAATCGATAGGCCCGCCGTCATCTTATACCTCCGTATTGCAGGCGGATTGCAGGCCGGCTTTCATTTCTTCAACGGATTCGACTTCAAAACCTAAATCATGGAGCATTTGATGATCCTCTGTTTCATGCTGCCCTGCTGTCGTTAAGTAATCTCCGACGAAAATCGAATTTGCGGCGTAAAGTCCCAGCGGCTGCAGCGAACGAAGGTTGACTTCCCGGCCTCCTGAGATACGGATTTCTTTTGACGGATTGATAAAACGGAACAAGGCGAGCACTTTCAGGCAATACACCGGATGTAATTCGCTTACCCCTTCTAACGGAGTTCCGTCAATCGCATGCAGAAAATTAACCGGGATGCTGTCGGCGTCAAGCGCTTTTAAGCTGTTCGCCATATCAATGACGTCCTGTTTCGTCTCTTTCATGCCGACGATGACACCAGAACAAGGTGACATCCCTGATTGTTTCGCCGTTTCCACTGTGTTGACCCTGTCGTCATACGTGTGGGAGGTCGTAATGTTTGAGTGATTCCTTTGTGATGTATTGATGTTATGATTGTACCGGTCTACTCCTGCTTGTTTCAGCCGCTCTGCCTGTTCGGGCTTCAGCAGACCGAGGCATGCGCAGATTTTCAAACCGTACGTTTCTTTAATTTCTTTGACAGCATCAACAACTTGATCTACTTCTCTGTTCGACGGTCCCCGCCCGCTGGCGACGATGCAGTATGTCCCTATATTCAGGTCGTGGGCGCGTTTTGCCCCCTTCAGCAATATATGCTTATCCACCATCCGATAAGACTCGATCGGCGCTTTTGATATTGAAGATTGTGAACAGTACCCGCAATTTTCCGGACACAGGCCTGATTTTGCATTCATAATCATATTCAGCTTTACTTTTTTTCCGTAAAATCGTTTTCTGATATGAAAAGCGGCATGCATCAACAATAAAAGATCCTCATCAGGACAATTTAAAATGGCCAGCGCTTCTTGATTCGTTACTTCCGCCCCGTCCAGCACTCTCTCTGCAAGATCCATCCATTGATTCATGTTTATCTCCCCATTTGTGTCAGATTCATGAAAGAGGAAACATCTATATGTTTCTCAATCATGTGTTGAATGTTTTCCGGTGAAACGTGTTCCAGCTTCGGTGTGATTCCCAAAATCGGAACTTTGCATAATGTTTCAATCATGCTCGGGTTTGTCTTTTCGTCCAGCCCCGGCCTGCTCCTTACGCCGTTGATAATAATGCCGAGAACCTCTATCCCCATGTTTTTCGCATATTCAACGGTTAAATATGTGTGGTTGATGGTTCCGAGATCAGGCCTGGTGACAATCACTGCCGGCAATTCCAAGGCTTTTATCAGATCACTGACTAAGTAATTTTCACCAAGCGGGACGGAAATGCCGCCTGCCCCCTCGACGATGAAACACTCATGACGATTTTTGATCTTACTCCAGTGGGCCATGACTTCATCCATGCTCACGGATTTCCCCTCAAGCATGGCGGCCGTGTACGGCGCAAGCGGCTCTTTCCATTCAAATGGCGTAATTTCTTCATGAGACAGTGCGGTTTGTGACATGTCTTTCAACAGCGAGGTGTCACTTTCCGGATGAGTCCGCGGCACGCCGCTTAAAAACGGCTTAAACACTCCGATATCCGCCTGTTTCTGCCGGAATGCCGCGGCAAGTCCGCAAGAAACGATGGTTTTTCCGACGCCGGTATCTGTTCCTGTAACAAAAAAACTTCTCATTTGTTTATATTCAGCTCTTTTCTAATGGAATCAAATGCTTCTGTCAGCTCGTCTATGTCCTGTAAGCTGCGATCCGCCGTAACGGTCAGCCTGATTCTGCTTTCGCCTTCCGGAACGGCGGGCGGGCGGATGGCCGGGGCGCAGATTCCCTTTTTCTCCAGCAGCGCAGCGGCTGAAACCGCTGTTTTTGCATCACCGATGATGACGGGGATAATCGGTGTATCTCCGCCTCTTACGGTAAAGCCCATATCGGCCAGACGCGTTTTTATCGTTTTGACAGACGTCTGCAGCTCACGGCGCGTATCGTGCATATCTGATATGATGTCAAATGCCGTATGCGAAGCCGCACAAATTGACGGCGGGAGGGCCGTCTGAAAAATAAACGTCCGCGCCTGATTCAGCAAAAAATCAATGAAAATGTTTGATCCCGCGGCAAAACCGCCTTCCGTTCCGACCGCTTTGCTTAATGTGCCGATGACAACATCAGGACAAACACCGAAATAGTCACTGGTTCCCCCGCCGTTTTCCCCGAGTACACCGGTTGCATGCGCGTCATCTGCTATCACAAATGCCTGGTACTGCTTTGCAAGCGCCATTATGCGGTCAAGAGGCGCGATGGTGCCGTCCATGCTGAAGACGCCGTCTGTGACGATAAAGCGGCGGTTCCGAGCCTGGACGGAGGCAAGTTTTTTCTCAAGATCAGCCATATCAATATGGCGGTACACGATGGTTTCCGCTTTTGATAAACGGCAGCCGTCAACAATGCTCGCATGGTTCAGTTGATCGCTTAAAATGACATCGCCTTTTTGAGGCAGTGAGGCAAGCACGCCGATATTCGCCAAGTAACCGCTTGAAAACAATAAAGCCGCTTCCGTCTGTTTAAAGTCCGCGATTGTTTGTTCAAGTTTTTCGTGCCACACAGTATTTCCTGTCGTTAACCGTGAGCCGCCGCTTCCCGCTCCGAACCGGCTCAGCGCCGTTTGCGCAGCTGTGATCAGCCGCTCATCTTTTGACAGGCCTAAATAGTCATTGGACGCCCAGGTCTGCCGCTTTTGCCCCTTGGTTTTGAGAGCGGTTTCCTGTGTTCGCAGCGTCCGATACAGCCCGTCTCTTTTCACCGCATCGAGCCTTTTGAGGAGCCATCCGTCAAAATCCACGGCCGGTCACCTCGGCTATCGCTTCTTTCATAATGGAGATCATGGCTTGTAACTGATCGGTTGTGCTGGCAAGCGGCGGCAGAAAGGCGATGACGTCTCCGAGCGGCCGTGTCAGCATACCAAGCTCTCTCATTTTCAAGGACACCTTGTATCCCATCCGCTTTTCAGGCGGATAAGGCTGTTTTGTCCCCTTATCCTGCACAAGCTCTATGCCGCACATGAAACCGAGCTGGCGGACATCGCCGACATGGGGAAGCTGCTTCAGATCATGAAGAAATTCCGCTGCCGTTTTTGATTTTTCGGCGACTCGTTCAACGATGCGTTGTGATTCGAATAATCGCAGATTTTCAATTGCTGCGGCACAGCCAAGCTGATTTCCTGTATAGGAATGGCCGTGGAAAAATGTTTTCATTTTGTCGTAGTCATCGTAGAAGGCTTCATAAATGGCTTCTGTGGCAAACGTCACAGCGATCGGCAAATAGCCTCCCGTAATGCCTTTCCCTGCCGCCATCAAGTCCGGCTGGACATTTTCATGCTCACAGGCAAACATTTTTCCGGTGCGGCCGAACCCCGTCGCCACTTCGTCAACGATCATTAACACATCATATGCCGTACACAGCTTTCGTACGCCTGCCAGAAAGCCTTCAGGCATGACGATCATCCCGGATGCGCCTTGCACCATCGATTCAATCGTAAGTGCGGCAATCTCTTCGTGGTGCTTTGCAAGCAGCTGTTCGAGCGCGTGAAGGCATTCATCCCGGCACTGTACGGGGGCGCCGCTTTCAGATCTGTATACATACGGAATCGGGGCTTTGTAGCTTTCAAACATCAGCGGGCCGTACACATGGTGGAAGAGTTCAATGGAGCCGACGCTGACGGCTCCGATCGTATCGCCGTGATAGCCGTTCTGCATAGAAATAAACGTCTGTTTCTCGGGTCTCCCTATGTTTTTCCAGTATTGAAAGGCCATTTTCAGAGCGATTTCCATTGCTTCCGCTCCGCTGTCGGAGTAAAAAACGCGTGTCAGCTTTTCCGGTGTGATGCCTGTCAGCATCTCGGCAAGTTCTGTTGCGGGAACGTTCGTCATACCCAGCAAAGTCGAATGAGCGATTTTTTCAAGCTGTTTTTGAATCGCTTCATCCATTTCTTTTTTGCGGTGGCCGTGTACATTGAGCCATACTGAAGAAAAGCCGTCATAATATTCTTTGCCGCTGATGTCTTTCAGCATGATCCCGTTTCCGCTTTCAATGATTAACGGATCTTCATCGTAATCTTTCATTTGTGTGAAAGGCAGCCAAAGATGCTGTTTGCTTTTTTCAATCATTGATTGTTTCATCATTTCTCCTCCCGCTGAATGAATACAGGCTGCTTCTCCAAAAAATGGATACAGCTCTCTGTATCTATGGAGCCATCTGTAAAGAAAATCCGGCAGCCGCTTTCATCTCCGGCATTTTTCATCTTGGCAATCCGCTGATATCCCAGCTTCTTTGCGGCAACGTAGCCTGTTATGTAATCAGGATCATCCGACCAGCACAATTCAGCAATAATCCCCGGATATGCGCAAACTTTTGCCGCGATGGCATGTGCTTCTTTTATTCGTGAATTTTCCGGCATGTTGTGAGTAAAAGCCCATTTTTGAAAATCATGTGACGGCCAATCCACTCGAGATACCCGCACACCTCTATTTCCTCTGCCGTCAATGCGTTTTCCTGCCCGGATATCAAACAGGACCGCTCCTCTTGCGTCTGCATATTCCGCAATGTTTTCGTACGCTTTCTCTATCATGTGCGGGGGAATTCCCGCCTTTTGCAGAAGCTTGCGGGCGATCGCTTGTCCTTTTTCCGGCGTGTCTGTTTGATGGAAAGCAACCGGCAAAGGGCGGATCGTTTCGATCGGTTCATTAACGCTTTCAAGCTGAATTTGCATAAAATCAGGTATCCCTCTTGAGTGCGAGAAGCCTTTATGTAATAAGCCATCTACCGCTTCCTGTAAACCGCCGTAAGTGATGAGCCGTTCTCCGCCGGAAATGTGTTTTCCGCCCTGCTCATGGGGGGCGTTTCGGGAAGCTCTCATTCTGACGCTGTAATAGGTTTCTTCCCGCATATATTCCCCTCCTTTCTCTTACTTTGAAAATTAATGTTAACCAAAATAATTAAAGGTTAACACTTATACAGAATATTAGTGCCCCTCACGGAATATGTCAACCTAAACTATCAAACTGTTAACTTAATGAGTTTTGCAAAGCCTCATTACGTTTTCATGTTTTGTTCATATTTTAGTAATTGTTTATTCAACACTGTCCGTTAAAGTAATCCATATCAACAAATAGGACAGCGATCCGCATCTTACTTATGAAGGGAGGTCAAAGCCGGATGCCGTTATGCTGAAAGAAAAAGTAAAGACAGCAGGCCGTTTTTGCACTGTAGGCGTCGGAAATACGCTGATTGATTTTGGTGTCTTCTTTCTTCTCGCCGCTTGTCATGTCCCCTATCTTCCGGCGCAGATCTGCTCCTATTCGGCAGGGATCATCAACAGCTATGTATGGAACCGGAAGTGGACGTTTCGTGTAAAACGCAAGGCTGACGGGAAAGAGATCATTCGATTTCTCATGATTAATCTTGCCGCGTCGGGAATCACCTTTTTGCTGCTTTACGCGTTTCAAAAAGGCGGCTGTTCGCTATTGGTGAGTAAGTTAGCCGCCACTATCGGCGGAATGATGATGAATTTTATCGGAAACCGAATCTGGGTATTTGGAGATTCGCTGAAAAACATACAGGATCAGGAGTGAAGATGAATGAGAAAAAAAGTGAGAAAAGCGGTCATTCCCGCAGCAGGTTTAGGAACGAGATTTCTGCCGGCGACAAAGGCGCAGCCGAAAGAAATGCTGCCGATTGTCGACAAACCGGCCATCCAATATATTGTCGAAGAGGCCGCAGCGTCAGGAATTGAAGATATACTGATTATTACAGGGAGAAACAAACGCTCGATTGAAGATCATTTTGACCGGTCGGCGGAATTGGAATTCAATCTGCGGGAAAAAGGCAAGACGGAGACGCTGAAGGAGATGCAGCAGATCGCCGATTTGGCCAATATTCATTACATCCGTCAGAAAGAACCGCTCGGATTAGGACATGCGGTGCTGTGTGCGGAGCATTTTATCGGAGATGAGCCTTTTGCCGTTCTCTTAGGTGATGATATTATGGTATCTGACACTCCCGCTCTTTCACAGCTCATAGACGTCTATAACCAACACGGCACAGAAACGATCGGCGTACAGCCCGTCGATCCTGCTGATGTCAGCAAATATGGTATTATACAGACGGGGCGGCAGAGCGGTCATGTATACCAGGTTGAGGATCTGATTGAGAAACCGGCTGTTGAAAAGGCGCCCTCTCATATTGCCGTGATGGGCCGCTACATATTAACCCCTGCTATTTTTAAAACGCTGAAGACGATCGGAAGAGGCGCGGGCAACGAAATCCAATTGACAGACGCGCTGCGCGAAGTGTGCCGCACCCGAAGCATTTATGCGCGGGAGCTTGAAGGAAGCCGGTTTGATATAGGAGATAAGTTCGGCTGTTTTAAGGCCGGCACGGAGATCGGGCTTCTGCGGGAAGAAATGAGACCGAAACTTTTAGCTTATTTAGAAGAGGTGTTAAAAAGAGAATCTGAAGAAATCGTGCGTTAAAAAATAATTTGTAACCATTTTGCTTGTCAATCAGTCATATAATTGGGTAAAAAGATAAAGAGGTTGTGAACAGTGTGGGCAATTTTATTAGTGAAATATTATCCTGGCTGACAAGTATGGGCTATTTAGGGATTGCGCTCGGATTAATGATCGAAATCATTCCGAGTGAAATCGTTCTGGCTTACGGAGGCTATATGGTGTCAGAAGGCACGATCAGCTTTATCGGCGCCATTGTCGCCGGTGTGATCGGGGGAACGATCGCGCAGTGCTTTATTTACTGGATCGCCCGTTATGGGGGACGGCCGTTTTTGGACAAGTACGGCAAGTACTTACTTCTGAAAAAGCATCATGTTGATGTTGCGGAAAACTGGTTTCGCCGTTACGGCGCCGGCGTGGTGTTCTCGGCGCGGTTTATCCCGGTCGTCAGACATGCGATTTCCATCCCGGCCGGCCTTGCGAAAATGCCTCTTTCCAAGTTTGTCATATTGACGACGCTTGCCATTATTCCGTGGTCTGTCATTTTCGTTTATCTCGGGTATCAGCTCGGGGGACAGTGGAAAGACGTAGACAGCTATGCCGGAATGTATACAACTCCGATCATTATCTTGGCTCTCGTATTTATTGTTGTTTATTTTGTTGTGAAGAAAATGAGATCAAGACTGTGAAAAAAGACTGCATAAGAACGGCTGTGAGCCGGATCTATGCAGTCTTTTTTTTATTTATACCGGGTATACGGGGTGTTTCCGGTGTGTGAATGTCAGTTGTTTGGACATGTAAGCAGTGAGGCGTTTATTGAGTTCATCCCGCAAGGAATCAGCAGGAACAATGCCGTCAATCACCATTTCAGAGGCAAGCCGGTAAAGGTTAATGTCTTCCTTATATTCATCACGCTTTTCTTGAATAAAAGCCGGCCTTTCTTCAGGGGCTAGCTCGCTGATTTTCTTTGCGTAGACCGCATTCACCGCTGCTTCAGGACCCATTACGGCAATTTGCGCAGTCGGAAGCGCTAAACAGCAGTCCGGTTCAAAAGCAGGCCCCGCCATCGCGTATAATCCGGCACCGTAGGCTTTTCTGACGATAACGGAAAGCTTCGGAACAGTCGCTTCCGCCATTGCGGAGATCATTTTTGCGCCATGCCTGATGATGCCCGCCTGCTCAACCTTCGTTCCGATCATGAATCCGGGAATGTCTGCTAAAAACAGAAGCGGAATATGGAATGCGTCGCACAAAGCGATAAATTTTGCGGCTTTATCCGCCGAATCGAGAAATAAAACCCCGCCTTTGACACGCGGCTGATTGGCGATAATGCCGACCGGCTGTCCGTGAATCCGCGCAAGCCCCGTTATTAATTCCTGCGCAAATAACGGTTTAATCTCAAAAAATGAGTCTTCATCAATGACACGTTCAATTAAATCCATCATGTTGAACGGTGCGTTTTGATGTGCCGGGATGACATCTGAGAGCGGTTTTTCAAAAGCTTTCGGGTTCTTAGATTTGTTGACGGGCGCTTTTTCAGTATAATTTGCCGGAAAGTAGCTGAGATATGTCTGCGCCATCATGATTGCTTCCTGTTCCGTCGGGGCGAGGAGATCACCGCAGCCTGATACGGAACAATGCATACGGGCGCCGCCCATTTCTTCAAGCGATACTTTCTCGCCAATCACCATTTCCGCCATACGCGGGGAGCCTAAGTACATGGATGCATTGCCTTCGACCATAATGACAATGTCGCAAAAGGCCGGAATGTAAGCGCCGCCCGCAGCGGAAGGGCCGAACAATAAACAGATTTGCGGAATGCGGCCCGACAGCTTTACTTGATTATAAAAGATGCGGCCGGCTCCCCTTCTGCCCGGGAACATGTCGACCTGATCCGTAATTCTCGCACCTGCGGAATCGACTAAGTACAAGAGCGGACACTGAAGCTTTTCCGCCGTCTCCTGAATACGGATGATCTTTTCCACCGTTTTCGCGCCCCACGACCCCGCCTTTACGGTTGAGTCGTTTGCCATCACACAAACGGTTCTGCCGCCGATGGTTCCGATCCCGGTAACGACCCCGTCAGCCGGCAGTCCGTCTGACATGCACTCGGCGAAAAAAGCGTCTTCAACGGATATGCCGTCATCGAATAAAAGCTTCAGCCTGTCTCTTACAAAAAGTTTTCCCTTCTTTTCGTTGCTTGCGTGATATTTCGCGGCTCCTCCCTTTTCAATCGTTTTGCTGCGTGTCTGCCGTTCTTTTTCGTAATCCATCCGAGTCCCTCCATGTTTTATTTTCCTTTGTATTCAGGGGGTCTTTTTTCTTTAAAAGCGCGCAGGCCCTCTTCTCTGTCAAGTGTGGGGATGACTTGTTCATATGCTTTTCGTTCGATTTCGAGCCCTGTATTGAGATCTGTCTCCAGACCCTTGTTTATCGCGGATTTTGCTTGTCTGACGGCGATCGGCCCATTAGCGGCGATGCGGCCGGCCAGTGCTTTTGCTTTTTCCATAAGTTCATCGGCTTCACAAACATGCTCGATCAGCTTCATGTCTTTTCCCTCTTCGGCAGAAAGCCTTCGGCCGGTATAGATCAATTCTTTTGCCGCGCCGGGGCCGATAAGCCGGGGAAGTCTCTGCGTTCCGCCCGCTCCGGGAATGATCGCAAGCCCTGTTTCAGGAAGGCCGAGGCCCGCCCGGCTGACGGCGATTCTGATATCGCAGGCGAGAGCGAGTTCAAGGCCTCCTCCGACAGCGGTTCCGTTCAGCGCTGCAATGACCGGCTGCGGGAGAGCTTCAATGGATGCGGCCGTTTCACCGATACGCCTGACGCTTTGTTTGACTTGTTCATGGTTCATCCCCGCTCTTTCTTTTAAATCAGCACCGGCGCAAAATGTGTTCCCGGTGCCGGTGAGAATGACACAACGAATGGACGGCGAGTTTTTGATGTCTTCAATCACACGCTGTAAATGATCAATCATTTCTGAAGACAGCGAGTTGGCCGCATGCGGGCGGTTCAGCGTGATCAGACCGATCGTTTCTTGACAGACGGAATACAAGACGCAATCTTCCATGGCTTCTCCTTTCTCATTTCGTTCTGAATGCCTGCAGGTTTCTGCTTGGCAGGTCTTTGCCTATTTTATCCGCGATCCAGCCGGCGGCATAAAGAAGTTTATTCATGTCCGTCCCGGTATCAATCCCCATTTGTTCGAGCATATAAATGACGTCTTCTGTGGCAGCGTTGCCTGCTGATCCAGGAGCGTACGGGCAGCCGCCAAGCCCGCCTGAGGAAGTATCAAAGGATGTGATGCCCATATCAAGAGCGGGAATGATATTCGCTAGAGCCGTTCCTCTTGTATCATGGAAATGGAGTGCGATTTTTGAGGCGGGAATTCTCGGCAAAAGGGCTTCAAGCACGGCTATGACCTGCAAGGGGTTTGCCGCGCCGATCGTGTCGCCGAGCGATATTTCATCAACACCCATTTCGAGCAGGGTGTCTGACAGGCGGATGACTTGTTCGACCGGCACGTTCTGTTCGTACGGACAGCCGAACACAGTGGACAGATAAGCTCTCGTCGCCATTTTTTCAGCTTTTGCTTCAGTAATAACCCGCCTGAGCTCTTGAACGGTCCGGTCAATCGGTTTGTTTACGTTTTTTTGGTTATGGGTTTCGCTTGCAGATAAAAATACACATGCCTGATCGATTCCGCCTTCTGCCGCATGCTCCAGCCCGATGAGGTTCGGAACGAGAGCCGCGTAGACCGTATGTTCAGATCTGGCAATGCCTTTTGCGACGTCCAGGCTGTCACGAAGAGCCGGAATCCATCTCGGATGCACGAATGATGTCACTTCGATATAGGGAAGGCCTGTTTTTGAAAGCATATTGATCCACTCAATCTTTTCTTCTGTATCCACCCACGCCGATTCATTCTGCAAGCCGTCACGCGGTCCTACTTCATTGATGCGGACATGTTTCGGACAGTTCATGCTGCACCTCCCGTTTTATTGAAGTTCAATCAGGACCTCTCCTTCATCAGTGAAATCACCTTCTGATTTTTTCACTTCTTTCACCGTACCCGCTGCATCAGCGATAATCGGAATTTCCATTTTCATAGATTCCAAGATGGCCACTTCCTGTCCTTCTTCAATGACATCACCCGGCTTCACATGAATTTTCCACAGGTTTCCCGCCATCTGAATTTTTATGACGCTCATTTTGACGCCCCCTCGTTCATTGTTTGTAAAAAGCCGGTTGTCGCCTCACCCTTTTCAAACACTTCTGAATGGGCAATTTTTGTCAGCAGCGGAATGTTGGTTTTAATCCCTTCTACATGATATTCGCCAAGGGCGGTTTTCAGTTGTTCAATGGCTTGTTTTCTCGTATTCGCCGTGACGATCATTTTGGCAATCATCGGATCGTAAAACGGAGAAATGACGCTTCCCTTTTCGACGGCGCATTCGTGTCGCACTGACGGGTGTCTTAAAACGGAAAAAGACGAGATGGTACCGGGTGACGGGTAAAAGGTGACCGGATCTTCCGCATAGATCCGCACTTCTATTGCATGACCGCGGTGGTTGATATCTTTCTGCGAGAAAGTCAGCGCCTGCCCAGCGGCAATTTTCAGCTGTTCTTCCACAAGATCCAGTCCTGTAATTTCTTCTGTCACCGGATGCTCCACCTGCAGTCTTGTGTTCATCTCTAAAAAATAGATTTGTTTCTTTTGGTCGACGAGAAATTCTATTGTGCCTGCATTTTGGTAGCCGATCGATTTTGCGGCTTTAACGGCGGTTTCACCGAGTCTTTGTCTTAATTCATCGTCAACAAACGGTGACGGCGCTTCTTCTATCACTTTTTGGTGGCGCCTTTGGACTGAACAGTCACGTTCAAACAGATGAACGGTGTTGCCGAAAGAATCTGCGAGTATCTGAATTTCAATATGACGGGCATTTTCAATGACCTTTTCCATGTACATTGCGCCGTCTCCAAAAAAGGAGGCGGCCCGCTTTTGATTGCCTTCGAACGCTTTGGCCAGCTCTTCTTCTGAATGTACGATCTGCATGCCGATTCCGCCGCCGCCTGCGGACGCTTTCAGCATGACCGGAAAACCGATGGCACGGGCTTCGGCTAAGGCGGAGTGAACATCGGGCAATGGCTCTGGAACACCGGGAACGATCGGGACCTTTGCTTTTTGCATCGTTTTTCGGGCTTCTATCTTGCTGCCCATCTTGGCGATGATATCACCGGGCGGACCGATAAATGTGATTTGTTCCTTCCGGCAGCGTTCGGCGAACAGGCTGTTTTCTGACAGCAGCCCGTAGCCCGGATGAATGGCGTCCGCTCCGGCGGATTTAGCGGCTTCTATGATTCTGTCGATATGTAAATAGCTTTCATTTACTCTCGATTTACCGATCGGATAGGCCTCATCAGCCGCTTTTACATGCAGCGCGTCCCGGTCGGCTTCTGAATACACAGCTGCCGAGGGGATGCCGAGACGTTTGCAGGTGCGGATAATTCTTAAGGCGATTTCTCCTCTGTTGGCAATCAGGACTTTTTTAAACAAATGTGAAGCACTCCTTTTTCATTAAGTTAACTTGAGCTCTTCAATCGTTTTTTTCCGCAGCTTGAATTTCTGAATTTTTCCGGAGGCTGTCATTGGATATTCATCTGTAAACAAAACATACCTGGGGACTTTATAGCGGGCGATATGTTCTTTGCAAAAGGCTCTGATGTCTTCTGCGGAAGCGGTTTGTCCGTCTTTGAGCCTGATCCACGCCGCGGCCTCTTCTCCGTATTTCGGATCAGGCACGCCGACGACCTGAACGTCTGCTACCGCGGGATGCCGATATAACATTTCCTCAATCTCGCGCGGATAGATATTTTCGCCGCCCCTGATCAGCATGTCTTTCAGACGGCCCGTGATTTTGCAGTATCCGTCCTCGTCCATGACCGCTAAATCACCGGTATGCAGCCAGCCGTCTTTGTCTATCGCTGCTTCGGTCGCTTCTTGATTTTTATAATAGCCTTTCATGACATGATATCCGCGGGTGCAGAGCTCTCCTTGTTCGCCCCGGGCGGCTTCTTGGGATGTTCCGGGCCGAACGATTCTGACTTCGATATGGGGAAGCGCGCGCCCCGCTGTTTCCACTCTTCTTTCAAATGAATCATCCGTTCTTGTCTGCGTAATAACAGGTGATGCTTCGGTCTGTCCGTAGGCAATGGTAATGTCGGTCATCCCCATTTTGCCGATCACTTCTCTCATGACTTCCGCCGGGCATGGCGAGCCTGCCATAATCCCGGTTCGGACGTGGGAAAGATCATATTCAGAAAAACGGCTGTCATTTAGGAGGGCGATAAACATCGTCGGTACACCGTGCAGAGCCGTGCAGGCTTCTTTCTCCACCGTTTTCAGAACGGCCGGCGGAGAAAACTGTTCGATCGGAATCATCGCCGCACCCGCGGAAACACATGCCAGCACGCCGAGCACACACCCAAAGCAGTGGAAAAACGGCACGGGAATACATAAACGGTCACATGAAGTAAGCTTCATGCATTCTGCGATATTGGCCGCGTTATTTACGATATTAAAATGTGAGAGCATGACGCCTTTCGGAAATCCGGTCGTACCTGATGTATATTGCATATGAATGCAATCATCCTTTTTCAGGCTGTCCATCCTTCCGTCAAGCTCTGCATCCGTTACAGACTCGGCATCCTTCAGCAAAGAATCCCAACGGTGCATCCCGGGCGGGCTTTTATCACCGATATATAACACCGTCCGTAAAAATGGATAACGTTTCGAACGCAGCCTGCCGCGCTCACAAGTTTTCAGTTCGGGAATCAGCTTATTCACCATCTCAACATAAGATGTCTGCCGGTAGGAATCCATGATTATCAAGGCCGAGACGTCTGAATGTGCCAGCAGGTAATCGAGCTCTGCGATTTGAAAATTGGTATTAATGGTGACCAGAACGGCGCCGATTTTCGCCGTTGCAAATTGCGCCGCGAGCCATTCCGGAATGTTGGATGCCCATATGGCCACATGATCTCCTTTTTCAACTCCCAGCTTCATCAGCCCTTTTGCGGTTTGCCGGCATAACCGGTCAAACTCGGCATACGTATAACGAAGGCTGCGCTCAGGGTAAACAACCGCTTCATGATCCGGAAAAAGCTTCGCGGTCCGCTCAAGCAGCTTTCCGGCTGTTAAATGGATAAGTTCAGCCATATGACCTGCCCCCTTCCATCCCTGTCTTGGTAAACGTTTTCATTTCACTTCAAAAGCTGTCTTGCGATGACCATTCTTTGAATTTCTGACGTTCCTTCGCCAATCTCCATCAGCTTTGCGTCACGAAGCATACGTTCGACACCGCATTCCTTCATATAACCGGAACCGCCATGAATTTGGATGGCCTGAAGGCACGTTCTGACGGCCATTTCTGAAGCATAAAGCTTGGCGAATGCCGCTGCTTTCGTAAATGGCAGGTTTTGATCCTTCAGCCATGCCGCTTTAAGCACCATCTGTCTGGCAAGGTCAATTTCCATCGCCATATCGGCCAGCTTAAATTGAATGGCTTGAAATGACGATATCGGACTGCCGAACTGCTTGCGTTCCTTCGCATATGACAGCGACGCCTCCAGCGCGCCTTGAGCGATACCGACAGCCAGTGCCGCAATCGAGATCCGCCCGCCGTCTAATGTATATAAAAATTGTTTAAAACCTTTTTCAGGATCACCGAGCAGGTTATCGGCAGGCACCCTGACATCCTCCAGCACAAGCTCGGCCGTATCCGATCCTCTCACACCCATCTTGTCGTACGGATTTGTGATCGTAAATCCCGGTGTGTCTGTGGGGACGATGAGAGCTGAAATGATCGGTTTTCCGGCGGAGTTCTTTCCCGTAACGGCGGTGACAATGACCGTGCGGGCGTAATTTGCGTTTGTGATCCAGCATTTCTCTCCGTTTATCACATAGTCATCGCCCTTTTTCTCGGCTTTTGTCTGGGTACCGCCGGCATCTGAACCGGCATTCGGCTCTGTCAGCCCGAATGATCCGAGCGCTTTTCCCGAAGCAAGCGGAATAAGATGTTCTTGCTTTTGCTGTTCAGTACCGAAATAGTATAATGGGCTTGCGCCGAGTGACACGGCTGCCGCGTAGCTCAGCCCCGTGCTGCCGCAGGCTTTTCCGATTTCTTCGACCGCTGCTGCATATGAAATGGTATCACCACCCGCCCCGCCGTATTCTTCCGGAAACGGAATTCCGAGCAGCCCGAGTTCGCCTATTTTTTTAAATGTGTCTATCGGGAAGACGGCTGATTGATCAACCTCATGGGCTTTCGGGGCAATTTCATTTTTGGCGAAATCTCTGACCATTTCGCGCACCATCTGCTGTTCTTTTGTCAGTTGAAAATTCATTAACCTTCCTCCTTCTGCTGCTTTCTACATTTTATTAATGGGGGTCTTTATTCATTCCATCCAAATGAAGTCTGAACATTCGGACTCATCCGCCGCAAAAAAACTGACAGCGCCGCAACTGTCAGTTTATTAATAATGGCTATTTAACCGTCCGTTTTGCGGAGGGACGGCTCTCATGGTGTAGCCTGTCAACGGAAGTAACGATATAGGTACAGGCTTCTTCCGCCCGAATATCAGTATCTGAAAATGTTTGCGTCCGTGACGATGTTTTTCTGACTGTATCCACTAAATAAGGCTGCTTTCCCTTTTCTGCGCGGTAAATGGCGTAATAAGCCGTTTTTTCACCGTTGGATTTCGCATCTTCAATATAGAGTGTATGGCCTGAAGCATTCTTCTCCGCCCGTTTGACAGCCGGTTTTTTTAAAGCGGAATGTCCGAGCCAAGGCATCTCGGGAATTAATGCGGGCCGGCTGTACATGTCTTTGATCAAACGGTTTTTCACATCGAGCGGATTACGGTTTAAATCCTTTAAACTGAAATGCATGCTTCCTTTAATCCAAGCTGATCCCCTGTTAAGAGCAATCTGTCTTCCGTATTCCCCCGGGTCGGCCCAGGCCGGATCAGCATTGTTGTTGATTTTATAAGCTGCCTGCCCGATATATAAATGCACCGGCCGATTGTTCACTTCTTTTCCCCACCAATCCGCTAAGACGTCATATGCCGCCGCTTTAAATCCGATGCTCCAGTAAATTTGCGGTGCGATGTAATCAATGTATCCTTTTTGGATCCATTCTCTCGTATCAGCATATAAATCATCGTAGTTCCGCACCCCGGCGGCCGTTTCGGAGCCTGTCGGGTCATCTGCGACATTTCTCCATACGCCGAACGGGCTGATTCCGAATTTGACATAAGGTTTTTCTCGTTTGATGGTTTGGTTGATTTCTTTTACAAGCCGGTTGACATTATCCCTGCGCCAGTCATCAACTGATGCAAAGTGAGCTTTTCCGTACCGTTCGTATTCCGCCTGATCGGGGAATTCCTGTCCGGCAATTTTATAAGGATAAAAATAATCATCCATATGAACCGCATCAATGTCATAACGGCTGACCACCTCTTTGATTCCATCCGTTATAAATTGTCTTACTTCCGGAATGCCCGGATTATAGTACAGCTGTTTTCCGTATGCAGCGACCCAGTCCGGATGGGAACGCGCGGGATGATCATCTGAAAGCGCATTCAAATTTGTATGATTCATCGTGATCCGGTAAGGATTGAACCAAGCGTGAAATTCAAGATTCCGTTTATGTGTCTCTTCAACTAAAAAAGCAAGCGGATCGTAGCCGGGATTTTTGCCTTGTGTTCCTGTCAGATACTCTGACCAAGGCCCGTAATCTGATGGATAAAAAGCATCAGCCGCAGGCTTAATTTGGACGATAACGGCGTTCATTCCCATCTCCTGAACGTCATCCAGCAGCTTGCTGTATTCTCTTTTTTGCTCTTCCGGTGACAGCCCTTTTTTAGAGGGCCAGTCGATATTGGTGACAGACGCGATCCATACGGCTCTCATTTCTCTCTCCGGCTGAGTGCCGCTTGCTTGTGCGGATGCTGAGAATGTAAAGATGCCGGCTGTCAGTACAACGGCCAAAAACCATATCATGCTAAAACGGCAGCTTTTCATGTTTTTCCCCCTCTCTGCTTTACGGTATTCCGAAGCATTCCGGGCGGTGAATCAGAAAGCCTGCTTTGCTCCTCTTAGCCTAAAAGGGAAAGAAAAAAGTCCTAAAGCGAATAAACGCTTCAGGACTTTTTATGTTTCATGGCGGCGAGCACGTCAATGATCTTCGTTCCGACGCCGACACAAGTTTCAAGAATGGCCTGCGCTCCGGCGATGGACAAAATGAAAATAACCGGATGTGCATAGCGGGGCCAGACCAAGTAGCAGATGCCGATCAATATGGCGCACCAGACGCCCGCACACCAATAACATTGCAGCATATAACCGAATGCGGAGGAAGGGACTTTTTTTTGGACGGCGCGCCCGTTTTGATCGACGGTTTTTTCTTGCTTTATAAAGGGTTTTCTTATGAATTCCGTAATCTTATCAAATACGATCAAATGGGTCAGCCGGTAGCTGGCAAGAATAATCATTACATACGTAAGCCAAGATAGGTTCGTCATGTCAAAGCCTCCAAAAAAACTGAGTTTGATTCCCCTATCTTGCCCTTTGTCTTCTTCAGCCATTCTGCCGGATGTTACAGATTCCGCGCCAAGAGTCTTCCGCTGTTTGCAATGATGTCCAGTATGACCTCAGCATTTTGCTGTGCAAAGGCGGGTTCAAACATATCTTTATGGGCGCCCTCGCCTTGATATTCCTGATAGAGTCCCGTTGTGGCGCCTTCCCATTTCATCGGCTCGGTCTTATCACTGTGTTCTTCCTTTATGCCGGCCTCGATAAAATGGAGGTTGGCCGCGATTTGGCCGTCATTTATCAGTTCCGCCCAGTACGTTTGATAGCGCTCTGTCTTTTTGATGACTGCTTCTCTGACGGCTTCCGGGACGTTGTCGGCTGTTGCGTTTGTTGGCTGCGGCGGCAGTGCGTCAAGCTTTCTGTACGCGTCTGCGATAATGACGTCACTGATTTCTAAGCCGCGCTTTTCCATCGCTTTTGCCGCCTCGAATGCCGTATTGCCGCCTGCCGAATATCCGAAGAGGATATAAGGGCCTTCCGGCTGGATTTCCAGCATTTTATCAATGTATTGTTCCATTCTGCTGTCTTCTTCAATAAAGTTAAAACCGTACACAGCAGCCCGTCCATTTAATGCCGCCGCAAGATCTTTAAAGAAAATGCCGAAACCTGAGATAGGCGGAAAACAGAAAAGATTGCGGCCTTTCGGCTGGTTCAGTCTGCTGATATGCTGCTCTGCAGCTTCTGACAGTGTGCTGGAATATAGCTTTTCAGCCAATTGTTCAATTGTCGGATATTCAAATATCATTTCAATCGGCACATCCATCTGCTGCCTGGTCTTCAGCTGATGAATCACTTGCAATGCTTTCAAAGAATGGCCGCCCAGCTCAAAGAAGTCATCCTGTATGCCCAGCTCCCCGCAGCCGAGGATCGGCGTCCAAATGTCGATCAGCTCACGCTCCACCCAGTTTCGTGGCGGAACGGCTTTTGATGACGTTTTTTTCCGTTCTGGCGCAGGCAGCCCGCGGCGGTCCACTTTGCCGTTTGCGGTAAGCGGCATACGGTCAAGCTTAATCACATACTGAGGAATCATATAGTCGGGAAGCGACCTGGCCAATAGAGATCGAATGGTTTTTTCTTCAACATGCGCGCCCGTATAATACGCACAAAGGATTGCTTCTTGTCCTTCTTTTGCTACGATGACTGCCGATTCCCTGATTCCATCTATTTCAGTCAAGCGTGCTTCAATTTCGGCCGGCTCAATCCGCTTCCCGCGAATCTTGAATTGACGGTCAATACGGCTGATGTATCCGATGCTTCCATCAGGCAGCCAGTGTGCCAAGTCGCCTGTTTTGTAGATCTTTTCTTCAGGATGAATCGGGTGGCTGACAAATGCTTCACTTGTTAAGTCAGGCCTGTTTAAATAGCCTTTGGCAACCCCGTCACCGCCGACACAAAGCTCACCGGGCACGCCGATCGGCGCAAGTCCGCCATTTTTATCAATGATATATGCGGTTGAATTGCTGATCGGTTTTCCGATTGGGATCGGCTGAGAAAAATCGTGCCTGATTTCGTAAAAGGTGGAAAACGTCGTATTTTCCGTCGGTCCGTATATGTTATAAAGGCTGAGATTCGGACAGCGGTGTCTGACCTTATTGATGAGCGCCGGGGACAATGCTTCTCCGCCGACATATAAGGTGTGCAATCCGGAAAACATCTCCGGATCTGCCTGGGCAAACTGGTTAAAGAGCGCCGTCGTCAAAAACAAAATCGTAATCCGGTTGGATGAAAGATAATTGCCGAACCTCTCAGGGGCAAGCATTGTCGAGCGGTCAACCATATGAAGACAGGCCCCGTTCAAAAGCGCTCCGAAGATTTCAAACGTCACTGCGTCGAAACCGATGGACCCTGTCAGAATGAGACGGTCCGTCATGCCGGCCGACGTGTAATTGCTGTTTGACACGAGCGATACGACGTTTCGGTTGGAAATCATCACGCCCTTCGGTTTTCCTGTTGAACCGGATGTATACATAATATAGGCAAGGTCATCAGGTGCTGTATCGGTATTCAGTTTTCCCGCATCAGCGGTTTGTTTCTCTGCGGCAGCCGGGATAGAGATGATGTGAGAAAAGTCAAAGTCAGTCTCAATCCCTTTTTGCACCGTTAACAGCTGTGCTCCGCTCTCAGTGAGCATATCGGCGATCCTGTCGGTTGGCAGTTCTGCATCAAGAGGAAGGTACGTCCCTCCCGCTTTCAATACAGCGAGAACAGCGATGATAAATTCCGGTGAGCGTTCGGCCAGAATCCCGACAATTCCCTTTGGCGCCAAACCGTTTTCCAGCAGGGTGCGGGCGAATGCAGTTGACCGTTCATCGAGCTCCCGGTACGTCATCGTCAGCCCGCCGGCGTGAAGCGCCTGATGGTCCGGGGTTTTCTTCACCTGTCGGCTGAACAGGCTGATGATGCTTTCGTCTCTTTCATAAGTTGTTTTCGTGTCATTAAATTCGCCGATTATTCTTGATTTTTCCTTTTGTCCGAGCATCGGTAGCCGATCAGCGGGAACATCGGGATTGAAGGCGGCGCCGCGCAGAGCTTCTTCCAAGTGTCCTTTTACGCTCTCTATCCATACTTCGTCATAAACGTTCGCATTGTAGCTGAATTTGATGAGCAGCTCATCGCCGGGCGCTATGATGAGGTTAAAATCGTAGCCCGATTGTTCCGACACGTTGACATTCCCGATCCGGAACGGTGCATCCGATTCCTTTTCCGCGTCTTTCATCTGCTGCTGAATCGGATAATTTTCAAACACGATGATATGGTCGATTAAATCCTGTTTCAGCTCAGTCTGAGATTGGATGTCAGCAAGCGGATGGTAGCTGAACGCCTCTGAATCAAGCATTTCTTTCTGGCAGCGGCCCAGCAGTTCTCTAAAGCTTTCATCACCCGTTTTAATGCGTACCGGCACGGTATTGATAAACAGCCCGATCATGCTTTCCACGCCGTCAATGACGGAAGGCCGCCCTGATACGACGGCGCCGAATACGGCATCGTCCGTCCGGTTGTAGCGCTGCAGCATCAGGCCCCATACAGTCTGCATAAGAACCGCGAGCGTAGCGCCCTCTTCTTTGGCGATGGTTTTCAGCCTGTCTGTCAGATTTTGATCTAAAGAAAACAGCAGCTCTTTCTTACGGTAGCCTTTTTCCTGAGGACGGGCCGATATTTTCGGGAGTCCTGAGGGTGTCTCGCAGCCTGCTAAATATCCTTTCCAATACTCAGAAGCCGCGTCTTTGTCCTGATCAGTCAGCCATGTAATATAAGTGCTGTAAGGCTTTGCGGGCGCCAGTGTGACGGGTGAGCCTGATTCAATCGCCCGGTACATATGCATGAATTCCTGAAGGACGATGCCGAGGCACCAGCCGTCCATAAGGATGTGATGGTGGCTCCAGACGCATACATATTCCTCGTCTGCCGTTTTAAACAAAGAAACACGCATCAGCATATCCTTTTGCAAGTCAAAGCCTTTTAAGCGGTCACGTTCCTTAAATCGCTGTAAATAGGCGCTCTGTCCCGCTTCGTCCAAATGTGTAAGATCTTCGCGGTGCAGCCGGAATTCCCGCTTACGCAGCACAACTTGGCGGGGGCCGTTCAGCTGAGCGACATGAGGTAAAAAAACCGTTCTGAAAATATCGTGGCGGCTGATGACAGACTGTACGCTTTGCTCAAACAATTCCGGACGAAGCCGGCCTTTTATGGTGAAGACGGATTGCTCGATATATGCAGCCCCCTCCTTTTGCAGAAAGGAATGAAAAAGCATTCCTTCCTGCATTCGGCTGAGGGGATAAATGTTTTGGATATTTTTCGTTTTGTCCATGTGTTCCTCCCGCTCGGTTTAGTGGAAGCTGAGTAAGTCGGCAATATCCTGCAAGGCTTCCTCAGTCAGCTCCCGATCATCAAAGTCACTGACGGTCTTCTCCGTATCGGTTTTGCTGAGGCAGTGTTCCGACAGTTTCAGGAGATAATACCGGCAGCTTTCGGACAGCCGTTCGATCGTATCTTGCCGGAAGCGCTCCGTTTCATAGGAAATGCTGACGGTCATCCGGCCTTTTGCCGCAATCGCGCTGATTTCAAGTGACTGCTCCCGTTTCCATGTATCTGTCACATCATCTCCGCCTCCCAAAGGAGAAAACTGAAACGCGTCAGGCTGTTCCGTTTCTGCCGGATTCCCGCCGGGCGCATCGAATTGTCCGAGATAATTAAAGCTGATCTCCGGTGCTTTCCCGAAAGTCATCCCGGCAAGCTTCGGCGGTGTTAAATATTTGAGGACGCCGTATCCGTTCCCTTTATCCGGAATGCGCCGCAATGTGTCTTTGACGGTTTTCAATGTGCGAATTTCATATTCTTCATGAGGTTCATAAACTCCGCTCCGGAAAAGCACCGGGTAAATGGAAGTGAACCACCCCACCGTCCTGCTGATGTCCGCACCTGCCTGCTCCGATTGGCGTCCGTGTCCTTCAAGGGCGATTTTCAAAGCGTGCCGCGGCGACCACTTTTGAACGGCAAGCACGGCGGAAGCCAAAAGCACATCTTGCGTATCCGTATTGTAGGCGCTGTGCACATCTTTCAACAGGGCGTCCGTTTCACTTTCTGTCAGAGTGAAGGATACCGTGTTCCGTTTTTTTGCAGGAGTTTGAGATAAATCTGCCTGCTCGTAAGGAAGACTTTCTGTTTCATAGTGTTCAATCTCCCGCCAATACTCCGCCTGCTGAAGAAGCTGTCTGCTTTCGGCATAATCGGCCAGCTGCTCCGTATATGTTTTGAATGACATGGTTTTCGGAGGGAGTTTGATTTCCTGTCCAGAGACGGCCTGCTCATAAGCAGAAGCCAAGTCTTCCAATAAAATCCGCCATGATATCCCGTCGACAGCGAGATGATGGACCGTCAGAAACAAGTAATCTTCTGCTTCGGAGCGGAACAGCCCCGCCTGTACAAGCGGCCCGTTCTCCAAATCCATGTTTCTCTGAAGCTCTGCGACGCGGCGTTTTACAAAACGTTCCTTCTCATGCTCATCGCCTTCCGTTTCTAAAATGGTCAGGCTGTAAAGCTGCTCATCTGCGAGGTCAGCCGGTCTGTTGAAGAGGAGAAGACCTTTCTCTTCGTCTTTTTTGCAGACAAGGCGCAAGGAATCATGATGAACGGTAATGGCTTTTAACGTTTTCCTCAGGGCCTCTTCATTTATTGAATTTGTTCTCGTCAGCATGACGGACTGGTTAAAATGGTTTGCTTCCTTCATGTCTTGTGTGAAGAACCATTTGTGGACCGGCGACCACTTCACTTCTCCTTCTGCAGGAGCTTGGCTGACCGGCTGCCGCTCTGTACGGACATAAGGCGCCAGCTCTCTAATTGTCGGCCGGCTGAAAATATCTTTTACGGCGATTTGTTTTCCTGCCTGATGTAATCGGGCTGATACTTGCAGGGCTTTGATGGAATCGCCGCCCAGTTCAAAAAATGATTGATCCGCGGCAATGTTTTCAGTCCCGAGCACTTCGCTCCAAATCGCGGAAAGCTCTTTTTCCATGTCGCTTTCAGGCTCGGTAAATGCCCGTCCGGTGTGCGCTTTTTTCCGCGGCTCAGGAAGCGCGCGGCGGTCAAGCTTCCCGTTCGGTGTGACAGGCAGGGCTTCAAGTGTTTCAAAGAACGCCGGCACCATATAAGCGGGCATTTCATTTCTGAGCGCCTGCTGCACGGTTTCACTTTCCGTTCCTTCTTCTGTCACGATATAAGCGCATAGTTCCGTTTGGCCTGCTGATGCGGGCAGAGCGGTGACGGCTGCTTCTTTGACACCTTTTATGCCTGTTAAGGCGGATTCAATTTCTTTCAGTTCCACCCGGTAGCCTCTGATTTTGACTTGCTCGTCCATTCGGCCGATATATTGCAGCGTGCCGTCCGGCAGCCATTTTGCCAGGTCGCCCGTGCGGTACATGCGCCGGTTCTTCCGGAACGGGTCTTGGACAAAGGCTTGAGCCGTTTGCTTAGGAAGATTGCGGTACCCTCTTGCAAGGGCGGAACCCGAGATGCAAAGTTCTCCCGTTACGCCGATCGGCTGCGGGTGATCTCCGTTTAAAATATAAACGTGTGAATGCTCAATCGGACGGCCGATCGTGATGTTCTCACTTTGTTCTATATGTCTTGCCGCTGTAGTGGCGACGCTGTTTTCCGTCGGGCCGTACTCATTGGCAAGCTCAGTGTGTGGACAAACTGATAAACTGCGGCTGATAACGTTTTGGTCGACGGCTTCTCCCGCTAATGTGACAATCCGGAGAGACTCGGCATCACCCGGCTCCAGTACGTCAAGCAGTGTGCGATACAGCACGGGTACAATGATCATGTGAGTGATGCGGTAAGATGCAAGATAGTGTTTAATAGCAAGAATATCTCTTGCTTCATCTTCGGCTAAAACGGCCGCTTTCGCACCGGAAATCAGCGGTGTGAACATACTTGTTACAAAACCGTCAAATGAAAATGAAAAGAGCTGAAGAATCGTATCTTTCTCATTCAGATCATAAAATCCGCTCCGCCATTGAAGGGTTTGGCTGACGGAACGATGTTCGACCATAACCCCTTTCGGCCTGCCTGTCGTCCCGGACGTGTAAATGATGTAAGCCAAATCTTCCGGTGCTGATAATGACTGAACCGGTGATGCGTCTTGTTCTTGGATATCCTCCAGTGCGAGCACTTCACCTTTAAAATGATCAGGCACTTGATCTATTGCGCCGTGTACGGTAAGGAGAAGCGCTGTGCCGCTGTCTGAGATGATATATTGCTTGCGTTCCTCCGGATATTCAGGATCTATCGGGACGTAGGCGCCCCCGGCTTTCCAAACCCCGAAGACTGCCGCGACTTGTTCCGGTGATCTTGGTATCACAATGCCGACGGCGGCATCCGGTCCGATCTGCCGTTTTTGCAGAGCTCTGGCGATTTTATTCGACCATTCATCTAATTCTTTATATGTGATTAAAGTTTCCCCGCTGATAAGGGCTGCCGCATCCGGTGTTTTTCGCGCCTGGGTGATGAACAGTTCATGAACTGTTTTTTCAGGCAGCTGTTGATCCGCCATGCCGTTAAAGTCCGAAAGAATCCGGTTCCGTTCCGGAGCAGTCAGCATGCTGATCGCTTGTATAGAAGTTTCCGGTTCACGGACAATGTGTTCAAGCATCGTCATAAAGTGGGAAGCCCAGCGCTGCATCGTTTCTTTCCGGAATAATGACGCCGCATATTCAAACAGAAAATGAATCTGTCCCCCGCCTTCAGAAGCCTGCAAAGTGACATCAAATTTGGAAACCGGACGGGACACGTCCGCATTCTGAATATGCAAACCGTCCAACAGCAGTTCCTCATGCTCCATATTCTGAACGACAAGCATGGCGTCAAACAGCGGATTGCGGCTTGTGTCCCGCTGCACGCCGAGCCGTTCCACAAGCTCTTCAAACGGGTAGTCCTGATGCTCATACGCTTCAAGCGCCGCCTGGCGGACTTCCGCCAAGTAATCGGTGAACCGTTTGTCTCCTTTCGGCTCCGTTCTGATGGCCAGCGTGTTGACGAACATGCCGAGAATCGGTTCAAGGTCTTTGTGCGGACGCCCGGCAATCGGCGAGCCGACGATGATGTCTTCCTGCCCGCTCAGGCGCGCGAGTAACGTATTGTACGCGGCGAGAAGCACCATATACAAAGTGGAGCCGTGATCCCGGGCGATGCGGTGAAGGCCGGATGCCGTTTCGGCGTCAAGCGTGCACGATACACTGCCGCCCGCAAAGCTTCTGACAGCCGGTCGGGGCTTGTCAGCTGGGAGCTCAAGCACCGGAAGCTCGCCTTCAAGCCGCTTCAGCCAATAGGCTTCCTTCTCCTGATATCCTTCCTTCTCCTGAAACGACCGCTGCCAGACGGCATAGTCTTTATATTGAAGGCGCATCGGCGCAAGCGAACGGCCTGCGTACAGCTCGCCGAATTCTTTTATCAAGGTGTTGACGGACACACCGTCAGAAATAATATGATGCATATCCGTTAATAAAAGATGACGTTCATCCGATTCTTTCACGAGGGCCGCACGGAAGAGCGGCGCTTCCTCCAGACAAAACGGCCGGACGAATGCGTCAGCTGACTCGGCCTCATCCAGCTGAAACGGTACGCTGTCATGGATGCGCTGCACCGGTTCGCCGTCAGGCCCCGTTTCAAAGGACGTTCTGAGCGACTCATGCCGCTCAACAAGCTGCCGGAACGTCTCCTCCAGCCGGCCGCGGTCAAGCGGGCCCGTCAGTTCCAGCACAGCCGGCATATTGTAGCCGACACCGCCGTCTTCAAGCTGTTGGAGCACATACATCCGTTTCTGCGCCGAAGACACCGGGTAGGTGTCCTGTTTTTGCGCAGGCTGAATCGCTTCATACGGGCTCTCTTCCAAGTCCTGAATAACCGAAGCGAGCTCTTCCACCGTCGGCCGGGCGAAGATGTCCTGTAACGGCACCTGAACACCGAACTCTTTGGCGATGCGGGAGACGAGAGCCGTCGCTTTTAACGAATGGCCGCCCCGCTCAAAAAAGTGATCCCGGATGCCGACGGGGCCGTTTTTCAGCACCTCTTCCCAGAGGGCGCAAAGCTTCATTTCCGTGACGTTCCGCGGGGCGGTGTACGCCCGTCTGTCTGCCGCTCCGCCGGGAGCCGGCAGTGCGCGGCGGTCAAGCTTTCCGCTCGGCGTGACCGGCCATTCGCTCATCTCTATAAACTGAGCCGGCATCATGTAGGCCGGAAGGCGTGTCGCAAGCTCCGCCCGCACGTCATCGCTTTCCCGTCCTTCGATATAGGCGTAAAGCGCGGTTTCGCCGTGTTCGGTCCGGGCGGTGACCGCCGCCTCACGAATGCCGTCGATGCGCCGGATCGCCGCTTCAATCTCCCCCGGTTCGATCCGGTAGCCGCGGACTTTCACCTGTCCGTCTGAACGGCCGAGCCATTCAACAAGGCCGTCTTCTGTCCAGCGTGCGATATCGCCTGTCTGATACATGCGTTCTCCCGGATAAAACGGATCATCGAGAAAACGCTCCTCCGTCAGCTCAGGCCGGTTCAGATAGCCCCGGGCCACCCCTGTCCCCGCGATGTACAGCTCTCCGATACAGCCCGGCGGCAGAAGCTGTTTCTTTTGATTTAAAATATACAGCCGCATGTTATGTCCGGAAATGCCGATCGGAACATTGTGAAATTCTTTTCCTTGCGGCAAATCAAAGTACGCCGCTTCTACTGTCGCTTCCGTCGGACCGTAGGAATTTGTCAATTCCGTTCCCGGCAGAAGGTCATAAAAACGGGAAGCCAGGTGCGGGCCCAATTGTTCGCCGCCGGCAAAAACCCTTTTTAAGCAGGTCTTTTTAATCGGCTGTTTTCTGGAATTTATATATTCCAAGAAAGCATGAAGCATGGATGGCACAAAATGGGCCGCTGTTATGCGGTTATTCTCCAATGCGTTCAGTATCATTTCAGGGTCCTTTTCGCCTCCTTGCGGAAGGAGGAAAACAGAAGCTCCCGCGATCGGCCACCAAAACAGCTCCCAAATCGAAGCGTCGAAAGAGTATGATGTTTTATGCAAAATGATGTCAGAATCACTTAATCCATAACGCGTTTGCAGTGAGTATAAAAAGTTTACGGCTGACTGATGTTCAACCTGCACGCCTTTTGGGCGTCCCGTAGAACCGGATGTATAGATGATATAAGCCAATGAATCAGGTTTTACCGGAACATTGGGGTTGGCCGCAGCTTCAGGGTTTCCTGTTTGTCCGCTTTTCAGAGAGATCATTTCTCCCTCAAAAAGATCTGCAGCCAAAAGTTCTGGTTCTGCCAGTAAGAATTTCACGCCGCTGTCTTTCAGTAAAAAGCGAATCCGCTCTTTCGGGTAATCCGGATCAATCGGCAGATATGCACCGCCTGCTTTTAAGACAGCGTAAATGCCGATCAGCATATCAGGAGAACGCCGGCCCATAATGGCAGTTTTATCCTCCAGCCTTATCCCCCGCTTAATCAGCCGGTGCGCAAGCTCATTCGCTCTTTCGTTCAGCTCTTGATACGTAATCGAAATGTCATCAGTTAAAATCGCCGGACGGTCCGGCGTTTTTTCCGCCTGCTGTTCCAGCAGATCATGAAGAGACTGATGAAGCGGAAACGCTGTTTTCTGCAAGGGGCTGAAATCTTGAAGCAGAGACGCTTCTTCTATTTCTGTCAAAACAGAAATATCGTCTAATTCCAAGCCCGGATCAGCCGCGGCGTTTTCGGCAAGTGTCGTAAAAAATTCGGCCCATTTTTGAATCGTTTTTCTCTTAAACAAATCGGTGCTGTATTCAAACTGGCAGTACAATTCACCGGCGTTTTCAGAGATGTACAGCGATAAGTCAAATTTAGAAATCGGCAGGCTGACGTCTGCCGGCTGCAGTTCAAGTCCGGCTGCCCTAAGCTTCTGCTGTTCCATATTTTGCAGCGCAAATGTTGTGTCAAACAGCGGATTTCGGGACATGTCCCGCGGCACACCGAGCTTATCGACGAGCTCTTCTAACGGGTAATCCTGATGTTCGTAAGCCTCAAGCGCTGTTTGGCGAACTTCCTTTAAATATTCTTTGAATGTCATGCTTCCGTCGGGACGCGTCCTGAAAGCAAGCGTATTGACAAACATGCCCAGAACGACGTCAAGGTCGGCATGAGGCCTTCCGGCAATCGGAGACCCGACAATCATATCTTCCTGTCCGCTTAAACGGGCTAACAGAACCGTGTACACACCGAGCAGCGTCATATACAGTGTGCATTTGTTTTCTTTCGCCAGCTTTTTCAACTGTGCTGTATGTTTTTCGCTGATGACAAATGACACCCGGTCACCGGAAAAGCTCCGCACCGGGGGACGCGGCTTATCAGCCGGCAATTCAAGCACGGGAATCTCCCCGGCAAGCCGGTTCAGCCAGTACTCCTCTTGTTTCCGATATGCGGCGCCCGCCATAAATGATTGCTGCCAGACGGCATAATCTTTGTATTGAATCCGTAACGGCGGCAGACTTCTCTCAGCATACAGCTCACTGAATTCACGTATCAAAAGATTGACGGATACGCCGTCTGAAATAATATGATGCATGTCAGCTAAAAGCAGATGCCGGTCTTTTTCTATTTGGACAAATCCCGCCCGGAAAAGGGGCGCTTTGCCGAGATCGAACGGCCGGATAAACGCTTCGGCTGATTGTTCTTTTGTAAATGCAAACGGCACTTCGTCATGAATTCTCTGCACGGACAGGCCGTTTTTTTCTTCAAAGGACGTTCTGAGCGGTTCATGCCGCCGGATCAATTCCTTGAACACGGCTTCCATCCTGTCTCGGTCAAATGGCCCCTTCACCTCTAAAACGGCTGGAATGTTATAGCTGACACCGCCATTTTCAAGCTGGTGAAGGACATACATCCGTTTTTGGGCGGATGAGACAGGATATGTTTCTTTCGTTTCTGTCTTTTCTATGGATGCGAACGGGTTCTCTTCTGCTTCACTGATGATTTTGGCGAGTTCTTCTACAGTCGGATGGCTGAAGACATCGCTCAGCGGGATTTGCACACTGCACTCTTTAGCTATTTTTGCAACGAGTGCCGTCGCCTTTAATGAATGGCCGCCAAGCTCGAAAAAGTGATCGTGAACGCCGATCGGACCGGTTTGAAGCACTTCTTCCCATATGCGGGTAAGCTTCAGCTCGGTCACATTCCGGGGAGCTGTATATCGACGGCCCGTTGCGTACGCCGAAGCTTCCGGAAGGGCCCGCTGATCGACTTTTCCGTTCGCAGTAAGCGGAATCGCGTCAACAAAAGCCCATTTGACCGGAATCATATAATCAGGCAGCTCTTTAGCCAAATCTCTTCGCAGCTGAGAAGGATCAGTCGCTTGTGAGACGCTGCAGTAAGCGCATAATTCATTTTCGCCCGACTCATTCGTTTGAATCAGAACGGCAGCTTCTTTCACGGCATGATGATTTGCCAGGACGGTTTCAATTTCCTTCGGTTCAATCCGGTACCCTCTGATCTTCACTTGATCATCTGTCCGGCCGATGTATTCAATTTGGCCGTCCGCACGCAGTCTTGCCAAATCTCCGGTCCGGTACATGACGGCGTCCGTTCTGAACGGATCGGGCAAAAATTTCTCTTCGGTCAGCGCCGGATTGTTCACATAGCCTCTTCCTGTATTCGCTCCGGAAATATACAATTCTCCCGCAATTCCGAGAGGCTGAAGCTGCCTGTTTTTGCTGAGAATATACATCTTGTTATGATGGATCGGTTTCCCGATCGGCGGATGTTCAGGTATGTCATCTCCTGCAGAAATCGTATACGTTGAAACCACATGAGTTTCTGACGGGCCGTAATGATTATGCAGATGCATACCGTGTAAACGGAGCGTCTGCCTGAACAAACGCGAAACGGTCAGCTGCTCCCCGGCCGTAATGACATGCTTCACACAGCGGGGAAAAGACTGTGCATAACCTTCTTCATTGAAAAGCATCTTGACAAACGCAGTCGGGAAAAACACCACTTCCGTGTTGTGCTGATCAATAAACGAAAACAGCTGAGAAACATCCCGTTTGATTGATTCCGGCACGATACAGAGGGTGCCGCCGCTCAAGAGTACTGAAAATAACTCCTGATAGCAGACGTCAAACGCCAAAGATGCGTACTGCAGCACATTTGTGCAAAAATCAATGTCTGTGTTCGTCAATTGGTGAGAAAGCAGGTTGGCCATATTTTTATGTTCGAGCAGCACGCCCTTCGGTTTCCCTGTCGTACCGGATGTATAAATCATATAAAGGAGGTCGTCCGCCGTATTAATGGATTGCACATTGCTTCCGTCCGCTTCCGTCCCGGCCTCTTCTATGTATGTAACTTGCAGCGTTTGTTCCGCGGGGACTGACTGATGCCGCTCTGTTACAACATGGACGCAGCCGCTGTTTTCAATGACATATCGGATACGCTCCTTTGGACTGCCCGGATCTATCGGGACAAAGGCGCCGCCCGCTTTTAAAATACCGAGAACAGCCGCCGCTAAAGAAGGGGAACGGCCGAGCATGACGCCTACCGGCTCCTCCCGCTTTAAACCGCGTTTTTTCAGCAGGCGTGCCAGCTTATTAGCCGATTCGTTCAGCTCTTTGTACGTCACTGACTCACCTTCATACCGAATCGCGATTTGATCCGGCGTTTTTGCGGCCTGCCGTTCAAACATTGCATGAACCGTGTCATATTCAGGCTTTTCGGTCTCTTCAGAAATCGGCGCAAGCAGCTGCACTTTTTCCCCTGGAGTGATGATTTCAAGCTTGTCCGGCGTGATGTCCGGTTTGTCGAGAACTTGGGAGACGATGTGTGCCAAATGGCCTTTGATATTTTCAATAAATTGGCGGTCATACACGCTTGAATCGTATCTCATTTTCAAGTGAATCTCGTCACCCGGCGCCACCATCAGGTAAAAACTGTAGTTGGTTTCGTCTTCCATGCTGAAATCATGGATGTGAAAAAGGTCTTTCGTGTCCCCCTTGCTGTTCAGCACATCAAGCTCCTGTTCAACCGGATAATTCTCAAAGACAAGAATGTGGTCAATTAAGCCTTGTTTTACCTGTGAATTCGCCTGTATGTCATAAAGCGGATGATAGCTGTATGCCTGTCCTTTCAAAGCATCCTTTTGCACATTTTTGATCAGCTTTTGAAACGGGATGTTTGCCCCGCTGATCCGGACAGGCACGGTATTAATAAACAGGCCGATCATTCGCTCGATGCCTTCGATTTCAGACGGCCTTCCGGAAATGACAGAACCAAAAACCGCATCTTCTGTCTGGTTATACGCCTGAAGCAAAATGCCCCAGAGCGTGTGGAAAATGGTGCTCAGCGTGACCTCTTCTTTTACGGCCAGCTCTTTCAGCTTAGCCGTGTCCTCTTTTGAAAAGGAAAACGTCACTTCCTCTTGTCTGCTTTCGCCGGATTTTTTCTGCTTCGGCAGAACAGTCTGCTGCTCAAAGCCTTCAAGGTACCGCTCCCAGTACGAAGCGGCTTTTTCTTTATCTTGCTCCATCAGCCACTTGATGTAGGTCCCGTACGGCACAGCGGGCTCAAGCGTTAACGGTGTCCGGCGGAGCCGCGAGGCGTATATCTGGAAGAACTCTTTCAGCACGATTCCGAGACACCAGCCATCCATAATGATGTGATGGAAACTCCATATGCACGTATATTCACATTCACCGGTTTGAAGCAGCGTCACCCGCATCAGCATGTCTTTTTGCAGATGAAACCCTTTCTTACGGTCTCTTCGTTTGGCTTCTTCAATATGCTTGATTTGATCAGCCTTGTTTAAATTGGTGAGATTTTCCTCAATGATGCTGACGTTCCGCTCTTTTAATACGACCTGCTGCGGCACTGACACGTTCTGGCTGATAAAGATCGTTCTGAAAATATCATGTCTTTCGAAAAGGGCATGAACGCTCTCTTCAAACACGCGGGTGTCAACCTTCCCCGTTATTGAAAAGGAGGCCTGCTCGGCGTAAGCCTGTGATTCCTTTTGCAGGAGGGAATGAAAAAGCATTCCTTCCTGCATATAAGACAGCGGATAAATATCCTGAATTGCATTCTTTTTTGTCATGTTATAATCTCCCCGTCGCCTTTTTCTACAGTTCCTCGACAAAACTCGCTATGCTGTCCAAATCATCAGATGTTAACGTTTTGCTGCTAAAATCACTAACGGTTTTTTCTGCTTCCTCTTTGCCGGTGCAGTGCGCCATAATATCACGCAAATATTGCTGTAAAGTTTGCAGCAGCTGTTCCATCGTTTCTTTGCGGAAGCGGCTCGGCGGATAGCTCAAACTGAAGTGAAGTTTGTTTTGTGCGGCCATCGCGCTCATTTCCACCGCTTGTTCCCGCTGCCATGTCGGCGTGATGTCGTGCCCGCTTGCAAGACCGGACAGACTGAACGTGTGCTGATCTTCTGTATCATTGAATTGCCCTAAATAGTTAAAGCTGATTTCAGGCGCTTGTCTGAAGCGGATTGTTTTTTGTTCAGGCGGTGTCATGTATTTTAAAATGCCGTAGCCTATTCCTTTATCCGGTATTCTTCCGAGTGTGTCTTTGACCGTTTTTACCGCCGTTCCAAGCTCAGCGCCTGCTGTGTTCAAGTCAATGAGCACCGGATACATGGAGGTAAACCAGCCTACGGTGCGGCTGATGTCGAGCTCCGGCATGATGTGCTCTCTCCCGTGCCCTTCCATCGCGATGCGCAGTCTGCCGCCCCCTGTCCAGTCCCGTAAAGCCAAAGCTGCGGCAGTCAGAAGAATATCTTGCGTATCGGTATGGTAGGCCCGGTTGACCTGCTGAAGCAAAACGGACGTTTCTTCTTCTGTAAGCGTAAAGCTTACCGTTTGCCGAATGCTGTCGGCTCCCGTCTGATGCTGCGGTTTTTCATAAGGAAGTTCGGCGGCTGTTTCTTCTTCAATAAAACGCCAATATTCCTCTTCACGCATCAGCTTGCTGCTTTTTGCGTATTCTGAAAGCCTTTCAGCGTATTGCTTAAACGAATCGGTCTTTGGCGGAAGCTGGACCGGCTGACCTTTTACAGCTTGAGTGTAAGCGGCAGATAAATCCTCCAGCAAAATACGCCATGACACTCCGTCAACCGCCAGGTGATGTACGGTGATGAATAAATAATCTCCGGACCGGGTTTTGAACCAGCCGGCTTTTAATAACGGGCCTTTTTCAATATCCATCCGCTGTTGGAGCGCAGCCACTTCAGTTTCTATTTCTCTTTCCCAAGTATCTGTCCCAGACATATCCCAAATGTCCAAGGTGTACAGTTCGTCTTTTTGAATACCGTGATTGATTTGTCTGAAACTTTCGTTTTCTGCACTGACGGTGATCCGGAGTGCATCATGATGAATGACAAGATGCTCCAAGGCTTCTTTGAGCGGCTGTTTATGCAATGCGTCAGAGCTGAACATCATGACGGACTGATTGAAATGATTTCTGTTTTCCATCCGCTGTGATAAAAACCAGTGCTGAACGGGTGTCCAAGGTATGTCTCCTTCCACCGGCCGCTGATCGATGACTCTTTCCGCTTTCCGGATAAGTGGCGCGAGCTCCTTAATGGACGGATGCCGGAATAAGTCGCTTGCCGTCATTTTCCGCCCATAGCGTCCGAGCCGTGCGGAAACTTGCAGCGCTTTGATTGAATCGCCGCCCAACTCAAAAAATGAGTCCTCAATCCCGACTTGTTTTGTGCCGAGCACTTCCTGCCAGATCACGGAAAGCTGTTCTTCAAGCTCATTGCGGGGAGCTGTGTACGCGGTTTGAAGCGCGAGCTCCGGTTCGGGCAGATTTTTCCGATCCAATTTACCGTTCGGCGTAAGCGGCAGCTTCTCAAGTTCCATCATATAGGCCGGAACCATGTAATTCGGCAGTTGCTTAGACAGTGAAGAACGCACTTTTTCTGTATCCATGTCCGCCTGCAGACTCATATATGCGATCAGTTCTTTATTGCCGGACTGCCCGGTTCTGACTGACACGGCAGCTTCTTTCACACCGTCCAGGCTCCTCAGTGCGGCTTCAATCTCTCCCAGCTCGACCCGATAACCGCGGATTTTCACTTGATCATCCATCCGTCCGGCATATTCGATCGTTCCGTCCGGCAGCCAGCGGGCTAAATCTCCGGTGCGGTACATCCGTTCTCCGGGAACAAAAGGATTGGGGACAAATTTTTCTTCCGTCAGCTCAGGGCGGCCGAAATATCCTCTTGCCACACCGTCTCCGCCAGTGCATAATTCGCCGATGACGCCGATCGGCTGCGGTGTTCCCCTGCCGTTTATGATATATGCGGTTGAATTTCCGACAGGGCGCCCGATCGGGATTGAATGATCGTATGATTGTTCAATCAAAAAGCAAGTCGAGAACGTCGTGTTTTCAGTCGGTCCGTATCCATTCCATACTGAGAGATGCGGCAGCGCATTCCGAACCCGGTTTACATGGCTCGGGGACAGTGCTTCCCCGCCGATAATCAATCGGGATAATCCGGAAAACACGTCTTTATTTTGTTCTGATAAATGGTTGAACAGAGACGATGTCAGCCACAGTGTCGTAATGCCGTTTTGCTGTATAAATGTTTCCAGAACATCAGAGTCGAGATAGGTTTCCTGGTCACTTACATATAAAGAAGCGCCGTTTAAAAGCGGACCGAATATTTCAAATGTCGTAACGTCAAATCCTAATGATGAAGTAAACAACAGTCTGTCTTTCGGCGTAAAATCAATATAATTGCTGTTTTTCACAAGGCGGATCACGCTTCGCTGTTCAATCATGACGCCTTTTGGCGCACCTGTTGACCCGGACGTATAAATCATGTAGGCCAATGATTCAGGTCCGCCGAGCGGTTCGGGATTTTCCGAACTCAAGCCGGCCTTTGTTTGAATATCCTCTATGAATAAACGTTTTCCTGAAAGCGGCAGACCGTCAAGTTTATCAGATTGGAGAAGAATATCAGCTTTACAGTCTTTAAGCATCCATTCAGCCCGTTCCCGCGGCACATCGTCACCGATAGGCAAGTAGGCGCCTCCCGCTTTTAATATTCCGAGGATTCCGGAAGCAAGCTCTGTTGTGCGGCCGGTTAATAAGGCGACAACGCTTTCCGGACCGACGCCATTTGATCGGAGAGCCGCCGCTATTCTGTTAGCCCGTTCGTTCAGCTCACGGTATGTCAAGATTTGTCCATCATATACAACTGCCCGGGCATCGGGGGTTTCTTTTGCCTGCCGCTCAAATAAACGGCTGATGGTTTCGTGTCTTGGGTAATCGCTTTTCGTCTGATTAAACTGATAAATGACGCGATTTGTTTCAGCATCATCCAGTACGTGAATGTCACCAAGCGGTATCGCTTGGTTTTCAATTACTTTTGTAAGAATACGGGTAAAATAAGAAAGCCATTTTTCAATTGTCTGTTTTTGATAGATATCTGTATTGAATTCAAAATCAAAGCTGATGGAACCGTCAGACCCTTCTGACGCGTAAAGCGTGGCATCAAACTTTGCGGTTTTATGACTTGTATCCGCAGCTTGAGCCAAATGCAGCTTATTTAACCCCAGGGATTCACGCTCCATATTTTGGAGCACAAACATAACGTCAAACAGCGGATTGCGGCTCATGTCCCGCTGCACGCCGAGCCGCTCCACAAGCTCCTCAAACGGGTAGTCCTGATGCTCATACGCCTCAAGCGCCGCCTGGCGGACTTCCGCCAAGTAATCGGTAAACCGTTTGTCTCCTTTCGGCTCCGTTCTGATGGCCAGCGTGTTGACGAACATGCCGAGAATCGGTTCAAGGTCTTTGTGCGGACGCCCGGCAATCGGCGAGCCGACGATGATGTCTTCCTGCCCGCTCAATCGCGCGAGTAACGTATTGTACGCGGCGAGAAGCACCATATACAAAGTGGAGCCGTGATCCCGGGCGATGCGGTGAAGGCCGGATGCGGTTTCAGCGTCAAGCGTGCATGATACGCTGCCGCCCGCAAAGCTTCTGACAGCCGGACGGGGCTTGTCAGCCGGAAGCTCAAGCACCGGAAGCTCGCCTTCAAGCCGCTTCAGCCAGTAGGCTTCCTGCTTCTGAAATCCTTCCTTCTCCTGAAACGACCGCTGCCAGACGGCATAGTCTTTATATTGAAGGCGCATCGGCGCAAGCGAACGGCCTGCGTACAGCTCGCCGAATTCTTTAATCAAGGTGTTGACGGACACACCGTCAGAAATAATATGATGCATATCCGTTAATAAAAGATGACGTTCATCCGATTCTTTCACGAGGGCCGCACGGAAGAGCGGCGCTTCCTCCAGACAAAACGGCCGGACGAATGCGTCAGCTGACTCGGCCTCATCCAGCTGAAACGGCACGCTGTCATGGATGCGCTGCACCGGTTCGCCGTCAGGCCCCGTTTCAAAGGACGTTCTGAGCGACTCATGCCGCTCCACAAGCTGCCGGAACGTCTCCTCCAGCCGGCCGCGGTCAAGCGGGCCCGTCAGTTCCAGCACAGCCGGCATATTGTAGCCGACACCGCCGTCTTCAAGCTGTTGGAGCACATACATCCGTTTCTGCGCCGAAGACACCGGGTAGGTGTCCTGTTTTTGCGCAGGCTGAATCGCTTCATACGGGCTCTCTTCCAAGTCCTGAATAACCGAAGCGAGCTCTTCCACCGTCGGCCGGGCGAAGATGTCCTGTAACGGCACCTGAACACCGAATTCTTTGGCGATGCGGGAGACGAGAGCCGTCGCTTTTAACGAATGGCCGCCCCGCTCAAAAAAGTGATCCCGGATGCCGACGGGGCCGTTTTTCAGCACCTCTTCCCAGAGGGCGCAAAGCTTCATTTCCGTGACGTTCCGCGGGGCGGTGTACGCCCGTCTGTCTGCCGCTCCGCCGGGAGCCGGCAGTGCGCGGCGGTCAAGCTTTCCGCTCGGCGTGACCGGCCATTCGCTCATCTCTATGAACTGAGCCGGCATCATGTAGGCCGGAAGGCGTGTCGCAAGCTCCGCCCGCACGTCATCGCTTTCCCGTCCTTCGATATAAGCGTAAAGCGCGGTTTCGCCGTGTTCGGTCCGGGCGGTGACTGCCGCCTCACGAATGCCGTCGATGCGCCGGATCGCCGCTTCGATTTCCCCCGGTTCAATCCGGTAGCCTCGGACTTTCACTTGTCCGTCTGAACGGCCGAGCCATTCGACAAGGCCATCTTCTGTCCAGCGTGCGATATCGCCCGTCTGATACATGCGCTCGCCCGGATAAAACGGATCATCGAGAAAACGCTCCTCCGTCAGCTCAGGCCGGTTCAGATAGCCCCGGGCCACCCCTGTCCCTGCGATGTAAAGCTCTCCTGCCACACCCGCAGGCTGGATGGTTCCTCCGCTATCTAATACATACAGACGGGCACCAGGAACGGGTTTTCCGATCGGAAGCCTTGTCCGTCCGCTGTCCCGTTTTCGGTCACAGACGTAAAACGCCGCATCAACCGTCGCTTCTGTCGGTCCGTAGCCGTGAATAAGCATGGTCTCCGGCAACAGATCGGCAAACCGGGCAGCCGTAAGCGGGGAAAGAGCTTCCCCTCCGGCAAACACGCGTGTCAGTGTTCTGCCGAGGCGTGTTCTTGTTTCCTCAGGCTCTGTTTCCAGCGCG
>NZ_LLZC01000020.1 GCF_001461825.1 Bacillus velezensis | reverse complement strand
CGCGGGTCCATCTGTAAGTGGTAGCCGAAGCCACCTTTTATGTCTGAACCATGCGGTTCAAACAACCATCCGGTATTAGCCCCGGTTTCCCGGAGTTATCCCAGTCTTACAGGCAGGTTACCCACGTGTTACTCACCCGTCCGCCGCTAACATCAGGGAGCAAGCTCCCATCTGTCCGCTCGACTTGCATGTATTAGGCACGCCGCCAGCGTTCGTCCTGAGCCAGGATCAAACTCTCCGATAAAGTGTTTGACTGACTACGCACATCGCTGTGCGATTTATTTAAAACTTTGAATTAACAGGTACGTTTTGTCTTGTTTAGTTTTCAAAGAACTTTGTTGCTCCTCTCGAAGCGACCTCTTAATCATAACATTTTCAGTTTGCTAGGTCAATACTTTTTTAAAAAATATTTTCGCTAGGCTTGCCTTTCTATTAAAAAGACAACAAAAAGAATTATATCAGCATCATCACTATGTGTCAAAGCTTTTTTTCATTTCTTTATATAGTAAAAGCGCAGCCTGTTACAGCTGCGCTTTTTCGTTTATACTTCTTCCGTTTCTTCAGTCTCTTCTTCATTCTTTTCCACAAGCGCCACAGTGGCTACATGCTCTTGATCAGACATGCGGATCAGACGGACGCCTTGTGTTACGCGTCCCGTAGTGGAGATATCATTAATATCCATTCTGATTAACACGCCGCTTGCCGTAATAATCATTAAGTCCTCTTCGCCTTTTGTTGCTTTCACGGTTACTAACGGACCGTTGCTGTCAGTGATTTTACATGTTTTAAGGCCTTTTCCGCCCCGGCTTTGAACTCTGTATTCTGAAGCCGGTGTGCGTTTGCCGTAGCCGTTTTCTGTCACTATGAGGACGTGGGAGTCTTCTTCAAGAATCTCCATGCCTACCACAACATCATCGTCTGTCAGCGTGATGCCTTTAACACCTGCAGCTGTTCGTCCCATTTGTCTTACATCTTCTTCAGGGAAACGGATCAGCAAACCGTTCTTCGTTCCGATGATGATTTGTTTCTTGCCGTCAGTCAGGCGGACGGCCATCAGTTCATCGTCTTCCCGGAGACCCAGGGCGATCAGCCCGTTATTCCGTATATTCGCAAACTGGGACAGTGCCGTACGTTTCGACACCCCTTGTTTGGTCGTAAAGAATAGGTATTGCTCCTCATCAAACGTGCTGACCGGAATAATAGCATTAATCCATTCGCCTTTTTCAACCTCCAGAAGGTTAATAATCGGAATGCCTTTTGCCGTACGGCCGTATTCAGGGATTTCATATCCTTTAGAACGGTATACTTTCCCTTTATTAGAGAAGAACAGGATCGTATCGTGCGTTGATGTGGAAATTAAGTGTTCCACAAAGTCATCTTCATTCGTTCCCATTCCCTGTACGCCTTTTCCGCCCCGTTTTTGGCTGCGGTATGTGGACGCCGGGAGACGTTTAACATAGCCGTTATGGGTCAGTGTGATGACGATATTTTCTCTCTCGATAAGATCTTCATCTTCAATTGTTTCAAGACCGGACGTCACGATTTCAGTGCGTCTCTCATCATTGAAACGCTCTTTGATTTCATTGAGCTCTTCACGGATGATCTCAAGAACTCTTTCTTCATTGGCTAAAATATCTTTCAGCTCGGCGATAAGCGCAACAAGTGATTGATATTCCTCTTCAATCTTTTCGCGCTCCAGACCGGTTAATCGCTGAAGGCGCATATCCAGAATGGCTTGCGCTTGTTTTTCAGTCAGTGAGAATTGTTCGATCAAACCCGTTCTCGCAATTTCAGCCGTCTGGGAACTGCGGATAAGAGAAATAACGGCATCTAAATGATCGAGAGCGATTCTTAAACCTTCCAGAATGTGAGCTCTCGCTTCCGCTTTGCGGAGTTCGTAAGCCGTTCTGCGCCGGATCACAACCTTTTGGTGATCAAGATAATGCTCCAGACATTGTTTCAGGCTCAGCACCTTCGGCTGTCCGTCAACGAGCGCCAGCAGGTTGATTCCGAAAGACGTCTGCAGGGCCGTTTGTTTGTACAGGTTATTCAAAATGACGTGAGCATTGGCGTCACGGCGGATCTCAATGACGATTCTCATTCCGTTACGGTCGGATTCGTCTCGCAGGTCGGTAATTCCTTCGATTTTTTTGTCCCGGACAAGATCTGCGATTTTTTCAATTAATCTCGCTTTGTTCACCTGATAAGGAAGTTCCGTAACAATAATTCTTTCTTTTCCTGATGATGTCTCTTCGATTTCAGCCTTAGCCCGGATTGTGATTGATCCCCGTCCGGATTCATATGCCTTGCGGATGCCGCTCCGGCCCAAAATCTGACCAGCAGTCGGAAAATCCGGGCCCGGGATGTATTCCATCAGCTCCTGGTTTGTAATCTCAGGATTCTCACTTACGGCAAGCACGCCTTCAATGACTTCTCCAAGCTGATGGGGAGGAATGTTTGTCGCCATTCCGACCGCAATACCGGCAGCCCCGTTTACGAGCAGATTCGGAAATCTCGAAGGCATGACGGCAGGCTCTCTTTCTGAACCGTCATAGTTATCTTGATAGTCAATCGTGTCTTTCGTAATGTCACGCAGAATTTCCATTGCGATTTTTGACATTCTCGCTTCTGTGTAACGCATCGCGGCCGCTGAGTCGCCGTCAACCGAACCGAAGTTGCCGTGTCCGTCAACAAGCATGTAGCGGTAGTTAAAATCCTGCGCCATTCTGACCATTGATTCGTAAACCGCTGAGTCACCGTGCGGGTGGTACTTACCGATAACTTCACCGACGATACGGGCAGATTTTTTATATGGTTTGTCACTGGTCATGCCTAAATCATTCATTGCGTACAAAATCCGTCTGTGAACCGGCTTCAGACCGTCACGCACATCCGGAAGCGCCCGGGATACGATAACGCTCATTGCATAGTCCAGAAAGGATGTCCGCATTTCCTGACTGATATTGACTTCACGTACTTGTGGTGTGTTTTGTTCACTCATTAAAAAAACCTCCCTGAAGTATCACATGAAATAATGTGGGAGTAGATTGTCCATTATGATCTTCAATACGATTTCACTATTCTCCATTATATCAATAAACTTGTGTTTATACACATTAATTTAGTAGAATATACGGGTTTTGCGGGTTTTCAGAGGCTTTAGAAGCCGCTTTGAGAAAAAAGCCTTATTTCTTAACGAAAATAAGGCTTTCTTGGTTAAATATCAAGATTTTTCACGTATCTGGCGTTTGCTTCTATGAAGTTTCTCCGCGGTTCTACTTTGTCACCCATCAGCATTTCAAAAGTCTCGTCAGCGTCCATTGCATCTTCAAGATTGACTTGCAGAAGCGTTCTGGTCGCAGGGTCCATTGTCGTTTCCCAAAGCTGAGTCGCGTTCATTTCTCCAAGACCTTTATAACGCTGGAGGCCGGGCTTAGGTGATTGCGGAAGCTCTTTTAACAGCTCATCAAGCTGCTTATCGTTATAAGCGTATTCCACCCGTTTTCCCTGCTGCACTTTATAAAGCGGCGGCTGGGCAATGTAGACATAGCCGTTTTCGATGATTTCCCGCATGTATCTGTAGAAGAACGTTAATAAAAGCGTTCTGATGTGGGCGCCGTCAACATCGGCATCCGTCATGATGACCACTTTATGATAACGCGCTTTTTCAAGATTAAAATCTTCGCCGATTCCTGTTCCGAGGGCCGTGATCATTGATCTGACCTCATTGTTTGAGAGAATCTTATCAAGTCTGGCTTTCTCAACGTTCAGAATCTTACCGCGCAGCGGCAGAATGGCTTGGAAATGACGGTCCCGTCCCTGTTTCGCTGATCCGCCCGCAGAGTCACCCTCTACGATATACAGCTCGGAAATGCTCGGATCTTTAGAAGAACAGTCCGCCAGTTTGCCCGGCAGATTGGAAATCTCAAGCGCACTTTTGCGCCGGGTCAATTCCCGCGCTTTTTTCGCTGCCATCCGCGCTCTTGCGGCCATTAAACCTTTTTCAACGATTTTGCGGGCTGAGTCCGGATTTTCAAGAAGGAATGTTTCCAGCGCAGAAGAAAACAGCGTGTCAGTGATCGTTCTCGCTTCAGAGTTGCCGAGCTTGGTTTTCGTCTGCCCTTCGAATTGCGGATCAGGGTGCTTAATTGAAATAATGGCAGTCAGCCCTTCTCTCACATCATCCCCGCTTAAATTCGGATCATTTTCTTTGAAAATCCCTTTTCTTCTTGCATAGTCGTTTATGACACGGGTCAGACCAGTTTTAAATCCGGCCTCGTGCGTCCCGCCTTCGTATGTGTTGATATTATTTGTGAAAGAATAAATATTGCTTGTATAGCTGTCGTTGTATTGCAATGCAACTTCAACCGTTATGCCGTCTTTCTCGCCTTCGATATAAATCGGCTCTTCATGAACGACTTCTTTGGAACGGTTTAAGTACTCAACATAGCTTTTGATTCCGCCTTCGTAGTGGTACTCGTTTTTCCGTTCTTGTCCTTCACGTTTGTCTTCAATCGTGATGTTTACGCCTTTTGTCAGGAAGGCCAATTCCCGGACACGGTTTGAAAGCAGATCATAGTCGTATACAGTTGTTTCTTTGAAGATTTCCGGATCCGGAACGAAGTGCGTAATCGTTCCGGTCTTATCAGTATCACCGATCACTTCAAGATCGGCCACAGGCACACCGCGCTCGTACGCCTGATAGTGGATTTTTCCGTCACGATGAACCGTAACGTCAAGAGTGGTCGACAAGGCGTTTACGACGGACGCCCCTACACCGTGAAGACCGCCGGATACTTTATATCCGCTTCCGTCAAATTTACCGCCGGCGTGGAGAACGGTCATGATGACTTCAACCGCAGGGCGGCCCATCTTCTCCTGGATACCGACCGGAATTCCGCGCCCGTTGTCCTTAACGGTAATGCTGTTATCTTTTTCAATCTCGATATTAATATCTGTACAATAACCGGCCAGGGCCTCGTCAATACTGTTGTCGACGATTTCCCACACCAAGTGGTGAAGGCCTTTGCTGTTAGTTGATCCGATGTACATCCCCGGTCTCTTTCGAACAGCTTCCAAACCTTCTAATACCTGTATCTGATTCTCATCATAACTATTTTGCTGCTGTTCCATAGCCATGCACATTCACCTACACTTTTCTTAAACGATATATTCATTGTAAAGATCCGCTAAGAATCTATTTCTAACATAAATTGCGCACGTTTCTTCAGTGTGCCGGAAGATAAGGGAGAGTAATATATATTCTCAGTCGTGACTACGATAGACTTTGGCGTGCCGTTTACGGACGGCACTACTTTTTCTTTCTGTCTGTCCAGAAATTCTTCAACAATCGGCGATACATTGACCTTGCAGTCAAAAATGCCGACGATATCGCGTGTTGAAACGACAAAGTCGTCACCTAAATGAATATACAATCGCTCACCTCATTTCTTCACTTCACTAACGTACCGTTTTCCACACGGAACATTCCTGCTTGATGTAAGGTATCGTGGTCAATGCCATCCACGCTTGTCGTGGTGACAAATGTCTGCACACGGCCTTGGATCGTATGAAGCAAATGGGACTGTCGGTAATCATCCAGCTCGCTTAGTACATCATCCAAAAGTAAAATGGGGTATTCTCCGATTTCTTCATGAATCAAATCTATTTCGGCCAGCTTCAAAGACAAAGCCGTCGTACGCTGCTGTCCCTGCGAACCGTACGTCTGCACATCGCGTCCGTTCACATAAAAAAGGACATCATCCCGATGCGGTCCGAATAATGTGACGCCTCGTTCTATTTCTTTTTCTTTTAATTTCGAAAAAGACTCCTGGTAGCTGTTACCTATTTTCGACAAATTTTTGGGATCTGATACATCAAGCGCCGTGTGATACTTAAGCGTCAGTTCTTCAAGTCCCCGGGAAATGCCGGAATGGATCGGCTGCGCCCATTTTTCAAGCTGCGCCGTAAACTGCAGACGTTTGGCGACAACTTTTGCGGCTGCTTCAATCAGCTGATCAGTGAGAACGTCAAGCATGGTCCGGTCAGTCTGTTTCCGGCTTTGCAGCTGTTTCAGAAAATGATTCCGCTGTGAAAGGATTTTTTGATAAAGAGATAAATCATACAGATAAACGGCAGAAACCTGCCCGATCTCCATATCGAGAAATCTCCTCCTCACCTGAGGGCTTCCTTTGACGAGATTTAAATCCTCAGGGGCAAACATAATGGTGTTCAGCGCTCCGACATACTGACTGAGTTTTTGCTGCTCTATATGATTGACCTTGCCCTTTTTACCTTTTTTGGAGATGACAAGCTGCATCGGGATGTCCCCGTTGCGCTTCATCACTCTTCCTTCTATTTTAGCATAGTCTTCGTCCCACCGTATAAGTTCTTTGTCATTTGAGGTGCGGTGTGATTTTGCCATCGAAAGGACATAGATGGCTTCCATCAGATTGGTTTTGCCTTGGGCATTTTCCCCGATGATCACATTCACCTTGTTTTCGAATTGAAGCTCAGCGCGCTCATAATTACGGTAGGATGTTAATTCTAAATTTTGGATATACAACCGCTGTCACCCGCTTTAATTGACGACTTGAAATGAACCAAATCCTTCAATCGCGACCACGTCTCCAACGTAAAGCTTTCTGCCGCGGCGATTGTCAGGTTCATTGTTGACAGTCACCTCATGCTCGCTCAGAAACCATTTCGCCATGCCGCCGGACTGAATTACATCGGCTAATTTTAAAAACTGGCCAAGCGTAATCATTTCTGTATCAATCGAAATCGGATTTGCCATAATATCGACCTCTTTCAAATATCACTAATATCTAATTGTACTAAAAAATCCTGAAATAAGGAAAGGGAAAACTTGAGGGAGCGGCTGATGAATAGAAAAGCTGCCGAACTAAGCCGGCAGCACATTCTGTTTGATTAATACGTTCTGACCGGAAGGATGAGCTGAACGATGGTTTCATCATTCGGCGTACGGATAAGAAACGGTCTCATCGCTCCCGTAAAGCTGATACGGATGTCCGCTCCTTCAAGTACTTTCAGTGCGTCCATCATATATTTTGGACTGAATGAAATATTTAATTCCTCGCCGTCAATCTGGTCAGCCAGCACAGCTTCGACCACTTTTCCGATTTCCGGAGAATTTGATGAAATTTCAAGCGAATCCGCCGGTTTGGCAGAAAGCTTTACAACGTTGTTGCGGCCTTCTCTCGCCAATAAAGAAGCACGGTCTATCGCCTGTAAAAATTCCTTCGTGTTCACGACGATTTCCGTTTTGCTTTCCTGCGGAATTAAGCTGGTCGTGTCCGGATAGTTTCCGTCAAGCAATCTTGAGAAGAACAATACGTTTTTCGCTTTGAACAGCACTTGGGTTTCTGTAATCACGATATCAACCAGTTCTTGGTTGTCATCAAGAATTTTGCTCAGCTCGGTTAAGCTTTTCCCGGGAATGACCACGTTATAAGAGCTGTCTTCCGGAATATCAAGCTTCGCCTTTCTTAAAGCGAGTCGGTGGCTATCCGTGGCAGTGCATAATAATTCACCGTTTTCGACTTTCCAGTTTACACCTGTCAAGATAGGGCGTGTTTCTGAGGCGGACACAGCGAACACGGTTTGGCGGATCAGGTTTTTCAAAAGATCCGTCGGAATCTGAATGGCGTGATGCTCTTCGATTTGCGGTAGATGCGGATATTCATCTGCATCAAGGCCGTTTAAATTAAATTCGGCTTTTCCGGAACGGATAATCGTTAAATATTGATTTTGAACTTCGATTTCAACAGTCGCCATCGGCAGTTTTTTAACGATTTCGCTGAAGAAACGCGCTTGCAGCACGATACTTCCCGGCTGATCGATCGTCACGATTTCTTTATCATCTTCTTCTTTCGGAATGAATGACTCGATTGAAATATCAGAGTCACTTCCTGTGAAAGATACTCCTTCATCTGAGGCGACGATCTTAATACCGGTGAGAATGGGAATTGTGGTTCTGGATGAAACGGCTTTTAGAACGTCTTGTACACTTTCGACTAAACGATCTTTTTGAATCGTAAATTTCATGTTTATCCTCCTAACGGATAATATAATTAATATATTTTAAAAATAGCAGTAGTAATAGTAGGGCCTGTGGATTTGTGGATAAGTTGTGAAAAAGACAGGAAACACAGCCTATCCACATGTGGACAGACTGTGTATGGCTATGAAAAAGTTATTCACACTTTCCCCGATTCATCCGAGGGCACTATTATTTAAGCAGTTCTTTTATTTCTTTCACCTGCTGCTGAAGCTGCTCGTCATCAATCAGCAGTTTTGAAATCTTTTCGTGGGCGTGAATGACGGTTGTATGGTCTCTGCCGCCAAATTCTTCCCCGATTTTAGGCAAAGAAGAATCCGTCATTTCTCTTGAAAGATACATCGCAATTTGTCTTGGGAACGCCACGGATTTCGTGCGCTTTTTCGCTTTGAAATCTTCAAGCTTAATGTTGAACTGCTGTCCGACGATCCGCTGAATCTCTTTTATCGTAATGACCTTCGGCTTTGAAGACGGAATAATATCTTTCAATGCTTCTGCAGCCAGGTCTGCGTTAATGTCTTTATTGATTAAGGATGAATAGGCGACAACCCGGATTAATGCCCCTTCCAGTTCGCGGATGTTGCTGTCAATCTGATTTGCGATGTAAAGCATGACCTCGTTCGGAATATCAAGGCCTTCCGCCTTCGCTTTCTTTCTCAGGATGGCAATCCGCGTTTCCAGATCCGGCGGTGTGATATCCGTAATCAATCCCCATTCGAACCGCGAACGCAGGCGGTCTTCAAGGGTCGGGATCTCTTTCGGCGGTCTGTCGCTGGAAATCACGATTTGTTTGCTTTCTTCATGAAGCGTGTTGAATGTATGGAAAAACTCTTCCTGTGTTTGTTCTTTTCCGGCTAAAAATTGAATATCATCTATCAAAAGTACATCAACGTTCCGGTAGCGGTTGCGGAAATCAACGGCTTTATTATCGCGGATTGAGTTGATGAATTCATTTGTGAATTTTTCAGAAGACAGGTACACCACTTTGGCTGAAGGATTATGATCAATGACATAATGGCCGATCGCGTGCATTAAGTGGGTTTTTCCTAAGCCGACTCCCCCGTATATAAATAAAGGGTTGTACGCTTTAGCGGGTGCTTCCGCCACAGCCAGTGATGCTGCATGGGCGAATCGGTTTCCCGATCCGATGACGAATGTGTCGAATGTATATTTCGGGTTGAGCATGCTTTGGGGAAAATCAGACGGTTCCTCTTTTGCCGCTTTTTTCACTTGCGGTTTCGGTAAAAAGTCTTCTTCGTCCTGATTTTGAGGAATGACAAATTTGACGCTCAATTCTTCCCCGGTTAATTCATATATGGTGTCTGCAATGAGATGTAAGTACCTGGACTCCAGCCAGTCTCTGGCAAATTCATTAGGAGCGGTGATGGTTAAGGTATCTCCTTGCAGCGAATGGGCTTTCGTCGACTTCATCCAAGTTTCGAAACTCGGTTTGCTTAGCTTTTTCTCAATTTGAGCTAGAGCTTGATTCCAAAGATCCAATATATTCTCCATTATCCGGCACAGCCCTCCTTTTCTTTAAAAATCAGCGCCCTTTCCCTGTTATAGAACACAAAAAAAGAGCATATGGCTCTGACCATTCGTACACACGAAATGTTGAAAACATATAGTATAGTAGAAAAATAGCTTTTCGACAAATTCCACAAGTTGTGGACAACAATCTACACAAGCTGTGTGAAAACAATCCACAACTTATCCACAAATTGTGGATAAGGAGAATGGACTGGATAAGTAATTAAGAGTTAAAACACAAATATAATATCAAATTAAGCGAGGACTTGCAATGGTTCTCGTAATCTTATCCACAAACCTGACAACTTGTTGAAAAATCTTTGTCCACAGGGGTTAGCAATGTGAAAATGTTGTCGATAACGATTGTGGATATTAAAAAAAGACCGAAAAATTATCCACATGTCGTTTTTTCGAGGGAGCGCGGTTTTTTTTTTTCGTTAAAAAAAGGAATATGAAAAATAAGGTTTCTAAACTGATTAAGGTATGTTATCCTATTATGGTTGTAAGAAATAAAAGCACTGCTGAAGTTGACAATGAATAGGCAGCACAAATATAATAAGTAAGACTGTCTTTAACAGCTATTCCTCGAGGGAGGTGTCATAAATGAAAAGAACATTCCAACCGAATAACCGTAAACGCAGTAAAGTTCATGGCTTCAGAAGCCGTATGAGTTCAAAAAACGGTCGTCTAGTATTAGCACGCCGTCGCCGCAAAGGCAGAAAAGTATTATCAGCTTAGGCCACTGAATAATGTCAGTGGTCTTTTTTCACATTAAGAGAGTGAGATGTCATGCGTCGCCCGGTACTGGAGAAATTTCTTCAGTATTCCGGCGGCCCGTTTTTTTTAGATAGAAATAAAAGTTTCTGCGAGTGAATATCGGAGTGAATTAAAGTGAAGAAGCGAAATCGGTTAAAGAAAAATGAAGATTTTCAAAAAGTGTTTAAACGCGGAACGTCTATGGCAAACCGCCAGTTCGTGCTGTATACGCTTGATCAGCCGAAACAGGAAGAGCTCCGGGTAGGGCTTTCTGTCAGTAAAAAAATCGGCAATGCCGTCGTGCGCAATCGGGTGAAGCGGTTAATAAGGCAGGCTGTTCAGGAGGAAAAAGAGCTGCTCAAGCCGAAAGATTTTATTATTATCGCAAGAAAACCCGCCGGCGACCTCAGTTTTGAAGAAACGAAAAAGAGTCTGCAGCACTTATTCAGAAAAACCTCATTATATAAGAAATCTTCGTCAAAATAGCTCATATTTTGTTTTCTTCACGTTTTTAAAAGCGCTTCCTTTTATTTGGCGAAAAATGAACGCCATTTGAAACTGAAAGATGCTAAAATACATACAAGGTTTATAAAGATTGGTATAGGAGGAAACGTTCTTGAAAAGGAGAATATGGTTACTACTGAGTATGGTCGGTATGCTCGTGCTGCTGGCCGGGTGCTCGAGTGTGAAAGAGCCGATTACGGCGAATAGTCCGCATTTCTGGGACAAATATGTTGTGTATCCATTGTCAGAAGTCATTACGTACGTAGCGAAACTGACGGGCGATAACTATGGTTTATCGATCATCATCGTTACGATTTTAATTCGTCTGCTGATTCTGCCGCTGATGATCAAGCAGCTTCGAAGCTCAAAAGCGATGCAGGCGCTGCAGCCTGAAATGCAGAAGCTCAGAGAAAAATACAGCTCTAAAGATCAAAAAACGCAGCAGAAGCTTCAGCAGGAAACGATGGCCCTGTTTTCAAAGCACGGGGTAAACCCGCTGGCGGGATGTTTCCCGATCCTGATTCAAATGCCGATTTTGATCGGATTCTACCACGCCATTATGCGTACGCAAGCCATTTCACAGCACAGCTTTTTATGGTTTGACCTAGGAGAGAAGGATCCTTACTATATTCTTCCTATCGTTGCCGGTGTGGCCACTTTTGTCCAGCAGAAGCTGATGATGGCCGGAAATCCGACTCAGAATCCTCAAATGGCAATGATGGTATGGATTATGCCGATTATGATCATCGTATTTGCGATCAACTTCCCGAGCGCGCTTTCTCTGTATTGGGTAGTCGGAAACCTGTTTATGATTGCTCAGACATTCCTTATTAAAGGACCTGACATTAAACACGATCCGGAAACGCAGAAAGCGGGAGGAAAGAAAAAGTGAAGAAGGTGACTGCTGCGGGACGGAATGTCGAAGAAGCAGTTCAATCAGGCCTTCAGGAACTTCAACTGACGAAAGATCAAGTAGAAATAACGGTGGTGCAAGAAGAATATAAAGGGTTTTTGGGTATTTTCGGAAAAAAGAATGCGATCGTAGAACTGGAAGAGAAAAGAAATCCTGTTCAGGAAGCGAAAGCGTATTTGGAAGAAATCATCCATTCCATTGCCGGGCCTTCTGAGATTGTGACGGAAGAAAACAAGAAAACAGTCTGTTTTCACATTAAAGGTGAAAAAGCGGCGCTGCTTATTGGCAAAAGAGGACAAACACTCAATGCCCTGGAAACATTGACGCAGCTTGTTTTGAACCGCGGCTCCGGCCAGTATCGCCAAGCCGTTGTCGACGCTGAGAATTACCGGCGGAAAAGAAGAGAAATTCTGGATCAGCTGGCAAACAGGCTGGCCAAGCAAGTGTCGAAAACGAAAAAAGATGTGCATTTAGAACCGATGCCGTCAGGTGAAAGAAAAATCATCCATGACGCGCTGTCAAAGCATCCAAATATCAAAACGTTTTCTACCGGTGAAGGCCGGTACCGCCATCTCGTTATTTCCCATAAAGATAGCAGAAAACCGAAGTCCGGGTAAAATCGGAACTTCGGTTTTTTTATTGGTAAAAATGGCTCTATTCCTAAGCAGAATCGCATTTTTAGCGTTTAAGTTTTTTCTTTTTCGGTCTATGCTGTTGATAAAAAAGGTTTTAGGAAATAAAATTAATTGTTATTCACATGTGGATAAGTTAAAGTAATAAGGGATGAATTTCTGCCTTTGTGGATAACGTATCTTCCACTTCAAACCAAACTATGTTATCTTTTAATTTTGGCGTAAATAAAATTTTTTATATAGATGGAAACAGAGATAAAGAGAGGTGAACAGCATGGATACAATTGCAGCGATTTCAACTCCGATGGGTGAAGGCGCGATCGCGATCGTTCGGCTGAGCGGCCCGGAAGCCGTAAAGATCGCCGACAAAATGTACAAGGGTCCGAAAGGCAAAACGCTCAGTTCGGCAGAATCGCATACCATTCATTACGGGCATATCGCGGACAGCACGACGGGACGGATTATTGAGGAAGTCATGGTGTCTGTTTTAAGAGCGCCCAGAACATTCACAAGGGAAGATGTCATTGAAATCAACTGTCACGGGGGTATTGTGACGGTTAATCAGGTGCTCCAGCTTGCTTTAAGAGAAGGTGCGAGACTGGCAGAACCCGGTGAGTTTACGAAGCGCGCATTTTTAAACGGACGGATTGACCTATCACAGGCGGAAGCGGTGATGGATCTGATCAGGGCCAAAACGGACCGTGCCATGAATGTCGCCATGAACCAGATGGAAGGACGGCTTTCCGCGCTTGTCCGCCGTCTGCGTGATGAGCTGTTAGAAACACTTGCCCATGTTGAGGTTAATATAGATTATCCGGAATATGATGACGTCGAAGAAATGACGCATCAGCTTTTAGTGGAGAAGGCAAGCGGCGTGAAGAAAGAAATCGAGGCGCTGCTCCGTACGTCTGAGCAGGGGAAAATTTTGCGTGAGGGACTGTCTACCGTGATCATCGGCCGTCCGAACGTCGGAAAATCCTCTCTGCTTAACAGCCTTGTCCATGAAACGAAGGCGATCGTAACCGATATTCCGGGAACGACGCGTGATGTGATTGAGGAATATGTCAACGTGCGAGGCGTGCCGCTTCGGCTTGTCGATACCGCCGGAATCCGTGAGACAGAAGATATCGTCGAAAGAATCGGTGTGGAACGGTCACGGCAGGTTCTGAAGGAAGCGGATCTCATTTTGCTTGTGCTTAACCACAGCGAAGAGCTTTCTGAAGAAGATGTGAAATTGTTTGAAGCGGTTGAGGGAATGGACGTCATTGTCATTATGAATAAGACGGACCTTGAGGCTAAGATTGACGCTGAGCGCGTCAAGGAACTGGCGAAAGGCCGGCCTGTCGTCACGACCTCATTGCTGAAAGAAGAAGGCATTCAAGATTTAGAGGAAGCGATTCAGTCGCTATTTTATACAGGAGCGATCGAAAGCGGAGATCTCACCTATGTCAGCAACACCCGTCATATCTCGATTCTGCATCAGGCAAAGCAAGCGATTGATGATGCGCTGAACGGAATTGAACAGGATGTTCCGATTGATATGGTCCAAATTGATTTGACAAGGTGCTGGGAGCTGCTGGGCGAAATCATCGGTGATGCCGTCCACGAAAGCTTAATTGATCAGCTCTTTTCACAATTTTGTTTAGGTAAATAAAAGGGAGGAAAAAACCATGGGGTATGAAGCAGGCCAATACGACGTGATTGTCATCGGCGCCGGGCATGCCGGTGTTGAGGCTGCCCTCGCATCCGCGCGCCAGGGAGCCAAAACGCTTGTTTTGACGATTAATCTTGATATGGTTGCGTTTATGCCATGTAATCCGTCTGTCGGCGGCCCCGCGAAAGGGATTGTCGTCCGCGAAATTGACGCGCTCGGCGGAGAAATGGCTAGAAATATAGATAAAACTCATATTCAAATGAGAATGCTGAATACAGGAAAAGGTCCGGCCGTACGGGCGCTGCGTGCGCAGGCGGATAAATTCCAATATCAGCACGAAATGAAGCATACGCTGGAAAAAACACCGAATTTGACACTTCTTCAAGGGATTGCCGAGCGTTTAATCATTGAAGACGGAGAGTGCCGCGGTGTCATTACGCAAACCGGTGCTGAATATAAGGCAAAAACGGTCGTGCTGACAACCGGAACGTATTTAAGAGGACGGATCATTCTCGGTGATTTGTCTTACTCAAGCGGTCCGAATAACCAGCAGCCGTCTATTAAACTTTCTGAGCACTTAGAGGAGCTCGGTTTTGATCTCGTCCGTTTTAAAACGGGCACGCCTCCTCGTGTCTCAAGCGATTCCATTGATTACAGCAAAACAGAAATCCAGCCGGGGGACCCGGTTCCGCGCGCTTTCTCATATGAAACGGTTGAATACATTACCGATCAGCTGCCTTGCTGGCTGACTTACACGAGTCCTGAGACTCATGAGATCATCGACAGCAACCTGCATCGTTCGCCAATGTATTCCGGTATGATTAAAGGAACGGGACCGAGATACTGTCCTTCGATTGAAGATAAAGTCGTTCGGTTTAATGATAAACCGCGTCATCAGATTTTCCTTGAGCCGGAAGGCAGAAATACGCAGGAAGTATACGTTCAAGGTTTATCCACGAGTCTTCCTGAGGACGTGCAGCAGCGGATGCTGGCGACCATTCCGGGACTGGAAAAGGTGCAGATGATGAGAGCCGGATACGCGATTGAGTATGACGCGATTGTACCGACGCAGCTCTGGCCTACACTGGAGACGAAAAAAATCCCTAACCTGTACACAGCCGGTCAAATTAACGGTACATCAGGTTATGAGGAAGCAGCCGGGCAAGGAATTATGGCAGGGATCAACGCAGGCCGCAAAGCGCTTGGAAAAGAAGAAGTGATCCTCAGCCGTTCCGATGCTTATATCGGTGTATTGATTGATGATTTGGTAACGAAAGGAACCAATGAACCGTACCGTCTGCTGACTTCACGGGCGGAATACAGACTGCTGCTCCGTCACGACAACGCCGATCTTCGTCTGACGGAAATCGGCCACGATATCGGCTTAATTTCTGATGAGCGCTATGAAGCGTTTGAGAAGAAAAAAGCGGCGATCGAGGCAGAGAAAAAACGTCTCTGGTCTGTTATTATCAAGCCGTCTCCTGAGAATCAGGAATATATCCGTTCACTCGGCGGAAGCGAGCTGAAAGACGGAGTGCGCGGCACAGATTTAATGAAACGTCCGGAAATGAACTATGAAACAGTGACAAAACTTGCACCTGCAGATTCTCCGGTTCCGCAAGATGTGGCGGAACAAGTGGAAATTCAGGTGAAATATGAAGGATATATCGAAAAATCCTTGCAGCAAGTGGAAAAGCTGAAGAAAATGGAAAACAAAAAAATCCCTGATCGGATTGATTATGACGCCATTAAAGGAATTGCTACTGAAGCCCGTCAAAAGCTGAAAGAAGTGCGTCCTTTATCAGTTGCTCAAGCGTCCCGTATTTCCGGCGTCAATCCGGCAGACATTTCAATCCTGCTGGTATACCTGGAGCAGGGCCGTATTGCCAAGGTAGCTGAATAGAAAGGATGACGGCATGAATATAGAGGAATTTACATCCAGTTTAGCGGAGAAAGGGATTTCCCTTTCTGACCGCCAGCTGGAGCAATTCGAGTTGTATTACCGGATGCTCGTGGAATGGAACGAAAAAATGAATCTGACATCCATCACTGAGAAAAAGGAAGTTTATCTCAAGCATTTTTATGATTCGATAACGGCGGCATTTTATATTGATTTTGAAAAGGTCACCACTCTTTGTGATGTCGGCGCCGGCGCCGGTTTTCCAAGCCTGCCCATCAAAATCTGCTTCCCGCATCTGCATGTCACCATCGTCGATTCACTGAATAAGCGGATTACGTTTTTGGAAACTCTCTCTGATGCTTTACAATTAGAGCATACGACATTTGTCCATGACAGAGCGGAGACATTCGGACAGCGGAAAGACGTACGGGAAAGCTTCGATCTCGTGACGGCCCGTGCGGTGGCGCGTCTGTCGGTCCTGAGTGAGCTTTGTCTGCCGCTGGCCAAGAAAAACGGCGTATTTGCCGCACTGAAAGCAGCAGCCGCTGATGAAGAGCTGAAAGCGGGGCAAAAGGCGATTAAAGTATTGGGAGGAGAGCTTGAACAAGTTCATTCCTTTACACTTCCTGTTGAAGAAAGTGAACGGAACATTATGATCATTCGCAAGACGAAAAGCACTCCGAAAAAATATCCGAGAAAACCGGGTACTCCAAATAAATCGCCAATTGAAGGGTAATTTAGACAGCCTGATGTGACAATTCCATCATATTTTCTGCAAAATTGATGAAGATACAGCAGGAAAAACCATGAGAAAATAGAATTATAAAAATGGCAGTTTTTAAAGGTGGTGTAGGTACATGAAGCATTCATTCTCTCGTTTCTTCGGGTTTGGTGAGAAGGAAGAGGAACCGGAGATAGCTGAGCATGATACAAACAAAGAAGAGATACTCGAAATACCGGTACATGCTATCGTTCCCAACCGTTTTCAGCCACGCACCATTTTCTCAGATGAAAAAATCAAAGAGTTAGCAATGACTATCCATACACACGGCATCATTCAGCCGATTGTTGTCAGACATACAGAAGATGAAGGACAATATGAGCTCATTGCGGGTGAAAGGCGCTGGAGAGCGGTACAGACGCTTGAATGGGAGAAGATTCCCGCAATTATTAAAGATTTTTCTGATACGGAAACAGCATCTGTCGCTTTGATTGAAAACCTGCAAAGGGAAGAATTGTCCTCCATTGAGGAAGCTCATGCGTACGCAAGGCTGTTAGAACTTCATGATTTAACACAGGAAGCCTTGGCGCAGCGCTTAGGAAAAGGCCAGTCAACGATTGCGAACAAGCTCCGATTGTTAAAGCTCCCGGAACCGGTCCAGGATGCGATTATGGAGAAAAAAATTACGGAACGTCATGCAAGAGCACTGATTCCGCTCAAACAGCCGGAGCTTCAGGTCACATTGCTTGCGGAAATCATTGAGAAAAGCTTAAACGTCAAGCAGACGGAAGACAGAGTGGTGAAAATGCTTGAACAGAATAAGCAGAAACCAAAGCCGAGACGCAAAGCGTTCAGCAGGGATACAAGAATTGCGATGAATACGATTCGTCAGTCACTGTCCATGGTAGAAGACAGCGGCGTCAGACTGAATACTGAAGAAGAAGAATTCGAAGAGTACATCCAGCTTACCATTCGGATACCTAAATAAAAACTCTCCTGATCAGCAGGGGAGTTTTTATTTTAATCAAAAAACTATTTTGAGATAATGATAGATTTATTGTGCACTATACATTATATATGTAAAATTTTATCTTTTTGTGTCGTGAATTGTCTTTTTACAGTCAAAAAAGTCACATTATCGGAGAACTTATATTAGAAAGTGTCTTTTTCGTTTACATTTTTTTCACTTGCTGATAAACAAATTATGAAAAAAATAAAACGCTTTACTCTTTTTTTGATAAGATAGAAACAAGACAGTACATGTTCATGTGAAGGTAGGTGACATCGTGGGAAAAATCATAGCAATTACGAACCAAAAAGGCGGAGTCGGGAAGACGACGACTTCTGTTAATCTGGGGGCTTGCTTGGCTTACATAGGTAAAAGGGTTCTTCTTGTTGATATTGATCCGCAGGGCAATGCAACGAGCGGATTAGGGATTGAAAAAGCCGATGTGGATCATTGTGTGTACGACATTTTAGTAGATGATGCAGATGTTACAGATATTATTAAACCGACTTCAGTAGAGAACTTAGATGTCATTCCGGCCACGATCCAGCTTGCGGGAGCGGAAATCGAATTGGTTCCGACGATCTCACGGGAGGTCAGGCTGAAAAGAGCATTAGAATCAGTGAAACAAAATTACGATTACATGATTATTGATTGTCCTCCGTCTCTCGGGTTATTAACGATTAATGCGCTTACCGCTTCAGATTCAGTCGTTATCCCGGTTCAGTGCGAATACTACGCTCTTGAAGGATTGAGTCAATTATTAAATACAGTTCGGCTTGTGCAAAAACATTTAAATACCGACTTAATGATAGAAGGAGTGCTTCTGACGATGCTTGATGCCAGAACGAATCTCGGCATTCAAGTGATAGAGGAGGTAAAGAAATACTTTAGAGATAAAGTGTATCAAACCATTATCCCTCGCAATGTCCGTTTAAGTGAGGCGCCGAGTCACGGCAAGCCGATCATATTATACGATCCGCGTTCGAGAGGTGCGGAAGTATATTTAGATTTAGCAAAGGAAGTGGCAGCGAATGGCTAAAGGCGGGCTCGGAAAAGGGATTAACGCGTTGTTTAATCAGGTTGATTTGTCTGAAGAGACAGTGGAAGAGATTAAAATCAGTGATTTGCGCCCCAATCCTTATCAGCCAAGAAAACAATTTGACGATGAGTCATTAGCTGAACTGAAGGAATCCATCATTCAGCATGGCATTCTTCAGCCCATTATCGTGAGAAAATCATTGAAGGGCTATGATATTGTAGCCGGCGAACGCCGTTACCGCGCCGCAAAACTTGCCGGTAAAGAGACAGTGCCGGCTATCGTGCGGGATTTATCTGAATCGCTGATGCGGGAAATCGCTCTTTTGGAAAACCTTCAGCGTGAAGACTTATCACCGCTTGAAGAAGCTCTGGCATATGACTCACTGCTGAAGCATTTGGATTTAACCCAGGAACAGCTCGCTAAACGGCTCGGGAAAAGCAGGCCTCATATTGCCAACCATTTAAGACTGCTGACGCTGCCGGAAAGCATCCAGAACCTCATTGCAGAAGGTACGTTATCCATGGGACACGGCAGAACCTTGCTTGGTTTGAAAAATAAAAACAAGCTTGAACCGCTTGTGAAGAAAGTGGTTGAAGAACAGCTGAACGTCCGTCAGCTTGAGCAGCTGATTCAGCAGTTAAACAACAATGTTCCACGTGAAACAAAGAAAAAAGAACCTGTTCAAGATGTTGTGTTAAAAGAGCGGGAATCGTATTTGCAAAATTACTTCGGAACAACAGTAAATATTAAGAGACAAAAGAAAAAAGGGAAGATTGAGATTGAGTTTTTCTCAAATGAAGATCTTGAACGTATCCTAGAACTATTGTCTGAAAGAGAAGCGTAAAAACCATCTTTTTTTAAAAAGATGGTTTTTTATATACGTCTTGTCAGCTTATGAAACGGACTGAGCCGTTCCTGCCGGCCTTCTGATTTATCTGTCAGCTGTAACCCCTCTGCTAAAACATTTGCCATGCTCATAACAAGATGAAGCCTCGTATTCTGCAGGACAAAATACTCCATAAACCCGCTGACATTGACGATTCCGTTGATATGGACGTCACCGATTTCAGGAAGGTCTTTTTGAACACCTGCTCCGGGCTTCAGCGGTCCATCGCCGATTTGAAATGAGCCTACGCTTTTGACGCGGCCTAAACAAGCATCAACCGCTATAATAAACGGATTTTTATGTAGATGTTGAATATCTTTCAGCTTGTCTTTCATATTGACGGCGTGAACAGGATCTGACAGCGTGCCGTAAACGTACAATCTGCCTAAATTCATTTTTTCTAACTTTGTTCCTACGAGCGGACCTAATGAATCTCCGGTCGACCGATCTGTACCGATACACACGGTGACTAACGGTCTGCCGGCTGCTTTACGTAAAGATGAAGTAAGGATCGCTTGTATTTGATTCGCAGCAGAAGAATCCGTATGAGATACATATTGTTTTGCCCGTTCTTGAGAAAAAAGCCCGCCTTTTCGATTCATAAGGTTCACTTCCTTGTCATGTCATACGAGTATTACATTGTTGTTTTTGGTGTTGTATGGTTGTTTACAGTATATCCAGCGCTGCCTTTTTTTATGCTTATGTCATGATCAGCATGCCGGTTGTTTGAAAAGAGCGGGATAGAAAAAAGAACTCAGAGCAGTTATTCTTTAAGTTCATGAAAGAAATAAGACCATTTGATCTACATTACATATTGCTGATGATCTAATTTCAGCGCTCTTTTTTCTGCAGAAAAGAGGATAAATCCTAACTGAGCGTAGAGTTTTTTTGCGGGTTCATTTGTTGAAGTAACAGAGAGATGGAGCTGTTCTGTGTCTTTCATCTTTTTTGCTTCCGCGCCTGACCTTCGATGTTTGGGGGAAATATACATAGAACCGATAACCGCAATGTGTCTTAGTTTAAACAGCGAATGCTTGGAGATCTTGAGGATTCCTATCAGTCTGTCTTTTTCAAAGGCGCCAAGCACGATGGCATTACCGGATTCAAGCCTCGCGTCCGGGTGATCTTTTAAGCTTTGAGCCTGATATCGGTGTAAGGCTTGGTATCATTTGCGGTTAAACGCTTGAAGTACATGATTTGAGCTCCTTATATAAATAAAATTTTCTGAATAGTCAATCGTCTTTATCATACCATATTTGTCCCATTTGTATGAATGATTGCCGCTGTCACTCAATATAGTAGCAATATGCGGAGATTATCAGAAATTTTATGAGGTGATGAGGGTGTGGAGAGCCGGGATGAAGTGGATGCTGCTCATATTAAGCAGCCAGATTGGGGCTGGGTATGCAAGCGGGCAGGAAATATGGCAGTTTTTCGGTGTCGAAAGCGGACTGGCTATTGTATTGTTTACAGTCATGTTTACGATTTCGGCTTATATTGTGTTGAAGATCAGCTATCGGGTTCAATCAACGCACTTTTTACCTGTGCTTGAGCATCTGATGGGGCCGGCTCTTGCTAAAGTCTATGATGTGCTTATTATGTTTTATTTGTTTTCAATGACGATGGTTATGATTGCCGGCGGCGGTGTGACGCTGCAAATGTACAAGCTGCCGTTTTGGATCGGTATTTTTCTTCTTTGCATTGTGACCGTCGGTTTATTCTTTTGGGATATAAAAGGAATATTATCTCTGAATAGTATTTTGATACCGATTCTTGTAGCGGGGCTGTTATATGCATTGGTCTTTTTTCAGACAACCCATCATTACACGTGGACGATAGATTTGACCCGCCAGTATAATTGGCCGGCAAGCATTACCTTCACGTCCTTAAACATCCTTTCTGTTGTCGCTGTTCTTTCTTCAATCGGGAAAGATATGAAAGGACTGGGAGAAGCGAAAATCGCAAGCGTTGCAAGCGGGCTGATTTTCGGTGTGATTTCATTTGTTTACAATGAAACGCTTGTGCAGCTTTCAGGCAGTCTTACACAATATGAGATGCCTCTTTTCGCCGTCCTTGAAGGCGCTCCTTATCCGTTATTTCTTTGTATGGCCGCCGTGCTTTTTTTAGCCATCTATACGACAACCGTGACCGGTCTGTTCGGGCTTTCCAGCCGCATGCTTGCATTTGTGAAATTGCCGAGATGGACGCTCGTAGCTCTTCTTTTAGCTGTGATGGTGCCTTTTACGACAATCGGTTTTTCAGATTTGATCGCCATTTTATATCCCATTTACGGGCTTTTGAGTCTTTATTTGCTGGTATGTCTTCTTCTTTACCCTATTTTAGGGAGATGGAAAAAAGTATAATGCTCATTTTGAGTGCGGCCGTTGCTCTTATCCTGTCTTTTTTTGTACAATAAATAAAGCAGTCTATGGAGAGAGGTGAAGGGTCTTGGCGGATAAAGACTTTGGCCTGAATGATATTGTTGAAATGAAGAAACCGCATCCTTGCGGTGAAAACAGGTGGAAAATCATTCGGATGGGAATGGATATTCGGATCAAATGCACGGGTTGTTCCCACAGTGTCATGATTCCGAGAAGAGATTTTGAGAGAAAGCTGAAAAAAGTACTCGTCAAGCATGAGGAGCCTACATCATAAGGGCTGGCGCTCATGCTTTTTCATATAGAGGAGAGGAAGAGGCCCGATGAGCAAAGTGCATCAGTCAGCGTGCCCGCTGAATTGCTGGGACAGCTGCGGCTTTTTGGTGACAGTTGAGGATGGAAAGGTGACGAAAGTAGACGGAGACCCGAATCATCCCATTACGGAAGGAAAAATTTGCGGCCGGGGCAGAATGCTGGAGACGAAAACGAATGCGCCGGAACGGCTTCGTTTTCCTTTAAAAAAGAAAGACGGCGAATTTGTCCGCATTTCCTGGGAGCAGGCGTTAGATGAAATCGCGGAAAAAATGGCGGTGATTAAGGAGACGTTGGGCACTGCCGCAGTGCTGCACAGTCATGATTACGCCAATAACGGTCTTTTGAAGGCGCTCGACCAGCGTTTTTTCAATGGATACGGCGGTGTAACGGAGATTGCGGGCAGCATTTGCTGGGGTTCCGGCATTGAAGCGCAGCGCTGGGATTTCGGGCGTTCTTACGGGCATGGACCGCTTGATATTTATCACAGCAAGCATGTGATCGTATGGGGCAGAAACGTGTCCCGGACGAATATGCACCTCTATCATCATCTGCAGCAGGTGAAGAAAAAAGGAGCGACACTGACGGTCATTGATCCTATTTTTAACCCGACTGCAAAGCTTGCCGATCGGTATATATCCGTCAAACCCGGCATGGATGGCTGGCTTGCGGCGGGTGTTTTAAAAATATTATGCCAAACCGGCAGAACCGATTCCGATTTCATTCAAAGGCATTCGGTCGGTTTTGAAGAAATAGAAAAGCTTCTGAAGACGATTTCTTTTGAGGAGATCATTGAGAAAACAGAAACGTCTTTAGAAGTGCTTGAATATCTTGCTGATTTATATGCTGACGGTCCCGCCTCCACTTTTATGGGTCTTGGGATGCAGAGATATAAAAACGGGGGCGGGACGATACGGTGGATTGACGCTTTAGCTGCGGCGAGCGGAAATGTCGGTATCAAAGGCGGCGGCGCAAACTTCGGAAATGTGCAAGTCGGTGAAAGCTTTGCAAAGGCCGAGCTCACCCGTCCTGATCTGAAGAAAAGTTCGAGAACGTTTTCGATGATGACTCAAGCTGAAGAGGCGCTGAATGCAGCCGATCCGCCGATTGAGATGATCATCGTGACGTGCGGCAATCCGCTGACACAGGTGCCGAATACAAAAAAAGTGGAGGAAGCGTTTGAAAAAACACCGGTCACAGTGGCCATTGATTCGGTCATGACCGATACGGCGAAGCTCTGTGACTATGTGCTGCCGACGGCCGTTGTTTTCGAAGAGGAAGATATTTATTATTCCAGCATGTATCATCACTATGTTCAATATGGTAAGAAGCTTGCGGAACCGCAGGGAGAGGCAAAATCAGACCGCTGGATCTGGACGGAACTCGCAAAGCGTCTCGGATTCGGGGAGCTGTTTGATTACAGTACGGGAGATTTCTTAAAAATGGGGCTCTCTTCTTTGGAGAAAGAAGGAATCACCCTTGAGCAATTAAAGGAAAAAGGACATATGCCGCTTCCGGTCAAACAGGTTCCGTGGAGTGATTTTCAATTTTTAACCCCGAGCGGAAAATTTGAATTCGTCTCGTCACTGGCAGAAGAGAAAGGATACAGCGGCCTCCCTCAATTGGAGGTGCCGGAAGAGTCTGTTTATCATGACGCCGGGCTTGCCGGGAAATACCCGTATACGCTGCTGTCCATTCACCCGCAGCGCTCCAATCATTCACAGCACGTGCCGTTTATTGAAAAGCTTCAGCAGATTCAGGTGGATCTGTCGCCGGATATCGCCGAGGAGCTTTCACTTCAAGACGGAGATACGGCAGAGGTATACAATGACCGCGGCCGTCTGCGCGGCAGGGTGAAAATCATGAAGCAGGCTCACCCGAAGACGGTGAATATAGATGAAGGCATGTGGGCGGCATTCGGAGGCTCCGTCAACATGCTCACAAAGGATTCAAATTCCGATAATGGAATGGGAAGTACGCTTTTTGACTGTCTGGTAGCGGTTAAAAAAGGATAATCTAAGGAGAGAGAGGGCTGGAAATGCTTTTTTCTCAGCTTGTCTTTTCCTATGAACCTCCTTATAATTGCTCTAGGTTTACAATACGTTTATACGATGATGGTTTGATATAGAGGAGATGAAAGAATGGCTTTAACTGCTGGAATTGTCGGTTTGCCGAATGTCGGAAAATCGACGTTATTTAATGCAATTACCCAGGCTGGTGCCGAATCAGCCAACTACCCGTTCTGTACAATTGATCCGAACGTGGGAATCGTGGAAGTGCCGGATGAACGTCTGCAAAAGCTGACTGAATTGGTGAACCCGAAAAAAACGGTGCCGACTGCGTTTGAATTCACTGATATCGCGGGGATCGTAAAAGGGGCATCTAAAGGTGAAGGACTCGGAAATAAGTTTCTTTCTCATATCCGTCAGGTAGATGCGATCTGTCACGTTGTACGGGCATTCGCTGATGACAATATTACGCACGTGTCAGGGAAAGTCGATCCGATTGACGATATTGAAACGATCAACCTTGAATTGATTCTTGCCGACATGGAGACAGTCGAAAAACGCATCACGCGTGTAAGCAAGCTTGCGAAGCAAAAAGACAAAGAAGCGGTTTTTGAATTTGACATTCTGTCTAAATTAAAAGAAGCTTTCGAACAAGAAAAGCCTGCCCGTTCCGTTGAATTTACGGAAGAACAGCAAAAGCTTGTGAAGCAGCTTCATTTGCTTACGTCAAAACCCGTGCTTTATGTGGCAAATGTAAGCGAGGATGAAGTGGCTGATCCTTCAGATAATGAATATGTTGCGAAAATCCGGGAGTACGCCGCGGGTGAAAACGCCGAGGTTATCGTCGTCTGCGCGAAAATTGAGTCCGAAATTGCTGAATTGGAAGGCGAAGAAAAGCAAATGTTCCTTGAGGAGCTCGGCATCGAAGAATCAGGTCTTGATCAGCTGATTAAAGCGTCATACTCTCTTCTCGGCCTTGCGACATACTTTACGGCGGGCGAACAGGAAGTGCGCGCATGGACATTCAGAAAAGGCATGAAAGCTCCTGAGTGTGCGGGTATCATCCACACTGACTTTGAACGCGGCTTTATCCGCGCTGAAACGGTTGCTTATGAAGACCTTTTGGCAGGCGGCGGAATGTCCGGAGCGAAAGAAGCCGGAAAAGTGCGTCTGGAAGGTAAGGAATATGTAGTCCAAGACGGAGATGTCATTCATTTCCGATTTAATGTATAGGACACAGTTGTAAAGGGACAAGAGCTTTGGTATAATATAAACTTGTGAGTAATAGAATTATTGCTCCTTGCCCATTATAGGGCCGCTTAGACCAAAAGGAGGTGCAAACAGATGAAAAAGTACGAAGTTATGTACATTATCCGTCCGAACATTGACGAAGAGTCAAAGAAGGCAGTTATCGAGCGTTTCAACAACGTATTGACTTCTAACGGAGCGGAGATCACTGGAACAAAAGATTGGGGTAAACGTCGTCTTGCTTACGAAATCAATGATTTCCGTGACGGTTTCTACCAAATCTTAAACGTTCAGTCTGAAGCTGCAGCGGTTGCTGAATTCGACCGTTTAGCTAAGATCAGTGACGATATCATTCGCCACATCGTTGTTAAAGAAGAAGAATAAGCAATTTGAAATATATAATGTTAAAAGGTGGTCTTTCATATGCTTAACCGAGTTGTATTAGTCGGAAGACTGACAAAAGACCCAGAGCTTCGTTATACGCCAAGCGGTGCGGCTGTCGCCACGTTTACTCTTGCTGTGAATCGTACATTCACGAACCAGTCCGGAGAACGTGAAGCCGATTTCATTAATTGTGTCACTTGGAGAAGACAAGCCGAAAACGTTGCAAACTTTCTTAAAAAAGGAAGCCTTGCCGGCGTAGACGGCCGACTCCAGACAAGAAATTATGAAAATCAGCAGGGACAGCGTGTCTTCGTGACAGAAGTCCAAGCTGAAAGTGTTCAATTTCTTGAGCCTAAAAACAGCGGCGGTTCTGGATCAGGCGGATACAACGAAGGAAACAGCGGCGGAGGCCAATACTTTGGCGGAGGCCAAAATGATAATCCGTTCGGCGGAAATCAGAACAACCAGAGACGAAATCAAGGGAACAGCTTTAATGATGATCCATTTGCCAACGACGGCAAGCCGATTGACATCTCGGATGATGATCTTCCGTTCTAATAGATTATCGCTATATTCATAACGAGAAAGGTGGGAAATGACAATGGCAGGAGGACGCAGAGGCGGTCGTGCGAAACGCCGTAAGGTTTGTTACTTCACTTCTAACGGCATTACGCACATCGATTACAAAGATGTAGATCTTCTTAGAAAGTTTGTTTCTGAGCGTGGTAAAATCTTACCTCGCCGTGTAACTGGAACAAACGCGAAATACCAACGTAAATTGACTATCGCGATCAAACGCGCACGTCAAATGGCTTTACTTCCATACGTAACTGGCGAGTAAGCCGAAAGAAAAGAGCAAGAGCCTGCGGGCTCCTGCTCTTTTTTTATATCAGTACCCCTCCATCCTGCCGAAATGTTTCACATGAAACATGGAAGTGCTCCTGACACCTATATCTTTGTTATCTTGCTCCTCTATTCAAAAACGCGTACTTATGCAATGAATTTGTTTATACTGAAAAACAGGGGGTGGCTGAGATGGAGACAGACAGAAATATCCTGACTGATGAAAAGTGGAGCGCAATCATACGCAATGATGCTTCTTATGACGGAGTATTTTATTATGCAGTAAAAACGACGGGGATTTTCTGCCGGCCTTCTTGTAAATCGAGAGTTCCGAATAAAGAAAACGTGCTGGTGTTTGATACGGCTGATGCAGCGCTCGAGAGACATTTTCGTCCCTGTAAAAGGTGCCGGCCGAACGGTCTTCGTCTTCCTGATGAAGAATGGATTGCTCAAATCATTGAATACATTGAACGCCATTATCACGAATCTCTGACTCTGAGTGTACTGGCCGAAATGTGTCACGGCAGCCCCTATCATTTACAGCGGACATTTAAAAAAATCAGGGGAATGTCCCCTATTGCGTATATACAGAAAATAAGATTGTCGAAGGCGGAACACCTTTTAAAGCATACTGATATGACAGTCATGGAGATCGCTCTGACTGTCGGAATTCCAAACACAGCGCATTTCGCGACCCTTTTTAAAAAGGGAACCGGGAGTTCGCCCACAGAATACAGAAAAACGGCCAAAATGGGACAGGGAGGTTCAATATGAGTAAAGAGCCTATGATCTATTGGACACTCTTCACACGGAATGATTGGAGCCTGTATACAGCCGCCACATCTAAGGGGCTTTGCTTTATAGGGTCAAATCATGGAAGCTTTGAAGAGCTTGAGCAGTGGGCAAAAAAAGCAATACCGCAATACCGATTGGCACGTGATGATAAAAAGCTGGCGTCTTACACGGCAGAGCTGTCCGAGTACATCGACAATGGCAGATCAGCTTTTTCAGTGCCGGTGGATCTTTACGGGACAGAATTTCAGCTTGCTGTATGGAAAGCGCTTATGGACATACCGTACGGCGAGACATACTCCTATTCGGATATAGCAGAAATGATTCAGAAACCGGCAGCCGTAAGAGCCGTGGGCGCCGCGATTGGAAAAAATCCGGTATTGATTACGGTTCCGTGCCATCGCGTTATCGGGAAAAACGGGAAACTGACCGGATTCAGAGGCGGTTTAGAAATGAAAAAGCAGCTGCTGGCATTAGAGGGCGGAAACATTGAAACACTGGAATACCGGCTGAGCCGGACAGGAGGGAACACATGAAACTGATTTCTTGGAATGTAAACGGCTTGCGTGCCGTGATGAAAAAGATAGATATCAATACTTACGTTCAGGAAACGGCAGCGGATATTCTATGTCTGCAAGAAACAAAAGTACAGGACGGACAAGTATCATTACAGCCTGAAGGATATCACGCCTATTGGAACTATGCGGTGAAAAAAGGCTACTCAGGCACGGCTGTTTTTTCGAAAGAAAAGCCGCTGCACATGTTCTATGGACTGGGGATTGACGACCATGATCAAGAAGGACGGGTGATCACGCTTGAATTTGAAAACGTGTTTGTCGTCAACTGTTACACGCCAAATGCCAAACGCGGATTAGAGCGAATTGATTACCGTCTTCAATGGGAAGCCGATTTTAAGGATTATCTGCAGAAGCTTGACCGGAAGAAGCCCGTGATATTATGCGGCGATCTGAATGTCGCACACAGGGAGATAGACTTAAAAAATCCGAAAGCCAACCGGAAGAACGCCGGTTTCTCGGATCAGGAGCGGGAAGCGTTCAGCGCCCTGCTGAACGCCGGATTTACCGACTCATTCCGCTATTTATATCCTGATCGGGAAGGTGCCTATTCCTGGTGGTCTTACAGGACGAACGCACGTGAGAAAAACATCGGCTGGCGGCTTGATTACGTCATTGTTTCAGACAGACTGAAGCCGCGGATCAGCGAAGCGGCCATTTGTGCCGATATCATGGGTTCTGACCATTGCCCTGTTGAAATGACAGTGGATTTATGATGAGATAGCAGTAAGAGAAATCCACTCTTGCTGCTTTTTTATCACTGAAAATGGAGGAGCACATGGCAAATATAAAAGAGATTGCGAAACTGGCGAATGTGTCGGTGGCCACCGTATCACGCGTGTTAAACCGACACCCGTACGTATCTGAGGAGAAAAGGCGTCTTGTGAATCAAGTGATGAAGGAGCTGGATTATACCCCTAATCGAACCGCCATTGATCTGATTCGCGGAAAGACCAATACAATCGGCGTGATTTTGCCGTACAGCGACCATCCCTGCTTTGACAAAATTGTAAACGGTATCACGAAGGAAGCGTTTGCCCATGATTACGTGACAACCCTTCTCCCCACCAACTATGACCCCGCTATAGAGTTGACATATTTCGAACTGCTGAAAATGAAAAAGATTGACGGACTGATTGTCACGTCCCGTGCGAATGAATGGGAAACCGCCGTACCTTACCTGGAATACGGTCCCATTGTCGCTTGTGAATATACACAGCATCAAGAGATTCCCTGCGCTTATAATGACAGGCAGGCAGCATACAGAGAAAGCTTTTTGTATTTGAAGAACCGCGGGCATCAAGACGTTGCTTTTACATGTGTGCGGGAAGCGGAAAAAAGCCCGAGTACGGCCGACAAGGTAACCGCATATAAGGCGGTTTTCGGCTCTCTTGATGAAACCCGCATTCTGGTCGGATGCCATGATATGGACGACGGAAAGCGGGCGGGTGAGCACTTCCGGGGTTTCGACAAGGTGCCGACGGCCATCTATGCGCACAGTGATGATGTGGCTGCCGGCTTGTACCAGTTTGCGAAAGAACAGAAATGGGACGCGGAGATCATCGGCGAGGGAAATCTGAGCGTCAGCCGGGCATTGAATATTCCATCCCTGGAACTTCATTTGGAACGGGTCGGAAAGGAAGCATTTTTGCTGTTTTTTCACGAAGAAACGGCTAAAAAACAAATTATGCATCAATTTCAGCGGAAAAATTCTTGAGCTGAAATGGGTTTCATGCTTTATAACTAGATTGAGAAAAAAAGGGAGGCGGACATATGCGAATTGAACATGCAGCGATATGGGTGAAAGATTTAGAACGGATGAAAGAGTTTTATGAGACATACTTCGGCGCCAAGGCCAATGACCTTTATCATAATGAGAAAAAAGATTTCAAATCGTATTTTCTGACATTTGACTCCGGATGCAGGCTGGAACTTATGAAAAAAGGCGGCATTGATGAAGCGCCGTCACAGAATATGACCGGATGGGCGCATCTCGCATTTTCTACAGGCAGCAAGGAGCGGGTGAATGAATTGACGGAGACGTTTAAAAACGATGGATTTCAGGTCGTAAGCGGCCCGCGCGTGACGGGTGACGGATATTATGAGAGTGTGATAGAGGATTGGGAAGGCAATTTGATAGAAATCACAGTGTAACAGTGCGGGGGAACCCGCACTGTTTTATTGATTAAATTTGCTGTGCATTTGTTTTCGGGCCGAAGAGGATTAACAAAACGGAACATAAAAGCCAGCAGCCGCCGATGAACAAAAAGACGCTGATGTAGCCGAGCTTAACGGCAATAAATCCGACGAGCAGGGAGCCGAATATATTGGAAAAACGACCGAGCCCGTACGCCAGCCCGCTCCCGGCCGAGCGATATTCCGTAGGATACGGCTCCGATGTATATGCGTATAAGTTTGAGGTGAAAATCCGTTCCGTGACGTTGACGACAAATCCAAACACAATAATCATGATGGGAATAAACGTCATGCCGTATAACAGTCCGGCAATGGCAGTCAGAAAAGCGCTTGCGGCCAGAATCCATTTCCTTTGGAACGTCTCGGATATCATGGAACCGAGCAATGCGCCAAGCGGCGCGCCGACAGAGTGAAGCACATTGTACCACAGCGTTTTTTCCATGGTGATGCCGTTGCTTTTCAGCAGGCTGGGCACCCATGAAGCAAAGCCGTAAAAGCCAAAGGTTTCAAGAATCCATACCGCTGACAGGATGATGGTGATCTTTAAATTCCTGCCCTGAAACAGCCCTAAGTAGCCTGCGTGCTTCACTGTATGTACTTCAGCCGCCTCTTTTGGCGCGGGAAGCGGGCCTTTTTCTTTCTCTATACGTGCTTCAAGACGGTTCATAATGGTGTTTGCCTGATCATATGCGCCCCGATTTTCGTGCCAGCGCGGCGATTCCTCAAGCCGGCGGATAAAAAAGAAATAAATGAGACCGGCCGCCCCCCATACGAATACGAGCCGCCACCCCCATGAGCCTAAAGGAATGACAAAAGCGGAAACAACGTTTGTGACGGGAACGCCGATCAGTCCGATCATGGCGCAAAGGGAGATGTATTTTCCTCGTACGGAGGATGGAAAAAATTCCGCCAAATAGCTGTTCGTCACAATCATGGCGGCCGCGACGCCGAGCCCGGTCAAGAAGCGGAAAATCATTAAGGACGGAATGTCCCATGCCAGCGCATTCAGAAAAGATGAGATCGAAAAGACAAGGACAAAACAATTCAGCGCTTTTTTCCTGCCGATCCGATCGGACAGCCTTCCGCCGATGGACGCGCCTAAAAACATGCCCAGGAAGGATGCGGCCGTAATGTCGGCAATGGTGGACAGCTTCACGCCCCAATGCTCAATCAGCGCCGGAGCCACGTTGCTGAGCGTAAACAGATCAGCGAGATCGAAAAAATAGATGATTCCGAGAGCGGTTAATACTTGATAGTGCACACGCGAAATGGGGAGACGGTCTAATCGGTTCGCTACATTTGAGAATGTCTGATGTTTCATAAAAAACCCCCTGACTTTGCAATTGTAATCAGAAAATACTGTAAATTTATCTGACGAATACATTATAAAGGTCTTTTTTTGGCAAAAACAGAGTGTAAATAACCAGAGCCAAAGGAAACGGCATAGCGCTTTCTTCTTAAAATATATAACATTTCCTATATCTGTTTCTGTTTATATTGTAAAATGTTGAAGGAAAGGAAGTTGATGCATAAATATGAATACGTTTGTACGGCCAGCAGAGGGAAGAAATAGTGTATCGAGATATCTCCTTTCTCTGTTGGTCATTGTGGGTTTGTTCTTTTTCGGAAGCATACTGACCGTGTTTTATATGTTTCTCACGTCCGCTTTCAATCCTTCACTGACGATAAATTGGGATGAGGGGGCATTAAGTGACCCGCTGGCGGATATTTATTTACAGCATATCGTCTATTTCATAGCGATTCCGGGCATTTGGATAGCGGTTCGTTTCATTATGAAACGGCGGTTTTTATCCATCATCTCACCGAATCAGTCGCTGAACTGGAAGAGAATTTTCTTTGGATTCGGCACATATGTTGTGCTGATGTTTGTCGCGGGGCTGATTGATTTTACAATTCATCCGGATCGTTTCATGCTTCAGGAATTCCATGCTTCACGTTTTCTGCTGCTGTTAGCGGCGGCCGTCTTGTTGGTGCCGATTCAAACCTCTGCGGAGGAATTTCTCTTTCGCGGTTTTCTGCTTCAGTTCGCCGGAAAATTGACGGCAAACGCGGTGGTTCTGACAGTCATTATCGGCGGATTATTCGGCGCACTTCATTTCGGAAATCCGGAGATGGAAAATGGAGCTCTCTGGGCGGGAATCGGATATGTCACCATCGGCATGATCTGGACCTTTATCACGATTAAAACGGGCAGTCTGGAGATGTCCCTTGGCGGTCACGCTGCCAATAATATGTTTTTATTTATCTTTCTCACAGAGGATCATTCGGTGTACGGCGGCATTCCATCGATATTTACAACAGCAGCCGGCGGCTATGAAATATATGATTGCATATCGACTCTGGTGATCAATATTATCTTCGCATGGCTCGCGTTCCGTTTTGTGAAAAAAGAAAAGCAGCAGGCCGCCTAGGCTCTGCTGCTGATTTGTAAGGTGTTCATCGCTTCATCAATATCCGTCGTCGGCCTCCGGCAGGCGAAATTCTCGCAAATGTAGACCGTTGTCTTTCCGTCGATCATTTGATAACCCGCGGCAAAGTCAGAAATGCCTTTAAGCTCATCCGGATGTTCTGCGGCGAGAATCGTATAGGCGGGAGTGAAATGCTCCTGAAGCGCCTCAATGAAACGTTTTCTGTCCGGGTCATCTTTGCTTCCGAAAACAACGATTTCTTTTTGGGGCATTGTATGTGCCAGTACGCTTTGCATGAAGAAAGCGTTGCTGCTCGGATAGGCCTCTATTTCCCGTTTGAACACGGAAAACATCGCTTCGGCTTTTTCAATCAGTGATATGTCACCCGTCAGGCGGCCGAGACGAAGCAGCTGTACGGCAGCCGCGCTGTTTCCGGAAGGCACGGCCCCGTCATAAACCTCTTTTTCCCTGACAAGAAGGGTTTCGGCATCATTCCCCGTAAAGAAGAAGCCTCCGTGCCGTTCATCCCAGAACAGCTCCAGCATGCTTGTACATAACGTTTTCGCTTTCTGCAGATAAGACGGATGAAAACCCGCTTCATACAGTTCAAGGTAAGCCCAGATGAGAAAAGCGTAATCATCGATAAACCCTTTGTTTTTCACTTCGCCCTCGCGATAGCGGACCATGACGCGCCCGTCCGGCATGAGGTGCCGTTCGAGAAAGCGGATCGCTGTTTCCGCCATGCTGAGAAAGTCAGGCTCGTGAAATACCTTTGCGGCCTTTGCCAGCCCGGCAATCATGAGCGCGTTCCATGAGGTCAGCACTTTGTCATCTGTATGCGGATAGCTTCTGTTTTCACGCGCCTCCAGCAATTTTGTTCTTGCCTCTTCAAGGCGTTCGGCCAGCTCATTTCCGGTGAGGCCGGTCTCTTCGAGGATGGCCTCACGCCGCGTGAAAATGAGGTGCGGGATGTTTTCGCCTTCAAAATTGCCTTGATCTGTGATGTTATACACCTTGCAGTAAAGCGGGCCGAGTTCATCACCGAGAAGATTCATGATTTCTTTTTTGGACCATATGTAATATTTCCCCTCACGGCCTTCAGTATCGGCGTCTAAAGCTGAGAAAAAGCTGCCGTCTTCATGCATCATTTCCCGCTGAATAAACGTTACGATCTGCATCGCAATCTGTTTGTAGCGCTCATTGCCCGTGACTTGGTAGGCTTCTGTATATGCGGGCAGGAGAAGGGCGTTGTCATACAGCATTTTCTCAAAATGCGGCACGAGCCATTCATTATCAGTCGAGTAGCGGGCGAATCCGAACCCGATGTGGTCAAAAATCCCGCCGTTCGCCATGCCGTCGAGTGTCTTGGTTACGCCGGCCAAAGCCTGTTCCTTGCCCGTATAGCTGTAGTAGCGAAGCAGAAACATGAGCATATGCGGCATCGGAAATTTCGGAGCCTGGCCGAACCCGCCGTACACCGTATCAAACCCGCCGGCCAGCTGGCGATACGTGTCATGAACCGCCTGTTCGCCAAGCATGCCCTCGGCCGGGTGAATCTTGACTTCAAGATGAGCGGCGGCGTTTTCGGCGATATCCTCGACATGCTGCCGGTCATTCGCAAACGTTTCGGACAGATGTTCAAGCACATCAATAAAACCCGGACGGTTATATTTGCTTGTCTTCGGAAAATACGTCCCCGCATAAAACGGCTTTTGATCTGGTGTGACGAACACGTTCAGCGGCCACCCGCCCTGCCCCGTCATCAGCTGGCAGATTCTCATATACACGGAATCCACATCAGGCCGCTCTTCACGATCAACCTTGATGGCTATGAATTTATCGTTTAACATACCGGCGATCTCTTCGTCCTCAAAAGATTCGTGGGCCATTACATGGCACCAGTGACAAGTCGAATAGCCGATGCTGACAAGAACCGGCTTGTTTTCGCGTTTCGCTTTTTCAAAGGCTTCTTCTCCCCAAGGGTGCCAGTTTACGGGATTATGGGCGTGTTGGAGCAGATAGGGGGACTTCTCCGTGATTAGACTGTTGGGTTTACTATTGTTTGGCATGGGCTCACCTGCTTTCTCTTATTATTTGTACGTTTAACATACCACAATCCTCTAAAAAAATTCATACACTCAACTTTGTGAACCAAACCCAAGTCATTAAAAAGGAGAACGGCTTATGACTCTATTTTCAGGGTTAAACTTCATCCGCCTTATTGCTTTTTAGATAAGAAATAAGGATTTAAAATCTTTATCATTTTATTTACTGTTAGATAAGTGAAACACACCCCGGCGACTGTAACCATCCCGCCTGTCAGTGCAATAAACGCAGGTACTTCACCTAACCACACCCAAGAAATGGCCAAGGCTACGGCTGGTGTTAAATAAAGTGAAATGGCTGCTTCTGAAACACCGACGAGTGAAGTTACATATGCAAGTGCAAAGTAAGGCACAACCGTTGGTAATAAACCTAAGTAAACGATAGACAATGTTGAGTTCATTGAAGCGTTCAAAAACTCTTCCCCTAAGCCAGGCAGAAATACAAGCATAGGCATTGTCCCGCCCCAAATAGTGAATGTAACGAATGGAATAAATCCATATTTTTTTATATAGCGGGCTTGAAAAACGAAATAAATACTCTCCGAAAAAGCTGCCAGCAGGATTAACAAAATGCCGTTCACTGAATGTGTATAGTTTCCTGCCCCAAATGTAATGATCAACACACCTAATAAACTTATGATAGAGCCAATCCATTTATAAAGCCCAAACTGTTCACCAAAAAACAGACGAGATAACATTGCAGAAAAAATAGGTGTCATGGTCACGAGTAAGCTTGCTACCCCTGCGCTGACTGTTTTTTCTCCGATATTCAGCAAAATGTGATATAGTGCAAAACCTAAAAATCCTAAAGATAAAATAGCAGGGATATCCTTCATGTCAGGTAAACGCATATGAGTCAAAACAGCAAAAACGACCAGTGCCATTGACCCAATCAACAAGCGAAACAAAGCGAGGTGTTCCGGCGTGTAACTCTCCAAACCCGCGCGAATTCCCGGGAAAGCTGAGGCCCACAACCCAATCATCAGACTGTAAGATATACCGATTCGAACTGTTTTCTTTCGCATCTTTCTCACTCCTCTTTACAAAAACCAACCAGTTATTTAATGTGTTTCTATATTAATAAAGATTTGATGATATGACTTCAACCAGTTAAATAGATTTTGACCCAACCACTTTAAGGAGGATACTTTTTATGAGCGCTCCAGAAGAAAAAAAGATGAAAAAGCTTCCTAAGTACATACAAATCATTCAATTTATAAAAGAGAAAATAGGAAATGGAGAATGGCCGATTGGAAGTAAGATTCCAAGCCAGCGCACGCTTGCCAAACACTTTGAGGTGAACAGGAGCACAGTCATTACAGCTTTAGAGGAATTGACGGCGGATGGATTAATCGAAGGCAGAATGGGCAAAGGGACAGTTGTTACGAACAATACATGGACACTTTTGGCTAAGAATTCCGCCCCCGATTGGGATCAGTATGTAACCTCCGGAATCCAGCAGCCAAGCCAAAAAATCGTTCAAGAGATCAATAAATCAGAATCAAATTCCGATCTTATACAGCTCAGTAAAGGAGAACTTTCACATGAGATTTTTCCTTTAGCTGCTATGAAAAAGATGATGGGAAAGGTATCTCAAAACATAGAGGCATTCGGGTATGAGGAACCAAAAGGATATTTGCCTTTGAGAGAGGCATTAAGCGGCTATTTAAGAACAATCGGTATTCAAGCTTCATCTTCTTCCATTCTTATTGTTTCTGGAGCGCTGCAAGCCTTGCAGCTGATATCAATGGGGCTTTTGCAAAGGGGATCGACCGTTTATCTTGACCAGCCTTCCTATCTTTATTCATTACACGTATTTCAATCAGCCGGTATGAAGCTGACTGGAGTTCCTATGGATAATGATGGACTTTTGCCGGAACATATCCACATGGCAAGGGGGGAACGGGGAAGGGCTATTTTATATACAAATCCTTGTTTTCATAATCCGACAGGTATTTTAATGTCAAAAAAGAGGCGAGAAGAAATCCTTGCGGCAAGTGAGAATGCACAGCTTCCCATTATTGAAGATGATATTTATCGTGAGTTATGGATCGATGAAATTCCTCCAGATCCTATTAAAACAATAGATAAAAATGGGCATGTGCTTTACATAGGCAGTTTATCGAAAACATTAAGTCCGGGTTTGAGGATTGGATGGATCGTCGGGCCGGAACCAGTGATTGAACGTTTATCCGACATAAAAATGCAAACAGATTACGGCTCCAGTTCGTTATCCCAGAGAGTAGCGGCAGAGTGGTTTACATCCGGTGAATACCAGCAGCATCTAGAACAGGTGAGAAGTCAATTAAAGGTGAGAAGACAATTGGTCATGAGTCTCTTAGAAACCAATTTGAAGAATGTCGCTACATGGAATATGCCGAAGGGAGGATTCTTTGTCTGGGTAAAAATATTGCCTTCACTATCTATGAAATTACTTTATACAAAAGCTTTGACAAAAGGGATACTTCTCAATCTCGGCAGTATCTATGCTCAAGAAAAAGGGAACTATATTCGCTTATCATATGCTTATGCATCTCTTGAAGACCTTCAAAAGGGAATTTATGAATTGGGTTTGATGATTAAGGAATTGGCAAGCAGATAAATATATAATGATTACTTTAATAGAAAGAGACATGCTATCAATGACAAGAATCGGCTTGTTTTCGCGTTTCGCTTTTTCAAATGCTTCTTCTCCCCACGGGTGCCAGTTTACGGGGGTGTGGGCGTGTTGGAGTAAATGGAGACATCTCATCGATTAATCTATTGGGTTTGTTGTTAATTGGCATGGGCTCACCTGCTTTCATGATCCTGGGAAGTTTTCGAGATAAAAAGAGAAAACTCCGGTGATCAAATTCGATTAAGTTAAATGGCGAATTGTTCGCTGACTACGGTTGGGGTACTGGTTTAAAAATAATGAGGAGAACTTGATATTCAAAGAACCGTAAGAGAAAGATTATCTTTAAAACCGTCACTAGCAGAAGTCTTCAAAATTATTTAAGTTAATATGCCAGTTATTGAGATTTGTTTTAAATATGTATTTGAAGGTCAATTTTCTTTATAGTGACTAAGAAATACACTACTTTATAACTGCAATGTATCAATGAAATATTTCCTAAAAAAACTTTGATTTTTAATTGTAGATTGATATAATAGTTTTGTTATTCTTGGCCAAGGATGAGAATATTTTCAAATCTTCAAAAAGTGGTGTTAGCAATTAAAAAACCTCATATTTTATTATTTATATTAATCTTTACATTAGGTTTTTTTGCGTGCTTTTTATTCATTTTTAAGCATATAGAGAGAAATGGAACAGAAAAAATTAATCATAACCGTGTACAAGAAGTACCGTGGGGGGTGAAAAAAATCAATGCTGCTTCAATATGGACTTCAAGAGAGAAACAGAAAGTGAAAGTTGCTATATTAGACAGTGGTATTGATAAAGAGCATAAAGATTTAAAAGGGAAAGTTAAAGGAGAATTTAATCCAATAAACATGACTTTAACCTCAGATGATGATGTGGGGCATGGAACTGCTATTGCAGGCATTATAGCAGCTAAAGATAATAGTTTTGGATTAGTTGGAATTGCTCCAGACACTGAAATATATTCAGTTAAAGTACTAAATTCAAAAGGAAAAGGTTCATTAGATAACCTTGTTAAAGCTATAGAGTGGTGTATTGATAATAATATTCAGGTAATAAATTTGAGTTTTGGATTATCCAAAGATAAACCGTTGTTAAGAGGTGCAATTGATAAAGCAGTAAACAGTGGGATCATAATCGTTGCGGCCGCAGGTAACAATTATGGTGGAGATGTTGATTATCCAGCAGCTTATGAAAAAGTTCTCTCTATTAATGCTGTAGATAGAAATAATAAAATAGCTAACTTTTCACCTAAAGGAAAGATTGACTTTTCTGCACCTGGTGTAGATATACCGATACTATCCCTCAATAATGGATATAAAACTGAAAGTGGTACATCTTTAGCAGCTGCACATGTTACCGGTGTAATATCATTAATTTTACAAAATAGAGATAAATTCGGAATTAATTCAAAAGAGGATATTTATAATCAGGTTAACCATGTATTGTCCAAATTGTCCATCGATCTTGGAAAGAAAGGAAGAGATGAAATTTATGGAAAAGGTTTTTTATCTTTTAAGTAAAGGGGTTAATTTGAATGAAATGTTTTAAAAAGAGTATTGCAGTTATTTTAAGCCTAGTATTAACTTTCACTTTTATTTTACATAATGAATCAAAAGCTGAGGCTTTAAACAATAAGGATTACCAAATTGTAACAAACGATGAAGAGAAATTAGTAATCACAGCGGAAAAAGGCGGAGTTAAAGGTTTAATGACTTTAGATAAAGAAAATATGAAACTTTCATTAATAACCGATGAAATTTCGCAGAAGACTGGTGAAAAAGGTAAAGAATATAAAGTTAATATTGAAAATGCTACAAATGAGAAGATAGAAGCAACTTTTACTGATACGGAAACAAATAAAAAATATGAGATTAATTCAGATGAGGTAACAGCTTCTTTTGTTTGGTTTATACCTATAGGAATAGTTATTGGAGAGGCACTTTTAGCGCATTTAATTTCAATTGGATTAGCTGTGACTATTTCAGGAGTGACTTATGTTGCCTATTCTGAGTTTAAGAAGCGTAAAAGAACCTATTCTCATTATATGGCAGTAAGAAAGTCTAAAGGATTATTTATCGGTAATGGTTTGAAAAGACCTGCTGCAATTGCACGCCTTAAAAGGGGTGATGACACTTGGTCTACGTCGAAGAACAATGCCAAATCTATTGCTAAAGCCGCAAGTCCGATTAAAAAAATAGTTGGTCCGGAGATAGATAAAAAGGGTAAAGGTAAACATTATCATTATCACTCGATCTCTAGGTATAAACATGGAAAAGGTGTCCGTATGAAAGCTCATGCTTTCTATGGTGCAGCAAGATAATATAGATTAATTTATAAACATCTAACTTTAAAGTAATTAAAAGATAGGAGAAGGAGGTAACTATGTTAATTATTGATCACAACCCAAAGGATCAGCTGTATTCAGAGTTAATTGATTTGGCTTTCGAAATTTGCGACGAATTTCATTTAGTTTTAAGAAAAGATATGGGATCTTTAAAATCATTCGATCCTCTGTTAAAAAAACTTGAAAGTTCGTTGAAAGTAATGAAAGAGCAATCAGAATGGGCCAGTACTATTCTAGGAGACAATCAAAAAGCAAAAGTTTATTACTATTATACAGATGAAAACGCAAAAAACATTCTGAAAGAATCCGCAAATTCTTTATATGCTTGGGAGCAGCCACATTTACCAGAAGACTTGTCTTTTTTCAAAGATGGAAAGGAGTGGTTGGTAACATGCTCTCATGAAGAAGAAAGTTATATCGATACTGAAGATGATAAAGAAATACAAAGAATATTGAGTATACCAGGATTAAAAGTGCATTTTGAAAAATGGGATTAAAACCATTCAACTTTTTATAAAAGAGTTGCATGGTTTTTAGTGAATAATAATATATATAAGTAAGGAAACCGTATAGAATGGTTTCCTTACTTATTAAACTAACATTATTCAATTGGGATTTTTCTTGTTTATTTCTTGACTAATACATATTGTTTATCTTCCAAATAGAATATATGACTAAGGTGATTTATATCTTTAAACTTTATATGTTTTCCAAATTGTAAAGTATTTAAATTGATAACTACATCCATACTGTCATCTTTATCTTCATCTTCATATCCATCTAAGCAGGAATATATTTCAACTGATTCACCTTTTGACAAGTGTTTTTCAATGAAAAGAAAAAGTGATTTAATAGATTTACGTTGGCCAGGTGTATTGTTGGCGTGTAAGTACCCTTGTAATTCATATATATAAGGATGTGTGAATTTGTTTCTGACTGCTTCATATCCAGGATCTAAATGAACAATATCAATTCCGTATGCATCTTCTTCTGTGTCATAAACCTTTACAAGTGAATTTTCGCTGTTCTTTCGATTTTTTTTAAATTGAGAGCGTTTGTTGACATCAATTCCTTTTATTTCTAGTTCGGAAATGGGCTTAAGTGTAGGATTCCTGCCATACTCACCAATAGGAAGTTCTTTGTCAGCCCCAATAAAATGATGTAAAGTCAATCTATTTCCTCCTTTATTTTATACAACTAAAATACTCAATCTGACTTTGGATAATGAGATCTTTTTTGTTGTGTCTAACTATGATACTCCGTGTTTGCTTGCCTCATCAAGGCTTGATAATGTTTGGAGGCTGAAGATGGATGATGTGACTGATTTTTAGGCACAAGTTTTTCTTTAGGGAAAGAGGAACCGAATTGAATTAATTTAATTGTTATATTGTCGACGTATACTCCATCAATGTCCATTTAGATTGTATGTTTACAGCTGCAGCTTTTTCTTCGACTATTTCTAACGTTCTTTCAAGTTGATTATATATGTATCCGGAAAATTAAGTATACCGTTTGACCAATTCCAGCGTTATGAAGATTTCGTTGCCAGAATACCAACAATTGAAGAAAAATTGAAGCAGAATAGCATTAAATCTACTCTGCCGGATGCAGCGCCAACAAATCTGCATTGGGTTCTTCCTCAATATGTAACAGAAGCAGTGGAGGAATTTTTAAATCATTTGTCTTTATTATCTGAAGACCTTATTAATGGTGATACCTTACTGCACGCTCCGGTATGGGAACTATGCTGGGATCGTGTTCAAGCAGAAGAGGGTCTTCGTACCAATGTACCTGGATTCTATGTTGCCGGAGATGCCATTGGATGGGCACGCGGAATTATTCAAGCAGCGACTACTGGAATCGTTATTGCAAGAGATATTCTTAATGGTAAAAAACCTTGCGATAAGGAGCTGACATCTACTGTCTAAAAGGAGGACTAACAGTGGAAAAAACAGAGCACCCAAGAGTGGGAGTCGGAGCATTTATTCTGAATGAGGAACAGGAATTACTATTAGTTTTACGAAAGAAGGACCCCGAAGCTAATCATTGGAGTATACCCGGCGGTAAAGTTGAGTGGATGGAAAAGGCAGAAGATACAGTTATCCGTGAAATAAAAGAGGAAGTAGGGGTCACTATTCAGGTTGATTCTTTACTTTGTGTCACAAACCATATTTTACATGATGAGGAGACTCATTGGGTATGTCCGACGTATCAATGCAGTATTCAAACTGGGACTGTAAGAAACTGCGAGTTAAATGCAATAATTGATGTTGGCTGGTTTTCTCTTCAAAATTTGCCTGATCCCTTAACGTTAACTACTAAAAATGCTTTAGAGAGTTATCTTAATAAATTTGAAAGTCAGAGAAAATAAAAATGCATACAATTTTATTCGATTTAGATGGAACCTTGGTAAATAGTGAATGGTTGGCAAAAGAGGCTTATAATCATGGAATTGAAACAGTATTAAAGAGAAAATTAACGAATGAAGAGAGAGAGTCTCTTGTCGGTAAGCCTATTGCGGTTTTTTTGAGAAGATTTCCAAACGAGGCAGAGCAAATACGTTCCTCGATATTGCAGTATTTCGAAAATAAAATCCATCAAATCAGACCGTATCCGGGTGTTATCTCTTTGCTGGAAAGTTTAAGTGAAAGAGGATATGGTTTGGGGATTGTGACCTCACAATTGAAAAAATTTGCTTATGGCGAGTTAATCAATAATAAATTAGATGGGTTTTTTAAAGTCGTTCTCACGGCTGAAGATTGTGATGAGTACAAACCGAGTCCTAAGCCATTACTAACAGCGATAAATCACTTACATGCAGATATAAGCGATTGTTTATATATTGGAGATCAAATGACAGATATTGAGGCAGCTCATGCTGCTGATATGAAAAGTGCGGGCGCATTATGGGGAGAGGGGAATCTTACACACTTATCTGCAGCTTCACCGACATACTTTGTAAAAGAACCCCATCAACTTCTTCGGATTCTGCAAGACAAAAACTATTCCGCTGCTTTTTAACATTCTCACATTAAAGGATTCAGGATAAAAAAGCCGCCGACAAAGCGGCTTTTCTTAAGTTAAGATGCCAAATATAAAAAAAAGGCTAACCTCTGCTCTCCTTGTTTTATTCAAACTTCAATCTGTATGGTTATGTCTTTCCTAGAGGCACATAGGCTTGGTTTTTGAAGAGTAAATCTTTTTTGTTTTCGGTTGATCATATGTAAAAGCGATTATTTTAATCGCTTTTTGATACTTCAAAACATGCTAAGCTTTGACCTCTTTATCAGTAAGCACTCTTAAAGCATCTCTCACTTTTAAGGCGAAGTTGACAGGTTTATCAATCGATTCGAAATGAATATACATCAGTCTCGGTTTATCAAACAGCCAGTGATTGTGAAGTGACGTTACAGTCAGATCATGTTTCCGAAGGATGCTGATAAATGGATTGATTTCTTTTTGCAGAATTACAGTTTCTCCGCTGCAAAGAGCACGGCCGTCTTTTGTCATTGATTCAAATGAAAACATTTGCGGAATGAGCAAAAATGATCTTCCGGGCCGTCCCAGTACTACTGGTTTTATATTCGTTCGGGATCTCATTACTGTACAAATTCCATTTTCAAACGTATGCATGGTTCCGCCTAGAATATCGTTGAATTCGTCACAAAGACCATGCCGTTCAATCATTTCCCCGTCAGTTTTTGGTACCGCACGCACAGTTTTAGTAGTTAGAACTCTCAGGGCCTCTCTCACTTTTCTTGCAAAATTGAGAGGTTTATCAATTGATTCAAAATGCATAAACATCAGACGCGGTTTATCAAACAGCCAATGGTTATGAACGGCAGTTACGATGATACCGAATTTGCGCAGCTCACTCATTAACGGGTTCACTTCTTCTTGCAGTAAAACAGTCTCACCTAAACATAAAGCTCTGCCTTCCCGATCCATGCTTTCAAATGAAAAGGCCTGAGGAATAAAAGGAAATGCCTCGGCTCTTCTTCCGAGTACCACCGGATGAATGTTGCTTCGAAATCTTGTCGCCGTACATACGCCATTTACGACACTTGGCGTTGAATTGAGAATTCTAGCAAATTCTTTGCAGAGCCGTGATGGCTCCATACTCGTTTCTTCCACTTCATATCTCCTCCTGGAATCTATTTATAACGTACTTAGTATTAAAGATATGTGAAGATAGAAAGAATGTAACGCGTCAGCAGTCCATATTAGAGAGAATCAGCCTTTCTTGCATAATTCAGGATTTCATTCCCTTTTTATAATCTCTTTAACTGTTAATTTTTAATAGATTAAAAGCTTTTGATCGGACTATTTAAGAAATGAAAACACTATAAATTGGTAGTTTTATCCTGGGTTTGATTTTTTTAAGGCGTTCAGGCTAAGAAAAAAAGCCTTTATACAAGGCTTTCGGTAAATAATTCATACAGCCGTTTGGCTGCTCATTCAGTGACAGCTCACAGCTCTTTTGTCATCAAGACATGCGGGATGCCGTCTTCCATAAATTCCGGTGAATCTGTCTGATAGCCCAGTTTGTGATAAAAGCCTTCCGCATGTGTTTGTCCATGCAGTTTACATTGGGTGATGCCTTTTTCTTTTACCATGTTTTCTAATTCGCTTATGATGACTTTGCCCAACCCATATTTGCGGTAAGGCTTCAGGATGCAGATTCGTTCGAGCTTGCCTGTATGGTTTACGATGCGGACGCGTCCTGTGCCGGCAGGCTGATTTTCATGATAAACCAAGACATGCCCGCACTGTTCCTCAAGTGTATCGAACTGATCAAATTCATCGGATTCAGGTACTTGCTGTTCCTCAATGAATACTGCTTTTCTAATCTCAAGCGCTGCTTGTAAATCAATTTCCGTTGTTATCCTTTTTATCTGCATGATCAACCAATCCTTTTCACATGTTAGTCTGGACTGCACGGCTTGCTTGTGTTCTTATAGAAGTAACGATAAAACAATTATATTGCAAATGCAACAAAAACATGAAGGGTTTGAAAAGATATGACTGATATTTTGCGGGAAATCGGTATGATCGCACGGGCACTGGATTCCATCAGCAATATTGAATTTAAGGAATTAGACTTAACAAAAGGGCAGTATCTCTATCTTGTGCGTATATGTGAAAACCCGGGAGTGATACAGGAAAAAGTGGCGGAAATGATTAAAGTAGACCGAACAACAGCGGCGAGAGCAATCAAAAAATTGGAAATACAAGGGTTTATTGAAAAGCGTCCTGATGATCAAAATAAAAAAATAAAAAAACTGTTCCCGACTGAAAAAGGGAGAAAGGTTTATCCGTTATTGCAAAGAGAAGGAGAGCATTCTGGGGAGGTAGCCCTGTCCGGCTTTACATCTGAGGAAAAAGAAACCATTTTCAGCCTTCTTCAGCGGGTGAGAAAAAATATAGAACATGATTGGGAATATGTGAAGAAGGGGAATAAAAGAGATTATTGATGGTTATTAATTCCTTTTGGTGAATGATTAAAGTCATAAATGGATACGTTATCTGTGAAATCTCCTTCCTCGGTTCCTGCTTCAACATAGCCGATAGGCTTATTTTTAACGAAAAGTATCAATTATGGTATATTTAAATAAGAAAAAATAATTGAAGCGGGGAATGATATGAGTACAATCGAAAAACAAAGACGTAAGAAATTCAGAGTGAAATCAATCGTACGGGCCATCATGGTCATCATCGGCGGAATTATTGCCGCGTATGGACTGGAAACCGTATTGATTCCGAATAGTGTATCTGACGGCGGTGTAACCGGACTCAGCATTGTCGGTTCACAGCTGTTTCATTTGCCTCTTGGGATCTTAATTGCGGTGATCAATATACCGTTTGTCTGGTTAGGATATAAGCAAATCGGGAAAGGTTTTGCGTTTCTATCAATTATCGGTATTGTCTCACTTGCCGCGGGCACGAGTTTTTTCCACCACACACCGGCTATCATCGAGGGAGACACCCTGTTAATCACCGTTGTCGGCGGGATTATTCTCGGCTTTGGAATGGGATTGGCATTGCGCAACGGCGGCGCATTAGATGGAATTGATATGCTGGCTGTGCTTCTGTCACGGAAATTGCCGTTTGGCACGAGCGACCTCATTTTATTTTTAAACATGTTTGTGTTTATTTTTGTTTCTTTTGTATTTGGGCTGCAAGGCGCATTGCTTTCGGTCATTGCTTACTACATTGCATCTAAGGTGATTCATGTGGTTGAGGAAGGCTTAAGCGGTTCTAAAACATTTCAGATTATCACCAATGAGCCTGCATTAATGGTAGAGACCATTCGTGAAGAATTGGGCCGGAGCGCTACTTATAAAGAAGCATACGGCGGTTTTTCTCATGAAAAATTCCAAGAAATCACATGTGTCATCAACCGTTTGGAAGAAACCAAACTGAAAGAAATTATTAATGACATTGATAAACAAGCCTTTGTGACGGTATATGATGTCGCAGAAGTAAAAGGCAGTAATTTCAGAAAAGTCCATAATCATTAAGTAGAGAGCTGCCGTTAACCGGCAGCTTTTTTTAAAAAAGGAGAAAAAACTTGCAAAAAAAGAATGGCGGCTGTATATTATTGATATATCAAATATTGACTAGTCAATTAATTGCGCAAAAGAAAGTGGGGATGGGTTTTGACAGCATGTTGTTCAGAGGAAGGCGAGATTTTATATCAGCTCCAATCACTGCACAAAGTGATCGGCACGAAGTTTGAAGCGTGCACCGGAATCAGCCAATCCCGCCTTGAGCTTCTCGCCGTGCTTTTTTACGTCGACGAGATCAGCCAAAGCGATCTTCAGAAAAAGGTGAATATTGATGGCGCAGCCGTGACAAGACACTTGAAACAGCTTGAAGCCAAAGAAATGGTCACAAGAAGGCGGAAGCCCGAGGACAACCGAATTATACTTGTCCGGCTTACTGATCAGGGGCGGGAGAGAATTGAGGCTTCCAAAAAGGAGAAGGAGCGTTTCATAAAGGAAATGCTTGCCGGTGTCAGCGAGGAAGAACGCAGTATGTTAAAAAACGTATTGTCGCAGATGCAGAATAATATAGAAAATATGAAAGCATAGGAGTGTATTACACATGAAAACAGAACTGAAAACAAACGACTTTATGGACATTATGAAAGGCCGCCGTTCCATTCGGAATTACGATCCGGCTGTTAAAATCAGCAAAGAAGAAATGACTCAAATTCTGGAAGAAGCAACGACAGCACCGTCTTCAGTCAACGCGCAGCCGTGGCGTTTTCTCGTCATTGACAGCCCTGAAGGAAAAGAAAAACTCGCGCCGCTTGCCAGCTTTAACCAAACACAAGTCAGCACATCATCTGCGGTGATCGCGGTTTTCGCAGATATGAACAATGATGACTATTTAGAAGAAATCTATTCGAAAGCGGTCGAACTGGGCTACATGCCGCAGGAAGTAAAAGACAGACAAATCGCTGCGTTGACGGCGCACTTTGAAAAACTTCCGGAGCAAGTGAACCGTGAAACGATTCTGATCGACGGAGGCCTCGTTTCCATGCAGCTGATGCTTACGGCACGCGCGCACGGCTATGACACAAACCCGATCGGCGGCTACGATAAAGAAAAGATCGCCGAGGTTTTCGGAATGGATAAAGAGCGTTATGTACCGGTCATGCTGTTATCAATCGGAAAAGCGGCAGACGAAGGATATGCTTCCTACCGTCTTCCTATCGAAACAATCGCACAATGGAAATAAGGTTGAGGTAAAGCTGAGAGGAGAGGGACAGTGGACATAATTGCGGCTGTTTTCGTCGGAATTGTAGCTTTAGAACATATATTTATCATGATACTTGAAATGTTTTTTATCAATTCGAAGGCAGCTAAGCGGTCCTTCAAATTGCCGAAGCATTTAGAAGGTGACCGGAATGTAGCGGTCATGTTTGCAAATCAAGGTCTGTATAATGGATTTCTGGCTGCCGGTCTCATTTGGGGGCTGATCCTCGGAGCTGATCCGATGGGCCATATGATTCAACTGTTTTTCGTCATCTGTGTGGTCATCGCGGCCATTTTCGGAGGCTTTACTTCAAACAAATCAATTATCGTAAAACAAGGACTTCCGGCTGTTTTAGCGCTTATTTTTCTTTTAGCGGCGTAGCAGACGGAGTGAGGGCTTCCGGAATGGGAGCCCTCTTTTTTTATTCTGTTTTGAAAATCATTCCTGATAAATGGGTGATTCCGGTCGCTTGTTCTTAAGATGATAGATTAATTTGAAAGCCGATGCCTGCGCGCATCGGCTTTTTTTCGGGTGATAGAAATACATTTTAGTATATAAAACAAAAAGGGAAACTGCTCACAGAATCGAAATAAATAATATTCGCACTAAGGAAAGGTGTAAATCTATGAGCAAAGTCTAAGTGAATACTCCGCCAAAACTAAACCATCCGTTTCTCGCCGGAATGTTGTTTATGATTGTTGGTAGGCTGTGTTTTGCCTCAAAATCGATCTTTATTAAGTGGGCTTACACATTCGGAGCCACCCCGGAGTCAACGCTATTTTTCAGACAAATGATTGCAACCCCTCTTTTTTGCATCATTTTTCTTATGTATCGTGCAAAATTATCTGAAAAACCGGCAAAGGCTGATATAGTCAGAGCAGGGATCACGGGTCTGCTCGTTTTTTTTCTATCACCGCTGTTGGACTTTATCGGGCTGCATTATGTTTCAGCTATTGTAGAAAGGATGCTCGTTATGAGTTATCCGATTTTTGTCATGATTATCTCTTTTTTCGGAAAAATGGAGAAAATCACCGCTGCAGACATCATTTCTGTCGTTGTGGTCAGCATAGGAATCTTTTTTTCCATTGGCGGCTGGAACCTGCACGAATTGAGTGCTAATATATTTGGCGCTTTTCTCGTTCTTCTGTCGTCCGCGGTTTACGGACTTTATTTGGTCTTATCCGGTCAGCTTGTTCGCAAAGTAGGGAGTATCCGTATGAATGCATATGGGATGTCCTTAGCAAGCATTGCCATGGTGCTTTTTTTAATCGCAAGAAAGGGTTTTGGCTATCAGACAGAGCTATGGTCGTTTCAGCCACCCGTATATTTCCTTTTTTTAATCATTGCTGTATTTACAACAGTCGTTCCTTTTTTATTTATGCTGGAAGGTATCAAACGGATTGGGGCAGTAAGAGGGTCTTTGATTTCAATGATGGGCCCGATCATCACAATCATCTTTGGCGCTTTTTTCTTGGGCGAGCGCTTAACATGGATACAGTGGATAGGCTGTTACATTGTCCTAAGCATGATTACTTTTTCGGAAGGCAGAAAGATCAAATTAAAGGTGAGAGCCTGACATACGAAAGCCTCCCACTAAGGAGAGAAAGTAAACGAAAAAATAAGCCGATGCCTGCGCGCTTCGGCTTTGGGGAGTGAGGTTGCTGAGGATGAATATGAAGAGAGCGTATTATGCTATTTTATACAGCCAGACCGCTATCAACTTGGGGTTCTCACTTTATACGATGGCTGTCATCTTGTTTTTGTTTACAAAAACCGGTTCGACGGCGATGGCCTCTCTTATGACGTTCGTCAGCATTGTATGTCGCGTATTGGGCAGCGCCGTTTTGCCGCTGGTCACCGGCCGGTTCACGCTTCGGTCTTTGTTAATCAGTTCTCAATTGATACAGATCACACTGTTAGTCTGTTTGTTTTTTGTCATCCAAACCGGTTCATCCGCATTCTTTTTTCTGCTGTTTTGTCTGATCGGAGGCATTTCTTTTTGCAACGGATGGTTTGCTCCGATAAAAAGCGCGCTGATTGGGGAAATCATTCCTCCTGATCGAAGGGCGAAAGCGAACGGTTTATTATCTGCGGCGGATCAAACCGTTCAGTTTGCGGGGTGGTCTCTCGGCGGCGTCATCATAGCGTTCTTGGGAGAGAGCGATACAATGATCGTCACTGTCATGTTATTGGTTTCTTCGCTTTTGGGCATCATTCTGTTTCTTCAAGTACGCATGTGTGCGCCGGCAGCAGTCAGGGAACGTTCCCTTTTTGCAGATGCGGCAAGCGGCTGGGTGTATTTATTTCAGCAAAAACAGCTCAGGGTTCTCATTGTGATGGATGTGATCGAATCGTGGGCAGGCATGATATGGATCGGGTCTGTGTCCTTAACTTATGTGCATGACGTCCTTCATAAAGGAGAGGCTTGGTGGGGGTATGTCAACGGAGTCTATTATGCAGGGACGATGATCGGCGGACTGATCATCTATAAGCTATCCGGTAAGTTTCAGCATCATCTCATTCCGCTTATGTTGACGGGAGCTTTGGCATATGGAATGTTCACGTTTATTTATGGGTTGATCACAAGCGCCGTTACGGCCCTTTTTCTGGTGCTGTGTATGGGGCCGGCTTGTGTATTACGAGATCTCACGCAGGAAACATTACTTCAAAACATCACGACCGAAAAGACAAGGGTCAATATATTAGCGGCGAGATCAGCTTTAGTTCAGTTCATTTTTATGTTTTCCATTATCGGAACGGGGGTTATCTCGGATGTATTCGGCGTGCGGTTTATTTATATTGGCGCAGGCCTCCTCTTATTAATTTCGGCTTTTATCGGATTTTCTCAGCTGCGAATGAAGAAGATGGTACAAAGCCGCATGTAGTGTAGTATAATTAGGAACGTACGTTCTATATCGAGAGAGGAGAGGGTAATGTGGGACATCTGGCACTGAAATTGTATGATTATCATCTTTGGGCAAATCAGCAAATATTCACCCGGCTTAAAGAGCTTCCGGAGGATGTGTATCGTAAGGAGATTCAAAGTGTCTTTCCGTCGATAGCCGGTGTATTGACTCATGTGTATCTGTCGGATAAGGGGTGGTTTGATGTGTTCTCCGGAGAGCGTCTGGAGGATACGCTGAAATCAGCTGAACAGCAAAAAGAGGACATCTTGTCTAAAGAGATAGAAGAGCTGGAAGATATGTTCTCGGAATTATCAGACCGGTATCAATTATTTTTGCAAAAGGAAGAAAATATCAGTCTCCCCCTTGAAATAGAGCATCCGTCAGGTGACATCATGAAAACCGCAGCGGCCGATATGATCCTCCATGTTGTGAACCACGGAACGTATCATCGCGGGAATATAACAGCCATGCTCAGACAGATGGGGTATGCTTCTGTGCCTACGGATTACGGTATTTATTTATATATAAACAAAAAGTAAACAAGACAGCCAACGCGGCTGTCTTGTGATATCAGTAAAAAAGCCAAATCATATGAGTGATTTGGCTTTTTCGTTTGCTATGCCATGTTCTGCAGCCGTTCTAAACTGTTTTTCCAATTCGCTTCAAGCGCTGTAAAAGCAGCGGCGGCATCTTGCTGTTCTAATGCGTGAATGATATCAGAATGTTCATTATATGATCTGTTTAAAGCGCCGTTTTCACTGAAATAGCGGATTTCCATTCTCTGAATTTTGACTTTCAGGCTTACTAGCAATTTGTGAAGTTCGGCGTTGTCCGCAAGCAGAATGATGCGATGGTGAAATGCATTGTCCGCTTCCAGGGTGGCCAGTTTATCGCCGTCTTTCATCATTTGAAGAAGATTTTCATTCAGCTGTTTCAATTCCTGAATCACGGCATCGTCCACATGCGGGAGAGCTTGCTGCAATGCGAGTTTTTCAAGCGTCCAGACGATGGAATACAAGTTTTCCGCTTCTTTTAACTCAATCGGAGCGACAAGCGTCCATCTGTTCGCTTTTGTTATCACCAAGCCGTCATCTTCCAGCCGCAATAAGGCTTCCCGTATCGGGGTGCGGCTGATTCCCAATGTTTCCGACAAATCCTTGTCCTTTAACTTTGTTTCCGGTTTGAGCTTGCCCGTTATGATCCAGTTTCTGAGTGTGCGATACACTTCGTCCCGCATGATGGTTCTTTTCAGCACAGGTTCTTTGTTTTGATTATCCAATGGAACACCTCATGAATCGTAGTATACATATTTGCATTTTACCACAGTCCGGGCGCTGGTTAGAAATGAAGAGGGACGTCTAAGAATGAATCGAACCGAGATGCTTCATCTCAATATGCTGAAAGTCAGCGGAGCCGCCTTCAGAAAAGAGCGTGATTCCCTGATCTTCGTGTTTTGGGAACACTTCATTTGTCAGAACGGTTTTTCCGTCGTCTGCAAATACTTCAATACTTGTTTTGTCTACGAGAATTTTCAGATGGACGCGCCCTTTGTTTCCGTCAAATGGGGCTTTGCTTTCGGCGTATGCGCCGGTTTTATCAGGCTGGCCTGTAAACGATCTGTTCACATAGGCGTAGCCGCCTTCTGCTGAAATACCGACATCAATATGCCGGCTTTGGTCTGCCGATTCTCTGAGTCTGACGCCTGCATTTTTGATATCTGACCAAGCGATATCCATATCAAGCTGATATGTATCACCTTTGATCGGCAGTGTCTCTGAACCGTTCACCTGTTTGTGTTCTATGCTGTCAGTTGAAGAGGTTAATTGGTTCAATGCTTCAACCGGCTCTGACACAAGGCTGTATGTGCCGCCGTCCTGCTGCTGAAGGCGGATTTCACGGACGATAGAATCCGTGCCGTTAAAGCCGTTTTTTAGTGTCGGTGTTTCATTCGGATAATCCCAATTGTTCATCCATGCCAGCGCATAGCGTTTTGTCAGCGGATCTTCGCTTTTACCGTCCTCAAATGTGACGCCGCCGTACCAGTCAAAGCCGTAATCGAGCCATTGTGGTTCTTCTTGATCGGCGGTAAATTCCTTCCCGTCAAAGTTTCCGGTCCAATACGCGTACGTATTCGGTTTGCCTGCGGGTTTGCCGTTTGCGCTTACGCCTAGAACCCACTTGGCTGTTCCGTCATCTCCACGCATCATATAAAGGTCGGGGCATTCGACGAGACCGATCTGCTGAGTGATAAAACCGCCCGTGTAAGTCCAATTTTTCAAATCGGGTGATTCATAAAAACCGATTTTTTCGCCTTCGGCCATGGCCATCACCCATTTGTCATCCTGTTCATCCCAGATCACTTTCGGGTCCCGGAAATCCTTAGTTCCCGGATTTTTCATCACGGGCTGATCACTATAGGAAGTAAACGTTTTTCCTTTATCCGTGCTGTACCATAAATATTGTTCCTGGGCTTTTGTTTTGGCTGTCGGCTGCGTTGTGACGGCGACCAGCGCGTTTTTGCCGAAGCCCGCCGTGTTGTGTTTATCAATGACGACAGAACCGGACCATATATCGCCGTTTTCGTTGGTGTATTTCGGAATAGCCGTGCCTTCGTCCGTCCAGTGCACCAAGTCCTCTGATACGGCGTGCCGCCATTCTGTGCCGTTGCCGTTCGGGTAATCCCGATTATAAAGATAGTAGTAATGATATTTCCCCTCGAAAAAAATGGGCTTTTGAGGGTCGTTTTTCCATTTGTCCGGGGTCGTAAAATGATACGCCGCCCGGTAATCCTTCTTATGCTCCGTGTTTGTGTCAGAGGAATTGTGGGTTTTGTTCGGCAGTAAGCCGACAAACAGGAACGCACCCAAAAAGATCAATATTACAATGGGCCATTTTCGTACCATGATTGAATTCACCATCTTGTTGAGAAATAAAAGAAAATGCCAATGAAGTATCGGCATTTTCTTTTTGTTGTTATTAGTTGTTAACCGTAAGCTGTCCTTGTTCAAGGATACTGTTTTTGACAACGGATGTTTTCTTGTTTTTGATGTTCAATAAGAAGCTTGGCGCAAATGTTGCCTTTTTATCCTCAAAGAAGCCTCTGTTTGTCATGTAGCTTGTGATCACGACATTGTTGCCTTTGGCTTGCGGCACTGCGAAGTGAGAGTAAGTGAACGTCACATCGTTAGGATCAAGACCCATTTGCAGTACAAGACCAGTTTTGTTCAGCGGCTTGTAAGGACCTGTTAAAGAGTTTGATACATAACCAAGCATGTAAATATCGTTTGAGTTAATACCGTCGATCGTCATTTTTGAACCGCGTGAATCAGTGAACAGGTACCATTTGCCGTTCATTTTGAAAACATTCGCGCGCTCGATTTCATCAGTTACCGTGTTTGAAGTGATCAGCGGCTTCATGACTTTTTTCAATGTGTAGTCATCGTTTAACTCTACGATACCGAGGGCGCCGTTCGCTAATTCAGCATCGCGTTTTTTAGCACTTTGCTGAAGCTTCTGACTTTCTTTACGGAAGAAGTTTGTGCTGCCGCCGTAGTACGCTTTGTTAAATAAAGATTCTTCGCCTTGGTATCCGTTATCTGTTCCCGTGTTGGCTTCGAATACAAGGTATTTATGGCCTTTGTCTTCAACGTAGTGAGGGTCTCTCAGCGTGTGGTTGTCGCCGGATGTATAGTTCCCTTCATCGATAAACTGCTGAACGTTTTGATATGTTTTTCCGTCGCCGTCAAAAATCGTTTTATGATCTTCCACTCCGTTGATCTTGAGCGTGTCATCAGATTTTGACACATTTACCTGCGCCGTTGTCAGGCTTTGTTTACCGTAATGTGTACCGGAAAAGTCAGTGTAGAATAAACGGATTTTTCCGTCAGATGTAAAGGTTGCAGAACCGGACCATTCTTGTGTCTGTTCTTTCAGGATTTCATCGTTGGCGTCGAACTTATCGCTGTCTTTAAAGACACGGCCCGCGTTTTTCCAGCTGTCGATCGAGTTGTCGCCGACTTTTTGATAAAACATGTAGATGGATGTGTCATCAGCGTCTTTCGGGCTTCCCGCTAAAGCAAACACGACGTGATAGCCGTTGTATTCAGCTACTGTTCCGTCAGCGTTTTGGAGCGGCCAGCTGTCCCACACATCCAGTCCTTTTGCGGACTCGATATTTTTAATGGTTGATTGGTCGAATTGAGGCACTTGGTATTTTTCACTTTGCTGCTGTTTAGGGATCTGCAGCATATCATGGCGTGTGATATGAGAGACGCCGTACGTTTCTTTGTAAGGTTTTTGGGTATTTTCTTTCGCGAAGGCTTGAGTCGCTCCCCCTGCCAGAAGTGCAGTCGTAAAAGTTAGAACTGTGGCTTGTTTTGCAAATTTTTTGATGTTCATGTTCATGTCTCCTTTTGTATGTACCTTTTTTTGCGATCTGCCGATTCGATCCTCCTGCATCCATGGATGGCAGGTTTGTTACAGAAAAAAGACCTAAAATATGTAAGGGGTGACGCCAAAGAATACACTTTGCCCTTAACACATTTTAGGTCTTGCCTGCTTTATCAGTAACAATCCTGCATGATTTACTTGTCGACATCATTCTATTAGAGTCTGATTCTATTGACAACTGGTCTATTTTCCTCTTTTGGATGATAGTAAAATGAAAAAAGACCTTTTAATTTATGGGTAATTGAGACTAAGGTGTGCTCTGAGCCTGGGAAAAAACCTCTCTAAAAAAGAGAGGTTATTTTTTCTTGATAGATAATAAAGCGATGGTGGCTAAAATCAGCAAAGTACCCAGCCATTCTGATATTCCGAAGGGAACATGCAGCCAGATAACAGCTAAAAAAGCTGCCGACAGCGGCTCCGCACAGGCGAGCAGGCTGGTTTCAGAGGCACTCAGATATTTCAGGCTTTCCAAGTAGCAATAAAAAGCGATGAGCGTCCCGAAAATGATGATAAACACAATCGCGGCATATGCCGGCAAGGACCACTCGCCTTCAAATTTCCAGGGCGGGCGGATCAAGCTGAGGGCGGCTCCGCCGATCAGCATGCCCCATCCGACAATAATGGCCGATCCCCATTTCTTCAGCAGACGATGCGGCTGAAGGGTGTAAAACGCCAGTGCAAACGCCGAACTGATGCCCCAAAAGACAGCCAGACCGGATATGGACAGGCTTCCGACATTCCCGTGCGTGACCAAAATGAATGTGCCGGCAACCGCCAATAAGACGGCGAGAAGCTCTTTTGCTGAAGGAATTCTCTTTGCGCGAATCGCTAAAAAGCATGTAATGATCGCTGGCCCTAAATACTGAAGAACGGTAGCAGCGGCCGCGTTGCCGTACTCAATTGCCGCGAAGTAGGTGTATTGAACGCCTAACATTCCGAAAACCCCGAATAAAAGAAGGGGAATTCTGTCCCGTTTGTCTTTCCAAACAGCCCATATCCGTCCTTTTTCTTTGCGGTACGCGATGCCGAGCAGAAGCGCCCCTGACACCAGAAGGCGCACCGAAGTCAGCCATTCTGTATTAAAATGGCGGTGCTGGAACAGATACTGGGCAACCGTTCCCGAGACCCCCCATAAGATAGCTCCTGTCAGCACAAGCCAAATGCCTGTTGTTCGTGAATAAGAATGAGCAGCGTGTTTTTCCAGGATAGACCCCCCCCGATTCTGATGTTGTGATATCGACTTACAATAATTAGGAAAACGAACGCCTTTCATGTGATATATTATATATTGTATATCAAATCCCGTCAAAATGATTTTCGGAGAAAGCGCTTACGAAACGGCCGTCTGATGAATGAGCAATAAAAAAACACCCCGGCGGGTTTCCGGGGTGTTTTGGTTATTCTGCAATCGCGTCTGTTAAAACAGGAACGACTTGTTTCTTTCTGGATACGACGCCTTTTAAAAGAGCCGTGTTGTTTTCTAAAGTCACGTTGAATGCTTTTTCCACTTTTGACGCTTGATCACCGATGGCAAGCGCAAGGGAATCGTTTTCCAGAATATCCGTAATCACGAGAAGGAACAGGTCAAGGTTCTTCTCAGCAATTACTTTTGAAAGGGCCGCTTCTAATTCCGGCTGCCGCTTTTTCACATCTTCAATATCAACTGTGTTGACTTGGGCGATTTCGACTTTTTTGCTGCCGAGCGTGAACTCTTTCGCATCAAGAGAAATCAGTTCTTCCACCGTTTTTTTGCTTAAGTCGGCGCCCGCTTTCAGCATGTTTAAGCCGTACTCTTCCGCATCTACGCCGGCAATTTCAGCAAGCTCTTTTGCCGCTGCGATATCTTGCTCCGTGCAAGTCGGAGATTTAAATAACAGAGAGTCGGAAATGATTGCTGACAGCATGAGGCCCGCAATTTCTTTCTCGATTTTCACGTTATTTTCTTTGTACATTTTGTTTAAAATCGTAGCCGTACAGCCGACCGGCTCAGCACGGTAGTAAAGAGGTTCCGCTGTTTCGAAGTTGGCGATACGGTGGTGGTCGATAACTTCAAGAACCTGAACGTCTTCGATATCCTTGATGCTTTGCTGGCGTTCATTGTGGTCAACAAGGATGACGCCGTTTACTTCGTTTGCGGCTGTTTCCACCAAACGCGGGCTTTCCTGCTTGAAATAATCAAGCGCGTATTGTGTTTCGCCGTTGACTTGTCCGAGGCGGACGGGCTCAGCATTGAAGCCGAGTTTATTTTTTAGATCAGCGTAGGCAATGGCAGAGCAAATGGTATCTGTGTCTGGGTTTTGATGTCCGAAAATAAGAATTTTTTCCATAATAACTCCTTGTCCTTTTTTGTAGTGTAAACAATCTTTTTATAGTTTAACACGTCTTGAGGAGGGTGTAATCTTCAAAACCTTAAAAATTGATGTGAAAAAGAAGCATTTTTGTTGAGAGTTGGGGAGGGTTGCGAGTAAAATACTGGGTAAGTCAGATGCTAATCAGCATATAGTATCAAAAAAGGTACTATGGAGGATGAAAAATGAACATATATCCGAATAAAGAAGGTTGTCCGGTTGAACTGACGCTTTCCGTTATCGGCGGAAAGTGGAAGGGTATTTTGTTTTATCATATGATCGGCGGAAAAAAGCGGTTTAATGAGTTTCGGCGCATTTGTCCCAGCATTACGCAGCGTATGCTTACGCTTCAGCTTCGCGAGCTCGAGGCGGACGGCATCGTGCATCGCGAGGTATATCAGCAGGTGCCTCCAAAGGTGGAGTATTCTCTTACCGAATTCGGCAGGTCGCTGGAACCGATCGTTTTGCAAATGAAGAAATGGGGAGATGCCAACCGGGAGTTTCTCGAGGCATACCGGGAAAAAACGTCTCCTCAAGATCAGTCCGCTCAAAAATAAGAAGCAGCAAAGGATTAAATTCCTTGCTGCTTTTTTTTATTTCATCGCGATGGCCTTTCTGGCGTTGCGCACGTCATTCTTCAGCAATTCGCTCAGGTTGTAAGCCGGATATTGACCGCGTTCTTCCATATACTCAAAGACCATTTGGTGCCACTTGATGGACGCGTTTAAGTGCTTGACGAAAACATGTCTTAATTGAGGTGTGGCCGTCTCTGTAATGGCTCCGGCGTAATTGCGGACAGACGTTTTGGCCAGAATGAGCAGGCCGCCGCTGTAAAAGGAAGAATCAGCGCGCTCTTCTGTTTCATCCTCGCGAAAAGCGGGAGCTTCAGGGAAGAAAGGAAGCAGTTCACGCAGATTTTGTTCGAGCGAATGGATGGAAAATCTGTAAAGCTGTTTTAATCTGGCATCGCTTACGTCCCGCTCTGTTCTTTTTAATTTCACAAGTCCGTTTGCCTGGAAAGCTACTAACTCATGCAGTTCTAACGTTTCATGCCATGCTAATGTTCTCCGCTCAGTCATGGTGTAAGAATCTCCTTTATCCTTCATTTTCACTTTCAGCATATGCCCCGGTCCCGATGTTGTTCCTGATGTTTTGAAGTTTCCAGAAAGGGAAACTCAATGTAAAGGAAATACGAAATAGAGGTGAAACTATATGTGGGACATGATAAAGAACTTCTTCCTTTTCAGCAGCGGGGTTTTGCAGGCGACCACTCTCTTACTTATCGTTATCGTCTTGTTATATGTACGAAAAACCAAAAAGAAAAACAGAGATACTTCTGGTTTCATGGATGATCAGGATCACTGATACAACGGGCATTCTTTCACTGGGATGTCCGTTTGTCTGTTTTCATGTTTCACATGGAACATTGCGGCTGTCCGCGCTCATTTTACTTGCGATTTCGACTTATGTTAAAATATATACGTGTATTTTGGAGAGTTTATGGAAAATTCAGGTCTTGAAAGAGACATTGCGGCGTCAAAAGAGCAGTCGTCTAAGCTGCTCTTTTCTATTCGTATGTTCGAATGATACAAGGTTTGAGGTGAGTAAGTGAAAAATACAAGGGCTCTATTAGAAGGCGCCATTTTGATCAGTATTTTTGCAATCATTTCCCTTTTGGTCGTGTACCTCCCTTTACTGGGGGCAATTCTTCTCTTTGCTTTGCCGCTGCCGATCATTCTTTACACCATTCGGCACGGTCTGAAGCCCGGGGTATGGATGGGGCTTGCCAGCCTTCCTGTCAGCTTTATTGTAGGTTCGTTTACCGGGCTTACAGGCGCTTTTACGGCAGCCTATACGGGAATCGCCATGGGATATTATTTTAAAAAGAAACAGCCCGGCTATGCGGTTGCTGCCGGCGCTATGGCGTATGTGCTGTGCGGCGTCGTTTTTTTTGTGGTCAGCATCGTGTTCCTTAACATGAATGTGGTTGATACCACCATGTCCCAGCTTCGGGAGTCGCTGTCTTTAGCAGAAACCATGTCAAAGCAACTCGGTTATGGAGACCAGTTCGGGAAGCAGATCAAGCTGATGGAAAGTCAGCTGAGCACGGTTCAATATCTTTTTCCGACAGTGCTCGTATTGACCGGCATCGTTTTTTCTTTCCTCAGTTATGCGATGGCAAGGCCGCTTTTACGGCGATTTTCCCCTGATCTTCCGAAGATGAAGCCTTTTAGAGAGCTCAAACTCCCGCAAAGCGTTGTCATTCTGTATTTTATTGTGACGATATTAGGGTTTCTGCCTTTAGAAAAAGGGCATATGCTGTATTCGGTTTCATTGAATGGGGGATTTATTCTCAGCTTGCTGATTTGTATTCAAGGATTAGCGTTTATTTTTTTCTATTGCCGCGAAATGGAGATGCCGAAAGCCGTTCCTGTATTAGCAATTGTGCTGGGGGTGCTTTTTCCGCTCATCTTGTCCGTGTATCTCCTCTTAGGCATCATTGACATAGGCTTTAACATAAGAAATAAGGTGACGCGAAATTGAGTGTGACTTACAGGTGGGGAGTTGATAGAAATGCCTAGTTTTTATGAAAAACCGTTGTTTCGGTATCCCATCTATGCATTGATTGCATTGTCAATCATCATAATCCTCATCAGCATTTACTTTAACTGGCTGATAGGAGCCATCGGCGTTGTGCTGCTCGCCGTGATCTTGTTTTTCATTAAGCGTGCGGATTCTCTGATCAGAAAAGAAATTGACGATTATATCTCCACGTTATCGTATAGATTGAAAAAAGTAGGCGAAGAGGCATTAATGGAAATGCCTATCGGGATTATGCTGTTTAATGATCAATATTACATTGAGTGGGCGAATCCGTTTTTGTCTTCCTGTTTTAATGAAAGCACGCTCGTCGGACGCTCGCTGTATGACACATGCGAGGCCGTCGTGCCGCTGATCAAGCAGGAGGTCGATTCGGAAACGATCACCTTGAATGAGCGGAAGTTTAAAGTAGTGATTAAAAGAGATGAGCGCCTGCTTTATTTCTTTGATGTGACAGAACAGATTCAGATTGAAAAGCAGTACGAAAATGAGAGAACCGTGCTGGCATATATCTTCTTAGATAACTATGATGACGTCACACAGGGGCTGGACGACCAAACGAGAAGCACGATGAACAGCCAGGTCACCTCATTATTAAATGCGTGGGCGCAGGAGTACGGCATTTTCCTGAAACGGACGTCTTCGGAGCGGTTTATCGCGGTGTTAAATGAACACATTTTAACGGAGCTTGAAAACGCGAAATTTTCGATTTTGGATGAAATTCGAGAAAAAACATCCGTTCACACTGTATCTTTGACCCTCAGCATCGGGATCGGCGCATCGGTTTCTTCCTTGAAGGAGCTTGGAGATCTGGCGCAGTCCAGCCTCGATTTGGCTCTCGGCCGCGGAGGCGACCAAGTGGCGATCAAAATGCCGAACGGCAAGGTGAAATTTTACGGCGGCAAAACAAATCCGATGGAGAAGCGCACAAGGGTGCGCGCCCGGGTGATTTCTCACGCGCTCAAGGAGATTGTCTCAGAAAGCAGCAATGTCATTATCATGGGGCACAAATTTCCTGATATGGACGCGGTCGGAGCCGCAATCGGAATATTGAAGGTGGCGCAGGCCAACGGCAAAGAAGGCTACATCGTCATTGATCCGAACCAGATCGGATCAAGCGTTCAGCGCCTGATTGAAGAAATTAAAAAATATGAAGAGCTGTGGTCGCGGTTCATCACGCCGGAAGAGGCGATGGAAATTTCAAATGATGACACGCTACTTGTCGTCGTTGATACACATAAACCGTCCCTTGTGATGGAAGAGCGCCTCGTGAACAAAATCGAGCACATCGTTGTGATTGACCACCACCGCAGAGGCGAGGAATTTATTAAAGACCCGCTGCTCGTTTATATGGAGCCATACGCTTCATCCACCGCAGAACTCGTGACAGAGCTGCTTGAATACCAGCCGAAGCGGCTCAAAATCAATATGATTGAAGCGACGGCCCTGTTAGCTGGTATAATAGTGGATACGAAGAGCTTTTCCCTTCGCACGGGCTCGCGGACGTTCGACGCCGCTTCTTATTTGAGAGCGAAAGGCGCAGATACGGTTCTGGTGCAGAAAGTTCTCAAAGAATCCGTCGGTTCTTATATCAAGCGGGCGAAACTGATCCAGCATACGTCTCTTTATAAAGAACATATCGCGATTGCTTCTCTTCCTGAGAACGAAGAGGAGTACTTTGACCAGGTGCTGATTGCGCAGGCGGCTGATTCCCTCTTATCAATGAGTGAAGTGGAAGCTTCATTTGCGGTAGCCAGACGGGATGAGCATACGGTGTGCATCAGTGCGAGATCGCTGGGCGAGGTCAATGTGCAGATTATTATGGAGGCGCTGGATGGCGGAGGGCATTTAACCAATGCGGCAACCCAGTTATCGGGCATTTCTGTCTCAGAAGCGCTCGTCCGGCTGAAGGAAGCCATTGATGAATATTTTGAGGGAGGCGTTCAGAGATGAAGGTTATTTTCTTACAAGATGTAAAAGGTAAAGGAAAAAAAGGCGAAATGAAAAACGTAGCAGACGGTTATGCACATAACTTTCTCATTAAAAAAGGCCTCGCTGTCGAAGCAAATGCGACAAACATCAGCGCATTGAAAGGACAGAAAGAAAAAGAGAAAAAAGAAGCGATTGCCGAGCTTGAAAGAGCGAAAGATTTGAAAGAAACGCTTGAACAGCTGACTGTTGAGCTGAGTGCCAAATCCGGTGAAGGCGGCCGTCTATTCGGATCTGTCACAAGCAAACAGATTGCAGAAGCGCTGCAAAAAACGCATAAGATTAAAGTGGATAAACGGAAACTGGAGCTCCAAGACGGTATCCGCACACTGGGATATACAAACGTTCCCGTAAAGCTGCACCCTGAAGTTCAGGCTGTGCTGAAGGTTCACGTAAAAGAAGAAGCGTAATACACAATGAAAAACCCGCCGATCCGGCGGGTTTTTTTCATGTCAGCAGACGTCGCAGCGCAAGAAAATGATGAGATTGTTTCATTTCCGATCGTTACGGATTGAATATTATATTACATCATGACGAAGGATGTGTCGGTATGAAACGATTTTTTTCTGAAACATATTTTAATTATCCGGAGAATAAAAAAGCGCTGAATCAATATCCGCTGATCGGAGACGGAAAAGATGGGGAGGTCTATCGCTTAACACACAACAAATGCGTAAAATATTTTTTTAAAAAAGAGACATGTAAGAAGGAATTGGAAGCTTTACAGCTCGGATATGGTTCACCGGTGATCCCGAAACTGTATGAATACGGAGATCATTATATTGTGATGGAATACGTCAAAGGCACCTCCCTTGCGCGCCATATCAAAAAAGAAAAATCCCTGTCCGTCAAACTGACAGCTGATATTTTAAACATGCTGGATGAATTAAAAGATATCGGTTTTGCCAGATGGGATGCCGAAATCAGGCATATTCTGATCAACGAACAAGGTGAACTTAAAGTGATCGACCATAAAAGAGCCTTTTCGACCGTTACCCGAGTTCCCGTAAAACTATTAAAAGGACTGGACAAATACGGCTTGGCGGATGAGTTTTTGAACACCATAAAAAAATTAAATCCGTCACGCTACCGGGAATGGCGAAGGGAATTGTAAGTTTCTGAAAATCCGCATATGTAAGTTTCCTTTTTTTGGGGTCGTCATATGATATTTGTAACATTTGTTTGGTGGAGTGTGGAAAAAATGGGAGAATATATTATGGTTATCGGCGCTCATCCCGATGATGAACTATTGGGATCAGCGGGCACCATAAAACGGCTGATCAATGAAGGATATAAAGTGATTTCCATTATTACGGCATTAGGAAGAAAAGAAGAAGCTCATCATATTAAACAATTAGGCGAACGCGCGAATCAAGAGCTTGGAATTGAGAAAGTCATCTTTTTGGAGCATACGAATTTAGAGCTGGAATGTATCCCTCTTCATAAGCTTGTCAAAGAATTAGAGCAGCTCATTCGCGTCTATCAGCCTGAAAAAATCTTTACACATCATTACGGCGATGTCAATATGGACCACCAGAGAACATTCCAAGCAGTTTTAACAGCCGCCAGACCGCTTCCGAATCAAAAGCCTATCGAACTGCTTACGTTCGAAACGCTATCTTCAAGCGAGTGGGAGAGGAATACGGCTGATAAACTCTTCAAGCCTAATTACTTCGTTAACATCACAGACACAATGGATGCCAAACTCGCGGCGCTTCACCACTATGACGTAGAAATGAGGGATTACCCTCATCCCCGTTCATATGAAGGCGTTACACATTTAGGAAGAGTCAGAGGGATGACGGCGGGTGTGGAATACGCTGAAGCTTTTGAAGTCGTGCGGAGGATCTGGAAATGATCAAGACATTTTCCGTCCCGTATCCGTATATGATTCAGACGCTTGACCGCTATTACGGGGTCAAAGCGCACCCGCAAAAAAAGACGGCAGTAAAGACTCAGATGAAACATGCACATCATATTCCGCGATTATACGGAAAAAAACAGAAGTTATCCATTTTGATTGCCACGTTTTGGGACTACCCGCACACGGGCGGTTTATCAAACTATATTAAAACGCTTAGTGAAGGACTGAAAAAAAGAGGTCATAAGGTGGATGTCATATCCCCCAATCAGTTTCCTTCCGCACAGGTAAAAGAATTGCGGGCGGATGTTGTTCCGAAATTAAAAGATTTCTTTAGTGACAGATACGGGGATTACAGTGATCATATTTTGAAGAATAATCGGCTGATGTTTATATACGAGCAAATGCTTCAAAAGATTCATTTGGAAAAATATGATGTGTTTCATGCTCAAGATTTATTTACAGCCAATATATTGGGCAGGTTCAACCGTATTTATAAAAAACCTTTGTTTTTTACACCGCATGGCATGTTTACTTTCAACAGACTAAAATTTCACATTTTTAAAAAAGGATCGGTAGAAGAGTTTTATTATAAAAAACTAGAGATGAAAGCCATTGAATACGCAGATCGCCTGATTATTATCAGCGATACGTTCCGCAGCCCGCTCATGAAGCTCGGAGCCGAACAGGAAGACATGGCAACGGTGATCACAGGAATCGATTACGATGCAAAAACAGGCGGGAAAAGAAAAACCCCGATACCGAAAAATAAGATCATCATCGCGTGTATTGCAAGATTAGGCCCGAGAAAAGGACATAATCATTTGCTTGACGCACTTTCACGAATTCCGTCTGATCTACTTGAACATGTTGAAGTGCTGATCGCGGGCGACGGAGAGATGAGGAGCGCCTTAGAGGAACAGGCTCGAAAACTGAATCTATCTATGGTCTCCTTTTTAGGAAAAAGGGATGATGTTCCCGCTATTTTGAATATGACGGACATATTCGTACTGCCGACCATTAATGATAGTCTGCCTATTTCGATTATTGAAGCGATGTTCAGCGGCTCGGCTATCATCGCGACCGATTGCGGGGGTATTCCGGATCTGATCCGCCATAACAAAACGGGACTTATTGTCGAGCCGGGAAATGCAAAGGTTCTTGCCCGGGCTTTAGCATTTTTTATCTCTAACAAATCTGCGCGGGAGAAGGCTGCTTCAAACGCAAAGGCCTACGCGGAGAAATATTTAAGCAGTGAGACGATGATAAAAAATATCGAATCGATTTATCAAAATACCAACAGCTCGGAGGGAGATCATGAAACATGAACATGCAGCCGTTGTACTTGATTTCAGTGCAAACGGGATTGGGATCATTCGCAGTCTTGCCCGAAGAGGAATCGATGTTTACGCGTTTGACACGGAGGGACCTTATCGTATCGGAAAATCAAGATTGGCAGATTGCGGGATATGTCCCAGCCCTTTAACAGAAGAGGAAGAACTGCTGACATTTCTGACTGATTTCGGGAAGCGATTCCAAGCAAAGCCGGTTCTGTACGCAGGTTCTGATGATTATGCGGGATTTATATCTAAATTCCGCGAGACATTAGCCGGTTTTTTTTTATTTTTGCTCCCGAGCCACTCTCTGTTAGAAACGGTCTTAGATAAAAGCAAAGCATATGAATTAGCGGTCAAGCATCACATCCCCTGCCCGAAAACCTTTTTTCCGAACAACCAGGATGAGCTGGAAGAGGCCATCGCCAATATTGATTTCCCGTGTATTTTAAAACCGGTGGCCGGCCATGAATACAGAAAAAAAGTAAACAAAAAAGCAATTGTAATGAAGGATGCAGCACAATTGCGCAAGGAGTTCAGCTCCTACAGAGAAAATGGAGAACTGCTCGTGCAGGAGATCATCCCCGGAGACAACCAGTGTTTTTATAAAGTCGCCACTTTTTATGATGACCAAATGAAATTAATGGGCCTATTCTCTCTGCAAAAGAACCATCAATTCCCTGCTGATTTTGGCGCGGGGGCCCACGTCGTCAGCAAACGGCTTCCTGATTTAATCAAGAAGACCCTGCCGTTTTTTGAAGCGATTCAGCTGAAGGGAGTAGGCATGGCGGAATTTAAAAAGGATCCCCGGGACAATGTTTACAAGTTTATCGAAATTAATCCGCGCTTTTGGCTCAGCCATAGCCTGACAGAACCGGCAGGCGTTCATTTCGTTTACATGTACTATCTGTATTTGACCGGACAGCATGTGAAGCCCCAGCTCGAACAAAAAGACGGAATCAACTGGATTTATGAGGTGCGTTATTTCTTAACGTTTTTGAAGAAACGAAAAAGAGGAGAAATGACGTTCCGGGATTTTTGGAAAGGGTGTAAAGGAAAAAAAGAGTACGCTCTTTTTGCTTGGAATGACCCGATGCCATTTATCAGAAACACTTGGTCTCATCTCAAAAACAGCTGGAAACGGAAGCGGAAGGAAGATCGGCATGTATGAAAAGGAGATTTTGTATGGCGCATTTCAAAAACTGAGAATTGACGAAAAACTGTCGTATTCGTTCGGTGAAAGGGCTGCGGTGAATCCGGATGACATCACTTGTCTGAAATCAACAGACAGAAGCTCCATTTATAAACTGTTTGTAAAGAAAAAATCCGGAACTGTTCCGCTGATATTGAAGGTGTATAAATCTTCCCGTGAAAAAAACAAGATCGAGATTAATATATACGGGAAAGCCCGTTCTGTTTTAGGGGATTTGCTGCCGGATATCTATCTTATAGAAGAAAGTGACCATGAAACGTGGATATTTATGGAGTTTGTCAGCCAGATCAGGGGACAGCTTACATTTCACCCGAAGCATTTCAAGTATATTATTCCGTCTGTCGCAGAACTGCACAGCCGCACCTTTGAAAACAAGAATATTTCTGATGGTAAATGGCGGTCGTGGCTGCCGGTATATGAATCGGAAACCATGAGAAAAGGGCGTAAAAAGCAGATCAAAAAGACAGCGGAATTTTTGGATAGAGCTCTTAAAGATGAGCGCACAAAGGATATCGTGAAGCCTCATTATCGGCAAATCACAAACTTGCTTGAGCAGGAGGAGCCGGATTTTTTCCCTGAATTGATACAAAACGGCTCAGCCATCACACACGGTGATCTTCATATGCAGAATATCTGCACCCACGATGCGTCCGGACATGAACCGTGGGATATTCAATTCATCGATTGGGAATCCGCAAAATACGCGCCGGTTTGGTTTGATATGACGGTGCTGGTTGAAATTCTGCTTGGCTTCAGAAAAGATTGGAGCCGGCACGCAGAAGATATTCGTACGTATTGCGTAAAAGTGTATACGAAAGAAATGAAAAAGCGGGGCATTCATTTTCAGACCCCTCCTATGACGCTTTATAAAATGGCTTATTTGCAGAGAACACTTGAGAAAGGGCTTCATACCCAATTGCGGAGAATCTTCGACAATCGGGGAGGAGAACTGCTGCCGTATCATGTTGACAAAGTGTCAAAATGGGGACGGGAATTAGGATTATAAGTTTGAGAGAGGGGGAGCGGATGTGAAAGAAGAGATCGGCAAGCCGAACGGTCTGGTGCCTCTAGCCTTATTGCGCGCCATGGATCAATTTTACGGGATCGAACATCAAAGTGAGCCAGAGATGCTGTATTCGTTCTGTGCGGAAGGAAAAAGCTCCCCCAAACGAAAAAAGCCATTGCGTATTCTGTACGCAACCTTTCTCCGTTACCCGAATGTCGGAGGGTTGGCGAGCTATATCACATCAATTAAGACGGGTTTTGAGCGCATCGGTCATCAGGCGGATGTCATCTCGCCGCTCCAAATGCCGCCATCTTTTTTTCAGGAAGATATCCCGCGGGCCGCTGACGAGATCAGAGCGTTTCTTGTTGGCAGATACGGCGCCGCAAACGAAAAGTTTGTGAAGAATCTCAGCTATTTACATGTCTTTCAAAGATTTTTGAAGGAGAAAGACTTAGAACAATATGACCTGTTTCACGCGCAGGATTTATTTGCGGTATTTTTGCTGGGATACCTTAATCAAACGTATCAGCGTCCTCTTTTTTTCACGCCGCACGGACATTTTACGAAAAGCCGGATGAAGTTTCATAAAATCCAAAAGGGTTCAATAGAAGAGGCATATTTCAGTGAAATAGAAAGGCAGGGTATTCGGGCTTCGGATAAAATCATTACAATCAGCGACTCCTTTCACGAGCCCTTGCTGGAGTACGGAGCGAAGGAGGCTCAGCTGACGACTGTTCATACCGGCATTGATATTCAGGATGCCCCTGAGTCCAAACGTGCTGAAAAGCTCGTGATTGCGTGCGTTTCCCGTCTGACCGAGCGAAAAGGACATGATGTGATGCTGGACGCTCTCGCCCGCATCCGGCACCATTTATCCGGAGTTGATATATGGATCATCGGAGACGGAAACATGAGAGGGTTTCTGGAAGAAAAGAAACGGAAACTGGGCCTCTCAAATGTGTTTTTCTTCGGAAAACGACGTGATGTGCCGGCGCTCTTGGCTGAATCATCTATATTTGTCCTGCCGACATTGAATGATAATTTCCCTATAGCGATCATCGAAGCGATGTTCTCAGGTCAAGCCATTGTCGCAACTGACTGCGGAGGAATCCCTGAGATGATCCGGCATGAGGACACAGGGCTTATCTGTCAGCCCGGCAACAGCCGCGAACTTGCTGATGCTCTCGTAATGCTGATTACGGATCAGTCTCTCAGGGAACGGCTTGGAAAAGAAGCGCGCTCCTATGCCGGCCGGCATCTGCGTCAGGAACTGATGGTTTCGAAAATAGAAAGTATTTATCAATCATTTTTCTGAATGATACCGGCGCCGCATGGCAGGTGCTTCAAGAGCAAAATAAAGAGGCCGGTGTTTAACTATCCAGCCTCTTTCCGAACTATTTTTTCATCTCATACAGAGTCTGCTGACTTTGTCCGCCCGGGCCGCCTGTCATTCCTTGCCGGGCTGAGCTTGTTTTTCCGGTGCTGTATTGGTCAGCTGAGATTTTTGTGCCGTTCTTTTTAATCCATGAGACAAGCTTCGTGTTGCCTGAACTGTTTCCGGATAATAAGAAATACTTCACTTTTCCATCATCAACAAGTTTTTTCAGCTGTGAGACGGTTAAAATCGGATCGGTTCCGTTAAAGCCTCCGAGTGCCATGACTGATTCATTCGTATGGATGATATAAGGCGCCGCAGTCACCGTGGTGAGCGTTGCAAACAGATATTCCTCACCTGTCTGATGCTTTTTCAAATAAGACAGCAGGCCTGTATCCACTTCAGAGGTGAACATATTGCCGCCGTTTGAGCTTTTCAGCTGCGGGCCGGATTCGGGTATGACGCTGTTTCCGCCGTAAAGGATCGGCGTGGCTGACCAGTACAGCGGCGTGAGCATCAACACACACATGGTGATCACGGTCAGTTGTCTGCCGAACGGCTTGTGTTTCATCACAATGAGGGCAATGACAGTGCCGAGCCCCAACAGTCCGAGGATGTACATCCAAGCGCTGCCGATCTGGTTTGTATACCCGCTTACGATGAAGACCTGAAAACCGGCGGTGAGAAAGACACCCGCAGGCAGCAGCCAGCCCGTCCAGCCTTTATCATGCTTGTATAAATCATATAAGGCCCGCCAGCCGATTCCGGAAAGGGCTGCGATCGGAGGCGCCAGCATGATTAAGTAGTACGGATGGAAAAAGCTTGCGATGCTGAAGAAACCGGCGGCAGGCACAAGCCATGCTGTCCAAAACATCGTTTCTTTCATTTCCTCCGCTTTTTCCCGGCGGTTTCTGTACCAGCTGATGATGGCGCCGAACAAACCGGTGAGCGCAAAAGGCAGCAGCCAGCTGATTTGCCCCGATAATTCAGATTGGAAAAGCCTGAGCGGACCCGGGGTACCGTTGCCGTACATGTTCATGCTTATGCTTTTTCCGCCGCCGGGGCCTTGTGAGCCGCCGTTTTGTGCTGGAGGAGTTCCGCTTCCTTGCGGTAAGGCCGCGTTCTGTCCGGATGGCTGCCGGGGCATTTGAACCTGCCCGTTTTTTCCTTGAGGAGCGCTGCCGCCCATTGCCGGGCTGTTCGTTCCCGGAGGCTGCATGCCCATCCCTTCCTGCATCACGCTTTTTCCGCCGGTCATGCTGCCGTGAGAAAGGCCCGTCGTCTGCCCGAGCAGCCGTTCTGTCCCGTTATATCCGAATGCCAGCTCCAGCACGGAGTTTGTCTGGCTGCTGCCGACATAGGGGCGGCTTGATGCGGAAATGGAATCAACGGCTGCCGCCCATGAGACGGAGAGCGCCAGTAGAACGGCTGAAGAAGCGAGAAGGGAGATCAGTTTTTTCTTAATGGATGTGTGTGATGCAATGAGATAAAAAAGCAGAAAAGCCGGAAGCACGATGTAGGCCTGCATCATTTTCATATTAAAGGCAAGACCGACAAGTGCGAATGCGGATAAGAGCCAAATGATTTTGCCGCGTTTCACCGCGCGCATCAAACACCAGGAACCGAGAAGCAGTGTAAAGACGAGCATGCTGTCGAGATTATTCGTCCGGCTGACGGCCGCCGCAATCGGCGTCAGCGCCATGACAAAAGCGGCGATTCTGGCCGCGCCCGTGCCGAACGAAGGCTTTATCATGAAATACAGCAGCAGAACGGAACCGAGCCCCGCCAAGGCCTGAGGAAGAATCACGCTCCATGTATGTACGCCGAAGACCAAAGCGAAAATCGTTTGAATCCATAAAGCGACAGGCGGTTTGTCTACCGTGACAAAGCCGGACGGGTCAAAGGATGCGTAGAAGAAGTTGTGAAAGCTTTGCGTCATGCTTTTGACGGCAGCCAAATAATACTGGTTGGCGGCATCATCCTGCCAAATGCCGTACATATTCAAAGCCGCTGCTGCTGATAAAATACCGATAAGAACGATGTCCAGTCGTTTTGTTTTCAATGGTTTCACCTCTTTTGTGACCCCATTGTAAAAAATAAATATGAAAAAGTTATGAATAAACGATAACGATTCAAAGAATGTTTTACCAAAATTTTCTTCACGAAAAAAAGAGGCGGAAAGCCATCGCTTCCGCCTCCCGCACATATATATGAGAGAGCAGCCTTTATTTGTGATCGTTCTCTTTTTGGATTTCAGCTAATTTGGCAAGCAGAATGTGCTGAGGCATGTGCATGATTCTCTCAAGCGGCATATTCAGTGATTCTGCGAGTTTTTGCGCCGTTTCGGCGGAAATCTGCAGCGGTTTCATGTGATCACTCCTTCCGTTTCTTTATTGTACTAAAATCAGAAATACATCGTAAGAGGATATGACAAAGGAATGGAGGTTTGAAAAGCGGGGCTTTATAACAGAATGGGGGAGGTTTTTTATGCAATCGCCATTGATGTTATTACAGCTGAAGCTGGCTGATTATCAGAAAAAAGCCGCAGAACTGCGGACAATTGACGAATTTATCATACTGAAACAGACATTGCAGGACATGATGAAAGTATTCGCCGCCTGTGAAGAATGGGAGCTGTATCAAAAAACGGCCGATCTCATGGCGCAGACGGTGCTGCACATCCGTTTCATCGAATAAGAAAAGCCCTCGCTCGGGCGAAGGCTTTTCTTAAAAGGACCGTTCTTCTTCAATGTTTTTATGCTGATCATAAATGACAAGCTTAGACGGGCTGTTCTCTTTAGCCGTCTGCTCCGCTTTCTCGATCGCCGCGTCCTTCGATGTATAAAGAGCCGTCGGCGCCACATTTTCCACCTTCACAAACCATCCGTCCGCATCAACACTGGGTGTTACTGCATATGTTTTCATCCTTCTTACCTCCTGGTTTCGGTTTATTTATCAGTTTCCCGGCATTCAGAATGGCGAAACACGCAGCCGCTGTTTAACAAATACAGGGAAAGCGATATTTTTCTATTCTTTTTCTTGAGAAATGGTAAAATGGAGTTTGGATATTTTTTAAGGAGAGGACGGTGCTTAGCATGACAGACCTTCTGAATGATCGGCTGCCGCCGCAAAACATAGAAGCTGAGCAGGCCGTGTTAGGTGCTGTTTTTTTACAGCCGTCTGCGTTAACACTGGCTTCTGAAGTGTTGATTCCGGATGATTTCTACAGAATGTCACATCAAAAAATTTACAATGCCATGCTCGTGCTCGGAGACCGCGGTGAACCGGTTGATTTGGTCACGGTAACGTCAGAGCTTGCGAATACCGATTTGTTAGAAGAGGTGGGAGGCGTCTCTTACCTGACGGACATCGCGAATTCCGTTCCGACAGCGGCTAATATAGAATATTACGCGAAAATCGTTGAGGAAAAATCCATTCTCCGCCGTTTAATCAGAACGGCGACCTCGATCGCTCAAGACGGGTATACGCGCGAGGATGAAGTTGAAGATTTATTAAGCGATGCGGAAAAAACGATTATGGAGGTCGCGCAGCGAAAAAATTCGGGCGCCTTCCAAAATATTAAAGACGTGCTTGTGCAAACATACGACAACATTGAGCAGCTTCACAACCGGAAAGGCGATATTACCGGGATTCCGACCGGTTTTATCGAGCTTGACCGGATGACAGCGGGGTTTCAGCGGAATGATTTGATTATTGTCGCGGCCCGTCCGTCTGTGGGGAAAACAGCGTTCGCCTTAAATATTGCGCAAAACGTGGCCACCAAAACGGATGAGAGCGTCGCGATATTCAGTCTTGAGATGGGTGCCGAGCAGCTTGTCATGCGTATGCTCTGCGCCGAAGGGAATATTAACGCCCAAAATCTCAGAACGGGAAATCTGACGGAAGAAGATTGGGGCAAGCTGACGATGGCGATGGGAAGCCTGTCAAACAGCGGTATCTTTATAGATGACACCCCCGGCATCCGCGTCAGCGAAATCCGTTCAAAATGCCGCCGGCTGAAGCAGGAAAACGGATTGGGCATGATTTTAATTGACTACTTGCAGCTCATTCAGGGAAGCGGCCGTTCAAGCGACAACCGCCAGCAAGAGGTATCGGAAATTTCACGGGCGCTAAAAGCGCTGGCACGGGAGCTTGAAGTCCCGGTCATCGCCCTGTCTCAGCTCTCCCGGGGTGTTGAGCAGCGGCAGGATAAACGTCCGATGATGTCAGATATCCGTGAGTCGGGAAGTATTGAGCAGGATGCCGACATCGTCGCCTTCCTGTATCGTGATGATTACTATGATAAAGAATCCGAAAACAAAAACATCATCGAAATCATTATCGCCAAACAGCGTAACGGCCCGGTGGGCACCGTCTCACTGGCTTTTGTGAAAGAATACAATAAGTTCGTAAACCTGGAACGGCGCTTTGATGACGGCGGTGTTCCGGCAGGTGCGTAAAGCCTCAAGCAATGTCTTGAGGCTTTTTTTCATCCGAAAGAATGAGAGAATGCCGTCCGTTCGGCAGACGAAATAAAGAAAGCGCTTTTATATAATGACATTAAGGGAGGAATGATGATGACAATGGAATTTCCGCAATTTCAAGCGGCACAAATCCGGATTGCCCGGCCGACCGGACAGCTCAAAGAAATCATCAGGTTTTATGAAGAGGGCCTCGGACTGAAGAGGATCGGCAGCTTTTCCGGACATGAGGGCTACAGCGGTGTCATGTTCGGCCTGCCCCATACGCAATACCACTTAGAATTCACCGAAGAAACCGGTTCGTCTCAGCCGGCACCCGTTCCGCACGGCGACAGCCTGCTTGTCTTTTACATCCCTGATCAGCAGGAGGTCATTCGCATCAGCACGAAATTAAAGCAGATGGGATATGAGGAGAAAGCACCCGAAAATCCGTACTGGGGAGAAAAAGGCGTGACCATCGAAGATCCTGACGGCTGGCGGGTCGTCCTGATGAATACAAGCGGCATATAAATGACTGTCTGAAGAACCCTGATTACGGGTTCTTTTTCTTGTTAAAGCATGAAAGTTTCGGGAGTAATAGATAGCAAATGAAATAGAAAACGCTTTTAATCATGTTTAAGGCGAACAAATATAGATTGATAAGATTTAAATGTTCGGATTTACGATTGACTTTCTGTTTCGGCACTGATACACTTAATTTGTTTGAATGAGATATCGTTTTGAAAGGTTAACGGAGGTGCACGGATATATGTCTTCAGTAGTCGTAGTAGGTACGCAGTGGGGCGATGAAGGAAAAGGTAAAATTACAGATTTCCTATCAGAAAATGCAGAAGTGATCGCACGTTATCAAGGCGGAAACAATGCAGGACATACCATCAAGTTTGATGGAGTCACGTACAAGCTTCATTTAATCCCATCAGGAATTTTTTATAAAGATAAAGCGTGTGTCATCGGGAACGGAATGGTTGTTGATCCGAAAGCGCTCGTAACGGAGCTTGCGTATCTTCATGAGCGCAATGTGAGCACGGATAACTTGAGAATCAGCAACAGAGCCCACGTCATTCTTCCATACCATCTGAAACTGGATGAAGTAGAGGAAGAACGCAAAGGGGCCAACAAGATCGGCACAACGAAAAAAGGCATCGGACCTGCTTATATGGACAAAGCGGCGCGGATCGGCATCCGGATCGCAGACCTGCTAGATCGTGACGTGTTTGCAGAAAAGCTTGAACGGAACCTTGAAGAGAAAAACCGTCTGCTTGAAAAAATGTATGAAACGGAAGGCTTCAAAATTGAAGATATTCTGGATGAGTATTATGAATACGGCCAGCAGATTAAAAAGTATGTATGCGATACATCCGTCGTCTTAAATGACGCGCTGGATGAAGGCCGCCGCGTTTTATTTGAAGGCGCTCAAGGGGTTATGCTTGATATTGACCAAGGGACATACCCGTTTGTCACTTCATCCAACCCGGTCGCCGGAGGGGTGACGATCGGTTCAGGCGTAGGCCCGACAAAAATCCAGCACGTCGTCGGTGTATCTAAAGCGTACACAACCCGTGTCGGTGACGGTCCTTTCCCGACTGAGCTGAAAGATGAAACCGGGGATCAAATCCGTGAAGTCGGACGCGAATACGGCACAACGACAGGCCGTCCGCGCCGTGTCGGCTGGTTTGACAGCGTTGTTGTCCGCCATGCTCGCCGCGTCAGCGGAATCACAGATCTTTCTCTGAACTCAATCGATGTGCTGACTGGCATTGAAACATTGAAAATCTGTGTCGCTTACCGCTACAAAGGTGAAGTGATTGAAGAATTCCCGGCAAGTCTGAAAGCTCTCGCAGAGTGTGAACCGGTATATGAAGAAATGCCTGGCTGGACGGAAGATATCACAGGCGCAAAAACATTAAGCGATCTTCCTGAAAATGCGCGCCATTATCTGGAACGCGTATCTCAGCTGACAGGTATTCCGCTTTCTATTTTCTCTGTCGGTCCCGACCGTTCACAAACGAACGTCATCCGCAGTGTATACCGCGCTAACTAAGAATTTGCAGCAAACAAGCCTCCGGTCACGGAGGCTTGTTTTTTTATGTAGGAAAAAAATAATAGTTTTTTTTCAAAAAAGTAGTTGCCACTTTCGAATGTTCTATGATATTATAAATCTCGTTGTTACGGAACAGCTTCAATAGAGTACTGCAAGAAAGCTTTTGTCTGAATGCTCTATGATACATAATCCGACACATCAAGAGCCATTAGCTCAGTTGGTAGAGCATCTGACTTTTAATCAGAGGGTCGAAGGTTCGAGTCCTTCATGGCTCACCACTTTTTATGGCCCGTTGGTCAAGCGGTTAAGACACCGCCCTTTCACGGCGGTAACACGGGTTCGAATCCCGTACGGGTCATTGATTTACTTTAGCGTTATTGCTAACTCCTTATTTGTCCTCGGAGGGCCGCCACGATACGGCTCTCCGGACAAATTACTGTAAGGTCCGGTAGTTCAGTTGGTTAGAATGCCTGCCTGTCACGCAGGAGGTCGCGGGTTCGAGTCCCGTCCGGACCGCCATTTTACTTTACTTTATAGTATAGAAAAGAAACATCTGGCTCGGTAGCTCAGTTGGTAGAGCAACGGACTGAAAATCCGTGTGTCGGCGGTTCGATTCCGTCCCGAGCCACTTACCCAAACGCATCTGCAATAGTAGGTGCGTTTTTTCTTTTGTTATAAAAAAGGGAGAGCCGGCTTTTCAGCCGGCCCAGAAGAAGACGTCAAACACTAGACGGCGTTTTTTTTCGTGAGGTTTCAAAAAAATATTATTTTTTAAAAGAAAATAAAAAACATGACAAAAGGATGGCAGTTCAATACGTTTTTGCGCTGTTCTCTTTAATTTTTTTATCTTTTGACCTGAAACCGTTATAATAGACGGGGAACGTTTTTCACGATCCGAATTGTGATCATCATGAAACATCAATAGATGAAATGAAGTCATTCTGGCAGGAGGAAAATCAAGATGATGGATAAGAAAATCCTTGTAGTCGATGATGAAAAACCGATTGCAGATATATTAGAGTTTAATTTAAGAAAAGAAGGCTATGACGTGCATTGTGCGTACGACGGAAACGAAGCCGTGGAAATGGTGGAGGAGCTTCAGCCTGATTTAATTCTTTTAGATATTATGCTTCCGAATAAAGACGGAGTTGAAGTGTGCCGGGAAGTCCGGAAAAAATATGATATGCCGATTATTATGCTGACGGCAAAAGACTCGGAGATTGACAAGGTCATCGGGCTTGAAATCGGAGCGGATGACTATGTCACGAAGCCTTTCAGCACGCGTGAGCTTCTGGCCCGCGTCAAAGCGAACCTGCGCCGCCAGCTTACGGTTGCGCCGGCTGAGGAAGAATCAGCTTCTAATGACATTCATATCGGTTCTCTCGTCATCTTCCCTGACGCTTATGTCGTATCAAAAAGAGAAGAAACGATCGAGCTGACCCATCGTGAGTTTGAATTGCTTCATTACTTAGCCAAACATATCGGACAGGTTATGACGCGTGAGCATCTGCTGCAGACTGTGTGGGGCTATGACTATTTCGGTGACGTGAGAACGGTGGATGTAACAGTGCGCCGTCTCCGTGAGAAAATCGAGGATAATCCGAGCCATCCGAACTGGATCGTCACAAGACGGGGTGTCGGTTATTACTTGAGAAACCCTGAACAGGACTAACCGGCGATGAATAAGGTTGGTTTTTTTCGGTCGATTCAGTTTAAGATCACGCTGATCTATGTGCTTCTCATTATCATCGCCATGCAGATTATCGGCGTGTACTTTGTGAAACAGGTGGAGAATTCTCTTCTCAAGTCCTATGAATTATCGTTAAATCAGCGGATTGACAATCTTTCCTATTATATTGAGCAGGAATATAAAGGAGACAATGACAGCACCGTCATTAAAGATGACGTCAAACGGATTTTGAATGATTTTACGAAAAATAATGAAATACGGGAGATTACATTTGTTGATAAAAGCTATGAGGTCGTCGGTTCTTCGAGGCCTTATGGCGAGGAAATAGCGGGGAAACAGACGACTGACCCGATTTTTAAACGGATTTTCTCAACAAAACAGGCCTATTCAAAAAAATATTATGATCCTAAAAGCAAAAACAGAGTGCTGATTTCAGCAAAACCTGTCGTCACAGAGAATCAGGAAGTTGTCGGCGCGATTTATGTCGTGGCCAGTATGGAAGATACCTTTAACCAGATGAAAACCGTCAACTCGATTCTTGCTTCAGGAACAGGCTTAGCCCTTGTTCTGACGGCTCTTCTCGGTATTTTTCTCGCCCGCACCATTACCCATCCGCTGTCAGATATGCGTAAGCAGGCGATGGAACTGGCAAAAGGGAATTTCTCCAGAAAGGTGCGGAAATACGGGCATGATGAAATCGGTCAGCTCGCAACGACGTTCAACCATCTGACGAGAGAGCTTGAAGATGCCCAAGCCATGACGGAAGGGGAGAGAAGAAAGCTTTCTTCCGTTATCGCGTATATGACGGACGGTGTCATTGCAACGAATCGCAACGGGGCTATTATTCTTTTAAACAGCCCTGCGCTTGAGCTGCTGAATGTTTCACGTGAAACGGCTTTAGAGATGCCGATTACGTCTTTATTGGGCATAAAAGAGAACTTTACATTTGAGGATCTAGTAGAACAGCAGGATTCAATGCTGCTGGAGATCGAACGTGACGATGAAACGACTGTACTGCGGGTGAATTTTTCCGTTATTCAGAGAGAGCACGGAAAAATCGACGGTTTAATCGCGGTTCTTTATGATGTCACCGAACAGGAAAAACTCGATCGGGAGCGCAGAGAGTTCGTTGCCAACGTGTCTCATGAGCTGCGGACACCGCTGACGACCATGCGAAGCTATTTAGAGGCGCTTGCAGAAGGCGCGTGGGAAAACAAAGATATCGCTCCGCGTTTCTTAATGGTGACCCAAAATGAGACTGAGCGCATGATCAGATTGGTGAACGACCTGCTTCAGCTTTCTAAATTCGACAGCAAAGATTATCAGTTTAATCGGGAGTGGATTCATATGATCCGCTTTATGTCACTGATTATCGATCGTTTTGAAATGACGAAAGAACAGCATGTCGAATTTATCCGCGAGCTTCCGGACAGAAATCTGTACGTGGAGATTGATCAGGATAAAGTGACGCAGGTTCTCGATAATATCATTTCTAACGCACTGAAATACTCACCGGAAGGCGGACATGTCACTTTCTCAGTCGATGTGAATGAGAAAGAAGAGCTGCTTTATATCAGCGTAAAAGATGAAGGTATCGGCATTCCGAAAAAAGATGTGGAAAAAGTCTTTGACCGTTTCTACAGAGTGGATAAAGCGCGCACGAGAAAACTCGGCGGCACCGGGCTCGGCCTTGCGATTGCAAAAGAGATGGTTCAGGCGCACGGCGGAGACATTTGGGCCGACAGTGTAGAAGGCAAAGGAACGAAGATTACATTTACTCTTCCATATAAAGAAGAGCAAGAGGATGATTGGGATGAGGCGTGAAAATATAAAAACAGTCATACTGTCAGTGCTGGTCGTCATTAGTCTTGTTTTAACATGGGGAATTTGGACATTCCAGCCCAATTTTTCAGAAGGCACGGCCTCAACCAAATCGACTGTCCGGGAAAAGCATAAAATTGATAAAACGAGCCAAAAAGTGTCGCAAACGGTAAAACCCCGGGATATGTTTATTCATACAAACGGCTCTCATTACAAAGTGAATGATGAGACGCTCTTTAATGACCTGTGGGCGGATTTGCCGCAATGGGAAGTAAAAGGGATGAAGGATATTTCCGATCAATACGACAAGCTCGGTTTTAAAAATTGGCTTTACGGCAGAAACGGCAATTCGGCAAAGCTCGATCTGCAATTCAATGACACCATTCCGATTGATTTCTTCCAAACGATGTTTAAATGGTCGAATCCGTCAATGGAATACAGCTCATTTGACCATATTGTCATTCCGTTTAATGAGAATAAGACGAATAAGAAGATTTACATGGTCTCATACAGCAAGCAGCTGATTTTGGAAGTGACTGTGGAATCGGCGAATTACCGCAATCTGATGAATGAGCTGTACAGCAAAAAGTCGAGTATGCCGTTATACCACCTCTATTCGGTCGGAAAAAGCAAAGAATTTCTCATGCCGAATGCGCGGTTTAATATGAAGGAAAAAGAATTTATCACTGAAACCATTAAGACGAACCTGTTTAAGCAGACGCTTTTTAATGATCCGAGCACGGTCAGAGAAGACCCGAATTACAATCGGAATGTGCTGACTGACGGAATCAGCCGTCTGGAAATCAATTCGACACAGCGGCAGATTCAATTCCAGCATCGGAACCTGGCACAAAGCGCTTCTTATCAAACAGGCGAGCTGATTAAGAAAAGCTATAAATATTTAGAGGATACGGGAAGCTGGACGGATCATTATCAATTTTTCAATGTGAGTGATAACCAGCAGCTGAGTTTCTACATGTTTAAAGACCAAATGCCCGTGATCAACAGCACGTCTAAGCCTTTCGGATCCGGACCTGTTTTGACCCTGCAATGGGCCAATGACGAGGTTCTCAGCTACAAGCGGCCGAACTATGTTCTCGGACCGAATCCGATTAAAACAAAAGACGTAAAAATGATGAACGGCAATGAGGTTGTGTCTCTGCTGGAGCAGCAGGATAAATACGACGTGAATAAAATCGACCAGATCTTCCTGTCCTATCAAATGGTCTCTTCATCAACGAATGATCTCGTTGAACTGGAACCCGTCTGGAGTATGAAAATCAACGGGAAGATCGTCCCGATTACGAAAGATCTGCTGGGGAAGGAGGAGGACGATAATGGAGTGGAATAAGACAAAAACGATCTTCATCATTGCCTTCCTCATCCTCGATATTTTTCTCGGCTATCAGTTTTTTGAAAAACGCTCGAGCAGTGAATACGAAGTGATTAAAAATTCAAATGTGGAAAAAGACATGGAGATGGATCATATCACTTTCGGCAACCTGTCCTCTGATTCCGCGACGGGCTACCGGCTGACGGCGGGCCAAAAGGTATTTACCGCCGAAGATATTGATGCTTTGAAAGATCAAAAGCCTTTAATGGAGATGCCGGCGGATGATCACAAGGTTACGACGCTGAAAATGAAATTTACCGATCCGGTCGGTTTATCGAAGCAAAAAACGCAGGAGGATGCGGAATCGCTCGTCAGCTCTAAAGTAACCGGCGGTGAAAAATATAAACTGTGGAAAGTCGACAAGGATAAAAAACAGATCATTTTTTACCAGATGTATGACGGCCAGTTTATTTATCAGGATTTTGACTCGTCCACGGATGCGATCGGACAGGTGATTCTGCATCTGAACGATAAAAACGAGGTCGTATCTTACGAGCAGACCATGCTGGAGTCATTCAAGCGAATCCAGACGGAGAGCCTGATTCCTGAGCTGGATGCGGTCGAATTATTGTATTCTCAAAATTACTTAAAAGCGAATTGCGCCGTTAAAAGCGTTAAGTTCGGCTATATTGCCCAATATCCGCTGACAAGTACGCAGGTGCTGGCGCCGGTATGGAGAATTACAATTGAAGATAAGTCAAAAGGGACGAAGAAAAAGACACTGCAAACGTACACTGTGAACGCATTGGAAAGCACAGTCATTGATAACAATCAAAATAAATAATGGAGTGAGACACAATGGGCTTGCAATTTAGCGTGCTTGCGAGCGGGAGTACCGGAAACGCGTTTTATCTGGAGACAGAGGAGCACTCTTTTCTGGTGGATGCCGGCCTGAGCGGTAAAGCGATGGACGGGCTGATGGAGAAAATCGGCCGCAAGATAGACGACGTCGACGGCATCTTTGTCACTCACGAGCACAGCGACCATATTAAAGGGCTCGGCGTCATTGCGAGAAAGTACGGTCTTCCCGTCTACGCGAATGAAAAGACGTGGAAAGCGATGGAGAATCAGATCGGCAAGCTGGATACCGGACAAAAGTTTTTGTTCCCGATGGAAAGCGTGAAATCCTTCGGCGGGCTTGATGTTGAGTCATTCGGCGTCTCTCATGACGCGGCCGAGCCGATGTTTTATGTTTTCCACTACCAAGGCAGAAAGCTCGCGCTGATGACGGACACCGGGTATGTGAGCGACAGAATGAAAGGCATTATCCGTTCGGCCAATGTGTTTGTGTTTGAAAGCAACCATGATGTCGGCATGCTGCAAATGGGCAGATACCCTTGGAGCATTAAGCGGCGGATTTTAAGCGATGTCGGCCACGTCTCGAATGAAGACGCGGCGCTCGCCATGACTGATGTCATCGGCGACGGCACATCGCGCATCTATTTGGCGCATCTGAGCCAGGACAACAATATGAAGGAACTGGCGAGAATGTCCGTGCAGCAGACATTGGCTGCGAAAGGATTTGTCGCCGGGGAAACGTTTCAGTTATTTGATACCGATCCGAAAATCCCGACGCCGCTGTGCGCCGTGTAATTTTTCCAAATGAATCATGATTATTAATCCGCGATCTGACCCACACTATAAGCAAATCGAGTACTCTTGAAAGGATTTGAAATAGGGTGGATTATAATCGCGATGATGAACAGTACGCCTCCGAACAGCCCCGCCGCAGCAAGAGAGGGTACTTTCTATCAAGTCTGATCGGCGTCATCGTCGGGGCCGCGCTCATGGCTTTCCTGCTGCCGTACTGGACAGGCGGAGACCATGGAGAAAGCAGCAAAAGCACCAGCCAGCGTCTCGGCAGCGAACAGGTGAAAACAGTCAACGTCAATGTCAACGATGCTGTCACGAATATGGTCAGCCGTGTATCAGGTTCGGTAGTCGGTGTTCTCAATATCCAAAAGACCGATATTTGGGGAGAGGGCGGCGAAGCGGGAAGCGGATCGGGCGTCATTTACAAAAAGAACGGAAACACTTCTTATATCGTAACCAATCACCATGTCATTGCAGGTGCGACTGAAATTGAGATCAGCCTGAAGGATGGCTCACGCGTGCCTGCTGAGCTGATCGGGAGCGACCGTCTGATGGATCTCGCCGTGCTGAAGGTGAAGTCTGATAAAATCAAATCGGCCGCCCAGTTCGGCAATTCTGATCAAGTCAAAGTCGGAGAACCGGTCATTGCGATCGGAAATCCGCTCGGGCTTGAATTTGCGGGATCAGTGACACAGGGGATCATTTCAGGCACGGAAAGGGCAGTGCCCGTTGACTCAAACGGCGACGGACAGCCGGATTGGAATGCGGAAGTGCTGCAGACCGACGCCGCGATTAATCCCGGCAATAGCGGAGGCGCTTTGATGGATATATCGGGCAAGGTGGTCGGCATCAACTCAATGAAGATCGCTGAATCCGCCGTTGAAGGCATCGGCCTGTCCATCCCGTCAAAGCTTGTCATTCCCGTTATTCAGGATTTAGAAAAATACGGAGAAGTCAGACGGCCTTTCCTCGGTATTGAGATGAAATCCTTAACGGATATTGCGAGCTACCATTGGAGCCAGACGCTGAAACTTCCGAAAGGCATTAAAACCGGGGCGGTCATTATGGGTGTCGACGCGTTTTCACCGGCCGGAAAAGCGGGTTTGAAAAAGCTCGACGTGATTACCGGGTTCGACGGACATAAGGTCAATGACGTTGTGGATCTCCGTGAGCGCCTGTATCGCAAAAAGATCGGCGACCGTGTGAACATCACGTTCTACCGTTCGGGAAAGAAAAAAACAGCGGAAGTCAAACTGACAGAAGCGGATCGATTACAGAAATAAAAAAACAGCCCGGATTTCCGGGCTGTTTTTTATTGATTTATTTGTTAATATTATACTATTATGAAAACGGGGAGGTGAAACACATGAAAACGGCTGATGTGATCATCGTATTGAATGAAATTGAAGGTGAATGTGAAGGAAGAATTATTTTAGAATGCAGAATTTAAGAAAATGAAACATGTCATATCAAACGTCCTTTTTCAGGGCGCTTTTTTTATGCCTTTTTTCAGAAGCCATAAAAAAAGAACTGAACGTGGGTCACAACACGTTCAGTTAAAAATGGGTATATTTAGAAAAGGTAGACATGAACTTAGAACTTTGTGATTGAAACAGACTGGTGCTGCTGAATTGAAGCGGCAGATGAAACTGCCGGCAGAGCTTATTTTTTGTTATTTACAGATGGCTCCGTTTTGAGCGTTTACTTTCACCGTTTGTTCCGTATGGTTTTGGGCAGTGATTTTCACGATGTACTTGTAGACGCCGTTTTCTTTCTTCATTTCAGACGATTTCACAGCGCCTTTGCAATGGCTGAGCGCGATGGAATGCGCTTTTTTAGAAGCGATCATCACTTGTTTTTTCTGCACTTCTTCTTTCAGGATTTTTCCGCTTTTGCCGTCCATGTGGAGCGTATGAAGCTTGCCGTCCTGGCCGAATATGCTGACAACATAGACTGATACGCCGTTTTCTTTTTTCATTTGAGCGGATTTCACAGCGCCTTTGCAATGGCTGAGTGCGAACGATTCCGCTTTTGCACGGGTCATGTGTTGCTGGTTATTCTTTATATCATGTTTGACGATTTTGCTGTTTTTACAATTGATATGGAATGTGTGAAGCTTCCCGTCTTGTCCTGACACCTGAACCACGTAAACCATAGCGTTATGTTCGGTCTTCAGCTCAGAAGACTTCACTGTTCCTTTGCAATTCTTCACGGCGATTTTTTCAGCGCCGGATTTTGAAATGAATTGCTGTTTCTTTTCAATTTGGTGTTTCACGACTTTTCCGCTGGAGCTGTTGACATTGACGGTGTGCTGCTTTCCTTTTACGTCAAGGACGTTGACAACATATACGTAAGCGCCGTTGACTTTTTTCATTTGCGCTGATTGAACGGCGCCTTTGCAGCTGCAGTTTTTCAATGCGGTCTCTTTCGCTTTAGAGATAGAAACGGAAGCCTGCTGTTTCGTTTCCACTTTCGTCTGCGCTGCGTCATCCTTATGAATGACAGCCGCATGCGCTGAAGTTAAAGAACTGATTGAAAGTATGGTCCCCAGTGCAGCTCCTGATAAAACTTTTGTAATTCCCATCATATATTCCTCCTTAAACATTTCATTGTTGGCTTCCCAACTAAGGCTTATTGTAAAGACCCAAACTGAAAACAACATGAATCTAAGCTGAAAACTTCCTGAATTCAGCGGATTTTCAGCTTAGATTCAGTTTTGTTTCAGATAAAAGCGAATAATAGAAGGGGAAGCGAAAAAAATAAACACAGGCTGATACATCTAAGGAGAGACTGCATCATGGATAAGTTGAAAGGCATCAAGGTGCTGATTGTAGACGACGAGCCCGCCATCATTGATTTTTTAACGATGGGGCTTGTCAATGAAGGGTTTGAAGTGATGTCCGCGGCAGACGGGATGTCGGCGATGAATCTTGTGAAAACATTTCAGCCTCATATTGCCGTTTTGGACGTGATGATGCCGGGAATGGATGGGCTTGAGCTGTCAAGAATGCTCAAGAAAACAAGCAATACCGCCATCATCATGCTGACCGCGAAGGATGAAGTAGAGTTTCGCGTAAAGGCGCTGATTGAAGGCGCTGATGATTACATGATCAAACCGTTCAGCTTTGAGGAGCTGCTTGCCAGAATTTACGCAAGAATCCGCAACCAGTTTCCGCATCTTTTCGATGAGGTGGTGCTCGGCCCCTTCCGAATCGATGACCGGAGCAGAGAGATTATTTACAATGAACAGCCTTTGAAGCTGTCCGCCACCGAATATGAACTGCTGAAATGTTTAGTGCTCCACCACGGAACGGTTCTCAGCAAAACGAGGATTCTCGATCAGGTATGGGGCTATGATTTTTACGGGGAAGACAATATCGTCGAGGTGTACATCCGTTCTTTGCGCGAAAAGCTGAAGGACAAAGAACACAAGGTGATTCGCACGGTTCGGGGCGCCGGGTACAGGGTGGATCTGGCATGAAACGGCTGTACAGAACCCTGCGATTCCAGCTCCTGTTCAGGTCACTGGCGATTTTGGCCTTGCTGTTATGTTTCATCGGCGGCACTCAGTACATGTTTATGACACGGACGATGTATGAAAATCAGGCGATCAGCATTCAGAGTTATATCAATTCAATGGATCAAAGCGTATGGAGGTCAATCAAAACCCTTGCCCGTTCCGAAACATCGGCTCATCCGAATTTGATTTACCCCGGGGTGACGGTTGCTTTTATCAATCAATCATACAAGATGTCTGTTTTATCAGAAGACCCGCACGCGGGGGCCGCTCCTTCTTTTCCGAAAAAAGTGTATCAGGATGCGCTGACAGATACAATGGCGCTTCACTATCAGGTGGCTCACAATAAGGCGGGTGAGGAAATCATCGTCGTGTTTCAGGCGATTTCCGTTGACGGCAGGCAGGCGGGAGTTGTGCAGATGAGCACGCTGACCCAGCCTCTGAATGATTCGCTTTTCCGCCAGATCAGCATTTTCGCGGTGCTTTCCTTTGCGGCTTTGGTCATCGGACTGTTTGTTTTCTTGCCGGTGATCCGGCTCACACTCAAGCCGCTGTCCCGCATTGTGCGTATGATGGGTGACATTAATGCCGGCAGTCTCGATAAACGGCTGCCGATCGATAGGAAGCAGGCCGAAATTGAGTCATTGGGCATCTCCATCAATCAGATGCTGGAACGGATTGAAACCTCTTTTCAGGCGGAAAAAGAAGCGAAGGAACGAATCCGGCAGTTTGTATCAGACGCATCACATGAGCTGAGAACGCCGCTTACCTCCATTCACGGCTTTATCGAAATTTTAATGCGCGGAGCGGCGGAGAAGCCGGAGCAGAAAGAAAAAGCGCTTCAAAGCATGTACGCGGAATCCGCCAGGGCAAATAAGCTGATAGAGGATCTTCTGTTTCTCGCGAAGATTGACCGGGTGCCGAGCTTTGAAATGAAAAAAGGCGCATTGGGAGACGTCATTTTGGAAATGGAGGCTCAGTTGAAGCTGCTCGCGAGAAACCGGAAGCTCGAGTTCTTTGTCGATCAAAAGATAGAATCCGTTTTTGACAAAGACAAAATGAAGCAGGTCATTCTCAATCTATTTTACAATGCGGTGCAGCATACGGATGAAGACACGGGTGTCATCACCGTCTCCCTGCAGAAAGACGGAGGAATCATGCTTATGATTGCGGATAACGGAACGGGAATCGCTCCGGAGCATGTGCCTCATTTGTTTGACCGGTTTTACAGGGCGGAAACCTCCCGATCCCGTCAATCCGGCGGCGCGGGGCTGGGTCTTGCCATTACCAAAACCATTATCGACAGCCATAACGGAACAATTGAAGTGAAAAGTGAGCAGGGAAAAGGCTCCGTGTTCATCATCCGGCTGCCGGGATAAACCGGGAAGCAGGAAGAAATATCACAATTTATATATAAATTCTAAATTTTCAAAAAATAACTTGTCCTTTTCCAATATTGATGATAATATCTAGTTATTGGTAAAGGGGGTGTGTACTGATGAAGATTGAAGAACTTGATCTTGATACAGAAACAGCAAGCTTGGTGCATCGCTGCTAGTAAAGCCGTGACTCCCCTCATTGGGGAGTTATTATCTTTCAGGGGGTATGTCATGATGTCAACTGACTGTAAGCGCTGGAAATTTAAAGACAGCGTGCAGGTGCTGACCTACACGGCGCATATTATCATTCAATATCGAAAGGCGATTAAGCTTGCGCATACGAGTGAGATCAAAGAGGCGGTTGAACGGCTGATCACCGGCTGTGAAAAACAAGAGCTTTCTGATCTTCTGGGAGAGGAAGCGGGAAACCAGTTTTTCGATGCGTTAATGAAATTGGATGCTTTAATAGAGCCATGGCAAAACGGCCGTGAAGGCCGCATCACTGAAAAGCAGCTGTATCATTTTGAGAAATACAACCAAAACCCCAATCTGATCCAAAAGAGATTAGACGGCAGCAGGGCAGCGATCGTGGGTCTGGGGGGCGTCGGAACGATCATTCTTCAAAATCTTTTGGCGGCGGGCATGCAGCATTTTATTCTCATTGATTTCGATGCCGTATCAGTACATAACCTGAACAGACAATTCGTCTATAATAAATCTTCTGTAGGCAAATTAAAGATCTCAGAATGCAGAGATTATATTGCGGGTATCAATCCCCATGCGGACGCAGCACTTTACCATCAGGAAATTACACAGCCGCAGGACCTGCGTGTGTTAGATCCGTACGAAATTGATATCGTCATAAATGCCGCTGACAAACCCCATAACATTTCTGAATGGGTTTACCGGTATTGTAAGGAGCGGAATATCGCGTTTATGACCGGGGGTGTCGGCAGCTTCAGCGGCCAATGGGGGCCTCTGCTCACGCCTGAATCCTATCAATCCGGCGTCACTTATGAAAAAAACATGCCGGCCGGACTTCTGAACTGTTACCCCGATGAACCGATCAAAGGTTCCTTAGGAGCGACAAACGGTATTATATCCTCGTTTATGTCTCATGACATTATCACATACCTTGCAGGCGGAAGCCCGAAATCCCTGAATACCCGCATCGGCCTGGACTTTGACGGCCTTCATATTACAGAAACGAAGCTTTCTCAAAAGGAAAGCGCTTTATGAAGACGATGCATCGTACGGCGAGAAAACCGGGCGACCCTCTGAAAATAGAAATCGACACAAGCCCGATACGCTTGAACCCATTAGATACGCAGGATTACACAAGCAAGATGATTTGCAGCATTATGTATGAAAGCCTGCAGGACGGCTATAACTGCCGGATTATCCGCAAAGATCCCCGCACCTGTCAGGTGGACATTCACCCGGACTATTTAGGTGACGCCGAGGGTGTGGTTCAAACGATCATCTATCATCTGACGAAAGAAAATCAAAGCCCCCATCTCGGCAGTTTCCTGAACATAAAACAGGCCGTTCCGTATGTAAAAGGCCTCGTCTCATCCGATCAGCTCGGGGTGAACGTAACGGGCGAAAAACGCTTTGAAGTCACCTTAGACGAGCCGTCTGATGAAATAGAATCCGTTTTGCAGAGCAGCTTTCTGATTCCGGCGACCGCCGGGGGCGATGTGCCGGAAAACGGCCCGTACCGATTCAAGCGAACGTTTGAGAAGGGGCTGGAATTTGAGCGGAATCCGCAATATAAAATGACGCCCGCGGATCACCGCACGGTTCAGACCATCCAATTTATTTTGAATGATGATCTGGAAAAAAGCATCGGGCTGTACGAAACGAATCAAACGGACGTGACCTGCCACACCCAGTTTCATCATTTAAACATGAGGTATCGGCAATATGCTGATTTTAAAGAAAATCATTTGCCGATGTTATTTACCTTCAAGGTAAAGGACGACATGCTGAGAACTTTCATTCAGCATTATTTTGATAAACAAAAGCTGGCCGGGGATTTGGGGCATATCATCACACCGACTGATTCACTGATCGGTATATGGGAAAGCGGGAGGACACCGCAGAAAGATCCGCCCCTTTTGACAAAAGAAGAACCGGTCCGAATCGTTTATGCCGATTATTATCCCAACGGAGAGATCATTGAAAGGCTGGCTGATCTGTTTCGGCGGGCCGGAGCGGACGTATCCGTCTCCCGCGTCAGTCATTTCAATGATTATTACCATATGGATAAAAGCGGGTTTGATATTGAGCTCCATTTGTTCCTGCCGGCTTACATGCATGAGCTGAGCTATATCAAATATTTCATCCGCGACATCAGCGATCCGGAGAAGAAAAAAACGATCATTGATGCCATAGGATCTGAAAAAAAGAAGGAACTTTTTGGGTTATTCGAGAATACAACTCATTATTGCCCAATTTGTTTTGGGAAAAGTCTGTATCTGCAAGATCCATGTATAGAGGGTTTTAGTGTAAAGACTGACGGGCTCCTTTCTGTTCATGATGTTAAATGCAGATAGCTGGAAAGGGGTATTCATTTGCGGAATCGAAATTTGCTTTACTTCTCCGGTTTTTTCGGAAACTTCTTTTTCGAACGGGGAATTTGGATTTTATATTTAACAAGCATGAATTATTCATTGTTTCTTGTGGGCATCCTGCAATCGGTCCTGAATTTGGCGATGTTTCTGGCGGAAGTGCCGAGCGGCGTCATCTCGGACAGAATCGGGAGAAAAAAATCGCTCTTGCTCGGCCATTTTATGGTCATTATCTATTTGGTGATGTTCCTGAGCTTCCATAACTTCATCGCCCTCTTCATCGCCCATATTATATACGGTATCGGGCTGACGTTTATATCAGGAACGGATCACGCCTTTTTGTTTGATTCACTGAAAGAACAAGGGAAAGAAAAGTGGTACGGCAAATCCATCGGAAATTATAACGGACTTGTCATACTCGGTCTTGCGATTGCCATGGGCATCGGCGGCTACTTGCAGGAAATATCATGGTCGTATGTGTTTATCGCCGGGATTGTCACTCAGCTGATTGCGATGGCGGTCATTACACAGCTGACGGAAATCAAATTTGAAAACAGTGAACACGAAACGCAGACGGTCGGTGACATCTTAAAAGAAGTCAAAGATTTCTTCAGGCTGAACAAAGCCTTTAAATATCTGGTGCTGTCACTCTCCGTTTTCTTTGCGATTACATCGGTTTTTTATATGTACGGACAAGATTTGTTAAGTCAGGAAGGGCTGTCCGTGCGCAATATATCCATTATTTTTGCGGGACTCTCCATCTTGCAGGCGCTGTGCTCCATCTTTTCTTCAAAGCCGGCGGAAAAATTCACGCCGAGGCGCGTGCTTCTGCTGACATTCTGCATCATCGGGGCGGCCTATCTGTTTATACCTTCGGGCAGTCTGTACGTGACGATTGCAGCTTTTGTCGTCATTAACGCGCTCTATGATGTGATAGAACCCGTATCCAGTCAGGTGGTGAATAATGAGATTCCGTCCAGAACGAGAGCAACGCTGCTGTCCATTATCAGTTTGATGACCTCGCTCTTCATGTTCATTGCCTTTCCGTTTATCGGATTCTTAACGGACTATTTTGATTCAGCTTTGCTGCTGACCGCAATCGGGGTATTATCCATCTTATTGTCGCTGTTTATGATGCTCAGCTTTTACAAACTGAAAGCGAGCGTCGCCATCCAGAATAAAGTCGAGCTTTGAACCAGAATGACAAAGGGATGATGTGAGTTGCTGAATATTCATAATCTTACGGTAAATTTAGCGGGAGATACCATTTTCAAACAAGTTTCTTTTTTCATCAATGAAGGCGAAAAAGTGCTCGTGGCCGGGCCGAACGGTTCCGGCAAAAGCACGCTGTTCAGGGTGCTTTCCGGAGAGCTTGAGGCAGATGAAGGAACGATTGCGATCAACAAAGGGGCGAAGGTCGGTTTGCTGAAGCAGATCGCTGATCCCCATGAGGATCTGACGTTGTATCAATATCTGGAAAAATCGTTTGAAGCTCTCGCGGCGATCCAGAAGGAAATGAAGGCCATTGAGCTGAAGCTTTCGGAACCGATGAGTGATGACGAGCTGACTGCTTTATTGGAAAAGTACAGTCAATACACGGAAACATTTGAGCGGAACAACGGCTACCAGATGCATGCGATGATTGATGAAGTATGCAATGGGCTCAGCCTCAGCGAATTAAAGGATCAGCCGTTTTCAAAGCTGAGCGGCGGCGAAAAGACAAAAGCCGGCCTTGCTGAAATTTTAATCCGCAACGACGACGTTATACTGCTGGACGAGCCGACCAACCATTTGGACGTCCATGCGATTGAGTGGCTTGAAGGGTTTATTAAAAAATCGAACAAAACCATTCTGTTTACGACCCACGATAAAACGTTTGCCGATCAAACGGCGATGAAGGTGCTCGAGATTGACGATACCGAGGTGAAGATTTGGCCTTACGGATTCAGCGAATACTTGAAAAAGCGGGAAGAATTCATCATCGCCCAGTTTGAGAAATATGAAGAACAGCAGAGAAAAATACAGAAGATGAAGGAATCCATCGCCCAGCTGAGAGATTGGGCCAACCGCTCGAATCCGCCGTCTGTCGGCCTGCACAGACGCGCGAATAATATGGAAAAGGCGCTGAAAAGGATTGAGCTGATCAATAAGCCGGTCCGGACGGAGCAAAAATTAAAAAACGCATTTCAGGAAGCGGGCGCCGGTTCAAAAGATATTGTGTTCATTGAAAACGGAAAGGTGACCAACGGATCTTCCCTTTTATATCAAAATGTGAACCTGCGCATAAAGCATAAAGACAGAATCGGCATCGTCGGCAGAAACGGCGTCGGCAAAACAACGCTGATCCGCTGCATCATCGGGGAAAGAGAACTGTCGGACGGCACCATTAAAGTGGGGGAAAATCTTAAGATAGGCTACATTGATCAAAAGAGCCACGTCGGAGATTCGAGTCAGACGATTCTGCAATTCTTTAAAGAAAATCTGCTGACTGAAGAGGGCATGGCCCGGAATATGCTGGCCAAGTACGGATTTTACGGGTCGTCGGTCTTTAAAAAACTTTCCGTCCTGTCGGGCGGTGAAAGAATCAGGCTGAAGCTGTCCATCTTAATGGAAAAAAAGCTGAATGTCCTGATCCTGGATGAGCCGACCAACCACTTGGATATTGAATCTCAGGAAATTCTCGAAAACAGCCTGATGCAGTTTCAAGGCACCATCATCTGCGTTTCTCACGACAGAAACCTGCTGGAGAAGTTCAACAAGATTTTCTGGCTTGAGAATCAAAACGTCACCATCTTTTCAGGTCCATACAGTTACGCCAAACAAAAAAAACGGCAGATTGCCGAATAAAAGGGGAATGGATATGACCATTGACAGACTGACAATCAATGAGTTATCGTACGATCTTTTTGTAAGCGAGTATGCTGATAAGAAACCTTTTATTTTGACGGGGGCAATGGATCACTGGGAATGCAGGCCGTGGACGCTTGAATACATTGATGAACACTATGGAGACAGAATGGTCACCATCCGGAAATCAGATATCGAAGGGGTCAAAACGTTTAAACAAGTAAAGCTTTCCAACTATATCGAGTACATTGATCAGAATGATGACAAATGGTACTGTGACTGGAATTTTACGCAGCTGAACCAAAATGACTTAGACCTTGTCTATTCCGCACCCGAGTATTTTACAAAAGACACATTGAGAGCGGATGAAGAAACGGGACGGGACTGGAAATGGTTCTTTCTCGGTTCTAAGCAGACAGGCACGCCGCTGCATCAGGATTTTAACAACACGCACGCGTGGAACGGCGTCATCTTCGGGGAGAAGGAATGGATCTTCTATCATCCGGACGACTCTCCGTATTTGTACGAAGGAAATATCAATGTCTTTGATGAAAAAGACATTGAGCAAAAACCGCTGGTGCAAAAGGCGTCTCCGATCCGCTTCAGACAAAAGGCGGGAGAAATCATTTACGCGCCGCGCCATTGGTGGCATCAAGTCGAGAATACGGAACATACATTGGCAGTGAGTGAGAACTTTTGGTTTACCGGAGAGCGGCTTGCCAATCAGATATAACCTGACGAAAGGCTGAGGAGCATCTCAGCCTTTTTTTGTATGGATTCATTTCATCCGGTCCAGACCGAATTTTTTCAGGCGGTATTGCAGGCTCTGTCTGCTGATTCCGAGCTCGTTTGCCGTTTTGGATATGTTATTGCCGTGTTTTCTCAGGGTTTTTTCGATCATGTATTTTTCGAAGTTTTCCATTTTGTCTTTTAAATCGGTGCCGGGCTGGGTGCTTGCGGCGGCTTTGCTTTCCGTGTCAGCGGGTTTGATTTTCATCCGGTATTGGTAAGGCAGGTGGGCCGCCGTAATCGTCGTTTCATCCGTCATAAAGTTCATGGCGCCTTCAATCATATGTTCAAGCTCGCGAATGTTGCCCGGCCAGTCATATTCCAGGAAGAATCGCTGCACATCGTCACTGATCGAATCGACATGCATTTGGAACAGGTGGTTGTTTTTCTGGATAAACACTTCGGCCAGAGGCAGAATGTCTTCCTTGCGCTCCCGGAGCGGGGGAATGATCAGCGTGACAACGCTTAAGCGGTAGTATAAATCTTTGCGCAGCCGCTCTTCTGAAATGGCGGTGATCGGGTCTTCATTCATCGTGGCGATGATGCGGACGTCAATCGGTTTGTCCTGAGCTGATCCGATGCGCCGGATTTTCTTTTCCTGCAGGGCGCGGAGCAGTTTTGCCTGCAGGCTGAGATTGAGAGAGTTGATCTCATCAAGGAGCAGGGTGCCTCCCTGCGCCTGCTCAAATAAGCCGGGCTGGTCGATGGCTCCGGTAAAGGCGCCTTTTTTCGTGCCGAATAAAATACTTTCGACCAGACTATCCGGCAGGGCGGCGCAGTTTTGTGAGATGAACGGGGCGCCTGAGCGCTGGCTGCCGTTGTGAATGCTTTGGGCGAACAGTTCCTTGCCCGTTCCCGTCTCGCCGGCCAAAAGAACGGACGATGACGTACGGGTTGCCCGTTTCGCGTTTTCGATGACTTCCCGAATGACCGGGCTGTTGCCGAGAATGCTGTCAAACGTGTAGCTGTTCTGTTCTTTCCTGTGCATGTTCTCCCTGATCAGCCGTTCGAGCTTGGTGACGTCCTTGGCGATCTCCACGGCGCCCTTGATCTCGCCGTTTTGCACAATCGGGAAGGTGTGGTTGATCGTCGTGATTTCCTGGCCTTTGTTATTAAAATAGCTTTGCTTCACGTTTTTAATCGTTTTGCCTTCTTGAAGGGCCTGAACGAGCGTGCTGTCCTGCTGATTGGAAAACATAAATACATCAGTCAGGTTTTTATGCAGGACGTCCCGTTCATCCATATCTTCAATCTGCATCATTTTCTTATTGTAAATGACGGTGCTGCCCTTCTCGTCCACCACATGCAGCCCGACATCAATCTCTTCCAGAATGCTTTGTAACACGAGTGTGTAAAATTCGCTGGTTGTGTGCAGGTCAATTCCCCCTCTCAATCGTCTTAACATTCATTATTTTAAAATAAATCGAACAGGAAACGCAAAAAAATTTTGCGCTTGAACGATATTTAAAAATAAATGGAAATTTAGTTAATAAAACCATTGAATTTTTTAGGAAAATGGTTGATATTTAGATATATACTTAAATATCTAAATCATGTACGTATGAGAGGGGGAAAGTTTTTGAATAAAGCTTTTAAAGCACTGGCCGATCCTACAAGGAGAAGAATTTTGGACTTATTAAAGAAACAAGACATGACAGCTGGTGAAATTGCGGAACACTTCGACATGTCAAAACCCAGTATTTCTCATCACCTTACCATATTGAAAAATACTGATTTGGTTCACGATGAGAGGAAAGGCCAATTTATTATGTATTCATTAAATACCACTGTATTACAGGATCTTATAGGCTGGTTCTTTTCTCTGACTGATTCAGAACATGATAATAAGAAAGGCGGGGAATCATGAAAAAATATTTCTTTTCAGCAGGAATCATAGTTTTAACTGTTTTCACATGGGCTTTCACATATTCATCTTTACCGGACAATTTGGCGACACACTGGGGATTAAACGGAAGCGCAAATGATTACACTTCTAAATTTAATGCAATGGTGATGCTTATTGGCATCATGATTATTCAATATATTTTAATGGTTATCATCCCTAAGATTGATCCTAAAAATAACTACAAAACATTTATCCGGCCATATATGGCTATATTTAATACATTGTTTGCGGTTCTGTTTGTCATTAATCTGATGACCATCTTGACCGGCCTGGGATATGATCTCCCTATATCTTATTTAGGAAACTTTATAGTGGGAGTCATTTTCATGGTGTTTGGAAACTTTATTCAGAAAGTTAAGCCTAATTACTTTTTAGGGATAAGAACGCCTTGGACGCTGAGCAGTGAAAGAGTTTGGAAGGATACACACAGGGTTAGTTCGAAAATTTTTGTCTTAGCGGGCATACTCATGATGCTTGCAGCTTTTTTGCCGCCGGTGTATAGAGTGTCAGTCATTTTCATTGCGGCAATCGGCTGTATTATATTATCTTTACTATATTCTTACATTGTATATCAGAGACAATTGAATAAATAACTGTTGAGTAGGAGCAATCTAATTGGATTGCTCCTATTTTGTCAGCGGAAAACGCAAAAAAATTTTGCGCTTGGCTGAAGTTTGCACGCAAACTGCCGGAAAATTTTGCGGGAAAAGAAAGAATGCTGGCGAAACATCCCGTTTTTTCGGATTGGCACGGAACTTGCTTTATAAAAAGGGAAAGCAAGATCTAATGTTGAATGATTACAAAACAAGGGGGAATCAGATTATGTCAGCTTTCACAAAATCTCAAGAAATTATCAGCCAAACTTCACATTACGGCGCGAACAACTATCATCCTCTGCCGATTGTTATTTCCGAGGCGCAGGGTGTTTGGGTAAAAGACCCTGAAGGTAATCAATATATGGATATGCTGAGTGCTTATTCTGCGGTGAACCAGGGGCACAGACATCCGAAGATCATTCAGGCGCTGAAGGATCAGGCGGATAAAATCACTCTGACGTCACGCGCGTTCCATAATGATCAGCTCGGTCCGTTTTATGAGAAAACAGCCAAGCTGACCGGAAAAGATATGATTCTGCCGATGAATACGGGGGCGGAAGCCGTTGAATCCGCTGTCAAAGCGGCGAGACGCTGGGCATATGAGGTCAAAGGAGTAGCGGATAACCAGGCGGAAATCATTGCGTGTATCGGCAACTTCCACGGCAGAACGATGCTTGCGGTATCCCTTTCTTCAGAAGATGAGTATAAACGCGGTTTCGGACCTATGCTTCCGGGTATAAAATTAATTCCATACGGAGACGCAGAAGCGCTGCGCCGGGCGATTACGCCGAACACAGCCGCTTTCTTATTCGAACCGATTCAGGGAGAAGCGGGCATCGTCATTCCGCCGGAAGGATTTTTACAAGAAGCGGCAGCCATTTGTAAGGAAGAAAATGTACTTCTGATCGCTGATGAAATTCAGACGGGACTCGGCCGCACAGGGAAAACATTCGCGGTTGACTGGGAAAATATCGTACCGGATATGTTCATCTTAGGCAAAGCACTCGGCGGGGGCGTCTTCCCGATTTCGTGCATCGCGGCGAACCGTGACATTCTCGGCGTGTTTAACCCGGGTTCCCACGGCTCGACATTCGGCGGAAACCCGCTCGCTTGCGCGGTATCGCTCGCATCTCTTGAAGTCCTTGAGGAAGAAGGGCTGGCAGAGCGTTCCCTTCAGCTTGGCCGTTATTTTAAAGAAGAGCTTGAGAAAATTGATAACCCGATCATAAAAGACGTGCGCGGACGCGGCCTGTTTATCGGCGTTGAACTGACAGAAGCGGCCCGCCCTTATTGTGAAAAGCTGAAAGGCGAAGGGCTTTTATGCAAAGAAACACATGATACCGTGATCCGTTTTGCACCGCCGTTAATGATTTCCAAGGAAGACTTGGACTGGGCGATCCAAAAGATCACAAACGTGCTTCAAAACGCGTAAAACCTTGATGCGGCAATGCTTTCCCTCGGCTTGTATGGAATTTACAAATAAAAAATTCAGCACACTCTATTTGCGCGGCGACAGTATTTTAGTATAATGTATCTTTATGTACGAAAATGAATTTAATATAACATTCATATACAAATAGAGGCTCTTTGGACAGCAAATCGGTTTCAAAGCACCGGCTTGGTTCCAATACAAGTTGCTGAAGGGGTGCAGAATAGTGAATACAAATCAAAAAGAGAATCAGCTTCAGCGCACAATGAAATCACGCCATTTGTTTATGATTTCATTAGGCGGAGTGATCGGCACCGGGTTTTTCCTGAGTACCGGATTTACAATTAACCAGGCGGGACCGCTGGGCGCGGTTCTGTCTTATCTGGTCGGCGGCTTTATTATGTTTTTGACCATGCTCTGCTTAGGCGAGCTTGCGGTTGCCCTTCCCGTATCAGGGTCGTTTCAGACGTACGCAACCAAATTCATCAGCCCCGCTTTCGGTTTCGCATTCGGCTGGCTGTACTGGCTCGGCTGGGCGGTGACATGCGCCATTGAGTTTTTATCTGCGGGACAATTGATGCTCCGCTGGTTTCCGCATGTTCCCGTGTGGGTGTGGTGCCTCGTGTTTGTCGGACTGATGTTTCTTTTGAACGCCATTACCACAAAAGCGTTCGCTGAGTCGGAATTTTGGTTTTCCGGCATTAAAATTGTAGTCATTCTGCTGTTTATTATTTTGGGCGGCGCCGCCATGTTCGGCCTGATTGACATGAAACACGGCGAGCAGGCTCCTTTCTTCTCTCATTTTTATGAGGATGGATTGTTTCCGAACGGCATTAAGGCTATGCTTATTACGATGATTACCGTAAACTTCGCGTTCCAGGGAACGGAGCTGATCGGGGTTGCCGCGGGAGAAAGTGAAAATCCCGAGAAAACGATTCCGCGCTCTATCCGGCAGACGGTATGGAGAACGCTTGTCTTTTTCGTTCTCTCCATTATCGTCATTGCCGGCATGATTCCGTGGAAGCAGGCGGGAGTGGTCGAAAGCCCGTTTGTCGTGGTGTTTGAACAAATCGGTATTCCATATGCCGCCGATATTATGAACTTTGTTATCTTAATTGCGCTGCTCTCAGTGGCCAACTCAGGCCTGTTTGCATCGACGCGTATCTTATATGCCATGGCGAACGAAGGACAAGCCTTTAAATCGCTCGGCAAAACAAATAAACGCGGGGTGCCGATGAACGCTCTGATCGTGACGCTGGCCGTCGCCTGCCTGTCACTGCTGTCTAAAGTGGCAGCGCCGGAAACCGTTTATATGTTTCTCTTATCATTAGCCGGACTAAGCGCGCAGGTCGGCTGGATTACGATTTCCCTGTCACAGCTGATGTTCAGACGGAAATACATCCGCGAAGGCGGCAAAGTGGAAGACCTGAAGTTTAAAACACCGCTGTACCCGGTGCTGCCTATTATCGGGCTGACGTTAAACACGGTCGTTCTGATCAGCCTCGCATTTGATTCAGAACAGCGGCTCGCCCTTTATTGCGGCATCCCGTTCATGGCGGTGTGCGTTATCGTCTATCATCTGTATGTAAAAAAGCATAAGCAGTCAGAAAAACAGATAGAGCTTTAAATCTTTTCGTGTCCAAGTCATCTTTGAGAAACCCGCACAGGACAACATACAACATGTTGAGGTGGAAAAACGGATGAACAAGAATATCTCAGTTATTGGAATGCCGATGGATTTAGGACAAGCACGACGCGGAGTGGACATGGGCCCGAGCGCCATCCGCTACGCGCATCTCATTGAACGGTTATCTGACATGGGGTATGCGGTGGAAGACTTAGGCGACATCCCCGTCAATCGTGAAAAACTCAAAAATGATGAAGAGCTGAAAAATCTGAACTCTGTGCTCTCGGGGAACGAGCAGCTCGCCCAAAAGGTGGACAGCGTCATTGAGAATGAGCGGTTCCCTCTCGTCCTGGGCGGCGATCACAGCATCGCGATCGGAACGCTGACAGGAACGGCAAAGCACTATAAACAGCTCGGCGTCATCTGGTACGACGCACACGGCGACTTAAACACCCTGGAAACATCGCCGTCAGGGAATATTCACGGAATGCCGCTGGCCGTCAGCCTTGGCGTCGGGCACGACACATTGGTGAACCTGGGCGGCTATGCCCCGAAAATCAAGCCGGAGAACGTCGTCATCATCGGCGCGAGATCGCTTGATGAAGGCGAGCGTGAATACATTAAGGAAACAGGCATGAAGGTCTATACGATGCATGAGATTGACCGCCTCGGCATGACAAAGGTCATTGAAGAAACCATTGACTACCTGTCAGACTGTGACGGCGTTCACCTCAGCCTTGACCTCGACGGCCTTGATCCGAGCGACGCACCCGGCGTAGGCACGCCTGTCGTCGGCGGCATCAGCTACCGTGAAAGCCACTTGGCAATGGAAATGCTGTATGATGCCGACATCATTACTTCAGCTGAATTTGTCGAAGTCAACCCGATCCTCGATCACAAAAACAAAACCGGCAAAACAGCGGTCGAGCTGGTAGAATCTTTGTTGGGAAAAAAACTATTATAAAATATGAGCCTCCGCACCTGCGGGGGTTTTTTTGTTGCCATGAGGAAACTAGAGGGCTTTCACCCTCTTTTCGGAACTGTAAATATGATATATTTATTACACAAAATGGGAAAGGGAGGTGTCCTGACAGATGGCTGAGGTGATGGCCCACGAAACAGTTGCGAAAAAAATCAGTGACTGGTATGAGGAAATCAAAAAGCACAACACCGAATCGGCTGAGGCGTTAAGAGAACAACTGCTTACGGATCTGCAAAATATGACACAAAATCAAACGGTGCTCCTTTATTTTAATTTAATTGATTCCCGCTATAAGCTTTTGATGGAAGAGTATGAGAAAACAGACGGCATTTTAAAAACGATCCAGCTGAACGCCGATAAAGAAAAAACAGACCAGATGATTCAATACTATTATTATTTCTTTTCCGGAATGCACGAGTTTTACCGTAAACGGTTTATGAACGCAATAAATTTTTACCGGATTGCTGAAAGCAGGCTCCGGCACATACCGAATGAGATTGAAAGAGCCGAGTTTAATTATCAAGTGGCGATTGCCTACTATGAAATCCGCCAAAACTACTTTGCAATGAACCACGCGGAAAAAGCGTTGGAGATCTACAAAGCCAATGAAATGTACGCGGTCAGAGAAGCACAGTGTTTCATGGTGATCGGCTGTAACAGAATGGACTTGTTTCACTACCAGAAAGCCGAAGAGCTCCTGCAGACGGCGGTTCATCAAGCCGCCAAAGCGGGCGATCCGCATATTGAGGCGCTCGCCCACTTTAACGCAGGCATTTGCTATGAAAGACAGGAAAAGCTTGAGGAGGCGCGGGTCGAGTTTGAAACGGCTCTCGATCAAAAGGAGCATTTGCAATCAGCATATTCGGTGCGGAGTCTGTACATGCTGGCCAGAGTGTTATTGAAACAGGAACAGATGGATGAGGGCCGGTTTTGGCTGCATAAAGCGCTGAATGCCGCTGAAGAAAAAAACGAGCCCGTATACACCCAAAAGCTGCGCATCTTACAGCATGTCTTTATTGACCAGAGTGAAGAATCGCTTGAATCAGCTTTCGCCGAGTTAAGAAGGAAAGAGCTGTGGAGTGACGTTTCCGATTTGTCGTATCAAGCCGCGGCGCATTTTAAAAAACAGGAGAATTACAAACTGGCGGCGAAGTATTTTCAGGAATCAATTGATGCCAATGACCAAATTTTGAGATTAACGGAGGGGATTCGTAATGAAAACATGTAAATTCATTGTACTCTCAGCAGCCTTGGCAAGTCTCATTTCGATTGGATTATTTGCACAAACTGGTTCAACGGCACAAGCCGACCAAATCATAAAACCGGCGGAAAACGGAGCCTTCGGATAATACTGCATGATACCGCTTTCGGTCCGTGTTTTGTAAGGAGTGATTCAATGGCTATCACGCTGCAGCCGATGACAGGACAAGAATTTCAGTCCTATCTCGCCCATTCAACCAAGCATTACGCTGAAGAAAAGGTAAAAGCGGGAACATGGCTGCCTGACGAAGCGCCGGAGTTAGCGGAGCTGGCGTTTGAAGACCTGCTTCCTGACGGCTTGGAGACGGCCGATCACTATTTATGGACGCTGACATTGGACGGAAAGGAAAATGCGGGCTGGCTGTGGTTGCACGCCGATCCGGACCACCCGCAGCAGGACGCGTTTATTTATGATTTCGGCCTTCATCCGCCTTTCCGCGGCAAAGGCTATGCGAAAGAGGCGCTCGCAAGCCTGGAGGACAAAGCCAAAGACCTGGGTGTCCGCAAGATTTCTCTCCATGTGTTCGCTCATAACGAAACGGCGCGGAAGCTGTATGAGAAGACGGGATTTCTGGAGACGGATGTCATCATGAGCAAAAAGCTGTCATGAAAAGGGGCCCGCACGCTGGGCCTCTTTTGTTATTCATCTAACAATGTCATCATGTGTTCCGGATAACGCTCGCCGGCCGCGGTGCCGATCGGAAACATCTCATCCAATCGTGCCTTCACATCCTCGGGAAGCACAATGTCGAGAGCGGCGAGGTTCTCTTCCATGTAGTGTTTCTTTTTTGTGCCCGGGATCGGAATGAGATCATCGCCGTTTGCGAGAACCCATGCGAGCGCAAGCTGAGGCGCGGTAATATTCATTTCCCGGGCAATGGCGGTAAGTTTTTGGACGAGCCCTATATTCACCGCCAAATTGTCTCCCTGGAATCTCGGCGTTCTTCTTCTGTAATCATCGGCATCCAGCTGATCGGTCGACGTCATCTTTCCGGAAAGAAAACCTCTGCCGAGCGGACTGTAAGGCACAAAAGAGATGCCGAGCTCACGGCAGGCGGGCAGCACATGCTCCTCCGCTTCCCTGCTCCATAAAGAATATTCCGATTGAAGCGCGGCAATCGGGTGAATGCGGACGGCGCGCCTGATCGTTTCTGCGGAAGCCTCTGACAATCCGATAAACCTCACCTTTCCTTCGTCTATCAGCTCCTTCATGGCGCCGACAGTTTCTTCAATCGGCACCCGCGGATCAACCCGGTGCAGATAATAAAGGTCGATATAATCCGTCCCGAGACGTTTCAGACTGGCGTCACACGCTTTTTTCACATAATCGGGCCGTCCGTTAATTTCGATAAACTCACCCTTTTCACTTCGGACATAACCGAATTTCGTCGCGAGGCACAGCTCCTTTCTGAATGGGGCGAGCGCTCTGCCGACAAGTTCTTCATTCGCACCCAATCCGTACTGATCAGCCGTATCAAACAAATTCACGCCGAGATGAACGGCATGATGCAGTGTGGAAATCGACTCTTCCTCACTCTGGCTGCCATAGTATTCCGACATGCCCATGCACCCTAACCCCATTGCGGAAACCCGCATCGAACCGATCGTTCTGTCCTTCATATGTCCTCCCCCTTTCTTGTATGATAACCGGATTTCCTTATATTTGAAAATGTTTTATGCATAAGATTTACATATTGTTATAAAATTTTTAAAAATCTGTAAATTGTATATTTTTTTATCGCAATTCCGTCATATAATACAAATGTGGAAAAATTATACTCAAAGAAAAGAGGCGAAGTCATGATGTGTAAAAAGCTGTTCAAAGCCGTCCTCCCGTTTGCCCTGTCATTCACCATGGTTCTGTCGTTCTCCGGTATGAATGTAAAAGCGAAAGAAACAGAAACAGCCCGCTACGCAAAAGAAATCGCAGAGCTTCAGCAGGGCACGACTCCTCAAGACGTTCTCCAATCCGCCAAAGAGCTTGCCAAACAGAAGCACGTTTCAACAGAAGCAATTCTCAAGCAGTTTCATCAAGAAATCACGGCAGACAAGGTGCAAGGAAATGTAATCGCTTCCAAAGAAGAGATCTCTGCGATGGGCGGATCGTCAGGAACCAAAAAACTTCCGAAAAGCACAAAAGGCAATATTTATTACACGAACTCATACACGGCTTATTACAACCACGGGCATGTCGGCATGTATTCATCCGCTGATAAAATTGTCGAATCCGTGCCGGGAGACGGCGTCCGCCAGATTGCTTATAACGGCAGAGAAGTCGAAGACAATTCAATCGTCCAGACCGTAAAAGTCACCGACGCCCAAAAACAAGCCGCCGCTGACTGGGCTGTATCAAGAGTCGGTGATGAGTACTCCTTCAACTTCGTCAATAACAGAAATACGGGCCATGAAGGCGCCAAAAACTGCTCAAAACTGCTGTGGTCGGCATTCCTTTTAAAAGCGGGGATTGATATCGACTCTAACGGCGGCTTAGGCGTATATCCGCGCGACATCACAAGCTCGTCCTACACAACCACGATTCTGACCATTCACTAAGGAGAACAATGTGAAAAAAATCATCTGGATTCCCTTAGTGATCATCGCCGCCGCAGCGGTCTTATGCTTCTTCTATTTCCGCACGGAAGATCCTGCGGAGGTTGCGAGAGACACATTAAATGACCCTGATTTTCTGAAAGATAAAGAGGCGCTGCTGTATTTCTCCACTGCGGCTGACCAAGACACGTTCGGCGGCGGAAAAAGCTACGCCCTCTTCGCCGATGAAAAAGGACGGCTTTCTTCTTATCACATGAAGGGGCTTGAGCTCGGATCGGCCAAAGTGCATGACAGCAGCGTGCTGCTGGAGGACAAAAAAGGAATCTACACCGTTCAGGGCGGCCTTCACACGTATAAAAGAGCGTACCAGCATACGGGAGACAGTGCGGGATATATCGAACGGGCGAAAGGCTTTTACACGCTGTATAATTCGGGCTACGACAAGAGCGGCGGCAGCTATCGCTCAGAGCTGTACCGCCAGATTGACGGCAAGTGGAAGCAAGACGTCATCCCGCACTATATCCGCGCTTCAGGCTTTTTTAAAGATCATCTTTTCGCACTTACGCCGACAGATGACGAAAAAGGCTATCACGTCCAAGACATTCAGGCCGATAAAGAAAAGCTCCATACAACATCAATCGCGACGTGGACGTATAAAGAAGGCACGTCTGTCGAATCCCAGCTCGCCGCGGACGACAGCGCCGTCTGCTTTGTCACCAGAGGGGAAAAAGCAGATCACATCTATCAAATGGTGAAAGTCATGAAAAACAGCGGCGCCATCAAAACATATGACATCGCCGCTTATAAAAATGACGAACAGACGATCTATGACTCCATGCCGTTCAGCTTCAAAAAAAGCTTTTTCATGGAGCGGCGCAGCTTCTATTTCGTTGACGGCTTCGGAACCGTCTACCGCATCAACCCTGAGACCGGAAAAAGCAAAAAAGCCTTCAAGCTCCCCGCATCCCGAATGAAGGCCGACTTCAAGGAGCTGACTCATCAAAACGGAAAGCTGTATCTGTTTACGTACAGCTACAAAAAGCCCGCCAAAATCGAATCTTTCGACCTGAAAACGGGCAAAAAGCTGAACGACCTGACCATCCCAAACTTAAAAAACATCGTCACGCCGAAAAGCCATCTCAAGCTGTATGATGTGCAGGTGATGGGTGGGTTTTGAAGAGTATAAACATTTCGGAAGAGCTTGCCGCTTTTGGTAAGCTTTTTATAATGAAACGTTACTGCAAGAAAGAAGGTGTTCATTTGAAATCATTCAGTATCTTCTTATTGTTGTCCGTCATTTGTATAACCATTGTTTTTGTCATAATGAATATGTTGATTGGATACCCTGATGTGAGTAACGGGGCATTGATTATGATTGTATATATCGTTGTGACCCTCATGATCAGGCTATATAACAAGAAAAAAGCCGACCGAACATAGAGATAGAGGAATTTAGGAGGGAGCCGATGAAGAAAAAGCTTGCCGCGGTGACCGTAACCATTCTCCTGGTTTCCGTGATAACCAACTCTTTTTTAAACGGCGGAAAGCTGGACTGGATAGATGTATGCTCTACACTGCTGGCGTGTCTATTAGGAATTCTGTTCGTCCTTCGCTTAGAAAAAAGAGAAAACACGTAAAGAGCCGGATGCTAAAAACGCCGGCTCTTTTTGCGCGTGATTTGCCGAATTGTGGATAAAACTCAGCCCGAAGCACTACTAACATGTGTATAAATAGGTTATATTGAAAAGAGAACAATTGCCGTGTGCAAAAGAAAATCGGAGGATGTAACAATGAAAACCGCTTATTATTCTTGTGAAGAACATATCGAAACCGTGCTGGACATGTACATAGATGATCATGAGCTTCCGCCCGAAATCAGAAAAATCGAACATACTAACAGTTTATCCACAGCCTGTGAATTATGTGGGGACACTGCAACATATCTAGTAGGGAACGAATGATCCTACACAAAATACAGAAAAGATATCCACAATTGTGGACAATATATATGAATAACTTGTTTCTAAAGTGGGGATGACCTGTGAATATCAATATCGTGACAATTGGAAAACTAAAAGAAAAATACCTCAAGCAAGGCATTGAAGAATACAAAAAACGACTCTCAGCCTACGCAAAAATCGACATCATCGAACTCCCGGACGAAAAAGCACCGGAAAACCTGAGCGACCAAGACATGAAAATTGTCAAAGACAAAGAAGGCGAACGCATCCTGGCCAAAATCAGCCCGGACACCCACGTCATCGCCCTCGCCATCGAAGGAAAAATGAAAACATCCGAAGAACTGGCCGATACAATAGATAAGCTGGCGACATATGGAAAAAGTAAAATCACCTTCGTCATCGGCGGCTCACTCGGATTGAGTGACGCAGTGATGAAGCGAGCGGATGAAAAGTTGTCTTTCTCGAAAATGACGTTTCCTCATCAGCTGATGAGGTTGATTTTAGTAGAGCAGATTTATCGGGCGTTTCGGATTAATCGTGGTGAGCCTTATCATAAGTGAGTGAGGTTTTACAATTGATAAAAGAAAAACAAATTTAAGTCGAGCCTTTTGATACAAATTAAGCTAAGAAACATTTTCTTTATCATAGTAAATTTTTTCTTGGATAAAGAATGTTGTGAAAATATTAAAAATGTAAAATATTGATATAAAGTTGATGAACTAGTTCAGCCTCATTAAATCCAAACATTATCATTTGTTAAAAAGCTTCTAGTAAATCTAATTTTGTCTATGAGAAACTCTCGATTATTTAAATACACAAATGCAACTTATAATTCAAGTTTTCTATATATGGATGATGATGGGGGATAGTATGAACGGAAGGAAAGACATTTTAAATGCTTGGATTACGATAGAACAACTATCAGAAGGTTCTATTAATAAAAAAGATAAAGCTCTAAAGCCTTTATATACAGTGGAGAAGGACTGGAATAAGTTTTTTTTAGACTTTTTAACTAAACAAAAAGAACAGCAAAATGTATCAGATAAGTTCTTTAAGAAGTCGGGCTTAGTATTATATTTTGATATATTCAATTTTCAAGAGATTGTTGACATATTGAGGGAGAAATATAAGATCGCCAAGACCTGCGAAGAAGTTAGTAACTCTGACAAATTTACCTTCTCTTTATATTTTGATAACCAATTAAATTTCATAGCAGACAAATTGTTCTATACGATGAGCGGTTATATCCGCCGACATGGCGATTTACCGAAAGATATTTTAAAAGTTGAAAACTCATTTAGAGAAGACTTGAACAGAAAATTTGATGAGGATTTTAATACCGCATTTTCTGAACTCTTACAAAATTATAATGTTACTACAGAAAATTTCCGCTATGCATTTATGAAAAACTTGGATAATGGAGATGTGAATCTACATTCGTTTTTTATTGGAGATCTGAACAAGGCAAAGACAATCACTAATAAAAATTTGGATAGATATTTTAATGGCTTTTCTGGATACAGAAAAAATTTAGATGGTAAAAAAGAATCAACTCATTTTAATTCACATGTTTTCGAGATGATTTTGCAACCTAAATTTTATCCGTTGGGACGTTTCCCCAGTAATCCTAAGTTTGCGCTTTCATTCATGCAACAGGTTGCGGTAAATCTTGCTTTAAATGATGAAAATGATATTCGTAGTGTCAATGGACCGCCAGGAACAGGGAAAACAACACTGTTAAAAGATATTTTCGCTGATTTAGTAGTGCAACAGGCAGCGGAAATTTTACAGCTGTCTGATAAAAATATTCAAGGTAGTCTAGTTTATTGGCAGAGTGCCAAACTTGGTGTTTTACCGGATTCCATTTCAGATAAGAATATTATTGTAGCAAGTTCAAACAATGGGGCAGTCCAAAATATTGTTAAGGAGTTACCAAAGAAAGAAAAGATTGCTGACGATTTTCAAAAGCAACTAGAGGAAGCAAATTATTTTAAAGATGTTTCTAATTCTAAATTAACTGGTGAAGGTTTCGGAAAGAATCGCAAGATAAAAAGTGAGCTTTTAAATGAGGATAATTGGGGTACATTTTCGTTGGAAGGCGGAGCGTCAACAAACATTAACAAGTTACTTTTAACCATTGAAGTAATTGAAAAAGATTTAGAAGAAAATTATCAAGCGAATACAGATGTAAGTGTATATCAAGAATTCGCGTGTCTCTATGATGAATTAAAAACTGAAAGAGAAAAAATTCAGGAATATAGCAAGAAAATGTATTCTCTTCAAAAATTTAAAACCAAGCATAAGGAGCAAACCATTGCTTTTGAACAAGAAGTAACAGAGAAACGAGCAAATTTGATTTCACAGGAGGAAGAAGCGCAGCGTGAACTTGAAAGGCTGAGACAAGAAAGCGTAAATCTCCAAAAAAAGTTATCGGATTGTTCCATTGAAATCAAAAATTTGAATGATTTACAAGCTCAAGCTGAACGGAATTATGATGTAGTTACTTCACAAAAGCCAAGTTTTTTATGGTTCCAGAAAATATTTAATAAATCAAAAGTTGAGCAGTATTTCAAAAATCTCAATAATACGAATGCTCATTTAAATCATCTTTCTCAACAAAAGACTATATTGTTGAATGAGCGCATGAAATTCGAAAATGAACTAAAGGTAAATTCCGTTAAAATTGAATATACTCGGCAACAAATTCAGGACACAAAAGCTGATTTCGAACAATGGATGACTACTCAACAAAATGATTTGCAGAAATTGGAACAAGAAATTGCGTTATTAGAAAAACTCAAATTTCAAAGTGGAATAGAAGAACTAGATTTCTCACTATCATATGATGAACTTCAAAAGTCTAATCCATGGTTTACCAAGCGCTTTCGTATTTTACAATCAGAATTATTCATTTCAGCCTTAAAGGTTAGAAAGCAATTCCTGTATGAAAACAGAAAGAATTTGAGAGCGGCAAGAATTATTTGGAATAAACAGTCCGAATACATTGGAAAAGAGAATGGACATCAGTTAATTTCAGAATCATGGCAATGGTTGAATTTTGCTATCCCTGTTGTCAGTACTACTTTTGCTAGTTTTGGTAGAATGTTTAAAAACCTTAATGAAAATTCAATAGGTAACCTATTCATAGATGAGGCAGGCCAAGCACTACCGCAGGCAAGTGTTGGCGCAATTTTTAGAAGTAAAAAGGTTATGGTGGTTGGGGATCCATCACAAATAAAACCAGTGTTGACGTTAGATTCAAATGTCCTGACATTGATTGGAAGGTATTATAAAGTTGATGAAAAGTTTGTCTCTGCTGATGCTTCTACTCAAACGATTGTGGATGCTGCAAGTCAGTATGGTTTCCAAAAAAATGAGGATGAATGGATTGGCATACCACTTTGGGTGCACAGACGTTCAAACTATCCGATGTTTACGATTTCAAATGAAATCTCGTATGATGGGTTGATGGTACAAGGTAAATCAGAAGATGAGTCACAAGGAAAATCACAATGGTATGATTCAACCGGAAAAGCAAATGACAAATTTGTTAAAGAACAAGCTGACTTACTGAAAAGTCTGATTGATAAGCGTTTGCAGGAAAATCCAGACTTAGCGGAAGAAATCTATGTTATATCTCCATTTAGAAATGTGGCTTATAAACTTGCACAAGTTTTAGATGAAATTAACTTTACGAAACGCGAAAATGGGAAAAAAACAAACATCGGAACTGTCCATACTTTTCAAGGAAAAGAAGCAAAAATTGTCTATTTTGTTCTTGGAGCGGACACTAATAGCAGTGGGGCAGCAAGATGGGCTGTTTCTGATCCAAATATGATGAATGTTGCAGCTACACGAGCTAAAGAAGAATTTTATGTTATTGGCGATAAGAAATTGTATGCCTCACTTGGGAGTGAAGTGGCAAATAAAACGATTTCGATTATTGAAGACTATAACAGGTAATCAGCGTTAGTATTCCCGTGGAATGTAACTGGCCTAAAGTCCTTAAAATACCCTTTTTATAGTGATATAGAAAAGTTCGGAGAAAAGTATTCTAGTCATCTGCCAAATTAAAATGAAATGGAAATATCATTTCTAATACTAACCAAGAATATAATAAACTCTATTGTTGAACCGCTTTAAATCATAAAGGTAAACATACACTTTTAATAATCGTGAATCCGATTATTACTGTATTGCTGTTTAAGATTCATTTTAAGATTATTTTCTCGGTTAAACTAAACTTCCGCTCAAACATAATGTTCAAAACCTAAGCTTCCTTTACCTGCTCTCAAGGTACAATAGAGAATAATAGCCTGTTTTCTGCTTATACAATTCATTAAGATATGGATTTATTTTCTACACATGGTAAAAGAAGCAACCTACTGTTGCTTCTCTTTCACCATCTTAATAAAGAGAAAGAAGACAATGAATACAATAAAATAATTCAATGGATTCTTAACGATGCTTATCTCCAGTGAAATCTGTAAGAGTATCCAGAGAATGAAGATGGCTAGTATTGAAGGAATGATGATTTTGTACATGTCGACCACCTTCCATAGTTAGTAAAAGAAAGGGGCGCGGGCCCCTTTTTCTTTATGGTTAAAAGCAAGATGCAGCAGCTCCTGTCATTGCACCGCCAACAGCACCGGTAATGGCTCCGACGGCACCCGCTCCTACTGTTCCGATGCCGGGTATTGTGACTGTTCCTACAGCAGCTCCTGCAAGACCCAGTGTGCCGCCGCCAGTTACCGCACCGCCGCCAGTACCTAGAATACATTTCCCAACTGATTGGGTGCTGATTGACCCGCTCGTTTTTCCAGCGTCTTTGTTTACGACTTTGACTAAAACGCCATTTTTGATTTTTTCATATTTCAGTGTAACGGGGTCACCATTTTTGTCAGTAGAGCTTTTCGGAAGAGCCTGCTCCTCGCCCGTTATGTTGTCTTTTAGGGTTGCATTGCCTTTAGCGTCAATATGAACATCTGCATGATTGAACGTCATCTTCAGCTCACTGTCGTTGAGGTTCTCAACTTTGTATGTAGCTTGGGATGCTGCGGCAGCCGCAGCATGGGGTAAAACCGGGAGGGCAAAGGCACCTACTAGGAATACCAAGGCTGCCAGTTTCACTGCGGTTAGCTTCATTTTGCTTTGCATAATTGATCCTCCTCCTTTGGTTGCCATACTAACAAAGGCATTCTGCTTCTTAAACCCTTAACATATAAAATGATAAAAAATTCACCCAATTTCATCACATTAACCAACACGGTTTGTATGTTTCCCTTCGAAAGGCATAGGGGGACAGGCTTCATATCTGGGGCGAAGCTATCAAGAAAGGTGAAGCACCTGCAAAGAGTAGTAAATAATGTATCATTTGCTAACGTTCTCCCATCTTCCGCTTTTTCCATACGACAGTATAAATCCCTTTGCGTCACGGAAACCTAGTGGAAAAGGTTTCTGAAAGGAGGGGGTGTATGGTGAAAAGTGAAAAAATTCAAAACAAAACATCTTTGGTTTGGAAGATGGCGATTGCATCTGCTGTTTCTTGGGAAGCGGCAAAACTGGCGGGCTCTGATCATCCCTATTTAGCGCCTCTATCTGTTATCTTATGTTTGCAGCCAACGATAGATCAGTCGATTCGCTTTTCTTTTCATCGTATTGCGGGAACTGCGATTGGGATCATGCTAACGTCCTATCTTGTCAGTCACTTGCCAATGAATGGCTGGATGCTGGGGCTGTTCCTATTAGGCGGTACTTACATTGCGAAGTGGTTACGAATAGATGTAACGGTTTTACATCAGGCAGCGCTCACCATTTTGTTGGTCTTTACGTTTGAACGGAACTCTAAAGATTATGCATTCGACCGAATCATCGATACGGTGATCGGCGTCATCATCGCCATTCTGGTTCACATGTTCCTTTTTCCGCCGGACTACACAAAAAAGGCAGCGGACTCTTTTCAAACATTGGCTCGTCAGCTTTCCGGCACACTTTCAGACCTCTCCAAATGGGTGCAATCAGAGTGGGGACAAGGAAAAGGGAACCTTATGGAATATAAAATGAACCATCTTCTGCGGGAGCTGCATACGGCAAAAGAGATGCTGCAAACAGCCTCTGACAGCTTAAAATTCAACCCCGTCAGAAAAAAACATAAAATCATCATTTCAAGCTATCAAATAGAGATGCAAAAGTTGAACGCCGGATTTGAGTATCTATCAAATATAGTGAAAACGTTAAAAGAATGGGAAAAAGAAGGAGCTTTATCTTCAAGTGACAAAAGGGAGCTGGGGAATGATTTACAAGTGTTAAGTGAATACTTTGCGGGTTTTAAAGGCATACAGCATGGTGAAACAGACAATTGGAAACAGAAGGAACAGGTCATGTTATTGGAATCTCTCCGTTCCGACATGCTGTCGCACCCGCCGCCCGGTCATAAGGTCTATAAAGACTCTTTTTTTTTAGAAACGAAGAAATTGCTGAAGCGTTTGTAATGTTTTCCGGAAATAAAGAATACGGATATAAAGATGCAGATATGATCAGGTAAAAGCGGGGGACATGGGATGGATGATATACACCGGATTTTGGATGTCATCGCCAATACTAAGAAAGCTAAGGTACTGGCTACCATCATTAAAACAGAGGGGTCCGCTTATAAGAAAGAAGGGGCTTCCATGCTGATTTTAGGGGATAAAACAAGAGTCGGAATGTTATCCGCCGGTTGTCTGGAAGAAGATCTCGTTGAACGGTCAGAACAGGTCTGGGCTGCAGGAGAGCCGTTGATTGTCCGCTTTGATATGAGCGCGGAGGACGATTTGTCCTGGGGACAGGGCATTGGCTGTAATGGTGTTTTGACGGTTTTACTTGAGCCTGTAAAAGGGGAATTGGAACGAAATCTGATGACAGTCAAGACATGCTTAGATGAAAAAAAGTCTGTGACCCGAATGAAACGATTCACTAAAACGTTAGAGCCGAAGGAAGATCTGTATATAGCTGAAGACGGCAGCGTGTTTGGAACCGGGGATGTTATGGAACAAGGCCGTATTCAAAAACTGAGACAGATAGAAAAGGGAATCAAAAGGGATGAACATACATCTGATTTATTTTTTATCCATCAGATGGTGCCAAAGCCTTGTCTATATGTCTTCGGAGCAGGGGAAGATGCGAAGCCGTTAGTTTCTTTGGCAGCCGGTACGGGTTTTCATGTGACGGTGATTGACTGGCGCCCCGCTTTATGTCATCACGGGCATTTTCCTGAAGCCGGCCATTTGATAACGGGAGCACCGGAAGAAGTCATGGAAGGGCTGAGCATGACAAAAAGGGATTTTGTTGTCATTATGACGCACAGCTTTCAAAAAGATCAGATCATTTTACATACATTAAAAAACAAGAATGTGTTTTATAAAGGCGTTTTAGGCCCCAGAAGGCGCACGGAGCGGCTTTTAGGCGGGGCTGAGATTCCGGAAGATATACATTCCCCTATCGGGCTTCCCATCGGGGCACAAGGGCCTGAAGAGATTGCTGTAAGTATTGTCGGCGAGATGATTAAAAAAATGCGAAAGCAAAGGTCTGCTTTATGAAAACAGCAGCCATTTACCTGGCAGCCGGTACAAGCAGACGCATGGGGACGGATAAGCGAAGTTTATTTCTCAATGGCGTCTCCCTCGGAAGTATGGCTCTTAAAAATGCCTTGTTATCTGAAGTAGATCATATTTTTGTTATTACGAGAAAGGGAGATTCACTGCATTGGCTTTCGGATTTTTTCTTTTTAGACCCCATATCAAGCAAGTGGAGCCAGGCAGAATGTGAGCAAGCGGGTAAGGGCCAAAGCCATTCTATAAAATGCGGTGTAAAAAAAGCGGCAGAGTATGAGGCTGACGCCGTTATCATTCTCCTTGCAGATCAGCCGTTTGTCACCGCAGATATTATCAATACGTTAATTGATTCCTATCAAAAGGAGCGCCGTTATTCATTTATCGCCGCTGAAAATCAACATCTTCCTATGCCCCCCATTTTATTCTCCAATCAATGTTTTCCGGTATTGCATCAGTTAAAGGGAGATCAGGGCGCCCGGCATGTGATCCGTGAAAGTATGATCAAGACGGGAAAAATGATCAGCTTTCAAGACCCTTTGCTTTTTTATGACGTCGATACAGCTGAAGATTATACGCTGCTGCTGAATAAATTCGGGGAGTGAATGAGTTGGAGTATATCGGGAAGAGTGTCATTCGGAAAGAGGCCTTTGAAAAAGTGACGGGTAAAGCGAAATATACGGATGATTTTCAAGAAACAGGCACATTACACGCAAAAATGCTGACCAGTCCATATGCGCATGCCGATATTGTGTCTATGGACTTTTCAGAAGCTTGGAAGATTCCCGGCGTGAGAGCGATATTGGGGGATGAACCTTTTCCGCTTGCAGGTGAGGAAATTAAAGACAGATCGCCGATTGCTTATAAAAGGGTCAGATACCATGGTGAGCCGGTTGCTGTTGTTGTTGCGGAAAATCCAATTACAGCTAAAAAGGCAGCGGATGCCATCAAAGTATCTTATAAACCTCTTCCCGTCGTCAATTCCCCCCGTGAGGCCTTTCAAAAGGATGCGCCACTCGTCCATGAAAATGCGGACCGCTATGAGAAGACAAAAGGTGTATTCCCGGTTCCGAAGACAAATATCGCAAACCTGGATAAGGTTAGAAAAGGAAATATTGAAGACGGGTTTAGGGAAAGTGATGTGACAGCAGAATTCCAGATTTCCTTTAACCCTTCTGATCACGCTGCGATGGAGACAAGATGCTCGATTGCTGAAATTCGCGCGGATGAGGAGATTATCATTACCACATCTTCTCAAGCTCCTTTTGCCATTAAAAAATTAATGCAGTGGTATTTTGGAATCGAACCCGGAAAGGTTATCGTCAAAACGCCTTTAGTAGGAGGAGCGTACGGGGGAAAAGCGGCCGTTCAGTTAGAGGTGATTGCCTATTTGGCATCAAAAGCGGTTGGAGGCCGGCCCGTCAAATTATTTAATACGAGAGAAGAGGATATGATCACATCTCCCGTTCATATAGGATTGGATGCCATTGTCAAATTAGGGGCTGCAAAGGATGGAATCTTAAAGGCGGCAGACATTCAGTTTTTATTTGATGGCGGAGCGTATTCTGATAAAGGAGTGGACATCAGCCGGGCTGCGGTGGTTGATTGTACGGGTCCGTACGCTATCGATCATATACGGTGTGATTCATATTGTATGTATACGAATCATCCATATCCAAGTGCATTCAGGGGCTACAGCCATGCTGAAGTGTTATTTGCCTTTGAGCGGACGATGGATGTATTGGCGGAAAAGCTGAACATGGACCCGTTAGAACTCCGCTATAAAAATGCCATTCGTCCCGGTGACACTACACCTACTCAAGTTCTTCTCAATTCAAGCACGGTCGGAAATGTGCCGAAATGCATTGAAAGATTGAAGGAATTAATGAATTGGGACGAGGGACAGCGAATTGAAATCGACGGCCGGAAGATACGGGCGAAGGGAATCAGCTGCATTTGGAAAACTTCAACATTTGATACAAATGCAACGTCCGGGGTTCTTTTAACCTTTAATCCCGATGGAAGCATTAATTTGATGTCAGGGGTAGTAGAAATTGGAACAGGGACAAAAACAGTGCTAGCCCAAATCCTGGCGGAACGAATGAAAATGGATATAAGCAAAATTCATGTAAAAATGCTTATAGATACACAAACAACACCCGAGCATTGGAAAACCGTGGGGAGCAGAGGGACGTTAATGGCCGGAAATGCCGTACTGAATGCAGCGGAGGAAGCCATTCGAAAGCTTAAGGACGTGGCATCATGTGTGTTGCGGGTTCCTGTCGAGGAATTGGAAGTGGCCGACGGAAAGGTTTATTTTATAGATCATCCTTCTGTACATGTTGAAATAAAAGACATTGCTTACGGATATACGTTTCCAAATGGAAATACCATTGGCGGCCAAATCATTGCGAGCGGCAATTACACATTAACCCGGATGACGAATTTAGACCGGGAAACGGGAAGAGGAAAGCCGGGACCCGAGTGGGCTGTCGGTGCTCAGGGAATTGAAGTTGAGTTGGATAAACGGGATTATACGTACAGAATTACTAAAGCCTATTCTGTTGTGGATATGGGAACTGTACTGAATGAAAAAGCGGCAAGGGGCCAAGTGATGGGGGCGATGAGTATGGGAATTGCATTTGGAGGAAGAGAGACCTTTGTCTTTGATTCATATGGAAGAGTATTAAATCCTCAGCTTAGAACATACCGCCCCCTTCACTATGGAGAGCAGCCTGAATATATCATTGAATTTGTTGAAACCCCGCATGTGATTGCGCCTTATGGGGCGCGCGGCGGCGGGGAACACGGACTGTTGGGGATGCCGGCAGCATTGGGAAATTGCCTGTCCGCCGCTTTAGGTGTCCAATTGAATCAACTTCCTCTCATTCCCGAACAATTATGGAGGACGCAAGAGGGGTGGAAAGATGATACCGTTTGATTTTGACTATTTTAAACCGAAGACCATTCAAGAAACAACCCGCCTGTTTCACTCGCTTGCGGCCGAAAAGAAAACACCAATGTATTATTCCGGCGGCACGGAAATTATCACGTTAGGAAGGGTGAATATCATCTATACGGATGCGGTGATAGATATGAACGCGCTTCCGGGATTTCAAACCATCCGCTTTTATGAACATGATCTGGTGATCGGAGCGGGCGTGTCATTAACGAAACTGGAGGAAGAAAATCCATTTCCGCTATTAAGTAAAACAGTCAGTGAAATAGCCGATCGGACGACTCGAAATAAGATCAGCCTGGGCGGAAACATTTGCGGGGGCATCTATTACCGTGAGGCCGTGCTGCCGTTGTTAATTTCCGATAGTTTGATAGGGATTGCAGGGAGAGCGGGGATTCATTACCGTCCCATAAATAAAGTATTTAACAAGGAAATACAATTGCAAAAAGGAGATTTTTTATTTCATGTCGTTGTCGATCGAGCGTACGTTGACCTGCCATTTGTCAGTATCAAAAGAAGACAGCAGTGGAATGTCGGGTATCCATTGGTGACAGTCTGTGCGCTGAAAAAAGATGATGAGATCAGAATGGCCTTCAGCGGCGTATGTCCATTTCCGTTTCGTTCTGCTGAAATGGAGGCTGTGCTTAACGATAAAAGCCGATCAGCCGAAGAAAGAGTACGCAGGTCTTTACAATATGTACCCAAACCTGTTCTTGATGATGCAGAAGGCTCAAGTGAATACCGAATATTTGTCTTGCAACATACAATTTTAGATGCCTTACGGGAATTAGAAGGAGGTCCAAATGTCTGATCCTATTACGTTGAAAGTAAATGGCGAGGAAAGACAGATTACGGTCAGACCGGCTGATACTTTGTTATTTGCTCTTCGTCTTCGTCTCGGATTAACTGGTGCAAAGCCGGGCTGCTTAAATGGGGATTGCGGCGCCTGTACGGTATTAACGGACGGGGTGCCGATGAAATCTTGCTTAATGCTTGCGGCAGAAGGGGAAGGAAAGGATATTACGACAATTGAAGGACTGATCAATACGCCGATTCAAAAGGCCTTTATTGAAAAATTCGCGTTTCAATGCGGTTATTGCACACCGGGTTTTCTCATGAATTGTCATGCTTTAGTGAATACTGAGCCGAATGCAAGTGATGACACGATTAAAAATTGGCTGGAGTCCAATATTTGCAGATGTACCGGTTATAGGGAGATTGAAGAAGCGGTTAAATCCGTTTTACATACAGGGAAAGGGACTCATTAGTCCGTAACCGTAAAAAAAAGAGCCCAGAGAATCATCTCTGAACTCCATATTCTTCACTTCATATACCGATACTCCCGCAGCTTCTCCAAAATCGCCACTTCTTTCATCAATTCTTCACCGACGTTTGTTTCTTTTACTTTCTTCCGCTCCAGCTCTTTGTCGACTAATCGTTTCACTGTTAAGACGTCGGTTCCGGTGCTCAGCACTTCGGCCTTGGAGTTAAAGTGTTTATGGGCGACGAGCTGCATGCCGTAAGAGTTGTATAAGAGTGTGTAGCCGGCGATGCCTGTTGTGGATTGGTAGGCTTTGGAGAAGCCGCCGTCGATGACGATCATTTTTCCGTTTGCCTTGATCGGATCTTCGCCTTCGATTTCTTTTACCGGTGTATGGCCGTTGATGATATGGCCGTGATCCGGGTTGAGGCCGAATTCCTTCAGGATGTTTCGGCAGGCTGCTTCGTCTTCACGCAAATAGTAATACGGATTTTTCTTTTCTTTATGCGTTTCCTTCTCTTTAATGAAGTATCGCTCAAAGGTTGTCATGGCGCGTTTTCCGAAGAGGGAAGAGTATTCGCCTGTCCATAAGTACCACGTCATATCTGTCGCCAGATCATCGGTTTCTTCCGGATGGGCGAAGGCTTCTCGTAAGAACCGTTCAAATACATCGAGCAGCTCACGGCCCGCATAAGCTTTATCCTCTATCATCATCGTTTCCATGCTGCCGTTTTCATCGACGGGAATACAGCCGTGAATCAGCAGGTTGCCGTTATATTTTAAATAAAGGCTGCCTTTTTTCATCATAAAATTCATATGGCGGCCCAGCTTTTCGGAGTTCTGAACAGAGAACAGCAGCTTGTCCATGACTTCCGCTTCTTCTTCTAACAGCTCGTCAGGCTGTTTAGGATTCACCGTCGCAAAGCAGGTGTTTTCCAGTTGATATGTTTTTCCGTTCAGCGTGATTTCATTGCGGTCATAATCGATCTTTTCCAGTAACAGCCGTTCCTCCATATTAAAGTTCGGCCGTCTCTTAATAATCGGGCTCTCAAGCTTGAATTGGATCATCGCGATCGCCTGATGAATTTTTGTGATTTGTTTAATCTCATCTTCCGGTCTGTTTTCGTCCGCTTTCGGGCGGAAAGACGGGTTATCATCGTAATATTTTTCGGCAAGGTTCAATAGCGGTCTCAGATTGATGCCGTAAACGTCTTCAATAATATCCAGATTGTCATAGCGGGCACAGATGCGGATAATGTTTGCCAGGCATACTTTTGAGCCGGAATAAGCGCCTATCCAGAGAACATCGTGATTCCCCCATTGAATATCCACTGAATGATAGTTGATCAGCTCTTCCATGATTTTATCCGGCTGCGGTCCGCGGTCGTAAATATCGCCGACAACATGCAGATGGTCGACCACCAATCGCTGCGTGCTGTAGGCAAGGCCGGTGATCAGCTTATCGGCCTGGCCGAGCGCAATGATCTGTTCTATGATTTCGGAATAGTATTGTTCCTTGTTGGCGGCTTGTTCTGTTTTGTACAGAAGCTCTTCGGAAATATAAGCAAATTGGGCGGGCAGCGCTTTGCGCAATTTGGAGCGGGTGTACTTGGAAGAACAATAAGAAACGAGCTTAATCATCCGATGAATCGTTTCTTTATACCACTCGTTTAATGCCTCTTTCGTATCAAAGTCATGTTTGATCAGTTTCAGTTTGTCCTCAGGATAATAGACCAAAGCCGCCAGCTCATCAATTTCTCTATCGTAAATGACACCGCTGAAAATATCGCGGATCTTCTCTTTTACCCTTCCTGAACCGTTCCGCAGCACGTGCTGGAATGCCTGATACTCCCCGTGCAGATCACTGACGAAATGCTCGGTTCCTTTCGGCAGGTTCAGTATCGCTTTCAGATTAATGATTTCCGTGACCACTTTTTCTTCACAATCGTATTTTTGTGCGAGCAGATCTAAATATTTCGTTTCCAATCTCGTCCATCCCCTTTTTATTTACGAGCAATTGTATGATAAGGTGAATTTAAAGTATGACATAATGTTTACATTATTAGACCTTATATGATAGTACCGCATAACACCTTTTTGAGACAATGAAAACGGAAAATACGGCGCTTCAGGCATCGAAAATTGGACCGGGATAACGCCGTGAGCTCATCCCCCTATTGACAATGAATTCAACTTCCATTAAAATAAAAAGTTAGCTGATAGGTATTCCTATCAGAAACTCAATACGTAGCAGGCTATGATTGCTGTGGGTCGCACTACAGCAGGAGCGGCTTCTGGAGAGACCGCGGGTTTTCCGCGGCGCCGAAGGGTTCACAATCTCAGGCAAAAGGACAGAAGAGTACCGAATATGTATTTGTCATGCTGTTGATTGTCAGCGGCGCAAATATAATTTGATATTCTTATGACCATGAGATTGGAGGGCATCCAATCTCTTTTTTTATTGGCTTTTTTTGCTCGTCGTTCACTAGAGAGGTAAGGAGGAGTCAGATGTGGAGCAGCGAGAGCTAAAGAGGGACTTATCGAATCGGCACGTGCAGCTGATCGCCATTGGCGGCACGATCGGCACCGGATTGTTTTTAGGGTCCGGTAAGGCGATTCAGCTGGCGGGTCCTTCTATCATCTTTGCGTATTTTATTGTAGGAATTGCGCTTTTTTTCGTCATGCGGGCGCTGGGAGAACTGCTGTTATCTAAAGCGGGCTACCAATCATTAACGGATATTGCCGAGGCGTATTTAGGGCCGCGTGCAGCGTTTGTCACCGGCTGGACCTACTGGTTTTGCTGGATTATGACGGCTATGGCGGATGTGATCGCCGTCGGTGTGTATGTGAAATATTGGTTTGATATTCCGCAGTGGATTCCGGCACTTATCTGTTTGCTCATTTTATTAGGGCTTAATCTGTTAACGGTTAAGATTTTTGGAGAATTGGAGTTTTGGTTCGCCTTAATTAAGGTAGTCACGATTCTCGCGTTAATTGTCATCGGTGTGGTTCTGCTGGTGATTGGGTTCAAAACGCATACCGGAACGGTTTCAGCGGCGAATCTGTGGGAGCACGGCGGCTTGTTTCCGAACGGATTTTCAGGCTTTTTGCTTTCGTTCCAGATGGTGATCTTCGCCTATGTCGGTGTGGAATTAGTGGGTGTGTCGGCGGCGGAAACGTCAAATCCGAAAAAAAATATTCCGTCCGCTATCAATAAAATTCCATTGCGGATTTTATTTTTCTACGTCGGGGCATTGCTCATTCTTTTATGTATTAACCCGTGGATGCAGCTGAATGCGGCGGAAAGTCCTTTTGTGAAGACCTTCAGTCTGGTCGGCATCCCGTTAGCCGCGGGAATCATTAATTTTGTCGTATTAACGTCTGCTGCTTCTGCTTGTAACAGCGGGATGTTTTCAACAAGCCGGATTTTGTATAACTTAAGCAAAACGAAACAAGCGCCTGCAAGTTTTGCGAAGCTGAATAAAAATCATGTGCCGAGCCGCGCATTATGGATATCGGTTATTGTGCTGTCAGCGGGCGCTCTTTTAAGCAAATTGATACCGGAAGCGGCCTTTGGCATCGTGACAACCATCAGCGCGATTTGTTTCATTTGGGTGTGGGGCGTGATTCTTGTCTGTCATATCAGATACAGGAAAACCCGTCCGGACTTACACGCAAGCTCGTCTTTCAAGGCGCCGTTTGCGCCGTTTATCAATTACGCCGTGCTGGCGCTGTTTGCCGTCATTCTGGTGATTATGCTGTTTGCGGATGCAACGCGCCCGGCTTTGCTGCTGACGCCGCTGTGGTTTATTGGATTATTTCTTATCTATCGGGCGAGAAGGAGAAAGACAGATTGAATTGCTTCAGACGGTGTACTGCCATGCAGTATGCCGTTTTTTGTTTTGATTGGAAAGCGGGAATATTTGTTAGAAATCAGGCTATAATGATTGTATAATTTTAAAAAAGTGTATAATTTTAAATTAAGCGAGGTGATAATATGAAGTATGAGAAGTTATCTAAGCTTTTTTATAAAATGGGTGCTGATTCATATGAGAAAGAATGTAAAAAGAGAACAAGCAGCTATGGCAGTTATTCAACATCATTAAACATACGGGGGTTCCGAAAAGGCCGACCCACGGGCGATTCATTTGAGTTATTCTATGTGAATACACATAAACTCATGAAGCTGAATAATGAAGTGTTGTTAAACAGTTCCAAAATTTCATCCCTTATCAGTCAGCTCCCCGAATTTGCCGTCAAACCTTATTTTGATAAATTAATTATTAATGAAGCACAGAGTAATAATGAAATTGAAGGAATCCGCAGTACAAAAAAAGAATTGAAAGAGGCTCTTAAAGCGTTAGAACAATCCGAGCCCTCACATAAGCGGTTTGTCGGATTGATGAAAACATATCAATTTATAGACCGAATTCCGTCGTTTACAAGCATTCATGACTTTAGGGAATTATATGACGAGCTGGTCGCAGATGAAATCGGAGCAGAAGATGCGCCGGATGGTGAGCTATTCAGAAAAGGCTATGTTGAAGTGAACGATGGGAACATGACCACCCATATCGGCGTTAATTCTGAACAGAAGATAACAGAAGCGCTTGAGGCTTTAATTGCTTATCTTCATGATGAAACACATCCCCAGCTGTATCGTTACATGACAGCTCATTACTACTATGAATACATTCATCCTTTTTATGACGGCAATGGAAGAACAGGACGCCTTATCGTTGGGAGTTATTTGTCCCGATACTTAGAAAAATATTCAGCCATCACTTTTTCTTACGCAGTTAATAAGAACAAAGATAAGTATTATAAGGCATTAGAGGAAATTCCCGCACCTTTAAACCGGGGAGAGCTGACTTTTTATTTAATGGATATGCTGGAATTGCTTCTGTCAGGACAAAAAGGGATTATTGAGGATCTTGAATTTAATTTAATGAAACTGAAACGAATTAGGAACTATATTGATAGCGATCAATGGGCTGATTATAAAGATGAACGTGATATTTTTAATATCATTATCACGATTAATGTATTTGTAAATGATCAGGTTACGCTGTCGGTGCAAGATTTAATGGAGCTCTCAAATAAATCGAGACATAAAATTAACAGAGTAATGGATTATTTAGAACAGCAAGGATTTGTTGAGCTGGTAAGCAGAAGGCCAAAATCTTATAAAATCAGGGAGGATTGTTTAGAGGAGATACTGCCTTCTTAATTCATATTTAAAAAAGCCGCCATATGAATGGCGGCTTTCACATTAATTCCGGATCAAATAATCAAATGCGCCTAAAGCGGCAGTTGCACCTGATCCCATGGAGATAATGATTTGGTTGTACGGGCCGTCTGTGCAGTCCCCTGCGGCAAATAGGCCGGGAACGCTTGTCGCGCCGCTCTTATCGACGATGATTTCGCCGATGCGGTTGCGTTCGACAGTTTCGTCTAACCATTCTGTATTAGGCACGAGACCGATTTGGACGAATACACCTTGAAGTTCAACGTGTTTTTCTTCGCCTGTTTCACGGTCAACGAACGTAATGCCGTTTACGTTTTGATCGCCAGTGATTTCTTTCGTTTGTGCATTTTTGTGCACAGTGACGTTTGGCAGGCTGTAAAGACGTTTTTGCAGGACTTCGTCTGCTTTCAGTTCAGGCGCGAATTCCAGCACAGTCACGTGATTGACGATACCTGCAAGGTCAATCGCCGCTTCGATTCCGGAGTTTCCGCCGCCGATAACCGCTACGTCTTTGCCTTCAAACAATGGTCCGTCACAGTGCGGGCAGTATGCAACACCTTTGTTTTTGAACTCTTGCTCACCAGGTACGTTGACATTGCGCCAGCGGGCACCTGTTGAAAGGATCACTGTTTTACTTTTCAGTACAGCGCCGTTTTCAAGTTCAAGTTCGAAGAGGTCTTTTTTCTCAAGGCGTTTCGCACGCTGAAGGTTCATGACGTCAATATCATAATCTTTCACGTGCTCTTCAAGGCTTGCGGCGAGCTTCGGTCCTTCAGTCGCTTTGACGCTGATGAAGTTCTCGATGCTCATGGTGTCGAGTACCTGGCCGCCGAAGCGTTCAGCGACGACACCGGTGCGGATGCCTTTACGCGCCGTGTAGATCGCCGCGCTTGCGCCGGCAGGTCCGCCGCCGACAACAAGAACGTCAAATGGCTCTTTGTCGGCAAACTCAGACGCATCTGCGCCGCTGCCCATTTTCGCGAGAATCTCTTCGATGGTCATACGGCCGCTTCCGAAAGATTCACCGTTTAAGAAAACAGTCGGAACAGCCATAATGTTTTTGCTTTCTACTTCTTCTTTGAATGCCGCGCCGTCAATCATTGTATGTGTGATATTCGGGTTGAGCACGCTCATCATGTTTAATGCTTGGACGACATCAGGGCAGTTGTGGCACGTCAGGCTGATATAAGACTCAAAGCGGTATTCTCCGCTGATGTTCTTAATCTGGTCAATGACCTTTTGATCAGCCTTAGGCGCTCTGCCGCTGACTTGAAGCAATGCCAGCACTAATGATGTAAATTCGTGGCCGAGAGGAACACCGGCGAATGTAACGCCTGTGTCTTCTCCGGTACGATTAACGCTGAAACTCGGTGTTCTGTTTAATTCAGTTTTTTCAACTGAAATTTTAGATGACATGGAAGCCAGCTCGTCAACGAGAGCCAGCATGTCCTTAGAAGTGTCATCGTCACCGGCGCTTACTTTGAGAACAATGTCGTTCTCAATTAGCTGCATGTATTGATTTAATTGTGCTTTGATATTTGCGTCAAGTACCAATGGAATGCACTCCTTAGATTTTACCTACCAAATCAAGGCTAGGTGTAAGTGTTTCGCCGCCTTCTTCCCATTTAGCCGGGCAGACTTCACCTGGGTTTTGACGAACGTATTGAGCTGCTTTTACTTTGTTTACAAGGTTGCTTGCGTCACGGCCGATACCGCCTGCATTGATTTCAACTGTTTGGATGACGCCATCAGGATCGATGATGAATGTTCCGCGGTCAGCAAGACCAGTTTCTTCGTCAAGAACGTCGAAGTTGCGGGAGATCGTTTGAGATGGGTCACCGATCATTGCGTAAGTGATTTTGCCGATTTTTTCAGAGCTGTCATGCCAGCCTTTGTGTACGAAGTGAGTATCTGTAGAAACAGAGTATACTTCAACACCTAATTCTTTCAGTGCAGCGTATTGTCCTTGAAGATCTTCAAGTTCAGTCGGGCAAACGAAAGAGAAATCCGCTGGGTAGAAGCAGAAAACGCTCCATTGACCTTTCAAATCTTCGTTTGTTACATCGATGAATTCACCGTTTTTGAAAGCTTTTGCTTCGAATGGCAGTACTTCTTTTCCGATTAAAGACATAATATCTTCCTCCTGAAATGTGATTTGAAATATATTAAAAAGACAAAGCATTCACTTTATCTTTCAATAATAATTCTAATTATATATAGATTATTAAATAACATTTATTTTTTGTCAAGCTATATGGGGTATTATTTTCTGCTTTTTTTGCTTCAGACGTTAAAAAACGCCTGGTATAAGCGGTTTGGCGCTGTTTGTCATGTTTAGCGCCGGGCGAAAGGGGGATTCTCAATTGGTGAATCGAAACAGTAGGAATCAACCCTTCTATATGGCAGTATAAACCAAAGGGGGTATGATCATGCAAATAAATAACATTACTTTGTACAGTTGTGCGTTGGAGGAGACGAAACACTTCTATGAACGGGTGTTAGGTTTTCCTTTAATTGATGAGTCCGGTGATTCGTTTACCATCAAGGCGGGAGAAAGTGAGTTGGAATTCAGGCGCGCCGATTCTCACTCTCAACCGACGTATCATTTTGCGTTTAACATTCCGAATAATCGTTTTGATGAGGCGAAGGCGTGGATAAAGGATAAAGTCGTTTTTCAAACGGAAGATGGGGAGGATGAGGTGTATTTCTCTCATATTCAGGCGCGTTCCTTTTATTTCAAAGATCCGTCCAACAATCTGGCGGAATTCATCGCGAGAGACACATCGCCGCCAAGCGCGGAACGTTTTTCGATTGAGTCCATTCTGAATATCGGTGAGGTGAATCTGACGGCTGCCGAGGTCGTATCAACCGGGAGGGAGCTGCAGCGTTTCGGCATTCCGGTGAGAAAGCATGCGCCTCTTAGTGAAAACGGGTTTCATTTTATGGGTGATTACAATGACGGGGCGTTTTTGCTTTTAGGGCCGAGCGGCCGCCGCTGGATTTTTTCTGATCAGCATGCGGAGTTCCATCCGCTGTCTGTTATTGTGAACGGGACGATCCGCATTGAGGCTGACGGAAAGGGCGGCATTGACATCAGGCGGGCACAGCCGTCATAAAAAAGCCCGGGCTCAAAAGGCCCGGACTTGAGGTCATTATTTATAGACAACACGGGTGCTGCACATGATGTCGTGCAGCGTTTTTTTCTCTCCGAAGGCGCCCATGATGAATCCGATATAAAGAATGAGCTTAGATATGATATATGCGAAAGCGCGTCCGAAGGCCTGGCCGATGGAAATGCGTCCGCCATCTTCATTGACGACCTTAAGGCCTAGCAATGCTTTTCCCAGTGTCCCCTGCATCTTTGAGGCCGTGAGCAGGCTGAAATATAAGATACTGATCACAAAAGAGCTCGCAAGAATCGGGATGACGCCGAACACCAGAAAAGAGATGTTAAACTGATTTTCGGTCATGAAGGGGTCAGCCGCCGCAACGCCTGCCGCAAATAAAAAAGAGACCATAAATTGAATGATAAAAATCGGAATTCCTATGATGATTTGATCAATGACGTAAGCCAGAAACCGAATCCAAAATCCTGCCGGTCTTTCCATGTATCTTTTTCTCTCCCTTGCTTTAATCTGGAATATTATACGTAATCATTCCGGATTTTGCAACGGAGCTTAAGCTTCTGCGAGCAGCCTCTTTCCCCATGCCAAGCGTCCCATGATCAGTCCGAAAGCCAGAAGGGCAAACATGATGCCGCACCACATCAGCTGATGGATTCCCAAATGGGAAATAAACCAGCCGCCCGCCGCCGTTCCGATGGTGATGCCGAGGTTGGAAAAAGAGACAAACAGGCTGTTGCCGAATTCGGGGGCCTCCTTTGCTTCCGCAGTAAGCCATGTCTGGCTGACAATGAGCCCGCCGGAATGAACGGCGCCCCATACGAAGACGAGGACGGCCATCGGCGCGAAAGACGTCCCAAACCCGTATATGAGCAAGTAGGCGGCTGTATAAAGAAGCGGAAACAGGATGACGGTCTTTTTCATATTTTTATATAACAAAGCGCCGAAGACGAAATTCCCGGCTATCATAATCACTCCGAAGCTCATCAGCATGAAGCTGACCCATGTGCCGTTCATATGGGACACCCGTCCGAGGTACTCCGCAAAATAGCTGTAGACAGAAAACATGGCCGCAAAGAGACAGGTGACGGCAGCGATATTAAGCCACAAGACCGGCTTGCGAAGGATGCCGAGCTGGCTTCTGAAAGACATGTTTTCTGTGACCGGCATGGATGGCAAAAAGAGAAGAATGCCCGTGAATGCGATGAGACTGATGATAGCGCCGAATAGGAATGCTGATTCAAGGGAGAGACGATCCGCCAGATAAGACGTGAAAGGCACGCCGAACGCAAAGCCGGCGGTGATGCCTGAAAAGACTTTCGTTACGGCTTTTCCGGATTGGCCGGCGGGGACAAGCCGGGCCGCGGCCGCAAGCGCTACAGAAAAGAACACCGGGTGGCATAAAGCCGGAATGATCCGAAACGCCAGCATGACACTGAAATGCGCCGTATACGCGTAGACCGCATTTGAAACGGCAAACATCAGCACCGCCAAAAGCAGAATGTATTTCCGGTTTATACCTGAAGCAAGCAAGGTTAAAAACGGTCCCGACACAGCGACGATGAACGCGAAAATACTGACAAGCCACCCCGCTTTTGAAGCAGAAATATGAAATCTGTCCGCCACTTGCGGAAGAACGCCGATAATGCCCATTTCAGTCGTGATAATTCCGAAAACCCCTAATGCCAAAAACAGAATGAAGATGGAGCTGCTTTTTTTCATTGTTATGTATGCCTCCTTTTATAACTACATATACAGAAAAATAGATATGTTAGAACAAAAAAAACCTCCTTTCATGGTTATAGCTGGTGCTGAACATAGTCAGCAAAGGCTTTAATTTGTTTTTCATTCCTTCTGTAATAGGTCCATTTTCCGATTCGTTCGGATTCCAGCAGGCCGGCTTTTTGCATGGTCAGCAGATAGCTGGAGATGACGGACTGCGCAAGCCCCGACTTTGCCTGAATATCACCGACGCAAATTCCGGTGCGGAAGCTGAGTCCCTGATCAAGATAAGGTCTTTCATCAAAATGGTCCTCCGGGTGTTTAAGCCACGTCATAATATCACTTCGTGTTTTGTTAGATAACGCTTTATGAATCAATATCGGTTCCATAACGTTTATTATATCTATTTTTCTGGATTTGTAAATTCGTTTTTGACAAAACATTCTCAAATTAAGTAAAAATCGTGCTAAAATATAACATATTATCAGATTACCGGTAAAAAAGCCGGGTTATTGTCAGGAGGATATTCACATGAATCAAAAGAAAAAAGGTACGGTTGCGGTGACCTTGCTTTCCGCTCTGCTGTTTTGTTTATTGCCGGTCCTCGTCTCGCTTTCTCCGCTTGCGGAAACGGGGCCGAACGCGAATCGTTTTAATTCCGCGGGCATGTGGGCCGCCGTCGGCCAGATCCTTGTTATATATGCGGTCCCGCTCATTATGTATATTCTCGGTATTCGTGTCATGAAAATTATCATGGCCGTTTTTTGCGGAATCGGGTTTATCATTTGCGCGGCTGTCTTGTTGGTGACGTTATTGACCGCAATTTCCTTAGGGCAGGAGCTGTCTCTTTATTACGGTCTTTTCATTTGGTCAGGCGCGGCTTTTATCGTCAATGTGGTGTGGTATATTGCCGCGTTTCGATCATCCCCGAAGCATCAGCAGGCTATGTGACATTTGTTCTATAAATCTGCCGAAAATACAAATATTTCATAGGTTAATTATGGTATGATCAAAGTGATATAGCAGCTTTTAATAGAAACGGGAGGAACTGACATTGAAAAAAAAGACAGCTTCATTGCGAATGAAAACATTGGCGGCCGGCGCTGCGGTTGCTGCGGCTTTATCTGTGGGAGCGGTTTCTGATCTGCCGGGGGCAAAATGGCTGCATCCGGCGGCTGCTCAAGCTGCGGAAACGGTATTTAAACAAAATCATGCGGCATCCGGTTTCTTGGCGGGACGGTATGACGCGCAGGCGATGTCTCCGACGATGTTCAACTGGTCAAGAGAAAGCCGGTTTACAAGCACTGCCGATGGCGCATTAAAATGGGAAAAGAATGTTCCGGCCAATCCTCAAAACGGTGCGGGAGCCGCGGTTGACGGGGACGGCACCGTATTTATTCAATCAAAAGACGGGAAGCTGACGGCGTATCATCCGGACGGTACTGTGAAATGGGTGACGGAAAACCTCGGGACGACCTATACGCTGACTCCGGTGCTCGGAACAAACGGTGTCATTTATCTTCCTTCTCACGATAAAAAACTATATTTCATCGACAAAGAAACCGGAAACATTTTAACATCGGTTCCGCTGAGCGGAGCGCCTAGTTCCGATGCGGCTATCGGCTCTGACGGCACGCTGTATGTGTCGACGCTGGATAACTATATCTATGCGATTAAACCGACGTCGCCTTCGACATGGACGCAAAAGTGGAAGTTTAAAACAAACGGCGTGGTCGGCTCCGCTCCCGTGTTAGCGTCAAACGGCACGCTGTATACGGCAACGTACAATAATATCTTTTACGCGATCAATTCCGGAACGGGCCAAGTGAAATGGTCAAAAACGACGTCCAACGGGTTTAAAGGCTATCCGGTTATTGATAGAGACGGCACCGTTTACGCCGGAAACCAGGACGGCAACTTATACGCCTATACATCAACAGGTGCTGTAAAGTGGACGTTCCCGTTAAACGGTTTCTCCAGCTCTTCATTAGCGATCGACCATAACGGCAATGTGTATATCGGTTCCGGAAGCGGCGAGCTGTTTTCCATCAGCAAAACCGGCAATATGAACTGGTCTTTCTATACGGACGGGCCTGTGAGAACGGCGCCGCTGATTGATGCGGACGGCAATGTGTACTTCGGTTCTGACGATAAAAACGTCTATGCGGTTGACGCTGACGGTAATGAAAAATGGCGCTATCAAACAGACAGCAATGTCATTTCCTCCCCGGTTCTGGCTGAAGACGGCACGCTCTATGTCGGCACTTATACGAAACTGCTCGCATTCGGAGCAAAAAAATAATAAAAAAGAATCCGCGTCGTCTGCGCGGATTCTTTTTTTATTTAGAGGCTTGAATAAATACGCCTTTTTCATGAGAAAATTCTTTAAAGCCGTACACACCGTGATATGAACCGATCCCGCTCGTATTGACACCGCCGAACGGAAGGTTGACGTCAGTGAAATGAACGACGACATCATTGACAGAAGCATTGCCGGACGTCGTATGCTGCAGAACATAATCGATCAGCTCCTGATTATGGCTGAATACATACAAGGCAAGGGGCTTGTCCCGTTCAGTGATGTAATCAACGGCTTCACTGATATCTTCGTAATTCATAATCGGCAGAATCGGTGCGAAGATTTCTTCCTGCATGATCTTCATATCAGGCGTGACGTTTGTCAGCACGGTCGGAGAAATCGTGCGGTCATGCGCATCGAATACGCCGCCGAACGCCGTTTTCGCCCCTTTTTCAATGGCATCATCATACAGGGCTTTGACACGGTTAAAGTTGCGGTCGTTGACAATCTGCGTGAATTTGTTGCGGTCAACCGTATGATCATCCTCCATAAAACCTGCATTGACAATGGTTTGCAGGAGATCTGTAAAGGTGCTCTGCACTTCTTTCTTCATAAGGAGATAGTCAGGTGCGATACATGTTTGCCCCGCATTGACAAATTTGCCGACGGCGATTTTTTTCGCCGCGTCCATCAAATCATAGCCGCTGTCGATGATCGTCGGACTCTTTCCGCCAAGCTCAAGCGTGACGGACGACAAGTGCTTCGCCGCTGCCGTCATGACGATTTTACCGACATTCGTGCTTCCGGTGAAGAAAATGTGGTCAAACGGCTGGTCGAGCAGTTCTGTGGCGACATCGACCTCACCTTCAAAAATGGCGACTTCTTCTTCTTGAAATGCCTCGCGAATAACTGTCGCGGCGATATGGCTCGTCTCCATCGTAAAATCGGACAGCTTCACAATCGCGCTGTTGCCGGCCGCAATGGCAGCCGCAAGCGGAGCCATCGTCAGCATAAACGGATAATTCCATGGGCCGAGAATTAAGGTGACGCCTTTTGGCTCGTACATTAATACGCCGTCAGCGTCGGGGCTGACGGATGAGCCGACGCGTTTCGGCGCCATCCAGGTGTCGAGATTGTTCATATTATCTTTAATCGCCTTGATCGTTCCCTGCGTTTCCGCTCTTTTCACCTCATGATAAGGCTTGCGGACGTCCCGTCTGATCGCCTCGATGATTTCTTCTTCATGTGCGGTGACGGCATCTAAAAAGCGCTGAAGCTTTTCTCTGCGCTGCCCGGCTGTTGAAGCACGCAGCGTTTTTTGATTTTTTTTCTGAAGCTCAAAGACGCGTTTGATGTCTGCTTTTATATGCTGATCCATCGGTCTTCCTCCTCTGGTTGCTTTTTTGTTTCTTCAGGGCCTATTATAATGTGATGTGTTTTTGGGGCAAAGACAGCGTAAACACATCTATACGTTACCGTACATATTGCGGTGATCTGTCTAATGAAAGGAGTGTCTCTTATGCCGGATTCTGTGACAACTGACATCAAACAAGCGCTTTTGGCCATGCTTGGAGAGCGGGATATCCGCCGTGTGACCATGAAGGACATTGCCGAACGGTCGCATGTGAGCCGGGGGACACTGTACCTTTATTACGAGGATAAATATGCGATTTTAGAGGATATAGAGGAAGAAATGAAAGACGGGCTGAGCGAAGCGCTGTATGATTCGCTGAAGAATAAAGATGTGCTTCATTTACATGGCGGATGGCAAAAAGTGCATCCGACCCTGTCTTTTGTTGACCGGCACCGGGAGTTTTTTCAAACGATGATGGACCGTCATAAAATGCCGTATTTTCACTTTCATGCTTTTTTAAAAGATGTGTTCCGGCATGATGTGCTGCTGTCACCGGTCAATGCGGATTTCTCACCGACTGAACAGGATATGTACATTCATTACCGCGCTTTATACACGTATGCCATTGTGTTGTACTGGCTGAATGAGGAGCCCGGGGCATCCCCGGAAGCGATCAGCGGACAGGTGTGGGATTTAATTTCTCAAAAACGATTTTACTGGCTGTTTGGCCGCCGGGTGCCGGAACAAGAAGAAAAAAAGCCCGCCGACCGCCGGGTGACCCGGACGAGGCAGGCCTTGCAAGAAGCCATGATCGGCTTAATGGCGGAAAAAAAAGAGTACGCGGCGATTACGATTTCCGATATTGCCCGTCAAAGCAACCTCCGCCGTGCCACTTTTTATGACCATTACGCCAACAAAGAAGCATTGCTGAAAACGATCATCCATCAATCATGCCGGGATCTGATCGGATTATTGACGGTAAAAGGAGAGCCTGCCGATTGCTCCATGGAAGAAGCGGAAGCCGCGCTCGTCCGTCTCTTTTCGGCACTGTCGGACGGCCTGCCGCTCGTTCATTTTCTGAGAGAGGGTTCGGGAGTGCCTGACGTCATTCCAGAAATGTTCAGAGCGCTGCAATCGTTTTATCTTCATCAGCCTCTGCACATTCAGGCGGGGAAAAAGCTCTATGCATACTATGTCGCGTCCATGCTCGTCGGCTTGATTCAATATCGTCTTCATGAAGGAAAAGACCACGCGCCGGACATGCTGGCCCGGGAGTTTCTGCAGTTTTTGGATGTGAAGAAGTATCGGGTGATTTTGCTGTGAGGATGATGAAAAAGAACTCCGAAAACAGGCGGGGTTCTTTTTTGCTGTTTTCTTTGAGAAGTGCCGATATGAAGTGTCCGGCTTTATCTCTTATAAAAAAGATACCTTCCATATGATGCCTGATCAGCATTCTGCCGCCAAACATGACAAATGTCATATTCGAGGCATGATGGCTGCTACTACAAAAGCGTCTGGCGCCCCGTTATACTTGGGATCATAATGAAAAAGAAGGGACATGACATTCATGATCAATCACGCCGCAACTCAAAAACAAGCGTCTTTAAAAAAGCAGGTTGCCGCATTTTCCGGCGCCGATACAAAGCATAGTGTCATTCAGCTTTTCAACACGTTTGTGCCGTTTTTTGCCCTTTGGTTTCTTGCTTACTTCAGCCTCAATGTCTCCTATCTTCTGACCCTCGCCTTTACTGTTATAGCAGCGGGATTTTTGACAAGAATCTTTATTATTTTCCACGACTGCTGCCATCAATCCTTTTTCAAACAAAAGAAGCTGAACCGGCTGTTCGGGTTTATTTCAGGTGTGCTGACACTGTTTCCGTTCCTTCAATGGCAGCGCAGCCACTCCATTCATCATGCGACGAGCAGCAACTTAGATAAACGGGGCACCGGCGATATTTGGATGATGACCGTCAAGGAATATAACGAAGCGTCAGCTTGGACAAAAGTACGCTACAGACTTTATCGCAATCCGTTTATTATGTTTATTCTCGGCCCGATTTACGTATTTCTGATTAAAAACCGTTTCAATGTAAAAGGCGCCCGCCGCAAGGAGCGCTGGAACACCTATTTCACGAACGCGGCGATTGTCTTATTGGCTGCTGCGACGTGCCTGCTTGTCGGCTGGGAAAACTTTTTGCTTGTTCAGGGTCCGATTTTCCTTATTTCGGGGTCAATCGGCGTCTGGCTCTTTTATGTTCAGCACACGTTTGAGGATTCTTATTTTGAAGCCGATGAGCATTGGGATTATGTGCAGGCCGCGGTAGAAGGAAGCTCCTTTTACAAGCTTCCGAAGCTTTTGCAATGGCTGACGGGCAATATCGGTTACCATCATGTCCACCACTTAAGCCCGAAAGTACCGAACTACAAGCTGGAAGCCGCTCATGAGGGGCACGAGCCTTTGAAAAACGTACCGACCATTACGCTTAAAACAAGTCTTGAATCCATGAAATTCCGTCTGTGGGATGAGGACGAAAAGCAATTTGTCACCTTTCGGGAGGCGCGGAAAACACCGCTGCCCCAACCGGTACCGAAAGAACCTTTAAAGAAAAATGCCTGATATGGCGCGCGGCTCTTTCTCTTATCAGAAAGGGCCTTCTCTTCATGCGTGAGGATGCAATGAAGGCGGTGTTTTGATAAAGTGATGGTAGACACAAGCAGCAGAAGGTGGAACAAAGATGAAGAAGTATTTTAAATTTCAAAAACTGAATGGGATTTCTCCTTATATATGGACGATTTTTTTCATCTTGCCTTTTTATTTTATTTTTAAAAGCTCTTCTACCTTTGTCATCGTGGCCGGCATCATTTTCACACTTGTTTTCTTTGGCGCATACCGCTTTGCATTTGTTGCAAAAGGCTGGCCGCTTTACTTATGGGCGCTTCTTCTGATCGGCATTTCGACCGGCTCAGTTATGCTGTTCAGCTATATTTATTTCGCCTTCTTTATCGCCTACTTCATCGGCCATATCCGAGACAAAGTTCCTTTTTACATCTTATATTACATTCATATCATCAGTGCGGCGGTTGCCGTCAACTTCAGCCTTGTTCTGAAAAAAGGGTGGTTTTTGACACAAATTCCGTTTATCGTCATTACACTGATCAGTGCCATCCTGCTCCCGCTCACCATTCGAAGCAGAAAGGCAAGAGAGCGCCTTGAGGAGAAATTAGAATATGCAAATGAGCGAATCGCCGATCTTGTGAAGCTGGAAGAAAGGCAGCGCATCGCCCGGGACCTTCACGATACACTTGGACAAAAGCTCTCCTTAATCGGACTGAAAAGCGACCTCGCCCGAAAGCTGATATACAAGGACCCTGAACAGGCCCGCACTGAGCTGAAAAGCGTTCAGCAGACGGCCCGCACCTCCTTAAATGAGGTCAGACAAATTGTCTCGTCGATGAAAGGCATCCGATTGAAGGATGAGCTCGGCAATGTTCGGCAAATTCTTGAAGCGGCAGGAATTGAATTTGTGTATGAAGAAAAAGAAGCGCCCAAACATATCTCTTTGCTGAACGAAAACATCGTCAGCATGTGCATTAAAGAAGCCGTCACCAATGTCGTGAAACACAGCGGCGCCAAAGTATGCCGCATCACCATTCAGCAGCTTTGGAAAGAGGTTGTCATTACGGTAGAAGATGACGGCAGCTTTCAATGCAAAGAAGACCGCTTTTTTTCAAAGGGGCACGGCCTGCTTGGAATGAGGGAACGTCTTGAATTCGCAAACGGCAGTTTAGCCATCGATACAGCCGCCGGAACAAAGCTGACCATGAGAATCCCGAATGATTCAAAATCAAAAGAAAAGGATGGTAGCAGATGATCAACATCTTCATTGCCGAGGATCAGCAAATGCTGCTCGGTGCACTCGGTTCGCTGTTGAATTTAGAAGAGGATATGACGGTTGTCGGCAAAGGCACAAGCGGCCAGGATGCCATCGATTTCGTGGAAAAACATGCGCCCGACATCTGTCTGATGGATATCGAAATGCCCGGGAAATCAGGCCTTGAAGCGGCAGAAGAACTCAAGGACAGCGGTGTGAAAATCATCATTTTGACGACCTTTGCCCGCTCCGGCTATTTTCAGCGGGCGCTAAAAGCAGGCGTCAGCGGGTACATGCTCAAGGACAGCCCGAGCGATGAGCTCGTCAGCGCCATCCGCAGCGTCATGAAAGGAAGACGCGTCTACGCACCTGAATTAATGGAGGACATCTATAGTGAAGAAAACCCGCTGACCGAACGGGAAAAAGAGGTGCTCGAGCTTGTCGCAGACGGAAAAAACACGAAAGAAATCGCAAGCGCCCTCAGCATTAAAAGCGGCACAGTCCGCAATTACGTTTCGATGATCCTTGATAAATTAGAAGTGAAAAATCGAATTGAAGCCATTACCCGATCAAAGGAAAAGGGCTGGTTTAAGTAACCCGCCCTCAGCTTGTTCAGCCAGTGTTTTTGCACTGGCTTGTTTCTTTTTCACCGTCACTCCGTCTCTTCCTTCCACTTCTTATCAATCAGCATTTTTCCCGGCCAAGTGTATGCCATGATGCCGCCGTCTGCGGTGATGTCTTCTCCCGTGACGTAAGAGCTGTCGTCTGAAGCGAGGAAGAGCGCGACGGCTGCCATTTCTTCCGGTTTTCCGAGCCGGCCGAGCGGCGTGATCCATTTGTTGGCTTCACGGAACGCTTCGCCCATTTCGTCTTCTGTCGTGCCTGCCAATTTATCAATGAGCGGCGTTTCAATCGTCCCCGGCGATAAGGAATTGACGCGGATTCCGCTTCTGGCGTAATCAATGGCCATCGCTCTCGTCAGGTTCGTGATTCCGCCTTTTGCGGCGTTATAGCCTGAGCGGTCAAGGTCTGCGGCCCGGCCGGACATGGAGGAGGTGTTGATGATGGAGCCTCCTTTTTCGAGCATGAGCGGAATCAGGTATTTGCTGCACAGAAATGTGCCGCGCAGATCGACGGCGATGATCCGGTCAAACAGGTCGACCGGGTATTCATGGACTTTTCCGCCCTCTTGGTCAACACCGGCATTGTTAAACAGAATATCAATTGTTCCGTACTTTCGCTGAATGCCGTCCGCAAAAGACTTTACGTTTTCTTCGTCTGATACATCAAGGTGAAAGGCTTCTGCTTCCCCGCCGTTTTTTCTGATGGCACTGACGGTTTCATTCAGTTCGCTTTCATTGATGTCACCGCAGATCACGCGGGCGCCTTCATCGGCGAAAACCCGTGCCGTCGCTTGTCCGATACCTGTCGCGGCCCCTGTGATGATTGCGGTTTTGTCTGTTAATCTTCCCATATTACGATTCCTCCTTTTTTTATATCTGTTCCCGCTGAATAGGGGGATAAACATACGGAGGTCTGTTTCTAAATACCTATTAAATATGTTAATATTATGTATACACATCATTGGAGGTTTGCATATTTTGAAGATACAGCATAAGAAGGAGATAGCGTTTTATTGTTATGCCATTGTTCCTATGGGATTTGTGATTTACACCGTTATCTCTATTCTATTTCAGGACATCACATTTCCTCTCACTGTAAGAAATGTTCTGCATGAGTCTTTGCGAAACTTGGGATCTCTTATCTTATTTAGTTTGTTTTTCTACCCGTCATACATATGGATGAAGAAGGAATTCGGCCGCCGGAAAGAAGCAGAGAGGAGAGGATGATCAACATTCTCTCTTTTTTATTGATAAAATGGGTGAAATGAATCCATTAACATGTTAAATTTACAATATATGCATCTGCTAATGCTAGTTGACAATTGTCACTGTATATGATAAATAGATGCTGAAAAGATTTTACATAACATCAAAGCATAATTAAAGGAGAGATCTGAAGTGCGGAAAAAAAAGTTTAAAGCAGAATCCAAGCGATTGCTGGACATGATGATTAACTCCATTTACACGCAGAAGGAAATTTTTCTCCGCGAGTTAATTTCCAACGCGAGCGATGCGATTGACAAAATCTATTACAAGGCGTTAACCGATGATTCATTAACGTTTGATCAAGACAATTACTACATAAAAGTGACGGCGGACAAAGAAGCAAGAACGCTCACCGTCACAGACACCGGTATCGGGATGACAAAAGACGAGCTTGAACAGCATCTCGGCACGATTGCGAAAAGCGGTTCACTCGCTTTCAAGCAAGAAAATGACTCGAAAGACGGCCATGACATTATCGGCCAGTTCGGCGTCGGATTTTATGCGGCGTTTATGGTGGCTGATAAAGTCACGGTGAAAAGTAAAGCGCTCGGCAGTGACGAGGCGTATGTGTGGGAGTCGGAAGGGGCTGCCGGCTACACGATCGCGCCGTGTGACAAGGAAACCGTCGGTACGGAAATCACCTTGAAAATAAAAGAAAACACAGAAAATGAAAGCTATGATGAGTTTTTAGAAAACTACCGCATCAAAGCGATCGTGAAAAAGTACTCTGATTTTATCCGCTACCCGATCAAAATGGAAGAGACGGTCAACAAGCCGAAAGAGGGCAGCGAGAACGAATTTGAAGAAGTTCAGGAAGAACAGACGGTCAACAGCATGGTGCCGATCTGGAGAAAAAACAAAAGCGAGCTGACGGATGAGGATTACGAGGCTTTTTACGCCGAGAAGCATTACGGTTTTGATAAACCGCTGACCCATGTGCATATCAGCGTCGATGGAGCGGTGCGTTACAATTCGATTTTGTTTATTCCGGAAAACATGCCGTTTGACTATTATACGAAGGAATTCGAAAAAGGATTGGAGCTGTATTCCAACGGCGTGCTGATCATGAACAAATGCGCCGACCTGCTTCCGGATCATTTCAGCTTTGTAAAAGGCATGGTGGATTCTGAGGATCTGTCGCTGAACATTTCCAGAGAGATGCTGCAGCACGACCGCCAGCTGAAGCTGATTGCGAAAAACATCAATAAAAAAATCAAAGCCGAGCTGAAGAGCCTGCTGAAGAACAAAAGGGAAAAATACGAATCTTTCTATGAATCTTTCGGCAGACAGCTGAAATTCGGCGTCTATAATGATTTCGGCGCGAATAAAGACGTATTAAAAGATCTGCTTCTCTTCTATTCATCTAAGGAGAAAAAGCTCGTCACTCTGGACGAATATGTGTCCAGAATGCCTGAGGATCAAAAATATATCTATTACGCGTCCGGCGATTCATATGAGCGGATTGAAAAGCTGCCGCAAACCGAAATGGTGGCGGACAAAGGCTACGAGATTTTATATTTCACGGAAGATATTGATGAATTCGCGATCAAAATGCTGACAAGCTATGAGGAAAAAGAGTTCAAATCCGTATCCAGCGCCGACTTAGGCATCGACAGTGACGAAGATGAAAAGCAGACTGAAGCCGAAGAGAACGAATATAAAGACCTGTTCGAAAGCATGAAAGAGATTCTTGCGGATAAAGTAAAGAACGTCAGAGCATCGAAACGTTTAAAATCTCATCCGGTCTGCTTTGCGACAGACGGCGAAGTGACGATCGAAATGGAAAAAGTGTTGAATGCCATGCCTGACAGCCAGCAGGTCAAAGCGGAAAAAGTACTGGAAATCAACCCGAACCACGAAGTGTTTGAGACGTTAAAGAACGCGCACGGACAAGATCGGGAAAAGCTGGCATTATACACAAACCTGCTGTACAATCAGGCGCTTCTGATTGAAGGGCTGCCGATCCATGATCCGGTCGAGTTTACGAATGACATCTGCAAAGTCATGGTATGACGCTAAAAAGGAATCGCCCGGCGGGGGCGATTCCTTTTTTTATTACAGTGTGCGCTGTTTAAGAATTTGATTTTGTTTGCTGCGCTTCTTTAAGGAGAACCGTTTTTTCAAGTGCGTTTCGATTTCTTCTAAACTTCTGCCCTTCGTTTCGGGAACGATGTAAGCGGCAAAGAAGAAGGATGAGAGGCAAATGACTGAGAATATTCCGAATACCCAGCCGATGCCCATGGCGCTCAGCATAAGCGGGAATACCAGTGAAACGATCAGGTTGGTTGCCGACAGAATCAATGTCGTAAATCCGGTTGCGGCTCCGCGTGCGTTTGACGGGAACAGCTCCGGCATCAGAACCCACACGACGGGACCCCATGTCGCCTGGTAGAAAACGATATAGATGCCGAGAAACAGCACGGTCAGCCATGCCGTTGAAGCTGACAGGCCGGCCAGAAGGAGAATGGCTGATAGTGACGCCAGGCTCAAGGTAATGCCGACACTTCCCCACATCAGCAGTTTTTTCCGGCCGATCCGGTCAATTAAGATCATGGCGGTGATACACATGATGACGTTTAAGACACCGATGCCCATCGTGCCGAGAACGGACGCCGAAGTGCCGAGTCCGGCCTTTGTAAAGATGGTCGGCGCATAGTAAATCACCGTGTTGATACCGACCGCCTGCTGGAAGATGGCGAGGCCGATCCCGATCAGCAGCATAGGGCGGATCCATTTGGCTTTCAGCAAGCCGAGTGTAGATTCTTTTTTCTCGGCTTCTCCTTGTTTCATTTCCGCCAATTCAACAGCGATATCCTCTTTGTCGTGGGTCATTTCCATGACTTGTCTGGCTTCCTGCTCACGGCCGCGTTTGACGAGCCATCTCGGAGATTCCGGCATAAACGCGATTCCGATTAATAAAAGCGCCGCCGGTACTGCCGCGAGACCGACCATCCAGCGCCAAGCTTCAAACGGGGTGAATATGTAATTCACGATATATGCGAGTAAAATTCCGGTTACAATCATTAAGTTATTCAATGTGCCGAGCGTTCCGCGTATTTTTGTCGGCGCCATCTCAGATAGATAAACGGGAACCAGCGCCGTTGAGCCGCCGACGGCTAACCCGAGTATGACACGGGAGATAATCAGCATAGTGACGGTTTGCGAAGCCGCACACGCAAGCGCGCCGATAATAAAAATGAGTGAAAGGACGAAAACCACTTTTCTCCGGCCCCATCGGTCAGAGCATGTCCCGCTTAATGCGGACCCGAAAATCGCACCGAGCAGCAGCATGCTGACGACCAATCCCTCGGTCAGCGTGTTTAAAGGAATATCATTGTTAATAAATAACAAAGCCCCTGAAATCACACCGGTGTCATAGCCGTAAAGCAGCCCGCCTAATGCTCCGAAAAAGTAAATCAGGTATTTTTTGGTACTTTTCTTCACAGATGATCCTCCTCATCTTTTGGAACGCATAATAGTTTATTTAGATAACTATTTCATTCCCCGAAGAGAAAAATATAAACATAAAAAAAACACGCCCCTTTTAAAAGGCGTGTTTTTTTTCTTAGGAAAACAGCTTGTCGATAAACGCGATTTCTTCAGCAGATAGCGTAATGGAGGCTGCTTTCATGTTGTCTTTTAATTGATCCGCGCGTTTGGCGCCCGGAATCAGGATATCGATTTCAGGTCTCGCCAAGTACCAGGCAAGCACGATATGCGCCGTATCGGCATTGTGCTTTTCGGCAATCGGTTTGAGCTGGTTGACTTTTTTGATGTTTTCTTTAAACTGTTCCCCTTGGAAATGCGCCTGATCATTGCGCAGGTCGCCTTCAGGGAAGGTTGTGTTCTCGTCGTATTTGCCGGCAAGCAGTCCGGATACGAGCGGGAAGTACGGAATGAATGAGATGCCGTGTTCCGTCGTATAAGGGAAGAAAGTCTTTTCCGCCTCACGGTTCAGCAGGTTGTATTCTCCTTGAATCACGTCGACTAAGCCGTCTTTATTGGCTTCTTTCAGCTGCTCCAAAGAGAAATTGGATACGCCGATGGAACGGATTTTTCCTTCTTTTTTCAGCTCATTCAACGCTTGAACGGCTTCGTCCTTCGGCGTGTGCTCATCCGGGAAATGGATGTAGAATAAATCGATGTAATCAGTCTGCAGGCGTTTCAAGCTGTCTTCGACCGATTGTTTCAAAAAGGCCGGTGAGTTGTCGAAAACAAAGTCATCGCCTTCTTTTCTGTGAGCGGCTTTTGTGGCGATGAAGACATCCTTGCGGTTGCATTCTTTCAGCACCTCGCCGATTAATTCTTCAGAACGGCCCACACCGTAAATATAGGCGGTATCTAACATGGTAACGCCGCTTTTAATCGCTTCCCGGACCAATTCTTTTCCCGTTTCTTCATTCAGATTCGGATAGAGATTGTGTCCGCCGACCGCATTTGTTCCCAAACCGATCGGAAATACCTTTAGGTCAGTTTTGCCGATTGTTACTTTGCTCATGTTTTCGCCCCCTGAAAAAATTGGATATCATAGCGACTGCCGGAAAAATACGGCAGCGTTCTCTATTAACTATAACGCTATGCCAAGTGAATGTCGATTTGATGCTCTTGGCAATACTTCGTATATTCCTCATCGAGATGTTGAGAAGTGACAATGCTGTGAAGCCGGTCGAAAGGCGCGTATGTCAAAAGCGTGGATTTGCCGAATTTGGAATGATCCGCGAGCAGATACACTTCGTTCGCCTTTTCGGAAATTCTCTTTTTCACCTCGTATTCCAGTAAGTCGGAATTCGTCAGGCCGTGGGTGATCGTTGTCCCGGTAGCGGACATGAACGCCTTGTTAATGTTGTATTTATTGAGTGTGCTCGGATCATCAATGCCGACAAACGACCTTGTCTTCCGTTTGTAGTTATTGCCGATGATGATCAGGTCGATATTTTTCATGGATGAAGCCGCGTTAATAATATCAAGGCTGTTCGTCAAAACCGTTACATTCTTATCGGGATCAAGCGTCTCCAGCATCGATTTGGTCGTCGTGCCGGAATCAATAAACACAAGATCGTGATCCTCGATAAACCGTGACGCATAGCGGGCGATTTTGATTTTTTCATCCTGATGTTGAATGGTGCGGTTCTCAAAAGGGACGAGCACAGATTTTTCGGCTGATGTCACGCCGCCGTACACCTTTTTGATAACCCCTTTTTCCGCAAGCTTATTAATATCGCGTCTGACCGTGTTTTTAGAGACATTGAATACCTCGCACAGCTCATCCAGCGAAGTGGCTCCGTGTTTGAGAATGTATTCTTCCATCTCCTGAATCCGCATCAGTTTCATAAAAAAACTCCTTCTAGAATTCTTAAAGTAATTAAAATATATAATAAACACCAGAAGTTAATCAATAGTTACTTAACAAATGATAAAAAAGAGGGTTCACACCGTACGATTCGACACGGTTCTCCAAGTTCCTGTTTTCCCGATCAAAAAAAGTATGATAAAAATAATGAAAAAATTTTGATTTTTTAGATTGACTTGAAGATGTGTTGGGCTTACAATGTAACCAAGAAATGACCAAAATATAACCTGTAAAATCAAAAGTGAAAGATGTAACCGTTTGCTTTTTCCGGTACATGACCAACTTTTACATGGGAAGATTGGGAGTCACCATCATTTTAGCATTTGTAAGCGTTTAATTCATGTCTTTTATATGTAAAAGATGAATATATTCATCCGTTATTACCCAGCTGAACAGGATGTTTACTATTTAAGGAGGCAATGAGAATGGCAGAGATCAGAAAACTGAAAAACTACATCAATGGTGAATGGGTTGAAAGTAAGACAGATCAATATGAAGACGTTGTCAATCCGGCTACAAAAGAAGTGATGTGCCAGGTTCCGATTTCTACGCGGGAGGATGTGGAATACGCCGTCCGCTCAGCGTCAGAGGCTTTTCAAACATGGTCAAAGACGGCAGTGCCGCGCCGTGCGAGAATTCTATTTAACTATCAGCAGCTTCTCCAGCAGAACAAAGAAGAGCTTGCCCGTCTGATCACTTTGGAAAACGGTAAAAACACGACAGAAGCACTCGGTGAAGTGGGACGCGGAATTGAAAACGTCGAATTCGCAGCGGGCGCGCCGTCACTCATGATGGGCGATTCACTTGCCTCTATTGCGACGGATGTAGAGGCGGCGAATTACCGCTATCCGATCGGGGTGGTCGGCGGTATCGCACCGTTCAACTTCCCGATGATGGTTCCGTGCTGGATGTTCCCGATGGCGATTTCATTAGGAAACACGTTCATTCTGAAGCCGTCTGAGCGCACGCCGCTGTTAACGGAAAAACTGGCAGAGCTGTTTGAACAGGCCGGTCTGCCGAAGGGCGTCTTCAATGTCGTGCACGGCGCGCATGACGTCGTAAACGGCGTTCTTGAACATCCGGATATTAAAGCCATCTCATTCGTCGGTTCAAAACCTGTCGGCGAGTATGTTTTCAAAAAAGGCAGCGAACATTTGAAACGCGTGCAGGCGTTAACGGGCGCGAAAAACCATACGATCGTGTTAAATGACGCCCACCTTGAAGATACGGTGACAAACATTATCGGTGCGGCATTCGGTTCGGCAGGAGAGCGGTGCATGGCATGCGCGGTTGTGACGGTTGAAGAGGGAATCGCCGATGAGTTTATGGCGAAACTACAGGAAAAAGCAGCGGACATCAAGATCGGAAACGGACTGGATGACGGCGTGTTCTTAGGCCCGGTCATCCGCGAGGACAACAAAAAACGCACGCACAGCTATATTGAAAAAGGCATCGAAGAAGGAGCGAGACTTCTTTGTGACGGACGTGAAAACGCAACGGAAGACGGCTATTTCGTCGGACCGACGATTTTTGACAACGTGACGACGGATATGACGATCTGGAAAGATGAAATCTTTGCGCCCGTTCTGTCGGTCATCCGCGTGAAAAACTTAAAAGAAGCGGTGGACATCGCCAACCAGTCTGAATTTGCGAACGGCGCGTGTCTGTTCACTTCAAATGCGAACGCGATCCGCTACTTCCGTGAAAATATTGACGCGGGGATGCTCGGCATCAACCTTGGCGTGCCGGCGCCGATGGCATTCTTCCCGTTCTCAGGCTGGAAGTCTTCTTTCTTCGGCACATTGCACGCAAACGGAAAAGACAGCGTCGACTTCTATACACGTAAAAAAGTCGTGACGGCACGATACCCGTCTCCTGACTTCAATTGATCTGACAGCCGGCCCGGACGGCTTTGTGATTCCGTCCGGGTTTTCTTTTACCATCAATTAAGGAGGAATAAACATGAGTCATTTGCTGCGCAAACCGCAGGCCGATGAGATTTCTCAAGGCGTGAACATCATACATGACGTCACTTCAGCCAATTCAGACCTCAAATACGTCGGATTTAAAGTCGTTGACCTCACTCCCGGTTCCGCATATACAGAAGATTTGAAAAAGACGGAGTGCTGCATCGTTGCGGTAACGGGAAAAATCACCGTCACTGATTATGATCAGACATTTGAAAGCATCGGCACCCGTGAAAGCGTATTTGAAAGAAAACCGACGGACAGCGTTTATGTGTCCAATGACCGCTCTTTTGGAATCACAGCCGTCAGCGGGGCGAGGGTCGCGCTGTGCTATTCTCCGTCCGAACACCAGCTTCCGACAAAGCTGATTAAAGCGGAAGACAACGGTGTGGAACATCGCGGCAAGCTGGCAAACAAACGAACCGTTCATAATATTCTCCCCGATTCAGATCCATCGGCAAACAGCCTTCTCGTTGTTGAAGTTTACACGGACAGCGGCAACTGGTCGAGCTACCCGCCTCATAAACATGACCAAGACAATCTGCCGGCTGAATCCTTTTTAGAAGAAACCTATTACCATGAAACGGACCCGCCGCAGGGGTTTGTCTTCCAGCGTGTGTACACGGACGACCGCTCGATTGACGAGACGATGACCGCAGAAAATGAAAACGTTGTCATCGTGCCGGCGGGCTATCACCCGGTTGGTGTTCCGGACGGGTATACCTCTTACTACCTGAATGTAATGGCGGGACCGACACGAAAATGGAAGTTTCATAATGATCCGGCCCATGAATGGATCCTGGAACGCTAACAAGTGAGGAGTGGCAGATAACGATGAAATATACATTTAATGAAGAAAAAGAGTTTGATATTGTCGCGATCGGGCGCGCGTGTATTGATTTGAACGCTGCGGAATACAACCGGCCGATGGAAGAAACGATGACGTTTTCTAAATATGTCGGCGGCTCCCCGGCAAATATTGCGATCGGCAGCGCCAAGCTCGGATTAAAAGCCGGTTTTATCGGCAAAATCCCGGATGATCAGCACGGCAGATTCATCGTTTCTTATATGCAGGGAAAGGGCGTTGATACGTCACAAATGACCGTTGACAGAGAAGGGCGCAAAGCCGGGCTCGCTTTTACGGAAATTCTCAGTCCCGAAGAGTGCAGCATTCTGATGTACCGGGATGACGTGGCGGATTTGTATCTTGAGCCGTCCGAAGTCAATGAAGGCTACATCGCAAACGCGAAAATGCTGCTCGTGTCAGGCACGGCGCTTGCAAAAAGCCCGTCGCGCGAAGCCGTCTTAAAAGCGGTGCATATCGCAAAAAAACATGACGTAAAAGTCGTGTTTGAGCTCGACTACCGTCCGTATACATGGCAATCGGCAGAAGAAACAGCCGTGTACTACACGCTGGCGGCGGAACAATCCGATATCGTCATCGGTACGCGTGACGAATTTGACGTAATGGAAAACCACAGCGGCGGAGATAACGATGAAACCGTCCGCCATTTGTTTGCGCACTCTGCTGACCTTGTCGTCATTAAGCACGGCGTTGACGGATCATACGCATACAGCAGATCGGGAGAAGTTTTCCGGGCGCATGCCTATAAAACAAAGGTGCTGAAGACCTTCGGAGCGGGTGATTCCTATGCGTCAGCTTTCATCTACGGACTTGTCAGCGGCCGGGATATTGAAACGGCTTTAAAATACGGGAGCGCTTCCGCTTCCATCGTCGTCAGCAAACACAGCTCCTCAGAAGCAATGCCGGCTGCCGGTGAAATCATCGAACTGATTGAAGCGCAGCACAGTCTTAACGGTAAATAGAACGTATAAAAGGTGGGATCGTTTGTGGGTAAGACAATTCGCTTAACGACAGCACAAGCGCTGATTAAATTCTTGAACCGGCAGTACATTCATGTTGACGGAAAAGAAGAGCCGTTCGTTGAGGGCATCTTCACGATTTTCGGCCACGGAAATGTGTTGGGGATCGGGCAGGCGCTTGAGCAGGACGCCGGGCACCTGAAAGTCTATCAAGGCAAAAACGAACAAGGCATGGCGCATGCCGCGATGGCATACAGCAAGCAGATGCTGAGAAGAAAAATTTACGCGGTATCGACATCAGTCGGTCCGGGTGCCGCTAACTTGACGGCTGCCGCGGGTACGGCGCTGGCCAATAATATCCCGGTGCTGCTGCTTCCGGCCGATACCTTTGCGACGAGGCAGCCTGACCCGGTGCTTCAGCAGGTGGAGCAGGAATACAGTGCCGCCGTCACGACAAACGATGCGTTAAAGCCCGTGTCCCGCTATTGGGACCGCATCACCCGCCCCGAGCAGCTGATGAGCAGCTTAATCCGGGCATTTGAAGTGATGACAGATCCGGCAAAAGCGGGTCCGGCGACAATCTGCATATCTCAGGATGTAGAGGGAGAAGCATTTGATTTTGATGAAAGCTTCTTTGAAAAACGCGTTCATTACATTGACCGGATGCAGCCAAGCGAGCGTGAGCTGAAAGGCGCCGCGGAGAGAATTAAGGAGAGCAGCCGTCCCGTCATTTTAGTGGGCGGCGGCGCGAAGTACTCCGGCGCGCGTGAGGAATTAATCGCGCTTTCTGAAACATACGGCATTCCGCTTGTCGAAACGCAGGCCGGCAAGTCAACGGTTGAAGCCGATTTCGCCAACAATCTGGGCGGCATGGGCATCACGGGCACACTCGCCGCAAACAAAGCCGCCCGCCAGGCTGATCTGATCATCGGTGTCGGCACACGTTACACGGACTTTGCGACATCCTCGAAAACAGCGTTTGATTTTGACAAAGCAAAATTTTTGAATATCAATGTCAGCCGCATGCAGGCTTACAAGCTTGACGCGTTTCAGGTCGTAGCCGATGCGAAAGTGACGCTCGGCAGGCTGCACGGCTTATTAGACGGATATAAAAGTGCATTCGGCACGGCGATTAAAGATTGGAAAGATGAATGGCTGGCTGAACGGGACCGGCTCGGCAAGGTCACTTTTACACGTGACGCGTTCGAACCGGAAATTAAGAACCATTTCTCACAGGATGTGTTAAACGAGTATGCCGACGCGCTCGAGACTGAGCTGCCGCAAACAACGGCGCTGTTGACCATCAATGACACGATTCCTGAAGACAGCGTCGTCATCAGTTCGGCGGGATCTCTTCCGGGAGATTTGCAGCGGCTGTGGCATTCCAACGTCCCGAATACGTACCACCTCGAGTACGGCTATTCCTGCATGGGGTATGAGGTATCGGGCACGCTCGGCCTCAAGCTGGCCCATCCCGACAAAGAAGTCTATTCACTCGTCGGCGACGGAAGCTTTCTGATGCTGCACTCAGAGCTGATTACCGCGCTTCAATATAACAAAAAAATCAATGTCCTGCTCTTTGACAACTCGGGATTCGGCTGTATCAACAACCTGCAGATGGATCACGGGAGCGGCAGTTATTTCTGCGAGTTCCGCACCGAGGACAATCAGATTTTAAACGTTGATTACGCGAAGGTGGCAGAGGGCTACGGCGCTAAAACATACAGAGCCAATACGGTTGAAGAACTGAAAGCGGCGCTTGAAGATGCGAAAACGCAAGACGTATCCACTTTAATTGAAATGAAGGTTCTGCCGAAAACGATGACGGACGGCTATGACAGCTGGTGGCATGTCGGCGTGGCGGAAGTGTCTGAGCAGGAAAGCGTTCAGCGGGCATACGAAGCGAAAGAGATGAAGCTGAAGTCTGCGAAGCAGTACTAGAGGGGAGGCATCACGATGGGCAAACAAGATATTCTGTGGGGCATCGCTCCCATTGGGTGGCGCAATGACGATATGCCGGAAATCGGAGCCGGGAATACGCTGCAGCATTTGTTAAGCGATATTGTTGTCGCCGGCTTTCAAGGTACGGAAGTGGGAGGGTTTTTCCCTGAACCCTCCGTCCTCAATAAGGAGCTGGCTCTCCGGAACTTGCGGATTGCGGGGAAATGGTTCAGCAGCTTTATCATACAAGACGGTATTGAAAAAACGGCTGAACAATTTACAGAACACTGTGATTATTTGCAGAAAGTCGGAGCGGATGTCGCCACCGTTTCTGAACAGACGTACAGTGTTCAAGGCTTGGACATTGATGTATTTAAGAAAAAACCGCACTTCTCAGATGAAGAATGGGATACGCTGTGCCAAGGCTTGAACCGTCTCGGGAAAATCGCTGACGAATACGGGCTGGATCTCACGTTTCATCATCATCTCGGCACAGGCGTCCAGACGGCGGAAGAAGTTGATCGGCTGATGGATGGAACGGACCCGCGGTATGTTCATTTACTATATGATACCGGCCATGCCTATATCTCGGACGGAGACTATATGACGATTCTCAACAAGCATATGGATCGGATCAGACACGTTCATTTCAAGGATGCGCGGTTTGACATTATGGAGCGGTGCAGACAGGAAGGCAAGTCATTCAGGCAGTCGTTTTTACAAGGCATTTTTACGGTTCCCGGAGACGGATGCATCGATTTTACCGAAGTGTACCGAGCGCTCGTCCGTCATGATTATTCAGGCTGGATCGTCATCGAAGCCGAACAAGACCCGGCAGTCGCCAATCCGCTTGAGTACGCGCTGATTGCGAGAAAGTACATCGACAGTGAACTGCTTGATCCTGCAAATTAGAGGGGGACTTATATGAATAGTGCCAAGGCGGAATCAGCTTTCAGCAAAAGGACCATCGCCGCAGCATTAGCAAATTACATTGATGCAGGTTCCATCGTGGCAGGATCAGCGGGTTTATCTATGTGGGTCAGCTACTTGAAGCTGTCCGACAGTCAGATCGGATTGCTCAGCGCCTTCAGCGCAAATGCGATATCAGCGGCCGTCGGAGCGCTGCTCGGCGGGTATTTGGCTGATAAGGTCGGCCGAAAAGCTGTATACACAAACAGTATGCTCGTCTACGCCTTAGGAATTTGTTTGGTTTTGTTTGGATTCAACTTTCCCATGCTGTTATGCGGATACATGATTATTGGGATTTCTGTAGGCGCGGATATTACGGCTTCATGGACCATTATCGCGGAAAACGCCCCCGAGAAAAACCGGGCGAGGCATTGCGGAGTGGCGCAGGTGGCGTGGGCCGCCGGAGCCGTTGTGGTTCTGCTGTTATCCGTTTTGGTCGGTGACCTCGGGCTTTTAGGAAATAAAATTGTCTTTGCGCATCTATTGGTGATCGCCCTGATCACATATGTGATAAGAAAGCGTTTACCTGAGTCGGATGCCTGGAAAAACAGTGAAGAGCGGCCTGCCGCCGTGAAAAAAACATCTTATTTTGACCTGCTTCAGCCGAAATTTTTCAAGAACATTTTGTTTTTAATGGGTGTGTTTCTCGTATGGAATCTCGCAGCGGGCGTCATGGGATTCTTCATGCCGTACATCTACCAGCAGGTCGGCGGCGTATCCGCAAATACGGCCAACATTCTGCAGATGGCCCTGTTTATCTTCACCGGGCTCGGCGTCGTCTGTATCTTCATGCCTTTTGCAGATAAATATCGGAAAACGGTGTTCGGAATCTGCGCATGTATGGCCGTTGTCGGCTGGTCGCTGTTTTTACTGCCCTTTCAGGGACTCCCGATGCTGCTTTTGTTTGTTTTAGCGATCGGCATCAATAACGGAGCCGGCCAGCAGGCGAACTACCAGCTGTGGGCAAGCGAGTTGTTCCCGACAGAATACAGAGCGTCAGCACAAGGGCTCATGTTCTTTCTGGTCCGTATTTCAATCGGCATTTGGAGTTTATTTGTGCCGGTCATCATGTCACAATTCGGCATCGGTTTTATGGCCGGTATTCTGCTCATATGTGTGACGGCCAGTATGATCATCGGGCTTGTCTTCGCGCCGAATACGTCCGGCAAGTCGCTTGAACAGATACAGGAGGAACTGTACGGCGCTCCTCAGGACGGCAGCGAGAAAAGAAAGACGAGAACCATTATTTGATTATCAGAAGGAGTGGCGATCAATGAATTTACGTATAGGTGTTATCGGAACCGGTGCTATCGGAAAAGAGCACATCAACCGCATCACAAATAAGCTGTCCGGTGCGGAAATTACCGCTGTCACAGATGTGAATCAGGAGGCCGCGCAGCAGACCGTTCAGGATTTCAATTTGAACGCCTCCGTTTATCCTGATGACGACAGCCTCCTCGCTGCTGAAAATGTGGATGCCGTCTTAGTGACAAGCTGGGGCCCGGCTCACGAGTCCAGCGTTTTGAAAGCGATTCAGCACGGCAAGCACGTGTTTTGTGAAAAGCCGCTTGCGACAACGGCAGAAGGCTGTATGCGCATTGTCGAGGAAGAAATGAAGACGGGAAAACGATTGGTGCAGGTAGGTTTTATGCGCAGATATGACAGCGGTTACGTTCAGCTGAAAGAAGCGATCGACAACCGCGTGGTCGGCGAGCCGCTGATGATTCACTGTGCGCACCGCAACCCGACAGTCGCATCGAATTATTCAACGGACATGGCCGTCGTCGATACGCTCGTTCATGAAATTGATGTCCTCCACTGGCTCGTCAATGACGACTATGAATCCGTACAGGTCATCTATCCGAAGAAATCAAAAAATGCGCTGCCGCATCTGAAAGATCCGCAGATGGTCATCATCGAAACAAAAGGCGGCATCGTCATCAATGCCGAAATCTACGTGAACTGTAAATACGGCTATGACATTCAATGTGAGATCGTCGGGGAAGACGGCGTCATCAAGCTTCCGGAACCGTCAAGCATCAGTTTGAGAAAAGAAGGGACATTCAGCACCGATATCCTGATGGACTGGCAGCGCCGATTTGTGGCTGCGTATGATGTGGAAATTCAAGACTTCATTGATTCGATCCGGAAAAAAGGCGAAGTCAGCGGTCCGACGGCATGGGACGGTTATATTGCCGCAGTGACAACTGACGCGTGCGTAAAAGCTCAGGAATCCGGGCAGAAAGAGCCTGTGGCGCTGCAAGAGAAACCGGCATTCTACCAATCATTTACGACTGTGAACAAATAATAGATCGGGAGTGAAAGAAATGAAACTGGCCTTAGATCCATCCATGTACCGCGATGATTTAACGTTAGAAGAAATGGTCTATAAAACGGCGGAACTCGGATACGAATATATCGAACTGTCCCCGCGCGAGGATTTTTGTCCTTTCTACAAATATCCGAAAGTCGATTCAGCAAAAATCAAACAATTGAAGCGCCTTTTAAAGGATACAGGTGTGAAGCTGTCCTCTCTTCTTCCGCTTTACCACTGGGCGGGTCCTGATGAAGACCGCCGACAGGCCGCCGTGCGCAACTGGAAACGGGCGATCGAAATTGCGGTTGAACTTGAAGTGGATTTGATGAACAGTGAATTCAGCGGTTCAAAATATGATCCTTTGACAAGTGAAGAAAAATTCATCAAATCCATGGATGAACTGCTGCCCGTTTTTGAAAAAGAAGGCGTTAAACTCAATCTTCAGGCTCACCCGTATGATTTTATCGAAACGCACAAAGGTGCGATGGATATGATCCGCGCGCTTGATAAGGATTGGATCAATCTTGTCTACTCGACTGCGCATACGTTCTTCTATGATGACGGAAAAGGCGATATTGCGACCATGTTTGATGAAGCCGGCGACCGCCTTACACATGTTTTATTTGCAGATACTTTTAATCATAAAGCGGCGCACGGCCTGCGCTACATCGTCAACCCGCCTGATGCGAAAGTAACGGTTCACCAACATTTGGACATCGGGCAAGGCGAGGTCGATTTTGAGACGATTTTCAGAAAGATGAGAGAGATGAAATTCGACGGAATTGCGACGAATGCCGTTTTTGCTTGGGTCGGCGAAAGAGCGGATGAATCAAGCCGGACCACGCTTAAGAAATTAAAGGAAGAACTGGGTATGGCATAAGCTGAGTACGGAGTTCGGCGGAGCGGGGCAAAAAAGCCCTCCAGCCGGACTCCCTTCATATCGAAAACGCGGATGGGAGAGGCTGACATGAAACTTTGCTTTAATGAAGCGACTACGCTGGAGAATTCAAACCTGAAACAGGATTTAGAACTGTGCGAAAAGCACGGCTATGATTATATTGAAATCCGCACAATGGATAAGCTGCCGGAATACTTAAAAGACCATTCACTGGCCGATCTGGCGGAATATTTTCGAACCCATCACATTAAACCGCTTGCCCTGAACGCACTGGTTTTCTTCAACAACCGTGATGAGAAGGGCTATAGGGAGATCATTTCGGAATTCAAAAGCATGATGGAAACCTGCAGAACGCTCGGCGTGAAATATGTGGTGGCCGTGCCGCTTGTGACAGAGCGGAAAATCTTGAAAGAAGAGATCAAAAAGAGCAGCATAGAGGTGCTGACTGAGCTTTCGGACATCGCGGAGCCGTACGGCGTAAACATTGCCCTTGAATTTGTCGGGCACCCGCAATGTACGGTCAATACATTTGAACAGGCGTATGACATCGTGAACGCTGTCGGCCGCGATAATGTCGGACTGGTGTTTGACAGCTTCCATTTCCACGCGATGGGCTCCAATATTGAGAGTTTGAAGCAGGCGGACGGAAAGAAAATTTTCATCTATCATATCGACGATACAGAAGACTTCCCGATCGGCTTTTTAACGGATGAAGACCGCGTCTGGCCTGGACAGGGTGCGATTGACTTAGACGCCCATCTGTCAGCGTTAAAAGAAATCGGATTCAATGATGTTGTCTCCGTAGAGCTGTTCAGACCTGAATATTATAAGCTGACTGCGGAGGAAACGATCAAAACGGCAAAGGAAACAACGGAAGCCGTCGTATCAAAATACTTCATGAAGGAGGCGTGAACATGGCTTTTGTCACCATGAAACATCTTCTTGCAGAAGCGAAACGGGAGCATTATGCAGTCGGCCAATTTAATATCAACGGCCTCCAATGGACGAAGGCGATTCTGCAAGCGGCGCAAAAGGAGCAATCGCCGGTCATCGCCGCGGCTTCCGATCGTCTGGTCGACTATTTAGGCGGATTTAAAACGATTTCCGCCATGGTCGGCGCGTTAATAGAAGAAATGGCGATTACCGTTCCCGTTGTGCTCCATCTTGATCACGGAAGCAGTGCGGAACGCTGCAGACAGGCCATTGACGCCGGATTCAGCTCAGTGATGATTGACGGCTCCCATCATCCGATTGATGAGAACATCGCGATGACAAAAGAAGTCGCCGATTATGCGGCAAAGCAAGGCGTCTCAGTAGAAGCAGAAGTCGGCACGGTCGGCGGCATGGAAGACGGGCTGGTCGGCGGGGTCCGCTATGCCGATATCGCCGAATGTGAGCGGATCGTCAAAGAAACCAATATCGACGCGCTGGCCGCCGCCCTCGGCTCCGTCCACGGCAAATATCAAGGTGAACCGAATCTCGGATTTAAAGAAATGGAGGCTATCTCCCGCATGACTGATATTCCCCTCGTTCTCCACGGAGCATCCGGGATTCCGCAGGATCAGGTCAAAAAAGCCATCACGCTCGGCCACGCGAAAATCAATATCAACACGGAATGTATGGTAGCCTGGACAGACGAAACACGCCGCATGTTTCAGGAAAACGGCGATCTGTACGAACCGCGCGGCTACATGTCACCCGGCATTGAAGCCGTGGAAGAGACAGTGCGAAGCAAAATGAGAGAGTTCGGATCAGCCGGTAAAGCCGTAAAACAGCAGGTCGGCTGATGAAAAGCACTCACAACATCGTGAGTGCTTTCGTCTTTCCGTTTATTTCCTTCTCGCGTTTCACCAAAGTATCACAATCAAATCAACCTGTTGCTGACTGAGAGCGGATTGGTAAAGGTAGATGGTGTCAAAGTCATTGATAAACACATGGTTATGTTCGACAGCGGCAAGATTTTTTCTAAATGGGGGATTGCTCTGGCTTGTTTTGTTTCAGTCTTTCAAATTGTAGTCTGCGGACATGGAGATAAAGGGTATAGCAAGTGTTATTGAAATAAAATAAAGTCAGCAGCCTCAAGTTTTTCCAGTTGGCTCATTGAGGAAAAAGGGCTTTTCCAGCGTAGCTTTCTGTCTATCCCCTACTTGTTTTATCCATAAGTCATAATAATATCCCTTTTTCTCTAATAACTCTTGATGTTTTCCTTTTTCGACTATTTTTCCTTGATCTAATACCACTATTAAATCAGAGTCTTGGCTGCTTAAAAGACGATGAGTTATTACAATACGGGTAATATTTGATTTTGCAAAGTATTCGTCAATTTCATGCTCTGTTAATGTATCCAAGTTACTTGTTATTTCATCTAAAATGACTACAGAAGGGTTATCGACGATAGCTCTTGCTATTGCTATGCGCTGACGCTGCCCTCCTGATAACATACTGCCATTTTCCCCGATAATTGTGTTATATCCCATTGGCATTCTTATTATATCTTCATGTAACTGCACTCTCTTTGCTGCTTGTTCAATTTTATCCTGAGATAAGCTTTTAAATCCAGCTATATTGTTTGCAATAGTATCATTGAAAAGAAAGCTTTCTTGTAATACGACCCCCATTTGTTTTCGGAGCTCGTAAAGGTTTAAATTCTTCAAGTCCTGTTCACCATAAAATACTTTTCCCTTAGTGGGTTTGTATAACCCCAGTATAATTCTTGATAAAGTTGTCTTTCCACTACCTGTACGGCCTACGAGAGCTAATTTAGTACCTGACTTAATGTTTAATGAAACTTCTTTAAGAATATGTAAGCTATGATGTGTAAATGTGACATTTTCAAGTTTTATATCTTGTTTTGATAGTTCAGTTTCAATTATTGAAGTTTGGTTGATTTGTTCGGGCTCAGTTTCCATAACATCTTGCATTCGTTCAAAAGTGTCACCGACCAATTGAAATTGTTGCATGCCTGTTATTAAAGAAGCAATCGGCAACAAGAAAGATGTTCCTAAGCTGCTAAACCCTAATAAGCCTCCGAGTGTTAAATTTCCGGTGATAACTTCTTTTGATCCAAACCATAATAAGAGAAGGGGTGCACAATATCGGATGCTTACACTTATGCTATCCATTATAGCGTCTAAGTGGTATCGCTGTGAAAATGCTTCGATTTGTTTATCATAGTAATTTGACCACTTTGTTAGGATAGAATGATCTAAACCATTTGATTTAATAAAAGTGATAGCTCTTAGAGCTTCCACTAAAAAACTTTGTGTGGTTGTTTGAATTGATAAGTCATTATGGATTAAATTTTTTATTCTTGGAATCAAAATCATCATTAGTAAGAATTGAATAATTGCCAATCCAATAGCAAAAAATGCAAGTTTAAATGATTGAGTTAACATAGCAATAAAAAATGAAATCAAAGTAATAATATCTAGTACTATTGTTGCTCCATTCTTAGCTATAATCTCCCTTATCATGGAAATGTTACTTACTCTCATTGCAATATCACCGGTTGTTCGATTTTCATAAAAATTGAGAGGTAATTTTAATAAATGTTCCACAAAATCGTTTGAGATGCTTTTACTTATAATAGCTTGAAGTTTAATTGTGAAATAATTGCGGATAAACATAACAAGTCCCAATATAAAAACTGCTATGATGACTACAATTCCTAAAAATAGAAAAGAATTTGTTGATTTACTTATTAAAGAATGATCCACTAAATATTTAATTAAAAAAGGAACGGCTAAGAAGACTACTTGTGTGATCAGTGAAAAGAAAATGATAAGTGAAACAATAGTACGGCTTTTAACTATATAACGTAAATAATACTTTGCTGCGGGTGATGGCATCATCTCTTTAAATTTATCTGACTTCTTAAAAGTCAAGATTACCTTGCTATAATGTCTTTTAAATTCTTCTTCGGATAATTTCAATTTTCCTCTGTTGGGGTCAATTATATGAAAAAGACCTTTTTTAATCTGTTCTAAAACCACAAAGTGCCGTTCATCCCAAAATATGATGCAGGGAAGATATGAATTGATATATTTTTTCAAATCTTTAAACGAAACTTGGTATACTTTGCAGTTAAGCCCATAATATTCTGATACTGATTTTAAAATGGATACAGATACGCCATTTCTTTGGGCATCACATTGTTCACTTATTTTATTTAGAGATATAGTACTCCCATAATAACTTAAAATCATGGTGAGACAGGCGGGCCCACACTCATATTGTCCCATTTGCCTTACTAGAGGAACTCTTCTTCTCATTGGATCACTCCTAAGAAATAGAGCCTTAACAAAGTAAGGCTCATTTTAATTTTACAATTTTAGTTCTAAAGGTGATTGGAGTCTCAAAACTGATGGCACTTCAGTCGGTGCAAAAATCTTAAGCAATCCAAGTCCTATACCTGCATACCCCATCATTAAGGATGGGGATTCGTTATTTTTTTCAAATCCAGTTAACCATCCTCTGAGCTTTATATCATTTAAAATTTTATGGCTTAGTTCTGTTACATTTACGCTTAACTTTTTATTAAAGTTTTCCGCTGCGTACATAAGGATGTCCAGATTACCTAAATCACCATGGCATAAAGAATGATCATGTTCAAAACCATATTTTAGGGTTGTATTAATTGCGACATGTGCTTCATCTTTTATCAATTCATTTTGATTGTGTGGCAGGATCAATATCCTACTTAATCCTATGCCTGCTGCGCCATTACACCAAGCAACAAAATTATCATTTCGAAACTGTCCGTTTTCAAGTTTAATATCTGCCCAATTGTTTTTTTCCGGAATAAACAAAGTTCTTTCAAATTCTAACGCTTTTTCAGCTACCTCTTTAAATACAGTTTGCTCAGTAATTGCGTAAATCTCATAAAGAGCCCATATAATTCCTGAGGCACCATGAGCAAATCCGGAGGCTGGCGTTGGGTTTGCCGGGACTTTCCATCCAACTCCCTTTTCCATAACGTTTATATTTTGAATAAGACGATTTCCGCATTTTGTAATCAAGTTTAAGATTTGTTCTTCTTTATACCGTTTAAACAAATTTATTAAAATAACTGCTGTCCCAGCCACCCCTGTTAAAATATCGTTGTTTTCATCCCTTTCGATCAAAGAATCTAATTTGTTGAGGGCAGAATAAAGTTCGTTTTTCAATAGTTGTTCATCATTCCATAATTTTGATAAATGATCCAACAAATAAAGGTAAGAAGCAATTCCCCCAAAGGCACCTAAATCACTAGATGCAGACATATTTTTGTGTACTGCCACTAAAGCTTTTTTAGATAGTTTGGTGTATTTTTCATTGTTAGAGAGGCGACCTAAATAAGCAAGGAAGAGAGAAATACCACCTACACCCTCGTATAATGAACTATTTGCAGCTGAAATCTTGAATTGATCCTCTCGTTGATTGTCAACAAACGATCCGATCCAAGATACATCCTCTTGTCCATCTAACTGTTCACCTTCAATCGCCCTACTAGCAAGAAAGTCTCCGATTTTAATAGCTTCTTGAAAAAAATCTTTTGGGTTAAAAACGTGTAATCGAGGATTTATATCAAATACTTTATGTTTACGATAAGAATCCTTAATTACTAAAATAGCTGTTTTTATAAAGCTTACTTGTTCATGACAGTCACTTTCATTCATTTCATTTATTTTTTCCTTTGTCTCATTTAAGGCACTTGTTTTAAAAAAATTGTTGATTTTTCGACCGCTGGAATCCCACATATTTGTAGATTCAGGCTTGCTTGTGAAATATGGGATATCCCCAAGGAATAAGCCTTCCTTTTCACTATTTACAACTTGGTTCAATCGTGGATTCAATTTTGTATCTAGCCACAATTTATCTAAAATCATTTCACGATCTAAGCCGTCTCTCATGAAATCTGGATGTAAACTTATTTTCAGAAGGTTTGCATAGCGAGATGTACCACGCAATATTTGTCTTACAGTAACCCCTTTAAAAGAATCTATTTGTTCGAGCATGTCTTGTTTATATTTCATGAAAAGGAAGTAGGTTTCTTCAAATCCTTTTATAATATTTCCTTCGTAAGCAACAGTATTAATGATTTGTCCATGCAGCATAGGTCTATGCTGACTAACTGGAATTGGAAAGTTTTTTTCTTCTATCCTGACTGTATCTTTATCTCGATCAACTATTGTACTGGTTTTATGCGGAGATACTTGTCCTTCTTGTGCACCTAATGCACTAAGGTCAATTCCTTCAAATCCAGCTTTACTATTTATTTTTCTCGGTAATAACCCAATTCGTAAAACTGACCGTTCAATATGTTCTTGTGCGCGACTAAAAGCACTGGTATCTGTATACGTAGAATTATTATGAAATAAAGATTCTAAATCAACTAAAATAGGATATTCTCCATCAGCAATTAAATTTTGCATATGAAAATCTACCGCATTCATTGCATATAAGATAGCCAAATAACTTCCAATACGCCAATAAAACTTTCCAATTTGCAGTTCTTCCTGACATTCTTTATAAGAGATAAACTGCGTCCATCCATAAGATTTTTTGTTAAGTGTGTGTACAGTTTTTAAGTCAAAACTTAAATTTTTACCATTTAGATAATTTACAAATTTATTAAATTTTACGTCTATTTCTAATGAACGAGGCTTATACACAATTTTAATTCCAGTTTCAAAGTTTAAAATGGCGACTGTTTTTCCTTTGTTATGAGTATCTGAGACGCCACTTCCTGTATCGATGGAAATAATTTTCCCTAATTTTTGACCATTACTAAACTCAGATTCTAATATCCCTTTATCCTGATGAAATCTTACAAGGAGATCAGAAGTATTTTGAATCCAATACATTGTTTTTGTTGCTAACAGCCTTGTTAAAACTATGTATTCTTCTCGAATTGATCGAACATATGCCGGGTCATTTAAAAGGGCTTGATTGAAATAAGAGGCTCGTTCTTCAGAAGTTTCACCCCGCAGCTTTCCTGATACCCTTGCTACATTTAACTCCAATATTAATATCCGACTACTTATAGCTGATAAAGTTTCACCAAGATTATTAAGTAAATCATCAATTACCGACGGACTAAGTTCTTCCTTTATCAGAGATTTAGTAGAGTGAGAATATAATACTTCCTCTAATTTGCCTCTTGCTATTTTCAAAAATGGTTTTATAAAACTAAAGAAGAGAATATCTTTTCTAACTTCTATATTTACATTTTTATAGGATTGTTCATCAACTAGCTGAATAATTTCAAGCCATCCTTGATGATCACCTTCATTAATAAATTCCACTTCTTTTGCATTGATAGTATGCTTTAGGGTTTCTTCGTCAATATTTTGGGTGGCTAATACATCCTCAATTCGAATCCCCTCATCACTTTCAACAAGGCTTTTCCATCTTTCGAAGCGTCTGTTTGTTAGTTCATCCCAATTAGTATTAAGTGAACGCCTTACTTTTCTTTCACTTATCGAAGAAGACCTATTCCATACCGAATTCCGTTTGAATTTTGTATGCATATTGAACACCTCATTTTTAATAAATTTGAACAATTAATATTCCTTAATTATCCATAAATATAGCAGAGCCATTTAAAAGTTAAAAGAATTTTAAAAGAAGTTTAGGTTTATTTTATATGTGTTTATTAAGAATATTTAATATTTGGAATAAACACCACAAAAAGAATAATTGTGTAGTATGATTGTTTAAAATTTACAGGGGGAGAAAAAAATGAGTATTTCAATATTAAAAGATAAAAAGTTATTGATCGGGATTTGCGGATCAATCTCATCTGTCGGCATCTCCTCGTATCTCTTATATTTTAAAAGCTTCTTTAAGGAAATAAGGGTTGTTATGACAAAAACAGCGGAAGACCTTATTCCAGCTCATACTGTTTCTTATTTTTGTGACCATGTATACTCAGAACATGGGGAAAACGGAAAAAGACATAGCCACGTAGAAATTGGCCGCTGGGCGGACATATATTGCATTATTCCAGCTACAGCGAACATCTTAGGACAAACTGCTAATGGTGTAGCAATGAATTTAGTTGCAACTACTGTATTAGCTCATCCACATAACACTATTTTCTTTCCTAATATGAACGATTTAATGTGGAATAAAACAGTTGTTTCCAGGAATATTGAACAATTAAGAAAAGATGGGCATATTGTTATTGAACCAGTTGAAATTATGGCGTTTGAGATTGCGACGGGTACAAGAAAACCTAATCGTGGTCTAATTACACCCGACAAAGCTTTATTAGCAATAGAAAAAGGTTTTAAAGAAAGAACAAAACACCCCTCACTAACATAAATGGGATGACTCAAAAGTCATTTTAAAATGATTTTTGGGTCATCCTTTTTACACGACATTTTTTGAGTCTGCTTTTTTTTCAAGACAAATATATGTACTGTCAGATAAGAGGTACCCTTTTCCAAACTTTGTTTGAAGAATCTTTGGATCTCCAGGGTTATCCTCTACTTTTTCTCTAAGAGAACTAATGTGTACATAAAGACTTGACCTACCAGTAAGGTCAGCATATTCAATAAGTTCTTCAGAACAGACTATTTTATTTGAATTTAAATAAAGCAAATATAAAATTTTAAATTCTTGTATTGCTAGAGGGATATATTCATTCTTTTTCCAAATACAATGCTTTCCAACGTCGAAAAAAGTTGTGAAAGACAATTGAAAAACATTATGTTTTAGGGTTGAAACATTATTTATTTGATTTAATATTGGACCAGGGTTATAATCTGAAACGTTAGTTTCTAAGGAGTTAAGTATTATGACTGGGCAAGATATCGATTTTATCAGTTGCAACACTAAGTCATTAGGGTGGCAAGTATCGATGATTACAGAGGAAAAATTTTCTTTGGATATTATTTGTTTTAGTTCATCCAATGTGTTAACATTTATTATTTCATTACTATCTGGCGTTAATAAATGATTCATATATGCTTGGAAATAGCTATTTTCTGAACAAACGAGAGTTTTCCCCAATGATTTACCCTCCTGTTTTTTAAGAATTTTCTAATAGTTTATATAATAAAATATAGGCTGTTCCTTCTGAAGGGAAACAGCCTATATAAATCAAATTAACAAATACATTCAGAAGTTAGAGTACAAACACCGCCGCCACCAGGCAATGTAAAAGTACATGCTGCTTCCATGTCTCCCGCACCTACTAACTTATCCATTTGTGCTTCTTTCAGCTCACTGAATGGGTTACCAGCTGGATTTTGTGTAGAATTTTCACGGGAAAAAGGATCTTTCCATGAACGAATGATAGCTTCTTGACTCATTGTATTCACCCCCTTATTAAGTATAGTATTATATTAACTCATAATCAAAAAAATGGAAGAGATATTATTAAATGTAAAAAATGTTTAAATAAAGAGTCTTAAGATATCTTTATATTTCTTATGTCTTATGCTTTGAAACATCACCTTTTCCATTAGTCGTTTAGTTTCAAAGAATACAACCAAAAAGATTTAGTCTTACCTTCATATAAATTTCTGTTTTACATAGCGCTAGTCAAATTAGTTTACCTTGTCTCGAATTCTCATAAGTTTATACCGCATATACCCTACGTAAGGTCTCGTTTAGTAAAACTTCTTATTCCGTAAACCAGGAGACCGAGACACGTTATTACCATAATTGAGTAAAACAGGAAATTTGATTGAATCGGTGATTCATCTTCGGGTGACATTGCTAACATAGGCTGTGTCCATGGATATACTTGACCTAATGGTGTACTGGCAATAATAATGGCCGGTAATGTAAAAACAATGCTAACAGCGAGTGGTATGCCAAATGTTTTAGACCTGATTGAAACAATAAGCTGCAATAAAATTAATGGTAAACAAGCTAAGATCCCTCTAATTCCATAACCTAGAATTGTAAGTAAAGGAAGACTCCCGCTTATGCCTAACATATAACCGAATCCAATAAATAAGAGGATTAAAATGGACATACTAATGAATATCATGCGGACCACTGTTAGAAACTTTCCCAGAAAGATATCTGAGTGTTTGACTGGTAAGGCTAGAAGCTGTTTCCAACCGCCTCCTACATGTTCCCCCCTGCAAACAAGGGCGGCGAAAATTCCCACTACGATAGGCAATACAAAAGGGCCCATAAATAAGGCAACTTGTGTCCAAGCCTCTACCCAGGGATTGTCTCCGGGATTCATAAAAAGGTTATAGTTTTTAATAAAGTTAGTGTATGCCAGGGATACACCTAACAAAGGCCCTAATAAGTAGATGATCCATAACTTTGATCGCTTAAGCTTTAAACGTTCTACAAATAAAATGTTTTTCAAGTATTTCGCCTCCTTTTTACAAAGCATCCCGTTTAGCAAAATGAATAGAGCCTAGAAATAATATAATTATCCCTAAGAAAAGGCTAATGCAAAGGTAAGATGAAAGATCTGGGTTATATCCTATACCTTCATACTGCAGAATGACTGTCGAAGATTGACTAGGATAAGCCAGCGGAAACCATCTCGTTGATTGAGCAGCTGCCAAAAACAAACCCATTATAGATGATACTGATCCTACAAGAATTGAGAATGCTTGGTTGCTAAACACCATAGATAACCATATCTGGAATGCCATTATAGGCAGTACTGTAACTAACATGCTGTAACTATCTCCAAACAAAAGTCCCCAAGGTACACTACCTTCGAATCCTACCAGTTTGCCCAGCAGTACCATGCCGAGCAAGAAGATTGTTGACGAAATAAATAAACTGACTACTAAGCAAATAAATTTACTTACATAAATTCGCATTCTAGATACAGGAAAAGAAAGGGTTTGCTTCCATCCGTTTGCTTGATGCTCTATATTTGCTATTATTGACGCAGAAAGTGTGGCGGCTAATGGAAAACCCAGACCAAATAACAAACTGTTATCATACAGTAAATACATCCACATTGATCCAGCATGGAACATTTCAGCTTGTTTTTCCACGTATTCAGATCGATAAGTAAGATTTACCAACTCATATGCTATAATGAGTAAGGGAACCAATAAGACTACAATCAATAACGACGAACGTTTCAGTTTTAATTGATCTGCCCATAATAACTTTTTCATAGACTTCCCTCTGTACCGGTTAATTCTAAAAAAATATCCTCAAGTGATCGTGTCTTTTCTTCAAGTCGAAATACAGACAGCCCTGAATGAAGAAGTATGGAATTGATTTCTGAAACGAATTCCGGTTCTGTTTGAGACAGCCACAAATAATTTTTTTGTAAATCAACCTTTAATCCTTTCCTGTTTAATATTGTTTTTGCTTCGATTACGTCACTAACACCGACTTTTAATAGTGGTTTTCTTTTTTGATGTAAACTTGCAATCGAGTCCTGAAAAATCATTTTTCCATTGTTGATAATTCCCACTTGAGTAGCCATTTGATCTATTTCACTCAATAAGTGGCTGGATACAATAACACTCATTCCCGATTTAGGCAATTCTTTAATTAGCTCTCTTATTTCTTGGATACCGGATGGATCTAAACCATTTGTCGGTTCATCCAGAATTAATAAATCAGGACTGCTTAACAGGGCAACTGCAATTCCCAAACGTTGTTTCATTCCAAGGGAATACTCCTTAGTCAGTCGATTTGCTACTTTAGATAACCTTACAGTTTCCAATACTTCATTGACCTGTTGTTCCGGAAGTCCTCGTAACCTCCTAACAGCTTCTAAGTTTTCGTAACCTGTTAAATTACCATAATAAGTTGGAGATTCTACCAGTGACCCGATTCTTTGCAATATCTGCAAACGATTCTTGTTTAGGTTTTGGCCAAAGATTTCGATGTTTCCTTTTGTTGGTTTAATTAAACCTAATAACATTCGGATGGTTGTTGTTTTACCAGCACCATTCGGTCCAAGAAAACCATAAATTTCGCCACGCCTAATCCTTAAGTTTAATCCATCAACAGAAGTATGCTTTTTATACTTTTTAGTCAGATCGTGTGTTACCACTATTTGATCATTCATTTGTCTCTCACCTCACTTTTATCATAAGCGATGTTCTTTAAACACAAACGAAACTCTTCCTAAACATTCACTTAACGACATCCCTGGTTTATTTTCTGTATGTAGTTATATTGATACCTGAATATCAAGGTTAAAAATTCGAAAGAATATTCTGAACCCTTAACGAAAGTTAAATTCTTTCCTTTTCTGACCTTTATGTCATTGATCTCATATAAAATAAGAAATAAAAAGGAGGGTAACTTATGACGTTAGAAGAGAACAAAATCCTCATGGTGGATGATGACGAACATATCTTAAACTTATTAATAACTTGCTTTGAAAAGGAAGGTTTCAGCAATATTTCCACAGCTATGACAGGGAGCGAAACCCTTCTGAAAATCGATCAGGAACTTCCAAATATTATTTTATTAGATGTCATGCTTCCGGACACTGATGGCTTCACCTTATGCAGCAAAATACGCTCGCATACAAATGTGCCGATACTCTTCTTAACGGCAAAAACAACAGATTTAGATAAATTGCAAGGGTTTAGTTTTGGGGGAGATGACTATATTACTAAACCATTTAATCCACTAGAAATTGTAGCTCGTGTAAAAGCCCAATTAAAGAGAACGACTCAACTCTCTTCTTCTTACCCTCTAAAACAGGTATACGATTATGAATATTTTAAAATAGATCCCAATACCGGAAGACTTGTTGTTAACGGGACAAGAATAGATTGCCCTGCTCAGGAAATGAAACTTCTGATTTATTTCTGTGAACATCCCAATCAAATTTTAAGTAAACACCAAATTTATAAAGATGTGTGGGGGGAGTTTTATGGCGGAGATAGTACTGTAATGGTACATGTAAGACGATTACGTGAAAAATTAGAGGAAGACCCGAGCAGACCTAGATGGATTAAAACGGTTCGAGGACAGGGCTATATATTTGAAGCAGAGCCTATAGATGAGGATTTATTTTGAAGCTGAGAAATAGGATAGCATTTTACTTCGTATCGAGACTTTTTTTACTCATGTTTATTTGGGGTGTGCTCATTGTGGGCAGTATCATATTTTTCAGCCTCGTCTTAGGTCAGAATAAAATGGAAACGCCGCACTTATCCTTAAAAAAAATTGTTGACCAAACAGTTGTTGCAGATAAACAATTTTCAATAAATACGAAAGCAAAAGAAGATTTATTAGAGAACCGGATGTGGATTCAAATTTTAGATGAACAAGGAGATGAGGTTTTTTCTTTTAATAAACCTCAAAATATACCTAAGCATTATATTCTTGGAGAGTTAATATCAGATTACATGTATCCTGCCAAAAAAGGTTATCAATTATCTACGTGGTACGAAACGAAAAACAATCAGGATTTAACATGGGTATTGGGAAAGCCGATGGAAAAAAATAACCCTTTTTTCTATTGGGTGAATAACTTGTGGATAGTTTCTATTATTATGGCAGGGATTGTCATTGCAATATTTTACGGAAAAAAACTAGGTGCTCCCCTGCTGTTTATTGTATCTTGGATTGAGAATTTGTCTAAAGAAAAATATGAAGAACCTTATGATGGGAAGTTTCATTCAAGCAAATATAGACATAATAAATCTGGATATAAGACCTATCAAGAATTAATGCAGGCTCTGTCTGAACTTACCTCAACGCTTCAAAGGAATAAGGCTGAGCGAGAATTATTGGAAAAGACACGAGAAGAGTGGATGGCCGGTGTCTCACATGATTTAAAAACCCCTCTTTCGGTTATTAAGGGATATACGGTTCTTTTATCTTCAAATGAATATGAGTGGGAAAATCAGCAAGTGCGTGATTTTTCCTTAATAATGGAAGAACGTGTCGAATATATGGAAAAGCTGATTGAAGATTTCAACTTAACTTTTCAATTGAAAAATGAGTCGCTTCCAATCCATCTTGAAGAAAAAAACGTAGTGAAAGTAATTCATGACACTTTAGAAAAAATGAAGCTGCTACCGGAGTCAGAAAATAAGAGATTCGCTTTAGAATCCAGTCACAATAAGATACTTTTTAATATGGATGAAAGGTACCTAAAGCGCGCAGTTGAAAACTTGATTGCTAATTGTATTAAACATAATCCTCCGGGCACTAAAATAAAGGTCATATTATATCAGGACGTGTTACATGACAATGAAATACAAATTATAATGGAAGACGATGGGATAGGAATGGACGAAGAGACGGTTGAATGTTTATTTGATCGGTATTTCAGAGGGATAAGCGCTTCGTCAAATAACTCAGGGACTGGATTAGGAATGGCTATTGCTCAACAAATTATTAAGGCACATGGGGGAAATATTGATATATATAGTCAGCCGGGAGTTGGCACAAGATTTAAAATTACCTTTCCGAGTCCGCCATCTAAGTATCACAATGTCAATTAGAAATAATCGATCTTACATTGAGAAAGGGAGAAGCGGGTCTTTTATAAAGGCCCGCTTTCTCATGTTGCAGAGAACCGATGAAAGCATTATGATGGGGGCATCAAATAATGAGGGCTCCGAAAAGCCGTATCCTTTTGGAGGATGGTTGCATGAATAAAATCATGATTGTGGAAGATAGTGAAGACATTCGCGGACTATTGCAGAATTACCTTGAAAAATACGGATATCAAACCGTGGCCGCCGCGGATTTCACGGCTGTTCTTGATGTTTTTTTGCGGGAAAAGCCTGATGTGGTGCTGCTTGATATCAACCTGCCGTCTTATGACGGCTATTATTGGTGCCGCCAGATCCGCCAGCATTCTACAAGCCCGATCATTTTTATCTCAGCCAGAAGCGGGGAAATGGATCAGGTGATGGCGATTGAAAACGGCGGAGATGATTATATCGAAAAACCGTTTTCTTATGATATTGTGCTGGCGAAAATCAAAAGCCAGATCCGCAGGGCATACGGAGAGTACGCCGCCAAGCAGGGAGAGAAAGTGGTTGAATATGCCGGTGTGCAGCTATTTGTGGAACGGTTTGAACTGCGCTTTCAGGACGAAAAAAGCGAGCTTTCTAAGAAAGAAAGCAAGCTTTTGGAAGTGCTGCTGGAGCGGGGAGAAAAGGTGACGGGAAGAGACCGGCTCATGGAAAAAACGTGGGACACCGACATTTTCGTCGATGATAATACACTTAACGTGTATATCACGCGGCTCAGAAAAAAACTGCGGGAGCTGAATGCGCCTGTTTCCATTGAATCGGTGCGGGGCGAAGGCTACCAGCTGAGGGCGCTGCCATGAAGCTGTTTCTCCGGTCTCATGCCGTGCTGATTCTGCTTTTTCTCCTTCAAGGGCTGTTTGTCTTCTTTTATTACTGGTTTGCGGGTCTTCATTCTTTTTCCCACCTGTTTTACATATTGGGCGTGCAGCTTCTTATTTTGGCGGGTTATCTTGCCTATCGCTGGTACAAAGACCGCGGCGTGTACCATTGGCTCAGCTCGGAGCAGGAAGGGACGGACATCCCGTATCTCGGTTCTTCGGTGTTCTGTTCAGAGCTGTATGAAAAGCAGATGGAGCTGATCCGGCTGCAGCACCAGAAGCTCCATGAGACCGAAGCCAAGCTTGACGCGCGGGTGACGTATATGAACCAATGGGTGCACCAAGTAAAGACGCCGCTGTCGGTCATTAATTTAATCATTCAGGAAGAAGATGAGCCCGTCTTTGAACAAATCAAAAAAGAGGTTCGGCAGATTGAATTCGGGCTGGAGACGCTTCTTTATTCATCAAGGCTCGACCTGTTTGAGCGGGATTTTAAAGTCGAAGCGGTTTCCTTATCAGAGCTTCTCCAATCGGTTATTCAAAGTTATAAACGATTTTTTATTCAATACCGCGTTTATCCGAAAATGGACATTCGCGATGATCATCAGATTTACACCGATGCGAAATGGCTCAAATTTGCGATCGGCCAAGTGGTCACAAATGCGGTCAAATATTCGGCAGGCAAGAGTGACAGACTTGAGCTGAATGTCTTCCGCGATGAAGACAGGACGGTGCTTGAAGTCAAAGATTACGGTGTTGGCATTCCCTCGCAAGATATCAAGCGGGTGTTTGACCCTTATTACACCGGCGAAAACGGGCGGCGTTTCCAAGAATCTACGGGGATCGGCCTCCATCTCGTCAAAGAAATTACGGGCAAGCTCAATCATACGGTGGACATCAGCTCGTCCCCCGGTGAAGGGACATCGGTCCGATTTTCATTTCTTACAAAAATGTAAGGCTGCGTTAAGAAAACAACATAGCTCGTTTTGTTTCCCCTTGATAACATGGATTTACGTCAAGGGGATTTTTATGTTAAATGCCCCGGCACTACATGAAAGCAGCCCAGACCAACAAGAATAAAACCATAAGGAGGATTTTCATGGCGAATATGCTTGAAGTCAAACATATAAATAAAACCTATAAAGGACAAGTGTCCTATCAAGCTTTAAAACAAATTTCGTTTTCAATAGAAGAAGGCGGGTTCACGGCGGTGATGGGACCGTCCGGCTCCGGAAAAACAACGCTTTTGAATATCATTTCAACGATCGACCGGCCGGATTCAGGCGATATCCTGATTCACGGAGAAAACCCGCACCGCCTGAAGCGGACAAAGCTCGCTCATTTCCGCCGCAAGCAGCTCGGATTTGTGTTTCAGGATTTCAACCTTCTGGACACACTGACAATCGGTGAAAATATCATGCTTCCGTTAACGCTTGAAAAAGAAGCGCCGTCTGTCATGGAAGAAAAACTGCACGGCATCGCGGCAAAGCTCGGAATCGAAGACCTGCTCAACAAACGGACGTTTGAAGTATCCGGCGGACAGCGCCAGCGGGCCGCCATCGCAAGAGCGGTCATTCATAAGCCGTCACTCATTCTGGCCGATGAACCGACGGGAAACCTTGATTCCAAAGCGTCAAAAGACGTCATGGAAACGATGCAGAGCCTGAATCAGGATGATCATATCACGGCTTTGATGATGACCCATGATCCGGTTGCGGCAAGCTACTGCCGCCGCGTCATCTTTATAAAAGACGGCGAACTGTTTAATGAGATTTACCGCGGGGAAAACCGCCAAGTCTTTTATGAACAGATTCTTGATGTGCTGTCTATGCTGGGGGGAAACGCAAATGACCTTTCTTCAGTTCGCTTATAAAAACGTCACGAGAAACAAAAGGGCCTATCTTGCTTTCTTTTTAAGCAGCGCTTTTTCCGTTTTGATTTTCTTTACCTTTGCGATGTTCCTGTTTCATCCGGCACTAAAGGAAGGCTACCTGAATAACATCGCCAGAAAAGGCTTAACCGCCGCGGAATGGATGATCTTTGTTTTTTCTTTCTTATTTGTTCTGTATTCGGTTAACGCATTTTTGAAATCGAGAAATAAAGAATTCGGTATTCTGCTGATGCAGGGCATCACGCCGGGGCAGCTGAGAAAGCTCATTACGGCGGAAAACATGATCATCGGCGTCATGTCGATCGCAGCCGGGATTATCGGAGGATTCATTTTTTCGAAAACGTTCTTTACGGTCGGCGCTTATATTTTAGAAATGGACGCGCTGCCTCTGTACATGCCTTGGAAAGCGCTCGGCATTACGGCCGGCGGATTTCTGCTCTTATTTTTCCTTTTATCGCAGTTCACGATCCTTTTTGTCAGATCAAATACGGTGATCAAATTAATAAAGGGCACTGACAAGATCAAGCCGGAGCCGAAGCCGTCCGTGCTTCTGTCCTTATTCGGCATCGCCTGTCTTTGCGGCGGGTACGGCATGGTTCTGAAAGGCAATGTCCACGGGACTCAACCGTTCATCATTTTACTGCTTACCGTCATTGGCACGTATTTCTTTTTCAGCCAAAGCAGCATCTGGATTCTGCGCGCGCTGAAGAAGTGGAAAACCTTTTATCTGCGCGGGAAAAATGTCATTTGGGTTTCTGACCTTGTTTATCGTTTAAAAGACAACGCCCGCCTGTTCTTTATCGTCAGCATTATTTCCGCGGTTGCGTTTACTGCGACAGGCGTGCTCGCAATGTACAAATCGACCGTCGGGGCGGAAGAGTCCGCCTATGAGATGGAGTATGTATCTTTCAGCAATAATTCAAAAGAAAAGACTCATTTGAAAGATATTGACCATGAACTGAAAACACACGGCTTTACGTATAAGAAAGACAAAATAAATGTTTCCTATGTCCGCTATCAGGAAGGAGATACTGTTCCGCCTGTTTACATGATCAGCAAATCGGATGTATCAAAATACTTCCATGTCAAGCTGAGCGGCCTGAAACATGATGAGGCTGTCTATTTCCCGGGCACGTATGACCGCAATTTCAAAAACGAAGCGCCGGATCAGCTGAAGCTGCTGAACCAAAAAGGCAAGCCGTCTGACCAAAAACTGACGGTAAAAGAAGTCAAAAAACCGCTGATCTCATTGAATGCCATCATCGCGGTGAACGATCAAACCTTTGATCAGCTCAAATCACTCGGTGATAAAGCGTCATTATACGGCTACAGCTACGATCATTGGAAAGACAGTCTTGGGTTCAGCCAATCTCTGAAAGATGAAATCTACGGCAACTATATCGACGTGCATTCTGATTTTATGTCAAAAGCCGGCACCTACTATGATACGGTGCAGCTGCCGAGCCTGAGTTTATTCATCGGCCTGTTTATCGCCATTGTATTCTTTGTCGCGGCAGCAAGTTTCTTATATTTCAGGCTGTTCACCGATTTAGATGAGGACCGGGAGCGCTACCGTTCACTGGCCAAAATCGGCCTGAGTGAGCGTGAAATGGCACAAAGCGTGACAATACAATTGGCCATTCTTTTCTTCTTTCCATTTGTCATTGCCGTCATGCATACACTGTTTGCCTTGAGAACATTGGCCGTGGAAGGCTATTCCGATGTAGCGGGGCCGCTCAGTCTGACCATCGGAGGGTTTTTCATCTTTCAGCTTCTGTTCTTCCTCGCGGTGCGGACAAGCTATTTGAAAAAAATGAACAAGTAAGGGGAGTGCAAAGATGAAAAAAGCATTGGCAATCCTGGCCGTCTTGGCGGCCGCTGCCGTCATATACGGACTTCTCTTTTTTCATAATGATGTTACAGACAGATTTAATCCGTTTATTCACCAGCAAGATGTTTATGTACAGATTGATCGAGATGGCAAACATCTTAGCCCGGGCGGTACTGAGTATACATTAGACGGATATAACGCATCCGGGAAAAAAGAAGAAGTGACCTTTTTCGCCGGGAAAGACCTTCGGAAGAACGCGTATTTGAAGGTGAAGGCGAAAGGAAAGTATGTCGAGACCTGGGAAGAAGTCAGATTTGAAGATATGCCGGGCTCCGTACAGTCAAAATTAAAGTGAACATGAAAAGCGGCACAGTGTCATGACTGTGCCGCTTTTTTTATTTTTTATTTTCTTCAGCCCGTTTGATCAGCATGTCGGTGATGATATCCATCTGTTTGCTGACGGCAATCGGGTCATACGGATAGAAGGTGTTGAAATCGTTGATAAAGACACGATTGTGTTTTACGGCATCGAGATTTTTCCAAACGGATGAATCTTTCAGCCGCTCAAATGTTTTGCTTTCTCCATTCGGATTGTAATCGGTAATGAACATATAATCAGCCGCATATTGAGGGATGACCTCTTGGGAAACCTGTTTCATGGCGCCCGTTTTCATGATGTCTTTTTCAATTTTGGCCGGCGCATTCAATCCGAGCGCATTATAAACGGCTTGGCCGCCGCGGCCGGAATTGTCATTGAAAATCCAGATTTCGCCTTTATCCGTCGTTTCATAAAGGCCGACTGTCTCGTCTTTGCCGATCACGTTTTTGAGGCGCTTTTGATTCGCTTCGGCTTTTTTGTTGAAGTCTGCCATAAAGCTTTTGGCTTTATCCTTCGCCCCGGCAATGTCGCCGAATAGGCTGACCGTATCTTTCGTATTCTTTGCGGTGTTAAAAGGAATGACAATCGTCGGTGCGATTTTCGATAGTTTTTCGTATTGGTCATCCTTCATCAGCACGATTAAATCAGGCTTCAGCTGCATCACTTTCTCCACATTGACGGGATTGCCGATGTCCGTGATGTTTTTCAGCTGTTTTTTGATAAACGGATTTTTGAAAGCCCATGAGCCCGCCCCGACGACATTTGCGTCAACGGACAGCAGCTCACCTGCATAAAAGTCAGTGACGATCCGTTTCGGATGTGCGGGTATGTCAATATTTCCTTTTGTTGATTCATATGTACGCATGTCTGTCTTTCCTTTGCCTGATGCCGATCCGTTGTTTTCCTTCGCGCCGCTGCAAGCGCTTAATGCGAAAACAAGCAGAAGTGCCAGGCCGATCAGCCATGATTGTTTCTTCATAATGATCCCCCTATTTCGGTGATAATGATTATCATTATTAATATAGCAGGAAGACGTCATTCCGTCTATGTTTTTTATAGAAAACCTTCCTTGATTATCCATGTTATAGTAGTAAAGGAGGAGGAATGAATGTTGATTACGAAAAGAGGGACTTGGTGGGAAGTGCTGCACAGCTGGTGGCTGCTTCTGACTTTCGCGCCGTTTGCGCTGACCGCTTTCTTGGCCTTTTTCTATATCGGCTACCGGGCCAAGAACAAAAAATGGCTGAAATACGGACTTATCTATTTTATTATTTTAGCAATTGCTTTTGTGCTGCCGAGCACGCCGGGCGTGTATATCGTGCTGCCTTTATGGGTCATCTCCATCATCCACGGGCTGAAAGTGCGGGCGGCTTATTTGATACAGCTTGATGTGTTTAAACAAAACGTCGAAGCAAGAGCGTTTGAAGCGGTAAGGCATGAGGCGGAAGCAAAATTCGGCGGAAAACCCGCTCATCGCATTGATCTGACAAAACAGAGATAAAAACAAATGACAAAGCCGGTATCTCGCGCTTTGTCATTTGCATGACCGGCCTATTGCTGGTATGAGTGCTGCTGAAACGGTGTGTGATGCTGTGTTTGCGGGAATGAAGAAACATTAGCGTTTGCCATCGGTGCAGGCATGTGTCCGCTTACTTCCTGCTGAAGCTGATTGCACACATTCACGATTTGCTGGCATTTCTGAATGGCCGCTTCATGCCCCTGCAGCGCTTGCTGAATGGTATGAACGGCATGCTGTTCATGGTTAAGCATCTGCTGAAGCATTTGAATGTTTTGCTGTTCCTGCTGGAGCATTTGCTTGTACTGCTGACTGCTTTGCTGTGTCTGCTGAATAAGCTGCTGTGCTGTTTGGCGGCATTGCTGCAGCTGATTTCCGCTGTATTGGTTTTGATACATCATGAAGACCTCCTGGAGTGATTGATTTTACACATTTATCATGTGAAAGAATAGGAGAGGCATTCATGCAAGAAAAGGATTCAAATATTTACCTGTTATGTACAGAGCGGAATACAAGGCTCGGCATGGCCTGTCGAGCTTTGTATTCCGGCCCTTTTTCTCAGAAGCCGCCTTCTGTAGCGTGAAAAGGAATATTGAGTCTGTTTTCGACTGCGCGCAGGCGCTGATTCAAACGGTTTAAGCGGCGGGTATGGATTTCAATGGACTGGCTCAGCCGTCTGATCTGCTCATTCATACGCGTGATTTCCCGGTTTTGGCGCTGGTCTTCTTGTGAGAGGCGGGTGAGCTCTCTCGTTTGCTGGGCGTTTTGTCTTTCAAGCTGGGCGACTCTCCGTTCTAAAGCCGTCGGCTGCCGCTCTTCAGACTGAGGGGGCGCATAATAATAGCTTTCCTGCTGCTGATACGGCTCATACTCAACGCGGTTCACTTCGTATTCCTGCTGCTGAGGGAAATAGGCAGGCGGGGTGTAGTACTGATATGGGTTCATTCATCATTCTCCTTATCTAGTGAAGTCTTTATACACTATGTAGTCAATTGCACAGTGCCACGGCATCTGCCTAAGTTACAGGCGTAAAAAAGCTTCAAAGGAAGGTGATCATGTTGCGGAACATACGGATTTTCATCATGACGGTTCTTGTTTTCGGATGCGTCATGATAACAGGCTGCTCGCAAAAGAAAGCAGACGATACCCCTTTTTATTACGGGACATGGGATGCAGGGCTGAAACCGGGCCCGATGGACGGGGTCAGATCTGAAACCGTCACGTTTACGAAAGACAGCGTGCTGACAAAGCAGGTCATTCAAGGCCGCGGCGAGGTTGCCATGCCCTCAGATGTGTACAAGGTGATCTCACAAAACACGGACGGGACGATCGAGATTGAATACCTCGGACATCCGCACCCCGTCAAAAGCACGTTGAAAAGAGGAAAAAACGGTACGCTCATTTGGAAGATATACGGAGAAACAAAAACAATGACAAGAATAAAAACCGGCGGGGAGGATGCACATGAGAAATAAGGCTGCCGACAGACTCGTTTTGACGGGTGTCATCGTACATATCATTCAATGGTTTTCACTGTTATGGTTATTTTTTATGCTTTTTGATCAGTTCGGGCGTTTTACCATTTACAATCCCAATGTCGTCAACGGCAGCATGCAGTCTTTTTCATTCTTTGATATGATGCGCGCTCTTCTGTTTTCCGGCACGCTGCGGAATACGCTTCTGCTGTTTCTGTTTGCGGCAATGCTCATTTACTTGTGGGTGAACGCTCTGTTTATCCTGCTGGAAATCGTTTCTTATATCATGATCAGGCGGAACAGCCGTTCATTATGGGCATACTTTCCCGCAGCGATGGGAATAAAGCTTGCCCTTCTGGACATAGCGGCCGTCCCTTTCTTTGCGGCGGGGCTGATGCTCTTGAAGCAGAAAACAGACGACGGCGGCGAACAAGCTGACAAGGGGAAAAGACGGCCCCGCATCCGGAGGCAGGCCCGTTATACGAAGAGAAGGCGGAGAAACTCGTCCGTTTGATTTTTCATTGAAACGAAAAAACGATATGATGAAAGCATAAGAAGAAAAGGACACAAAGGAGATGCAGGATGTACAAGTTAATCGCAATAGATATGGACGGAACACTATTAAACGATCATCATGAAGTGACGGCTGAAGTCCGCGGGGCGCTTGATGCCGCCAAAGCGGAAGGGGTCAATATCGTCCTGTGCACGGGCCGGCCGATCGGCGGCGTGCGTCGGTATTTGGAAGAGCTGAACTTACAGGAAGAAGGCGACTTTGTGATTGCCTATAACGGCGCACTCGTCCAAAATACGTATACAAACGGTGTCGTGGCCGAGCAGTCATTAGGCTTTGAGGATTTGAAGTCGCTTTACGAGCTGAGCTTACAGCTGGATACTCCGATGCATTACTTTGACACAGCCAATCTGTACACGCCGAACCGGGATATCAGTGAATACACGGTATACGAATCATACATTACGAAAGTGCCGCTTCATTTCCGCACGATCGATGAAGTGCCGAAGGATATTCTGATTCCGAAAGTCATGTTCATTGACGATCCGGACAAGCTGGAGAAAGCGATCGCTTCCATTCCGGAATCATTCAAAGAAACATACACAATGGTCAAAAGTGCGCCATTCTTCCATGAGATTCTTCACCCGAAAGTCAGTAAAGGAAACGCGGTTAAGCTGCTGGCCGAAAAACTCGGCATTGAACAGAAAGACGTCATGGCAATCGGCGATAACGGCAACGACATGTCCATGATTCAGTGGGCCGGCTGCGGTGTGGCAATGGCCAATGCCATCCCGGAAGTAAGGGAGATTGCCGATTTTGAAACGAAATCAAATAACGAACACGGCGTGGCGCATGCGATTCAGGAGCTTGTGCTGAAAAAATAGGCACCCCATCAGAGGGTGCTTTTTTACCGCGTATTTTGGTGATATGATAAGCGGAGAGGGGAGGCGCGACATGGATCGTGAAAAACAGCAGCTCAGCATAGAAGCGGCAAAACTATATTATCAATCAGATTACAGCCAGCAGCAGATCGCCGAACGGCTTAATCTGTCACGCCCCACCGTTTCAAGGCTGCTTCAGTACGCAAAGGAAAAAGGGTATGTGCAAATTCGCGTCATGGACCCATTTGAGGATCTGGACGAACTAGGCGCGAAGCTGGAAGAAAAATACGGGCTGCTTGAGGCGCACGTCGTCTTTTCTCCAAGCGACGATTACCAGGCCATTACACATTACTTAAGCCGCTATGGCGCAGACTATATGCATAAAACCGTAAAGGACGGCGATATACTCGGCGTAAGCTGGGGGACGACGATGTACCAGATCGCAAGCCGCATGGAGCCGAAGCAGGTAAAGAGCGTTGAAGTTGTGCAGCTGAAAGGCGGCATCAGTCATTCCAATGTCAATACGTATTCGTCAGAAACGATTCAGCTGTTCGCCGAAGCATTTCAGACGATGCCGAGGTATTTGCCGCTGCCGGTTATATTTGACAGCGCCGATGTGAAACAGATGGTCGAGCGGGACAGACATATTAAGCGGATCATTGAAATGGGCAGACAAGCCAATATCGCCCTGTTTACGGTCGGAACCGTCCGGGATGAGGCGCTGCTTTTCAGACTCGGCTATTTCCGGGAAGAAGAGAAACAATTGCTGAAAGCGCACGGGGTCGGGGATATTTGTTCGCGCTTTTTTGACGCGGAAGGCAGGATTTGCAGCAGCAGCATTAACGGCCGGACGATCGGAGTCGAGCTCAGCGACTTGAAAATGAAAGAGCGTTCGATTCTGGTGGCGGGCGGCAGCAGAAAATGCAAGGCCATTCACGGTGCCCTCAAAGGAAAGTACGCCAACGTTTTGATTACCGATCAGCATACGGCCAAAAAACTCATTCAAGAATTGTGACAATTCATGAACATAATTTCAATTACCAATTTACATATGTTCAAAATTCGGTTATTCTAAACGTATCCTAGGAAAAAGGAAGTGCATACAATGTCAATTGCAAGTCAAATAGACCATACTGCTTTGAAACCGCATACACAAAAAGCAGATATTTTACAACTGATAAAAGAAGCAAAAGAATATAAATTCGCTTCCGTTTGTGTAAACCCGACTTGGGTCAAACTCGCAGCGGAGGAACTGAAGGGCACGGGAGTTGACGTTTGCACCGTTATCGGATTTCCTCTCGGCGCAACGACATCGGAAACAAAAGCATTTGAAACGAAGGATGCCATCTCAAAAGGAGCCACTGAGGTTGACATGGTCATCAATATCGGCGCATTAAAAGACGGCGATGATGAAGCGGTTGAAGCTGATATCCGCGCAGTAGTTGAAGCAGCTGATAAAAAAGCGCTCGTCAAAGTGATCATCGAAACATGCCTTTTGACAGATGAAGAAAAAGAGCGCGCGTGCCGCTTAGCGGTATCAGCAGGCGCCGATTTCGTCAAAACGTCTACCGGTTTTTCTACAGGCGGGGCAACGGCTGAAGATATCGCTCTTATGAGAAAAACAGTCGGACCGGACATCGGGGTCAAAGCATCAGGCGGCATCAGAACAAAAGCTGATGTTGACAGCATGATCGCTGCGGGCGCGAGCCGGATCGGCGCAAGTGCGGGCGTCTCTATTGTGAGCGGCGGAGACAGCGGCAGCAGCGACTATTAATCAGCAGTGCGGAAGCTGAAAGCTTCCGCCATCCTCTTTCTTTGTTGATGCATAAAAAATTGTAAGCGAATACAAATAAAAGGAGAACACATATGAAGTATCTCATCGGAATTATCGGAATCATTGTGTTTTTAGGTCTTGCCTGGCTTGCCAGCAACGGCAAAAAAAGAATCAGAATCCGGCCGATCGCCGTCATGCTCGTGCTGCAGCTGATTCTCGGTTATATTCTCCTCAACACCGGTATCGGGAATTTTCTTGTCGGCGGTTTTGCAAAAGGATTTAACTACTTGCTGGAATATGCATCAGAAGGGATTAACTTTGTATTCGGCGGGCTTGTGAATGCGAAACAGACGACGTTCTTCATGAGCGTGCTTCTGCCGATCGTCTTTATATCCGCTTTAATCGGAATTCTGCAGCATTGGAAGGTCCTTCCCTTCATCACGAAGTATATCGGTCTTGCGTTAAGCAAGGTGAACGGAATGGGGAAAATCGAATCTTACAACGCTGTTGCATCCGCGATTTTAGGGCAATCAGAAGTCTTTATCAGTTTGAAAAAACAGCTCGGTTATCTTACTGAACAGCGCTTATATACGCTTTGCGCGTCCGCAATGTCGACGGTCTCAATGTCGATCGTCGGTTCTTACATGATGATGCTGAAGCCTGAATACGTCGTGACGGCGCTTGTGCTGAACTTATTCGGCGGATTTATCATCGCTTCTATCATTAACCCGTACACCGTCAGCAAAGAAGAGGATTTGATCGTCGTTCCTGAAGAAGAAAAGCAATCCTTTTTTGAAGTGCTCGGTGAGTATATAATGGATGGATTCAGAGTCGCCGTCGTCGTAGCGGCGATGCTGATCGGATTTGTCGCACTCATTGCCCTGGTCAACGGCGTTTTTAACGCGGTCTTCGGCATTACATTCCAGGCGCTGCTCGGATATGTATTCGCGCCGTTTGCGTTTTTAACCGGTATTCCGTGGAATGAAGCGGTGAGCGCCGGAAGCATTATGGCGACGAAAATGGTATCGAATGAATTTGTGGCGATGCAGACACTCTCATCCGGCGATTTCCATTTCAGTGCGCATACACAGGCAGTGGTATCTGTATTCCTTGTCTCATTCGCGAATTTCTCCTCTATCGGAATCATTACCGGTGCGGTGAAAGGGCTGCATGAAAAACAAGGAAACGTCGTCGCGCGGTTCGGGCTGAAGCTGCTGTACGGCGCAACACTCGTCAGCTTCTTGACAGCGGCGATCGTCGGATTGATTCACTGAACATAAATGAAGGACAGGTGATAGATCATGAGAATGGTAGATCTTATTGTAAAAAAACAAAATGGAAAAGAACTGACAACAGAAGAAATTCAATTTTTCGTAAAAGGATACACGGACGGAAGCATCCCTGATTATCAGGCAAGCGCACTGGCTATGGCGATTTACTTTCAGGATATGACAGATCAGGAGCGCGCCGATCTGACAATGGCGATGGTGAATTCAGGGGAAACGATTGATCTCTCCGCCATTGAAGGCATTAAGGTCGACAAGCACTCTACGGGCGGGGTCGGCGACACGACAACTCTCGTACTCGCACCGCTCGTCGCGGCGCTCGGCGTTCCCGTCGCTAAAATGTCCGGCCGCGGTCTTGGCCATACGGGGGGTACCATTGATAAGCTGGAAGCGATCGAAGGCTTCCATGTGGAATTGTCAAAAGATGAATTCATCAAGCTTGTGAACCGCGACAAGGTAGCGGTCATCGGACAAAGCGGCAATTTGACGCCTGCCGATAAAAAGCTGTATGCGCTGCGTGATGTAACGGGTACGGTGAACTCCATCCCGCTGATCGCAAGCTCAATTATGAGTAAAAAAATCGCCGCCGGAGCAGATGCCATCGTGCTTGACGTCAAAACGGGAGCCGGCGCGTTTATGAAAACGGATGAAGACGCCGTGAACCTCGCCAAAGCAATGGTCCGCATCGGAAACAACGTCGGCCGCCAGACGATGGCCGTGATTTCTGACATGTCGCAGCCGCTCGGTTTTGCGATCGGGAATGCCCTGGAAGTACAAGAAGCCATTGATACGTTAAGAGGGGAAGGGCCTGAAGACTTAAACGAACTCGTCCTCACGCTCGGCAGCCAAATGGTCGTATTGGCGAAAAAAGCTGAGACATTGGAAGAAGCGAGAACGAAGCTTCAGGAAGTCATGAAAAACGGCAAAGCGCTTGAAAAGTTCAAAGAGTTCCTGAGCAATCAGGGAGGAGACGCTTCTGTCGTTGACGATCCGTCCAAACTTCCGCAGGCGGCGTACAAAATTGACGTTCCGGCGAAAGAAGCGGGTGTCGTTTCAGAAATCGTCGCCGACGAAATCGGCGTCGCAGCGATGCTGTTGGGGGCGGGACGTGCGACAAAAGAGGACGAAATCGATCTTGCCGTCGGCATTATGCTCCGCAAAAAAGTCGGTGACAATGTCGAAAAAGGCGAGCCGCTCGTCACCCTTTACGCCAACCGCGAAAACGTTGAAGACGTGACCGCCAAAGTCTATGACAACATCCGCATCTCAGAAAAAGCGGAAGCGCCGAAACTGATTCATACGCTGATTACGGAATAAGACAAGAAAGGCACATACCTCATCAGTATGTGCCTTTTTTTATGGCATGGTTTTATCCAAATGAATGTCACGGACGGATTGTTTCGGCTGTTTCTTTCTCAAAAAACGAATGAGATAGCACAGGATCATACAAGGAATTCCGCAGAAGAGGGCGATTCTTTGATTGGGATCAAATGCAAGGCCTACGCATGAAGCGAAACATAAGATCATGGCGGCGATCGGAACGAGAGGGTATAACGGTGTGCGGAAGGTCAGATCCGAGACGCGTCCGCCGTTTTTCACATAATGTTTTCGAAATAACAGCTGAGACAGGGCGATGCTCATCCATACCACGACGCCGGCAAATCCGGCTATTGCCACGAGCACCACGTAGACCGTGCCCGGGGCGGCGATGCTTGAGATCAAGGATATGCAGGAAACGGCCATGCTGGCGAGCAGGGCATTCAGCGGAATGCCTTTCGGCGTGACTTTTTTGAACCGGGCGCTGATCATGTTTTCATTTGCAAGAGACCACAGCATCCGGGTGGAAGCATACAGTCCGGAGTTGGCGACCGAAAGCAAAGCCGTTAAAATCACGAAGTTCATGATATCTGCGGCGTATGGGATACCGATTTGGGAAAAGACCGCGACAAACGGACTTTCAATCACACCGGCTTCCCTCCAGGAGATCAGTCCGGACAGCACAAAAATGGCGCCGATAAAAAAGATGACCGTTCTCCAGGCGACATTTCGGATCGAACGCGGAATATCTTTTGCCGGATTGGCGGTTTCACCCGCGGTAATTCCGATCAGCTCCGTCCCTGAAAAGGCGAAACTTACGGAAATCATTGCGATGAAAACCGCAAGAAAGCCGTTCGGAAACAGCCCGCCGTGTGAGGTGAAATTCGACAGCATCGGAGCTTCACCCGAACCGTGCAATGAAATCAAACCGAACATCGCGGCGCCGCCTAAGATGATAAATAAAAGGATGGTAACGATTTTGACGCTGGAAAACCAAAACTCTGTTTCTGCAAACAATTTAACGGAGAATGCATTGGCGGCAAAAAGGAGAGCCGCGAAAATCGCGCTCCACATCCAGACGCTGCTGTGGGGAAACCAGCGCTGCATGAGGATACCGGAAGCTGTAAACTCCGATCCCACCGTCACCACCCAATTCACCCAATACATGATACCGACCATAAAACCCGTGGACGGCCCGATAAACGTTGTCGCATACGTTTGAAATGAACCGGTCACAGGCATGGCTACTGACAATTCTCCGAGACACTGCATGACAAGATACATCATCAAGCCGCCGATTAAGTAGGCGGCGATCGTCCCGCCCGGCCCGGCCTGGCTCAATGTATACCCTGTGCTCAAAAACAGCCCCGTGCCGATGACCCCTCCCAATGAAATCATAAATAAGTGCCTGCTTTTCATCGTGCGCTTTAGTTGATTGCCGCCTTGATCAACATCCATCGTGATCTCCCCCTTTTTGCGTGGCGTGAGAATCTTCCGGCAGCCGAGAGCACGCGTGCCGGATTTGACTTTAACGTGACAATTTAAATCCCTTTAATGCATGTAAAATGACATGTGCGGCTGCCCGGCTTGTCATATCGCGAAAATCAAGTGTCGGATCAACCTCAACGATCTCAATACCCGAGATGTCAGCCTCCTGGGCTAAAAACCTGACCGCCTGAAGCAGTTCTTCGGTATACAGACCTCCGGGGCCGATCGCAGGACAGCCGGGCGCATGAGCTTGATCCAGCACATCCATATCAACCGAAATAAAAATGGCGTCGGCTCTTTTTTGAACGGCCGGCAAGACCTCTTGTATCGTTCGGAGGAGCCCTTTCTCCCGGATCATCTCCATTGTATGCACGTCTGCCTGCCGCTCTTTTACATATTGTTCATATGCCAAGCTATTGCTGAACTCCCTGATTCCAAGCTGAATCAGGTTTTGTCCGCTTATGATATTTTCATCTAACAGCCGGCGGAATGGCGTGCCGTTTGTCGGCCCTCCGTCTTCTGTGTTGCGGACATCGTGGTGGGCGTCGAATTGAAAGACGGCTGTTGTTCCTTTCGTTTCCGCAATGGCTTTAATGGTGGAATAACTGATGGAGTTGTCGCCGCCGAGAATGACGGGCACCCAGTCAGGCTGGTCCGTCAGAATGTCATGAATGGTCCGATAAATGTGTTCGTGAGATTTGACGACATCCGTGACGTGAATCTGAATATCGCCGATATCGTACAGATGGTCAATGACATGCTCCCGCAGCTCTGCGGAATATGCGGAAATGCCGCCGAGCGCCCGGCGGATCGCACCGGGTGCAAAGCAGGCGCCGGAATGGCTGATTGACGACTTAGAAAGCGGAACGCCGATCAAAGCCGGCCCTTTGATCGTTTGTCCCGCCCACGCTTCCGTCACATCGCCGATCCTTGTCACATGGCGGTCGTTGAAGAGAGAGCCGGCTTTTTGCAGAAACGGATACTTATCCAAGAGCGGCTCCCTCCCTTGAAACGACCGTCTTTCCGTTCTTGATGACACGGCGGACATGATTGACGCCGTAATGATACGGGATATACATGTAATTCGGCGCTTCCCAAATGACAATATCAGCCGCCCGTCCGGCTTTAATTTGTCCGGCCTCTTCGCCTTTTCCGATCGCATACGCGGCATTAACGGTGACAGCATGCCAGATTTCTTCTGCGGTCATTTTTAAATGAAGCGCGGCAATCGACATGATGAGCTGGAGATTTTCCGTCGGTGAGCTGCCCGGGTTGAAGTCAGTCGCCAAACTGACCCGTACGCCCGCATCAATCATCTTCCGGGCTCTCGCGTAAGTGTGTTTGCCGAGATAGAAAGTTGTGCCCGGCAGCAGGACGGCGATCGTTCCGGACTCCGCTAGCTTTTCGATGCCTTCGTCAGACGCCCCCACCAAATGATCGGCAGAAACAGCATGCAGTTCTGCCGCCAATTCCGCGCCGCCGAGCGGGTCAATCTCATCAGCATGGATTTTCAGGCCGAAACCAGCTTCAGACGCCTTTTTCAGGTAGTCCCGCGACTGGCTGACGGTAAAGACGCCTGTTTCTGTGAAAATATCGGCAAATTGCGCGAGGCCTTTTTCTTTTATTTCAGGCAAAAGCTGCAGCATGCGATTCAGAAATTCGTCAGGGCTGTTCCGGTACTCAGGCGGAATGGCGTGTGCCCCCATAAAGGTCGTGACAAGGTCGACCGGCTGGCGCCCGCCCAGTTTTTTCGCCGCGGTCAGCTGTTTCAGCTCCGTGTCTTTGTCGAGTCCGTACCCGCTTTTTACTTCCGCGGTCGTGATGCCGTATGACAGCATGCGTCCGAGGTGGAAAAGCCCTTTTTCAATCAGTTCTTCTTCGGAGGCGGCTTTCGTGTCTTTGACCGTTGACAAAATACCGCCGCCTTGCGCCAGAATATCCAAATAGGACATGCCCTGAATTTTTAAATTCAGTTCTTTTTCCCGGGACCCTCCGAATACAAGATGGGTATGGGGATCGACGAGGCCGGGGGTGACGAGCCGTCCCCCGCAGTCGATGATGTCTCTTGCCTCGTATCCTTCCTCCGCTCCTTGATGTCCGGCAAAAACAATGCGCCCGTCGTGAATGCCGATGACGGCATCTTCCGTGACATGAAGATCCTGCATGCTTCCGCCTGATCGGGGGCCGCCGGATTCCATCGTCAGCAGCTGGCCGATGTTGGTGAGTATGGTATCTATTTGTTTCGGCATGTTACCGCTCCTTTTTCATCGGTATCATAATGTCTTGTTCCTCGGCGACTTGAGCCGCTTTTTCATAACCTGCGTCCGCATGGCGGATGATGCCCATTCCCGGATCGCTTGTCAGAACGCGGGAAAGCCGTTGTTCCGCAAGGATGCTGCCGTCGGCGACCGCGACCATTCCCGCGTGAAGGGAATACCCCATGCCGACGCCCCCGCCGTGGTGAAAAGAAACCCAGCTTGCGCCTGAGGCCGTGTTGATCAGCGCGTTCAGCACCGCCCAATCGCCGACCGCGTCGCTTCCGTCCTTCATCGCTTCTGTTTCCCGATTCGGAGAGGCGACAGATCCGCAGTCTAAATGGTCTCTTCCGATGACGATCGGGGCTTTCAGCTCGCCGTTTCTGACCAATTCATTGATGGCGAGCCCCATCTTTTCCCGTTCACCGTAGCCGAGCCAGCAAATACGGGACGGCAGGCCTTGGAATGTGACTTTTTTCTGTGCCATGTCAATCCAGCGGTGAAGGGCTTGATTTTCTGGAAACAGCTCTTTTAATAAAGCGTCCGTGCGGTATATATCTTCAGGGTCTCCCGACAGCGCAGCCCAGCGGAACGGCCCTTTTCCTTCACAAAATAAAGGCCGGATGTAGGCGGGAACGAATCCCGGAAAATCAAAAGCATCGGCGAGACCCTCATCATTGGCAACTTGACGGATATTGTTGCCGTAATCGAAGACGATAGCCCCTTTTTTCTTGAAGGCAAGCATGGCTTCCACATGCTTTTTCATACTTTGCTTGGATAGCCTTACGTATAAATCGGGCTGATCCCGGCGCAGACGCCCGGCCTCTTCAAGTGAGTATCCTGCCGGAATATAGCCGATCAGCGGGTCGTGAGCGGATGTCTGATCGGTCACGATGTCAATATGGACGCCGCGGTTCAAAAGCTCATGATGCACCTCAGCCGCATTGCCGAGAAGGCCGATCGATAAAGGTTCTCCGGCTTGTCTGGCTGCTTCGGCCCAGCGCAGCGCTTCGTCAATTGATGCGGTTTTACGGTCGCAATAGTTTGTTTCCATCCGTTTATCAATCCGTGTTTCATCCGCTTCAACGGCGATGACGACGCCATCATTCATCGTGACGGACAGCGGCTGGGCGCCTCCCATTCCGCCAAGACCGGCCGTCAGCGTAAGGGTTCCTTTCAGACTGCCGCCGAAATGCTGTCTCGCAAGCTCCGCAAAGGTTTCATAGGTGCCTTGCAAAATGCCTTGTGAGCCGATATAAATCCAGCTGCCGGCCGTCATCTGCCCGTACATCATCAGCCCTTTTTTCTCAAGGTCATGGAAATGTTCCCAATCCGCCCATTTCGGCACGAGAACCGAATTAGCCAGCAGGACGCGGGGGGCGCGGCTGTGCGTGCGGAACAGTCCGACCGGTTTCCCGGATTGGATCAGCAGTGTTTCATCATCTTTTAACGTTTTGAGGGAACGCTCAATCGCGTGAAAAGCATCCCAGTTTCGCGCGGCCTTGCCTATGCCGCCGTATACGATCAGATCCTCCGGCTTTTCGGCAACCTCCGGGTCAAGGTTGTTTCGGAGCATGCGGAGCACGGCTTCCTGCTCCCATCCTAAGCATTCAAGTTCGGTGCCGCGGCCGGCGCGGATTGATTTCTTTACATCAGTCATCTTGTCAGTCCTCCTTCATTGGTCATCAGTTTTTGGTGATGCTCATTCGGCAGAAAAGACTCCTTCTTCAGCCAGTCACTCAGATGCTCGATGTCATAAGAAAACACGCGGTCTTCTTGTATGGACGGCACGATGTTTCTCATTTCGTGATAGAGCTGTTTTGTGTACGAGGCGCAATGTTCCGCACCCCGGTATTCCACGGCCTGCAGCGCGCAAATGGCTTCAACGGCAAGCACCCGTCTCGTATTCGCAATGATCTGGTAGGCGTGCCTTGAGGCGATGGTTCCCATGCTGACGTGATCCTCCTGGTTTGCCGATGAAGGAATGGAATCGACACTGGCGGGATGGGCCAGGGTTTTATTTTCTGACACGAGGGAGGCCGCCGCATATTGCATGATCATCGCTCCGGATTGTAAGCCGGGCTGAGGGCTCAGAAAGGGCGGCAGGTCATTCAGCTGCGGATTCACAAGCCGTTCGATACGGCGTTCAGAAATATTCGCAAGTTCGGCCGCCGCTACTTTGAGAAAATCCATGGCAAAGGCGATCGGCTGTCCGTGAAAGTTTCCGCCTGAGATGATTTTGGCGCCGTCTTCGAAAATGAGCGGGTTATCTGTCGCGGCATTCATCTCAATTTCTAATTTTTCTTTTACATACGCTAATGTCTGCCATGATGCGCCGTGGACTTGAGGAATACAGCGGATCGAATAGGCGTCCTGGACACGCAGCTCCCCTTGGACGGTCGTCAGCTTGCTGTCTGACAAGTAATAGCGGATTCGCTCTGCGACATCCATCTGTTCCTGATAACCGCGGGCGGCATGAATGTCCTCGTCGAACGCATCGATAATGCCCTGAAGGCCTTCGATCGTTAAGCTCGCGATCCGTTCCGATTGATAGGCCAGTTTTTCGGCTTCGAGGTAAGCGATCAGCCCCATTGCGGTCATGGCCTGCGTTCCGTTGATCAGCGCGAGCCCTTCCTTAGAGGTCAGGACGGCCGGCTGAAGGTTTGTCTTTTCTAAAGCATGAGCTGTCGGCATCCGGGCCCCTTCGTAAAAGACTTCGCCTTGCCCGATAAGCGCCAGTGCAAGATGAGAAAGCGGCGCCAAATCTCCGCTCGCCCCTAGTGACCCTTGCTGCGGGATGACCGGGTGAATGCGATGATTGAGATACGCGAGCAGTTGATCAATCAGCTCAGTCCGCACGCCGGAAAAGCCTTTCAGCAAGGCATTGGCTCGCAAAAGCAGCATGGCCCGCGATACAGATTCCGGAAACGGATCACCGACGCCGCACGCGTGAGAAAGAATCAGATTCAGCTGCAGATCCGCGGCGTCTTCTTTTTGAATCAGCACATCGCTGAACTTGCCGAACCCCGTTGTAATCCCGTAAATGGTCTTCTCCTCCTGAACGATCCGTTCAACCGCCGCCCTGCTTTTTTTCACACGTTCCATGCTTTCGGCAGATGCCTGAACCTCTTCAAAATCAAACAGCACACGCTGGGCATCTGCGGTTGTCAGTGAGGAACCGTCTAACGTTACCATCATTTCAACCCCTTTTCCTTTACTTTGGTAAAGCGCCCATACAAAAAGGAGCTATGCCATGAAAATGATGTTTCACGCATAGCCCCCTATCATCTGAAATCTATGGGCTGATTCATATGTGATTAATACCGACTCCGAATGTTTCGTGCTCAAGCCCCTTAATCGGAGCTCCGATCGTGCCGTAAAGTGAAACGGCGATCCAATCGCCTTCCGCCTCGCTTTCATACGGATTTCCCCGCAAGACGGCAAACTTCAGGCCCACGGTACGAAGCAGCGAGCCAAGCAGCATTTCGCCCCGCGTCACTCCGTGCAAAGCTTCCATTGTGGCATGATACAGCGCATGTGATTCGCGATAACCCTCAGATTGAATGACGCCGCTCTTTTTGGAAGCGGTTTCAATTGCAGCTACCACCTTATGCGCATCCATTGAACCCACCCTGCCGAGACAGACTTTCCAGCCGTCCCGTTCCAGCCGGCTGATCTGCTGGTTTTCTTCAGTCTCATGAAGCAGAAGAAGGACGGACAGTCGCCCGATGCGGCGGTCTTTGTGTAAGGTCATATATGCTTCACTCAATTCTTAAATATTCTGATAACTAGTAACTGTTTTTTATATTAAGTGTTTGCGAATCAGAAGTCAAAACTTTTTTTCCAGTCTTTCACAAATCAGATTGCTATCGAAGTAAAGCGGTACATCGTGAAGCCGGCGCTGTTGATCACATATTTCCGCCATCCGCATCATAAAATGGAGCGTTGTCTTGAAAGCGTTTTAAGAAAAGAAGAGAGCGAGGAGATTTCAGAAAATGAAAACCAGTTTCTTTCGTGTGTGCCTGGTCTCAGCAGCGGTCATCGGGTTCACTCTGCCGCAGGCAAAAGCCCAGCATCCGGTTTTTTCAGAGGTCAGCGTGCATGATCCGTCCGTCATCAAAACAGGAGATACATATTATGTATTCGGCTCGCATTTGGCTTCCGCCAAGTCGAAAAACCTGATGCAGTGGCAGCAGATATCTTCAAGCGTCAATCCCAATAATCCCCTGATCCCGAATGTCTACACCGAATTAAAAGAGACATTCGACTGGGCCCAGTCTGATACGCTGTGGGCGCCGGACGTCGCCCAGCTGGCTGACGGGAAATATTACATGTACTATAACGCCTGTAAAGGAGACTCGCCGCGATCCGCTCTCGGTGTCGCCGTGAGTGACAAAATCGAAGGACCCTACAAAAACAAAGGCATCTTTTTGAAATCAGGCATGGAAGGAAAAAGCGAAGACGGCACGACGTATCATGCAAACGTTCACCCGAACGTCGTAGATCCGCAAACGTTTTTTGACCATAAAGGCAAGCTCTGGATGGTGTACGGCTCTTACTCCGGCGGAATTTTCATACTGGAAATGAATCCGAAAACCGGTTTCCCGCTCCCTAACCAAGGCTACGGAAAAAAACTGCTCGGCGGAAATCACAGCAGAATCGAAGGCCCGTACATCAGCTACAATCCGGAAACGAAATATTACTATCTGTATCTGTCATTCGGCGGACTTGACACAGCCGGCGGTTACAATATGCGTGTGGCGCGCTCTAAAAATCCGGACGGTCCGTACTATGACGCCGCAGGTCATAACATGCTTGATGCTAAAGGAAAAGACGGCAGTTTCTTCGACGACAAAGCAATTGAACCGTACGGGGTTAAACTCATGGGCGGCTATAGCTTCGCCTCACAATCTGAAAAAGGCACGGGCTACGTATCGCCGGGACACAACTCCGTGTTTTACGACGGGAAAACGAAACGATCATACCTCATTTTCCACACCCGTTTCCCGAACAGAGGAGAAGAGCATGAAGTCAGAGTGCATCGGCTGTACATGAACAAAGACGGATGGCCCGTTGCAGCGCCATACCGCTATGCGGGAGAACCGGATACACACATTCCGGCGGCCGCCGCATCCGGAACTTACAAACTCATCCAGCACGGAAAAGACATTACAGCTACGATCAAAACCCCAAAAAACATCCGGCTTAACAACGACGGCACCATTTCCGGGGAAATGACCGGAACCTGGACAATAACGGACAGCAGCAAAGCCCGAATCAACCTGAACGGCACAAATTATGACGGCGTCTTCCTGAAAGAATGGGACTCAGCGAGAGAGAAAGAAGTTGTGACGTTTAGTGTGCTGAGCGGTGATGGGGAGGCTGTTTGGGGAGTGAAGTGACTTTGCAATGCATTTGTAAGTACTAGACTAGTTTTATCCAAAAGAGATATAATAAGTATGTATATGCAATTAACGCAAATCTAATTCTTAAACTTTAGTCCTTGAATAATGTTTTTAAAATAGGAGGGAAGTTCTATTCTTGTATACAAAGATCGTTTGTTTAATAATATTATACTAAATCCATATAACAAAGGAAGAAGAAAGCTAAAAGTGATTACTGCTTATGCTTCCCCTGCTTTTTTACATCATGTACTATATGCACTTAATGAAATTGAAATTGAAATGTACATCGGTATGACTAAATATCAGCCAATAACAGTATGGGATCACAAAGAATACTTAAAAATGGCGAGTGAAACTAATAGATTAAGTGTAAATTATTTTTATGGAGAGAGACCTGTCCACTCTAAAATTATTTATTGGGAGCAGGAGGGATTATTTGCATCAGAACTAGCTTTTGTTGGATCTGCAAACTTTACTAGAAATGGCTATGTTAATTATAGCGAAATAATGACAGAGGCTGATCCCATAGAAATAGGCAATATTTTTGAAGATATTGGAGAGTATATAGATTTTAAGCATCCTAATATTGAAGAGTATATTACATTTACATATCAGTCTGATTTAAAAAGCTCAGAAAAAGAAGGGTCTGGGTTAGGGAAAATAGTAAAAGAAAAAGAATATAAACATTTTGATTTTCCGTTAACTATTAAAAGTGATAGAAGGAAGATTCATCAAAAATCAGGGTTGAATTGGGGACAGCGTCCGGATAGAGAGTCGAACCAAGCCTATATCCCTATTCCTAAAGAAGTTTATACAACTGACTTTTTTCCAGATAAGAAAATGCAATTCAATTTGATAACAGATGATGGAGAGAGTTTTACATGTGTAGTAGCGCAAGAAAACAATAAAGCTCTTGAGACACCAGAGGATAATAGCATACTGGGAAAATACTTCAGAAAAAGACTCAACGTACCATTAGGCAGTTTTGTTAGGGTTGAAGATTTAGATAGGTATGGGAGACATCATGTCACCATATATAAAATAAATAATGAAACTTATTTTATGGATTTTAGCTAAGGGAGAAATATAATGATTCGATCTGGAATAAGTAAGGTTGAGAAGTTCAGCAGAGTCCTAAAGAGAGAATTAGCAGAAGAGGAAATCAATAAGATAAAAAAAACAGCTGAAGATATGAATGAAAAGATAGGGTTTCCTAATAATGAAACCCGTCAAGGTTTACTGTTTGGACAAGTACAAAGCGGTAAAACAAATAATATGTTGATGACAATTGCTCAAGCCTCGGATAATGGCCATCGTTTATTTATCATACTGACATCTGACAACCTGTGGTTGTATGACCAGACCTTAGAGCGTGTTCAAGAAGCGCTCCCCGGGTTACTTACTCTTGGAAAGGATTCATGGGGAATTGAATCAATGACCTCTAGAATTCAAACAGCGTTAAACCATAACGGAGGAGTTGTTTTAGTTACCACTAAGAATAAAAAAATATTACCTAAAATGCAGGAGTTTATTAAAGAGCACATACCCCCGAATACAAGATCAGTTATATTTGATGATGAAGCAGATCAAGCGAGCTTAAATACGTTTGCCAATACTGAAGTGCAGGATAAATTAAGTGAAGTAAGTGCTGCTATTGTTAACCTTAGAGATTTTTTTAACAATCATGTCTATGTTCAAGTAACCGCTACGCCTCAAGCACTGTTATTACAAGGCGCAAACAAAGAATTCCGACCGGATTTTATTGTGAAATTCAGTCCCGGCGCAGGTTATATAGGGGGAGAAGCGTTCTTTGAAGAAGGTGCTGGTGCTCTCAAGACATTTGCAGACTCAGAGATTGATGACATAATGAACGAAGAATCAGATATTGCTCCCCATACAAAGGGGCTTGCTATCCCTACCGGTTTAAGACAAGCTCTATGCACTTTTTTTATTGGAGCTTCAATTAAAATTTGCAATGGAGAAGGGGCAAATTATACATTTCTTTGTCACGTCAGTCATAAACAGGACGACCATCGAAGGTTAGAGACGATGGTTAATGGTTTTATTACAAGTCTATCTAAGGCTTTGCACGAAGAGAACCATGAAACAGAAAAAAATATTGTATATACTTATTTAAATGAAGCTTATCAAGATTTGGTGCAAACTAACAGCAGGACGCCTTCATTTGAATTAGTTATAGCGGAGCTAGCTGATAATATAACCAGCACGCAGTCACAATTAATTATTTCGGGGAGTCATTTTAAAAAACCCAGATACAGTTCCCCATTTAATATTCTAATAGGAGGAAATAAATTAGGCAGGGGAGTAACAGTTAAAAGGCTATTAGTTACTTATTATGGACGTTCCAGTCAAGCGCCAAAAGTTGATACAATTCTTCAACATGCCAGAATGTATGGTTATAGAGAACGAGATTTAGGTGTGCTAAGATTTTTCACATCGTACTCAATAGCTGAGATTTTTACAGAAGCCTATCTTTCTGAAAAAAGATTAAGAACAGTAATTAATAAGGCTGATTCTAGTGACCTTCAAGCATTAGTTCTATCAAGGACAAAACACTCTTTGCTCAGGCCGACAAGATCAAATGTTATCTATCTGGATTCTGTATTATTTTATATGTCAGGAAAACGCTATTTTCCTAGAAATCCATTGGTAAGTAATGTGGGTTTGCTAGATCAGTTATTAGAAGATTATAAAGATGAGCAAGGGCTGGAAATGATAACGATTCAAAGATTGATAGAAATCGTCAATCTAACTAAGTCTAAGAATATTGAGGGCGGCAGCTGGGATGATGAAGCAATTTTAGCTTGTTTGAAAAATATGAAAGAGATGTATAATAACCGTGGCTATATTGCCGTACGCAGAAACAGAGACATAAAAAAGAATGCCAGAACAATGCTGTCATCTGATGATAATTTATTATTCAATCCGCATGGTCCGACTTTAATTATGTATAAGTACACTGGATCTGCGAATAAAGGGTGGTCTGATGACAAACCTTTATGGGTGCCTAATTTAAGGTTCCCAGATGGAAATACCTATTTTATGTTTTCAACTAATGACATACCGAACGATTAAAAATGCTATAAAAGGACGGGACTGATCTTAACGATCGAACATTGATTAAAAAAGGGGGTCAGTCCCATTTTTTTATTTTTAAACAAATGAAAAACTTGCAAATGTTGTCATTTGCAAGTAACGATTGTATTTTAGATGAGAAATGGAACTTTTTCCTCTTTAACTAACTCTTTAAAAGTCCATTTTGGCTCAATGGAGTCATATTCAATTCCAGCAAACGTTTTTAGTATCGCTTCTGCAATAATTTGAGCAGCTTTTGGAGGGACAGCCATACCGATTTGCTGTCTTACCTTTTCTTTCTTTCCTTCAAATACAAAATGATCAGGAAAGGTTTGCAAGCGTGCCCGTTCTCTATTTGTTAAGGCGCGGGGCTCTTCCCAATGGTACACGTGAGTGCCGCCGCCGCCACTTCCAGTCACCGTATAAGATGGTTCATCCGGATGAAGACGTTTATAAATCTGACTCATTCGGGCACCTTTCACTTTAAGTCGTAATTCTTCCGGGATGCCCTCATACCAGGCGTTCTTTCCGGGAGGAATATAGTTCAGCATCTCAATAGTTTTTTGATTATGTTTCGTAGGCTCATGATTTTCAGTAAAATCAAGAATAGGCGGATTATTGAGTGCATCGTATGCAGTAACATACTGATTTGGAGTAGTAGGAGCAGGAATTTTAAATTCTAAATTCTGGTCTTTTCTGATACCTACTATAATAATACGGTGTCTTTTTTGCGGTACGCCGTATTCCTCAAATTTATATAAGTGAGGAGTGATTGTATAACCCATCCCCGCTTCTCCCAGTTCCCTCAATATCTGAATAAAAGCTTTACCTTCATTTGCACTTTGCAGACCGCCCACATTTTCAGCAATGAAAAATTTCGGGTTATGATAATTGAGCACCTTTACACCATATGAGTAAAGAGGGCCGTAATCGCCGCTCATTCCTTTATGTTCTCCAACTATACTGTAATCATTGCAAGGGAATCCAAAGGCTAATGCATCTATAGGAGGGAGGCTTTCTATATCCAATTCTTGTACAGGACCCTCAATTACTGACGGATCATCAATATTTTTGCAGATATTTTTTCTGTATGTTTTACATGCAGATTCGTCATAATCATTAGACCACTCATGTTTTATGCTGTATTCATTACCGGAACTGTCAACGACACGGGCACTTGTAATTCCTAAAGACAGTCCTCCTGGTCCGCTGAACAATTCTCCTTTTCGGAAGATCATATAAAAACCTCCATTTGTTGATCTCATACACATTATAAACTATAACACATCTTAACGCTAAAAAGAGAACGTTTGTTTCGCGAATTTAAAAGGAGAAAACTTTTGTTTTAATAGAAGATTTAAATGTTTTCATTGAGGGAAAACTTTTACAAATCGGGAGGGGAATCGTATGGCTGACACTCATACAAAAGAACAAAGAAGAAAGAATATGCAGGCGATTAAAGCAAAATCAAAATTAGAAGATAAAGTATCCGCAGCCTTATGGAACAGGGGGCTGCGATTCAGAAGAAATGTTTCATCTCTTTTTGGTAAGCCAGATATAGCTATTAAAAAATACAAAATTGTTATCTTTGTTGATTCTTGCTTTTGGCACGGATGCAGCTCTCACGGAAATCAGCCAAAAAGCAACAAAGTGTATTGGGAGAAAAAACTGAAGCGGAATAAGGAAAGAGATCAAAAGGTTACTTCCTACTATATAAAACATGGCTGGCATATATTAAGGGTTTGGGAACATGCTTTTAAAGAGAATTTTGAAAGAACAATAGATGAGATAGAAACTTTTATAAAAACGAATATGTAAATAACTGATTATAAATTTTTCCGGTGATAAATAATTCCTTTTTCTTATTCATCCAAATAAACCCATAGTGTAACATGAAAATAGTCTATAATGCCCGAAATTTACAAGCGAGGTGTTTACTTATACTAGCAGAGATGAACGCATTACATTCGGCAAGAGCCGACTTTGATATAAAACAAGAGCACATTCATGCCTTGAAACAAGTCAGACATGAAATAACAAATTTGCAGATATCAACCATTTGATCAGTCAGCCTCATTTATCCCTGCATACGTGGAAAGGGAGCCATGCAAAGGCCTTTGAAGAGTGTCGCGAAGATATGGCACATGCCTGGGCTGATATCAAAAAGGACCAGGTGAACGGGATAATTGAACGCATTAATGAAAAGATTTCTATATTAGAGGGTGACGTGCATACACTTCAGCACAGAATACGATCAATTGAGAATGAGATCCGAAAACAAAAAGAGAAGAGATGAGGTGCGATATGGGACAGGAGATCAAGATGGATTTCCATATGATAAAGCAGGGGACAAACTGAAGCTGTATCAAGCCCATTTAATAACTTAATTGTAGAAGAAGCTAACCGGCAGTACAGTTGCGGGTGGATTTTTCTCACGCTGACTGTCAGAAATGTAGCAGGAGAAGAGCCGAAGTCTAAGATTTCTGACATGATGAAAGGGTTTAATCGTCTCATGAAATACAAAAGGGTCGATACAGCGGTACTTGGCTATTTTAGAGCTTTAGAGATTACTAAAAATCATGAAGAAGATACATATCATCCGCTTTTTCATGTGTTATTGCCTGTGAAGAGAAGTTATTTTGGCAAAAATTATATCAAGCAGGCAGAATGGACAAGTCTTTGGAAAAGGGCGATGAAACTGGACTATACGCCGATTGTTGACATTCGAAGAGTCAAGGGAAGAGCTAAAATTGATGCTGAGCAAATTGAGAGCGATGTGCGGGAAGTCATGATGGAGCAAAAAGCAGTTCTCGAAATTTCTAAATATCCTGTTAAGGACACGGATGTGGTGCGTGGCAGCAAGGTGACGGATGATAACTTAAATACTGTGTTTTACTTGGATGATGCGCTTTCTGCGCGAAGGCTGATCGGGTACGGCGGCATTTTGAAGGAGATAGGAGATACATAAAGATCTGAGATCTGAACCTTGAAGATGCGGAAGACGGCGATCTGGTTAAGATTGATGAGGAAGACGATGAGGTGGCAAACAGCGCTTTTGAGGTCATGGCTTATTGGCATCCCGGCATCAAAAATTACATAATCAAGTGAAAGGGAGCAGGCCATGTGGCTTGCTCTCTTACTTTGTGGAACCGTTATTCAATACAAGCAGAAACGATGGCCGTAATGCCAAAGAAGTCCATTATCGCCTCTTTTATTTCAGGGCTGGCTTTTGAAGCTGCTTTGGAGACTGCTTTGTTCCAAGCGGTTTTTTTACTGCGGTATTTTTTCTTGTAATAATTGTAGTACTGATATGTTTTAGTGACGAATGTCTTTACTCCACCCAAGGCTTTTATTGCCTTTTTGATCTTTAACAATTTTGCAGGAGCGAAAGCTAGGCTGGCAAGTGCGGTACCAACAGCACTTATACAACCTAGGACACCTTGAGTCTTGAATGGTTTGTCCGATTGATGAAGCTCAGTTGCAGCGGCGTTCATATCATTGATTAGCGATTGATCATCGATGTTATTTCTGAACCAATCTAAAATTGCATCAGAACCTTGGTTGACCACTGAGTCAGGTATGTTTTCAATTGCGTATAATGCTTTTTGACTAGAAAGCAAACTTGAAAATTCTTTTTCGAGATTAGTGTCTCGAACTAATGATTGATTATTCGGTGATTCAGCGGCTTCAGCGGCTGTCGTTCCAAGGATTGAAAATAAAAACACTGAAACAACTGCCAAAATAATTTTACTTCTGTACTTTAGAACAAATTTCATATTATCCCCCTTTTTTACTTGAAAATACCTTGTAAATTATAAACCATTTTACCGCTTGATTCCATAGCGGAAATTGTGTCATGATGGATTTAGGTATATAAAGTGTTTAACAGAAAGAGTGAGGGGATCAGCAATGAGTGACAAAAAATATGAATCTATACACTGGTTTGCGTCAGTACTAGCGTTTTTATTAATAATTTTGAATAGCTTTTTTACAAAAATTGAGGGTGTAACTGTTGGTATTGCGATTGTATACATAGTGATCATGGGAATTGTTAGGAGTACATGGAAAAAAGCTAAAATAGATTAAGCAGGCCTTCAGGCCTGTTTTTTTATTGCGGTGCAAAAGAGAGAAAATTGTTATGCATGAGTGAAAAAATAAAAAAGTGGACTCGGTGAAAGTCTCCTTTTTTGTAACACGCCTGACGGAAATCGAGAGATTTAGCATGTACACAGGGTTGTGTGTATAAGTGCGCCATTTTCCGTGTGTTCTATTTCCAAAATTGCCACTACTTTTTTTGTTTAGTGGCTGCGATCATTCTTTGTGTCTCTAGCGACTTCCGTAATGCCGCAGTGAGTGTCTCGTGTCTTTCATGCTGTCTTTTTTCGAATTGTTCCATCCGTTCCGCCATTCTTTGGTTGAATTCTTCCTGTCGCTTCATGAATTCCACCAAAGGATTGTCCTTTAGCGATGTAGCGGTATCCGATATGGTCAGTTTTGAACGATACAGGCTTGCTATATGCTTTACCGTTTCGTCGAGTGAGTGTCCATTGATCTTAGTCATTGTACATAGATACTCTAAAGTCTTTACGTCATCTTCGGTATAGAGTCGCCATCCTTTCGAATCTTTATTGAACGAGTAGCCTTGTTCTTCAAGCATACTGGCATACTTGCGGACAGTCACCGGCTCTATACCGAGGTGTTTTGCGACGTCCTTGGACGATAATTTGACTCCCATATCCATCACGAATCACCTCGTAAAATAGGTTCGCTATGGCGAGGTCAGACACCTTTAAGTGTTGCACCCTTTATTATGATTTGAGTTGTTTTGAAAAGGGTGCATTTTAAAAGGCGCTGCATACCTAAACGAGAGGAAAAATCCAGTTATGACAGGGGACTGACTGGGTTCTTTTGTGTTTGAGTTTGTTTTGGAATTTAGGAGCGGTCACGGAGTGCCCAGTTATACGCACCAAATAAATTGGGGCGTACTGGCGAAAATGACCCGCAGGGCCTTTTGATAAAGAGGAGGGGGTAGTAATGCAAGAGATTGATTTTGAAACAGGGATGAAATATGTAAGAGCAACCCTTGGCTTTGAGGGCTTAGTGCTGACGGAAGAAGAGGAAAAGCTCTTAGAAAGGCGGTTTCATGGAGAAATCACAGAAGAAGAATACATACGAAAAGCGCTAGAGCTGTCTTATTCCGGTAGTTCAAAATAAGGGATGTGAAGTTTTCGAGGGGTTGGGAAGGAGCCGAAAAAATGAATGTTGATAAGAAGAGGGAAATCCAAAGAAAATATAAAGAGCAAATGCGAAAGAAAAAAGTGACCTACACTGTAGAAGCAGTGGTTGTTACTGCGATTGTTGTGTTAATTATTTTTTTGAATTGCGTTATTAAAGGATTTTAGGGAAGCAAGCGAATAGGGCGTGAGTCAACGGTAACCGGACCGTAGGGAGGATTAAGGAGTTGACTCACTCAGCGCCACCCGAACCCTTTTAGAATGAAAAAACGCTACGGCTATATCTATGTCGACCGCGGCAATGACGGAAAAGGCACGTTTGAAAGAAAGAAGAAGAAAAGTTTGGTTTGGTATAAAGACGTCATCGCCACAAACGGAGAAAGTCTGTAAGCGCAATGTTCCGGAGCAAGCCGGCAAAATTGACATTCAGCAAAGAGAGGAGGACAATAAAAGCAGAAAGGCGGGATTCATATGTTTAAAAAAATTCTTGCAGCAGTAGACGGTTCAGACATGAGCAGCAAAGCTTTGGACGCAGCGATCCATCTGGCGAAAGAACAGCAGGCTGAACTCACCATTCTCTATGCGGGACGTGAAGCCGTTGTCTCCACATCAGCCTTAACAGGGATTGTCTATGTTCCGGAAAACTTCATTGAAGACATCAAACATGAAGTCGAGCAAAAAGGAGCGGCCATTCTGGAAGATGCCAAGCAGAAAGCGGCAGAAAGCGGAGTAAATGCGGAAAGCCTGTACGTCCAAGGCGAACCTGCGCATCAAATTTTAAACATAGCGAAAGAACAGCATTTCAATCTGATTGTCGTCGGAAGCCGCGGAATCAGCGGATTTAAAGAAATGATGCTCGGAAGCGTGAGCCATAAGGTCTCACAATTGTCTCCTTGTCCTGTACTGATCGTTCATTAAACGGAAGACCCTGCTGATGCGGGGTTTTTTTAATGAGAAAAGACCGCCGTCTTTCGAAAAATAGGATGAAATCTTCCTCTGAATCAAGTAAAATGGCTGTTAGTATTTGTCTGAATAAACAGTCAATGATATGGGGGAAGCAAATCAATGCAAGCTGAACAAACATCAAATGCCGTCATCAAAATGGTCATTTCCATGGTCATTTTCGGATCAATCGGCTTTTTCTCGGAACATACGAATGTGCCTTCAATTGAACTGGTCTTTGTGAGATGTCTGTGCGCCTCATTGTTTCTGGGCGTTTGCTGGTTTGGTTCCGGACGGTACCGCACCGAACAATGGAACCGGCGTGAGGTGCTGCAGACACTGGCCTGCGGATTTTTTCTCGTGCTGAACTGGGTGTTTTTATTTAAATCATTTGAGGAGACATCAGTGACGATAGCGATTTCCGTTTATCATCTGGCTCCGGTTCTCGTCCTTCTTCTAGGGAGCCTTATATACCGGGAGAAACTGCATATTGTGTCCGTCACTTCCATCGTGATTTGTTTTCTGGGCACCGCCCTGATTTCCGGCATCAACGGAAGTACATCATTTTCTCAGCTGATGGGATCGGGTATTATTTGGGCCGTGCTGGCCGCCCTTTTTTATGCTTTTACGACACTGGCCGGGAAAGGCATCAACAGCCTCAGCCCATACGCCGTCACCTGTTTGCAGACCGGATTGGGCGTCATCATTCTTCTTCCGTTCGTCCGTTTCGGCGCTTTTTCTGATTTGTCGCATGTGAACTGGATCATGATTGTGTCGACCGGCATCATTCATACGGGAATTGTGTATTTGCTCTTTTTTGACAGCTTGCGGTTTTTATCCACCCGGTTTATTTCAATCATCGTATTTCTTGATCCGGCGGTGGCGATTGTGCTTGACACCGTATTTACGGGATTTCGCCCCGACCTTTATCAATCTTTGGGGATTGTATTGATTTTTGCGGGAATGGCGCTGTCCCTGATTCGAAAGCAAAAAGCCGTGCCGGCGGAAACTCAGGCAGACAGCACCCGTATATAGGCGGCCGTACCGACTGCTTTTTTTATTTTGGGGCTATTCAGCCATAACGAAAAAGCAGACAAACAGATCATGGAAAAAGAGGATAGTAATTGTATAATACTTCTTGTGTTTACAATTTAAGAGATTAAAGGAGTGAAGGGCATGATAAACAAGACGCGTCATCTCGCTTTCTTGGCTGCGCTCGGCTTTGCGCTTTGTCTGGCCATCGTATGTTCCGTATCAAAGCAGGCAGAAGCGGCAGCGGCTTATCCGGATGTGATGCAGGGACTTACCGGGTTCGCGGGAAATGCGAAGGATCATAACGGAAAAGCAAAATCCGCCGTATCGGGAGGCCAGGGCGGCCCCGTCGTCTACGTCAGCAATCTCAATGATTTGAAAAACAATGCGGGCGGAACGGATCGCAAAACCATCGTCATCACAAGTGATATTTCTTCCCCGGGTAAAGCCGTTGTGACAGTCGGCGCCAATAAAACCATCGTCGGCTCTTATACCAGCCACAGGCTGACCAACATCTATCTGACCACCGGCTCCGGCTCAAACAATGTGATTTTCAAAAATCTCATTATCAGCCATAGTGCCGCCATTACGGGCAACAACGACATTCCGATGTACATAGCGAACGGACAGAATTACTGGATTGACCACGTGTGGTTTGAAGGACACAGCTACAATCCGAACAGCCACAGCGATTTGGGAAAGCTTCTGTATGTCGGCGCCAAAGCGGATTTTGTGACGCTGTCTAACTCTAAATTCACAGACCATCTGTACGGCCTGATTCTCGGTTATCCGAATGATGATAACGAAGGGCGCAATTATATCGGCTATCCACATATGACGATCACCAACAACTATTTTAATAACGTCTATGTGCGTTCACCGGGCCTGATGAGATACGGCTATTTTCATGCGAAAAACAACTATGTGACCAATTTCAATTTAGGATTCACCATTCATACAAACGCGACTGTCTTCTCAGAAGCCAACTATTTCGGTAACGGAAATGAAAAAGGCGGAATGATAGACGACTACGGGACCGCCCAATTCACTGACACCGGTTCATTCCCGTCGCTCAAAGCCCCGAAATCACCGCGCACCGGCTGGAATCCGAGATCAAATTACAGCTATGGCACCCTTTCAGCCCAGGACGCCAAAAACTTCGCCCAATCCTACGCGGGAGCGCAAAATACAAATCTCCGCTATCCATAATACGAAAAACCGCCGGCAGCCGGCGGTTTTTTTATATGAATAAAAGGTTCAAAATACCTATAATCCTTAAAATAACCTTAAATACCTAGGAAAATATTGATAAACAATTTCAATAATATTACTATTGTTAAGCCTATATTACAAAAGAAGGAGGAGAACCTATGAAAATAGGAAAAAAGAACAAGTGGAAAAAATGGCTGGCCGGCACTCTTGCGGCAACGCTTATGATTTCCATTGCGCCTGCCGATGTATTTGCGGCAGAAACGCGTGAAAAACAAGATCAAGCGAAAACCGCCGACATTCCGGCAGCAGACCCGGAAAAAGATCTTCCGGCGGAAAAAGCATCTGAGCAGATGCCTTTTGATCAAAAAGATATCAATCAAGACGGTGAGATCACGTCTGAAAGAACTGAGAATTCAAAGCTTTACTATGAAGGCGAGGGTATGTACAAACAGGAAATCTACACAGACCCCATTCATACGAAAGAAACCGCCAATGCGGACTGGGAAGACATTTCTCCTGAATTGAAAACCGGCTCAAAGGAAGTCGGAACGGAAAATACAGTGCTGAACTCCGATTTTCTGAAGCAAATGAAAAACGGATTATACGCTACATTTGAACACGATGATCATAAGCTCACATACTCATTAACCGGCGCAAAAGGCCCCGATCAGGCTGCAATTACTCCGACAGATGCCTCAGCAAAAGTAAGGGAAGACAGCAACGAGCTTACGTATCAGCAAGTGTTTCCTGCAATTGATTTACAAACCTACACATTTAACGAAAACATAAAAGAAGACCTTGTGCTTCACAAATATGAAGGCTACAATTCCTTCACCTTTCAAATCAAAACCGACCTGCAGGCTAAAGAACAGGAAGACGGCTCGATCGCGTTTTCTGATGATAAAGACAATGTCGTCTACACCGTGCCGAAGCCCTTTATGACCGACTCAGATCTCGACGAAAAGTCAGGTGAAGTCAACAGGTCAGAAGATGTCAGCTTCAAACTTGAAAAAAACAGCGAAGGCTACTTGCTCCATGTAACGGCCGATGAAAAATGGCTGAAAGATCCCAAGCGGGTTTATCCGGTATCTATTGACCCTTCAACATCAGTATCTGTGTCATCCGATACCTTTGTCATGAGCGCGTACCCGACGACAAACTACTCTGCCGCATCGCAGAAATGGGATGCCGGATTGAAAGCGTACGTGCTGAAAACTGGATATTATGACGGCACAACCGGAACGAACTACGCTTTTATGAAGTTTGATAATCTAAAGCCGATCAAAAACATGACGGTGACGAAAGCGACGCTAAAAGCATACACAGCCCACTCCTATTACGGATCAAAGGCGACGGGGCTTTGGCTCGACACCGTTAACAGCAATTACGACAATGCCAAGATTACGTGGAAGAACAAGCCGGGCTCCAAAAACATCGGCAAAGCAGAGGTCTATAAAGGCCAATGGGCAAGCTTCGATGTCACCTCCGCAGTCAAGTCGTGGAACAGCGGCGGCGCCAATTACGGCTTTAAGCTTCACGCAAACGGCAACGGAAAAGAATATTGGAAGAAGCTGATGTCATCAGCAAACTCTGCTAAAAAACCATACATTGAAGTGACATACACGATTCCGAAGGCGGACACGCCGTCTGTCAAAGCGTATCATAACGGAGATTCGACAGGATTTTTCAATATCAGCTGGAAAAAAGCTGAAGGCGCCAAAAGCTATAAAGTGTGGCTTTATAACGGGAAAGAATATCAAGCCATTCCGGTCGGCAATGCAACCTCTTGGAGCACAAGAGGGAAAAAGATCTGGCCGACAAAAGCGGAAATCGACTCCGGCAAATATAAGCTGCATACAGACGGAAAAGGCGGAAGTGAATTAGCGCTTAATCCTTCGCCGGTCTATAAAAACTCCGGCGGCAGCTATCCGGCAAGTAAAAATTACTGGGTCGCGGTCAGCGCGGTGTTTGACCAGGGAGAAGGCGCCATGTCTGCGGCCGCCAAGCCCGTCATTCCGAATATTGGCAGAGTTCAGAAACCAAGTACGAAAGGCTTTAATAACAACAACGCCACAGGCTGGTTTGATCTTTCCTGGAAAGCCGTATCAGGCGCAGCCGGGTATAAAATGCAAGTCTTTAACGGCAAAAGCTTTGAAACGCTTGACCTCGGAAATAAAACATCCTGGTCCACAAAAGATCAAAATATCTGGCCGACAAAGGCGGAAATCAGCGCCGGAAAATATGCGCTTCACCTGAAAGACAAAAAAGGCGCGGAATTGCCGATCAACCCGGGCTCTGTTTATAAAAACGCCGGCGGAGATGCGAACCGGAAAACCTACGGATTTAAAGTCATTGCCTATAACAAAGACGGAGAAGCGATCGCCTCACCGGAAGCGAGTCCGGCGCTGCCTGATATCGCAAAGCCGAAAAATCTGACAGGCTACGTCTATACGAACACGAAATCGAGCCAAACGGGTTATGTCAATCTCATATGGGATAAAGTCAAAAACGCCAAAGGCTACAAAATCAACATCTACAACGGAAAAGACTATCAATCATACGATATCGGTGATACCGATCATTGGACGACCCAAAACAAACACATCTGGCCGTCAGCCGATGAAGTGAAAGCGGGAAGATTCCAGCTTCACACGGACGGAAAGGGCGGCGAACTGGCGCTTGACCCTTCACCTGTTTACGAAAACGCAAACGGCAATTACAAAGGGAAGAAGAACTATTCCTTTACGCTGACCGCCTATGACGCAAACGGTGACAGCATACCGACGGCACCTTTTAACCCTGTTTTCCATGAAGGTGCGGAATTCCTCGGAACGGAAGAATTCTGGTCTATTATCGACATTCCGGACGGACAGCTGAACGGCGCGACGGGAAATGTCATCGTCAATGAGGAAGATATGTCAATCGACGGACGCGGGCCGGGGCTCGGACTCTCCCGGACCTTCAACAGCCTTGACAGCTCTGACCATATGTTCGGCCAAGGCTGGTATGCCGATGCGGAAACGTCGATTCTTTCTGAAGACGGCAGAGCCGTTTATATTGATGAGGACGCGACAACACATGTCTTCACGAAAAAATCTGACGGCACGTATCAGCCGCCGACAGGCGTTTATCTCGAACTGACGGAAACAAGCGATCAATTTGTATTAAAAACAAAAGATCAGACGAACGCTTATTTCAGCAAAAAAGGCGGAAAGCTCCAAAAAATCGTTGACGGACACAACAACACAACCGTATACGAGTATAACGACAGCAATCAGCTGACCGCCATAACAGATGCATCAGGGCGCAAGCTGACATTTACCTATGATGAAAACGGGCATGTCACATCTTTAACAGGGCCGAAAAACAAAAAGATTTCGTATTCATATGACAAAGACCTTCTTAAAAAGGTGACGGATACTGACGGCAGCGTCACAAGCTATGACTATGATGCCGAAGGGCGCCTCGTCAAGCAGTATTCCGCAAACAGCACGGATGACAAACCGCTGTTCACTGAATACCAATACAGCGGCCACCGCCTGGCCAAAGCCGTCAATGCGAAAAAAGAAACGTACGACTACAGCTATGACGCGGACAAAAAAACGCTGCTCATGACGCAGCCGAACGGCCGCAAAGTGCAGTACGGCTATAATGAGGCAGGCAACCCGATTCAAATGATCGATGATGCCGAAGGGCTGAAAATCACGACCAACACTGTATACGAAGGCAACAACGTCATTCAGGACACCGATCCGAACGACGCGGATGCGGGCAAAGCGACAGAAAGCTATCAATATGATAAAGACGGCAACGTCACAGCCGTAAAAGACAACTACGGCACCGAAACGTATCAGTACAACAAAAACAATGACGTAACGAAAATGAAGGACACCGAGGGGAACGTCACTGATATTGCGTACGACGGACTTGATGCCGTTTCTGAAACGGATCAAAGCGGAAAATCCTCATCCGCCGCCGTGTATGACAAGTATGGAAATCTCATTCAATCAAGCAAAGAGCTGGCAGCTTCGGCAAGCCTGCTGAAAGACGGCAGCTTTGAAGGAACAAAGCTGGGCTGGAATCTCACCGCTACGAGAGACAGCGGAAGTATTGCATCTGTAAAAGCAAGAAGCGGCACGCTGTCCGGACAAAAAGCACTGGAGATCTCCTCACAATCCGCTTCAGCCGGAACAGAGCACGGCCATGCGTCCGCAACGCAGGAAGTGCAGCTTGAGCCGAATACGACGTATACACTCAACGGCCAGATCAAAACGGATCTGACAAAGGCAAGAGCGTATTTCAACATTGATCTGCGTGACAAAGACCAAAAACGCATTCAATGGATTCACAATGAATCAGGCGCATTAGCCGGAAAGAATGACTGGACGAAACGGCAGATCACCTTTACAACACCGGCCAATGCAGGAAAAGCCATCGTCTATATGGAAGTGGACCATAACGACAAGGACGGCAAAGGAAAAGCGTGGTTTGATCAGGTTCAGCTGGAAAAAGGCGAAGTCTCTTCAAGCTATAACCCGGTGCAAAACAGCAGTTTCACGGCTAAAGCAGACGGCTGGAGCACAAGCGGAGCCGCCGCTGACCTTGATGAAGGCTTCGATGATGACAGCTCATTAAAAGCGTCCCGCACAAATGCATCACAAGCCAATGCGGCCGCAAAACAAACCGTCACATTAGGCCAAAGCGCGGACGATAAGCCGGTATATATCACGCTGACAGGAATGTCCAAGGCTGACGGTGTAAAATTAACGAACGACAATGATTACGCTCTTCAGGCCGGCGTGACTTATGCGGACGGAACGACGGGCGTCTACACCGCCAAATTCCCGCAGGGGACCCAAGAATGGAACCGGGCAGCGGCAGTCATTCCGAAAACAAAGCCGATCAATAAAATCGAAATCAGCATTCTGTTCCAAAAAAGCGCCACAGGAACGGCGTGGTTTGATGATATCCGTTTAATCGAAGGAAGCATCCTGACGAAAAACACCTATGACGAAAAAGGAAACTACGTCACAAAAGAAGAAGACGAACTAGGTTATGCAAGCACTGCTTCATATGACGAGACTGGCAAGAAAACATCTGAAACCGACGCGAAAGGCGAAACAACCGCCTACGAATACGATCAGGGCGACCAGCTGACAAAGCTGACCCTGTCAAACGGCACATCCATCCTTCACAGCTATGACAAGGAAGGAAATGAGCTGACAAAAACGATTCGGGCCGACGCAGATCAGACCTATCAATATGAATATGACGTCATGGGCAAGCTCGTCAAAACAACCGACCCGCTCGGCAATGTACTGAAGAGTGAATATGACGCCAACAGTAACCTGACGAAAACCGTTTCCGCCAACGGAAATGAAGTGTCGCTGACCTATGACGGCACCGACCGGGTTAAGACAAAAGCGTATAACGGCACTGAAAAATACAACTTTACCTATGACAAAAACGGTAATGAAACGTCGGTCACAAACAAAGAACAAAATACAACGAAAAAACGCACCTATGACAACAAAAACCGCCTGACCGAATTAACCGACCGCGGCGGCAGCCAAAGCTGGACGTATCCGGCTGATTCGGATAAGCTGAAAACTTTCTCATGGAGCCACGGCGGCCAAAAAGGAACAAACAGCTTTACGTACAACAAACTTGATCAAATGATTGAAATGAAAGACGGCACTTCAGCCTATACATTTGATTATGATGAAAACGGCAATGTCCAGACATTCATCAGCGGCAATGAAGTCGGCACGAGTTTTTCATATGATGAGCGGAATCTCGTCAGCTCTCTTCATATCGGAGCGAAAAACGGCGGCAGCATCTTCCGGGAAAGCTATGAATATGACGCTAACGGCAACCGCACGGTCATCGACAGCTCAGCGGGCGGAAAGGTGCAGTACGAATACGGCAAGCTCAACCAGCTCGTCAAAGAAACTCATGAAGACGGCACCGTCATTCAATATACGTACGACGGCTTCGGCAACCGGACAAACGTCACCACCACAAAGGACGGCGCAAGCAAATCAGTCAACGCATCCTTCAACATCATGAACCAGCTGACGAAGGTGAATGACGAAGACCTGTCCTATGATAAAAACGGCAACCGCACATCTGACGGCAAATACACATATACGTGGGACGCGGAAGACAACCTGACCGCCGTCACGAAAAAAGGCGAAGACAAGCCGTTCGCAACATACAAATACGATGAAAAAGGAAACAGAATCCAAAAAACCGTCAACGGAAACGTCACAAACTACTTCTACGACGGAGACAGCTTGAACGTCCTGTATGAAACAGACGCCGACAATAACGTCACAAAATCATACACGTACGGTGACAGCGGCCAGCTGTTATCCTATACAGAGAACGGCAAGAAATATTTCTATCACTACAACGCACACGGTGACGTCACCGCGATCTCAGACAGCACCGGAAAAACCGTTGCCAAATATCAGTACGATGCATGGGGAAATCCGACAAAAACCGAAGCAAGCGACGAAGTAAAAGACAACCGCTACCGCTACGCAGGCTACCAATACGACGAAGAAACCGGCCTGTACTATCTCATGGCCCGCTACTACGAGCCAAGAAACGGCGTATTCTTATCACTAGACCCAGACCCGGGCAGTGATGGGGATTCTTTAGATCAGAATGGGTATACTTATGCCAATAACAATCCGGTGATGAAGGTCGACCCAGATGGGCATTGGGCCAGAATTCTATGGGAAGTAATAAAAAGGTCATGGAATGGTGCTCCAGGAAAGTGGGCAAAGAGGAATGTTGGTAAGGCATATAATGCATCAAAGAAATGGACTAAATCAGTTATTAAAAAAGGCGCAAAAAAAATCGCGAAAAGGATTCCATATAGAATTCATAAAGTAGGCCGTATAAAAGGGGATAGAGAAAAAGGAAGAGGTTATTGGGGAATAATCTATTCGAGAAAGAAAAAGACTGGGAGGTCTATATATAGATCTCTAGAGTGGCATACACCACATAATAATCATGGTTATCATTTACAAAGTAATAAGTTTTCTATATATAAAGGGAAATGGAAAAGGGGCAGTGCACAATGGCGGTTTACAGTGTATAAAAGATAGAAGGAGAGAATTAAATGTACTATTTTTATGAAATATCAACTCTCAATGACTATGATTGGGTTGAAAAAGAGTATAAAACAATAGAGGATTTAATATTTGTTATATTAAAAAATATGGAAAATAAACAATATGCAATGTATTCTTACTCTCTTTCAAATAAAGATAGTGATACTTGTATATTCTCAGCGAGCTTAAAAACAAATACTTTGTTTAATAAAAAAATCTCTTTTATGAAAACCTCAGCAGAAGAGTACAAAAATACAATAGTTGCGCATGAAAATATAATCTTATTGGAAAAAGATGTTGAGTTAAAAGATATATTAAATGGAGCTCCTTTAGCAGAGAAAACAATTATTAAAGATTTACTGGATTATGTTCTTTATCATATAGAAATAACAGATTCCGAGACAATCAGAATAGGATCTAGTTATAGAGAAAATATTATAAACATTATTAAATAATGGCATTAAATAAAAAATAGGTGAGCCTGCGGATTCTTTTTTTAAAAAAAATATAAGCGGGTTGGTGATTAGAATCGAGACAGTAAAAGGTGAACAATCGATTGAAACTTAGCTTGACTTTCAGAGCGTCATTCAAATCATTTACTACTAAATTAAAGCTATTAAGTAGAGAACGAGGAGACAGCATGGCCAGAATTGGAGACGGCTGTCTGGAACTTGAAATAACACCGAGAAGGTATTACGAGGCGGAGGATGATCCTTTTATCTCAACAATGTTTGAACTGTTGGAACCTAATAAAGTAATCGCCCGCGATTACTCTGCCGTTTTATTAGAAAGTGAATATAAAATGCTGACATCAGGGATTGAAGCATTATTAGCGGGGAATCAAGACAGGATACGTTTAGAAACAATTGAACCATTTTTTATTTTGAGTATTGATAAAGAAAACGAATATTACAGATTTATCATTAGATTTGTGGAAAATCACTTAAATACGACTTTCTATAAAGTGAACTGTAATGAAGAGAAGCTAGAACTTTTCGTGAAGACTTTAAAATCAGATCTCAAAGACTCCAAAACGTCATTGGGGAGATACGATGCACAAAACAATTAATGAATGGATAGATTACATAGATGGAGGGTGCGCTGTCCTTCATTTTGACTTTCATGTGTTTAGAAAAGAGCTTTCACCCTGAAGAATACAATTGGCAAGTATTTGAGATGAGTTACCACCCGGAAGGAATCGGTAATCTATCAAATGCTGTAATTCCTGAGTATCAATCAAATGCTAATTTTCTCATTGACATGAACAGAATGCTGATTGCTGTAGAAGCTGAAACAGTTCGCTTTGATGATCAATCATTTTATGCGTATCATTCGAAATCATAAATAAACAAATAAGAGAGGTTCCCTGCCTCTCTTTTCTTACAAACAAAACCGCTTTTACGCGGGAAACCGTTTGCGGAGGTAATATGAGCACTCCTTTACATTTACAAAAAGAATCATTGGGGGCTATAGGGAATCTGGATGTGATTAATCCGCTTAAATACAATTCGATTTATTCATGTGATCTAGGGAGTAAAGATATTGAAGGCCGGCTGCTTTCTAACAGCTTTATTGTAGTTGAGCCGTCCTTCTCATTTGCTGTCTGTTTATTTCACACAGAATACGGCTGTGAGCTTGTGTGTAAACCGCCGAAAAGAGGTACAAAATGCATCCCTTTTTTATAAAGAACACAAAGGAATTGGCGGTTTTTCAATCCCAAATATATTCCTTACTTCATGAAAACAAAACGTTGCCCGAACAAGTATTTAAACAACAAAAACATTATTATCTATTCGAGGAATTCCACTAGGTCTTGTCTGAAGAAGGCTGGGAGATGCTCAAAAGTTTGGCGCATCATCATCACGATGATTTTATCTTAATGGCTGTTCTGGAACACTCGGATGATATGAATCGGTTTTACGAGACATTCGGATATTTTAACTGGTTAAAGATCCCTTTGCATATAACTGCAGATGAATATCTTTCAATCTTAACTGATTATCCAAAGCACAGTAAAAATGACTGTATATTGAACATTGCATCCCGCGTCGTATGGGCTTCACCGTCTTTAAAGTGGGCGATTTACGGAGAGAGAGATTTTGAGATCTGTATTCTAGGCATTGATCAGGAGATTGCGGGAAAAACGTTAGAATCATGGAGGCTGTTAGATGATCATGTTTTAGACTGGATATCAGTTGTATTCCCGAATCAGATCGTTCCGGATGAATTTCAAAAAAAGCTCGCCGCGCATTATAAATACAAGGGGCAATGACATGAAAATAAAAATGAACAAGATACACGATGAATCAGTAAAAGGATGTTTTTGTCACTTTGACAACTGCGGACGTCAGTATCTTGGTCAGCATCAGAATGGCAGTCTTTCGTTTACGATCACGGAGGAATCCGGCGATACCCGAGAGGTTCATATCGATGAACAAATTCCGTGTGAGGATATTATGCTGTTTCAACAGAGTTCGGCTGCCAGGTATGTGTTGATTTTCTTTGAATCGCATGAGTATAAAGTGAAAGTATTTTCAGCAGAAGGAACAGAACAAAGTGCATTTTCTCTGCCTTCAGGGGTTTCATGCAGTCTTTTGGACGAAAAACAAAACCTGTGGATCGGTTTAAGTGATGAAGGTATTTATAGTGATGAAAATCATGAAGGGCACAGTGTGCTGTGCTTCACTTTAGACGGGCAGCTAAAGAAAATTCACATTGATCAGCAGCTTTCAGAAATATATGCACCCGCGGCAGATGACTGCTATGCACTTGCAGAAAAAGACGGACTGATCTACATGCTGTATTACGCTTATACAGTCATTGCTGCGTTTGATGAAACCGACGTGAAACGAGTTTGGATTATTTCTGATAAAACATATTCCGGGGTTTACGACCAGCTAGCGATTTCAGATGACGGGTTTTGGATATGCAAAGATGATCATTCACTGTCTCTCATTCCGGCTGATGTCAGTCTGCCGGTGCAAGAGATAACGTGCTGTGATGCGGATGGCGATGAGCTTTCCGGGCATCAGCTGAAGCTGACTAGCAATGCCATTTACGCGGTCTCGAATTCAGGGATTTATAAGCGGGATATCAGTAATGGGAAAGCGGCTAAATGAGATGTTAAGATCCAACAGATATTCTTTAAATAATGACGTCATCAGAAGCTTGAAATTACACAAAAAAGAATTAGAGGGTCCGCTGCCTTCAGATGCAGGAAGATTTGAAGAAGACTTTGAGGGTGCCGCCTGCGCTGGGGATTTTTATGAGTATTTTGCGCTTATCTGCGGCAGCTTAGATTTTGTTTTGGCGAATAAACAAATGCCTGCGCGGCAGCGTAAAGCGTTATATAAATCCTTTTTTGAGCTTTATCCGCAATATGTGCAGCTGAAAAACGCTTTAACAGATTATCCGGAGCTCAGCCGGGAAATCGGGCGGCACGAACGGGCCAGGAGGCTGTTAGTCAGCATTTTAAACAAGAAATGAAAGGCAGGCTTCTAACGTGAAAGAACCCACAAGAGCAGAATGTCTGAAGAAGGCTGGTCTGATCCTGAACGGTCAAGCGGCGAGGGAAGAAGTGTCAGATTGGGCGTCTGAGTATGTGGCTGCAGATGATCCGGCGGTTGAGGACGAAACCGTTTGGGAGATGCTCGTATATTTGAGCGGGTTTGATCTGAAAGATTCGCCTGATGCGTATCTGTATACGTTAGAAGAATGAAAAGATTGGATGCAGACATATAAAGAAATTTATGGGGGGTTTGTAAAGAAAATTCATTTGAGTCAGACATGCCGATTCAGCTGAAAAAAAGGAGGCACAAAATGGAGTGGCACAAACATGAGAAAGCAGTTCTGCTGAGGCCGGATTCGCCGGGTTGTTTTGAATTGACGGAGTTTACGTTCTCTACCGGGTATAACGAGTATTATGATAAAATCCCGGTATTTGAGCTGAAGCTGACTGATGGACAGTATGATGCTGTGCTGCGGTTTGAAGGTGTGTGCTCTGCCCGTCTGGATGATCTTGAAAGCATCACCGACATCCGTCTGGATATCAGCCCGGTCGACGGCGGCTGGGAATCGATACGCTATTATGTCGATGACGTGGAAGGAAGCATGAGCTTTTATTGCGCCAAATGGGTCGTGCTTGACATGAAGAAAAAGCAGTCCCCCGAATGGCCCGGCAAAACGTCAGGGTAAAGCGGCGGCATTTCGCGTATAATGAGGGGAACCGGACAGAGAAGGAGTTTAGTCATGAATGAGTTTAATGAATATGCGATCAGCCCCGAGATCCGACGGGCGCTGAATGGCTTGCAATACACCGAGCCGACTGAAGTGCAGCGGCGCGTCATCCCCGCCGCGCTGCAAAAAAAAGATCTCGTCGTCAAATCGCAGACGGGCAGCGGCAAAACCGCGGCTTTCGGCATTCCGATCTGTGAGCTGGCGGAATGGGAGGAAAACAAACCGCAGGCCCTGATTTTAACGCCGACCCGCGAGCTTGCGGCGCAGATTAAAGAAGATATCACGAATATCGGCCGTTTCAAACGGATAAAAGCCACGGCGGTTTTCGGAAAAGCTTCTTTTGACAAACAGAAAACCGAACTGAAGCAAAAAAGCCACGTCATTGCCGGAACGCCGGGGCGTGTGCTTGATCATATAGAGAAAGGGACGCTGCCGCTTGAACGGCTGGCGTATGTGGTGATTGACGAAGCGGATGAAATGCTGAATATGGGATTTATTGAACAGGTGGAAGCCATCATTCAGCATCTGCCGAAAAACAGAGTCACCATGCTGTTTTCAGCGACACTGCCGGATGACGTCGAGAAGCTGAGCCGCACATATATGAAAGACCCTGAATTGATTGAAGTAAAAGCGGAAGGCCTGACGACAAAAGACATTGAGCATTTTGTCACCAGAACAGAAGAAGAGGATAAATCATCATTGCTGCGTGATGTCCTGATCACCGAAAACCCGGACAGCTGCATCATATTCTGCCGGACAAAAGAAAGAGTCATCCAGTTAACCGATGAGCTGGACAGGCTGGGCTACCCTTGCGATAAAATTCACGGCGGAATGGTGCAGGAAGACCGCTTTGACGTCATGAATGAATTCAAGCGCGGCGAGTTCCGCTATCTCATTGCGACCGACGTTGCCGCCAGAGGAATTGATATTGAAAACATCAGCCTCGTCATCAATTATGATATTCCGCTTGAAAAAGAAAGCTATGTGCACCGCACCGGCAGAACGGGCCGCGCCGGACACCGCGGACGGGCCGTCACGTTTGTGACACCGTCTGAATCGCGGTTTCTGAATGACATTGAGACATATATCGGTTTCCGCATCCAGAAGCGGGAGGCGCCGTCTGAGAAAGAAACAGCGGAACGGAAAGCGGCTTTTGCGGAAAAACTGAACGCCCGCCCCGATGTCAAAACAGACAAAAGCGAACAGTTAAACAAAGACATCATGAAGCTGTACTTTAACGGCGGGAAAAAGAAAAAACTCAGAGCGGTCGATTTTGTCGGAACGATTGCGAAAATCGACGGCGTTTCAGCCGATGATATCGGGATTATCACGATTTTGGACAACGCATCGTACGTCGAAATTCTGAACGGCAAAGGCCCGCACGTTCTTGACATCATGAAAAATACGACGGTCAAAGGCAAAAAACTGAAAGTCCATAAAGCCAAGAAATAAAAAAAAAAGCCTGCCGCGCGCAGGCTTTTTTTACGCCGTCTCCTCGGGGACGAACGCAAGGATGCCAATCCCGATTACAAACAAAATGATCAGGCTGAACACGGCGGCTGACGAATTTCCGGTCAGCTGGGCGGTCACGGCAATCAAAAGCGGGCCGATAATCGAAGCGAACTTGCCGAAGATATTATAAAAGCCGAAAAACTCATTGGCGTTCTGTTTGGGGACAAGCTTGGCAAAGTAAGAGCGGCTCAGCGCCTGAATACCTCCTTGGGAAGTGGCGACAAGCATAGCCAAGACCCAGAAATCAAAAGCGGAATTCATAAAATAAGCATACGTGCAGACAATCATATACACGCCGATTCCGGCATAAAGCATCGTTTTTCCTTTAAACCGTTCGGCCAGCCGTCCGTACAAAATCGAAAAAGGCGCGGCGACGACCTGTGTGACAAATAAAACAATCAGCAGCTTTGCCGCACTGATGCCGAGGTCAGCCCCGTATGACGTGGACATCGTAATGATGGTGCCGACCCCGTCGATGTAGAAGAAATAGGCGAGCAGAAACAAAAACAGCGCCCGGTGCTTCCTGATCTGCTTCAGCGTGCCGGCCAGCCGTATAAAACTGCTGAGTACAAGCCGCGGCTCCCTCTCGATATAATAGCGCTGGCGGACGCGGAGAAGGAGCGGGATCGAAAACAGCCCCCACCATGCCGCCGTAATCAAAAAGGCAATGCGGCCGGCAGCCTGGGCGGACAGCGGAATCACCTCCGCTTGTGCTGAAAGAATGACGGCAATGCTGAGGAGAAAAGGGATCGTGCTGCCGATATAGCCCAGTCCAAATCCCCTGGCGGACACCATATTCATCCGCTCCTTTGCGGCCACATCAACGAGAAACGCATCATAAAACACATTAGACCCGGCAAAGCCGATCGTGGAAATCGTATAACAAATTAATAACAGCATCCAAGATTCGCCGGGAATCAAAGCCAGCGCGGCTGTGCCCGCCACACCGACCAGAAGAAAGAAGGCAAAAAACCGTTTCTTGCATCCTTTGTAGTCGGCAATCGTTCCTAAGACGGGGCCGAGCATCGCCAAAATAAAAGTCGCGGCGGCAATCGTATAGCCAAAATAAGCGGTAGAATCAGCCGCGCTGACACCGTTTTCCGCTGCCGCGGCTTTAAAAAACAAGGGGAACACCGCCGTCATAATAATGACCGAATAAGCTGAATTGGCCCAATCATACAGCATCCAGCTGCTTTCTTCTTTCGAAAACCGTTTCATCACACACGCTCCTTCCCAAAAACCGGTTCTCTGCATTATATGCGCCGCTGCCTCATCGTTGGACAAAGATTTCTGAACGGCGTTTTCTGATTGACATGGAGATATTGACCTAGTTCAAAAAGAATGTACAATCAAGGTGTAGCAGGTAAATGGTCAGGCGGGAGGGAGACAGAATTGAAGATTGCGAAAGTCATTAATAATAATGTCGTCAGTGTGCTCAAAGAAGGCAATCAGGAATTGGTCATCATGGGCCGGGGCATTGCTTTTCAAAAGAAAACGGGAGACCCGGTAGATGAAGCCCGCATTGAGAAAGTGTTCACGCTCGATAACAAAGATGTATCCGAAAAGTTCAAAACCCTTTTGTATGATATCCCGATCGAATGTATGGAAGTATCCGAAGAGATTATCAGCTATGCGAAATTACAGCTCGGCAAAAAGCTCAATGACAGCATCTATGTGTCGCTGACCGACCATATTAACTTTGCCATCCAGCGCAACCGAAAAGGGCTGGATATCAAAAATGCCTTACTGTGGGAAACGAAACGGCTGTACAAAGACGAATTTGCAATCGGCAAACAAGCGTTGGCCATGGTAAAAAACAAGACTGGCGTGTCTCTGCCGGAGGATGAAGCAGGCTTTATTGCGCTGCATATTGTCAATGCCGAGCTGAATGAAGAGATGCCCAATATCATCAACATTACAAAAGTCATGCAAGAGATTTTGAGTATCGTAAAATACCATTTTAAGATTGACTTCAACGAGGAATCACTTCACTATTATCGGTTTGTCACCCACTTAAAGTTTTTCGCGCAGCGTCTTTTTAACGGCACACATATCGAAAGCCAGGACGATTTTTTGCTGGAGACAGTGAAAGAAAAATACCATCGGGCGTATGAATGCACGAAGAAAATCCAAACATGCATTGAGAGGGCGTATGAACACAAGCTCACCAGTGACGAGCTGCTGTATTTAACGATTCACATAGAAAGGGTAGTCAAATAAGCATAATGAAAGCGTTGGCATTTTTTTCTTCATTCACATATGATCTTGTTAGGATTGTTACTGATCAGCAGGCAAAACCTAAATTACAATGAGCGCTGATTTCTGTTTGTGCTGATGGTAATTTAGGTTTTTTAAGATTCATTATTATCATTATTCTGACCGATGTCCCCTTTTAACAGAATCATGTATGATCGATAAAGAAATCGCTTTCAAAGAAAGGGGAATGCCGACATGTTTTATCGTATGAAACGAGTGCTGCTGCTTCTTGTCACTGGATTGTTTTTGAGTTTGTGTGCGATCACTTCTACTGCATCAGCTCAAACAGGCGGATCGTTTTTTGAACCTTTTAACAGCTATAACTCCGGATTATGGAAAAAAGCAAATGGTTACTCCAATGGAGATATGTTCAACTGCACGTGGCGTGCAAATAATGTATCCATGACGTCATCAGGTGAAATGCGTTTGGCGCTGACAAGCCCGTCTTATAACAAGTTTGACTGCGGGGAAAACCGCTCTGTTCAAACCTATGGTTATGGACTTTATGAAGTCAGAATGAAACCGGCTAAAAACACAGGGATCGTTTCATCGTTCTTCACTTATACAGGTCCAACGGATGGCACTCCTTGGGATGAGATTGATATCGAATTTTTAGGAAAAGACACAACGAAGGTTCAATTTAACTATTATACAAATGGTGCAGGAAACCATGAGAAGATTGTTGATCTCGGGTTTGATGCAGCCAATGCCTATCATACGTATGCATTCGATTGGCAGGCAAACTCTATTAAATGGTATGTCGACGGGCAATTAAAACATACTGCAACAAACCAAATTCCGACAACACCTGGAAAGATTATGATGAACTTGTGGAATGGGATAGGTGTCGATGACTGGCTCGGTTCCTACAATGGTGTAAATCCGCTATACGCTCATTATGACTGGGTGCGCTATACAAAAAAATAATGTACAGAAAAGGATTTCCGCCAACGGAAATCCTTTTTTAATTAAAACGAAATAATCCCAATCAAAAGCGCCGCAATCGTCATCACAATCGTTGTCCCCACGGCCCATTTAATAGTGAATTTTTGATGATCGCCAAAGCTGACACCCGCCATTCCGACCAATAGATAGGTGGATGGCACAAGCGGGCTGAGCAGATGCACAGGCTGCCCCAGCAAGGAGGCCCTTCCGATTTCAGCGGCGTCTATTCCGTAAGCGGAAGCGGCTTCGGCAATGATGGGAAGGACACCGAAGTAAAAGGCGTCATTCGACATGAAAAAGGTGAAGGGCATGCTGGCAATCGCAGTGATCAACGGCAAATGCGGGCCCATGGCATCAGGGATGAGGGAAACGAGAGAATGCGCCATCGCATCCACCATTTTTGTGCCGGAGAGAATGCCTGTGAATATGCCCGCAGCAAACACCATTGAGACAACGTTTAATGCATTACCCGCATGCGCTGAGATCCGTTTTTGCTGCTCTTTGACATTTGGATAGTTGACCATCAAGGCGATGGCGAACGCGATCATAAAAAGAACAGGGATTGGCAGCAGGCTGGTGATCAGCGCGGCCATCAGGGCGACAGTCAGCAGCAGGTTGAACCATTGGAGAGCCGGACGCTTCAGCGGCGCTGCCTCCGGATCAGAAGACGGTGCGTGTTCAATCGAAATGATGCCGAGCCGCTTCCGTTCTTTTTTTCCGAGGAGATAAGCAACGGCGATCACCCAGAGAACGCCGGCGATCATAGCGGGAATCAGCGGCGTAAAGACTTCCGACGTGTCCAATTTCAAGGAAGCTAAAACCCTCGCCGTCGGCCCGCCCCACGGAATAATATTCATGACTCCCGAACCGAGCATCGCAATACCCGCCAGCACCAAACGGTTCATGCCGAGCCGTTTGTAAAGGGGCAGCATAGCCGCAATCGTAATCATATACGTTGTTGTCCCATCTCCGTCCAGCGAAATGGTCATCGTCAGAACCGCTGTGCCGATGGCGATTTTTAACGGGTCCCCTTTGACAAGCGATAGGATTTTGGCAATGAGGGGATCAAACAGACCTGAGTCAATCATAATGCCGAAATACAGGATGGCGAATAACAGCATAATCCCGGTAGGAGCGAGGTCTGTAACGCCTTGAATCATCATCTCGCCGAGATCTTTGCCAAATCCGCTGATCAGGGCAAACACAACAGGAACGACAATCAAAGCAATAAGAGCGGAAAGCCGGTTAGACATAATAAGATACATAAAGACAATCATCATCACAAAACCGAGTATGGCAAGCACGATATGACCTCCCCTGTTCAACAGCTGTATTGGTAAGCGCTTTCACGATTTATTTCTGTGAAAATGGCTTATTTCAAAATGTGTATGACCGCATATGTAAATACAGACCTAAAATCCTAATGATCGGATCAGCAGTTTATATGAAGAACGCCGCGGGTAAATGTGCTGTAGAATGTTTCGTTTTAAAAGGGGGAACTGACATGAGTGATGATCAAAACAAACGAGTAAATGAACACTCAAAGGACGAACAGCTGGAGCAGTACCGGTCTGATAACAGCGGCAAAAAAATGACGACCAATCAGGGGCTTCGCGTGTCTGAGGATGAGCATTCTTTAAAAGCGGGCGTCCGCGGCCCCACGCTGATGGAGGATTTTCATTTTCGTGAAAAAATGACGCACTTTGACCACGAGCGGATTCCGGAACGGGTCGTTCATGCGCGCGGGTACGGCGTTCATGGGCATTTTCAGGTGTACGAACCGATGACGGAATATACACGGGCGAAATTTTTGCAGGACCCGTCCGTCAAAACACCTGTTTTCGTCCGTTTCTCAACAGTGGCGGGTTCCAAGGGGTCAGCCGACACCGTCCGTGACGCCAGGGGATTTGCGACGAAGTTTTATACTGAAGAAGGGAACTATGACCTCGTCGGAAACAATATTCCGGTGTTCTTCATTCAGGACGCGATCAAATTCCCGGATCTCGTTCACGCCATAAAACCGGAACCGCACAATGAAATGCCGCAGGCTGCGACGGCTCATGATACGTTCTGGGATTTTGTCGCAAACAATCCTGAATCCGCGCACATGGTCATGTGGACGATGTCTGACCGCGGCATCCCGCGAAGCTATCGGATGATGGAGGGCTTCGGCGTGCATACGTTCCGTTTCGTCAACGAGAAAGGAAAAGCGCGCTTTGTCAAATTCCACTGGAAACCCGTGCTCGGCGTTCATTCCCTCGTATGGGATGAAGCGCAGAAAATTGCCGGGAAAGATCCCGATTTCAACCGCCGTGACCTGTGGGAAACGATTGAAAACGGCGGCAAAGTCGAGTATGAGCTCGGTGTTCAGATGATTGACGAAGAAGACGAGTTCAAATTCGATTTCGATATCCTTGATCCGACGAAGCTGTGGCCGGAGGAGTTGGTTCCCGTCAAGCTGATCGGAAAAATGACCCTTGACCGCAATCAGGACAATGTCTTTGCGGAAACGGAACAGGTTGCATTTCACCCGGGAAATGTCGTGCCGGGCATTGATTTCACCAATGATCCGCTTCTTCAAGGCCGGCTTTTCTCTTATACAGATACACAGCTCATCCGTCTTGGCGGGCCGAATTTTCACGAGATTCCGATCAACCGGCCGGTCTGCCCGTTCCATAACAACCAATACGACGGCTACCACCGGATGACGATTAATAAGGGCCCTGTCGCCTATCATAAAAATTCCCTGCAGAACAATGATCCGTCGCCGGCCTCAGAAGAAGAAGGCGGATACGTTCATTACCAGGAAAAAGTAGAAGGCAGAAAAATCCGCCAGCGCAGTGAGAGCTTCAATGACTATTTTTCTCAGGCCAAGATGTTCTGGAACAGTATGTCTCCTGCTGAGAAAGAACATATCATCTCCGCGTTCTGTTTTGAAGTCGGAAAAGTGAACAGCAAGGATGTGCAGCAGCAGGTGGTTGATGTCTTCAGTCACGTCGACGCCGGGCTAGCCGAGCGTGTTGCGAAAGGAATCGGCGTGAACCCGCCGCCGAAGGATCGTGAATCTGATGAAACGTTCACTTCCCCGGCCTTAAGCCAGGAAAACACGGTGAAGACGGCAGCGACAAGGCAGGTTGCGGTTTTAACCGACCACGGGTTTTCTGATGAGAAAGTCAAACAAGTGCTTGATGCATGCAAACAGGCGGGAGTCAGAGCCGATATCATCAGCCCCGCGCTTGGGACCGTGAAGGGAGAAAACGGCACGGAGCTCGAAGCGTCAGCCACTTTCCTGACAGCGGATTCCGTCCTGTACGACGCTGTTTTCATTCCGGGCGGAAAACAAAGCACAGACAGCCTCAAAGCCCAAAAATCGGCCAGAGACTTCGTTAACGAAGCCTTCAGCCATTACAAAGCGATCGGCGCCTCCGGTGAAGGAAAAGAACTTCTCGCCCTCGCCGCCGGAACCGAAAACGGCCCCGGCCTTGTTCCGGACGGAAACCATGAACAATTTCTGAAGGCCGTGGCTGAGCATCGGCATTGGGACAGAAACATATAAGAATATATTTGAGTGCCTCTGAAAATGAGGCACTTTTTAAGTTATTAGAGTAGAATAACGAGAGTTGAGTTAATAATAGAACAAACTAAAAATTTAATCTCTATATTACTTGAACTGAAGTTGATTTTTAGTTAACATAAGTTTAAAGTTAGTAATTATCTCGCGATAAAAGTTAGGAGAGTTTTATGAAAAAGAGAAGCCGTGGATTTCCGCGATTTAATTTAGAAAATACTTTAAAGTTTGCTAAGTTAATAAGAAGTTATTCAGGAGATAGCGATATTGAAAAAGACTTAATAACAAAAGCTCTGGGATATAAAAAATACAGCGGGGCTGTAGGCAACAAAATAGCATCCTTAAAACACTTTGGATTATTAGAAAGATCCTCTGGTAATTATAAGCTGACTCAGCTTTCCAAAAGGATAATTGATTCAATGAGTGAGAAGGATTTTCAAAGTGCTTTGAGAACAGCATTTCTTCAACCAGAACTATTTGCTGAACTTTTTAATAAGTATTCAAGTGAAGGAGCAATTCCAGATAATTTACCTGAGATTTTAAATGCATATCATGAAATTTCAGATAACAGTAGTGAATATGCCTCTAGGATTTTCATTGAGTCAGCTTTATTCGCTAATATAATACATAAAAATAAAAGAATAATAAAATCAAATAGAGAGGAAACATTTATGGATAAAAAAAACAGCACTCCAAGAGAAGCGTTAGAACAAGGAACTATTGAAATGCAAAGGTTCGATTTTTCCCTTACTAATGGCAAATCTGCAAAAATTATAGTACCGGGGACATTAATTAAGAGAGACATTCAAATTATTCGAAAACAGATTGAAACTTTGGAACTTCAAGTAGAAGAATAATAAAAGCAGAGGGATACATAGTGAAGCCGTTTACCGAAAAACAACTCGAAGAATATTACCGGCGTGACGAAAACATGATGATTTTGGTGTTTGCCCAATGGTGCGTCAATCATGACCTTGATCCGATGGCCATTTACAGCAAGGCTTATCCCGGACAGCCTTTAAACGAAGAGCTGCGAAAAACGGCTGAAGAACTTGTCGTGCCGAAGGAGGAATCAGAACCGATTCCTGATCAAACCGTCATCGGCGTTTTGGAGATGTTCGGCAACTCCGATTTGGCGGAAGCCGTTTATGAAGCCATTGCGCAAAGACCTTCACGGTAAAAGAGGCGTGGATTTTCCATGTCTCTTTTTTTCATGGAGAAAATGTGAAAGAAGGCCCAGAAACAATTTGCTGATCTGCGCTGTCTATAGAGTGTAATCCGTTTTCAAAAAGGGAACGGTAATGAAAAGGAGGAGTTGTGATGAAAAAGGCATTCAAAATGATGGCGGCTGTGCTCTTAACCGTGCTGACAGCCGCGCCGTTCGGAGGTTTCGCGCCTTCAGCCGAGGCCGCGCAAACCGCAAAGCCCGTTGTCAAAAGCCATACGTATAAGCATGTAAAGCAGCTGACATACCCCGAGGTCACAAATACGGGAAACTCATCTTTTGAAAAGAAAATCAATCAGGACTTTAAACGTTATATTGAACAATCGTACAAAGAATATGTGAAAAACAAAAAAGACGGTGAGAAACAAGGCTACAAAGCGGAATACCAGGCAGATTTCAAGGTGAAGTATAATCAAGACGGCAAGCTCAGCATTCAGACGGAAGACTACAGTTACACAGGCGGCGCACACGGGCTGACATCCGTTCAGACCTTTAATTACGACCTGGCCGCAAAAAAACGGGTCACACTCGATAATGTGCTGAATACAAAAACGAAAGCTAACAAAACGAGAGACTATCTTTACGGCTACATCAAGAAACATGACGATCTGTTTGACCAGGACGTTAAAAAACAGGAGATCATCCTGAATAACGAAAGACCTTTCTTCTTTACGAAAAACGGCATTGCCGTTGTGTTCGGACAATATGATCTCGGACCGTACGCGGCAGGAATCCGGGACGTTTTCGTACCTGCATCCGTCTATCAATAAAAAAAGCGATATCACTCCAAAACGGAGCGGTATCGCTTTTTTTCTTTTACCAGACAAACAATCCGACAATCGCCGCGCTCAATAAGGAAACGGCAATTCCGCTGACAAGCAGCTTCCAGACGTTTTTTCCGATGATGGCTGATTTTTCACCATCAAGCAGAGATTGATAAGATCCGTAGATCATACCGATGGTGCTGAAGTTTGCGAATGATGTCAGGAATGTCGTAGCCACGGCAATCGTGTGCGGCGGAAGTGAATTCAGCTGCCCTTTCAGATCGGCCATTGCCACAAATTCATTTGTCGCGAGCTTGATGCCCATCAGCTGTGCGACATACATCGCGTCATGTCCGCCTAATCCGAGAAGGAAGGCAAACGGACTGAAGATGTATGAGAAAATCTTTTGAATGGTCAAACCGTGCATGAACAGTCCGAGTACGCCGTTTAACGCGGCCGTTAACGCCACATAGCCGATCACCATCGCTAAAATGACAATGACCATGTTCATGCCGACAAGCATACTGTTAGAAATCGTGGAGAAGAAGTCTTTTTTCTCCGCTTTTGAAGGAACGTATATAATATCGTCCTCTTTAGAAACGTCCACGGGATTCAGCATATTGGCGATTAAAAGCGCGTTTAAGCAATTCAGCGGGATGGCTGTAAACACATAAGTGGACGGAACCATCGTCAAGTACGATCCGATGATCGAGCCGCTGATGCTGCTCATGCTCATCAGCCCGAATGTCAGAAGCCGATTGTTGCTGACGGCGGCAAGCTGCTGGCGGATGACGGCTAAAGCTTCCGTATTTCCTAAAAACATCATCTGGATGGAGAAAAAGCTCTCCAGCTTCGGCAGACGGGATATTTTAGAAATCAGCCAGCCGATTTTATCAATGAGCCACGGCAGAATACCGAAATACGACAGCATATCAAAGAAGGTCACGACGAAGATAATCGGCAGCAATGCGCTGAAGAAAAAATCAACCGTCGGATTGGCCATAACAGACGGAAAAGCGAACGCAATCCCTTGACTGGCGCAGGAAATCAGCCATGTAAAGAACGCGCCGATCTTCCCGATGACAAAGCCGCCGACTTTTGTCCCTAACATAAACCAAGTAATCAGAAACTCAAAGACGAGGAGCATGACAATCGGACGCCATTTAATCTTCTTCTTGTTGGGAGAGCATAAGAAAACAACAGCCATGACAACAATGAGACCGACAATGTTCAATAAAAAGTACATGTGAGCAACTCCTATAAGGGTATTATGGAAATAAAAAAAACTCTTATTCGTCACAAATTCCTGAAAGCCAGAAAGTGTGATAAATAAGAGCCAAAAGAAAAGAATAGACAGCGTCATATGCTTTTCACTCGTTCAAATTTATGCAAACTTTCTTGTAGTCTAGTCTTTTACGGCACTAGGTAGAAACAATCAGACCATATTACTGATCATATACAAGAATAACGATATTACATGAGATAGCAGTATTTTATCGTTTCAATTTTTGAAAATCAACCTTTTTAGATATTTTCAAAATAATAAATTTATATTATAAATAAAGAAAATAAAGGATGTTCATAAGTAATTGGATAATAAAGGTTTAAAATACCCCCAAAAACCGTTCCGGTTCATTGTAAAGACGGGATGCAGCTGATAAAATGGATCTGAGGGCACAGCCTTCAAAAGACGGCAGAAAAGGGGTCATTTTCGTGATCATTCAGTTCATTCGTTACAGATAATGAGAGGTATAGATAAATAGGTTAAACCTTCCAATTTGGCGAGGTTTATTTGTCTATGCCTTTTTCATTTCATCGGAATAACGAATGAATGAGGTGTTTTTTTTGACGTCTATAAAAAGAAAACGCGCGGAATTACTGCAATCATGCCAGTCCGTGTTCAGGTGTCCGCTATGCCGGTCGGCCATGGCGGTCTCACAATACAAAAGCTTGATTTGCGGACAGGGGCATACATTTGATATATCAAAACAAGGATATGTGAATTTCCTCAATAAATCGGTCAAAACCCGCTATGACAGGCAGCTGTTCGAAGCGAGACGCGAGCTTTTTGACAGCCGGGAATTTTTTGGGCCGGTTCAAAAGGAGATCGCCGCCGTCATCAGCCGTAAGCAATCTCCGCATAAACCGGCGGCGATATTGGATGCGGGGTGCGGAGAAGGCTCTCATTTAGCCGCCGTATGCAAATTGCTTCAGCCCGCTTTTTCCGTGACGGGAATCGGCATTGATCTCTCGAAAGAAGGTGTGCTGCACGCCGCAAAGGCCTTCGGGAATCATATGGTGTTTGCCGTCGCTGATGTGGCGGATGCGCCGTTTGCCGACAGCTGTTTTGATGTCGTAATGTCCGTTTTATCACCTTGGAATTACAAGGAATGCAGCAGGCTTTTAAAAAAGGGCGGCACAGTCATTAAAGCGGTGCCGCGGCGTGATTATTTGAAGGAAGTAAGGGAATTCTTCTTCGGAGACAGTCCTCGGCGGAATGACACCGCCGATTCTGCGGCCGGACGATTCCAAGCGGGCTTTCAAACCTTTGAGCGCAAACCGCTGTGTTACACGAAGACCTTATCGCAGCCTGACCTCGAGCGGCTTGTGAAAATGACGCCCTTAACATGGAAATGTAATGATGACAGCATCCGGCGGTTTATCAGCCGGAAAGAGGCTGCTGTCACGATAGATATCGATATTTTAATCGGAACCGGTCCGCTGTAAAACAGAAAAGACACGCTAAACGCGTGTCTTTTTTTATTTCCAGACTTCACCGGCAATGTTGACGACATGGCGCAGTTTCGCCCATTGCTGTTCTTCTGTGATCAGGTTTCCTTCCTCAGTGGAGGCGAATCCGCATTGCGGGCTGAGGCAAAGCTGATCCAGGCTGACATATTGTGAAGCTTCTTCAATCCGGCGTTTAATCGCGTCCTTGTCTTCAAGTTCGCCATGTTTCGACGTAATCAATCCAAGCACAAGCTGAAGATCAGAGCGTTTGACATAGCGGAGCGGTTCAAAGCCGCCGGAGCGGGAATCATCATATTCCAGGAACAATCCGTCAAGGTCAAGCCCGTCAAAAATCGTTTCAGCCGCTGCATCATAGCCGCCTTCAGCCGTCCATGTGGATTGGAAGTTGCCGCGGCAGATATGCATCGTAACCTTCAGATCGTCAGGGCGGTCCTTGATGGCGTCATTAATGGAAGCGGCAAACAGCTTGCGCAGCTCATCCGGCGTTGTGCCGAAAGCTTCAATCTGACGAAGCCCCGCTTCCGATAAGAAAACGGCCCATGCGGTGTCATCGAGCTGAAGGTAGCGGCACCCGGCGTCATAGAAAGCTTGAATCGCTTTTTTATACGCCTTTGACACATCGTGCTGAAATTGTTTGTAATCATTCTGGTAGGACGCTTTTTCCAATTTTCCGCGGAAAAACAGCATATTCGGACTTGGGATGGTCATTTTCGGAACAGCATCGCCGGCAATGCTGTGCAGGAATTTATAATCTTCGAGCATCGGATGCTGAGAAAAATCAATATCTCCCGTTACTTTAATGCCGCGCGCTTTCGTCTGTACGTTGTGAAACTGAATGCCGCTTTCAGGCGTAAATGCTTCGACGCCGTCTAAGTTTTCGAGAAAATCAAAATGCCACCAGGCACGGCGGAATTCGCCGTCAGTCACGACATTGAGGCCGGTTTCTTTCTGCTTTTCCACACTGCGGATGATTTCTCTGTTTTCGATTTCGCGCAGCTGTTCTGCCGAAATCTCACCCGTCGCTCTTTGCAGGCGGGCTTGCTTCACAGCCGCCGGCCGCAGCAGGCTTCCGACCTGATCCGCGCGAAACGGCGGGTTTTTTCTTAGAAGCGTATGCAATGGTTGTTCTGTGTTTTGCTGTGACATGAACGATTCCTTCTTTCCTGATGAAATATAAAAAGCTCTTCCCTCGGATAGGGAAGAGCTTGCGTCCGCAAATCTCAACCTTATCTTCAGGATTTAGCACCATTCTGCTGAACAGCGGTTGCCGGGTATCATAGGGCCAGTCCCTCCACCTCTCTTGATAAGGAAATATGCTATTTTTCAGAATAAACTGTAATACTCTTAATCTTAGTATGTTTTCTCATATTGTCAATATATTTCGATAAATATTTTATTTATCACCCTCAAATAGAATCATATCTATCACAATGGCGATCGCGAGACAAAGAACGATATCCTCTTCCTTTTCAATCTGCAAATGATAGGAATCGCCCCAGCTCATCCATGATTTACTGACGGTCATCCGGTTTGATTTTCCGTCTGTCACTTGAAAATTCCGGCCCCACACATCGCCGGTAAGATCCCAGCCGAGTCCGGAAATTTCAAATTTCGGTTTGAATAACGTGACTTTCTTGATGACTTGGCAGACGGGTTTGCCGCTGACGGAAATCTCGTAACGGGGAACGAGCGACATCAGTTTCTGATTGACGCTGGCGAGCGTGCGGCCGTCCAAATCAGTCAGCTTCAGTTCATCACCGAATGAAAACAGCTTTCCTTCAACATTGTAGACTTCTTTCCCGCTTTCAAGAAACACTTGAAAACGATTCTTAAACGTCAACATCCGCTCTTTGATATAAAAATGGTACATAAAAAAACTCCTTTTTTATGTTGTACGAAAAAAGGAGGCGGATGGTTTCATATCGGCCGGGTGCATAAAAAAAAGGCTGCCGATTTTGCGGCAGCTGTCGTTTTTATGATAGCGGCATCCGGCGTTTTTGACGGATCGCATTTAAATCAATGATGTTATTCGTGTCGGCAGCTGTCACCAGCGGGCTTGTCTTTGGCGTTTTCCGGCGGTTGTCCTTACTGAAAGAGAAAACAAGATACCCTGTCAAAGCAGCAAAAATAAGTAGCATCATTTTACATACCTCCCAAAAAAAGTTTTGGTATTATTATTGTACGAAAAAACAAACGAAAAGTATTCAAACAATTGTCACTTTTTTAAAAAATAACGTCATTTTCCGTAAAAATGACTATGGGTTGAAGAAATTTTGCTCTTGTTGTGGTTCTATAGATTGTATCGGCTGATGAATGATGATCGTTTATATAACTTTTTCACTATTTTTTGTAAGAGTCTAATTAACCACTTCGTTGTTTTCGTTTGCCTTGTGTTATTCAGTACCCTAAAAAACCTTATAATATGCAAAATAACTGCTTCTAACAGATGACTGCGGAATGACAGCGCTTTCTTTATTTTTTTAAAGAAAACGAGATGTTATCTTAAAAAAATCGTTTGAACATTTTCCGCAGCTTTTTAAAAGGGTTTGATTTCGTCTCCAGAACACGCGGGTCTTTTAAGGTTTTTTTTAATTCTTTCGCTACAGTCCCTCTTGCCATAGTCTTCACTCCTTCTTTCCATTTCATACCTTATATACGGAAAGAAAGGAGGAAAGGTTTCATGTGAAAGAAAAAAACCAAAGCAGGGGGCTTTGGTTTTAAGCGCGCTCTTCAAAGAGCCTGGCGATTTCAACAATGACGTTTACCGCCTTTTCCATATGATCGACGGAAATGTATTCATATTTTCCGTGGAAGTTTTGGCCGCCCGTAAAAATGTTCGGTGTCGGCAGCCCCATGTAAGAGAGCTGTGATCCGTCGGTTCCGCCCCGGATCGGTTCGATAATCGGTTCGATGTCGAGGTTTTTCATGGCTTGATAGGCGACATCGACTATCTCTTTGACCGGTTCGATTTTTTCTCTCATGTTGTAATATTGATCACGCAGTTCAAGCTTGATGCTTTCCTTGCCGTATTTGGCCGCCAGCGCATCGGCGGTTTTCTGCATATATTCTTTTCGTTCTGCAAAGCGGTCTCTGTCAAAGTCTCTGATGATGTACGACAGGGCGGCTTCAGAAACGTCTCCGTTCATGGAAAGTAAATGATAGAAGCCTTCATACCCTTCCGTATATTCCGGCGCTTCTTCTTTCGGCAGCGCGTGATGAAATTCCATCGCGATTTTTGAAGCGTTGACCATTTTGTTTTTCGCCGTTCCCGGGTGGACGCTTTTTCCGTAACAAGTCAGCTTTGCGGCGGCTGCGTTAAAGCTTTCATATTGCAGTTCGCCGAGGGGGCCTCCGTCTATCGTGTAGGCGAATGCGGCGTTGAAGCGGCCGACATCGAATTTGTGAGGGCCTCTGCCGATTTCTTCATCGGGCGTGAACGCGACCCGGATCGTTCCGTGTTTGATGTCCGGATGTTTGATCAAGTATGCCATTGCCGTCATAATTTCGGCAATGCCCGCTTTGTTGTCGGCTCCGAGCAGCGTCGTGCCGTCTGTTGTGATCAGCGTCTGGCCTTTATAGCGGGAGAGCTCCGGGAATTGCTCAGGCGACAGGACGACATTGAGTTTGTCATTCAAAACGATATCATGTCCGTCGTAGCTCTCAATAATCTGAGGATTCACATTTTTTCCGGTAAAATCGGTCGCGGTGTCCACGTGAGCCAGAAAACCGACAGTCGGCACGTCTTTATCCGTATTCGCCGGCAGAGTCGCCATGACGTACCCATTGTCATCGACTGTGATGTCTGTCATGCCGATCGACTTTAATTCATCTGCCAGCATGTTGGCCAATGTCAGCTGGCCGGGGGTTGAAGGGCAGTTTTCATTGTTTTCGTCAGACTGTGTATCGACTTTTACGTAAGAGGTAAAGCGTTCAATGATTTCATTTTTCATACCGTCATCTCCTTTGTCTTATCTTACCATGCGCGGGGGAGGGATTTCTATTTCACAACCGGTTTGATTCGAGGGCTCTGTGTTTTACGCGAATGAAAACAAATTATGAAGAAACGATGACTAAACGATTAAACTTTTTGGAAATGGATGTTTGAGAAAGAAAAAACCGATATAATATGGTCAATTCATTCAATAGAGGAGGCTTTCTTCATGGCGATTTTAGTGACAGGCGGAGCGGGTTATATCGGAAGCCACACATGTGTCGAGCTGTTAAACGGCGGCTATGACATCGTGGTTCTGGATAATCTGTCAAATAGTTCACCGGAAGCATTGGAGCGTGTGAAAGACATTACCGGAAAAGGGCTTGTGTTTTATGAAGCGGATCTCCTTGACCGTGATGCCGTTCACCGGGTGTTTGCTGAAAATGAGATTGAAGCCGTCATTCATTTTGCGGGATTAAAAGCGGTCGGTGAGTCTGTGGCTGTTCCGCTCCGTTATTATCATAATAATCTGACGGGGACGTTTATTTTATGTGAAGCCATGCAGGCACACGGTGTGAAAAAAATCGTCTTCAGTTCTTCAGCGACGGTTTACGGCGTTCCGGAAACAACGCCGATCACTGAGGATTTTCCATTAAGCGCGACCAATCCTTACGGGCAGACAAAGCTGATGCTGGAACAGATTTTACGCGATCTGCATAAAGCGGACTCTGAATGGAGCATTGCGCTGCTCCGCTACTTTAATCCGTTCGGCGCGCACCCGAGCGGCCGGATCGGAGAAGACCCGAACGGCATCCCGAATAATTTAATGCCGTACGTCGCCCAAGTCGCTGTCGGCAAGCTTGAGCAATTGCAGGTGTTCGGCAATGATTATCCGACAAAGGACGGCACCGGCGTGCGGGATTACATCCATGTCGTTGACCTTGCCGAGGGCCACGTCAGAGCGCTTGAGAAGGTGCTGAACACAACAGGCGCGGATGCCTATAATCTCGGCACGGGAAGAGGCTACAGCGTCCTTGAGATGGTCAAGGCGTTTGAAAAAGTATCAGGAAAAGAAGTGCCGTACCGTTTTGCCGCCCGGCGCCCGGGAGACATCGCCGCATGCTTCGCAGACCCGGCAAAAGCGAAGGCTGAATTAGGCTGGGAAGCAAAGCGCGGGCTTGAAGAAATGTGCGCCGACTCTTGGAAGTGGCAGTCCTCCAATGTGAACGGGTACCAAAAGGTGTAAAAAGAAAGAGACCTTCAAATGGTGAAGGTCTCTTTTATTACGGTCATTATTTAATTTTCACTTCAACATCGTTGCTGAACTTTAATTTCCAAGTGCCTTTAGAGTATGCGTTTTTATCAACTTCAAAAGCTTTTACGTCAGTAACTTTAATGTTCGGGTTCAAGTCACTTAAAATTTTACTGTTGTCTACTTTTGTTTCTGTTGCATAGCTTGAAGAAGCATCAATATCTGAATCATAGGATGTTCCTTTAGAATCTACTAATTTCGCTCTTGGAATGGAGAAAGAGCTTAACGGCTTGTTTGAAACATTTTTAACTGTGTATTGAACAGCTACGATAACGCCGCCGTCAGACGCTTTTTTCTCGACAAATTGAGAGCCTACTGAATCTCTTTTTTCCACTTTGGTAACAGTAACTTCAGTTTTCTCAGTCTTAACAGTGTCACCGATGTTATACAGTTTTTCCTTGGATTCCGCAGCTTTTGAAGACGCGGTTTTAGATGATGAAGATCCGCCTCCGCCGCCGATGTTTACGAGAATGATAATAACCACTACTGCCAGAAGCAATGTGATAATTTTATGTCTCATAAAAAAGTTTCTCTGATCTTTACCGCAGTTTGGGCATTTTTTAACGCCTTTAGCGATTTCTTTGCCGCATGCCTTACAAGACACCAGGTTGCCTGCCATAATATTTCCTCCTATGTAAACTATTTCTTAAAAACTACATACTATAATGCCTGTAAAATAACCTATAGTCAATAATATTTTGAGAAAAAAGTATTTTAATGATTTTTTAGTCATGTATTTTAAGGGTCTTTTTTAGTATCGGCAGATCGTTCGGATTTTTTATAGATTTATTGAAAAAAGAGTGGTTGAACATGTTCGTGATTTCCCGTATAATCTTGAAAGATATACAAAAACTGAACATAAAAAACAGTGGTTTTCTAGGGTTCCGCAATGCTGAATTGGTCTGGACCGAGAGAAAACACACAGCAGGTTCCTGCTGTGACACGTTGGGATAAAAGCCCGGGAGTTTCTGCTCTTTTGATGAAGAGTGCTCTCCCGGGCTTTTTTGATTTTATAAAAAAGGAGTGTCTGGGATGAAAAAGAGATTGCTGGATGTGCTGATGCTGATTATTGGAGCTTTTATCTTTGCTTTGGCCGTTAACTTATTCGCCATTCCGAATGATCTTGGAGAGGGCGGGGTAACGGGAATCACCCTGATCTTGTACTATGTGTTTGAATGGTCGCCCGGGGTGACGAATATCATTTTGAACGGGATCTTATTGATTATCGGATATAAATTTTTAGACGGAAAAACAACGCTTTATACGATCATTACCGTTGTTGCCAACTCACTGTTTCTGCATCTGACGCATGATTGGCACTCGCCTTCACATGAACTCATTATTAATACTATTTTTGCGGGTGTGTTTGCCGGTGTCGGAATCGGGATCATTATTCGAGTCGGAGGCACGACTGCGGGTTCTGCCATTTTGGCGAGGATTGCGAACAAATATCTCGATTGGAACATCAGCTATGCGCTTTTGTTCTTTGATCTGATTGTCGTCTTCAGTTCTTATTTCATCATCGGTGCGGAAAAAATGATGTTTACCATTGTCATGCTGTACATCGGAACGAAGGTAATGGACTTTATCATTGAAGGCCTGAATACGAAAAAAGCGGTGACGATTATATCTGAGCATAAGCACGAAATCGCTGAACAGGTCAACACGCTTATGGACAGAGGGGTTACGCTGCTGTCGGGTAAAGGAAATTACACGGGGCAGTCGAAGGAAATTTTATATATCGTCATCCAGAAACAAGAGCTTTCCATGCTCAAAAAAATTATTAAAAGCTGTGATACAAAAGCGTTTGTCATTGTTCATGATGTGCGTGACGTCTTTGGCGAAGGCTTCGTCGATATCTCTAAATAAAAAGAATCCCTCTGCCGGCGCGGAGGGTTTTTTTCTTATGCCGGCAGAAGCGGTTATATCCGTTTCCCGGGAAATAGCCTGAAAGCTGTTTCTTAAAACGAAGTGGATACAATCGGCCGGACGTTTTATACTGAAAATATGATAGAGCGATAGAAAGGAGCGCATATGAACCCGTTATTGGCAATTTACCCGAGGGCTGTGTTGTCTGATACGTGCTGTACGGCGGAGGATGTCTTTTGCTTTTATGATGAGAAAAGGCGGGTCTATGTCGCCATTCCGAAGGAGGATATTACCCCGAAGGAGAAACTGCTTCTGGAATCATTTTTGGCGCCCGCTGAAGAAAAAGGCGTTTTTTTTCCGGAGACGGCGGCAGCAAAGAGGTGGCGGCGGTTTCTGCTGGAAGAAGGTCCGGTGCCTGATGTCAAGGAGCCTCGTGTCCGTTTTATCCATTATGACTTATTGGGAGAACGCGACTGGGGGGCATTTACGGAAGCGCTGCGCCATTTCTGGCCGGTTTCATATACAGTTGTCCGGACGGGAAGGGATCAAGGCGTGATTGTGGAGGAAGAAAAGCTGGAAGCGCCAGATTCGGATGACATCGCATCTTTTGTGAAGATTCTCGAAGCCGATTTTTATTTCAGTGTCCGTTTTTTCATCGGAAGGTATTATGGCGCGGGAGAACGTCTGCGCCTTCATTATCGGAGAGAACAGCAATATTGTCAGATTGGCCGGCGTTATCTCCCGCAGCTGAGCACGCTGACCGCGGAAACGGTATTTCCGGCCTTGCTCATGGAAGAAAGCAGAGAAAAGCTCTCAGCCTTGCTTCACGAAGAAGCGGCGCTGCTGTTTCAGAAAGAACCGGAGCTGAAGCATACGATTCAGACTTTTATTGAACATAACTCGAACATGTCGCTCACATCGAAAAAACTGCATTTGCACCGCAACAGTCTTCAATATCGGATTGATAAATTTGCGGAACGCTCGGGTATTGATATTAAGACATATCAGGGCGCCCTGCTGGCTTATTTCATTTGTCTGCAGTATGAAAAATCACATTAAATGGGAAATGTGCACGAAGGCAGCGGACTTTTTTTATGAACATTGCCTATATCCGCCGCCGTCTGACACTGTTACAATCCTATTTAAGAAAGCGTTTACAAAAAAGGGGGAGATGACATGGCGGAACTTCGGCTGGAGCATATTTATAAGTATTACGATCAAAAAGAGGCGGCTGTCGATGATTTTAACCTTCATATTAAAGATAAAGAATTTATCGTGTTTGTCGGTCCGTCGGGGTGCGGCAAGTCGACAACATTGAGGATGGTTGCCGGGCTGGAAGACATTACGAAGGGCGATTTCTATATCGGTGACACGAGAGTGAATGACATCGCTCCTAAAGACAGGGATATTGCCATGGTGTTTCAAAACTATGCGTTATATCCGCACATGACGGTCTATGATAATATCGCTTTCGGTCTGAAGCTGAGGAAGATGCCGAAACCGGAGATTAAAAAACGGGTCGAAGAAGCGGCAAAAATGCTGGGGCTCACAGAGTATCTGCACCGCAAACCGAAAGCGCTCTCCGGCGGTCAGCGGCAGCGGGTTGCATTAGGACGGGCGATTGTCAGGGACGCCAAAGTGTTTTTAATGGATGAGCCGCTGTCAAATCTGGACGCAAAGCTTCGGGTGCAGATGCGGGCAGAAATTATTAAGCTGCATCAAAGGCTGCAAACAACCACAATCTATGTGACGCACGACCAAACAGAAGCACTGACGATGGCGACACGCATCGTAGTCATGAAGGACGGAAAAATTCAGCAGATCGGCACCCCGAAAGACGTGTATGAACATCCCGAAAACGTATTTGTCGGCGGGTTTATCGGCTCCCCAGCGATGAACTTTTTCAAAGGAAAGCTGACGGACGGCGCCATTCAGATCGGTTCGGCCGCTCTCGGCGTGCCGGAAGGGAAAATGAAAATGCTCCGGGAAAAAGGGTATGCCGGCAAAGATGTTATCTTCGGCATCCGCCCGGAAGACATACATGACGAGCTGATTGTGGTGGAATCCTATAAGAATTCATCCATCACAGCTAAAATCAATGTCGCGGAATTGCTCGGGTCGGAAATTATGGTCTATTCCCGGATCGGGGATCAGGATTTTATCGCCCGGATTGACGCCCGCCATGACATTCATGCCGGTGAGGAATTGACCGTCGCTTTCGACATGAATAAGGCTCATTTTTTTGACAGTGAAACAGAAATCAGAATCCGCTCATAACGCAAAGCCGGACAGCTGGATGTCCGGCTTTTTTGATGTAACAATTTATGACGCATAACCGATATAAAAAGTAAATAGAAGACAGAAAGCAGGAAAACGATGAAACGCATGATCATGTGCATGTGCCTTTTGGCTGCCGTGTTTACGCTTGCCGCCTGCTCGGGCCATGAGGCAAGCGCCGAACAAAGCATTCCGAAGGCAGAAGCGCACCACGATAAAAAGTCTGTAAAGCGCCAAATCAAAAAAGAGCCGGATACGTCCGCCTGGGTTCAAACGAAAGGAACGGCAAGACTGCCGATTCTGATGTACCACAGCATTTCTGAGGGAAACAGCCTGCGTGTGCCGAAGGAAGAATTCCGGCAGCATATGAAGTGGCTTCATGATCACGGCTATTATACGATGACTCCTGAAGAGGCCTATCTGATGCTGACGGAGGATAAGGAGCCGCGTGAAAAATGTGTTCTGATCACATTTGATGACGGCTATACCGACAATGTGAAAGCGGCCTATCCCATTTTAAAGAAATACAAGATGAAAGCGACAATCTTTATGATCGGAAACTTTATCGGGCATAAGAATCATCTGACTGAGAAGCAGATGAAGGAGATGGCCGCCCACGGCATTTCCATTCAGAGCCATACGATGAACCATCTCGAATTGAACGGGCTCACACCGCAGCAGCAGCGACGTGAAATGAAGGACTCTAAGCGTTTATTTGATCAAATGTTCGGACAGCGGACGTCTATGATCAGCTACCCTGTCGGACGATATAACAAGGAAACATTAAAAGCCGCCGCCGCGACAGGCTACCGTATGGCGGTCACGACGGAGCCGGGAGCGGCGTCAAGAGATCAGGGGCTTTACGGGCTTCACCGCGTCCGTGTGTCGCCGGGCATGTCCGGCGCGGCATTCGGCTCTTATATTCAAAATGTGATGAAATAACAGAGCCTCCGCATCATGCGGAGGCTTTTTTCAGTTTAATAGAATTGATGAAGCAGCAGAAGGGTGACACTCACGGTAATCGCTCCGCCGATTCTGGTCGACACTTGGGCGAACGGCATAAGCTCAAGCCGTTCAGCGGCGCTCAAGATCGCGACGTCTCCGGTGCCGCCCTGGCCGGAATGGCAGGCATTAATAATCGCCGTCTCAATCGGGTACAGATTCAGCCATTTTCCGGTCAGAAAACCGACGGCCATCATCGTGACGACGATTGATAAAATGGTAATGATGTTGCTGATCGTAAACGCCGCAATCAGCTTGTCCCACGGTGTCATTGAAACGCCGATCGCAAATAAGAGCGGATAGGTCACGGCTGTCGAGAAAAAGCGCGAGACGCCGAAGGCTCCGTTTTCAATCGAAGCCGGCGCCAGCCTGAACAGCTTAATGAGAACGGCAAGGACGAGCATCACGACAGGAGCCGGAAGCTGAAAGAAATCATGCGCCAGCATGCCGACCAAATAGAGGGAAACCGCTAAAATACCGCCCGAAGCGAAAAAGGACAAATCAAATGTTTTATCATTGGCCGGCTGTTCCAATGCGGGAGCGGAATGATCAGACTTATCAACCTTCCCGTTGCCCGTCCATTTCGGTTTGCGTTTCCCGATGACATTCAGCAAACCCGATAACATAATGGCGCACAGGCTGCCGAGCATGATGGACGGCAGCACAAGCGCAAAGGCGTCTCCCTGGGACATCGGCATAATATCGGAGTAGCCGATGGATAAAGGAATCGCGCCTTCACCGACACCCCCCGCCATAATCGGAACGACAATATAAAGCAGCGTGTGCTGAAAGCCGAGCCCGAGCAGCGTCCCGACGCATAAGCCGACGATGGCGGCCGCGATCGAGCCGGCGATCAGCGGAATAAAAATCTTGACGAAAGCTTTGACGAGCGTCTCTCTTTTCATTCCGAGAATACTGCCGACGACGATACCGGCAATAAATAGATAGAGAAAGTTGGAGCTTTCCGTGAATTCTGTTGTTGAAGTAATAATGTCTTTCGGAAGCAGGTGGTAGTAGACGACAGCGGATGGAATAAAGGTTGCGAGAATCGCAGGGCCGCCGATGGACCGCACGATCGGAATGGATTTTCCGATCTGGCCGAAGGTAAATCCGAAAAAACTCATGACGGCAATTGATGTCAGAATGTCGCTTTTTACATCACGGCTCATGACAAACACCGTAATAAGCAAGAAAAGCAGGATATAGATAGGAAGAGGAATAATGCCGATTCTTATATTCATTGCTCTGGCAAACCAGTTATCAGTCCGTTCCTGTTTTTGGATTGAATCCGTTTGCAATTTTGGTTGAAGTTCTCCCATGCTTGTTCCCCCAGTCGTTATGTAGTGAAAAAATATCCCCATTTAAAGTATACTAAAAAATTTAAATTGTTCATATATTATGAATTTACTAGAGGACATGCTTTCTTCACATTTTCTTTCTCAAAATGGCGATTTGGCGGGCTTTTTCGCCGAGAAAAGCATTTTGTTCGCCACACGAATAAAAAAGAGGTACGATATCAAAGGGACAAATATCCTAGGCGCTGACATAAAATCTCTACAAATCCGACAATAATCGGTCACAATTTCAGCCTTATTTTAGGTATATTGATCTTTTTTTTTAGGCTGAATCGTTGTAAAGTAATGATATTGAATCATTTCTATGACAGCCGCTGTCCCCCAGGGTGTACAGGCTGATATTTCAATAGTTTTGACGAATTTGTGAAACATTGAGCAAATATATCATTTTTTGTGAAATACCGAGCAATGATCTCGTTATGTTTGTGAAATGTTGAGCAATTTACCAGATTGGAGGAAAAACATCATGAGTGAGTTGGTATTAGCCCGCATTCAATTTGCATCTACAACATTGTTTCACTTCTTGTTTGTGCCTTTGTCTATCGGGCTTGTGTTTATGGTTGCTTTGATGGAGACGCTTTATGTTGTCAAAAAACAAGAGACCTATCTCAAAATGGCTAAATTTTGGGGGCATCTCTTTTTAATTAACTTTGCTGTCGGCGTCGTCACAGGGATTCTTCAGGAATTCCAGTTCGGTCTGAACTGGTCTGATTATTCCCGTTTTGTCGGAGACGTATTTGGAGCTCCGCTTGCGGTTGAAGCGCTTTTGGCGTTTTTTATGGAGTCTATTTTTATCGGATTATGGATTTTCGGCTGGGACCGTTTATCTAAAAAAGTGCATTTGCTTTGCATTTGGCTTGTGTCCTTCGGAACGATTATGTCATCTTTCTGGATTTTGACGGCGAACTCATTCATGCAGGAGCCGGTCGGCTTTGCGATTAAAAACGGCCGCGCGGAAATGAATGATTTCGGGGCGCTTTTGACAAACCCTCAGCTTTGGGTTGAATTCCCTCACGTCATTTTCGGGGCGCTTGCGACGGGTGCTTTCTTTATCGCCGGTGTCAGCGCATTTAAATTATTGAAGAAAAAAGAAGTGCCTTTCTTCCATAAATCTTTCAAGCTTTCGATGATTGTCGGTCTGATCGCCGGTATCGGCGTTGCGTTCAGCGGACATATGCAGGCTGAGCATTTAATGGAATCGCAGCCGATGAAAATGGCTGCCAGTGAAGCGCTTTGGGATGACAGCGGTGATCCTGCCGCGTGGACGGCTTTTGCGAATATTGATACGAATAAAGAAAAAAACACATCAGAAATTTCAATTCCTTACGCACTCAGCTACTTGGCTTACCAGAAGTTCAGCGGCAGTGTGAAAGGGATGAAAACACTTCAAAAAGAATACGAAAAAACGTACGGAAAAGGCGACTATATCCCGCCTGTTAAAACGACGTTCTGGAGTTTCCGCATTATGGCGGGCGCGGGCGCGCTTATGATTTTTGCCGCGATTGCCGGCTTTATTCTGAACCGCCGCAAAAAGCTTCATACGAGCAAGTGGTATTTACGGGGCATGATCGCACTGATCGCATTCCCATTCATTGCGAACTCTGCCGGTTGGATTATGACTGAAATCGGCCGCCAGCCGTGGACGGTCATGGGACAATTGACGACCGCACAATCCGTTTCTCCTAACGTAACGACGGGATCTCTGCTGTTTTCAATTATCAGCTTCGGCGTCATGTACTTGATTTTAGGCGCTCTGCTTGTTTTCCTATTCGTTCGTGAAATTAAAAAAGGTGCGGACCATGATGATCATAAGGATGTTCCTGTATCAACGGATCCGTTCAGTCAGGAGGTCTACCATGGGGTCACTTCATGATCTTTGGTTTATACTCGTTTCAGTTTTGTTTGTCGGATTTTTCTTTTTAGAGGGTTTTGATTTCGGTGTCGGCATTTCGACCCGATTTCTTGGCCATAATGAATTAGAACGCAGAGTGCTGGTTAACACCATCGGCCCGTTCTGGGATGCGAATGAGGTGTGGCTTATCACAGGTACGGGAGCGATCTTCGCGGCATTCCCGAACTGGTATGCGACGATGCTGAGCGGATATTACATTCCGTTTATCATCATTCTTCTTGCCTTGATGGGGCGCGGCGTGGCATTTGAATTCCGCGGCCAAGTGAATAATCTGAAATGGGTCAAAACATGGGACTGGGTGATTTTCTTCGGCAGCCTTATCCCGCCATTTGTATTCGGACTTATTTTCACAAGCTTGTTCCGCGGTGTGCCGATTGACGGACATATGAACATTCACGCAGGTTTTTCAGATATTGTGAACGTGTATTCCGTTCTCGGCGGAGCAGCCGTCACCCTTCTTTCATTCCTGCACGGTTTAATGTTTATCACCCTGCGCACGATCGGTGATTTACAAGAGCGTGCGAGAAAAATGGCGAAACGCGTAATCGGTGTTATCTTTCTTGTTGTACTTGCTTTCTTTGCGATGTCTGCATACGATACGGATATGTTTACACGCCGGGCAAACATCACGATTCCGGTATTCGTGCTGATTGTCATCTGCAACGTTCTTGCCGTTGTGTTCATGAGCAAGAAAAAAGACGGCTGGGCATTCGGTATGACCGGCGCGGGTCTTGCTTTGACAGTTGCGATGATTTTTATCTCTCTGTTCCCGCGCGTCATGGTCAGCTCGCTGAAAAGCGCGTATGACTTAACAGTAGCTAACGCGTCTTCCGGTGATTATTCACTTAAGGTCATGACAATTGTCGCACTGACTCTGCTGCCGTTTGTTATCGGCAGTCAGATCTGGAGCTATTATGTCTTCCGGAAACGCGTCAGCCATAAGGAGCCTATGACTTATTAATGGGAAAAGACCTGTTTCTTTATAAAGGAATGAAGCGGATTCTTGCGATCATTACGGGATTAACGATTATACAAACGGCCGCCATCATCTTGCAGGCGGAATGGCTGAGCCAGGCGGTAACCGGATTATTTAACGGGAAGCGGATTGCTTCTCTTTATCCGGTTATCGGCTTTTTCCTGCTTGCGTTTTTGGTCCGGCATGCGGTGACAACGGTCCGGCAGAAAATCGTGTACCAATATGCCGCACAAACCGGCGCAGACTTAAGAAAAAGATTTCTTGAGCAATTGTTCCGTCTCGGCCCCCGCTTTGCGAAAAAAGAGGGGACGGGCCGGATGGTGACGCTGGCGATGGAAGGCATCAGCCAGTTCCGCCGTTATTTAGAGCTGTTTCTGCCGAAAATGGTCAGCATGGCGATTGTGCCGGCGGCCGTTGTTATTTACGTGTTTTTTCAGGATAAAACATCGGCATTGATTCTGATTCTTGCGCTTCCGATTTTGATTGTATTTATGATTCTGCTCGGACTTGTCGCACAGAAAAAAGCCGATCGCCAATGGAAGTCCTATCAGACGCTTTCCAATCATTTCGTGGATTCGCTCCGCGGACTGGAGACATTGCGGTTTTTAGGATTAAGCAAATCACACAGTAAAAACATCTTTCATGTCAGTGAGAGATACCGTAAGGCGACGATGAGCACGCTCCGGGTCGCGTTTTTATCATCATTCGCCCTGGATTTCTTTACGATGCTGTCGGTGGCGACAGTGGCGGTGTTTCTCGGCTTGCGGCTGATAGACGGACAAATTCTGCTCGGGCCGGCATTGACCGCGCTCATTCTCGCGCCTGAATATTTTCTCCCGGTCCGCGAAGTGGGAAATGATTACCACGCGACGTTAAACGGGCAGGAGGCGGGGAAAACCATTCAAGCGATTTTGGCGCAGCCCGGTTTTAAAGAAGAAAAGCCGCTCGAACTTGATACGTGGACTGACGGGGATGAATTACAGCTTACGCGTTTGTCCGTCCGAGAATCGATGTCTGAATTTCATCTGTCCTTTAAAGGGAAGAAGAAAATCGGAATTATCGGGGAAAGCGGTTCGGGAAAATCGACACTCATTGATGTGCTGGGCGGCTTTTTAGAGCCTGCGTCCGGTGAGATCAAGGTAAACGGTGAATCCCGCTCGCATCTGCAGTCGGACGGCTGGCAGAAGCAGCTGCTCTATATTCCGCAGCATCCGTACATTTTTGATGACACGCTTTTGAATAATATCCGGTTTTATCATCCTGATGCTTCCCGTGAGGAAACGGCGCGCGCCGCTGATTCAGCGGGTCTTTCCGGACTGATCCGTGATCTGCCCGGCGGCCTTGACGGCCGGATCGGCGAGGGCGGACGGGCGCTCAGCGGAGGGCAGGCTCAGCGTGTCGCGCTGGCCAGAGCCTTTTTAGGAAACCGGCCGATTCTCCTTTTGGATGAGCCGACCGCTCACCTTGATATTGAAACAGAATATGAAATAAAAGAAACGATGAAAGACCTGTTTGAAAACAAACTTGTTTTTCTGGCCACTCACCGTCTTCACTGGATGCTTGAGATGGACGAAATTATCGTGCTTGATGACGGCGCGGTGGCGGAAATCGGCACCCACGACGAATTGATGGCGAAACAAGGCGTATACGCCAAACTTGTAAAGGCGCAACTGGGGGAAAGAACATGAGAAAAGAAGAATGGATTCTGCCGTATATAAAGCAAAATGCCCGTTTGTTTGTTCTTGTGATTTTTTTAGGCGCGGTGACGATTTTTTCGGCGGCCTTTCTCATGTTCACTTCCGGTTTTTTAATCTCTAAGTCGGCGACAAGGCCTGAGAATATCCTGCTGGTGTACGTTCCGATTGTGGCCGTGCGCACCTTCGGGATTGCCCGTTCAGTCTCACGGTACGCCGAGCGTCTGACGGGGCACCATATCATTTTGAAAATCGTGTCCGACATGAGGGTGCGGCTTTACAATATGCTGGAGCCGGCCTCGCTCATGCTTTCATCCCGTTTTCGGACGGGCGACATGCTCGGCATTTTGGCTGAGGATATTGAGCATTTGCAGGATGCGTTTTTAAAAACGATTTTCCCGGCGGTTTCCGCTTTGCTGCTGTATGCGGCCTCCGTTATCGGACTCGGCTTTTTTTCCTGGCCGTTTGCCGCTTTTGCGGCGATTTACCTGTTTATATTGGTTGTATTGTTTCCGGTTGTGTCGCTTCTTGTGACGAGAGCGAAAAACATGAGGCTGAAAAGCGGCCGGAATATGCTCTACAGCCGGCTGACAGATGCCGTGCTCGGCGTGAGCGACTGGATGTTTTCGGGACGCCAGGCGGCCTTTATTTCCTCTTATGAAGAGAAAGAGAAGGCATGGTTTGACCTTGAAAGCAAACGTCAGCGGTTTACAAGATGGCGTGATCTCGCCGCGCAATGTCTTGTCGGCGGCTTCATATTGATCATGCTGTTCTGGACGGCGGGTCAGTATGCGGACGGCAGCATCGCCAACACGATGATCGCGGCCTTTGTGCTTGTCGTATTTCCATTGACGGAGGCGTTTCTGCCCCTTTCGGATGCGCTGACGGAAGTGCCTTCTTATCAGGATTCCATCAAAAGAATGAGTAAGGCGGCTCCGGAGCTGCGAAGTCGTGAGGTGAAGCAGACAGATGAGAAACTGGATGTATCTGATGTGACACTTACATTTGATAACGTGACGTTTTCTTATGATCAGCACAGTCATGTGCTTGACCGTTTTTCCTTCACTCTCCGCCAAGGTGAAAAAATGGCGCTGCTCGGCAGGAGCGGTTCCGGTAAGTCGACCTCTCTCGCTTTAATTGAAGGCGCCTTAGTTCCCGATTCGGGCAAAGTGATGCTGAACGGGCTGGAAACTGCGGCCGTGCAGGAGCAGATTTCCTCAGCGGTGGCCGTTTTGAATCAGAAACCTCATCTCTTTAACACGAGCATTATGAACAATATCCGGCTCGGAAACGGCAAGGCGAGTGATGAAGATGTTAAGCGTGCGGCGCGGCAAGTGAAGCTGCATGATTATATTGAATCACTGCCTGACGGATATGAAACGTCCGTGCAGGAGACGGGGATTCGTTTCTCAGGCGGGGAACGGCAGCGGATCGCGCTTGCCCGTATTCTGCTCCAAGACACGCCGGTCATTATCCTTGATGAACCGACGGTCGGCCTTGATGCGGTCACTGAACGCGAATTGCTTGATACGATTTTTGATGTCTTTAAAGAGAAAACGATCCTCTGGATTACACACCATTTAGCGGGTGTGGAAACAGCTGATAAAATCGTCTTTTTAGAAAATGGAAAAGCAGAAATGGAAGGAACCCATCAAGAGCTGCTTGCAGAAAACGAACGGTACCGGAAGCTTTACCGTCTTGATGTTCCGATCAGAACATAAACAGCCGCAAACGAGCGGCTGTTTTTTTTGTGCGGTTTAAAATCTCTTCTTGTTTGGAATATAAATAGGAGACAGAAGAGGAGGTACAGAGATGAATATAATGGATTGGACGGAACAGGATGTGAAAGATACGCTGCCGCAACGGGAGGCAGACAGCCATAAAGGAACGTTCGGGACGGCGTTACTGCTGGCCGGGAGCGATGACATGCCGGGAGCCGCCCTTCTGGCCGGATTGGGCGCGATGAGAAGCGGTGTCGGCAAGCTTGTCATCGGTACATCGGCAGGCGTCATTCCGCTTATCGTCCCGGTGCTGCCGGAAGCGACGTACTGGCGGGACGGCTGGAAAAAAGCCGCGGCGGGCCAGCCCGGGGAAACCATCCGGGCCGCTGCCATCGGGCCGGGCCTTCCTCAAACAGACGAAGTGCAGCAGGCGGCTGATCAGCTGCTTTCTGCCGATTATCCCGTCATACTGGACGCGGGCGCCATTACGAAAAGAACCTATCCAAAGAGGAAAGCCCCCGTGATCTTGACGCCTCATCCCGGCGAATTTTCCAGAATGACAGGCCTTTCGATTCAAGAGATTCAGCAGAACAGAGCGGGATATGCCGCGGAATGGGCGGAGCGGCTTCATGCCACGATTGTCCTGAAAGGAAACGAAACCATTATCGCTTTTCCCGACGGGGAATGCCGCAGGAATACAACCGGAAACGGCGCGCTTGCAAAAGGCGGGACCGGCGACACGCTGACGGGAATGATTCTCGGCATGCTGTGCTGTCATCAAGACCCGAAACATGCCGTATTGAACGCCGTCCGCCTTCACGGCGAATGTGCGGAATTATGGACGAAAGAGCGCTCCGCCCATACCTTATTGGCGCACGAACTTTCTGAACTGCTGCCGCGTGTATGGAAGGAATATGAATAAAGAAAAGGCGTCTTCATAGGGAAGGCGCCTCTTTTTGTTTTACCCTTGATTTCATCAGGACATAATACAGCAGCGACGGAACGGCCAGGCCGATGACCCAGGCAATGTCGCCTCCGCCGAATATTTCAGCGAGCGGCCCGATGTAAAAGGATGTATTGATGAACGGGATTTCTAATATAATCGACAAAACGAAGGCGGCCGCTGTAATCCAATTGACCCTGCCGTATTGCCCGTTGACGTCAAACATCGATTTGACGTGGTATTTTCCGCGTCGGATAAAATAGTAATCCACGAGGTTGATCGCCGTCCATGGAATTAAGAAATAACTGATGAAAAAGATGAAATTTAAAAACAGTTCCATGAAATTGCTTTGGCCCAAGAGACTTAATACAGTACCCGCTGCCGTCACACAAAGGATCATTACCACTCGCGTTTTCGGCGTCACCTTCAGTTTTAAAAACGGCTCCAAAGTAGTCGTGGTTGACATAAAGGCTCCGTATAAATTAAAGACGTTGATCGCCATTTGTCCGAACAGGACGATGATCAGCATAATAAAGGAAAACGGACCGAACAATCGGACAATCTCATTTCCCGCATTAGCGGTAAATTCCGGGAGCGCCGTCGTCAAAATGGCGCCGAGAAGCATCATCCAGATGGAACTGACTGACGTACCTGCGTAGCTGTACCAAAAGGTATGCGATGCCGGTGTTTTGACCGGCAGATAACGGGAATAATCTGCGACATATGGCGCATATGCCAGCTGCCATGTGGCCACCGCGCTGACCGCCACTAGAAAAACAGGCAGATCTAATGAGCCGGGCACCCAGCTTCCTGAAGGAATCGGCAGTTGAAAAATAAGAATCGTTGCAGCAAAAAAAACGGCAAAGGAGGTCCAAGAGAGGATTTTCTGCATTTTGTGAATCAGATCATGACCGTAGATCGTGAGTAAAAAACAGATGGCGCTTAAGCCGATAATACACCATGAAGCCGGAATCGGTACAAAGCTGCTCAATGTACCGGCTGCGAGAATCGTACTGCTCGCAAAGAAGCCCAGGTAGATAAACATGACCAAAAAGAGGGGCAGAATCGCTCCGATCACGCCGAACTGCGCGCGGCTTTGAATCATTTGCGGAATTCCGAGCTGAGGTCCTTGTGCGGAATGAGACGCCATAAAGATTGCGCCGATAAAGGTCCCGATAATAATGGCGGCGATACTCCAAAAGAGATCGAGTCCCATTGTAACGGGCAGTGTGCCTGTGACTAACGTCGTAATATGCATATTAGCCCCGAACCAGACGGGGAATAAATCTTTAGCCTTTCCGTGTCTTTCGTCATGCGGAATATGTTCAATCGTTCGCCTTTCTACTTTCAATAGATAATCTCCTCCGTATGTTCTTCTTTAACATAAAAACATAGCTTAACAGATTGACCTGCCGTTTACAAATTCCAGCATGCAGGAAAAACATTGTAAAGCCTCGCTGACAGCCGTTCAAAAGTTTTTTTGGAAAACGGAACAAACACTGCCGCCAAAGCGATTTGCCAGGGTTTAAAAGGCATGGATATGCTTACGGACTAATATGTATTAAGGAGAAATGTGTCAATCTTTTGACGAATGGAGCCATTATTCGTTAAGCTGAAAGAATAGTTTACTTTGTGTAAATTTCATTAATGAAAAGGGGATGGATGATATGTGTACAAGTCTTACATTGAAAACGACAGACGGTAATCACCTATTGGCGCGAACGATGGATTTTGCATTTCAGCTCGGTACGGACGTCGTGCTTTACCCTCGTCAGTACAGCTGGAAAAGCGAAGCTGACGGCAGGATGCATAAGACGAAATACGCATTTATCGGCATGGGGAGAAATCTCGGCAATGTTCTGTTTGCCGACGGCGTAAATGAAAAAGGGCTGTCGTGTGCGACGCTGTATTTTCCGGGCTTTGCGGGATACGAGAAAGCGGAACGGGAGGGCACCTGTCACATCGCTCCTCATGAGTTTGTCACCTGGGCCTTATCAAACTGTGAATCTCTTGAAGACATAAAGGAAAAGCTCTCAATGCTGACGATTGTAGAGAAGAAGTTAATGTTATTGGATACGGTGCTGCCTCTTCATTGGATTTTATCAGACCGCACGGGCGGCTGCATTGTCATCGAGCCGACACCGGAGGGAATGAAAGTATATGACAACAAACCCGGAGTGATGACCAACAGTCCGGAATTTCCTTGGCATGTGACCAATCTGCGCCATTATATCGGAATCAGGCCGCAGCAGTCAGAAAGCAAAACATTGGGCGGAATGACATTAACCGCTTTCGGCCAAGGATCTGGAACGATCGGGCTTCCCGGTGATTACACGCCGCCATCCCGATTCATCAGAGCTGCTTATCTGAAAGAGCATTTAGAGCCTGCCGCTCATGAAACGGATGGCGTTACAGCCGCTTTTCACGTGCTGTCCAATGTGAATATTCCAAAAGGCGCGGTGATCACAGAGGAGAATGAAATTGATTATACGCAGTATACGTCGGTCATGTGCTGTGACAGCGGTAACTACTACTTTCATCTGTACGACAACCGGCAGATTCACAAAGTAAGTTTATTCCATGAAGATCTTGAACGTCCGGAGCCGAAAGTATTTGCGGCCGCGGCGGAGCAGAATATACAGGAGCTGAATTAGCCCAAAAAAAAAACAGGACGCGATTGTCCTGTTTTTTTACTTAATACGGATCAGACGGATGGCTTTCCTGTTCAGCCTGCTTTGCAGCCTGTTCCGTATCAGTAGTGCCGATCGGCCCGTTGCTGTTGTTTTCGGAAACCTTTTTCAGCCCTTCCGCAACACGTTTTCCGTAGTCCGGATCAGCTTTTGTGAAATTCTCAATCATTTGATCCTGAATGTCTTTCCGGCAGGAAGAAAGCGTATTGACCAAGTTTGTGATCAATTCGTTCCGTTCAAATTCCGAAAATCTGCGGTATGTTTCTCCGGCTTGGCCGAAATGATTCGACCGGTCGATCGCTTCCCGCTTCACATCGCCTTCGACATGAGGTGTATGGTCTTTCCCATCCTGCTTTGCTTCGTTGAGTCCTCCCATAATGGACGGCTCATAGTTGACGTGCGGGTTTTGTCCTTCTGCCCGATCGACCCGATACTGCATTTGCCCGCCTTCCTGGTTGGTGGCGACATGCTTTTTCGGCGAGTTGATCGGAAGCTGCAGGTAATTTGCACCGACCCGGTACCGCTGGGTATCTGAATAGGCGAATGTCCGCCCCTGAAGTAATTTGTCATCTGAAAAATCAAGGCCGTCCACAAGCACGCCCGTTCCGAATGAGGCCTGTTCCACCTCGGCATGGTAGTTTTCCGGGTTTTTGTTCAGAACCAATTTACCGATCGGCTTCCAAGGAAAATCGTCTTTATACCACAGCTTGGTCGGATCAAGCGGATCAAAATCCAGCTCGGGGTGTTCGTCATCAGTCATGATTTGCGCATACACTTCCCATTCAGGGTAATCGCCTTTTTCAATCGCTTCATACAAATCCTGTGTCGCATGGTTAAAGTTTTTCCCCTGAATCTCTTCCGCTTCCTTCTGTGTCAGGTTGCGGATGCCCTGTTTCGGTTCAAAGTGATATTTGACGAGCACGGCTTTTCCTTCTTCATTGACCCATTTGTAGGCATGTACGCCTGAGCCCTGCATTTGCCGGTAGTTGGCCGGGATGCCCCACGGCGAAAACAAGAAAGTGATCATATGAGTCGCTTCGGGTGATTGGGAAATGAAGTCGAAAATACGCTCGCCGTCCTGAATGTTCGTAACGGGATCAGGCTGAAATGCGTGCACAAGATCCGGGAACTTCAGCGGATCACGGATAAAAAAGATTTTCAAGTTGTTGCCGACCAGATCCCAGTTGCCGTCTTCGGTATAAAGCTTAACGGCAAAACCCCGGGGATCACGCAATGTTTCCGGGGAATGCTTTCCGTGGTTGACGGTAGAAAACCGCACAAACGCCGGAGTTTTCGTTCCTTTCTTTTGAAACACTTTCGCTCTTGTGTATTTAGAAATCTCCTCGTCTCCAAAACTTCCGTACGCCTCAAAGTATCCGTGTGCGCCGGCGCCGCGCGCGTGAACGACGCGCTCGGGAATCCGTTCGCGGTCAAAGTGGCTGATTTTCTCCAAAAAATCATAATTCTCCAATGTCGTCGGTCCTCTATTGCCGACTGTCCTGACATTCTGGTTGTCAGTGACCGGATGGCCCTGCCGGTTTGTCAGCGTGTCTTCTGACTCGCCTTTACCGGTCGTCTTACTGGAAAGCGTTTCTTCGCTGTTTTTGTTATTTTCCATTGTTGAACCCTCCTTTTTGAACGGTAACAATATGCCCAGCAGAGCCGTTTTTTAAAACTGATTTTCAAAAGAAGCGGTTATTCCGCGATCGGCGTCAAAGATCCGCCGTTCCATATTTCGCCCTTGTTCAGTGTCCAGCTGTTTTGATAAAGGCTTTGCGCGCCTTGATTGGCCGCCGGACTTAATTGTTCATCCCATGTCAAAAAGTACGTGGTCTCGGGGTATTTTTGCCTGATCGCATTGATAAATGCAGCATAATCAAAGCTTCCGATATTGCCGGACGGACCGGTTTCGGCAAAGGCAAACGGTTTTTGCAGAGACAGCATTTCATCATAGCCTGATATCGCATACGGATCAGTGAAGTAAGCGTCCAGACCGGTAATATCCACATAAGATGAGCCTGGGTAGAAGTCTGTTTTAAAGTCTCTGTTGGCATCCGGCGAATACACCCACAAAAGGTTATCCAATCCTCTTGTCTCTGTCATATAGCGGTATATCTTCTTGTAAAGCTCTTTGTACAGCGAGATTCTTTCCGTGTCTTTTTGGTTGTAGCCTGTCAGCCCCCACCAGAACCACTCGCCGTTCATTTCGTGAAGCGGCCTGAACAGAACGGTGACGCCTTGATTTTTCAGCTGAGTAAGGCCGTCGGCGATTTTGCTGAGCAGCGCCTCAAGCCGTTTTCCTTCAACAGTTGAAGGGTCCAGGATGTTTTTGTACTGGCTGTTTGAGATGGCCGTTTTATAGTTTCCGGATGGAAAAGCCGGATTTGCGAGATGCAGGCTGACCTGAGGGAGGCCGCCGCTTTTCCAGTATGAGATCAAGCTGCTGTTGCAGCTGTAATCGATAGTATCGGTGATATCCGCTGTTTCCAGCCATCCTCTCCCATAGTCACAGCCGTAGATGGCGGGAGACTGTCCCGTCGCGTTTTTCAAGCGGTTTTCCTCTGTCATTGAAAAAGTGACATCGCTGTACCCGCCGAACGCACCGGACATGACCCTGTTTTCTGAACGGTTGGGCAGGTGCGCCAGCCAGTTCATGATATCTTTTGTCGTCTGCTGGGCATTTGGGTTGACGGGATAAACGGTGTGAGCCGATATCGGACTGGCGGCTCCTAAGAGTAATAAAACGATAGACAGGCAGACTGCTAACTTTTTGAGCATATAAAAGACCTCCTGATTTTTAGGATGATGAAGGATGTGAAACGATAACCTCACAATCTCCTTCTATAACAAAATCTCCGGAATCCGCCGGCACGATAAAGTGATCGCCTTTGTGAATGGGGCATCCATCCAGTTCTCCGCGTCCTTTAATTACGCTTGCGAGTAAATACCGGCCGGGTGCGGGGAATGATGCTTTCCCGCTCACATCCCATTGATAAACTGAAAAGAAAGGTGTTTCGGCGAGTATCGTAATAAGAGCATTTCCGATCCGATGCTTTGTGCTTTTTACATTTTCATCGGTATGCGGAATACTTGTTACGTCAATTGCTTTCTGAAGATGAAGCTCGCGTTTATTCCCGTTCCCATCCGTCCGGTCATAGTCGTAAAGCCGGTAGGTGGCATCAGAGCTTTGCTGGATTTCAAGAACGAGCGTACCTTCACATAAAGCGTGCAGTGTGCCGCTCGGGACATAGAAAAAGTCGCCGGGCTTAATGGGGATGCGGCGGAGCAGGTGATCCCACTCGTTTCGTTCAATGAGCCGAACGAAGTCTTCTCTCGTTTGGGCGCGGTGCCCTAAAATGAGCTCCGCCTCTTTTTTGCAGTCCAACACGTACCAGCATTCCGTTTTTCCGAGTTCTCCGTTTTCATGCCGATGTGCATATGCGTCATCCGGATGAACCTGTACGGATAAGTCCATATTTGCGTCGAGAATTTTTGTGAGCAGGGGAAAGGCTTCTTCTTTCGGATGTCCGAACAGGTCAGGGTGTTCATTCCAGAGACGGTGTAATGATGTTCCGGAAAAAGGCCCGTTCCGCACGATGGATGTGCCGTGCGGATGAGCTGAAATCGCCCAGCACTCTCCCGTCCGCTCAGAAGGAAACTCATACCCGAATGTATCGCGCAGCTTCGTCCCGCCCCATAATCTTTCTTTAAAAACCGGTTCCAAAAATAAGAGTTTCGTCATTTTTCCGCCTCCCGGTTTGCCGCCTTTAATGCGCGCTCCGCCAATACGAGCGAACCGGCCGCGCCGGAGTGAATGCCTAATTGAGGGGGGACGATGCGGTTTTCAATGTCGGGCAGATCAATATATTGATTCAGCCGTTTTTTCACGTGCTGACGGATAGAAGAGAACAGCTGATGCTGCTTCATGACGCCCCCGCCGAGGATGATCTTTTCCGGCGAAAGTATGAGAATATACTGCACAAGCGCTTCGGCAATATAATAGCCCTCAAGCTCCCACACTTCCTGCTGATCCGTGAGCAGAACTGCTTTTTTCCCCCAGCGTTTCTCAATGGCGGGGCCTGCCGCGAGGCCTTCCAGGCAATCTGTATGGTAAGGGCAATTGCCTTTGTAGCCGTCGTCCGGATGTCTTCTGACGTAAATGTGACCCATTTCAGGATGAGACAGCCCTTGAACAAATCTTCCGTTCATAATGGCGCCCGCGCCGATGCCTGTGCCGACTGTCAAATAGAGGCAGCTGTCCGCGTTTTTGGCCGCGCCGAAAGAAGCTTCTCCGAGCGCCGCCGCATTAACGTTGGTGGTGAAGCCTGCGGGAATATCAAGAGCGCTTTTGATCGTTTGAAGAATAGGGCATTTCCGCCAGGCTGTCTTCGGCGTCGCGGTGATGCACCCGTATGTTTGACTGTCGGGACGGATATCAATCGGTCCGAACGACCCGATGCCGATGGCTTCTATCGGGAAATCTTTAAAGTAACGGATCACCTGTCTGAGTGTGTCATCCGGTTCTCCCGTCGGAAACTCTGCTCTGTCCAGAATGGTGCCGTCTCTTTGTCCGGCGGCACAGACAAATTTCGTGCCGCCGGCTTCAATACCTCCAAGCATGGCCGTCCCTCCTCATCTGTTAAAATCCGTTTTGATCGGAAACGGATTTGAACCAGCGGCCGCTTTTTTTGACAGTCCGTTCGCCCCCGTTTTCCAGATTGACAGATACAAAGCCGTAGCGGTTTTTATAAGCGTTTGTCCAAGACCAGTTGTCCATGAAAGTCCACAGGTGATAGCCTTTTACATTTGAACCTTCTCCGATGGCCCGATGCACCCATTTCAGATGTTCCTGGATAAATTCAATCCTGTAATCATCCTGAATGATGCCGTTTTCATCGCGGAAGCGTTCCTCGCCTTCTACTCCCATGCCGTTCTCAGAAATAAAACACTCGATATTTCCGTAATGTTCTCTGAGATTTGTGAGAATGTCGTAGATTCCTTTTTCGTAAATTTCCCACCCGCGGTGAGGGTTCATTTTCCGGCCGGGCATGACATACGGATCGAAGAAACGCTCGGGCAGGAAAGGGGCATGCGGATTCGGAACATGTTCTTTTGCCTTGACGCGCCTCGGCTGGTAGTAGTTCACGCCTAAGAGGTCAACCGTATGCTCCTGAATGAGGCGGAGATCTTCTTTCTCATAATGCGGCAGAAAGCCTTCCGCCTTGAGAATCTCGACAAGCTCCTCAGGAAATTCGCCCTTTACGGCGGGATCTAAAAATGAGCGGTTGAAAAAGGCGTCGGCAATCCGGGACGCTTTCAGATCTTCAGGATGTGAGCTTCTCGGATAAGAAGGCGTCAGATTCAGAATGATTCCGATTTGTCCGTCCTGTTTCAATTCTCTGTAGGCTTTGACAGCCCTTGCATTCGACAGCAGGGTATGGAAGCCGGCCTGCACCGCTTCTTGAAAATTAACGTGATTCGGGTAGTGAAAGTCGTATAAGTAGCCGCCTTCAATCGGCACAATCGGCTCGTTGTGAGTGAACCATTTTTTCACCTTGTCACCGAATAGCGAAAAGCATGTTTTGGTGTAATGTTCAAACGCGTCAACGGTGTTCCGGCTGACCCAGCCCCCCTTACGCTGAAGGGCGAGCGGCATGTCAAAGTGAAACAAATTGACAAACGGCTCAATGTGATGGGCAAGCATTTCATCGATGACGTCCTGATAAAACGCGACCGCTTTCTGATTGACCTCGCCAGTTCCGTCCGGAATCAATCTTGACCAGGAAATAGACAGCCGGAAGGAGTTGTGGCCGATTTCTTTCATCAGCCGGATATCCTCCTTATATTGATCGTAAAAACGTGACGTGTCGCCGGGGCCGACGCCGTTAAAAAAACGGCTCGGCTCTTTTTCATACCAGTAATCCCATATGTTTTGGCTTTTTCCGTCTCTGTCAGCGGCGCCTTCTGTTTGGGTGGCGGAGGCGGAAGACCCCCACCAGAATCCTTCCGGAAAACGATATTGAATATTTGATTCAGTCAATTGATTTCTCTCCCTTACTGCGATTTTGATTACATACTCATGCTGTCATCCCGGGCATGCTGCTCGGTCTCAGCTTCTTTTTCCTTTGCCATGTTTAATTTGTCCAGCGCTTTAAGAAACGGGAACCAGATGACAAACACAATACAGAGGTTGACCAGCTGCATAATGCCGCCCATGACGGAATTGGTCGCCATAATCCCGTTAATGAATAGGGGGACGGTCCAAGGCACGGTCACGCCGGTAGGAGGGGGCACGATCCCCGCCGACATGGCCAGGTAGGTGACAAGTGTGACAACCATCGGTGCGATGACCCACGGAATGATAATGATCGGGTTCATCACAATCGGCAAACCGAAAATAACCGGCTCATTGACGTTGAAAATGCCCGGCGCGAGACCGAGTTTGGATATCTGTTTCATCTGTTTGCTTTTCATAAAAAGCAAGATGGCGATCACTATGGCCAATGTCATTCCGGTTCCGCCCATTCCGACGGTGTAAATCTCCATAAACGGCTTAGAAATAATATGGGGAATCTCTTTTCCCGCTGTATACGCAGCCAAATTTTCGACCTGTAATGTATTCCAAATCGGGTCCATCACGGAATTGATAATGATTTGTCCGTGAAGTCCGAAAAACCATAAAATCTGAATAAAGAAAACAGCGATTAATGTAGGAATGATGCCGCTTCCAAGTCCGACAAGCGGGGCTTGAACCGTATGATAAATGACATCATGCAGATTGGTGTGAAAGATCTGGGTGACAGCCGCATTGATCAAGAGGAAGACGGTAAGCGTGATAAAAGCCGGAATCAATGCGGCGAACGATTTAGCAACAGCCGGAGGAACACCGGCAGGCATCTTAATCGTTAAGTTTCTCTGGACGATTCTTCTGTAGATTTCACCTGACAAAAACGCGGTTATCATGCCGAGAAACATTCCTTTTGCTCCAAGCCGGTCAACCGGAATGACGCCTGCGACCGCTTTGCCCGTTTCCGGCTCTAAGACGAACGGGGTGAGCAGCAGAAAAGAAACCAATGCGATCGCTCCGCCGAATACGGCCTCCACTTCGTAGCTTTTGGAAAGGTAATAGCCGATCCCGAAGACGACAAAAATGGACATAATCCCCATCGTCGCCGTCGAAGCGCCGCCAAATCCGGATTGAAAGACAGACAGTGCGGAGCTGCTCATGATTTTGTTTAAAAACGGCAGGTTCGTCAGCACGACGAACACCGAACCGAAAATGGTCAGCGGAAACGCCAGCATAAAAGCATCCCGTAAGACTTGCAAGTAGCGGTTATTGTTTAATTTGCCCGCGATCGGAACAAGGAATTGGCTGATTTTCTCAAACACGTCTTCACCCCCGGCTTTTTATAAATTCTTTGATTGAAATAAGTCGAGCATTTCTTTAACCAGCTCTTTCATTGAGAGCGCTGACATTAAGTGGTCTTCAGCATGCATAAAAAGCAGGGAGACATCCGTCTTGGCGCCGCCGGCTTCTTTTTGAATCATCTGAAAATGGATGTCGTGCGCTTTCCCCAGTTCTTCTTCAGCCTTTGTCAGAAAGGTGTCTGACTCATCTGGCCGGCCGTCTTTATAAGCGCGTATCGATTGAATAATACAGCTGCGGGCATTACCGCTGTGAAGAATCAGCTGAAAACTGATCTGTTCATCCGTGTACGTTTCCATGCTTATCGCCTCCTTTATTTGTTCTCAATCAAGGCAACGGCCTGTTCGTATGCTTTTTTGCCGTCTCCCATGCCGTAAGCCATCATGTCAATCACATCAACGGTGATGTGAAGCGGGTCCGCCTCTTTCTGAAGCTCACCTTTTAAAAAACTCATCTGCGGGCCGATCAGTACGACGTCTGCATCTTTCATCGCTTCTTTTGCTTTATCCTGTCCGACTGCCCAAATCTCGGCTTCCTCACCGATGGAGCGGGCGTAATTCTGCATTTTCGTAACAAGAAGGCTGGTGGACATGCCTGAGCTGCAGGCTAATAAAATTCTTTTCATGAGAATCCCTTCTTTCATAAAGTTAAAACGTTTTCATGAATATTATAATCTTTTGAATTTAAATGTCTATACTTTTAAAATATAAAAGTTTTACTTTTCGGATTTTTGACACAAAAAAACCTTTTAAGATTCAACTTAAAAGGTTTTTCATCTCAAGCGAGCCATAACAGCCATAAATAAAGTCCGATCAGGGTGATGAATAACGTCGGAATGGTTAATATCAGACCTGTCTTGAAATACATTCCCCAGGAAATTTTCACGTTTTTCCGGCTCAGCACGTGGAGCCATAACAATGTCGCCAGCGATCCGATCGGCGTGATTTTCGGCCCAAGGTCCGAACCGATAACATTCGCGTAAATCAATGCTTCTCTCATCAGCCCGTGAGTGTCCGTTCCGCTGATGGCTATGGCGTCAATCATCACCGTCGGCAGGTTATTCATAACGGAGGACAGGATCGCAGCGATAAACCCCATCCCGAGTGTGCCCGCAAACAATCCGTGATCCGCCGCTCTCTGAATAAGCTGAGAAAGAAGATCCGTCAGTCCGGCATTTCGCAAGCCGTACACGACAACATACATGCCGACAGAAAAAAACACGATGGCCCACGGGGCGTCCTTGATGACTTGTTTCGCAGGGACGGCGGGGCTTCGCTGCGCCAGAATGAGAAAAATGACCGCGATGGAGCCGGCAACGAAGGAAACGGGTATCGACAGCAGTTCGCTGACGAAATATCCGATCAATAAAACGGCCAGCACAGCCCACGATAACCGGAAAAGGCGTTCATCCTTAATCGCGGATGCCGGATGTTTCACAAGACCGGTGTCATACCGTTTCGGAATGTTTTTTCTGAAATAGAGATACAGCACCAAAATGCTTGCTGCCAGAGAAAAAAGGTTGGGCACCAGCATGCGTGATGCATATTCAATGTACCCGATATGAAAGTAATCCGCGGATACAATATTGACCAAATTGCTTACAACGAGCGGAAGAGAGGTGGTGTCGGCGATGAATCCTCCGGCGATAATAAACGGAAAAACCAGCTTTTCAGGTAAATTCAAAGCCCGCACCATCGCCAGTACGATCGGCGTCAAAATGAGCGCCGCTCCGTCATTGGCAAACAGGGCGGAGACAACAGCCCCTAAGACCGACACATAGAGAAACATCCGCAGCCCGCTGCCTTTGGCCGCCATGGCCATATGCAGCGCGGCCCACTCAAAAAAACCGATGCTGTCAAGAATCAATGAAATGATAATAATGGCGATAAAGGCAAGTGTCGCATTCCAGACGATTCCCGTCACTTCCGCGATATCGTGCAGGCTGACTGCTCCGGCGATCAAAGCGAGGACCGCTCCGCCGCAGGCAGACCAGCCGATTGATACATGTTTCGGCTGCCATATGACAAACACAAGTGTCAGCACAAAAATCAGCGCTGATAAAACCGCAACTCCCAAGAATATATCCCCCTTACCGGCATGTAACAGTGACTTCTTTTTGCCGCAATGTCTGTAAAACTTCGTCCTTTTCATCTATCTGCTGCAAAATCGAGCAAACCAGCGCGTATTCCGGACCGGACGGATGAATGGCATAGTACCGCCACTGGCCCTCGCGTCTTTCCCGCACAAGGCCGGCGTTCTTTAATTTCCGCAAGTGCTGGCTGATGCCGGGCTGACTTATATCAAAAATAGCCGTCAGCTCGCAGACACAATATTCCTTATCCTCCAGAAGCTTCAGCATCAAAAGCCTCGTCGGGTCGCTTAGAAGCTTGAGGCACTGGCTGATCCCTCCGGAACTTAAAGCATGATGCCGCCGTTCCATGCGCTCACTCCTTTTTCACACTATTATATAAGCGGTTGTTTATATAAGTAAACGACAATATAAAAAAGCCGGCCTTGCACTTTTTGCAAAACCGGCTCATGTTTATTTTTGGAACATTTTTTTCGCTTCATCCATTGCTAATTTATTTCCCAGTGCTGAATAATCAAGCCAAGGCTGATCGGCAATTTTATAGACGTGGTTTGCTTTCACGGCCTTCAGCCCTTTCCATACAGCGCTTTTTTGCAATTCTTTATAGGCTTGCTGTGACTTGTCGTCTCTGTTAACGACGACGAAAATCGCATCTGCGTTGTAATCAGGCAGCACTTCTTGAGAAATGACTTCATAAGGGCGGGAGGTGTTCATTTCTTTAATGCCGTCAGCCGGTTTCAGCTTCAGATCGTCAAACAGAATCGGTCCCATCGGGCGGCGTGTGCTGAAGACGCGAAGCTCTTTTGCATTCACGCGGATCGCCATGACTTTGGCGTTTTTCCCTAATTCCTTATTTATCATGGATTTGACTTGTTTTGTTTCATCTTCGTAATCTTGAATAAACGTTTTCGCTTCTTTTTCACGCTTGACGATTTTTCCGATGTCTTTTAAATGATCGCGCCATGTGCCTTTATCAAGGTCGAAAACGTGTGTGTTTCCGATTTTCTTGTATTTTGACACATCTTTTCCCGCAAATTCTTTATCAAGATAAATGTTGTCAGGGTTCAGCTCAAGTAAAGCTTCCATATCCGGATCTGAGGCAGGGCCGAGTTTTTTCGTGTCTTTCAGCTGATTTTTCACATGAGGGAGAAAATCTTTTAATTCTCCGCCCACGACGGAACCGGCAGGTGTAACGCCGAGAGCCAGCAGATCATTTGTCAGGTGAATGGACATCGAAGCGATTTTATGATCGCCGGATTTCTTTTTTGACTCCGGCTGTGTTGAATCGGATTGGCAGGCAGCCAGTAAGAAAATACACATGAAACTGACGAGCGCAATTATTTTTTTCATGGGAATACTCCTTGTTTTATGATTTGATTTTCATGACGAGATAGAGAAAATACGGCGCGCCGATGGCTGCCGCAACCACGCCGGCCGGAATGGCGTTCGGCTGAAACAAAGACCGGCCGATGGTGTCTGCCGCGACAAGAATGACAAGTCCGATTAATCCCGCAATCGGAATAATATGCTGATGCATGGTGCCGACGAGCCGTCTTGCCAAGTGAGGGGCGGCAAAGCCGATAAAGCCGATTCCGCCGGCCATCGCCACACTCGCGCAGGACAAGCCGACCGCTATGGCGATCAGCATGATCCTTTTTCTCTGCACGTGTGCGCCAAGCCCCGCGGCTGCCTGGTCACCGAGCATTAAAATATTCAAAGAGCGGGCGTTCAGCCATGCAAGCGGTGCGAGAATGCCGATCCAGGGCAATAGCGACCACACGTGAATCCAATCCCTGCCCCAGACGTTTCCCACCAGCCAGCGGGAAGCGAATGTATAAGTTTCTTCATTCAGGCGCAGCGACATAAACAATGTAACGGCGCTGAAGCCCGCGGAAACGGCGATCCCGACTAACAGCATACGGATCGTTAAAAAACCGTTCAGCCTGTCGTACGTAAGCACTACAATCAGCAGGGCGGCGAGTGTTCCGCCCGCAAACGTAAACAGCGGGATGAACATCGACGCCTGCGCCTCCAGGGAATGAAAGAATGTGATATACATCATCAAACCGAAGGACGCGCCGGCATGCAGTCCGAGAATGCCCGGATCGGCAAGCGGATTTCGGGATACACCCTGCAAAATAGCGCCCGACACTCCTAAACCGATGCCGGCCAGCATCGTCACCAGAATCCGGGGAAGCCGGTAATCGAATAAAACGGTTGTGCTTTGAAACGTGCCGTATCCGAACAGCGTTTTTCCCACGGTGAGAGGAGAAAGCCGGAATGAGCCCGTATGCAGCCCGATCAGAATCATGCAAACGGCGATGACCAGCAGAATGAGTCCTGCCGCCGCCGCTTTTTTTGTTTCTTTCTGTACTTTCATTTATAAGTCTCTCCCTTCCTTGCGGGCAATATAAAGAAAGAAAGGGACACCGACAAGTGCGACCATAATGCCTATCGCCAATTCCCTCGGGGGACTGACCGTGCGCGAGGCCAGGTCGGCCAAAATCAATAGAATCGCGCCGAGTAACGCGGACATCGGAATAATCAGCCTGTACGTAACGCCGACGATCTTTCGCGCGATATGGGGAATGACCAGCCCGACGAAGCCGATCGCGCCCGCAGCGGAAACAGACACACCGGCAAGAACGACGGCGATCATTAATCCGGCGGCACGCGTCAGAGCCGTGTTCACCCCTAAATTCGCCGCCACGTCATTTCCCATTGAGAGAAGGGTGACGGACCGGCCCATGAATGTCGCGAGAATGATGAAGACCGCAATCACGGGAACAAGGACTTGTAAATGAGCCCACTTGATCCCTGACACCCCGCCGGCGTACCAGAAGGCCAAATCCTGGCTTAAATCGTAATAAATCGCCACACCGGTACTGAGTGAATGTAAAAGAGCGGCCACGACCGCCCCGGCAAGCGTCACCTTTAAAGGTGTCATGCTGCCTTTTCCCGCCGCACTGATAAAGAAAATCAAGCCGGTGCTTGCCAGTGCTCCCAAAAATGACATCACCATCAGCAGGGCGTATGACAAATGAGGGAAAAAAGCAAAGCTGAGCGCAACAACAAACATGGCGCCCGCGTTTACGCCTAAGACACCCGAATCGGCAAGCGGGTTTCTCGTGACACCCTGCATGAGGGCGCCGGCTGCAGCAAAAGCGGCTCCTGTAACGGCCGCCCCGAGCACCCTCGGAAGACGCAATTCATGAATGATCTGCTGGCCCGTTATGTTCGGATTATAATCAGCAACAGCCGACCAAACCGTATGTAAAGTAATGTCTTTCGCGCCGAATGAGACAGCGAAAAAAATAGATACAAGCAGCCCGATCACCGCGATCAGGAAGAAAACCCCGTTTTTTAAGATGCTGATCAGACGGTTTGCGGACGTGACAGAATCGCTCAAAAATCAATTCACCTACTTTTATGATCATTGTCCGGTATTTATTGAATATGAGAATCATTTTCATTTGAACCATCATATTATACCGAGCTGATTTTCAAAACGCAATAGAGCGTTTAACAATGATGTCCTTTTTTTCTCTCATGTTTATATTGTAAAAAAGAAGTGAAAAACGTGAAAGAGGAAATCGCTATATTCAGAAAGGAGGGAGGCAAATGGCGGGAGAACGAAAGCCTTTGCCGATTGAATTTTACCAGAGACCGTCAGTGGAGCTTGCCCCTTTATTGCTCGGCTGTCTCTTGGTGAAGGAGACGGACGAGGGAACGGCTTCAGGTTTTATCGTGGAAACGGAAGCTTATATGGGAGCGGATGACCGGGCGGCGCACAGCTTCGGCAACCGGCGCACGAAACGGACGGAAATTATGTTCCATGAGGCGGGCCGCATTTATACATACGTCATGCACACTCATACATTAATGAACGTCGTCGCCGCGGACATCGGCATTCCGCAGGCCGTGTTAATCAGGGCGGCGGAGCCTCATGAAGGACAGTTCCTGATGGAGAGCAGGAGACCGGGCAGACCCCCGAGAGAGCGGACAAACGGCCCGGGAAAACTGACGAAGGCGATGGGCATTTCAATGAACGACTACGGCGGCATGATCACGGAACCGCCGCTGTATATTACGGAGGGCTTTACGCCTGAGCATATATCAACAGGCCCGAGAATCGGGATTGACAACAGCGGAGAAGCCCGGGATTATCCGTGGCGCTATTGGGTGACGGGGAACCGGTATGTCTCACGCTGACCATGTTTATAAACGCTGATAAGAGGGGAAAGACAAGGTAAAAGAAAGGGGATTCAGACATTGAAAAAATTTTTCAAAACGATTATCAAATGGGCGCCCGTCATCTATCCGATCATCAGAAAAATCATAAAAGAACGGAAGGCATCTAAGCGGAACCGCATGTCCGCATCCCGAACAGCCGGCTGATCCGGCTGTTTTTTTACGGGCCTGGCATCGGATTGCCGCATTGACTTGAAATCCTCCCCATTATAGAATTTACATACATTTACCCCTTCCTCATTCTTTTTGCCCATTTTTCACGTCTGCATCTGATCTGAAAGGAGGTTTTTCTCATGCTTCATGGGCGGCTTCGTGAACTTCTGCGCTTGCTTTTAGCTGCTGAAACACCGGTTACAAGCTCAGTCATCGCTGCAAATGTAAAGGTAACGACGCGGACGGTCCGCAATGACATAAAGGAACTGCAAACCATTGTAGAAAAACACGGCGCATCCATTCAATCTGTCAGAGGGAGCGGCTATAAGCTGCTGATCCGGAATGAGCAGCCGTTTAAAAACTGGCTTCAGGACAATTTCCAGCAGAACAGCACCGTGCCGATTTTTCCCGGTGAACGGTTAGATTACCTTATGAAAAGAATGCTTCTGACCGACGGCTACCTCAAGCTGGATGACTTGGCGGAAGAACTGTTCATCAGTAAATCCACACTTCAATCTGATTTAAAAGAAGTCAAAAAACGGCTCCGCCCCTATGACATCATTTTGGAAACAAGGCCGAACTACGGCTTTAAGCTGCGCGGCGAAGAGCTCCGCCTCCGTTATTGTATGGCGGAATACTTAGTGGACGACCGCGAGCCAGAGCCTGATCTCCTGAGTGAAAAGGCCGGTATTCTGCCGAAAGACGACATTCACGTGATCCGCACAGCCATTATGAAGCAGGTTCGAAACCATAAGATCCCGCTTTCTTTCTTCGGCCTGAACAATCTCATCATCCATATCGCCATTGCCTGCAAACGAATCCGGACAGAAAACTATGTATCTCTCATCCCGGAAGATCTTCATGATATTAAGCTTGAAACAGAATATCAGTCAGCGGAAGCCATCGTAAAAGAGCTTGAATCTGCGCTTTCGGTCACCTTTCCCGAACAGGAAACCGCCTATATTGCCATTCACCTGCTCGGGACAAAGCGCATGACCCAGTCACAACTGGAAGGAAAAGAGCTTACAAGGCTGATAGACGGGGAAACCAGCCGTTTGACGGAGGCCATGATTGAAGCCATTGAGCGGGAGCTGAAGCTCGGAATCACGGACGACAATGAGCTGAAAGCGGGTCTTGCGCTCCACATCAAGCCGGCGATTAACCGAAACCGGTACGGAATGAACCTGAGAAACCCGATGCTCTCCGCCATAAAGGAAAATTATCCGCTCGCATTTGAAGCGGGAGTGATTGCGGGAATCGTGATCAAGGAGCAAACCGGCATTGATATTCATGAAAATGAGATCGGATATTTGGCGCTTCATTTCGGAGCCGCCATTGAAAGGAGAAAGACGGAACGGCCGCCTAAACGCTGCTTGATTGTTTGTGCGTCCGGCGCCGGCAGCGCGCAGCTTTTAAGAGAAAAGCTCCGTTCCCGGTTCGCAAAGCGTCTTGAAATCGTCGGAACGGCTGATTACTGCAGCCTTGACCAGCTTTCCTTTGAGTCGATTGATTTTGTGGTCAGCACAGTGCCGATCAAAAAAGACCTGCCCGTTCCCGTATTGAAGGTTCATACGCTGTTGGGCGGCGGGGATTTTACAAAAATCGACGCCATGCTGGAAGAAAAGCGGGAACAATTGAACTTTCTGAAACCGGAGCTGGTATTTTTGCAGCAGGATCTGGAGACGAAGGAGGACGTCATCCGTTTTCTCGGACAGCAGGTTGCAGAAGCCGGCCTCGCTTCTGATTCTCTGACCGATTCTATTTTTGAAAGGGAAGCGATTTCTCCTACGAGTTTCGGCAATCTTACGGCGATTCCGCACCCGCTCGTTCCGCAGACAGACACGACGTTTTGGGCGGTATGCACGCTGAAGAAACCGATTGACTGGGCGGATAAGCGTGTCCAATTTGTCTGCCTGCTCTGCGTCGAGAAAGAAAGCAAAGCCGACCTCCAGCATATGTACAAATGGCTCGGCGGCATGTTAGATGATCCGGCCGCGGTAAGCCGTCTCTTAAAATGCACAACCTATCAGGAGGTTTTACGAGTATTCAGAGACAAACGATCAGAGAAAGACCGGGATATACCTTTTTTCCGTTAGCAGCGGAAAAAGCCTGAGTAGTTATGAAAGCGATTTCATAATATGATGGTACTAACATCGAGACATACAAAATATCAAACTTTCAGGAGGTCTTTTACATGAATATATTACTCGTTTGTGCAGCAGGGATGTCTACAAGCTTACTCGTCACCAAGATGGAAAAAAGCGCGCAGGAACAAGGAAAAGAATATAAAATCTGGGCGGTGTCAGGCGATTCAGTCAACCAGCATATTGATAAAGCGGACGTATTGCTGCTTGGGCCTCAAGTCCGTTATTTGCTTCCGCAGCTGAAAAAATTGGGTGAATCAAAAGGAGTGCCGGTTGAAGTCATCAATACCGTCCATTACGGCACTTGCAACGGAGCGGAGGTTCTGAAATCAGCGGAACAGCTCGGAAACGCATCGTAGAAAGGGGCGGGCCGTGTGAATAAGGTGAACCAGTTTTTAGAAGAGAAAGTCATGCCCATTGCCGGAAAAATTGCCTCCCAGCGGCATCTGCAAGCATTGCGTGACGGGATCATCCTCACCATGCCGCTTATCATCATCGGTTCGTTTTTTCTGATCATCGGCAACCTGCCGATTCCGGGATATGCGGATTTCATGGCAAAGACGTTCGGAAGCGCCTGGTCTCAAAAACTGCAATATCCGGTTGATGCGACCTTTGAAATCATGGGTCTTGTCGCCGCTTTCGGAATCGCCTACCGTCTGGCCGAAAAATACGGGGTGGACGCTTTATCGGCCGGTGCGATATCTTTGGCGGCGTTTCTCTTGGCAACGCCGTACAAAGTTCCGTTTCTGCCTTCCGGCGCCAAAGAGGAAATCATGGTGGGCGGCGGCATCCCGCTGTCTCTCATGGGAAGCAAAGGGCTGTTTGTCGCGATGATCATCGCCATGCTGTCGACGGAAATTTACCGCTTGATCATCCAGCGGAATTTCGTCTTCAAAATGCCGGACGGCGTGCCTCCGGCGGTCAGCAAATCGTTTGTCGCCTTAATTCCCGGCTTTGCCGTCATCTTTCTGATCTGGGGTGCGCGTTTAATTGTCGAAGCGACGCCGTTTGAAAGCCTTCATAACATTGTAAGCGTTGTACTGGGGACGCCGCTCTCGATTCTTGGGGGAAGTCTCGGCGGAAGCCTGATAGCCGAAGCGGTTCAAATGCTCTTGTGGGCGTGCGGATTACACGGGGCGAACATAGTCGGCGGCGTCATGGCGCCGATCTGGTTCGGAGCGATGGATGCCAACCGGATTGCGTTTCAGGCGGGCGATGCGCTTCCGAATATTTTCACCCAGCAGTTTTTTGAAATCTGGATCAACATCGGCGGAAGCGGCGCGACACTGGCGCTCGTGGTCACCATGTTTCTCCGTTCGCGAAGCAAGCAGATGAAGCAGCTTGGGAAACTCGCCATCGGGCCGGCCGTCTTTAATATTAATGAGCCGATTATTTTCGGAATGCCGATCGTCATGAACCCGATGCTTCTCATTCCGTTCATTATCACACCGCTTGTCACACTGGTCCTTACCTATATCGGCATGAGCACCGGCCTCGTCGCCAAACCTGCCGGCATTGCCGTCCCATGGACGATGCCGCCGATTTTCTCCGGCTATCTTGCCACGGGCGGAAAAATATCAGGGGCTGTCATGCAGGCGATTAACATCATCACAGCCTTTATCGTGTACTATCCGTTCTTCAGAATGTGGGATTCGCAAAAGCTGAAAGAAGAAAACGAACTTGAACAATCGCAGGCGCCAGCCGTACAGGGAGACGAAAAAGCCGTGCTGTAGAGAAAGGGAGTGAAACACATGAATGAAAAAATGGAACAGACCATTTTTCAGATCATCCTGCATGGCGGCAACGGCAGAAGTGCATCAATGGAAGCCATTGCCGCCGCAAAGCGGGGGGACAGAGCCATGGCGGAGGAAAAGCTTCAGGAAGCCGCAAGGGAACTGACCGAAGCTCATCATTACCAGACAGAATTGATCCAAAATGAAGCCGGCGGAGAAAAAACAGACATGACGCTTTTGATGGTGCATGCGCAAGATCATTTAATGAATGCCATGACCGTGAAAGACTTGGCCGCTGAGTTAGTCGAGATTTACGAAAAAGTGAGTCTGCAAGGGGGAGCAAAAATATGACAAAAGGAATTAAAATTGTAACGATCGGCGGAGGTTCAAGCTATACACCGGAGCTTGTGGAAGGCATCATTAAGCGCTATGAGGAACTGCCTGTCAGAGAATTATGGCTCGTCGACATTCCTGAAGGCGAGAAAAAACTCAATATCGTCGGCACGCTTGCAAAACGCATGGTCGAAAAAGCGGGTGTTCCGATAGAGATTCACCTGACGCTTGACCGGAGAGAAGCCTTGAAGGATGCGGATTTCGTAACGACTCAATTCCGCGTCGGCCTTCTTGAGGCCCGCGCCAAAGACGAACGGATTCCGTTAAAATACGGCGTAATCGGCCAGGAGACAAACGGTCCGGGCGGTTTATTCAAAGGGCTGCGCACCATCCCGGTTATTCTGGAAATCGCGAAAGACATCGAAGAGCTTTGTCCGAATGCATGGCTCGTGAATTTCACAAACCCTGCCGGCATGGTTACCGAGGCCTTGCTCCGCTACTCGAATCTCACAAAAGTCGTCGGCCTCTGCAATGTGCCGATCGGCATTAAAATGGGCGTCGCAAAAGCATTGGATGTGGATGTCAGCCGGATCGAAGTGCAATTTGCCGGGCTGAATCACATGGTCTTCGGATTAGATGTTTTCTTAGACGGCGTCAGCGTGAAAGATCAAGTCATTGAAGCCATGGGAGACCCGAAAAACGCCATGACGATGAAAAATATTTCAGGAGCGGAATGGGAGCCTGAATTCCTGAAGGCGCTCGATCTGATTCCTTGCGGCTACCACCGCTATTATTTCAAAACGAAAGAAATGCTCGAGCATGAAATAGAAGCGTCACAGACGGAGGGCACACGCGCCGAGGTCGTGCAGAAGGTTGAGAAAGAACTGTTCGAACTGTACAAAGATCCGAATCTCGCCATCAAACCGCCGCAGCTTGAAAAACGGGGCGGAGCGTACTACAGTGACGCGGCCTGCAACCTGATCAGCTCCATCTATAACGACAAACATGATATCCAGCCCGTCAATACGATAAACAACGGCGCGATCGCCAGCATTCCGAATGACTCAGCGGTCGAAGTGAACTGTGTCATGACGAAAGACGGTCCGAAACCGATCGCCGTCGGTGATCTGCCGGTGTCTGTCCGCGGACTCGTCCAGCAAATCAAATCATTTGAGCGCGTCGCCGCTGAAGCAGCCGTCACGGGAGATTATCAAACGGCGCTACTTGCGATGACGATCAACCCTCTCGTCCCGTCAGACTCCGTGGCAAAGGCCATTCTGGATGAAATGCTTGAGGCCCACAAAGAACATCTGCCTCATTTCTTTAAGTCGATTGAAGCATAAGAGCAGTAAAAAAAACCCGGATTCGCTTCCGGGTTTTTTGCTTATTTTGATTCGCTTAGTGAGGCGACTTCCGTCGTCCAGCCGAACACGTCGGCTTCCGCGCCTTTTTGAATGCCTGTAATGGTATCATACAATTTCTTCGAGATCTCTCCGGTTTCACCGCTGCCGATGACAAGACTTTCATCATTCCAGATCAGTTCGCCGACCGGAGAAATGACCGCCGCCGTACCGGTTCCGAATGTTTCTTCCAATCGGCCGTCACGATGCGCCTGGATGATTTCATCGATCGAAATCTTCCGCTCAGACACAGTCAGTCCCCAATGTTTGAGAAGGGTGATGACGGAATTTCTCGTAATTCCTTCAAGAATGCTTCCGTTCAGCTCCGGCGTCACGATTTCGCCGCTGATTTTGAAAAAGATGTTCATGCTGCCGACTTCTTCGATGTATTTTTTCTCAATGCCGTCAAGCCATAAAACCTGGGAAAATCCCTTCTCTTCCGCAACCTGCTGCGCTTTCAGGCTTGATGCGTAGTTGCCGGCGGTTTTCGCGTTTCCGGTGCCGCCTTTGACGGCGCGCACGAATTCGTTTTCCACGGCGATTTTTACCGGTTTAATGCCTTCTTTGTAATAAGAGCCGACCGGGGAAAGAATGATAAACAGCTTGTACGTATGGGATGCCGCTACACCGAGGAAAGGCTCAGTCGCAATGATAAACGGACGGATATAAAGGGAAGTGCCTTCCGCTTTCGGAATCCAGTCTTTGTCGATGGCTACGAGCTGTTTCAGACCTTCAAGAACAAGCTCTTCATCAATGAGCGGGATGCAAAGGCGGTCATTTGACTGGTTCAGGCGCTCCATATTTTTCTCCGGTCTGAACAGAAGCACTTCCTGATCCTTCGTTACATACGCTTTAAGCCCTTCAAAAACGGTTTGGCCGTAATGATAAACCATGGCCGCAGGATCCATTGAGATGGACTGATAAGGGATAATTCTCGGATCGTACCAGCCTTGATCGGCATCGTAATCCATAACAAACATATGGTCGGTGAAAATTCTGCCGAACGCAAGGTCATGGGGGTCCGGTTTCGGTTTTTTGGCTGAAGTCAATTCAACACGAATGTCTTGTTTCATAATGTTCTGTCTCCCTATTGGTGTTATTGTCAAACTTATTTGAAAATAATTTATATTCTATTGTATACCTTCAACAAATATTCGCAATAGTTTTCCTCAAATTTGTGAAAAAATCAAATCACATAAAAAGCAGGGGAGAGAATGCCCCCTGCGTGTTCGTTTTTACGTATTCTGTCATCACCGTGCTCAGTGAACCGTCACCTTGCCGGTTTTGTAAAACTGCTCCATTGCTTTATCGACGTACACCCAGCCCTTCCAGGCGATATGGATGGTGTCTTTCATAAAGTACGGATCATATTCGTGCCCGGATAAGTCGGCAACCTGAAAGCCCTTCGCTTTAATTTGCTTAGTGACTTTTTTGTAGTAATCAGTCCGGCCTTTTTTCGGGAAGCCGGTGTAGTCATACCATTTTCCGTTGACCGGAATAACCACGAACATCGGTTCAGCGCCGGCATCTTTCAGAATGTCCAGCATATCCTCAAAGTCGTGATATTCGACTGATTTGGCGTATGTTCTTCCTTTGTTGATTCCTTTCACTCTCTTTACTTTCTTCTTAATCTTTTTATAAGAAGCGTCATCGATATAGAAAGGATTGGACTTGGAGCTCCGTTCTCCTAATTGAGCGGCGGCTGTTTTTAACTCTGACCACGATTTCCCTTTCAGGTTTTCAGAGATCGTCCGTTCAGGGCCCTTGGTTTCTCCCATTGAATAATAAAGATCTTTTTTCTCAAGCAGAGAATAATAAGCTTTGGCAGCCGGCATGACCGCTTTCACTTTCCATGATTGTCCGTTGACCATTCCCTTGTACAATTCAGAAAGGACGGCATCATGCTGAACGACTTTAAAACGGAGCATGCGCTTCATCATGTTCTTTTTGACCGCGGGATCAATCTGGTTATTAAATGCTAAATCCAATGCCTGAAGTGATGAAAAATTCGGCGCAAAGTGCTGTTCATCAGAACCTTTTTTGATAAACCATTGCGGAGAAACAATGAATACCAGCTTTTTGCCCTTCAGCTGCTGATAATGAGCCGCAAAGTTCACGGCGTGTATCAAGGATTGGTCCCCGCCTTTTCCGACAAGATAAGGCGTAAAGCCTTGGTTGTTCACTTGGAAATAGTTGGACGGATGAAACTCATCCAGTCTTGAAAGCTCGGAAGAACCGAAAATCGGCAGATACTTCGAGTCTTCGAACATTTTATTTTGCAGATAGAGCCCCTGGAACATATTCGGATTTAAGGCTGCCGCCGACTCTTCGACACGTTTTTCAGGAATGAAGCGCGTAAGCCATGAAGCCGGAACTGCGATAGCTCCGACAAACAGGACGAACGCTAAAATAATTGGTCCAAAGAAACGCTTTTTCATTTACTTCAACTCAGTCAGTTTGTTTACAATGTTGTTTGGCGTATTCCACTCGTCACGGTCAAATTCAGTGATCGGCACTGTAATGCCGAAGCGGTTTTCGATGGCGACAAGCAGCTCTACAGTTCCGAAAGAATCAAGCAGTCCTTCTTCAAAGATTTCAATATCAGGATTTTCTTTCACAGCGTCCTCCTGACAAACTTCAGCTAATACGTCTAATACTTCCTGTTTAAATTCCATGTGTTTTAATCTCCTTTAGTGATGAAATGGTTTTCCTGAGAAAATATAAAATCCGAAACATACGAAATGGAATGTGATGACGATGGCTAAAAAGGCCGTAAAACGATTGGCGGGCAGCCACTTGTATTTCTTATTCCATTTCTCAAAAAAGTTATACCCGGTCATTAATACGGCGTGGTACAGGCCGTATACAATATATTGCAGGGCGAGTCCGTGCCAGACGCCCATCAGCATGAACAGCAGGAAATACCCGATGTTCGAGACGGCCATCCGGTTCTTTATCCATTTTTTCTTTGTCATCCAGAAAACAAAGCGCATAAATACGTAGTCTCTGAACCAGAAGGATAAGGACATGTGCCAGCGGTTCCAGAAGTCTTTAATGTTTTTGCTGATAAACGGCTTATTAAAGTTTTCCGGAGATTTGATACCCATGATATAGCTTACACCGACGGCAAACATCGTGTAACCCGCAAAATCAAAAAACAGGTACAAGCTGTATCCGTACATGTACAGCACATTACCCCACAGTTTGCTGTGGGTGATATGGGACAGATTCATAATGAAATACGTGTTAATCGCATATCCGATAATGAATTTGTATAAGAAACCGATAAAAATTTTATGAATGCCGGTATACAGTAAATCAGCGTATTCTCCCTTTGTCCATACTTTCTGTTCGTCCTTGGCAAATCTGCGGTATCTGTCGATCGGACCGGAAGAAATGGTCGGGAAAAACATAATAAAGTACAAAAGGCGGTGAAGCGGCATTTTTTCTTTAATCAGCCCGTCTCTCGTTTCCATGATCAGCTGGACGCCTTTAAATGTCAAATAAGAAATTCCTAAGAAACTGATCAGGTTATGAACCGGGTGATGAGGCGCCGGCGGGAAGAAAAACGGCCATAATTTAGATAAAAACAGGGGTAAAATGGACGCGATCACGGCCATACTGAAGACAAAGCCGCTGTTGGCTTTCAGTCTGTAAGCGAGATAACCCCTGATTAAAAGCACCTGCCACAGCGTAAAGATACATAGTGCGATCACGCCGTGCAGATCATGCGCGAAAATCAAAGCCAATACGATGATGGATATAAACATGTTGTATCCTTGGAATCTCTTGCCGTTCAGCCCTAAAATAATCGTCGGCAAAAGAAGGATTCCAAGTAAGATAAAGAAGAAAAACGAGCTGTAAGGCGTCATACAAGAACCTCTTCGCCAATGCGTTTACGGTCGATTTTTCCGTTCGCAGTCATTTGGATGTGATCCTGATAAATGAATTTTCTCGGAATCATGTAGGCCGGAAGCGAAGCGGCCAGTTCTTTCTTAATGGCGCTTGTCAGCTGGAATTCTTTTTCAAAATCATGTTTTTCAGGCACGATGGCGGCAATTAAATATTCGACAGGTCCGTTAGGCTGATACGGGATGACAACCGCCGTGCGCACATATTGAGACTGCCTTACATGTACTTCGATTTCCTCCAGCTCCATGCGGTAGCCGTGAAGCTTAATCTGGAAATCAAGGCGTCCTTGGCAGAAAATCTGACCATCCTGAACATAACCGGCATCACCCGTGTGATATGCCCACTGGCCGTCGATCGGGAAAAACGCTTTTTCCGTCAGAGAAGGCTCTCCGAGGTAGCCTTTGCTCACGCTCGGGCCGGCGATGATGATTTCCCCTTTTTCTCCGTCCGGAAGCTTATTCCCGTTTTCATCCATGATGAAGATGTTCATATCGGGTTTTGCAAAACCGACGGGCAGAGATTCATGTTCATCGATGATCTGCTGCGTGATTTCAACGGAGGTGACGGCAACCGTTGTTTCAGTCGGGCCGTATGTATTGAATACGCGGGCCTTCGGAAAACGGTTTAACAGTTCCTGTGCCACGGCAGCCGGAAGCGCTTCTCCGCAAAACATAAATACTTCTGCCTGAGGCAGGAGCTCCTGCGTAAAGCCGGGGTCCATCAGACACATTTGGACGAAAGACGGCGTCGATGTCCAGACGTTCAGTTTGGATTTCTCCAGCTCTTCAAATAGTACTTTCGGTTTATTGATTTTGTCTTTCGTTACGCAGTGCAGCGTACCTCCCGTTTGAAGCGACGGGAAAATGTCCATGACAGATAAATCAAAAGAAAACGGAGCTTGGTTTAAGAATGTCTTACCCTCGCCCACAGGAAAATCCCTGCAGATCCAGTCAGTGAAGCTTTGCAGGTTATCAGCCGATATCTGCACGCCCTTCGGATTTCCCGTGCTGCCGGACGTGTAAATAATGTAAAATGTGTCCAGCTCTTTTACCCAGTTCTCACGGCTGAGGTCTGCATCTCCGTCAGCTGCAAGCTCTTCGGGCGTAACGGTTTTAATCAGATTGCTTCCCGTATCGACTGCATCGCCCGATACGCTGATAAGCAGCTCTGCGCCTGAGCTTTCAATGATTTTGACGATCCGCTCCGCCGGAATGGAAACATCGACAGGGATGTAAGGGCGGCCCGCTTTGACGCTTCCTAAGAAAGAAACGATCATATTCGGCTCCATATGTCCGTAAACCAGGACAGGCGCTTTCGAACCGTCAGCTGTATGTTTTTGAATGCCGGACGCAACCCGCTCCGACAAATCCCATAATTCCCCGTAAGTGAGGGAATGATCTAAGGAACGAAACGCTTCGGCCTGCGGCTTGGCGTCTGCGTATGTTTTTATAGCATCAAGTAGTTTCATAGTTATCCTCCCCGATTAGAAATCGTTGTAAATATAAGTGCCGGTATTCGCTGTATGAAATCCATACATCCAAAAGAGCAATACTAATATCAGAAAATAAAAGCCCGTATGAAACGTCCATTTGATCAATGTATTTTCATAAGCACGTTTTAATTTTTGCATCATATTCAAAATTCCTTCCCCGCGTATTCAATAATTACACCAGTATATGACGATTAGATTAACAAAAAGTTTCAAAATATGTCTAATATCCTAAGCTTAAAATTTCCTTAAAAATGAATGAGAAACAAAAGGATGGAAAACACGCATGTATAAATTGGCAAATGATCATACTAAAAAGGCGCTGTTCAGGCGGGATTTTTAACTTATCGTAAATATAAACGAGGTAAAAAAATTTTGGCGGCTTTTTCTTACGCAGGCTTGTGCCGAACCCCAATGGAGAAGGGCGAAAAGCCGTTTCCGGCAGGATAGCCGATAAAGCGCCGCATCTTGTGAAATGAGGAAGAAATTATTATGATAGATAAGGTAGCAGAAAACGTGAAAACCCCAATTCAACACTACTGTTATCGGCTGACTGTGAAAGCCTTTTAATAGAAAGGAAGAGGAAAATGAATCAAAACAATATGGGGGGCAGCCAAAAGACGCCCGAGAAAGAAAGCATGGGCCGCATTTTGTGGCAGCTAACCCGCCCTCATACATTGACGGCATCGTTTGTGCCCGTACTTCTCGGCACCGTATTGGCGATGTTTTACGTAAAGGTTGATTTCCTGCTGTTTTTGGCCATGCTGTTTTCCTGCCTTTGGATTCAGATCGCCACGAACTTATTCAATGAATATTACGATTTTAAACGCGGTTTAGATACGGAGGATTCCGTCGGTATCGGCGGAGCGATCGTCCGCCACGGCATGAAGCCGAAAACAATTCTGCAGCTGGCGCTCGGCTCTTATGCGATTGCCCTCGTGCTCGGTGTTTATATCTGCATAAGCAGCAGCTGGTGGCTTGCGGTTATCGGCCTTGCCGGCATGCTGATCGGCTATCTGTATACGGGCGGCCCGCTGCCGATTGCGTATACACCGTTCGGGGAACTGTTCTCCGGCATTTGCATGGGCTCTGTATTTGTCCTTATTTCTTTCTTCATTCAGACAGGCAGAATTAATGAACAGAGCATTTTGATTTCCATCCCGATTGCCATCTTGGTCGGAGCGATTAACCTGTCCAACAATATCCGTGATATTGAGGAAGATAAAAAGGGCGGACGTAAAACGCTGGCCATTTTGATGGGGCATAGAGGAGCCGTCATGATACTGGCCGCATCTTTTGCCATCGCTTACATCTGGATCGTCGGTCTTGTCATCATGGGTTACACAAGCCCGTGGCTGTTCCTGGTCTTCCTGAGCGTGCCGAAACCCGTTCAGGCCGTGAAAGGCTTTGTGAAAAACGAAATGCCGATGAACATGATTATTGCGATGAAATCAACGGCGCAAACCAATACATTCTTCGGATTCCTGCTTTCAATCGGACTCCTGATCAGTTATTTCCGCTGATCAAATGAAAAGGCAAATGCCATAACCGGCATTTGCTTTTTTTTATGAAATAATCTTCATGATTTTGTAAAGAACCTGACTGAGGACTGACCCGTCTTATATACGGACAGCAAAGCAAGGAGATGAAAAAAATGGACTTGTCAACAGCCCATATGGATGATTTGAAAACGGTCATGGAAGATTGGAAAAATGAATTATTAGTTTATAAATTCGCTTTAGATGAGCTGGATACGAAGTTTTCGATCATCAGCCAGGAATATAATTTGATTCACGGGCATAACCCGATCGAGCATACAAAATCACGCGTAAAAAGTTTCGAGAGTATCGTCAATAAACTGATGCGCAAAGGCTGCGATGTGACGACGCAGGAAATGAAAGAGCATATTCATGATATTGCGGGTGTCAGGATTATCTGTTCCTTTATTTCCGATATTTATAATGTCGCTGAGGTTTTGAAGCAGCATAAGGACCTGAAGATCGTAAAGGTGAAGGATTATATCAAACATCCGAAGCCGAACGGCTACCGCAGCCTGCATTTGATTATTGAAATTCCCGTTTATTTGACGAATCGTGTGGAATATGTGAAGGCGGAAATTCAAATCCGCACCATCGCCATGGATTTTTGGGCGAGTCTTGAACATAAAATTTATTACAAATTAAATAACGAAGTCCCAAAGCATCTGACCGACGAGCTGAAGGAAGCAGCGGACATCGCCCATTATTTAGACGAAAAGATGCTTGGGATTAAGAAAGAAGTCGATTAAACGATTGACGCATCACAAACAGCCGGACCGCTTTTATGTGCAGTCCGGCTGTTTATTTATCCGTTTACGCGCAGCTGTACAAATTTTCGCTTGCCCACCTGAATCGTCATGCCGTCTTCTGCGGTAATGACGGTATGAAGGGCATCCGTTTTCTCCCCGTTCACTTTGACTCCGCCGTTTTGAATCATACGGCGTGCTTCGCTTTTTGAAGAAAAGAGTCCAATCGTGACGAGCAGCTCAATAAGGGGCACGGGCTTTTCTCCGTCCCATATGACGGTTTTCATATCTTCAGGCAGGCTGTTTTGCTGGAAGACACGTTTGAAATGCTGTTCTGCCGCATCCGCCGCTTTCCTGCCGTGGTACATTCTGACGATTGTACCCGCTAAGATCATTTTGGCATCTCTCGGATGAAGCTTTCCTGATTCCAAATCCTTCTCCATCTGTTTTTTCTCCGCAGGCTCTAAGTCTGTCGCTAAATGAATATATGTTTTCATCAGGCTGTCCGGCAATGACATCGTTTTGCCGTACATGTCGTTCGGATGCTCGTCAATACCGATGTAGTTGTTTTTTGATTTAGACATTTTTTCAACGCCGTCAAGACCCTCCAAAAGCGGCATGAGGATGACGACCTGCTTTTCTTTTTTGTAGCGTTCTTGGAAATGGCGGCCCATCAGCACGTTAAAATGCTGGTCCGTACCGCCGAGTTCGATATCGCTTTCGAGAACGACAGAATCGTAGCCCTGCATCAGCGGGTAAAAGAATTCGTGAAGTGAGATCGGTTTTTGCATGGCGATGCGCTCCTCAAAGTCGTCGCGCTCCATCAGACGGGCGACAGTAATTTTCCCCGCTAATTCAATCACATCTTCCAGATTCAATGTCTTCAGCCATTTTGAGTTGCAGTGAAGTTCAACTTTGTCTTGATCCAGCACCTTGCCAAACTGTTCAAAGTAGGTTTTGGCATTGTGCTGGACTTCTTCATCAGTCAGCTGTTTTCTGGCTTGCGACTTCCCCGTCGGATCACCGATTTTTCCGGTAAAGTCCCCGATAACAAGCTGTATGATATGGCCGTTTTCTTGAAATTGGCGCAATTTGTTTAACACGACGGTATGGCCCAAGTGGACGTCGGGTGCGGACGGATCAAGGCCGAGTTTAATGTTCAGCGGCTTGCCGGATGTCACTGATTTGGCGATTTTATTTCTCAATTCTTCAGGCGGTATGACGTCCGCGGCGCCGGTCATGTACAAATCCAGCTGCCTTTGCACTTCTTTCTCCTGATCATTCGTTAAAGTGATTGATTCCATCTTTTACATCCTCCTTTTTTTAGCCAAACAAAAAAGCCGCATCCCAAAAGGGACGTGGCTGTATGCACGCGGTACCACCCTGATTGAAGACGACGTCTTCCGCTCATTCGAATAACGGTTTCCCGTTCTTTGCTACTGAAGTTCACAAAGAAAGCTCAGGGAGGTAATTCACGTTTGTCTTTGTGCCGGCTTGCACCATCCGCCGGCTCTCTGAAACAGGGAGACAATCCGTTACTGATTCCCGTCATAGCTGCTATGTTATGAAATTGTCAGCGATTTTTTGCAGCAGGGCGGACAGCGTTTTTTGTTCCTGTTTATCCAGACAGGCCGTCAGTTCAATTTCCCCCTGATGAAAGTCGGGGTAAAGGTCTTCAATAACCTTTCTGCCCTCATCGGTAATACTGACGAATACAAGCCTGCGGTCTCTTTTGTTCGTTTGTCTGCTGCATAAGCCTTTCTTCTCCAAAGTGTTCAGGACATTGCTCGCCGTCGCCGCGGTAATTCCGGATAGAGCGGCTATCCTTCTTGTATCAAGCGTTTCCCATTCACAAAGGTCATACAGGATGGAAAACGCCGTCCATGATAATTTGTGTGCCGACAGCACCTCTTTCTCCATTTTTACACGGAGCTGCTGGGCGGACCGATAGAGTGCAGCGGCAATATAGGCCGCCTCTTTGTTTCGGCCGGATAGATCGGAAAAAGGCCTGTTCGGCTTCTTATTGTCTGATCCGGCATCGTTGCGATTCGTCAATGGCGTCATGCTCCTTATTATTGTCAGAATCATTAGCTATGAAATGAATTTTAACAGAGAATGCAAAAGATATCAAATCGCAAACAGCACATTCCCGCAGAAAAAATGTGTAAGATCGAGGTTTACTTTTTAAAAAAAGGGAAAGACATTTGTACAACAAAAAGGGAGATGAATATCAGTGGGAAAGAATGAAACAATGCATATCGTATCATGTGCCGATGATCATTATGCTCGTCATTTGGGTGGGATGTTCGCTTCTTTATTGATGAATATGGATAAAACAAGGGATGCGAAATTATATGTGATCGACGGCGGAATTACTGCCGAAAACAAGGACAAGCTTGAACAGACCGCGATGTCATTCGGGACGCCGCTTGAATTTTTAGAAGTAGACGCTGATCAATACAAGCATGCAGTCGAAAGCAGCCACATTACAAAAGCGGCTTATTACCGCATTTCCATCCCTGATTTAATTAAGGATGAGTCCGTAAAGCGGATGATTTACATTGATTGCGATGCAATTGTGATGGAAGATATTTCGGTTTTATGGGACTTGGATATTTCCCCGGCAATAGTTGCGGCGGTAGAAGACGCCGGACAGCATGAAAGACTGAAAAAAATGAATATCAGCGACACTGCCAAGTATTTTAATTCCGGCATTATGATTATAGATTTCGAACCTTGGAGAAAACAAAATATTTCCGAAAAGGTGATTGATTTTATCAACGAAAACAGCTCGGAGGATTTTCTCGTGTTTCATGATCAGGACGCGCTTAACGCGATCTTATATGATCAATGGCATGAACTGCATCCGCGCTGGAACGCGCAGACGCATATTATCATGAATGAGAAAACGCCTCCTGAACTGATCGACCGTATCCGTTACAGAGAAACACGTGCCGAACCGGCCATCGTCCATTTCTGCGGCAGCGACAAGCCTTGGAATACAGGCACCTCGCACCCGTATCGTGATCATTATTTCCGATATATGTCCTTTACGAAATGGAACACGATTGACCGCCCGGCCATGAACCAATAGGCAGGTGTGATGAAAACGCTTGTGAAGCCGCTATCCGGCTCTCAAGCGTTTTTTTTATTATTTCACCCGAATCGCACGCACGCGTTTTTGCAGACTGGTCTTTTCGGCAGACGGCTTCAACCGGCTGACTGCCGTTTGCGCCGCTGATTTTGCTTTTTTCGTCTTGGTTTTTTCAGCCGCTTTTACTTTGTCTCTAGCCTGCTGCCGGTTGAGTTTATCTTTTATCCGGTCAAGCCGTTTTTCCAGAGCGGTTTTTTCTTTTCCCGGCTGGATTTCGCTGACTGCTTTTTGGGCTTTTGCGGTGCTGGCCTCAGAGGTCTTTTTTTCCGCCTGCTTGACGCTGGCCTCAGCTGTTTTCAAAAGGCTTGAGTTGACAGCGTTAAGCCGCTTTTGCAGCCCTTTTTTCTCTGAACCGGCCGGTAATTTGCGGATGGCGCTTTGTGCGGCATTGACGGCGGTTTTTTTCTTTTGTTTTTCGGCAGTCCGGACTTTGTCTCTTGCGTCCGTCACATTTCTTGCCGTCTGAACTTTATTGATCCGCGCCTCGAGAGCGGTTTTTCCCTTTGACTTGGACAGCTTGCTGACTGCCGTTTTTGCTTGATTGATATCTGCCTGTTTTTTCGTCTTTTCCGCTTTTATTACGGCCCGTTCGGCGAAACTCTTTTGCTTTACGTGATATTGCACCAGGCCGTACCCGAATCGGCTGTCACGTCCGGGAGCGCCCAGATCTTTGATGTTTTGCTGCATCTGCTGCCGGAGCTGTGTATTTGTTTCCTCGGGATATTTCTGCCTGAGCAGCGCGAACATGCCGGTGACGTGCGGCGCGGCTTGAGATGTGCCGTCAGCCGCGGCGTACATTTGATTCAGATACGTGCTCGTAATATTGGTGCCGGGTGCGGCAAATTCAATTTGTTTTCCGGTCGTGGAAAAAGCCGCGAGCCCGTTTTTTTCAGTTGACGCTGAGACTGCCGTTACGCTGCTGTAGGCGCCCGGATAATTGACGGGTTTTTTGTTGCCGTTGTTTCCTGCGGCGGCTACGATCACGATTCCTTTTTTGTATGCTTTGTCTACGGCGTCGTGAAGAATTTTGCTGTCTGCGTTAGTTCCGAGGCTCATATTGATGATGTCCATTTTGTTGGCGATCGACCAGTCGATCGCTTTAAGAAGGCTTTTAAGATCCCCTGCACCCTTTCTGTCTAATGCTTTAACCGCATATAACCGGACATCCGGCGCGATGCCGTCAATGCCGTATCCGTCATGTTTGGCCGCAATGATTCCGGCGACATGCGTCCCGTGTCCGTTGTCATCCTTGTATGAGGAAGTATAGCTGACTGCGGAATAGCCTCCGGCAATGGAAAGGTCATCATGAGGGTAAATGCCGCTGTCAATGACAGCCACTTTCACTTTTTTTCCCGTCAAGCCTTCTTTCCACGCCTGCTTGACCTGAGTCGGTTCTATATCCCATTGCGGCAGCGCGTAACTGCTGCTTTGGGACGCTGATAACGGGCGGATATCAGAACCGCCTGCTGCCTGAAAGGATACATTGTCTTCTACATATAAGATGTCAGGGTCCTGTTTCAGGTCTTTCACCGTTTGTGAATCGGCTGACACGGCGACTGCCGGGAGATGCTGATAAGTCTGTTCCACATCCGCTCCGCTGTCTATGGCGGATTCCTTGCCGTTTTGATTTTTGTACACCACGATAACGTCCCGGTCGTGCGTCTCGGCGTGCGCGGGCGCCGCGGCGGAGAACAGGCCGACACACAAGGCCGCGGCCATTATCGGTTTCAGGGTGTGATACATTGCAATTCCCCCTTTTTCTTTATATATCGGCAGTGCGGAATTCTTTTTTTCCTAAGGGATAAGGAAAATTTCTGTATGCAAATGTAAGCGTTTCCAAAATATGATGGAGAAAATGCTTTAAGACATCTGCGCAATGAACTCAAAAAGGGGGTTTTTGAATAAATGAGTACGTTCAATCGGGTCATGGAAGAAAAAATCATGCCTGTCGCCGGAAAAGTCGCCGGTCAAAGGCACTTAAGAGCTTTACGGGACGGCATTATTTTGACAATGCCGCTTATCATCATCGGATCGGTTTTTCTGATTCTGACGAGTCTTCCGATTCCCGGTTATGCCGACTTTATGGCTGGTCTTTTCGGTGAAAATTGGGTTGAAAAGCTCGGGTATCCCGTGAATGCGTCCTTTGACATTATGGCGCTTGTCGCCGCCTTTGGGATTGCTTACCGGCTTGCGGAAAGCTATGAGGTGGATGCCCTGTCGTCGGGAGCCATTGCCCTTGCCGCCTTTTTATTGGCGACGCCGTATCAGATTCCGTTTATTCCTGACGGCTCGGCAACAGAGATTATGGTGGGAGGCGGTATTCCGATTTCGCTGCTCGGAAGCAAAGGTCTGTTTGTCGCGATGATCATTGCAATGCTGTCTACGGAAGTGTACCGGTTTATCATACAAAGAAATATCGTTATTAAGATGCCTGACGGAGTGCCGCCTGCGGTCAGCAAATCGTTCGTTGCGCTCATCCCCGGTTTCATTATTATTACGCTTGTATGGCTGGCCCGTCTGTTTATTGAAATAACTCCTTTTAAAAGCCTCCACAATGTCGTAGGCGATCTGCTGGGCACCCCGCTGTCTATTTTGGGCGGGAGTCTCGGCGGAAGTCTTATCGCCGAATTCGTGCAAATGCTGCTTTGGTCGTGCGGCATACACGGCGCGTCCATTATCGGCGGCGTCATGTCGCCGATCTGGTACGGGGCGATGGACGCCAACCGTTTGGCTTTTCAGGCGGGAGAAGCGCTGCCGAGCATTTTTACGACACAGTTCTTTCAAATATGGATTAATGTCGGCGGAAGCGGAGCGACGCTTGCCCTTGTGCTGACCATGCTTGTGCGCTCCAGAAGCAAACAGATGAAACAGCTCGGCCGTCTCGGCATCGGGCCCGCGATTTTTAACATTAACGAACCGATTATTTTCGGGATGCCGCTCGTCATGAATCCGCTGTTAATTGTGCCTTTTATCGTTGCGCCGCTCTTGACCATTACGGCGACGTACATCGGGATGAGCACGGGGATGGTGGCAAAACCGGCGGGAATCGCCGTGCCGTGGACGATGCCGCCGCTGATTTCCGGTTATTTGGCGACGGGCGGGAAAATCTCCGGTTCAGTCATGCAGCTGATCAATCTCCTGATTACATTTATCATCTATTATCCGTTTTTCCGAATTTGGGATCTTCAAAAATGGAGAGAGGAACGGGCGGCGGAACAAAACGTCGCAGAAGAAACATAAAAAAACGGGCGCTTTCGCCCGTTTTTTTTAACGCTGGAAAAATTCGATCCATTCGCCGTCAGGTCCTTCAATGTAAAAGTAGCGATATCCGTTCGGAAGCGTCGTGATTTCTTCATCAATGAATACGGCGCCCTGACGCTTTGCATGTGTGAACTCCGCCGCAATATCTTCAGTTAATAAAGCGACATGGTGAACTTTTCCTTCTGCGGGAAGCTCGCTGCTGTAGCCCTGGATCAGCTCAATTTCCGTCTCCGGCCCTTCTTGAAAGCCGAGAAAGGCAAGTTCAATAATGCCGTTCGTATGAGTGATACGATCCTTTAACGTCATACCGAGAACGTCTTGGTAAAAGGCGATGGATGTTTCAATATCTTTGACCATAATGCCTGTATGGTCGATTCTTTTGGCTGTCATGGTTTTCCCCCTGTTTTGAATTTTTCGGGACAATGCGGTGTTGATCATGTTTTATGGTACGATAAGAGAAAGCAAAACGAAAGAGGAATGCACAATGAAGCTACTTACAGTGAAAGATACATTTGCCGGAAAGCTGAAAAAAGGATTCCCCCTGATTGAAAAAGACGCTCTGTCCGGAAGCTCGGCTCATTTAACAGAGGGCGATCTTTTTGATGTGACATCCGAGAAGGGTGAGTTTATCGGAAAAGGCTATTACGGTTTGCAGAATAAAGGAGTCGGCTGGGTGCTGTCCCGCGCGAGAGATGAACGGATCGACGGACGTTTCTTTCTGGACAAGCTGAAAAAAGCGGCTGAAGCAAGAGCCCATCTGTTTAAGGCGCCCGATACGACGGCGTTCCGGCTTTTCAACGGTGAGGGCGACGGCATCGGCGGCGTCACGATTGACTTTTATGACGGTTATCTGCTGATTCAATGGTACAGTAAAGGCATTTACGCTTATAAGGACAGCATGATTGAGGCGATTGACGGACTGGAGCTTTCTTATAAAGCGATCTATGAAAAGAAACGATTCGATACGGCCGGGCAATACGTGGAAGACGACGATTTTGTCAAAGGCGAAAGAGGAGATTTTCCGGTCATTGTTCAAGAAAACGGCATACGGTACGCGGTGGATTTAAACGATGGGGCGATGACGGGCATTTTCTTAGACCAGCGTCATGTGCGCAAAGCGATTCGGGATAAGTATGCAAACGGCAGACGGGTGCTGAATACGTTCTCTTATACGGGGGCATTTTCCGTTGCGGCGGCGCTTGGCAGAGCTGAGAAAACGACCAGCGTCGATGTCGCCAACCGCAGTCTCGCAAAAACGATTGAACAGTTCAGCGCCAACGGAATTGATTATGAGGCGCATGACATTAAGGTCATGGATGTTTTCAAATACTTCGGCTATGCGGCAAAAAAAGGGCTGGAGTTTGACCTCATCATCCTTGATCCGCCTTCTTTCGCCCGCACAAAAAAACGGACGTTCAGCGCGGCGAAAGATTATAAAAACCTGCTGAAGGAAACGATCGCCATCACTGCAAAAAACGGCATCATCATCGCTTCGACAAACAGCAGCGCCTTCAATATGAAGAAATTTAAAGGCTTTATAGAGACCGCCTTTAAAGAAACAAATGAGCGTTACGACATTTTGGAAGAATATACGCTTCCGGAAGATTTCAAAACGATTCCCGCATTTAAAGAAGGGAATTATTTGAAGGTTGTTTTCTTGCGGAAAAAATAGGATGATCATTTATAGCGTGGAAAGAGGGGAAAAGAAAACCCTCTTCCATCGCTTTAATACGGGATAAAATAATCTTCATTCTTAAAGAAACAACCCGCTATTTCTTAGTATCTCATCTGTGCCAAGTAAAGTGGCCTCACTAATGCCCACATTGTTGGCTTTCATGAAGGATTGCACCGCTTGGTAGCCAACCGCATAACCGGCAAACGGTGATAAGCCGACAGGCTGATAACCTTGTTCGGCTGCAAAGGTGTCACCAAACATGTAACTGCTGACCTCAGCAAACCCTTTCACATTTAATGAGTCTTTGATGATTTCTTTTGAGTATTCTAATTCCTCTTTTTCAAAAGAAGTAACCCAGGGACCTAATAGAGCTTCTCCGTAAAGTTCTTTGGCAAACGATTCTGCCAGCCCCTCTATAATTAAGTAATCCCCAACCGTTACGTTCCATAATCCCAATTGAAATACGAAAAACGAATATTATGATGAAATTCATGTGCGATTACAGCAGGCAGTCTCGGTATGTTATATGAATTGGGGAATATTGAAACTTGAATAAATCCCGGAATTCCTCCGAATCCACAATACCCTCTATGTAACTCAAGCTTTTTTTGATTAGCCAGATACATCCCAAACCTTATTTCATCAGCATTTATTTTTAAGCGGTTTTGTTTGATAAATTCTACACAATGAGTTAAAGTGCCATATGCAATTTGAAGAGCTTGAATTTCTTTTAGATTCTCTAATGCTTTTCTTCCGGTTTCCGTATCAAATATGCTCAGATAGCCCAGCATATTTGCAGCCATGATTACATCATATCCGTTAGGCTGCTTTGCCTTTAAGGGAACATTCATCTTTTTCCACATATCTTCAAAAGGTTTCATCATTGAATACCGATAATAATCTTCTCTATTTTCAATCATTGAAAATAACGTTTCGTATTGCCCAATTGTATCCTCGATAATGATTTTAATGGGTACCACCCTTTTTTTGGTTATCTATATAAATTGTAATGGCATCACTCATGAGCTTCGCCAACCCTTCACCATACCGGTCGATGTTCTTAGTGAAGCGTTTATCTTCAATATAGAGTTGACCTAATCTGTAAAAGGCATCAAAAGAATATTCACCAAAATTTTCATTGAGAAAATCAAACCACTCTTTGATAGCTGTTTGTACGTCTGGGGACTTGGGAGATTGGTTAATAAGGAGTGCAAATTTATTGAACATTGCAGTCCACTTATCAGATAAATCTTTTTGCTCACCATCAGTCATGTTTTTCAATCTAATATTTACCTTATCGACAGGTTGATCACCCCACCGTTTGCGAGCTTCTTGTTCATAAAGATTATGATTGAAGTTCATTCCCTCAAACCGCTCTTTGTTCGTCATGCAAATCTCTCCCATCATATGTTTGATTGATTTATCGATGGTTTCAATCATCTTATCGACTCTATTCCGTTTCTCAATCAACATTTTCTTTTGTAAAATTAATGCCTCCCTCCGGTTAAATGAAGGACTATTAATGATTTCTTTAATCTCTTTTAAGGAGAAATCGAGCTCCTTGAAAAATAGTATCTGCTGCAGCTGTTCAAGATTCTCTTCAGAATAAAGCCGATAACCGGAATCGGTCGTTTCCTGAGGAGTCAATAATCCAATTTGATCGTAATGATGGAGAGTACGTATGCTTACTCCAATCAGTTCAGCTACTTCTTTTACTTTCATACCCATCACGTTTGCCGCCTCCTTAATAGCTACTCTAAAGTATTACGCAGGGTAAGAGTCAATAGTTGGATAAAGATTTTTTGTATATAAAGGGAGAACATATGAGGATTTCATTGCTGAAATTAAAGAAAAAAAGCCGGGCGTGAAGCTCCGGCTTTTTTCTATTCAATAATGTGCTGGACCCGGCCGATTCGCCCGTCTTCAAGGCGGACCTTAATGCCGCGCGGGTGGAAGCTTGAGTTCGTCAAAATATCCTTCACGATTCCTCTTGTCAGCTTTCCTGAACGCTGATCGGCTTTCAGGACGATATCGACTTCAAGTCCTTTTCTTATGCTGCTTCGCTGCTGGCCGTTCATATGACACATCCGTTCTTCAGTCTTTTCACTTCATATCTTATCATATCGTGTTTTCGTCTTTTTATGAAGGACAGACAAATCAATCCTTCATAGCAAATAAAAAAAGACCGCTCTGTAAGGAGCAGTCTTTTATGACATAAACGAAAGCAAAATCGGGGCCGCGCACAGTGTCATAATCGCGGCGAGAATCATGGACACGCTTGAGATCGTTCCTGATACGGAGCTGAGCTCAAATGCTTTAGATGTTCCCGCTCCGTGCGCGCTGGTTCCGAGCAGCACGCCCCGGGCAATTTCGTTATCAATGCGGAAATAGCGGATGACCATCGGCCCGATGATCGTTCCCAATAAAGCCGTTAAAATGACGAAAACCGCTGTAACGGCCGGCATCCCGCCGATCATTTCTGAAACGTTCATGGCAATCGGCGTCGTCACGGATCGCGGCACGAGACTGTCGACTAAGCTGCTGCCGAGATGGAACCATTTGGCGATAAAGGCCGTTGACAGAATGGCGATACATGAACCGACCGCTACGTTCAAAATAATTTCCACGGCGTATTTCTTTAAAATCGGGAAATATTTATAAAGCGGGATGGCGAACGCCACTGTTGCCGGCTGAAGCATATCGGTCAGCAGTCCGCCGCCGAGATTGTATGTCTGATACGGGACATTGACAAGAAGCAGCAGAACGACCAAAACAGCGGGCGTAATCAGAAGCGGCGACGTATACACCCGCGGAAAACGAATGTAGAGTTTTTTCGCGCCCAAATATACTAAGACAGTTAAGAATAAACTTATGATTCCGATGAACACGTTTGTTTTTTCTCCTTTCTTTTTGCTATCAGCTGTGTAAGCGTACCTGTTGAAACCATCACGACAAATGTGCTGATGACGACGACAAGTAAAATGCTTACGCCGAATTTAGACATAATATCTCCGTATTCAATCACTCCGACGGCAGACGGGATGAAAAACAGCAGCAGCTCACCGAGGAGCCATGCTGCGCCAAGCTCAATCCATTCAAGTTTGATAATCTTGAAATGCAATAATGTGAAAAGAATCACAATCCCGATTATACTGCCGGGAATATTTATATGAAGAGCCGCCGTGACCCAATTGATCAGACGCGCAAATATAAACAGCAGAGCGATTTGAATAACGGTAAGCAGCAATTTTTTCATAATGATGCCTCCCTTATATTTATATTGTACAGAAGGTTTTCCTATAGGTAAAATACATATAAAGAATAATGTGTATTCCTTTTGTCTATAGAAAGGATGAAATGTAATGGATATCCGGCACTTAACGTATTTCTTGGAAGTGGCCCGTTTGAAAAGCTTTACGAAGGCTTCACAGTCGCTGTATGTTTCACAGCCGACAATCTCAAAAATGATTAAAAACCTGGAGACGGAGCTCGGCATTAAGCTGTTTTACCGCAATGGCCGGCAAGTTGAACTGACTGACGCCGGGCAGAGCATGTATGTGCAGGCGCAGGAAATCACAAAGTCATTCCAAAACCTGACGTCAGAGCTGAACGATATTATGGAAGTGAAGAAAGGGCACGTCCGCATCGGTCTTCCGCCGATGATCGGGTCCGGCTTTTTCCCGAGAGTGCTCGGTGACTTCCGCGTCACATATCCCGATGTGACGTTTCAGCTTGTTGAGGACGGCTCTATTAAAGTGCAGCAAGGGGTGGAGGACGGCTCGCTTGATATCGGGGTCGTCGTGCTTCCCGCGAATGAAGAAATTTTTCATACGTTCACAATCGTCAAGGAAACCCTTATGCTCGTCGTCCATCCGTCACATCGGCTCGCTGACGAGAAAGAATGCAGTCTTCACGAATTGAAAGAAGAGCCGTTCATATTTTTCAGGGAGGATTTTGTCCTTCATAATCGAATTATGACGGAATGCGTGAAAGCCGGATTCAGGCCGCACGTCATTTATGAAACGTCACAGTGGGACTTTATCAGCGAAATGGTATCGGCCAATCTCGGTATCGGCCTCTTGCCGGAAAGAATCTGCCGCGGTCTTGATCCTGACAAAGTCAGAACCATTCCGCTCGTTCATCCGGTCATTCCGTGGCATTTAGCCATCATTTGGCGGAAAGACCGCTATATGTCCTTTGCCGCCAGAGCCTGGCTGGAGCATACGAAATCGTATTTATGGAATCCGAAAAAGAGAAAAAAGGATGATTAAGCATGGACGCACAAACCGCAGCTCAACACTTGAGTAAAGTGCGGGATCAAAACCCGCTCGTTCACAGTATCACCAATAATGTCGTCACGAACTTCACCGCTAACGGACTGCTCGCGCTCGGCGCATCGCCCGTTATGGCTTATGCAATTGAGGAGGCCGCCGACATGGCGAAAATCGCAGGAGCGCTCGTCCTGAATATAGGCACCCTCAGTTCGGCGTCGGTTGAAGCTATGATCGCAGCCGGAAAATCGGCCAATGAAAACGGTGTTCCGGTCATTTTTGATCCGGTAGGCGCCGGCGCCACGCCGTTTCGGACGGCATCAGCCAGCAAGATCATACAGGAGGTCCGCTTGTCCGTCATTCGCGGAAATGCCGCGGAAATCGCCAATATTGCCGGCGCCCCTGATTGGAAGATAAAAGGCGTGGATGCGGGGGAAGCCGGAGGAGATGTGGTTCAGCTCGCTAAGACGGCTGCAAGCAGGATGAAGACGGTCATTGCGATTACCGGAAAAACCGACGTCATCTCGGACGGCACCGACACATACGCCGTACATAACGGTGATAAACTGCTGACGAAGGTGACGGGGGCGGGATGCCTGCTGACGTCTGTAATCGGAGCCTTCTGCGCAGCGGAGAAGGACGTTCTGCAAGCGGCCGTTTCAGCCGTTTCTGTATACGGAAGCGCCGCTCAGCTTGCCGCTCTGGACACCTCCCATAAGGGGCCGGGCAGCTTCCAGATTGAGCTTTTAAACAAGCTGGCAAGCATCTCAGAACAAGAAGCGGCCGAGCTTGCTGCAATTGAAAGGGTGACAGAAAAATGACGCGTATTTCTCGGGAAATGATGAAGGATATGTTATCGGTTTATTTTATTATGGGATCAAACAATACAAGCGCAGACCCCGTTTCCGTGGTGAAAAAAGCCATTGAGGGCGGCGCTACGCTTTTTCAATTTCGGGAAAAGGGGAGCGGTTCTTTAACAGGGGATGAACGTGTCCTGTTCGCGAAGCAGGTGCAGGATGTCTGCAGGCAGGCCGGGATTCCTTTCATCATTAATGATGATGTCGAATTGGCCTTGCGCCTTGAGGCGGACGGAGTGCATATCGGACAGGATGACGCAGACGCCGAAGAAACGAGAGAGGCAATCGGCGATATGATTCTCGGTGTGTCAGCACATAACGTCTCCGAGGTGAAGCGGGCGGAAGAAGCCGGAGCCGATTACGTCGGAATGGGCCCGGTCTATCCGACCGAAACAAAAAAAGATGCTGAAGCTGTGCAGGGCGTTACATTGATTGAAGAGGTGCGGCGTCAGGGCATCACCATTCCGATTGTAGGAATCGGCGGCATTACGGCTGACAACGCGGCGCCCGTCATTGAAGCGGGTGCAGACGGCGTCAGCATGATCAGCGCCATCAGCCAAGCCGAAGATCCAAAAGCGGCGGCGCGCAAGTTTTCAGAGGAAATTCGGCACTCCAAAGCAGGGCTGTCCCGATAGGGCGGCCCTTTTTCTGTGTGCGCAAAAAGGCAGTGACGGACTTGGAGAATATAAGCCGTATGTCAAGAACAGGGCAATCAGCTTGCAATATCGACCGAAGCGTTTGACGGCTCTATCGCTTCTCTTAAAGTGACGCCTGAACCAATCACCACCGGCGCCGAAGGCTCGAAAGCCCTCTATAAAACAGTGAAAAGCGCGCAGTGAGAGATCGTTTCGAGGTCACGGAAAAACTTAATGCGGAATTCAGCGAATTTGAAGTTTTGATGTCGAAATACAAAACGTGCGATCAATCGTATACGTCCTGTGATACATTAAGTACAGATCAAATCAGAGAGATAAGCACAAAGCTGACGGCCCTTTCTGAAACCATGTCGAAGATTGCCGATGTGCTTTAAAAGGAGTTAAGACACAGCATGAGCGATGAACATAACAAGGAAAAACAGATCCACAGACGGGATGTCCTGAAGTGGGGCGCCGTCGCGGGCGCCGCCGTTGCTGTCGGAGCGAGCGGCCTCGGAGGACTCGCGCCGCTCTTCAAACCGGCGGCCACCACTTCAAAGAAGAATGATGAAAAAAGGGATCGTGATCAAATCGTTCCTTTTTACGGAAAGCACCAAGCAGGAATCACAACGGCGCATCAGACGTATGTGTATTTTGCGGCGCTTGATGTCATGTCAAGCGACAAAGCCGATGTCATCTCCCTTTTCAAACATTGGACAAGCCTGACGCAGCTGCTGACTTCAGGCGCCGTCCCGTCAGGCGAACAGAAAAATAAAGATATGCCTCCGCAGGATACCGGGGAGTCGCAGGATCTGGCACCGGCGAATTTGACCGTTACCTTCGGCTTCGGCCCCGGGTTTTTCGAGAAAGACGGGAAAGACCGCTTCGGACTGAAGGATAAAAAACCGAAGCACCTCGCCGATATTCCGCCGATGCCTAACGACAAGCTCGATAAGAAACAAGGCGGCGGTGATATCGTCATACAGGTCTGCGCGGATAATGAACAAACGGCGTTTCACGCGGTGCGCAACCTGATGAAACAGGCATCGGGGGTGTGCGAAGTCCGCTTTCTCAATAAAGGTTTCTTAAGCGGCGGGAAAAACGGAGAAACACCGCGCAACCTCTTCGGATTCAAAGACGGCACCGGCAACCAAAGCACGAAGGATGAAAACCTGATGAATTCGATCGTTTGGGTTCAATCAGGGGAGCCGGACTGGATGACGGGCGGCACGTACATGGCGTTTAGGAAAATTAAGATGTTTTTAGATATATGGGACCGTTCATCCTTGAAGGAACAAGAGGACACGTTCGGGCGGGTGAAAAGCTCGGGCGCGCCTTTCGGACAAAAAAAGGAAACCGATCCCGTGAAGCTGAATCAAATTCCCGCCGACTCGCATGTCAGCGTGGCAAAATCAACCGGCAGACAGATTCTGCGCCGGGCATTTTCCTATACGGACGGAATTGATCCGAAGACGGGCTATGTTGACGCAGGCCTGCTGTTTATCTGCTTTCAAAAAGACCCGGACCGCCAATTTGTCCCGATGCTGAAGGCTTTGGCGGCAAAGGATGCGCTGAATGAATACACACAAACGATCGGCTCTTCCTTATTCGCCTGTCCCGGCGGCTGTAAAAAAGGAGAATATATCGCCCAAAGGCTGCTGGAATCGTGACACCTTCCATATGGAGGGTGTTTTAAAAAAACACTTGTAACTATATGTGTTACAGCTTAAAATGAAAAGGAAAGGAGATTTACAATGACACTGCAGATTAAAGTATATTCTGATTATGTATGTCCGTTTTGCTTTGTCGGCAAAGCGGCGTTTGAAGAAGCAATCAAGGACAAGGACGTACAGGTGGAATGGATGCCGTTTGAATTGCGTCCGAGCCCCTCGCCGAAACTTGATCCGGTGAATGATCCCGCCAAGCGGCAGATGTGGAAAAACTCCATTGAGCCGATGGCGCAGTCGTTAGGCGTTGACATCACGTTCCCCCGCGTGTCACCGCATCCTTACACGGATTTGGCATTTGAAGGCTTGCATTTCGCAAAGGAACATGGGAAAGGAAGCGAATACCATACACGCGTTTTTCAGGCGTTCTTTCAGGAAGAACAAAATATCGGTGACGTTGGCGTGCTGACAAAGCTTGCGGAAGAAGCCGGACTTGACGGCGCTGCCTTCAAAGAGGCGATTGAGACAAGAGCGTACAGACACGTACAGCGGGAAGCGCTCCGCCATGCTTATGAGGAAGCCGGCATTACGGCAGTGCCGACGTTTATCATCGGCGATGAGAGAATCCCTGGCGCGGCGGGAAAGGAAACCTTTGAACAAATCATTGAGCGGGAACTGAATAAACGTTAACCCGTAAAAAGCCCTCTCGATCAGCGAGAGGGCTTTGCCATATAGTGCTTGACAAATGTTTGTCTGTCCGCTTCATATGCCGCGGCGTCAAATGAGTCGCCGCAAAAATGAAGGCACCAAGGGTCTTTCTGGCAGGCGACGCCGACTTGATAGCCGTGTTTTTGAAATTCAAGCGACTGTGATGTGTCATAAAAATGAAAGCCGCGAAACAAATCCTCCCGCCACTCCACGTCATATTGAGCCGCCATTAACAAGCCGTCAATGGCGTCAGCGGGCGTAAACAGGCCGTCTTCATCACCGTGCTCAAAGTCCAAGGGGTGATAAGCATTCCCCCGGTATTCAATCACTTTTCCCACCCGCTCTCCGCTTTCCCACCAAATGCCGTTCGGCGGCAGGGTTTTGCAGCCGGCGACACCGAGAAGGCCGAGCTCCTGATGAGATTGAAAGATATGAAGCATGTCATGAAGGAAATGCTGATGAATGATAAAGGTATCCTGATGCAGATAAATTTTATATTTGGAGGGGTGTTTCAGCGCTTTGTTGTAGGACGAGGCCATGCTTGCTGAATCGTATATCGGCATGATATCAACGGAGTATGAAGGGGGGACGGCAAGCTGCATGATATGGCTTTTGCACCGGGAGTACAGCGACTCGTCATTCACACAGACGACAAACAGAAATGAATGTAAATCCATTACATGCTCCTCTCGGCCTCAATCACATATTGATAGGCCGATGCTTCTGTCATAAAGTCATGCCTTATGCCAAGCTGTACGCATACTTCGTGCAATGATGCGATGGCTTTGTGGTAAGAGGGGTGATCAACGCGGATCGCCTCAATGCGTTTCACCTCATAGCCGGCGGCTTTAAATAATGAAAGCATCTCTTCACGGGTAAAAAAACGCAGGTGGGTCTGATCCATTAATCCGGCGTCACTGTAAGTCCATTTGCCGGCTAAAAGCTCCAGCACCACTGAGATGTGGCCGACATTCGGTATGCATGCAAGCACCGTGCCGTCTTTTTTTACATAAGGACGAAGCTTTTTCAGCACGGACCACGGGTCGATAAGATGCTCAAGAACGTCTCCGAACAGCATGCAGTCGAATTGCTCTGAATCGTACGGAAGAATGGCGGATTCAATGTCGCCGCAAAGCACGTGGCTCAATTTGCTTTCGGCCTTTTTTGCGGCTTCGGGATACGTTTCAATGCCGTAAACCGTTATTCCGCGGTCTTCGATCGCCGCTCCTAAATTGCCTGTGCCGCAGCCGACATCAAGCACTGTCCGCCAGTTTTTGTCTATTTTGTTCAATAAATAAGGATTCAGGCCTTCATAGTAGTTCTGTTGTTTTTCATCATAATAGGGATTCGTATCCATCTGTGTATCACCTCATAAATGGGCATATACACAAGATATGCAGCGGGGGGATCTCATATCACCATGTTTGGCTGTTCAATTGCGGAATACGGACGGGAATGATTGTCCGGTATACGGTTTGTTCTCTGATTCCCCTCTTATTGCGGGTGTTCCTTTGAAAACTCGGGTGCGGGCGGACTGTGGCAGGTCATATAGTAAAAGGATCCGCCTGTAAATCTTACCGCTGGCGGATGGTGTTTTTCATTGGTGTTTTTTTCTTCACCGCTTTTTCAGTATTTAAGAAGCGCCTCACATCGTCAATGTGCAAACCCATGATTCTAGCCTCTTGAATTAACAATTGCCAATCTTGATCTATATCTTTCATTACATGAGTTTTCATAAGAACCTCCAATTGAAAAATTGATTTGCCCAGCTACAGCAGCCAATGTATAACAAATATCACACATAGTTGGCCGGTAATCCCAAATTGAAGATGAATTCACCTACCTATTCCCTAAGAAAATGACTGAAATAACCAAAATCCTTCAAGAATTCTTACATATAATAATAAACAAATAAATACTGACTGGATAGTATGCAAATAAAAATAAATCATATGACCTATTAACATTTACCCTCAAAGCGTCGACTAGCATATTCTTTTTGCATAAAAAATACCGCAAAAGAATGATTCGGTGTAAGATAAAGTGAATGATCAAACAGCTGGGGTAAAAAATGAAAAAAAACAAATTTCAAATTAAGAGAGAAGAAACATTTGAAAGTTTTATTGACGCAGGCCTTCATCTCCTGATTGAAAGAGCTTACGATTCAGTCTCAATCGATGACATCAGTAAAGCGGCGGGTTTCAGCAAAGGCGCGTTTTACGTTCATTTTGAAAGCAAGGAAGATTTTCTGAAGCATTTATTAGACAGGCGTCAGATTAAAAAAAGGATCATCACCGGCTATCTCGACGAATTAGAAAAGCAAACCGCGCGGCCGTTGACGCTTTGTGAAGCTGCGGCAAGCGCGGCCAGCCTGTTGATGCGGTTTGTAAACAGCAAGCCTGCCTGGAATGTTGTGTCTTTTGCCGTTCATATGCCTACTTACAAAGTCGTCAGTGAATATGAAGCTTATATCCGTCTTTATAAGTTATGGATAGAAGAAAGCACTATGTACATAAATTGGCTCAAATCGAGAAATTTAATAGAAGACCATATAGATACCGAGCATACCGCTAACATGATGTGCGCGCTCATCGACGGGATGATTAAGCAATCCAATGTGCTGGGAAGGCCGGTTACTTTCCGCAGCATGTTTGACGCGCTTTATGTTTTTGTCAGCGGCAGAAAATCAGGGTAACGTTCTTCTTGATTTGACAAAAGGTTTAGAAAAGTCTTTCAGAAAGCGAGGAACTGCCATGCGCTACAGAGAAATTATGATGTATATCATTATGGGGATATTCACGACCATCGTGAATATCGTCAGTTTTTACATTCTGACGTCGGCATTTGAGATGGATTACAAGGCGGCGACTGTCGCTGCTTGGGTTCTGTCCGTTCTATTTGCATATGTCACGAATAAACTGTATGTATTTCAGCAAAAGACCGCGGGGATGCGGAGTCTGATGAAAGAATTGACGGCCTTTTTCAGCGTGCGGGTATTGTCTCTCGCCATCGATCTCGCCATGATGATTCTTCTGGTCAGTCAATTTTATATGAACGAAACGTTGGCGAAAATCGCCGATAACGTCATTATCGTAGTCGTCAACTATGCGGCCAGCAAGTGGATTGTCTTCAGAAAAGCAAAAGAAGAGGGCGTGTCATAACGGTTTCTTTCCGCGCCCCGGGGGAAAGTGTAATGGTGAAAGGGGATGCGTATGAAGCACAAAATAAAGAAAGCGTTTGCTGATGTATTCGGGGAATCGGAGGACCTGCGCATTTTCTTTGCGCCCGGCAGAGTGAATCTCATCGGAGAGCATACGGATTATAACGGGGGCCACGTCTTTCCGTGCGCGCTGACGATCGGTACATATGCAGCTGTCCGGGAGAGAGGGGACAGGCTCGTCAGAATGTACTCTCATAATTTTAAAGAAGCGGGCATAAAGGAATGCAGTCTCGATGATATCCGCTATCAAAAAGAGGACGGGTGGGCCAACTATCCGAAAGGGGTCATGGCGGAATGTCTCAGCAGCGGTTTTTCCCTTCCGCACGGCTTCGATATTGTGTTCTGGGGAAACATCCCGAACGGCGCGGGGCTGTCATCTTCGGCTTCCATTGAACTTGTTACGGCGGTCATTCTCAAGGAATGCCATGAGCTTGAGGCGGATATGCTCGACTTGGTGAAGCTCGCTCAGACGGCGGAAAATTCCTTTATCGGCGTCAGCTGCGGAATGATGGATCAATTCGCCATCGGAATGGGAAAGAAACATCATGCGATTCTGCTGAATTGCGGGACGCTCAGCTTTGAATATACAAAACTCGGGCTGTCGGGGCTGTCGATCGTTATTGCAAATACCAATAAAAAACGAACGCTTGCAGACTCAGGCTATAATACGAGGCTCAAGGAGTGCGGGGAAGCGCTTTGTGATCTTCAGAAGCATCTTTCCGTTCAATCACTGGGAGAGCTGACCCCTTCCGCTTTTGACGCCCATGCGGAGCTGATTCAGAATGAAGTGAACAGACGCCGGGCGAAACACGCCGTCTATGAAAATCACCGCACAATAGAGGCCGCCGACATGTTCAGTAACAATCAGCTTCATCATATCGGTGAATTAATGAGGGATTCGCATCTCTCTTTACGCGATGATTACGAGGTGACGAGTCATGAGCTGGATACACTGGCTGAAGCGGCCTGGCGCCACGGCGGGGTGATCGGATCAAGGATGACGGGAGCCGGTTTCGGCGGCTGTACAGTCAGTATCGTCAAGGACGATGCGGTTTCGGATTTTATTGAAACGGCAGGGGCCCGCTATGAGGAGAAGACAGGGAGAAAAGCTGACTTTTACACGGCGGATGTCGGAGCCGGAGCGAGAGAACTAAAGGGGGATGACGATGGCAATTGAGCGGCACGTGGAACGTTTAATCCGGTACGGATTGCAAAAAGAGCTGATTTCCTATCTTGATATTGAATATACAAGAAACCGTTTATATGAAGCTTTGCATATCACCCATCCGGAGGTTTCAGAACAGAAAGAAAATGAATCGGCGGCATCATTGCCGGACATATTGGCCCCGATTTATGAATGGGCGGCAGAAACGGGCCGGATTGCAGCCGGTACAGACACCTATCGCGACCTGCTGAGCGCGAAGATCATGGGCTGCTTTGCCCCGCAGCCGTCCGAGATTGTCCGTCGTTTTGAAGAAACAAAGGCGGTGCACGGGCCGGAGCAGGCGACAAAGGCGTTTTACCGATTTTCAGAGGATATGTATTATATCCGTTCGGACAGAATACAGCGGAATGTCGGGTGGACGGCTGAGACGGCTTACGGAAAGCTGGACATCACGATCAACCTTTCAAAACCGGAAAAAGATCCGAAAGCAATTGCCGCTGCCAAAGAGCAGCCTCAATCCGATTATCCGAGATGTGTTCTTTGTAAAGAAAATGTCGGGTACGAGGGGAGACCGGATCACCCGGCGCGTCAAAACCTTCGTGTCATTCCGGTAATTCTCGGCGATGAGCAGTGGTTTCTGCAATTTTCTCCGTATGTGTATTACCGGGAGCATTGCATCGTTTTGAAAGACCGGCACGAACCGATGAAGATCAGCAAAAAAACGTTTGACCGGCTGCTGTCATTCGTCAGCCAGTATCCTCATTATTTTCTCGGTTCCAATGCTGACCTGCCGATTGTCGGCGGCAGTATTTTAAGCCACGACCATTTTCAGGGGGGCAATTATGAATTCCCGATGGCGCGGGCGGAGACAGAAAGCCGGTACAGGCTGCCTGACTATCCGAAAACGGTGTTGGGAATTGTGAAGTGGCCGATGTCGGTCATCCGCCTGCAAAGCGGGAGCGCGTCTGAGCTTTCCGGCGCGGCGGATGCCATCCTGCGGGCGTGGCGCGGTTATTCCGATGAGGCGGCTGATCTCCTCGCCTTTTCAGGAGAAACACCGCACAATACAATTACGCCGATTGCCCGGCGGAGAAACGGTTTATTCGAATTAGATCTCGTCCTCAGAAATAACCGCACCTCTGATGAGCATCCCCTGGGAATTTTTCATCCCCATCAGGAAGTTCATCACCTGAAAAAAGAAAATATCGGACTGATTGAGGTAATGGGGCTTGCGATTCTGCCGGGCCGCCTTGAACAAGAAATGAAATACACGGCTGAAGCGCTGTGCTCACCGGACCCGGAAGCGGTCTTAACGGCAGACCCTTCTGCGGCAAAGCATAAAGATTGGGCGCTCAGTGTGCTGCATAAGCGGAAGGTAACGAAAGAAAACGCGGAACAGATTCTGAAAGAGGAAATCGGCCATGCCTTTGCGCGGATACTGGAGCATGCCGGTGTCTTTAAACAGACAGAAGAAGGCAGAGCGGCTTTCCGGCGGTTTATCCGCCATTTGGGCGCTCTACCGGAAAAAAGCCTCATCCCATAAGGGACGAGGCTTTTTTTTATCCTCTGCTTCTGGCGATCAGGCTGAATAAGAATACCACGATCGCAGCTCCGATGATTGCCGGAATGATGGCAAAGCCGGCAAGGTGAGGACCCCATGTGCCGAGCAGTCCGTGCCCGATCCATGCGCCGATCAGACCGGCGATCATTGACCCGATGATTCCCCCGGGCATACTGCCTTTTACAAATAAACTTCCGATCCAGCCGATAATAATAGCGACAATCAGAGATACGATAAAACTCATAAATATCACTTCCTATTTTTTATTATTTATGCCTATATGTTTCCTTCGTTTTGTCCATATTAAACATATGAATGCGTTTTTTATAATGAACATACTCAAGGCGCGTTCCGGTCTTTTTTTTCACAATGCGTTGCGTTAAAATGGAAACCGTGTGAAAAGGTGTGAGCAAAGGAAAAAATATTTCTTTTGTAGAATGTTTAACAAAATGAAACTTTTTGTTGACCAGCGATTTTTATTATGGTAAACCTTTATTTGGTATTATTCGTTCTCACTATCTTTTTTCTCTATATATGCTAAATGATCTAAAACTTTTTATGTTTGATTTGCGCAAGTGGAAAAAGTTCATGCATTTTTTGACGATTTTGTGACATTAGGTCGAAAAAAAGATGAACTTTAGAAAAAAATAAAGCTAATAAGGGCAGATTTTGATAGCATAACAAGGTAGATAGAGAAAAGATTTTGAGAAAGTACATTTCAGATTCACTACATCAATAGGAAGGATGGTGATCTTCTTGTTCAGAGCATTTAAACCGTTACTTTTATTAGCGATGTTGGCTGTTGTTTTCGTACTGGGCGGATGCAGCGACATTTCCGTTTTAGATCCGAAAGGACCTGTAGCAGACCAGCAGAAAGATCTGATTCTCTTGTCAATCGGATTTATGCTGTTCATTGTCGGCGTCGTATTCGTACTATTTACAATCATTTTAGTGAAATACCGCGACCGCAAAGGCAAAGACAGCGGAAATTACAAGCCCGAGATGCACGGCAACACGTTCTTAGAAGTAGTCTGGACAGTGATCCCAATTTTAATTGTTATTGCACTTTCTGTGCCTACCGTACAGACGATATATTCGTTAGAAAAAGCGCCTGAAGCGACAAAGGATAAAGAGCCTCTTGTTGTTTATGCTACTTCGGTAGACTGGAAATGGGTATTCAGCTACCCAGAGCAGGATATTGAGACGGTTAACTACCTGAACATTCCTGTAGACCGTCCGGTTTTATTTAAAATTTCTTCAGCCGATTCAATGGCATCGCTATGGATTCCTCAGCTTGGGGGACAAAAATACGCGATGGCGGGAATGCTGATGGATCAATACTTACAGGCTGACAAAGTGGGAACATATGAAGGCCGCAACGCGAACTTCACCGGCGAACACTTTGCCGACCAGAAATTCAACGTAAAAGCTGTTACGCAAAAAGACTTTAACAGCTGGGTGAAAAAAGCCCAAAGCGATTCTCCAAAGCTGACGAAAGAGAAGTATGACGAACTGATGCTTCCGGAGAATGTCGGAAAATTAACGTTCTCTTCTACACACTTAAAATACGTTGACCACGGCCAAGATGCCGAATATGCGATGGAGGCGCGCAAACGCCTTGGCTACAAAGCCGTATCACCGCACTCTAAAACAGATCCGTGGGAAAATGTAAAGAAAAACGAATTTAAAGTATCCGACGATAAACAAGATTGAAATTGAACAAGAAAGGAGGAAGCCCGAATGAAATTGAGATGGGATGAATTTTTTGTAACAGGTGACCCATTAATTCTGGGCGCACAAGTTTCCATTGCGCTTTCCACTATTGCTATCATCGTTGTACTCACATACTTCAAAAAGTGGAAATGGCTCTGGTCTGAATGGCTTACGTCTGTAGACCATAAGAAACTTGGAATCATGTACATTATCTCTGCTGTTATCATGCTGTTCCGCGGCGGGGTCGACGGCTTGATGATGCGCGCCCAGTTAGCGCTTCCTAATAACAGTTTTTTAGACTCAAACCACTATAATGAGATCTTTACGACTCACGGTACGATCATGATTATCTTCATGGCGATGCCGTTTTTAATCGGTCTGATCAACGTTGTCGTACCTTTGCAGATCGGTGCGCGCGACGTAGCATTCCCTTACTTGAACAACCTGAGTTTCTGGACGTTCTTCGTAGGTGCGATGCTTTTCAATATTTCTTTCGTTATCGGAGGTTCTCCGAACGCAGGCTGGACGAGTTACATGCCGCTGGCAAGCAACGACATGAGTCCCGGGCCTGGTGAGAACTTCTACCTGCTCGGTCTTCAGATTGCCGGTATCGGTACGCTGATGACGGGTATCAACTTTATGGTGACGATCCTGAAAATGCGTACGAAAGGCATGACGCTGATGCGTATGCCGATGTTCACATGGACGACGCTGATTACAATGGTTATTATCGTATTCGCCTTCCCTGTTTTGACAGTGGCATTGGCGCTGTTATCATTTGACCGTTTGTTCGGCGCTCACTTTTTCACGCTGGAAGCCGGCGGTATGCCGATGCTTTGGGCTAACTTGTTCTGGATTTGGGGACACCCTGAAGTATATATCGTTATCTTACCGGCATTCGGTATTTTCTCTGAAATTATTTCAGCGTTTGCAAGAAAGCAGTTATTCGGTTACAAAGCGATGGTCGGCTCAATTATCGCCATTTCCGTCCTGAGTTTCCTTGTATGGACTCACCACTTCTTCACAATGGGGAACAGTGCGTCTGTTAACTCTTTCTTCTCGATTACAACGATGGCGATTTCGGTTCCGACCGGGGTTAAAATCTTTAACTGGCTCTTTACGATGTATAAAGGCCGAATCAGTTTTACAACACCGATGCTGTGGGCGCTTGCGTTCATCCCGAACTTCGTTATCGGCGGGGTAACAGGGGTTATGCTTGCGATGGCTGCAGCGGATTATCAATACCATAATACGTACTTCCTCGTATCTCACTTCCACTATGTGCTGATCGCGGGTACGGTATTTGCATGTTTCGCAGGTTTTATTTTCTGGTATCCGAAAATGTTCGGCCACAAGCTGAACGAAAGAATCGGAAAATGGTTCTTCTGGATCTTTATGATCGGATTTAATGTATGTTTCTTCCCTCAATACTTCTTGGGGCTGCAAGGTATGCCTCGCCGTATTTACACTTACGGACCGAATGACGGATGGACTGCATTGAACTTTATTTCAACTGTCGGAGCCTTCATGATGGGTGTCGGATTCTTAATCCTTTGCTACAACATCTACTACAGCTTCCGCTACTCTACTCGCGAGATCAGCGGAGATTCATGGGGCGTGGGACGTACGCTTGAGTGGGCGACTTCATCTGCGATTCCGCCGCATTACAACTTTGCGGTGCTTCCTGAAGTGAAATCTCAAGATGCGTACCTGCAATTGAAAGAAGACAAAACGGATATTCATCCGGAAAGCAAGTTCAAGAAAATCCATATGCCGCACAACTCCGGAAGACCGCTTATTATGTCAGTGGCGTTCGGTATTGCAGGCTTCGGACTTGTATTTGAATGGTTCTGGATGGGCATTGTCGGCTTGATCGGCATTCTGCTTTGCATGGTGCTTCGTTCATTTGAATATGACAATGGCTACTATATACCTGTTGAAGAAATAAAAGAGACGGAAAGAAAGATTTCCGAATAAAGGAGGCGTGATTTATGGAACATGCAGAACACGGCAATTCTAACGCGCCTATGGAATATCAATCTGAAACCGGCAGACTCAATATTCTCGGGTTTTGGATCTTTTTAGGGGCAGAGATTGTGTTGTTCTCAACACTATTTGCAACCTTCTTCGTTCTTCAAAGAAGAACAGCAGGAGGAGTCTTACCGGCTGAATTATTTGAAGTGAAGCTTGTCATGATCATGACATTCCTGCTTCTGATCAGCAGTTTCACCTGCGGGATCGCTGTTCATGAAATGCGTCGCGGAAGTTTAAAAGGCGTCGTCATTTGGACGATCATTACGCTTCTTCTCGGCGCGGGCTTTGTCGGATGTGAGCTTAACGAGTTCATCCACTATGTACATGAAGGAGCATCTCTCGGTACAAGTGCTTTCTGGTCTGGATTCTTCGTCCTTCTGGGAACGCACGGAACGCACGTAACGATCGGTATCTTCTGGATTGCCGGCATCTTACTGCAATTGAAGAAACGCGGATTAACGCCGCAGACGTCTTCAAAAATCTTTATCTCAAGTTTATACTGGCACTTCTTAGACGTTGTTTGGATCTTCATCTTTACAGGCGTCTATCTCATCGGATTGGGGGGACTATAATATGGCAAACAAATCTGCTGAACACAGCCACTTTCCGTGGAAGCATATCGTAGGTTTTGCGTTGTCTATTATTCTGACCCTGCTGGCCCTTTGGGTTGCGGTATATACGGAATTAAGCCCATCAGCAAAACTCTGGATCATTTTCGGATTCGCATTTATCCAAGCCGGTCTTCAGCTTCTCATGTTCATGCACATGACAGAAAGCGAAAACGGCGGAATTCAAGTCGGAAACACGCTCTTCGGATTTTTCGGAGCGATTGTTATCATCCTTGGTTCCATCTGGATCTTTGCGGCGCACTACCATCACGGTGACCATATGGATGGAAACCCTCCTGGCGGTGCGAAGCAACATTCCGAACATCAGGAATAAAAAGAAACCCTCTTCGTCTATGCGAAGAGGGTTTTTTGTGCCTTTATTGGCTTCTTCTCCGGCGCAGGCGCGGAAGGCCGTAAATGATAAAGGCGGCGATATGGGCAACGATGACGTTGGCGGCAAACAGGATGATCATGAGTGTGTGGCCGAGAGGGGATAGGCTGCTGGTTGCGTAAAAGTAGAAGAAAACCCACATGAGAATAATTGGCGGTATGGCCGAAAGAGCGACTTTTTTGTTATCCAGCCAGATAAAGAGGGGTGTTGCGCTTGCGACCAGTAAATAAGCAAAAAACATGTCCATCTTACATGTCTCCTTTCATTTTATGGGAGCGTTTCCAAAATGAAATACAGAGAATAAAATGTGTCTGTTTTGTGGTCGTTTTTTGAACATTTTGTTACAATTATTATACCATGTTTTCCAATTTTTGATACCGCTTTTTCGAGAAATGTATTGCAACTATTGCCTCATTTTTGGATAGGTACAAGAAACCGGAAAGGCCAAATACCCTGTCACATTTCCGGACAATGGAATGGCGCAGGCTGTGAACCTTTGCTATGGTCAAAGAAACATGCACAGCAAGGGTGGTTTGAAGTGGACGTAAGGAAAGAAGATGTCACAGCACCGGATGTCATTGCGCTTTTGCAGGATCATCTGAAGAGCATGACCATGCATTCTCCTCCGGAAAGTATACATGCGCTCAATGCGGACCGGCTGCGTCAGCCTGACGTTACGTTTTGGAGTGCGAGGGAAAACGGCATCCTGCTCGGCTGCGGTGCCTTAAAGGAGCTAAACAGCCGGCACGGTGAGATCAAATCAATGAAAACCTCTCCGCATCATGTCAGAAAAGGCGCAGCCAACCGGATCCTCCGCCATATGCTTGAAGAAGCAAGGCGGCGGGGCTATCAGCGGATCAGCTTAGAAACCGGTTCTATGGAGGCTTTTCTCCCCGCCAGACGCCTGTATGAAAAAGCCGGGTTTCAATATTGTGATCCGTTTGCACATTATAAAGAGAACCCGAACAGCTTGTTTATGACGTTAAACATAAGCTGAAACCCCTTTTCTGATGAGAAGGGGTTTTTTATCGGAAAAGTTTCATCATGACCGAAACATTTCCTTTTCTGACACGTCATATGTCGTGTAGTCCCCAAACCGTAAAAAATAAAAAGGAAGCAACCTCATCATGTTTTCTTGAACTGTGTTCATGTATAATAAACAATAGTGACTTCCGATGAAAATGTAAGGCGGGATAGAATGAGTCGATATAAGAAACAGCAAAATCCCTATTATCAGGGGGATTTGATTTTTATATTTGGTGTGTTTTTAATAATTAGTGTTGCGGCGATTTATGCGGCCGGACAGTTCGGGCAGTACGGAGGCAGTGCCTGGATGAAACAGATTGTCTTCTATGTTATAGGTGCGGGATTCATCGGATTATTGCTGTACTTTGATTTAGAGCAGCTTGAGAAACTGAGTCTGTACGTATTGATTGCCGGCGTGCTGTCACTGCTCCTTTTGCGTGTGGCGCCGGAATCCATCGCGCCGATTAAAAACGGAGCGAAGAGCTGGTTTCAAATCGGAAACTTTACCCTCCAGCCCTCTGAGTTTACGAAAATAGGAATTATGATGATGGTCGCGTCCATTATATCGAAGGCGGGCCCGAAGGATCAAAGATCACTTCGGGAAGATGTGAATCTGCTCTTGAAAATTGCGGCATGGACGGTCATTCCGCTCGGGCTGATCGTTTTGCAGGATGCCGGAACGGGTGCGATCTGTCTGTTTATCGTTATGGTGATGGTGTTTATGTCGGGTGTAAACTGGAAGCTGATCACCATCATCGGCGGTTCGGCCGCGCTTGTGCTTGGCCTTTTCTTAGTTCTCGTGATTGAATTTCCCCATGTGGCGAATTCAATCGGCATCGCGGATTATCAAATTAACCGGATTACATCGTGGATGTCTGACTCCAGTGCGGCAACGACTCAGGCAGAGAGCGATAAAAGCTGGCAGGTGGATCAGGCCGTTATGGCGATCGGATCGGGCGGCATTACCGGAAACGGCGTTCATAATCTGAAGGTGTACGTACCTGAGGGACAGACCGACTTTATCTTTGCGATTTTGGGTGAAAGTTTTGGATTTTTAGGCTGCGCCATTGCGGTTGTCATGTTTTTCTTTTTAATTTACAGACTTGTGGTGCTGATTGACCGCTTGCATGCGTTTAACCGATTTGGAGCGTTTTTTTGCGTAGGATTTACTGCACTTATCGTGATTCACACCTTCCAGAATATCGGGATGAATATCGGCATTATGCCGGTTACCGGTATTCCGCTGCTGTTTGTCAGTTATGGGGGGAGCTCGGTGCTTTCTACATTAATCAGCTTCGGGATCGTATATAACGCAAGTGTGCAGCTGACGAAATATAAAAGCTACTTGTTCAATTCTTAATGTGAGACGGCTCGTTTTTCGGGCTGTCTTTTTTTGTTTAGAGCATTTCGCTTTTGACATGATTCCCTTTCGGATATGATATATAAAGAAGGAGGCTTTTATATGAACAATACCATCGAAACCATACTTAATCATCGGTCGATCCGATCATTTACTGACGAGCTTCTGACAGCAGAAGAGATAGATACATTAGTGAAAAGCGCCCAGGCGGCGTCAACGTCCAGTTACGTGCAGGCTTACTCCATCATCGGTGTAACCGATAAAGAGAAAAAGCGGAAGCTGGCGGCACTGGCCGGAAACCAGCCTTACGTCGAAAATAACGGGCACTTGTTTGTGTTTTGCGCTGATTTGTACCGTCATAAAAAACTTGCTGAGGAAAAAGGTGAAAACATTACCGAGCTTCTTGAGAATACGGAAATGTTTATGGTCAGCGTCATTGATGCCGCACTTGCCGCACAAAACGTAAGTGTTGCCGCGGAATCAATGGGACTTGGCATTTGTTATATCGGAGGCATTCGAAATGAACTTGATCAGGTGACAGAAGTGCTTGGAACACCTGACCATGTGCTGCCGCTGTTCGGCTTGGTAGTCGGTCATCCCGCTCATCCGTCCGGTCAAAAGCCGCGCCTGCCGAAACAAGCCGTATATCATGAAAACACGTACGATACGAATGAAGAACACTTCCGCAGTTATATGAAGGAATATGATGAAACCATTTCCGCTTATTATGATAAACGGACAAACGGCAAGCGGGTTGAAACGTGGTCTGATCAAATCCTGCAGTTCATGAAACAAAAACCGAGAACCTATTTAAATCAATATGTAAAAGATAAAGGTTTTCAAAAGAATTAAGAAAAAACCTCTCCCGACCGGGAGAGGTTTTTTTATGTTTCACGTGTAACATATTTCGACAAAATGGAACAAGGTATATAAATGTTTATCATCAGGGATGCTTATAAGCATACAGAAAGAAAAAACGGCTTAGCAGTGGTACGATGTTGAGGAGGTGACAGTGATGATTTCATTAAGCATATTAGATCAATCTCCTGTATCAGAAGGGAGTTCCGCGGAAAGCGCGCTGCGGAATACAGTAAGACTGGCGCAGGAGGCGGAAAAGCTCGGATATAAGAGGTTTTGGGTGTCAGAGCATCATTTTTCAGAGCGGTTGGCGGGTTCAAGCCCTGAAGTGCTGATCAGCCATATTGCGGCGAAAACGAATGAGATTCGTGTAGGATCAGGCGGTGTCATGCTTCCGCATTACAGCGCATATAAGGTGGCGGAGAATTTCCGCGTGCTTGAAGGTTTGACGCCGGGCAGAATCGATCTCGGATTAGGGAGAGCGCCGGGCGGAATGCCGATCGCATCATGGGCGCTGAATGACGGCGGGAAGCGGAATGCTGATCAATATCCGCAGCAGATTCGTGAGCTGGCGATGTATTTGCATGATGCAGCTGATGACAATCACCGTTTTCCGAATCTGACCGCATCACCCCTTATTAAGACGGCGCCGGAAGTCTGGCTTCTCGGTTCATCGGGGGAAAGCGCGCTTCTGAGCGCAGAAACGGGAGCAGGCTATATGTTTGCTCACTTTATTAATGGAGAAGGCGGAGAAAGCACGACAGCACAATATAAGCGCAGATTTAAACCTTCCGCATTAGGAAAAGAACCAAAAACGGCCGTGGCTGTGTTTGTGCTGTGCGCCGACACGGAGGAGAAAGCGGAGGAACTCGCGGCTGTCATGGATTATACGCTGCTTGCGGGTGAACAGGGGATTCCGCTTCACGGCGTACCGTCTTACGAAATCGTCCGCGGCAATACGTATACACCGTATGAACAAAGACGAATTGCCGATAATCGGAATCGAATGATCATCGGAACGAAGCTGCAAGTGAAAGAACAGATTCTGGCTCTCAGTAAAGCATACGGAACAGAAGAAGTGATGGCTGTAACCATTACTCATCATTTTGAAGATAAACTTCAGTCATACCGCCTGCTTCGAGAAGCTTTTGCCGAATGATCAGAAAGAAACCCTGCTGATGCTCCAGCAGGGTTGTTCGGTTATTCGATGATAAAAGGTTTTTCAGTCAGCACCTGGCTTGATTTCCCTTTGTTCGCGGCATAGGCCAGCATATAATATTCTCCTGCCGGCAGTGCGGTGTCACCATTGACTTTGCCGTTCCAGTCGAAATATTGATAGCCTTTATCCTGCTTTTTGTAGATGCCGGCTTGGCCGACAAAGTCAAGATTGCTGTCATATACAAGGAAGGCAAGCTCTTCGGCTCCCGCCGGAAGATAGGTTTCAATTTGGTAGGTTCCCTGCGTTGTGCCGTCCTGCACGTCGATTGACGTCACGCGCGGATAATCCGGCTCTTTTACAATCAGCAGTGTCGGCACTTTTGCGACTGTTTTTCCGCCTTCACGCACTGTGACGGTTCCCTCATAGGTGCCTGCCTTTACTTTTTTGGCATTGACCTTTACTTTCGCCTTGACCTTTCCGGTTTGATGAGCGGGGATCACGACCCGGTCTGTGCCCGAAACGGTAATGCCCGTGCCGTCGAAAGAGTACTCGAGCTGATATGATTTTCTGATGGACGATTGGTTTTCAATCGTAAAGGTTTCTTTTTTCGTTTCATTGCCTTTGTCTTTCATAAACGTTCCGTAAGAATAACTTCCCGGGGCGACAAGGGAGTCTGCTTTGATCGCCTTCATGATTCTGATGCTTCCGGCGCCTTGCGCATTATGCGGGTATACGTCACCGTCCGCGTCCGTTAAGGTTTCCGCCGTGTTCATGAGAGCGGCTTTTATTTGTTCCGGGCTCCATTTCGGTTTGGCCTGCTTGATGACGGCAGCTGCGCCGGCTACATGCGGGGAAGCCATGCTCGTTCCCTGCTTCGATCCGTAGCCGTACGGGTCGGCCGGATCATGGGTCGGAATGGTGCTGACGATGTTTACGCCGGGAGCGGAGACGTCAGGTTTAATCATCCACGTGTCCATAACCGGACCGCGTGACGAAAAGTCTGCCATTTGTTCAGTGAGCGATTTAGCCACGGATAAATTGAATGTCGCTTTTGTGCCGCCCGCTTTTAATTGGCTGACGAGTTTTTCGCCGTCTTCTGATGAAAGCTTAATCGTCGGCACTGACATGCCCGGTACGTTGGCTTCAATTTCTCCCGGGGCATTGTTATACACAACCATACCGATCGCGCCCGCTTTTTTGGCGTTGTCGGCTTTATCCACAAAGGCGATGCTGCCCCGTTTGACGACAGCGACTTTTCCTTTCAGATCTTTGCCTTCAAAATCCTTTTGCTCGCCAATACCCGCCTCTATGAGCTCTATTTCTTTTTTATTCAGTGCTTTTATGTCATCTTCTTTGTTGTAGCCCATTACTTTAGCTGAGGAATAGGAACCGAAGGAGACGGCGTACTCGTTCAGCGGCAGCTGGGTCGCTCCGACGGAGATGGCTTCTCTGGACGTTCCCGGAGAGCCGACGGTCCAATTGTTCGGCCCGCTGTTTCCGTTTGATGTAACGGCCGTGACGCCTTCTGACATCGCCCAGTCAAGCGCCGTGCTTGTCGCCCAGTCTGGGTTATTCACAGAATTGCCGAGAGAAAGATTCATGACATCCGCTCCGTCCTGTACGGCGCGTTCGATGCCGGCGATGACGTTCTCTGTTGTTCCGCTTCCGCCCGGACCGAGCACACGGTAGGCAAGGAGTGTAGCATCCGGCGCGACGCCTTTAATCGTTCCGTTTGCCGCTACCGTGCCCGCGACATGGGTTCCGTGGTCAGTCGACGCGCCTCTCGGATCACCGGACGGCGTTTCTTCAGGATCGTAATCGTTATCCACAAAATCGTATCCTTTATATTGTCCGAAATTTTTCTTTAAGTCAGGGTGTTTATATTCGACACCGGTGTCAATAATGGCAACCTTGACGCCTTTCCCCGTATAGCCGAGCTTCCACGCGTCATTTGCCCCTATATAAGGCGCGCTGTCATCCATCTGCGGAGACACGGCATCCTTAGATAGGGTGATGTCTTTATCTTTGAGCTGATCGGTATGATAGGTGACATTCGGATAAACCGCTTTGACATCCTGATCACTCAGCAGTTTGGGGATTTCATTTGCCGGGAGTTTCATGGAGAAGCCGGAAAACACTTGCTCATATTCCCTGTTGATTTTTCCGTGTTTAATGGTTTTGAGCGCTTTCTTTTTCACTTTTGAGCGTTCGCTTTTCAGCTTGCTTTTTGTCTGTGCTTTGCCGAGTTCCTTTGCTTCCGCCAGTGACTTTTCCTTCAGCTCCACGATGACTGTCGTTTGTTTGCCGGTGGTCATATCAATGTCACCGAACACCTCAGCCTTCTCAAGATCAGGAGTTTGCGGTTTTGAAGCCGGCGCAGCCTGTGAACTTGTGGATAAGGTAAAGGATAAGACAAAAGCCGGAAGCAGATAACGGATGATTCCTTTTTTCAATCGTGTTTCCCCCTTTTTCTTTATCTAAATTAGAAATCTAGTATATATTTCTTGAAAATTCAAAATAATCCTTGTGACATATGACTCATTTATGGAAATTGGTCTGTGAATAAGGAGGGAGTTATACACAGAATCCTGTGTATAACTGAATAAATTTGTGTATATATATTGTTGGGAACGAATGTTCCTATACAAAATATAGACCGAGTTTGTGGATATGTGGATATACACTGTGTTTAAGCTGTGCTTAACCAAGGGATAAAGTGTGTATAACTTTTTTTATCGGCTTTTCCATTTTTCAGGTCATTTCCATCAGCTTTCAACAAAACTTCTGAAAACTAGTTTGTTTTTTCACTCATATTGTGACAAACAATTCGCCCGGCCGCGTCTATCATAGAGTCATAGGGTTGCTAGACCCGCTAGTTTTTAGCGGAGAAGGATCGGCCGCCTTTTCCGTTAAAGCGGAGAGAAAAACAGGCCTGCGAACAAGCTGTCTGTCAAAAAGAAGCGGAGGGATGATTTGCAATGAAACGTTTGCTAGTATCTTTACGGGTGTGGATGGTCTTTCTGATGAACTGGATGGCGCCGGGTAACGGAAGATATCCATTAGCCGCCGTGTACGGAAACCAAGCGGCTTATCATAAGAAAGCGAAGCGGACGGCTGGGGCTTTTTCGTTTGTGAGCCGTGTCCGATCGGCGGATTTGACCGATGAAACGAAATCGGCCCGCGGCAGGCTGGATAAAAACCGATGGATGCCTGTCCGCAAAGAATTGCCGAAACGGGAGCGCGCGGGTCCGGCACCTTTACATCATATGAAAAAGAGGGTACAATCCCACTAAACATATGAACGGGAGCGAACCTCTTGAGAATAGACAAAGTATTAAACAACAATGCGGCGTTAATAAAAGAAGACGGACGGGAAAAGATCGTAATGGGTCCCGGAATCGCTTTTCAAAAGAGAAAAAATGATGTGATTCAAAAGCATAAAATTGAAAAAATATTTGTCGTGCACGACGAAAATGAAAAGTTCAAACAAGTGTTAGAAACGCTTCCCGAAGAGCATATAGAGGCGGCTGAAGATATCATCAGCCATGCGGAGGGAGAGCTTGCGGCACCTTTGAACGATCACATCCACATTGCGCTGGCGGACCATTTATCCTTTGCGATCGAAAGGATTCAAAACGGCCTTCAGGTGCATAACCGATTGCTTCATGAAATTAAGGCGCTTTATAAAAAAGAATATGAGATCGGCCGCTGGGCGGTTGAGCACGTGAAACAAACCCTCGGTATATCATTGCCTGATGATGAGGCGGGGTATATCGCGCTTCATATCCACACTGCCAAGGCGGATGCCAAAAGCATGTATTCGGCGATGAAGCATACAACCATGATCAAAGAAATGATCGAAAAGATCGAATCCTTTTTCGAACAGAAGGTGGATGAAGACAGTATTTCCTATCAGCGCCTCGTCACGCACTTGCGGTATGCGGTCAGCCGGTTGGACTCAAATGAAGCACTCCATTCCATGGACGAGGAGATGCTTTATTTCATCCAAAAAAAGTATCCGTTTGCTTATCGGTGTGCGCTTGAACTGGCGGCGTTTTTAAAAAATGAATATGATTTGGAACTGCCGGAATCCGAGGCCGGCTATATCACGCTGCATGTCCAGCGTCTGCAAAAAAACCCGGAATAACGCGTCTGTTTCGAGAAACAGACTTTTTTTTTGAAAACATATTGACGAAAGCGCTATCATGGAATAGAATGAAAGCGCATTAAAAAAACTGAATCCGGCGGGATTGTGACTGGTAATGCAGGCAAGACCTAAAATTTGCGTACATGAAAAAGGGATCATGCTGACCTTTTTCGTTGGCGAATTTTAGGTCTTTTTTGATTTTAGAAAGGGGGATACATAATGAATTATCAAGAAACGGCAAAACAGCTTATCAAACACATCGGAGGGAAATCAAATATCATCAGCGCGACACATTGCGCCACACGGCTCAGGCTCGTCATTCAAGATGAACAGAAGATCAGCCAGGCCGGCATTGAAGAGACAGAAGGAGTAAAAGGGGCTTTCAGCAGCTCGGGGCAATATCAGATTATATTCGGCACCGGCCTCGTGAATAAAGTGTATGACGCTTTTTCAAAAGAAGCCGATTTGGAGCGGGAGGATCGTGAGACACATCAGGACGCAGCGAAAAAAAAGCTGAATCCGGCCGCAAGATTTGCGAAAACACTGTCTAACATATTCGTTCCCATCATTCCGGCTATCGTGGCAAGCGGACTTTTAATGGGGCTGCTCGGCATGATGAAGGCTTTTCACTGGGTGTCTGAACAATCATCGCTGTTTAAGCTTCTAGACATGTTTTCAAGCGCGGCGTTTATCTTCCTGCCCGTATTCATCGGGTTCAGCGCGGCGAAGGAATTTGGCGGTAATGCCTTTCTCGGTGCCGTGCTCGGGGGAATTATGATCCATCCGGCGCTTTTGAATCCGTGGGGGCTTGCGGATGTACCGCCTGATTTTATGCAGCTTTTCGGCTTCGACATTGCGCTGCTCGGCTACCAAGGGACGGTCATCCCCGTACTGTTAGCCGTTTACATTATGAGCAAAGTGGAAAAGGGCACGCGAAAAATTGTGCCTCACGCATTCGATTTATTGGTCACGCCGTTTGTCACGGTGATTGTCACGGGATTTATCACCTTTATCGCAATCGGTCCGCTTGGCAGGGCGATCGGATCAGGCATTACCGTCTCGCTGACGTATGTGTATGATCATGCGGGCATTGTTGCCGGACTGCTTTTCGGAGGTCTTTATCCGCTTATTGTGCTTACCGGTGTGCATCACAGCTTTCATGCGATTGAGGCCGGCCTCATCGCTGATTTGGGCAGAAACTATATCCTTCCTATCTGGTCGATGGCGAATGTCGCTCAGGGCGCGGCGGGACTGGCTGTATTTTTCCTGACGAAAAAAGCGAAAATGAAAGAAATCGCTTTGCCTGCCGCATTTTCCGCTTTTCTCGGCGTAACCGAACCAGTCATTTTCGGTGTGAACCTAAGATACCGCAAGCCGTTTATCGCGGGAATGATCGGCGGAGCGCTGGGCGGAGCCTATGTCGTGGTGACCGGTGTCGCCGCCAATGCCTACGGTCTGACCGGAATTCCGATGATTGCCATCACGGCTCCGCTCGGTTTAGGAAATCTAATAAACTATCTGATCGGAATGGGCATCGCCTCTGTCTCGGCGTTTATTGCCGCTTACATTATGGGAGCTAAAGAAAAGGAGGCCGTCAAATGAGGACACCGGATCAAGAGCTGCGCCTGCAGGCTGAGGAAGCGAAAAAGAAGCGGCAAGAAACAGCCGCGTCAGATCCATACCGCCAGAACTATCATATTATGCCGCCGGTCGGGCTTTTAAATGATCCGAACGGCGTGATCCAATGGAACGGCGTATATCACTTGTTTTTTCAATGGCAGCCATTTCATACGGGGCACGGCGCGAAATTTTGGGCGCATGTGACGACGAAGGATTTCGTTAATTGGAAAGAGGAAGAAATCGCGCTTGCGCCGGGTGAGTGGTATGACAAAAACGGCTGTTATTCCGGAAGCGCCATCGAAAAAGACGGGCGCCTCTGCCTAATGTACACAGGCAATGTCCGTGACGGAGAAGGCAATCGGGAAACGTACCAATGCCTCGCCGTATCCGAAGACGGGATCGTATTTGAAAAAAAAGGAGTCGTCGCGCGTCTCCCGGAAGGCTATACCGCTCATTTCCGTGATCCGAAGGTATGGAAGAAAGACGGAGCGTATTACATGGTGCTCGGCGCGCAGACGGAAAAGCTCACCGGAAGCGCTGTATTGTTCATATCGGAGAATTTGACGGATTGGACGTTTCTCGGTGCGATTGCGGGGGCGGACTCCGGCGGTCTCGGGTCATTCGGCTATATGTGGGAATGTCCCGACCTGTTTTCCCTTGACGGAACCGACGTGCTGCTCGTATGTCCGCAGGGGCTTGAAGCCGACGGGATAAAATATCATAACAGTCACCAGGCGGGCTATTTCCTCGGCAGGCTGCATACAGAGCCGCCAGAATTTAAGCACGGTGAATTTACGGAGCTTGACAGAGGATTTGATTTTTACGCGGCGCAGACGCTGGAAGATGATAAGGGACGGAGAATTCTGTTCGCGTGGATGGGCGTTCCGGATCAGCAGGAGGACAAACATCCGACACATGCGTATCACTGGATTCACTGCTTAACGATGCCGAGACAGCTGTCACTGTCCAACGGCAGAATCATACAGCGTCCGCTTCCGGAAATGAAATTACGCCGCACGGATGAGCAAAAGCGCCGTCTTCAATTGGAGTGCTCGTCTGTAAGCCTGCCGGTGAAAGATGCGTCCCGGGCTGAAGTGCTGCTGGAAGACATCACTTGCGAATCCGGTTTTGAAATCTCAATTCGGGGCGCGGCCCGGTTTATATTTCATCAGGAAGAGGGGCTGGCTGTGCTGGAGCGCACCGCTTTCAGCGGAGAAGAAAAAGAAAAGAGAAGCTGCGCCATCAGCGAGGTGGATTCCGTGCAGCTCTTTCTGGATGCATCCTCGATCGAATTGTTTTTGAATGATGGAGAAGAGGTTTTCAGCGCCAGATATTTTCCTTTCCCGGGAAATGATGACGTAACCGTCACTTCGGTAGGAAAAACGGAAATAAATGGCTCAATTTGGACACTTTTGTAGAAAATCGTTCTTTTTTCTTATGTGAAACCTATGCCATCTGTGCTATTCTTCAAACGAAAGACTATGATTCCAGGAATAAAAGGAGTTGTTTTCTCAGTTTTGAAAAATCAGAAGATGACGCCGAAATGTTTACTTGTCAAAGCCGCAGAGCAAGTGGAAGATAAGCGGGAAGAATATAAAGAAGTATTGCTTCAGCTGAATCGCATGCTCAAGAGGGCTGAGCCGCACAATGAATGGAGTGATCGGCTGATGCATACATATGAACAGATGAAGGAATATGCGCTGTTTGTGCAATCGATTGAGATGTTTTTACGGTCATCCGCGAAAAAAATGAAATAATCCCCCTCGATCATGAGGGGGATATTTATTTTATTTTCCGCTAAGACGCATCGCCGAATGTTTAGTCGGTCCGATGTATTGGTTCAGCGGGAAGGATTCTTTGATTGCCGCGGTGATAAATTCTTTTGCCGAATAGATGGCTTCCTTCACTTCAGCGCCTTTGGCCAGTTCTGCCGTCACGGCGGCGGAGAATGTGCATCCGGCTCCGTGTGTGTAAGGTGTATCAATCATTTCGCTTTCTAATACTTCCGCGGTTTCTCCGTCATACAGCACGTCGATCGCTTTTTCATGTTTCAATTTGCCTCCGCCTGTAATCAATACATATTTCGCGCCGAGTTCGTGAATTTTCTTGGCCGCTTCTTTCATGTCTTCCACTGTTTTTAATTCATCCATACCGCTCAGCTGGCTTGCTTCAAACAGGTTTGGCGTGATGACGGTTGCCAGCGGCGCCAATTGGGTGCGAAGCGCTTCGGCATGCTCCGGATACAGCACTTCGTTCGCTCCTTTGCAGACCATGACAGGATCGATAACGACATTCTTCAGCTGTTTTTCTTTAATCGTTTTCGCCGCAAGCTCTATGATCTCCACGGTAGGGAGCATTCCCGTTTTCATGGCGTCTACGCCGATTCCGTCAACAATCGTCGCCAGCTGTGCGCGAATCGTATCGGCATCGATCGGAAATACTTGATGATCCCAGCTGTTCTCCGGGTCCATCGCTACGATCACGGTCAAAGCCGTCATTCCGTATACGTTTTTTTCTTGAAATGTTTTTAAATCGGCCTGAATTCCCGCGCCGCCGCTGGAATCAGAACCGGCAATAGTAAGTGCTTTGTGCATTGACATATCAATGGCCTCCATCAGTGTTTTATATCTCATTATAGTTAGATTTTCTCCCGATCACAATACGGAAGGCTTGGAGGAATGATTTGACAGCCGCAGGGGATGTGCGTACAATACCTACATAAGAATACTAGGTAAGGGTGAGAAAATAAATGCTCAACAGGGAGCTTGTAAAGGGAAGCACGGTCATTCTGGTGCTGACGCTGCTGAATGAACGGCCCATGTACGGGTATGAACTAGTGAAAGAAATGGAGAAAAGAAGCGGGAATGAACTGCAAATGAAGGAAGGCACGCTGTACCCATCGCTTCATAAGCTTGAACGCCAAAGCTATATTTCTTCTTACTGGGAAAAGCAGACCAAAGGGCCGGACCGAAAATATTACCGGATCACCGATGAAGGAAAAAACATTCTAGCCGAACGGACGAAGGAATGGAATCTGTTCTCTGCTCTGATGGACCGGATGCTGAAGCGGGGCGGGCAGAATGGATAAAGACCTTTATGTGCAGGAAATCAGAAAAGGGCTGGAAGGCAAGGCCGGAAGCCGTGAATTATTAAAAGAAATCGAAAGCCATATTCATCATGCCATATGTGATCATCTGGAAAAAGGCAAAACCGAAAGCGAAGCGATGGCGCTTATTCTGCGGGAAGTGGGGACTCCGTCTGAGATTATCTCTGCTTTTCAAAAAGCTTCGGCGGTGCCCGCGCGGACTTTTATGTTCTTTTATCTGTTCTGCAACTGCGGTCTTTTTGTGATGGGGGCGATGATTACGATGATGCACGCGTGGAGGATTCATCCCGCTGTTGACGCGCTGTGGAAAGGAATTTCCGTGTCAGTATGGCTGATTATGATCGGTTATGTGCTGTATTGGTTCCAAATCGGCTATCAAGCTGGCAAGGAGTTCGGGGCTGGCGGCAAAAAGCTTGCTGAGCGGACGGTATGGGCTTCAATGGTGCCGAATCTATGTTTTATGTTTGTCTTTTTGTTCAATCTGGTTCCGGCTGGGCTGTTTCCTTCGGCGGTCACACCGAGTTTTGCGGCAGTATGCGCCGTTGTGACGGTATGTTTTCCGTTTTGCGGCAAAATAGGTTTTTACGCAGGCAGGCAGAGACTTGCCTGATCTTTTTCACTATATACATAGGGAATCTATATAGGGGTGTTAAAATGAGATTAGGTTCGTGGATGTACGGCGCGTGCGCCCAAATAACCGTTACCGTATTTACCGTCTGCGGCTTGGTTCTTGCATTGCCCGTTGTGAGTCTTTTTATTATGGTTTTGAATGGGATGCAAGACGCTATTTTTGTTGTTTTCAGTATTTTGCTTCTTCTATTGTTTTATGCGCTGGGATGGATTTGGGCCGTTTCGTTTGCGCGTGAGTGGAAGGTGAAACTTTTCGAGCTGCAGATCAGTTCGCTCATTCCGCTGGCGGGTATATTATACTTGTACATTGACAGCGGGGTGAGTATACCGGAACTGATTCATGATTGGCATGAGGATGGATGTGCGCTTGTCCCGCCGGCTTTTGTCTGCTTGTGCACATGCTATGCGATGGTGTTGGTGCCTGTTTATCAATCAAAACTTTGGAACGCCATGGAGGCGGGCAGACTTAATGCCAAGGCGGTATGCACTGTTTGGGGAGACCTTCTGATCATTCTCGTTTTGCTGGCGGGCATGACCTGGATTTGTTTCTGAATGGGCCGAAATCAAAAATCCCCCCTGATCTCTCCGCCGCTTTATGTTTTAATAGAACATGAGAAAAAAGCAGAAGGAGCGGGTCATGAATATATCAATTGTCATAGTCACGTATAACCGGATTCCGGCTTTGTGTGAGCTGCTGGAGTCGATTTCCATGCAGACCATAAAGCCTTATGAAGTGATCATCGTAAATGATGCCGGGGAATCGGTCGAACAAGCGAAGCAGCTGTACAGCGATCTGCCGATTCAGATTATTGATTTAGAACAGAATGCCGGACATGTGGAAGCGCGGAACGCAGGTGTGAAAAAAGCGTCGGGTGATTGTATCATGCTGTGCGATGATGATGATTTCATTACGCCGGGCCATTTGGAAAGAATGGCGGCTGCACTTGCTGATGCGGATTTTGTCCATTCTGACGCGGAAATTGTGTCATTTGAAGAACGGGGCGGCACGAGATACCCGGTGTCACGAAAGCCGTTCGCCTATACGGCGGATTATGCGGATATGCGGGTGTTTTCCACGTACGTTCCGTCAGGCAGCATGTACAGGCGTTCTCTGCATGACACGTTAGGGTATTTTGATCCGGATGTCCATAATTATTGGGACTGGGACTTTTATTTGCGCGCCGCGAAACAGCACCGTGTGAAGCGTGTTCCTTGCGCGAGCGTCATATATGCGTTTTTTGAGGGAGGCGGCAATCAGTCCGCGGATCTCGGCGGCAAACGGAAGCGGTACTTAGACCGGTTAAGTGAAAAGCACGGGCTTGGGGAGCTCCCGACGAAAAACTTCGCGGTTCTTCTTGAAGAGCCGGACATGAAGAGGCGGGAGGCGCCGACTGACATTGTGTGGGACGGAAAGCCCGTCCATTCAAGACTGCACAGTTCATAAGGGGGACGGACAGTTTGAAACAGCTTTTAAAGGACAGCTGGTGGAATCAGCTGAAAGATGAATTTGACAAACCGTATTATCAAGAGCTGAGAGAAATGCTGAAACAAGAATACAGCAGCCAAACGATTTATCCTGACAGCCATGATATTTTTAACGCCTTGCATTATACGCCCTATGAGGATGTAAAAGCGGTCATTCTCGGACAGGACCCGTATCACGGGCCAGGACAGGCGCACGGGCTTAGTTTTTCCGTTCAGCCCGGGGTCAGACAGCCGCCGTCTTTGAAAAATATTTTCATAGAGCTTCAGGACGATATCGGCTGCTCCGTACCGAACCACGGATCACTCGTCAGCTGGGCGAAGCAGGGAGTGCTTTTGTTAAACACAGTGCTTACGGTTCGCCGCGGTCAGGCCAATTCCCACAAAGGCAAGGGGTGGGAGCGGCTCACCGACCGCATCATTGATGTGGTGAATGAAAGAGAGAAGCCGATTGTCTTTATCCTGTGGGGGCGTCACGCGCAGATGAAAAAAGAGCGCATAGACACATCGAAACACATTATTATTGAATCGACTCATCCGAGCCCGTTTTCGGCAAGGAACGGTTTTTTCGGGAGCAGACCGTTTTCCCGTACAAACGCCGCCCTTGAAAAAATGGGGGAGCAGCCGATCGATTGGTGCATCCCCGACCTGCCGCAATAAACGTTTTTTTTTGAGGCGCTTCCGCCCGGCGGAAGCGTCTTTTTGGACGTTCCGGGCGGTATGCCGTCAGAAAAAATAACAAACTCAATTCTGCGATTCACTCAGAAATTTGATAAAATGCAGGAAGAAGACAAATTACTGCTGGAGGATTTACTCATGAACATACATATCTCTGCTTTGATTCAGAAGATGGAAGAAGAACTGAGGCAGGCGAAAACAGCGACCCGCACCGAGGAAGTCAAAATGCACGCGGCCGCCATCCGCTCTCTGTGTGATGTCGTGCTCGGCACTCAGACGCACACCGCTCCGGAGCCTGTGCAGAATCCGATTCCGAAAGCGGCGCCGAAACCTTCCGCGTCTCCTTCGACAGACCCGCTGCTGCTTGAAAAAATGATGGGCAGCGCCGGGCTGAACCAATATCAGAAAAAAGCGAAAGACGAACATGAGGAAGACGGAAACGGGGATTCCATTTTCGATTTTTAACAGGAGAGGTTGATTGACTTGAAACTGATACTCGGGGGTTTGCAATGGACGGCATTTATGATTGCGGCTGCGATTGTAGTTCCTGTCGCCATCGCACAATCATTTCACTTGAACCATGCCGATTCTGCCGCATTGATTCAGAGCACATTTTTTGTGCTTGGCGTCGCCGCGGTCATCCAATGTCTCCAGGGACATCGTCTGCCGATTAATGAAAGCCCGGCAGGCTTATGGTGGGGCGTATATACGATTTACGGCGGACTGACGGGCACGGTGTTTGCGACATTCGGCGAGACGCTGCGGGCGCTGCAGGGGGCGCTGTTATTAAGCGCTGTCTTTTTCTTTTTGTTCAGCCTTTTTAAAGTGATTGAACGGCTGGCCGTGCTGTTTACGCCGGTTGTGACCGGTGTGTATCTGCTGCTGTTGGTCATGCAGCTGAGTCAGCCGATTGTGAAAGGCCTTTTAGGCATCGGCTATTTAAAAAACAGCGTCGACGGCCTTGTATTCGGGCTCGCCATGGTTGTGACGGCGGCGATGTTCATCATGTCCCGATCGAATGTTACGTTCTTAAGACAGTATGCGATTCTCCTTTCGCTTGCCGGCGGATGGATCTTATTCGCCGTCTTCGGCGCTGCCAAACCGATTCAAATACCGGACCGCGTGATTCAGCTGCCGGCTCTTTTTCCGTTTGGAAAACCCGTGTTTGACAGCGGCCTGATCATTACGTCACTCTTCATTACCGTGCTTTTGATTGTCAACATGCTCGCGAGCATCCGGGTTGTAGAAGCGGCGGTGAAAAAATTCGGCGGCACCGTTGGGAAGCGGCGTGAGCGTCCGGCTGGGTTTGCGGCTTCGATCAGCCACCTCTTGAGCGGACTGTCAGGGGGCATTGCGCCTGTACCGATTTCAGGGGCGGCCGGTTTTATTGAGACGACGAAGCTTCCTTCGAAAAAGCCGTTTCTTTTGGGAAGTGTATTTGTCATGATCATCAGTATGATCCCGCTATTTATGAATGCGTTTGCGAGTCTGCCCTCACCGGTCGGCTTTGCGGTAAACTTCGTCGTTTTCTCCACGATGGCGGGTCTTGCCTTTACGGAGTTTGACTCTTATGAGAAAGCGGAGCAAAAACGAATCCGCTCCATTATCGGTCTGGCGCTCCTGACGGGGGTCGGCGTAATGTTTGTGCCGGAGAGCGCGTTATCAGGGATGCACCCGATCCTGATTTCGCTCTTAAGCAACGGCCTTGTGCTCGGGACGCTGCTGGCGATAGCGATTGACCGAATCCAGCTTATCAAAAAGAAAAAATCCGACAATCTCGTGTCATCGGATGACGGACGTTGAATTTTGCCGATGTTGGGTTATGATTGAATTGGAAACTTTAACGAAAAGGCGGGAGAAAAATAGATGAAAGTGTTTATTATTCTTGGTGCGATTAACGCTTTATTGGCCGTGGCGCTGGGCGCTTTCGGCGCGCATGGGCTTGAAGGGAAAATCCCCGATAAATATTTGCAGGTGTGGCACACAGGCGTGCAATATCATATGTATCACGCGCTCGGTCTTCTGGCTGTCGCGTTTTTGGCCGAAAAGCTCTCTGGCGCAGCAAGCGTTTCTGTTGCGGGCTGGCTGATGTTTGCGGGCATCGTTCTGTTTTCAGGAAGCTTGTACGTATTGAGCGTGACGCAGATTTCCATTCTCGGCGCGATTACACCGCTCGGCGGCGTGGCGTTTATCATCTCTTGGATTATGATTATCGTCGCGGCCGTCAAATATTTATAAAGAAAAAAAGCCAATCCTCTGTCAAGTGAGCGATTGGCTTTTTGATTTATCTCGGAGAATAAGAAGACATGGAGTACGGATAAGTATAAGCGATTTCCTCATCAAACGTGATGTAATCAAGGTAAATGGTCAGAAGCAGATAGCGGGTGCCCGTTTTCGGATCGCTGATGATGATATGGTCACGTCCCGCCGCCTGAATCACACCGCGGAAAATCTTTGAATTCCATTCTTTGCTGTTTTCAAATGTCATATAAATCGTCGCCGTTTTGCCCCGGTTCAACCGCAGAATATTTTCAATGTATGACTCTTCAATCGGCAGCATGCCGGGAACGTTTTGTGACGATGATGGACCTGACGGAATCTGAAAGCTGCCGCCGCCCTGCTGCTGCGGCTGGCCGGGGAACCCCCCGCCGAAGCCCTGCTGGCCCTGCTGCTGCGGCTGGCCGGGAAACCCCCCGCCGAAGCCCTGCTGGCCTTGCTGCATCGGCATTGTCATTTGCTGCTGCATCGGCATCATTTGCGATCCTTGGCCGCCCTGAGGCTGCGGATAAGGATTAGGCCCGAGCTGCGGCTGGTATCCTTGCATATCCATTCCCATCCCCATCCCTTGCATTTGCTGATATTGATTCTTTTTCGGTTTCATATTGTTCCTCCTTTGATGAAAACCTCTTCATGCTGAAACCTCCTGACAAGTATCAGACAGCCGACAGAGAAGCTGCTGTTTTTATCTATTCCACCATATGAGCCCGCAGAAAGATTTATGCGAAAAAAGAAAATACGCTCCAATGAGTCCGGACATCAGAGCCGGCTTTTTTTGTGCGCGCAATGCTGACTTTTCACATAATAGTCTGTATTCCTATCGCATCTTCCGCATAATGAACATATGATAGCGGTAGTTTCAGGTGCGAAAAGGGGGTGACGAGTTGCCTAAAGTGTCAGTGATCATGACGAGCTATAACAAAAGTGACTATGTGGCCCGCTCTATTAAAAGTATTCTGTCTCAGACGTTTACGGACTTTGAGCTGTTCATTATGGATGACAACTCAAATGAAGCGACATTGGCGGAAATACGTCCTTTTCTCACGGATGACCGCGTCCGGTTTTATCAAAGCGATGTATCGGGCGTCAAAGAAAGAACGGAAAAAACACGCTACGCCGCCTTGATTAATCAGGCAATAGAAATGGCGGAGGGCGAGTACGTGACGTATGCGACCGACGACAACACGTATGTGCCGGAACGGCTTGAGAAAATGGTGAAAGAGCTTGATGAAGACCCGGAAAAAGCCGTCGTGTATTCAAGTTCCAAAACCTATCATCTGAATCAGCGGAAAGAGACGGTGAAGGAGACGGCCAGGCCCGCCGAACGGATCGTGTGGAACGCGCCGTGCGCCATTGACCATTGTTCGGTCATGCACCGGTTTTCCGTGCTGGAACAGGTCAAATCGGCATTCGGTTCCTATTGGGATGAAAGCCCCGCGTTTTACCGGATCGGTGACGCCCGTTTCTTCTGGAGAGTGAATCATTTTTATCCGTTTTACCCGATTTCTGAGGAGCTTGATATCAATTATATTACCGATCAATCCATCCATTATCAGCTTTTCGCGGCGGAGAAAAACGAGTTTGTGAACAGCCTTCCGCAGCAGACCACGTGCCGGGAGCTGAGAGAATCATTAAAAAAGCTTGGAAAGGGGTGAGGGCTTGTCGGCATACTTAGCGAATTATTGGGTGCTGTACCGGCAGTATATTGACCTTTTTCAGTCACTTCGCTACAAAGACATCCCGCTCGCATTGATCAGTAATTTTTATCAATATATCAGTCCGGCGCTTCGGGAGAGCATGGAGCAGAACCCAGAGCTTTTCGGTCCGGCTGATCAGCATATTCCTGAAGCCGGTATACAGCCATATTATGATCAAAAAAGGCAAAACATTAAGAAAACAGATGAGAAACCGGTAAACGGAAAAGTCATTCTGCATTTCGATCATCTTCGGTTCACCGAGGGAAACTACCGGCAGTTTGATCCGGCAAAAACAGCGGTACTGGCCAGATGGAGTCTGCCTGACCATTACGGGCTGCCCGTTATCTGCAAATTGGAGCTGACGGGAATGGGGCAAAAAGGGAACCCCGTCCCTTATATTGAAAAAGCCCATTCCATTTTGAAAGAGCTTCACAGCCATCCCGCTTTCGGAAACAGAGAATTTCAGGAACGTTTGTATAAAGACATTCCATTATTTATTGAAGCGATTGACGCCGTTGATATTTTGTTTACGGCCGAGAAGATTTCCGCCGTTGTAGTCGGCACGGCGGAGGATATTTACAGCCGTGTGCTGGCGCTGATGTCAGCGAAAAAAAACGCCGTCAGCATCTGTCTGCAGCACGGAGCGCTCATGGGAGATGAAGCGTTTCTGCCCGTATTTACGGACTATCAGGCTGTATTCGGGGCTTATGAAGCGGAGTGGTATAAAGCAAAAGGCTGCAGGGATGAACAAATCATCATCACGGGGCATCCCCGTTTCGACGAGATTTTCTCAAGAGAGCCGATAGATCAAGACACGTTTTACCGCAAACTTTCTTTTCTCCCGTCACAGCGGACGGTGCTGATCGCCACGCAGCCGTTTTCTGATGAATTTTATACGGGCGTGCTTGAAAAGCTTGCCGGCCAAAAGAACATGCAGCTCATTATTAAACCGCATCCGTGGGAAATCGGCAAAAACAAGCTGGATGCTTACAATCAGGTGCTGCGGAAATATAAAGCAGGAAAAATCATCAAAAAAGAGATGGAGCTGTATGATATTCTCCCGTATGTTGACACTGCGGTGACACAGACATCAACGGTCGGTCTTGAAGCGATGCTGTTTCAAAAGCCCGTGCTGATCGGAAAATCAGCGGGAACCCGCCGATACCCTTATTATCATTCACTTGGAGAATTTGTTTTTGAGGACCCGCAGGCACTCGCTCAGGAATTAATCCGGATATGCGAAAGCCCCGCGGAATATCAAAAAGCGGAACAGGCGCGCCGTGCTTTTGTCGCCGCGAACTACCCGGTTCAGGATTCGCTTGCCGCTTTATGCCAAGTGCTTCAGGAAAAAACCGGAGTCAGCTTCAGACGGGTTGACCCTTCATAAAAAAGATAGGAGCGCAAAGAAAATGGTGCAAAAAAGATCAGCTTTTCTTCCTTATTCATTGCCCATGATCGGGAAGGACGAAATTCAGGAGGTTATTGATACGCTTGAATCGGGCTGGCTTTCAAAGGGACCGAAAGTAGAGGCGTTTGAAAAAGCCTTTGCCGCATGGACGGGGGCAAAGCACGCGATCGCGCTGAACTCATGTACCGCCGCTTTGTTTTTGACCCTGAAAGCGAAAGGGATCGGTCCCGGCGACGAGGTCATCACGTCTGCCGTGACGTTCAGTTCTACAGCCAATACAATCGTGCACACAGGCGCCGTTCCGGTGTTTGTTGACATCGATCCGCTTACGCTGAATGCGGACCCTAAAAAAATTGAGGCGGCCGTCACCCCGCGGACAAAGGCGATTGTACCCGTTCATTTCGCCGGCCAGTCGTGTGATATGGATGAGATTCTGGCCATTGCCGAAAAGCATCAGTTATTTGTCTTAGAGGATGCCGCACATGCCGTGTATACCACTTATAAACAGAAAATGATCGGATCAATCGGTGATGCGACGGCATTCAGCTTCTACGCGACAAAAAACCTGGCAACCGGTGAAGGCGGCATGCTGACGACGGACGATGACGGGCTTGCCGATCAGATCAGGGTGCTCAGCCTTCACGGCATGAGCAAAGGCGCGTGGAACCGCTATTCTTCAAACGGAAGCTGGTACTACGAGGTCGAAACGCCCGGCTATAAAATGAATATGTTTGATCTTCAGGCAGCGCTTGGGCTTCATCAGCTGAAACGGATTGACAGCATGCAGCAAAGAAGAGCCGACATTGCGAGCCGCTACCAAGACGCCTTCAGACACATGAAAGGGCTGACCATCCCGCATGTCAGTGATGACGGACGGCATGCATGGCATCTGTATGTTCTTCAAATAGAGGAGCAGGAGGCCGGGGTCAGCCGGAACGATCTGATTTCCGCTTTAAAAGACCAATATCATATCGGCACAAGTGTTCATTTTATTCCGGTTCCGTTCCATCCGTATTATCAAAAAACGTACGGATATAAGGAAACTGACTTTCCGGCCGCGGCAGCGTATTATCACCGCACCGTGTCACTCCCTCTTTATCCGTCAATGACAGATGACGACGTTGAATACGTCATTGCAGCCGTTACGGATATCGTCAAAGGGGCTGATTAGGTGTACAGACTGAGGGAAAATCTTGCTCAGGACATGATTCATGCCTTCCTGCATCAGAAGGGCATCCAGCCGGAAGCCTATGAATCGTCGCTCTGTTTATTGGAAGAAAACAGCCTTCAAGGCGTGATTTTATATGAAAACTCTTCGTGGGAAAGTCAATTGTTCCGAAAAAATATCATCAATGTGAAGCTTGCAGCCGCAAACAGCACCGGTCAGCTCAAAAGGCTGTTTCAGGAATTTTACGCGGCAAGGCGGGCGGCAGGCACTGATTTTATATTTATTAAAATACCGGCTGAAGATATCGGCGCGATGCAGGTCGTTCAGCAGCTTCCGAACGCTTATTTTGTAGGGAGTCTGCTCAAGCTCGTCAGCCCGGTGCGTGTATATAACAGCACGCCGCCGTTTGAGATTACAGAAGCCGGACCCGGCGACATGGAAGCGATCAGCCGGCTGGCCCGCGACGCCTTTACAAAAAGCAGGTATTACCAAGATCCCCGCCTCAGCTATGAAAGTGCAAACCGCCTGTTTGAAGAGTGGGCGCGGAATAACGCGGGAGGCAGAGCTTCGTTACAATTCGCCGCCACATATAAGGGAGAGACCGTGGGCTTTGTTCAGGGGCTGTCTAAAGGCGATGAATTCGTCCTTGATCTGATGGCGGTAAAGCCAGGCTTTGAAGGAAAAGGAGCGGGATTCCATTTAGCGGCGCACGTGATTGAACAATCATTGCGCTTTCAGCATAAGACTGTATCAGCGGGAACGCAGCTCCACAATGTAAGAGCCATCCGCCTGTATGAAAGAATGGGATTTAAAGCGGATGCGTCCTATTACTACTATCATGTGTGGCCCGGGAAGGAGGCGGACTGATGGCATCATGCAAAATCGGAACGAAGTCAATCGGCGAAGGTTCGCCCGTATTCATCATCGCCGAAGCCGGAATTAATCATGACGGAAAACTGAGCCAGGCGTTTGAATTGATAGATGCGGCCAGTGAGGCCGGCGCGGACGCGGTCAAGTTCCAAATGTTTCAGGCTGACAAAATGTATCAGAAAGACCCCGGCTTGTACAAAACCGCTGCGGGAAAAAACGTCTCTATTTTTTCTTTGGTGCAATCAATGGAAATGCCCGCCGAGTGGATCGAACCGCTGCTTGAATATTGTAAGAAAAAAGGCGTGCTGTTTTTAAGCACAGTATGTGACGAAGGCTCTGCCGACTTACTGTATGCGACTTCCCCTTCAGCCTTTAAAATCGCCTCCTACGAGCTGAACCATCTGCCGTTATTGAAATATGTCGCGGGGCTGAAGACCCCGATTATTTTTTCCACCGCGGGCGCTGATATTTCAGATATTCAGGAGGCTTATCAAACCATTACCGGCGAGGGGAACACAGAAATTGCGATCATGCATTGTGTGGCGAAATATCCCGCGCCGCCTGAATACAGCAATCTGAGCGTCATTCCCATGCTTGCCGCCGCATTCCCGGATGCTGTGATCGGTTTCTCCGATCACAGCGCCCATCCGTATGATGTGCCGTGCGCGGCTGTCAGGCTCGGAGCGAAACTGATTGAAAAGCATTTTACGATCGATAAAAACCTGCCCGGTGCCGATCACTCCTTCGCCCTCAATCCGGATGAATTAAAAGAAATGGTTGCGGCGATCCGCTCAGTTGAAGCGGAGCTGCGGCAGGGGCATCACGCTCCGGTTCCGGAAGTGCTGTCGGGAAGCTCCCATAAAACGACGACACCGATTGAAGGGGATATCAGAAGGTTCGCTTACAGAGGCATTTTTTCAACAGCGCCGATTCAAAAAGGCGAATGTTTTACGGCGGAAAACCTTGCCGTCCTTCGTCCCGGCCAAAAACCGCAGGGGCTCCACCCGAGATATTTTGAGCTTTTAACTGACGGCGCGCGTGCGGTCAGGGATATCCCCGCCGACACGGGCATCACTTGGGATGACCTTTTGACGAAAGGCAGCCCATATGATGACTGACATTTTGTTTATCATTCAGGCGCGGATGGGAAGCGGGCGTCTTCCCGGTAAAGTGCTGAAACCGATCGGCGGGTATACGATCCTCGATATGATTGTCAAAAGGGTTCGGCAAAGCGCGTATTATGATCAATCGCGGGATAATCTGATCGTCGCCTCGTCTGACAGCAAGACCGACGACATTCTGTCTGCGCACTGCCTCAGCAAGAACTACCGTGTGCACCGCGGCAGCGAGCAGCGCGTGCTTGACCGGTTTGCACAAGTCATCGAACGAGTAAAACCGGACATCGCAGTCAGACTGACGGGGGATAACCCGTTTGTCGACCCTTCGCTGCTTGATTTTCTGATTCAATCGCATTTAGATCAGCACGCAGACTACACGTATATTTGCGGTACACCGCTCGGCATCGGCGGCGAGGCGGTAAACGCGCGCCTTTTAACAGAGATCAATGCCGACAAAACGCTGGCGGACAAATATCAGGAGCATGTCACGCTTTTAATAAGAGAATCCTCTGAGAAGTACCGGCTTCTCTTTCCTGAGCCCCCGCAGGAACTCCGGGCTCCTCACTTGCGGCTGACCGTCGATACAGAAGAGGACTACAGGCTGGCCCGCGAGCTGTACGTAAAAGCGGGCTCGCGTCCTGATATTCCGGCAAGAGAATTGATCCATCTGCTGAATAGTGATCCGGAGCTCAGGGCCATTAATCAAATGATCCGGCAAAAAGAGGCTGATTAGCATGCGGGTTTTGATTTTCGCGGACGGGGGCCGTGACATCGGCATGGGGCACGCGGTCCGGATGAAGCTGCTTGCCGGTGCCATTAAGAACAATTGCGCAATAACGTTCTACACAAATAAAGAGGCTTCTTCTTATCTGTCTTCTGATCAATGGGAAGTGATCATCAAGCCTGACAAGGGACAGAAGGAATTTATTGTCCGGGAAATAAACAGGCAGGCTCCTGACCTTCTCATATTCGATCTGCTCGATATGCCGTGTGACTGGTTAGCGGAAGTCAAAAAGCATTCATCGGCACGTATCGTCTTATTTGAAGAAAAACGGGAACATGTCATTCATTTATGCGATGCCGTTATAAACGGCATTTACGGAGGGCTGAAAAGCCGGACGGTTCAAATGGGCGGCGCCGTTGTATATGAAGGCCCGGAATATATCATTCTTCATCCGGGTTTTGAAAAAGCAAAGCAGCTCTATCAGCTGAGAAAAGAATGCCGGACCATATTGGTCTCATTAGGAGGAAGCGACCCGAAGAAGCTTGTCTTTAAAGTGATGGAAGCATGCCGCCGCATCCCCGATATTCAGCGAAAACGAGTGATCATCGTCATGGGCGGCGCCGCGCCTCATGCTGATGGCGTGGGCGCGCATCTTACACAAATGCCTTATGCCGAGATGGTAAGGCAGACAAATGACATGGCCGCGCTTCTTTCGAGGGCTGATATGGCCGTCGTGTCCGGCGGGATCACTTTATATGAGACCATTTGTACGGGTGTGCCCTGCATCGTACTTTCTCAAGTGGAGCATCAAACTGAGACGGCGGAAAAATTCGCCGCACGGGGGGCCGCCGTTCATCTCGGCCTTGGTGAATGCATATCAGCGGACGTTCTCGCACGGCATATGTCTGACATGGCCGCTGATTATCCGATGCGGTCCGGACTTCATCAAAACGGAAAGCCGCTGGTTGACGGCAGGGGCATCAAACGGGCGGCGGCGATTCTTTATGATTTGTGATAAAACCACACGTAAGGAAGTGTTCATGTGAAAGGTGTTATCTTAGCCGGAGGCACCGGCTCACGCCTTATGCCGCTGACAAAAGCGGTCAATAAGCATTTACTCCCTGTCGGTCCATATCCGATGATTTACTGGTCGATCATGAAGCTGGAAGAAGCGGGGATTACGGATATCTTGCTGATTACGCAAAAAGAATATATTCCGCAATTTCATAAACTTCTCGAAACCGGAGAAGAACTCGGCGTCTCAATCACATATCAGGTTCAGCCAGCCGCATCCGGCATTTCCGACGGTTTATCATACGCAAAGCGGTTTACCGGGCGCGATCCGTTCGTTCTGCTTTTGGGAGATAATATTTTTGAAGATTCATTAAAACCTTATACGGAGCGTTTCGCAAAGCAGGGAAAAGGAGCGAAAGTGCTGCTGAAAGAAGTGGACGATCCGGAGCGCTTCGGCATCGCCGAGATTGATGAGAAAAACAAACGGATCAAGTCGATCATTGAAAAGCCGGAGCAGCCGCCGACCAGACTATGCGTCACAGGGATCTACATGTACGACGCAGAAGTGTTTTCTTATATTGAACAAATTTCCCCTTCAAAACGCGGCGAACTGGAAATTACGGATGTCAATAATTTATACATTGAACACAGTGAGCTGACGTATGATGTGTTAACGGGCTGGTGGGTGGATGCGGGCACGCATGAATCGCTTTACCTCGCCGGAAGCCTGGCGCATCAGGCAATACAGAAAGGACAGGAGCATTAATCATGCCAAAATCATATTTAATTACAGGCGGCGCCGGATTTATCGGCCTTACCTTCACAAAGATGATGCTGAAAGAAACGGACGCGCAGATTACCGTCCTGGATAATCTCACGTATGCAAGCAGGCCGCTTGAAATAGAAGCCTTAAAAAAGAACGGCCGTTTCCGTTTTATCAAAGGTGACATTTCTAAAAAAGAGGACATTGACAAAGTCTTTTCCCACATGTATGACGCTGTCATTCATTTTGCGGCTGAATCCCATGTGGACAGAAGCATAAATCAGGCAGAGCCGTTCATCACAACAAATGTGATGGGCACATACCGACTGGTGGACGCGGTGTTGCAGGGAAAAGCCGGCAGGCTGATTCACATTTCCACAGATGAGGTGTACGGAGATTTGGCGCCGGATGATCCCGCTTTTACAGAGACGACGCCGCTTTCTCCGAACAATCCGTATTCCGCCAGCAAGGCAAGCTCAGACCTGCTCGTCATGTCTTATGTGAAAACTCATAAGCTTCCAGCCATCATTACAAGATGCAGCAACAATTACGGGCCGTACCAGCATCATGAGAAAATGATTCCGACCATTATCAGGCATGCCGTAAACGGCACGCCGGTTCCGCTGTACGGCGACGGGATGCAGATCAGAGACTGGCTGTTTGCCGAAGACCATTGCCGCGCCATTAAGCTCGTCCTGGAAAAAGGAACGCTCGGTGACATTTACAATATCGGCGGAGGAAATGAACGGACGAATAAAGAGCTTGCGTCATTTATCATGAAGGAGCTCGGTGTCGAGGAACGGTTTGCTCATGTCGAAGACAGAAAAGGGCATGACCGCCGTTACGCCATCAATGCTTCAAAGCTGAAAAATGAGCTGGGATGGCGGCAGGACGTCACATTTGAAGAAGGAATGAGAAGAACCATTCGCTGGTATACAGACAGCCAAGACTAATCGGAAAGAAGGGGATCCGATTGACGAAGGTATTAGTAACCGGAGCGGCCGGCCAGCTGGGACGGGAGTTATGCCGCCAGCTGAAGCGGGAAGGGTATGAAGTGATCGCCTTGACAAAAGCGATGATGAACATATCCGACCAGCGTTCGGTGCGGCACTCGTTCAGCCATTACAAGCCGGATATCGTCGTCAATACGGCGGCATACACCTCCGTTGACAAATGTGAAACGGAACTCGACAAAGCGTATTTAATAAACGGAATCGGCGCTTATTATGCCGCGCTTGAGGCTGAAAACACCGGCGCGAAATTCATTCACATCAGCACCGATTACGTCTTCAGCGGCAAAGGAACACGGCCATACCAGACCGACGATCCCGCAGATCCGGGCACGATTTACGGAAAAAGCAAAAAACTCGGCGAAGAACTGATCCGGTTAACGGGAAAAAACCACACCATTATCAGAACATCGTGGGTGTACGGCAGCGGCGGGCACAACTTTGTCAATACGATGCTGAAACTTGCGGATACACATGATCAGGTGCGTGTCGTTAACGATCAAGTCGGCGCACCGACGTACACAAAGGATTTAGCCGAAACGGTGATCGGTCTGTTTGACAGGCCGCCGGGCTTATATCACGCCGCAAACAGCGGAGTGTGCAGCTGGTATGAATTTGCCAAGGCTATTTTTGAAGAAAGCGGCAGAACCGCCGCCGTGCTGCCCGTCACGACGGAGGAATACGGAAATGAGACGCCGCGCCCCGCTTATTCGGTGTTGAGTCTTGAGTCGATTGAACGGCAGGGGCTCGGCATGAGGCATTGGCGGGAAGCGCTGCATGATTATTTACAAAGGGAGGGACAGTGCAAGTGATCGAAGGCGTAAAAATCAAAAAGCTGATCAAACACAGCGATGACCGGGGTTTTTTCTCAGAACTCGTCCGTGACGATGAACATCTCTTAGAGCGTTTCGGGCAGGCTTCCTGGTCCAAAAGCTATCCCGGCGTCATTAAAGCATTTCACTATCATGAGAAACAGGATGACCTGTGGTTTTTTCCGACGGGTCACGCCCAGGTCGTGCTCCATGACCTTCGCGAAGAGTCGGCAACCAAGGGAGAAACGGATGTCTACTACATGGGAGAAGACAATCCGATGCTCCTTCTCATTCCCAAAGGCGTCGCACACGGGTACAGAGTGCTGGGCGAAACCCCGCTGACCATTATTTATTTCACGACGATGTCCTACAATCCGGATCAGCCTGACGAAAAAAGAATTCCGTGGAATGATGACACCATCGGATTTGACTGGCAGACGGCTCACCGGTAGCGCACAAGACGAAGACAGCGGATGTCTTCGTTTTTTTGTGCTGATGTTAGCATTTGCTGTGAATGGAGCTAGTGAATAAGATACGACCGTCGACTATCATGATTGCTGGCCTGAAGGACAATTTCATCAAAAATGTCTTGGAAGATGTCGGTTAATCCTTAATGGAACCAAAAATTAAGAGATTCTTATTTTCTTCTCCTATGAAGAACATACATCCTAAAAAACAATAAATGATTTATAGAATGGGGATAGGATTAGGATTTAATTAGAAAAATCTTAAGAAAAAAGTAATATTTGCTTAAGGGAAAAGAGAACTTTCCTTTATATAGTAGGAGTATATATGGAAAGGGGAAAGCGAATGACATACATCTTAAAAACGAGTCAGCTTACAAAAACATTTAAAGGAAAAGAAGTTGTTTCCGGGGTTAATATGCACGTGAAAAAAGGGGAGATTTATGGATTCTTGGGTCCCAATGGTGCAGGTAAAACAACCATTATGAAAATGATTACCAATTTAATCAAGCCAACAAGTGGGGAAATAGAAATTTTCGGTGAGAAATTAACAGATACGTCATTTGAAGTTTTAAAACGAATGGGCACCATTATTGAATATCCCATTTTCTATGACAACCTCACTGCTAAAGAAAATTTAGATTTCCATTGTGAATATATGGGCTATTACGATAAAAAATCCATTGACCACGCTATCGAGCTTGTAAAGTTACATAATATTGATAATAAAAAAGTGAAAGAGTTTTCTTTAGGAATGAAACAAAGGTTAGGAATAGCCAGAGCTATTTCTACAAGACCAGAACTTCTCATTTTAGACGAGCCGATTAACGGTCTGGATCCAATAGGTATAAAAGAGTTGAGGGATCTCTTTAAGTTACTTTGCAGAGAATATGGAATTACATTATTAGTCTCCAGTCACATTTTAGCCGAAATGGAACAAATGTCAGATACTGTTGGTATCATACAGAATGGCAAGTTAATAAAAGAAGTTTCTATGAAGAGTATAAACGGAAAACAAACAGAGTATGTGGAGGTAAAAGTCCAAAATATAAAAAAAGCGTTATATATTTTAGAGCAAAATCTGGGGATAAGAAATTTTAAAATGATTGACCAGCAATTAATTCGTATCTATGAAACAGCAGTTACACAACAAGAAATCTCTAAAGCACTTATTCTGAATGACATTGGTATAGAAAGTATAAATAAAAAACACAGTTCTTTAGAAGAATACTTCTTAAATTCTATGAATGGGGAGGGAATACACACTAGATAGATTGCCCGTCTGTGTTATGCACCTATTTGCATTGTCTTAAATTCTTCTGCTGGAGGCTATTAGCATGTTAAAACTTATGAAATTAGAGTACAAAAAACATCACTTATCACAGTATTTTAAATGGGTGGCACTTTGGATATTCATCATCTTTGCCTTAGTGGCTCTTATGGGATGGGAATCTAAAAATGAAAATGAACTTATGTTTCGTGATTATGCAGATTTTATATCTCTAACTAATATTTTAATCAGAATTGTGTTTATTTGTTTTTCTGCTGTGATTTTATCCCGTTTAGTTATTGATGAATATAAAAATAAAACAATACAATTGCTGTTTACTTATCCTTTACAAAGAAAAAAATTAATGCAAGCTAAACTATCTATTGTCTTCCTATTCTGCTTTGTAAGTATTGTTATTGCTACGTTTGTTATTAACTTGTTAATTCTCTTCGTGAGTCCGCACTTATATTTATTCGAGAAGCCTGTTGAAATGAGTGAAGTTATTTCCGCTATGCCATCGACTCTTCTCACCGCTTTTATGATGGGAGGAGTGAGTCTGATTCCTTTATTTTTCGGCATGAGAAAAAAATCAACTTCTGCTACAATCACTTGGGCTGTCATAATCGGGGTCTTTATCAATGCAACAGTTTCCGACGGAGGAGAAACAGTCAGTTTAAGTCAATTTATTATCATTCCAATTATACTTTGTTTATTTGGTTTTTTAGTGGGTTATCTTTCTTACCGTAAGGTGGATCAGAAAGATTTATTGTAGATAAAAGGAGAAATTATACAATGAAGAAGATTATAGCATCATGTGCAGTGTTAATCGTAATCGGCGGAATTGTTTTAATCCTTGATAAGACAGATACAAAAAACTTTAAAAAGAACGTGTCCTACAATGTTGAAAAAATTGATACTTTAAAAGTATATACTGACTCATGGGATGTGAAGTTTAAAAAGAGTAATTCAAATAAGGCAACAATATCTGCTGATGGGAAACAGAAAGATAAGGCTCCAGTTGCATTTCAAGAAAATGGGAGAGATTTGGTCGTTACTCAAAAAGAACAAAAGAATGGCGGCTTTTTGGATGGATTTACTTTTGGGAAGCAGGGCGGCACAATCTATATTAATGTTCCCGATTCAGGTATGAACAATATTGAAATAACCAATAAAGATGGGAATATACAATTAAGTGAAATTTCAGCTGAACATATTGTCGTTGATAATCATTCCGGTGATGAAAAAATCAATAATGTTTCGGCTCATACTGGAAAGTTTTCATCCAAGGATGGGGCGTTAAGCGTTGAAAATAGTTCTTTTGAGAAATTAAATATAACATCTGCAAGCGGCGATAACGAGATGAAGGAAATACATAGTTCCAATGTAAAGGTTACTTCTAAAGATGGAGCGGTTTCAATCAAGGACATAACAGAAGGAACATCTTTATCAGTAAATACGAAATCAGGAGATATAGGTGTATCTTATAAAAAAGCGCCAACTTCACTTGCTGTTTTTGCTCAGAGTAATTCTGATGTAACGTTTGATCTAGATGGGCTTAATAAGAGCCATGATGGCGTAAAACTGAAAAAAGGTGAAATTGGCGCGGGAAGTAATAAAGTGAGTCTATCTAGTGAAGATGGTTCGATAAAGGTGAGATAAAAAGAGAAAAACACAAGACAACAATTCCCGCTATTGAAGAATGGTTGTCTTATTTGTTTGTATTTAAAATGTTTTGGAATATTTATCTCCTTTTGTATAAAAAATAATTATAATGAGATTAATTATCTGTATAATGATTGAAATAAACAGTGAATTAGGAATATCAGTTTTATATTTAAGGAGCGGAAAGCTTGGGTTACAAAATATTAATTGTAGAAGACGACCAATTCATAAGCGATATGGTAAGCGAAAGCTTAACGAAAGAAGGGTTTGAAGTAACAGCAGCTTTTGATGGTGAAGAAGCTTTAGACATATTGAACACCCAAAAGTTTGAGGTTATATTGTTGGATTTAATGCTTCCGAAGATAGATGGGATGGAATGTTTAAGAATGATTCGTTCCAAAAGTATGGTTCCCGTTCTTATCATGTCTGCAAAAGATGAAGATGTAGATAAGGCACTTGGTCTCGGCCTCGGGGCTGATGATTATATTTCTAAACCTTTTTCTATGCTGGAGGTAATAGCCAGAATTAAAGCAACCATTAGAAGAGAAAGACACTATAAGAGCTCCCTGTCTTCAAAGGAAGAAAAAATCATTAAAATAGGTGATTTAAGTGTTGACCTGCATGGCTTTTCTGTTAAAAAATTCAATGAAAAGATTAATCTCACAGCAAAAGAATTTAATATTTTAAAACTCTTTATTTCTAATCCTTCACAAGTATATACTAAGTCTCAACTTTATAAATCCGTATGGGAAGATGAGTATCATGGAGATGAGAATGTAATTAATGTTCATATTAGACGGCTTAGAGAGAAAATTGAGGACGATCCATCTCATCCAATGTACATAAAAACTTTGTGGGGAATCGGTTATAAGTTGGGAGATTTTTAAATTGTTTTATATGTTGGTTATTTTATTCATATGCTCTGCAGCAGTAAATATATTTCTTTTCCGAAGCCGATTAAATCTAAGGACTGAGATTAAATATATAAGAAATAAACTTCGAAAAGTTGTTAATGAAGAGACAGGCGAAAGATTATTGCTTAACACGGAAGATAAATATATAAAATCCTTGTTAATTCAAATAAACCGTCTTTTAGACCATAATCAAAAGATCAAAGGGAACTACAATAGTATTGAACTGTCCATGCGAAAAATGTTATCAAATATTTCACACGATTTAAAGACGCCTTTAACAGTTATACTAGGTTACATTGAAATGATAAATAACGATAAAAGTCTGACTTCGGAAAAGGTTATGAGTTTACTAAAAACAGTTAATTTAAAAACGGTCGAGGTATTAGCGTTAATAAACCGTTTTTTTGAACTTGTAAAATTAGAGTCAGGAGATAAAAAATTAAATTCTTCACGAATTGACATATGTGAAGTCAGCCGAAAAATAATTTTGGATTACTACGAAATTTTAATCAGCAAAGAATTTGAAGTAGTGATTGATATACCCGATGATTCTGTCTTTGTTAGCGGAGATGAAGATGCAATTGAGAGGGTTCTGAATAATTTAATTACGAATGCAATTCAATATGGTTCCGATGGTAAGATGGTGGGTTTAAAGATCAGAATAACTGATAATGATGTTTTTGTAGAAGTATCAGATAAAGGAAAAGGGATAAATGAATTGCATAAAGACCGTGTCTTTGAACGAATGTACACATTGGAGGACTCGAGAAATACCAATTATCAGGGAAGCGGATTGGGGCTGACGATTACTAAGAGATTAGTAGAGCAAATGGAAGGAAGTATATCTCTAAATAGTGTCCCCTTCAAAGAAACAACGTTTTCTGTACGTTTAAGACGTATTAAATTTTAATAAATGCAGTAAGGTTTCTTCTGTATACGTCTTCAAATCCCCTTTCTCTTTAATCTGAGAGGCTGACAACAGCCTCTTTTTTTACACACAAAAACCTGGCATGAATCTTGCATATAAAAAGGGGCGTAACGACAATGTGAAAGGGATTGATGGGTTTTGGTGTAAAAGCGCTTACATTTTGTTCTGCCGGTAATTGAAGCTTACACGTAAAATACGATGAGGTGATAAAACATGTCAGCCAACCCGCTTTCTAAAAGCAATCAGAAAGATGAAGAAAAAGAAGTTCTTAATTTGTTCTTGTCAACACAATCGATCATAAAAGAGGCCCTGCGCAAACTGGGCTATCCTGACAATATGTATGAATTGATGAAAGAGCCGATGCGGCTTTTGACCGTCCGCATCCCCGTCAAAATGGACAATGGCTCAGTACAGGTTTTCACGGGCTACCGCTCACAGCATAATGACGCAGTCGGCCCGACAAAAGGAGGCGTGCGGTTTCATCCGGAAGTCAGTGAAGAAGAGGTTAAGGCGCTTTCGGTCTGGATGACTTTAAAATGCGGCATCACAAATCTTCCTTACGGGGGCGGAAAAGGCGGCATCATCTGTGATCCGCGGACGATGTCATTCGGAGAGCTGGAACGGCTGAGCCGCGGATATGTGCGCGCGATCAGCCAGATCGTCGGTCCGACAAAGGATATTCCGGCTCCCGACGTATATACCAACTCGCAGATTATGGCATGGATGATGGACGAATACAGCCGCCTGAGAGAATTTGATTCACCGGGATTCATTACGGGCAAACCGATCGTTCTCGGCGGTTCACAGGGGCGGGAGACGGCGACCGCGCAAGGCGTCACGATTTGTATTGAGGAAGCCGTTAAGAAAAAAGGGATTCCATTGGAAAATGCGCGGATCATCATTCAGGGGTTCGGAAATGCGGGGAGCTTTCTCGCTAAATTTATGCATGACGCCGGCGCCAAGGTGATCGGCATCTCAGACGCCCACGGCGCTTTGTATGACCCTGACGGCCTTGACATTGATTACCTGCTGGATAAGCGGGACAGCTTCGGCACGGTGACGAATCTCTTCTCGGATGTCATAACGAACCGGGAGCTGCTGGAAAAGGACTGTGATATTCTCGTGCCTGCCGCAATCTCCAATCAGATTACGGCTGAAAACGCCCATCACATTAAAGCCTCAATCATTGTGGAGGCGGCGAACGGGCCGACAACGATAGACGCCACGAAAATCCTGAATGAAAGAGGCGTGCTTCTCGTGCCGGATATTTTGGCAAGCGCCGGCGGCGTGACGGTGTCTTATTTTGAATGGGTGCAAAATAATCAAGGCTTTTACTGGTCTGAGGAGGAAGTCGCCGGAAAACTGCGCAGCGTCATGGTGAATTCGTTTGAATCCATTTATCAGACAGCGCATACCCACAAAGTCGATATGCGTTTGGCCGCCTATATGACGGGCATCAGAAAGTCGGCTGAAGCGGCCCGGTTCCGCGGCTGGGTATAAGTGTTATCCGCAAAGAGATTTTGCATCAGTTAGCTAGCAGATCGCAAAATTTCTTTGCTTTTTCAGATTGCAGCTGACAAATTCGGACAAGCTTCGTCCGCTTTCGGCAAAGATTTTCTTATTTTTATCACAAATTGCTATGCTGGTATGCTTCTTGCATCTTCATAAAGCGTGAGCACACATTACAAAATACGGGGAGGAATTCTAATGACAGTTTCATACGCACACGAACCATTTACAAATTTTCAGGAAGAGACAAATAAACAATCGTTTCAGGAAGCGCTGGCTTATGTGAATTCACAGCTCGGCAAGCATTATCCGCTTATCATCAACGGTGAAGCGATTGAAACGGATAAAAAGATCATTTCCGTCAATCCGGCAGATAAAAAAGAAGTGATCGGTTCTGTATCGGCAGCCGGAAAAGAACTTGCGGAAAAGGCCATGCTGGCTGCGCTGCAGGCATTTCAAACATGGAAAAAAGTACGGCCGGAACACCGCGCGAATGTTCTGTTTAAAGCGGCGGCGATCATCCGCAGAAGAAAGCACGAATTCTCCGCGTATCTAGTGAAAGAAGCCGGAAAACCGTGGAAGGAAGCGGATGCTGATACGGCGGAAGCGATCGACTTTTTAGAGTATTATGCCCGTCAGATGCTGAAACTGAAAGACGGTTCCCCTGTAAAGAGCCGTGACGGAGAATTTAATCAGTATCACTATGAGCCGCTTGGGGTGGGAATCGTCATTTCTCCATTCAACTTCCCGCTTGCGATCATGGCGGGAACGGCGGCGGCAGCCATCGTAACAGGCAACACGATACTGCTGAAACCGGCGGATGCGGCGCCTGTCGTGGCGGCGAAATTTGTTGAAGTGATGAAAGAAGCGGGCCTGCCGGACGGCGTGCTCCAATTCATACCGGGCGACGGAGGAGAAATCGGCGACTATCTGGTTGAGCATCCGAAGACGAGATTTGTGTCGTTTACAGGCTCCCGCGCGGTCGGATGCCGCATCTATGAACGCGCCGCAAAAGTACAGCCGGGCCAAAAGTGGCTGAAACGGGTCATTGCTGAAATGGGAGGGAAAGATACGGTGCTTGTAGACAGAGATGCTGATCTTGATCTTGCCGCTTCCTCAATCGTGTATTCCGCCTTCGGATTCTCAGGCCAAAAATGTTCAGCCGGTTCGCGTGCGGTCATTCATCAGGACGTCTATGATGAAGTTGTTGAAAAAGCCGTCGCTTTAACAAAATCACTCACCGTCGGAAGTCCGGAAGATTTTGATACATACATGGGGCCAGTCATCCACGAAGCATCTTATAATAAAGTCATGAGGTATATCGAAATCGGCAAAACAGAAGGAAAACTCCTGACGGGAGGCGAAGGTGATGATTCAAAAGGATACTTTATTCAGCCGACCATTTTTGCGGATGTTGATGAAAACGCCCGCCTGATGCAGGAGGAAATTTTCGGGCCGGTCGTCGCGATCTCAAAAGCCCGTGATTTCGACCATATGCTTGAGATTGCCAATAATACCGATTACGGACTGACGGGCGCTCTGTTATCAAAAACCCGCGCGCACATTGAACGCGCCCGCGAAGATTTTCACGTCGGGAATCTATACTTCAACCGCGGCTGTACAGGAGCGATTGTCGGATACCAGCCGTTCGGCGGCTTCAATATGTCAGGAACCGATTCAAAAGCCGGAGGACCTGACTATCTGATTCTTCATATGCAGGCAAAAACAACGTCTGAAGCCTATTAATCTTTCGGAAATAGCGCGATGAAAAAGAGAGTCGCGCTATTTTCTCTATATGAGGGTAAGGAGGATGGAACATGTATCAGCAGCTCAGCAAAATGCTTCCGGAGGAGAAAATAGAAGCCATTACGAAATCACTGGTGGCGTTAAACAGCATCAACGGCACATTGGGAGAAGGAAAAAAAGCCGACTATATCAAAGATATGATCAAGAGCTTTCCCTACTTTCAGGAGAACCCGTCACATGTGTGGGAGCAGGCGATTCCAGAGGACCCTTACGGCCGCAAAAATATTTTCGCATTTATTGAGGGAAACGGCGACAGCCTGAATACGGTCATTTATCACGCTCATCTTGATACGGTCGGCATCGAGGATTTCGGCCCTTTAAAAGATATCGCTTTTGATTCCGACCGTCTCGCGGAGTATTTCTCAAACTATGAATTTGATCGTGATGTGCAGCGGGACGCCCGCTCAGGCGAGTGGATGTTCGGAAGGGGTTCGGTTGATATGCAGAGCGGTATTGCCGTTCATCTCGCCAATCTGCTTCACTTTTCTGAGCGGCGCGATCAGCTGCCGGGCCATATTCTGTTCATGGCAAACCCGGATGAAGAAAGCCAGCATTCCGGCATTTTAACCAGCATTTCTGAATTAAAACGGCTGAAACAAGAAAAGCAGCTTCGTTATTTAGCAGCGATTAATAACGACTTCATCACGCCGCTGTATGAGGGTGACACGACAAGGTACATCTACACGGGCGCGGCAGGGAAGCTTTTGCCTTGCTTTGCGATTTACGGGCGGGAGGTGCATGTCGGAGATACGCTGTCCGGCATCGACCCGAATTTGATCGCGTCAGAAATCACCAGAAGAATTCACAACAATATTCATATGGCGGAAAACATTGAGGGAGAGCTTGTGCTTCCGCCGACCTGCCTCTACCTGCGTGACAACAAGGAAGCGTATAACGTGCAGACCGCCGTCAGCAGCTATGTCTATTTTAATTATTTTATTTACGAGAAAACCGCCAAAGAAGTCATGGATCAGCTGACTGCGGTGGCTGACGAAGCCTGCAAAGAGACAGAACGAAAATTATCTGATTATTACGATGAATACTGTGAGAGAACGAGCCTGCCGAAAAAAGAGATGTCATGGAACGTTCAAGTGTACAGTCTGGAAGATTATCTGAAAAGGCTGAGAAGCCGCGGGATAGACCCGGCGCAGTGTATCGAGCAGGCATTTAAAACATATGAACATCTTGAACTGCGGATGAGATGCTTTAAAGCCGTCGAGGAACTGCAAAAACTCGATCCTGAGCAGGGAGCCAAGGTCATTATTTTCTATGCGCCGCCTTACCTTCCGCACAATTATCTGAAGGAAGAAAGCACACGGGACCGGCTTTTGCAGCATGTCATTCAAGAAGCCGTCGATAAAACAGCTGCATCAACCGGAGAAACATTCGTCTTTAAAAAGTTTTTCCCTTATTTAGCGGACGGAAGCTTTTTATCGCTGCATGAAACAGACGAGGAGGTCTCCGCCTTTACAGATAATTTTCCGGGATGGGATGTCATCGGGACGATTCCTTTTAAAGAAATCAGGGAATTGAATATTCCGTCGGTCAATATAGGGGTATACGGAAAGGACGGCCATAAATGGACGGAACGCGTGTACAAGCCGTACACATTCCATGTGCTGCCGGAGCTCATTCAGCAGACGACAATGCACCTTTTGCACAGCTACCGACTAGACATACGCACAAATGGCTGACATAACGGAATAAGGGGGATGTATATGCAGGGAGATACCAATCAAACTGAATTGCAGCGCACGATGAAGGGCCGGCATTTGTTTATGATCGCCCTCGGCGGCGTGATCGGGACGGGGCTTTTTCTGGGCTCCGGTTTTACGATCAGTGAAGCGGGACCGATCGGCGCGATATTGGCTTATGTGATCGGCGGATTTTTAATGTATCTGGTGATGCTTTGTTTGGGGGAGCTCGCGGTCGCCATGCCGGTTGCAGGATCATTTCAGGCGTATGCCGCAAAGTTTCTCGGGCCGTCGACGGGTTTTACGATCGGATGGATGTACGCATTCAGCTGGGCCAATACAGTGGGGCTTGAACTGACGTCGGCGGGGATTTTAATGCAGCGGTGGTTTCCGGCCGTTCCGATTTGGGTGTGGTGCCTGGTATTCGGCGTCGTCATTTTTTCCATTAACGCGCTGTCTGCGCGGAGTTTTGCGGAAATGGAATTTTGGTTTTCCAGCATTAAGGTCATGGCCATTGTATTGTTTATTATTCTCGGCTGCGCTGCGGTATTCGGCTTTGTCGGTTTTAACGGCGGGCAGACGGCTCCGTATCTGTCAAACTTTACGACGGACAAAGGGCTTTTCCCGAACGGCGCCCAAGCCGTGCTGTTTACCCTTGTCATGGTGAATTTTTCATTCCAGGGCACCGAACTGGTCGGAATCGCCTCGGGAGAAAGCGAAAATCCGGAAAAGACGCTTCCCCGCTCGATCCGAAACGTCATATGGCGGACGCTGTTTTTCTTCGTGCTGGCGATGTTTGTTCTCGTGTCCATTTTGCCGTACCAAACGGCAGGTGTCATCGAAAGCCCGTTTGTGGCTGTGCTGGATAAAATCGGCGTTCCCTATGCGGCTGATATCATGAACTTTGTCATTCTGACCGCCATGCTGTCGGTGGCGAATTCCGGGCTGTACGCTTCGTCCAGAATGATGTGGTCCCTGTCAAAAACTAAGATGGGCCCCGCTTCCTTAACGAAACTGACGAAAAAAGGCGTGCCTCTGAAAGCTCTTTCCATCACCATCGCTATCTCCGGTTTATCCCTGCTGACAAGTGTATTCGCGGCTGAAACGGTGTATGTGTGGCTCATTTCCATCTCCGGTATGATTACCGTCGTCGCGTGGATGTCAATCTGCGCTTCACAATTCGTTTTCCGGAGACGCTTTCTCGCTGAAGGAGGAAATCTGAAAGACCTGGCGTTTAAAACGCCTCTTTATCCGATCGTGCCGATTCTCGGATTTTCGGTTTACGGTCTTATCTTAATCAGTCTCATTTTTATCCCCGACCAGCGTATCGGTCTGTACTGCGGCGTCCCGCTGATGATCATCTGTTACGCGTATTATCACTTCGGTATCAAAAAACGCCTGAAGCGTGAGCCGGCTTCTTCGGAAAAAGGCGCTGCCGGATAAGAAAAAAAGCCCTCCGCTTAAAGCGGCGGGCTTTACTTTGTTTTCCGTTTTGCCGACAGCACATAGGATAGAACGGCACAGAACTCAAAACCGAAAATGCTGACGGCCATCGGCCAGGCATTTTCTTCTCCGGCAATACCGACAAGGGGAGCGGCAGCCGCACCGCCGATAAAGGGCAGGAGTCCGAGAAGAGCCGCAGCGCTTCCCGCGCCTTTCTCCTGTTTCTGCATAGCCAGAGAAAACCCCGTCGTCGTGACGATCCCGACAGAAGAAACAATGATGAATAAAGAAATGCAGACCGCCGTCAGGCCTAAACCAAACGCAAGTGATAAAAGCAAAGCGATGCTTCCGATGACGGCGATCAACAGCCCGGAGACAAACAGCTTCCGTTCATCATGTGTTTTGGCCATCCGTCCGGTGATTTGGGTGGCGCATATGATTCCCGCACCGTTTACGGCGAACAGCAGGCTGAACATTTGCGCTGATACGCCGTAGATGTTTTGCAGTACAAACGGTGACCCGGCAATATATGCGAACATGCCGGTCATCACAAATGCCTGGCTGAGCGCAAATCCCATAAACATCCGGTCGCCAAGCAGGCCGCGAAACGTCATCAGCGTCTCCCGGAGTCCGCCGCTTGTCCGCTTTTCCGGCGGAAGTGATTCAGGCAACGCCGTAAGCACGGCGGCAGAAATGATACAGCCGATCACCGCCAGCACGATAAATACGATTTTCCAGCCGGCGAACTGAAGGATAAATCCCCCTGTAATCGGCGCTAAAATCGGCGCCGCCCCATTGACGAGCATCAGTAATGAGAAAAAAGCCGTCAATTCTTTTCCGGAATACATATCGCGTGCGGAAGCCCGTGCGATGACGATTCCGGCCGCCCCGGTGAATCCTTGAATAAACCTCATGACAATTAAAAACGAAACAGAAGGGCTGAAGGCGCATAATAAAGAAGACAGCGTATAAAGCAGCAATGACAGAATCAGCGGCTTCCGGCGCCCGATCATATCACTGAGCGGCCCGACAACGATCTGCCCGACCGCCAGCCCCAAAAGACAAAACGTCAGGCTCAGCTGCGCAAGTGACGCTGTCGTATGAAGATCGGCCGCCACTTCAGGCAAAGCGGGCAGATACATATCGAGCGAAAGCGGCCCGAATGAAGCGAGCGTCCCGAGAATCAGTACCATGCCGAGGCCTGCGCGGGCGGCCTTTGAATCAGCGTTATTCATTCCATGACCCCCACCTTAACAAATGATTCTATCACTATAGCATAACCGGACGGCGTATTTTATATTATTTGTTGAATATAAACTAAATATTTTATTTAAAATCTGAATGTAAATAAAAAATCAGAATTGGTTTTCATGTGAAATGTAAAATGAAACATAAGGATGCTAAACTATAAAACAACAAAAGGTAGAAAAGTTTTACGGAAGAGGTGTTCAAAGAGCATGAACAGCAAACAAACCGATCACATCGAAACGAAACGCCGATTTCCGATCTGTCTCGCGCTTGCTTTGACATTAGGCGTATTTGCCGCGGGTTCTGAAGAGCTGGTGATTTCTCCGCTGCTTCCGGATTTAGCGCGGGCTTTCAGCTCGGATGTCAGTGTGCTGGCGCTTTCCATCAGTATTTACGGAGTGATGATTTTTATCGGCGCGCCGCTTCTCGTTCCGCTGGGAGATAAATATTCCCGGGAGCTCAGCCTGATGGCGGGGCTGCTTATATTTACGGCCGGCACGGTGATCTGCGCGCTGGCGCACAATCTCTTTTTCTTCTTTCTGGGCAGGGCGCTTTCCGGGCTTGCGGCGGGTGCGTTTGTGCCGACAGCTTATGCGGTGGTCGGCGACCGTGTGCCTTATGCGTACCGCGGCAAGGTGATGGGTCTGATCGTGTCAAGCTGGTCGCTCGCTTTGATTTTCGGCGTTCCGATCGGCTCTTTTATCGGCGGCGTTTTGAATTGGCGGTGGACGTTTTGGATTTTCGCCCTCATGTCTGTCCTCGTTGCTTCGCTCATTTTCATTGAGGCGCGCCGCAGTACGGAGGATGGGGATAAAACAGAAGAGGAAAACGGACGGCAGGCAGGCACTTTCCGGGATGCGCTGAAGGTGCCCCGTGTCCCTGTATACCTCACGATCACTTTTTGCAACATGATCGGTTTTTACGGCATGTATTCCTTTCTCGGCACCTATCTTCACCGCGTGCTGCCGGGGGGAAATACAGCTTCAGGGCTGCTGATCATGGTGTACGGAATCGGTTTTTCCATGAGCGTGTTCACCGGAAAAATTGCAGATAAAGCGGGGAAAATGCGCTCTTTGATCGCGGCATTGGCCGTGATCAGCATATGGCTTTCCTGTCTCGCCTATGCGCCGTCATCAATGCCGTTTTTGGTCATCGGGTTATTCGTCTGGGGATTGATGCAAAGCCTGACGGTGACCTTGCTCAGCACCATTTTAAGTGATTGCTCACAGAGCCGCCGGGGCAAAATCATGGCATTTTACAGCCTGGCGTCCAATTTGGCCGTCACCTTGGGTTCTGCTGTCATGGGTCCAGTCTATGTCGGATACGGATATGCAGCTGTCGGATTTATCTGTGCGGCCGTCACCCTCATCGGTTTTGTCCTCAGCGTTTTCGCATACAGAAGGTATGGGAAATATGAGCATCAGGCCGACCAATCATTGTATCGGTAAAATAAAGTTTCTATAATTTTGTAAATGTTAATTTTTAACACCTTATATCTTAAGGTGTTTTTTAATATATAGGAATAATTATCAATATTTTCAAATAATATTGACAGCTTGAACGTCTATGGATAATATTTACTTAAAATTTAACAGATTGGTTGGTGCTCATGATTATATTGGATAATAGCATTCAAACGAAAAGCAAGGCTTATTCAATATCTAAACTGATTACGATCAACACGCTCGGTCCTGAAGGGACAAGCAGTGAGTACGCAGCAAAAAACTTCATCACCAATTTTACCCTTCTCCAAGGGGTGAACAGTAAATTATCACTGCATGATACATTTGAATCGTGCATTGAAAAAACGCTTCAAAGTCCGCTGGAATACACAATTGTGCCTCACGCGTATGACGGCATTAAGCACTTCTACATGAGACCGGATCTGCAGCTTCTGCAAATTTTCAGGTGCGACACCCCGATGTACGGCCTGGCTGTCCGGCCCGGTTTTGAATATACGGATGACATGCTTGATAAGGCTGTCATCGTATCCCACCCGTCTCCTATCAATTTGATTAAGTATTTTACCCGTAAAGATGTCACGTTTGATCTGGTGAACTCAACGAGCGCAGCCGCGAAAAGAGTGAAGGACGGTTTGTCCGACATCGCGCTGACAAATGAGCTGGCCAGACAAAAGTACGGCCTTCACTTTGTCAAAACATTTAAAAGCATTCCCATGAGCTGGTCATTATTCGGAAAAGGAGAGATTCATGATGAAAACTGAACAAGATTTGCAGGAACTTTATTTCCCGACGCCTAAATTAATAGAATGGGATAACGGAGTAAGACAATATTCGTCCGTCAGAGGCGATACGGAAGTTCTGCTTTCTTACGTTCCGCCGCATACAAACGTGGAACCGCATCAGCATAAGGAAGTCCAAATCGGCCTTGTCGTTTCCGGCGAGCTGTCCATGACTGTCGGAGATGTCACAAGAAAGATGACCGCGCTGGAATCAGCCTATATCGCGCCTCCTAACGTGCCTCACGGCGCAAGAAATGAGACGGATCAAGAAGTGATCGCCATTGATATTAAACGCCTGAAAGCCGGTGAAACCTACACAAGCCCCGAGGACTATTTTTTGAATATTTTTAAAACGAGAGACTTATTGCCTGGGATGGAAGTCACGTTCTTCGTGGAAGACTGGGTGGAAATCATGCTTGCCAACATTCCGGGCAATGGAGGAGAAATGCCGTTTCATAAACACCGCAATGAACAGATCGGCATCTGCATCGGCGGCGGCTATGATATGACCATTGAAGGCTGCAAAGTGGATATGACATTCGGCACAGCTTATTTCTGCGATCCGAGAGAAGATCACGGCGCCATCAACAGATTTGAAAAAGATTCAAAATCAGTCAATATCTTTTTCCCTCCGCGCTATAACAGAGCAAAAGCGAAAAAATTAGAGGCGAAAGAGTCATGAACCTGACGGATAAAACCGTCCTCATCACAGGGGGCGCATCAGGCATCGGTTATGCCGCGGTTCAGGCGTTTCTGAATCAGCAGGCGAATGTGGTCGTCGCGGATATTGATGAGGCGCAGGGAGAAGCGATGATCCGGAAAGAAAACAATGACAGGCTGCACTTTGTCCGGACGGATATTACAGATGAACCGGCATGTCAAAACGCCATCCGGTCAGCGGTTGACAAGTTCGGCGGATTGGATGTGTTAATCAATAACGCCGGCATCGAAATTGTCGCGCCGATTCATGAGATGGAGCTGAGCGATTGGAACAAGGTGCTTAATGTCAATCTGACGGGCATGTTTCTTATGAGCAAGCACGCGCTCAAGTATATGCTCAAAAGCGGCAAGGGCAATATCATTAACACGTGCTCCGTCGGAGGAGTCGTTGCATGGCCCGACATTCCCGCATATAACGCCTCTAAAGGCGGCGTATTGCAGCTGACGCGTTCGATGGCCGTCGATTACGCCAAACACAACATCCGCGTCAATTGCGTGTGCCCGGGAATCATTGACACACCTTTGAATGAAAAGTCGTTCCTTGAAAACAACGAAGGCACGCTTGAAGAAATCAAAAAAGAAAAAGCGAAAGTCAATCCGCTGCTGAGACTCGGCAAGCCTGAAGAAATAGCGAACGTCATGCTGTTTCTCGCGTCGGATTTATCAAGCTATATGACCGGAAGCGCGATCACCGCAGACGGTGGATACACCGCACAATAGAGAAGGAGTGTTTACATATGGAGAGAAAAACAGTATTGGTCATTGCTGATCTTGGAGGCTGCCCGCCGCACATGTTTTATAAAAGCGCTGCTGAAAAATATAACCTGGTCAGCTTTATTCCAAGGCCTTTTGCAATTACAGCCTCTCATGCAGCTTTGATTGAAAAATACTCGGTCGCGGTCATTAAAGATAAAGACTATTTTAAGAGTCTGGCTGATTTTGAGCATCCCGATTCGATTTACTGGGCTCATGAAGATCATGACAAACCTGAGGAAGAAGTAGTCGAAGAAATCGTCAAGGTGGCCGGCATGTTCGCGGTTGACGCCATTACGACCAACAATGAACTGTTTATCGCTCCGATGGCAAAAGCGTGTGAACGTCTCGGCCTGCGGGGAGCGGGCGTACAGGCCGCTGAAAATGCCAGAGATAAAAACAAAATGAGAGCCGCCTTCAACCGGGCCGGCGTCAAATCCATCAAAAACAAACGGGTGACGACGCTGGAAGATTTCCGCGCCGCGCTTCAGGAAATCGGAACGCCGCTCATTCTGAAGCCTACATATCTGGCGAGCTCCATCGGCGTGACGCTTATCAAAGAGATGGAAACGGCCGAAGCCGAATTTAACAGAGTCAATGAATACCTGAAGTCGATCAACGTACCGAAAGCGGTCACGTTTGAAGCGCCGTTTATCGCGGAAGAATTTTTGCAGGGCGAGTATGACGACTGGTACGAAACAAGCGGTTATTCCGACTATATCAGCATAGAAGGCATCATGGCCGACGGGGAATACTTCCCTGTCGCGATTCATGATAAAACACCGCAAATCGGATTCACGGAGACATCGCATATTACGCCGTCCATCCTGGATGATGACGCGAAGCGAAAAATCGTCGAAGCAGCCAAAAAGGCGAATGAAGGACTAGGCCTCGAAAACTGCGCAACACATACAGAGATTAAATTAATGAAAAACCGGGAAGCCGGACTGATTGAATCAGCGGCACGATTTGCGGGCTGGAACATGATTCCGAATATTAAAAAGGTCTTCGGCGTCGATATGGCGCAGCTGTTATTGGATGTTCTCTGTTTCGGAAAAGAAGCCGATCTGCCGAAAGGATTATTGGAGCAGGAGCCATGCTATGTCGCCGACTGCCACTTGTATCCTCAGCATTTCAAAGAGAACGGCCAGCTGCCTGAGACGGCTGTCGATTTCGTCATTGAAAGCATTGACATTCCCGACGGCGTCTTAAAGGGAGACACCGAAATCGTTTCTTTCTCGGCGGCCGAGGCGGGTACGTCCGTGGATCTGCGGCTGTTCGAAGCGTTCAACAGCATTGCGGCGTTCGAGCTGAAAGGAAGCAATTCGGGTGACGTGGCCGAATCAATCAAACAAATTCAGCAGCAGGCGAAGCTGACTGCAAAGTATGCGTTACCGGTATGAAACAGCTGAAACCGAACTCTAAGTATTTGCTTTTCGGGCAGGCGCTTTCGTTTATGGGAGACTATTGCGTTCTCCCGGCCCTGCTCATTTTGTCTACATACTATCACGACTACTGGGTGACGTCCGGCGTCATCGCGGTCCGCAGTATTCCGATGGTGTTTCAGCCGTTTTTAGGCGTGCTCGTGGACCGGCTCGACAGGGTGAAAATCATGCTGTGGACGGATGTGATCAGAGGTATCATCTTTTTGGGGCTGACATTTCTCCCGAAAGGCGAATATCCGCTGCTTTTTCTGGCGCTGCTGTTTGTTTCTTACGGAAGCGGCGTGTTTTTTAATCCGGCACGTCTCGCGGTCATGTCGTCTTTAGAAGCGGATATTAAAAATATCAACACTTTGTTTGCAAAAGCCACGACGATTTCGATTATTGTCGGCGCTGCAGCCGGCGGACTTTTTCTGTTAGGCGGTTCTGTGGAGCTTGCCGTCGCGTTTAACGGGGTGACCTATCTTGTCTCCGCGTTTTTCATCAGCCGCATTAAGCTTCAATACGTGCCGATTCAGTCAGAAAACGTGAGAGAAGCTTTTCAGTCGTTTAAAGAAGGCCTGAAGGAAATCAAAACAAATGCTTTTGTGTTAAACGCCATGTTCACGATGATTACGATGGCGCTTTTGTGGGGTGTCGTCTACAGCTATTTCCCGATTGTCAGCCGCTTTTTAGGCGACGGGGAAATCGGCAATTTCATCCTGACGTTCTGCATCGGCTTCGGCGGCTTTATCGGCGCCGCTCTTGTCAGCAAATGGGGCTTTAACAACAATAAAGGGCTGATGTATTTTACAGTGTTATCGATCGTCTCGCTTGCGCTGTTTTTGTTTACCCCGATTTTCGCCGTGTCAGTCATTGCCGCCATTCTTTTCTTTATCGCAATGGAATACGGTGAGGTGCTGGCGAAGGTCAAAGTTCAGGAGAACGCGGCGAACCAGATTCAGGGCCGGATTTTTTCGGTGGCGGAGGCCTCCATCGGATTGTGCATCGCCGTCGGTTCCATGCTGATCAACATTGTAGACGCGGCAGTCATCATGGCGTTTATCGTCCTTTTGGTCAGCGGACTGTTTCTGCATACAAAACTGGTCAATAAATCCTTTTCAGAACGGAATAACGAATCAGAGCAAATTCATTTATAAGGAGCCTTTCAGATGGAAATCATACCGTCCGACGTCATCAAGACACTTCCGAAACAGGAATTTTCGCTCGTTTTTCAAAAGGTAAAAGAGATGGAGAAAACGGGAGCCCAGATCATTAATCTCGGCCAGGGGAATCCCGATCTCCCCACTCCGCCGCATATCGTTGAAACTTTGCGGGAGGCTGCGCTGAATCCTTCGTACCACGGATACGGCCCGTTCAGAGGCTATCCGTTTCTGAAAGAAGCCATCGCGGAATTTTATGAGAGAGAGTACGGGGTATCGGTCAATCCGGAGACAGAAGTCGCGCTGTTCGGCGGAGGGAAAGCTGGTTTGTACGTTTTGACGCAATGCCTGCTGAACCCCGGCGATATCGCCTTAGTCCCGAACCCCGGCTACCCTGAGTATTTATCGGGCATTACAATGGCCAGAGCGGAGCTGCATGAGATGCCGCTTCATCCGGAAAACGGCTATTTGCCGGATTTTGAGCGGATTGATCCCGCCGTCCTGAAAAAAGCCAAGCTGATGTTTTTGAATTACCCGAATAACCCGACGGGCGCAACTGCGGATCAGGCGTTTTATGAAAAAGCGGCAGCGTTTGCAAAAAAACATGACATCCACCTTATTCACGATTTTGCATACGGCGCGTTCGAATTTGATCAGAACCCGGCCAGCTTTCTTCAGGCGAATGAAGCGAAAACGGTCGGCGCGGAGCTTTATTCATTTTCAAAAACCTTCAATATGGCAGGCTGGAGAATGGCATTTGCCGTGGGGAATGAGAAAATCATTCAGGCGGTCAATGAGTTTCAGGATCACGTATTCGTCGGCATGTTCGGCGGTCTTCAGCAGGCGGCAGCGGCGGCGCTGTCAGGAAGTCCTGAGCATACGGAGCGTCTGAAGCGCACATATAAAGAACGGATTGACTTTTTCACGGCGTTATGTGAAAAGGAATTAGGCTGGAGCATTGAAAAACCGAAAGGGACTTTTTATGTTTGGGCTGAAATTCCAAATGAATTCGAGTCCTCACACCAGTTTTCGGACTATCTGCTGGAGCATGCCCATGTTGTCGTGACGCCCGGCGAGATTTTCGGCAGCGGCGGAAAGCGTTATGTCAGAATATCAATGGTGGCCAAGCAGGGCGATTTGAGGGAATTCGTGCTGCGGATTCAAAAGCTCGGTTTGTCCTTTCCTTCATTACAAGAAACATCCCGCTGAGAGCGGGATGTTTTTATTATATGCTTTTCATGCTGCCGCCGTCGGCTGACACTTGCTGCCCGGTAATATAAGAGGCTTCTTCAGAGGCAAGAAAGGCAGCCAGCGCCGCGGTTTCTTCCGCAGTTCCGACACGCTTCATCGGGACGCCTGAGGCAATCCGTTCTTCCGCTTCCGCTTTAGAAATGCCGTTTTGCTTCATGACATTCTTCACGAATTGGTGATAACGGTCTGTGGCGATAAATCCGGGATTCAGACAGTTGACAGTAATGTGAAAAGGCGCAAGCTGAATGGCGATGTTTTTGCTGGCATTAATTAAAGCGGCGTTCATCATGCTGTTGGTAAACATATTGGCGCCGGGTTCTTTCCATAGGTTTCCGACGATATTAATGATTCTGCCGAATTCGTGCTGTTTCATGATTGCTGCGGCCGTTTTCATAGAGTCGATATAAGCGATTGTTTTATTCGTAAAGGTATTTGTCATATCCTCTATATCGCAGGTTTCAAAGGTATCCGGCGAGCCGCCCGGAATGTTGTTGATCAATACATCAAGCCGTCCGCATTGTGATCTGATCTCTTCAAAAATGCCGGCTCTTGTCTTCTGGTCCGACATATCGCCGGCCAGAACGGTGACGCCCGCATCCGGATGTTTGGCGAGGATCTCTTCTTTTACCGATTCGATATTTTCGGGAACTCGTGAATTAATGACGGTATGAAAGCCATTGTCCGCCAGTTTCAGAGCGATTGCTTTGCCGATCCCCTGACTGGCTCCCATAATAAATGCGGTTCGTTTTGACAACTGTCTGCACCCCTTTACCAAAATGGAATCTCCTTTACATCGTAAAAAAAAATGATAAAAATAGCAAATTTTATTTAAATTCTGACAAAGAAAAAACCCGCCGGACAGGCGGGTGGGTGTTACACGTGCAAAAACTTCGGAAGCGTGTCGAGAGACAAGCGGTTTCCGACAAAAAATGAACCGAATTCGCCGTAGCGCGCGCTGACTTCATCAAAGCGCATTTCGTAAACAAGTTTTTTGAACTGAAGCACATCATCGCTGAAGAGCGTGACGCCCCATTCGTAATCGTCAAAACCGACAGATCCCGTGATAATCTGTTTGACTTTGCCGGCATAGCTCCGTCCGATCAAGCCGTGGCTTCTCATCAGATTTCTGCGTTCATCCATAGAAAGCATGTACCAGTTGTCATTGCCGCTTCTTCTTTTATCCATCGGATAGAAGCAGACGTATTTCGCTTCAGGCAGCTCAGGATACAGGCGGGCGCGGACATGCGGATTTTCATACGGATCGCCCTCTCCGCTTGCCAGGTAGTTGCTCAGCTCAACCACGGACACGTAAGAATAAGCCGGGATTGTAAATTCAGCAAGCTTTGATTTGTTAAATTCAAGCTCGATTTCGTTCAGCTCTTCCATTGTCGGGCGAAGAATCATCAGCATAAAATCAGCTTTCTGTCCGACGATGCTGTAGATGGTTTGCGAGCCTTTGCCTTCTTTTTGGGCGACGCCCCATTTTTCAAGCAGTCCCGTAAATTCGTGAATAATCGACAGGCGCTCATCGCTGGATAACATCTTCCATGACGTCCAGTCTATTGTGCGGAAATCGTGAAGCGCGTACCAACCGTCAAGCGTTTGGGCGGCTTCGTTCGTTTTTTGCTGCTCACTCATGTATCTTCACTCCTATATCTTTTCATTGATGCCTTCACTATATCACAGTTTAACCGTTTCGGCTGTGGAGAAACCTTGAATAATCCGAAGCCTTGTGTCAGAAACTATGCCGTGAACAAACGGTCAATTAAATTAGTTAGAAAAATAAGATTTCTTTTTGAAAGCGCTATAATGGAAGTTGGTTATTTGAATTTAGCTGGAAGAAGAGTATGCTGTAAAAGTAAGCGTTTTTTGTCAACATAGAGGAGGGTATATCGTGGCAGATTTATTTACAAAAGTACAAGAAAAAGTCGCAGGAAAAGATGTGAAAATCGTATTTCCTGAAGGGTTGGACGAACGTATCCTGGTTGCGGTCAACAACTTGGCGGGCAACAAGGTATTAAAGCCGATCGTAGTCGGCAATAAAGAAGACATTCAAGCAAAAGCGAAAGAATTAAACCTTACGCTTGACGGCGTGGACATTTTTGACCCGCATACATATGAAGGCATGGAAGAACTCGTTCAGGCTTTCGTAGAACGCCGCAAAGGCAAAGCGACGGAAGAACAGGCCCGCAAAGCTTTGCTGGACGAAAACTATTTCGGCACGATGCTTGTGTACAAAGGTCTCGCAGACGGACTTGTCAGCGGAGCTGCACATTCTACAGCCGATACGGTGCGCCCTGCACTTCAAATCATTAAAACAAAAGAAGGCGTGAAAAAAACATCAGGCGTCTTCATCATGGCCCGCGGTGACGAGCAATATGTATTCGCTGATTGCGCGATCAACATTGCCCCTGACAGCCAGGACCTTGCCGAAATTGCCATTGAAAGCGCCAATACGGCTCAAATGTTTGACATTGACCCGCGCGTTGCCATGCTCAGCTTCTCTACAAAAGGATCGGCGAAATCAGATGAGACGGACAAAGTGGCTGAAGCCGTGAAAATTGCGAAGGAAAAAGCGCCTGAGCTTACGCTGGACGGCGAATTCCAATTCGACGCTGCATTTGTGCCGTCTGTCGCGGAGAAAAAAGCGCCGGACTCCGACATTAAAGGAGACGCGAATGTATTTGTATTCCCAAGCCTTGAAGCAGGAAACATCGGCTACAAAATCGCTCAGCGCTTAGGCGGCTTTGAAGCGGTCGGACCGATTCTGCAAGGATTGAATATGCCTGTAAACGATCTTTCCAGAGGATGTAATGCGGAAGACGTCTACAATCTTGCGTTAATTACGGCTGCTCAAGCGCTGTAATCCGCAAAAGCCGGCCTTTACGAGGGCCGGCATTTTTTATAGAAAAAACGTCACTGCGGCCCAGCCGAACAGGGACAAACAGAGAGAGCCAATCAAGCCTGCTGCGAGCGCCCGCCAGCCGTTATGACGAAACGCCGATATATGGACTTTCAAACCGAGACCCGCCATCGCCATGCCAATTAAAACATAAGACACTTGAACAAGAAATTCGGAATGCGCGGCTGAAATGACGCCTGATGTATGGATGGCGCTCATTCCGAGAAATCCGAAGATAAACCAAGGGATGGGGAGTGAAGCGGCAGAAGCCGTCTTTGACTTTCCGCTGCGGCGCGCCCGCATTCCGAGCATGAATGCGGCCGGGACGAGCAGCGCGACCCGGGTCAGTTTGACGATCACCGCCATCTCGACGGCTGCTTTTCCTCCGGCGCTGCCGGCCGCCGCCGCATGCGCCACCTCGTGAAGCGTTGCCCCGCAAAAGGCTCCGTAAGCCGCAGGAGAAAAGCCCAATACATGATAAGAAAGAGAATATACAACAGTAAAAACGGTTCCTAATAACGAAACGGCGGCCGCGCTGATGGCGGCTGCATTTTCATTTGATCTGATCTGCGGCGCGATCGCGGCAATGGCAGCCGCTCCGCAGATCGCTGTGCCGCAGGCTGTCAGCGTGCTGAGTGTCTGATCTATACGGAACAGCCGGGACAGTCCGTATACAACGGCACCCGCAAACATCATACAGCAGACGGCAATTGCAAATACGTGCCAGCCCGCATGATAGATATCCGCCAGATTCAGTCTCATACCAAGCAGGATGATGCCTGCTTTCAGCAAGTATTTGCTTGAGAACGCGATCCCCGGCTCTAATGCCGCCCGCTGTCCGAATACGGCGCGCCAAAGCATGCCGATCAGCATTGCAAGGACAAGCATTCCGAACATATGCAAAAACGGCAGGCGGCTGACATAGAAAGCCGCAAACGCAATTCCTGCGGTAACTGAAACACCTTTTACCATCTTCATCTCAGTCACTTCCCATTATCTTGATAACTCCACTTTACTGCGGTCTTAATCATTAGTAAAATATATTTATATGATCTAAACGATTAGGAAAAATAATGATTAGGGGCGATGCTTTTTGTATTATGGGGAACTGAAAACATTCATTGCCGTCGTGGAAGAAAAAAACTTTACAAAGGCGGCGCAGAAGCTGATGATTTCTCAGCCAAGCGTCAGCCTTCACATTAAAAACCTGGAGAAAGAATTTCAAACCGCCTTGCTGAACCGCTCTCCGAAGCACTTTACGACTACGCCGACGGGGGACATCCTCTATCAGCGCGCCAAGCAGATGGTCTTTTTGTACGAACAGGCGAAAACCGAAATTTACGCCCATCATCATTATGTCAAAGGGAAGCTCAAAATCGCCGCGAGCTTTACCATCGGCGAATATATTCTGCCGCCGCTTCTCGCAAAGCTTCATAACGAGTATCCCGAGCTGAACCTGGACGTCATGATCGGAAACACGGAGGAGGTCAGCGAAGCGGTTCGGATGCTTCAAGCCGATATCGGATTAATTGAAGGGCATACGGGGAAAAACGAGCTCGACATTCAGCCGTTTATGGAGGATGAATTGTGTATTGCCGCACCGAACGGACACCCGCTCGCCGGCAGAAAAAACATCCCGGCTGCCGAATTGCAAAATCAAGCGTGGGTGACGAGGGAGAAGGGTTCGGGAACGAGGGAATATTTAGACCACGTCCTTCAATCAAACGGACTGCGGCCGAAATCCATGATGACGATCAGCAGCAACCAGGGCGTCAAAGAAGCCGTGATCAGCGGAATGGGTCTTTCCGTTCTGTCAAAAAGCGTGCTGCAAAAGGATCTGCTTCACGGCAGCATTTCCGTGCTTGAGATAAAAGGATTCTCCTTAAAACGGAAGCTGTCTATCATCCAATCTTCCATTATGGAGAACACAAAAAACAAAGAAATCTTCATCGCACTTTTGAAAAGCCAATTTCAATCATCTCAAGCGGAGTGATATAATAAATGCATGGAAAGCCTATGACGAAAGGGATTTAATATAGATGGGAAAGCAACCGATTGATTTACTGATGCAGCCGAGCTGGAGAATCATTGACCAATCCAGCCTCGGCCCTTATTTTGATGCGAAGCAGTCATTCGCAATGGATGATACGCTGTGCGCCTCCGTAGGCAAAGGGGAATCGCCTGCGACGGCACGCTCCTGGGTGCACCACCGGACGATCGTGCTCGGCATTCAGGACACGCGTCTGCCGTTTTTAGAGGACGGCGTGAAATTGCTGGAGGACGAAGGCTACAGTGTCATTGTCCGCAATTCCGGAGGCCTCGCCGTCGTACTGGACGAAGGCGTATTGAATATCTCGCTTATTTTTGAAGATGAGAAAAAAGGCATCGACATCGACAGAGGCTACGAGGCGATGACAGAGCTGGTGCGGCGGATGCTGCGTCCGCACAATGCTGAAATTGAAGCATATGAAATTAAAGGATCGTACTGTCCGGGCAGCTACGATCTCAGCATCGGCGGCCGAAAATTCGCGGGAATCTCACAAAGGCGCCTGCGGGGCGGAACCGCGGTTCAGATTTATCTCTGCGCCGATAAAAGCGGAAGCGAACGCGCCGATCTGATCAGACGTTTCTATCAAGCCGCTTTAAAAGACAAAAGCAACGATACAAAAGGCGTATATCCCGATATCCGGCCCGAAACGATGGCTTCATTAAGCGAATTGCTGCAAACGGACATTACCGTGCAAGACTTAATGCTGGCGCTTTTGACCGAACTGAAGGAACTCAGCGGCCGCCTGTATGAAGCCGGATTATCGCCGGAAGAAGAGAAGGTATTTGAAAAAAATCTGACCCGAATGCTGGAACGGAATGAGAAGGTGTTCGGCACGCAGGAAAGCTTGGACTAAGTCCGGGCTTTTTTTGTTTTTGGTAATTATATACTATTTAGTTATAGTGAAAAAGAAGTGTTATATGAAAACTAGTTTACATTATATACCTTATTTGATTAATATATTTATGTAGGTTCCAAATAATTCTATAAACTGAAGGAGATGGAGATATGAACTTTAAAAAAATAAAAGAAGAAAAAAGAATCACGATCCCGACGCATTTGTTAGCCGGAGATGCGGAACAATCAGGCAATTCTTTCGCTTGGAGCGGCTGGGTGCTTGTAGTGCCGAGCCAAGAAGACAATCAAAACCCGAATTTGAATTTCTCTGATTTAGCCGCTCAAAAGTAGGATAATCACTGTTTGGAGCCTACACATCTGAGACGAGGCGGTGAGAGTGTGACACAAGAGTATATAAGAGAAATTAAGCGGGGAGCACTGTCATGGATTGTTAAAAATATCCATTACTTTGATATGAATCATAAAGTAGCGAATGATTTCAGGTGGCGCCTTAAAACATTTATAGAACTCATTTTTCTTACCAATTACCTGATCAGAAATCAGGCAGATGATAAGGAAGTTGCTGTTTTAACGGAGTTTATTACAGAAAGGCTCCGTAATGATCAGCTTGAAGAATTTATTCATTTTGATCCGGACGGTCTCGCCGGATTGGCTATTGCGGGTGAATTTCTTACCTTGACTGATCATCCGTCACGGGCTTCGGTGATATGGGAGCTGGAAAAATTCACGGCAGCGCGTTTTGATCGCAGCCTTGCTAAAATTCCCTTTCGGAAAATGGATCTGAAGTACAGTCTGCAAAGAGCAGGCGTAACCTCGGAAATAACGGATTTTTCTGACTTATATCACTACACAGCAGCTGGTCAGGATATCCCAAATACATATATGACGGATCATGATGCGTACAGTATCACTCATACGATTTTTTATATAACAGACATGGGATGTTCTTCGCTTACGGATAAAGAGTATCATCTGCCGTCCTTAAAAGAAAAGGTCCTGAAATTTCTCGGGATCTATATCTGTCTTGAGAATTTAGATATTACCAGTGAATTATTGATGTGCAGCTCTTTTTTACATATCGACATGGATAAGGACAACCATAAACCGCTCTATGAAGCAGCCTGGAATAAAATCTATCAGGGCCGAATGAAAGAGGGGAATGTCCCGAGCATCACCTATCAACATAAACCCGGTTTGAAAGGTGAACAGCGAAGAGAAGATGTGTTCAAACATTGCTATCATACAACACTTGTCGCCGCGGGTGCCGCGCATGCCTGTCTTAGAGCAGAAAGGAACGATTAACTTGAACAGATTAGCTGAAGAGGCGGATCAATTTTTATTATCTTTTGCTGAACAATCGCTTCCGGATCAAAAGAGCATTCAGCTGTTTGCCGGCTTCTGCAAATACTGCAGGAAGACGAGCCATTCTTCCGCTGTAAAAGAACATACTGAAAGGATTGCCTCCGCTTTCGTTGATAAGTCATGCTGGGAAGATCTGTTTCACTGTAACACGGCCATTGTCAATGAGTTGATTCATATCTATTTAACGGCAAAAGCTTATAAAAAGAAGCAGGGAATGGATTCGGATGATCAGGTCATACGTCACGGATTGCAAAACGGCTATCTTATAAAAAAAGAATGGCCTTATTTTAAATACGCCGAATTCGCCGGTTTGCTGAACGAGCTGGGAATGTCAACTGACCATGAAAAAGTGCGCTTTTACAAGAATTCGATGTTTCAGCCTTTGCTCCATGACGCATGGAAAAGAACAGCTGAAAACGAGCTGGAGTTTGTCGAGTACTGTCTTCTTCATTTGAATGAGGGAGAGCATCTGCTTCATCCCGGCTTGAAGGCGTCCATTCAAAAATGGCTTGTGTTTTGTCTCGGCAGCCGAAAAATGAAACAGCTGTGCAATATGTTATTTATCCAATCGTGTATCGATCCATTTTTTTATGGCTGTCAAGCGGCTCTTCATCATATAAATAACGAGAATCCATCCATTCATTGTGCTCCGGCTCTTCTGCCGGCGATTGAGATTCTGAATCTGGAGTGTGGAACATGCGGATAGTCAAGGAACATTTTAATATAAAAAAAACAGAAGAATGGCTGCTGGGTTTTTGGAAGAACATTCAGCTGCAGCCGGAAGAAATGGAAGCAGATGATCTCATGCACCTGTTTTGCGGTTTAGCGGCATGTCATCACTTTGAAAAAAGAAAGGATACAGAAGAAGTCATTCTATTCTTAGACCGTTATTTTGGAGAAAAAACGCACGAATGCCATCCGGTCCTGTTCGCGTATGCGTATCATATATACCGCAGGATGGATGCCGCAAAAAGCATCTTTTTTCATAACGGACTTGAACAAATGGTCCGCGGTTTACAAGAGGAACTGAAATCAGAGCCTTCCTCTATGATCCTCATGGTGTTAGGGGCTTATTTTGGGGCGATGACTCCGGAAGAACTGATCGTGTTCTTAGAAACCGTAATGAAACGTGAGGCCGATTTGCTCATGGCACCGGGCGGCATCCAGGAAGAACAGGCGGATGCCCTTTATGCCGTCACTTATTTGCAAATGAAAGAATTGCAGCCTTTTCTCACGGAATGGTACAAAACATCAGACTTTGCTTTTTCAGGTTTAATGTTAGCCGAGTGCAGAAAGTATCACATTGACGCCGTTGCAAAATACACAGCCATTATGAAATTTCTCCAATTCGATGAGGCGCTTTTTATACGGGAAGGGCGGGAATTTCTACGCTTTCAGCAGCGAAGCAGCGGGAGCTTCGGTTATTTGAATCCATTAGCGATGGACCAAGGGGCGGTCAGCGGCAAATTGCTGGACCGGCAGTATTTCCTGCCGTCCGCTCATTATGCCGCCGCCTCTCTGTCTATGCTGTAATGTCTCTCTTTTGAAAGACGGAAAAAGAAATCAATAAACAAATAAGAAAGTAGATCGCTATAACCGTCACGGAATAGGGGATGTTTAACGTTGAAATCGCATCACCCGCGCTTTTATTTACATAAGCAACGAGGTTTAAATGCGGAAAGAGCGTAAATTTATACCACGTAAATTGGGCAAGCAAATCAGTTCCGCCCAATATACTGCCGGCAAACAGCAGTAAAATCGATAAGCAGAGGGAGAGCGCCTGGCTTTTGCACAATACTGACAAAGTGAACGCAATGGTGACAATGCTTATAATTGATATGAAACGCAAAAGCAGAATGATTCCGGATGCTTTGATTGAACTGATGGTATACAGACTGTCATTTAAATGAGTATAGACGAGCGGATATGAAGCATTGGAAAAACCGAATAACACGCCGCCGATCAGCAAACAGCTCATACAGTAAAATAAGTAAACCATACCGGTAAACAGAAGGGAGGCCAGAAATTTCGATGTTAAAATCCGCCATCTTCGGTTCGGGCTTGTAGCGATAAACTTAATCGTCCCAAGGGCAAACTCTTTAGAAACAACCCCGCTGACGGTTAAAATCGCGGTTAAGCTTACGAAAATCTCAAGCCCGTTTGAAGTAACCGTGCCGAAAAACCTCCAGCCGTTCCATTCATAAGGGTTGATGTTATGCTCCAAATAATAGTCTTTATTCTTAACATCAGCAGAATAATAAACGCCTGTCGTTTCAGCCGGTTTATCAATTTCTTCCTGTTTTTTTTCGGCGAGAAGCCGTTCTTTCCAATTGTTATCCGAGGAAGCATCTAACTCATGATTCATAATAAGGCCGGCCAGCAAAACGATGAGAAACAGGAAAAAAAGAGATAAAAGTGTGCCTTTTTTTCGGGTTATTTTTATGAATTCGTTCTGCGCCAGATGAAATATGCTCATACCGCGTCCTCCTGATCTGTAATCATCATGTATTTCTCTTCCAATGACAAAGTTCTTGCAGAAACGCGGGAAATCAGAATCTCTTTCTCTGCCAAAGATTTAATGACATACGGGATGGTATCTTCTTCCGCTTCCAATTCAATGACGCGGCTGTCTTTTTGCTGTACTTGAAGAATACCTTCCCGCTCTAATATTTCTTTCGCCCTTGCCGGATGATCGACCGTGACGGTAAACAGCTTTTTCTGACCAAGATTATGTCTGTTCTTCATGTCTTCAATTCCTAAAATCCGTCCCTTTTTAATGTAGGCAACCCTATCGCAAATCTCTTCCATTTCCGACAATAAATGGCTTGATAATAAAATAGAAACCCCTTGCTTCGCTAAATCAGAAAGAATGGTGCGCAATTCTTTCATACCTTTAGGATCGAGGCCGTTCATCGGTTCATCCAGAATTAATAACCCGGGATTGTGAAGAAGAGAATAAGCGAGCCCCAAGCGCTGTTTCATGCCTAATGAGAAATGTTTCACTTTTTTGCTGGCAGCCTGATCTAGTCCGACTTTTGCAAGGGTATTCATAAGGTCATCCGTTTTCAGCGAGGTGCTCCGCAGTCTGGTGAAATATTTCAGGTTTTGCAAAGCGGTCATATTCGGATACATATCCGGGCCTTCAATGATAACCCCGATATGTCTCATAAAATATTCAAAGTCGCTGTCCGGTCTGCCTCTGAATGAAATGGCTCCTTCTGTTTTTTTAATAAGCTGTACGATCATTCTGAAAATAGTGGTTTTTCCTGAGCCGTTCGGCCCTAAAAGGCCGAATATCTCGCCTTTTCTCACATCGAAAGAAATTGACTGTACAATAGGGGTATGATTGATTGTTTTAGAGACATCTTTTAATATCAGGGCTGGTTCAGTCATGATATTTGCACACCTTCCTTATGATTTAGGGTAAAAGCCGTCAAAACCGAAGAACATGCTTCCGATCAGGCCGGCAGCGATTAAAATGAGAGCAATGCTATACCACATTTTTCGATTCAATGGTTTCCCTCCTTACAACGCTGACATTCCATTTGAAATAGCGCAAAAAGATGCGGAATATCAGTTTCGAAAGATCAAATCCGGCCATAAACACCGCCATACCCGCTCCAAGAACCATACATCCGTTAAAAATGGCTGTTACAATCGGCACTTTTACAAGGAGAAAGAATGATCCGGTCATCAGCATCAGGCCGATCGCCATCAAACTTAACACCGCAACAGAGGCAAAAAGAAACGGTGTCAGCATAAACATGAAGTTGAACATGCCCATACCCAGCATCAGGCCGAATGCTTTGAAAAAGGAGCGCCATGTTTTCTGCTCCTCGGCATCATTGATGAAAATATCCGCTTTTAAGGCGCGCGCAAGTGTTTTGGGGTTTCCTAAATTGCCGGCGATTTGTTCATCGCTTTTTCCTTCAGCGCCGCCCATTTGGAATATTTCGCCGATATCGGCGAGTATCTCTTTTTGCTCAAGTTCCGGCAGATCTTTTATTTCCCGCCGGAGATGTTTTAAATATTGGTCTTTACACATTCATTTTCCCTCCTTAATGATGCTGTTCACTTTTTCGGACAGGTCAAGCCATTCCGATTTTAATGTTTGATGATAAAAGGCGCCTTCTTCTGTTACTTTGTAATATTTGCGTGATGGGCCTTGATCGGAAGCTGCTGTATACGTTTTTAGGCAGTTATTTTTTGTGAGTCTTCGTAATATGGGGTAGATGGTGCCCTCCGATACAGGGAACGTTTCACTTATGATCTTGATTAATTCATAACCATATAAATCTTCATAAAGAAGCAGGGACAACACACAAAGTTCCAACGCTCCTTTTCGTAATTGGCTACTCATTTACTATCATTCCCATCATATCTAATAATTGTATTCTCTATACAGTGTATTGCACAGTAGCTAATCGATCAATAATTCCCAAGAACCATTTGGGATGAGGAATTGAATCTTTATGCTTATGTGCGGGCGGGGACCGAGATGCGCAGCCCTTGCGGGAAGAAGGCCTCCTGAACAATGTTTACATTAATATAGATCAGGATGCGCGTCATTGACAAATGGCAAAAACCCCTTTTTCCATGACAAGGAAAGGGGTTTTTCCGTTATTCGGCCATTTTTTCTAAATTGCCGTTCCGGTCCATTTTAAAGGACGGAGAGGCATGCTCGTCGTCTTCAAATAAAACTAGTTTTCTGGCTCTGTTCATAATTTTCACCAAGGTTTCGTAGTCTTCCTGAATGGTTTTTTGATCTTTTTCAAGCTTTTCGACGGCCGCTTCCAGCTGCTCGGTTTTAGACTGAAGTTCTTGGTTTTCCCGTTTTAAACGGTCATTTTCCATTTGCAGGGCGGAAGTTTGCTTTCCGCTGCCTTCATAGCTCTGCAGAAATTGAATGACGTCTGCCATTGTGAGCTCCGCCTTTTGGCTCGGCTGCTGAGGCGCCAGCAAATGTGATAAACTAGCTAACTCTTCCTTGAAGCTTTCATCGACATAAGGCATATGTTCGCCGGACATGACGGCTTGCCGATCTTCTTTTGGCGCTTCCGTTTGAACCGTCTCTTCGGCTGCGGTTTCCTGCATGATGTCCGCATCCGGTGCAGGCGGCTGGTATAATAGTTTCTTCTTGGCCGGCTGGCCGTTTCCGAGCGCGCGCATCCGCTGTTTCCGCTGTTTTTTGGCAAGCTGAAGCGCTTTTTCATATTGATGGCGGACGACAGCATTCCACCTGAATCCGCACGCTGCCGACGTTCTGTTTAATTTATCGCCTACCTCTTCAAAGGCATTCAGCTGCGTGCTTCCTTCCCGAACGTGACGGAGCACGGTTTCCGCAAGCAGCAGGTCATTTTCCTCCGACCAGGCGTCCTGTCTTTGTTTTGTCAATGTTCTCAACCCCCAATATCTTTGATGGTATTAGAATGTCCAGATTGGAAAATATTTATACAAATTGGCTGAAAGAATGAGAGATACGCAGAGCCTTGCAGGATAAGATGAATCCTTGTACAATGAGATGTGATGTGATTTTTTTCGTTTTTAAAATTAAGATTTAACATAGAGGAACATTGAATGAAGGGAAGCGTACATCATGGCTAATGAATTCCGAGTGTGTGATGATTGCCAGGCCACCAATATTAAGACTTTGCTGCCGCGTTTGAAAGAAGCTGACCCGGATGCAAAAGTGGAGGTCGGATGTCAGTCATATTGCGGGCCCGGACGCAAAAAATCGTTTGCTTTCGTAAACAACCGCCCGCTGTCGGCGCCGACTGAGGACGAGCTGATTGAGAAAGTGAAAAAGAAGATCAAAAAGTAAATGTGTATTTTTATGACAGCCTCGCCCGATGGGTCAGGCTTTTTTGCTTCAAAAAATCAATGACGGAAAACTGGAACAAAACGCCGGACAAATTCAAGGATGTTTTCAAATTACAGAGCCGATATAATAGAATCACGGCTAAAAAAAAGAGGGAATGACGATGGCGTATCCAAACGGAAAATTATCAGAAGAAAAAGTGTTTAAAGATCCCGTTCACCGCTATGTTCATGTGCGGGACAAGCTGATCTGGGATTTGATCGGCACCCGTGAATTTCAGCGGCTGCGCCGGATCAAACAGCTCGGTACGACGTATTTGACGTTTCACGGCGCGGAACACAGCCGTTTTAACCATTCTCTCGGCGTCTATGAGATTGTCAGACGAATGGTTGATGATGTTTTTAAAGGGCGTCCTGAATGGGATGACAATGAACGCGAACTCTGTCTCAGCGCCGCGCTTTTGCACGATTTGGGACATGGGCCGTTTTCGCATTCCTTTGAAAAGGTTTTTCATCTGGATCATGAAGACTATACGAGGGAAATCATTCTCGGCGACACCGAGGTGAATCAGGTTCTCAGAAAGGCGGGACCGGGATTTCCGCAGGATGTTGCTGAAGTCATTGCCAAAACATACAAAAACAAGCAGGTGGTCAGCCTGATTTCGAGCCAGATTGACGCCGACAGGATGGATTACCTTCAGCGGGACGCATACTATACGGGCGTCAGCTACGGACATTTTGATATGGAACGGATTTTAAGGGTGATGCGTCCGCGAGAGGACCAGATCGTCATTAAGCAAAGCGGCATGCACGCCGTCGAAGACTATATTATGAGCCGCTATCAAATGTACTGGCAGGTGTATTTTCATCCAGTGACGAGAAGCGCTGAAGTCATTTTGACGAAAATTCTCCACCGTGCGAAGCAGCTCCATGAAGAAGGGTATATATTCACGCATGCTCCCGTTCATTTTTATTCCATTTTTGAAGGGAAGCTGACGCTTGCGGATTATCTGAAGCTTGATGAAGCCATCATTTTATATTATTTCCAGGCTTGGGAGGAAGAAGAGGACCCGATTCTGTCCGACTTGTGCCGCCGCTTCATTAACCGCCAGCTGTTTCAATATGCCGAATTTAACCCCAATGAGGAAATGTCGGCTTATTTTGAACTGACCGCTCTGTTTAAAGAGGCGGGAATTGATCCCAATTATTATTTAGTGGTCGATTCTTCATCGGATCTGCCGTATGATTTTTACCGGCCGGGTGAAGAGGAGGAGCGTCTGCCGATTCACCTGTTAACGCAGAACGGCCAGATCAAAGAGCTGTCCAGGCAGTCCGCCATTGTCGAATCCATTTCGGGCAAACGCCGGACGGACCATAAGCTCTACTATCCGATGGACCTCATTTGTGACGATTCAGAAAACCCTGAAGCAAAATTAAAAATCCGGCAGCTGCTGGGACTGACATAGAAGGATTTTGGTAAAGAAGGAAAAGGAGATGTCGGGAATTTGTTGAAAGAACATGCAAAACTGATGAAGGTGTTCTCGGATTCTGGAGAAATCATCGGGCGGAAAAAGCTGCAGAAAATCATTTATATCGCGAAGAAAATGCAGTATCCTTTCTACGAAAAATATGATTTTCATTTTTACGGCCCGTATTCCGAAGAACTGACGCTTCGAATTGAAGAGCTGTGCAATCTTGGGTTTCTGGATGAGGTGAAGGAAAAAAAGGGCGGCTACTTTCAATACCGGTACTCGCTGACGGAGACGGGAGCCGAGTTTTTACATCATGCGGAGCTTACGATGCCGGATATGAAGAAGTACATCGACAGCGTCAACAGCCGCTCATCCCGGTTTCTGGAGCTGGTGTCTACGATTTTGTATTTTGACGGTCTTGAAGCTGAGGAAAAGAAAGAGAAAGTGTTTACGATAAAAAGCAAACAGAAATATACGGATGAAGAATATGATGAGGCGCTTCACTACATAGAAGAGCTGAAACACATTTGTTAAAGGCGATGGCTTTCGTCTTTTTTGATGAAAAAACCAGGCCGCGATAAAGCGGGCCTGGTTTTGTTTATTGTCTCAATTTGCTGTGCTTGTACGAATATAAAAAGTAAACGATGACGCCGATGATCAGCCAGACGGCAAAATAAAGCCACGTTTTCAGCGGCAGATTGACCATTAAAAACAAACAGCAGATAATGGCCAAAATCGGCAGTACGGGTACAAAAGGCACTTTAAATCCCCGCGGCAGATCCTTATGGGTGCGGCGCAGAATCAGCACGGACAGACTGACCATGGCAAATGTCAATAGCGCGCCGATGTTTGAGAGATCCGACAGCTCTTTCAGATCAACAAAACCCGCGATGCAGGCGCTGATCAGTCCGATCAGCCACGTATTAAAGATCGGCGCTCCCGATTTCTTTCCGACAATGGTAAAGACTTTCGGCAGCATTCCGTCTCTTGCCATCGCAAAAGATATACGGGTCGCCGCATAGGTATGGGCGAGAACGACGGCCATCAGTCCGATCACCGCACCGGCAGCGATAACGCCCGCCACCGCGTTTTGTCCGACAGTCTGTAACACATAAGACATGGCTTCCGGCACATTAAGCTGTGAATACGGAACCATACCCGTCATGACGAGACAGACGATGACGTATACCAATGTACAGATCACCAGGGAACCGATAATACCGATCGGCAGGTTGCGCTGCGGTTTTTTGACTTCTTCAGCCGAAGCGGAAATCGCGTCAAACCCGAGAAACGCAAAAAAGACGGCAGAAGCCCCTGTAATCACGCCTTTGATTCCAAAAGGCATAAAAGGATGCCAATTGCCCGGCTTTACAAAAAAGCTTCCTGTGATGATAAACAGCAAAACAATTCCGATTTTTACGAGAACCATTACATTATTAAAGGTTTTGCTCTCCTTGGAGCCGCGTGACAGAACGACGGCAATTAATAGAGTAATGATGATGGCAGGAAGGTTGACGATGCCCCCCTGGCTCGGCACGTGCAGCAGACTGTCCGGCAAAGGCATGCCGATTTCGGCTAACAGATTATTAAAATAACTTGACCAGCCGCTTGCCACCGCCGACGCCGTCACCATATAAACGGATAAGAGCGTCCAGCCCATTAAATGGCCGACAATTTCTCCCATGGTGGTATAAGAGTAAATATAGGCGCTTCCGTAAACCGGGAGAACAGAAGCGATTTCGGCGTAACATAATGCTGCAAGGCTGCAGACAACGGCTGCAATGATAAAAGAAAAGATTACGGAAGGCCCGGCATTTTTCGCGGCCGTAATGCCTGTAAGAACCATGACGCCCGTCCCGATGACGGCGCCGATGCCCAGTAAAGTTAAATCAAATCCACCCATCGTTTTGGCAGTCTGCCTGTTTCTGCTTTGTTCAAGCAGCTGGGTGATGTCTTTTTTTTGTAGGATATTCCGCAACACGCATCCCTCCATCCAAAAGCAAAAGCCAAGAGGGGCTCTTTGGCTTTTACCCGTGTCACATCTTCTGTGTAATCGACAATCCTGTGTTCTGTTTCCCCGTCTGTTCCGTTTCTTTTCCAGTCATATTGTCTGCCGCATCCGATCAGATTATCCTTTCCGTCAAACGCAGTCACCCTTAATGATTTTACCTGAATCATGTCTATAAAACCAGCATTGCATAAAAGGGATGGGTGAAAAAGTAGGAGATAATAGTCTGTATAGGGCAGGATAAAAGTTGCGGGCTTTCCGGCCGAAATTTTGACTTTCCCCGCGAAGTATCAGTAAAATGTAATAAAAAACAATCAAATGATGATGGATGCATCTTGAAATGGGGAGTTTCTGCATGGAGCACGATATATTGCAAGCAAATGTACTGGATTACGCGCTCACGAAATATTTAAAGAGCACGAAAAAGCTTGATGAGGCGACAATTCCGAAGAGTATAAACAATATCAGAGGATTTATTCTCAGGATTATTTACCGGCACGGCACGTGCACGATTAAAGATATATTGCAGGAAGTCACATTATCGCCTTCAGCCACGACAACCGCTCTGAATCATTTAGAAAAAGAGGGTTTCGTGGAAAGGTCGAGAAATAACGAAGACCGGCGCACGGTATGGATGACGCTTTCCGAATCGGGAAAAATGGCGGCCATGCAAATGATTGAAAACCGGCAGATGCTCATTGACGAGCTGTTTGAAAAATTGACAGAGGAAGAAAAGAATACCTTTTTCAGCCTCGTTGAAAAAGTAATGAAATAAGCCGGCCTGACATAGCAGCGCCGGCCGTTATCAAGGATTACTCCGTATCGCTGATCCGTTTGCCGGCGACGGCGTAATGATCCTTTCTCATTTCTTCAATCATGACAATGATCTTTTCTTCGGCTGCGCCTGTCGTTTCTTTTACGGCTTCTGTCACTTTTTCAACCAGATTCCGTTTTTGTTCATCTGTGCGGCCTTCAAGCATTTTAACGGTTACGAGCGGCATGGTGCTGATCCTCCTTTATCGTTTCCTCTCTTTGGAAGAGAGGTCACTTATAGTATACTGAATGAAGGACAATCTTGCATTTTTTAAAAAAGGGGATTTTTACATTTGGACAGATTTTTATATTATCCGCTGGAGCTTATGCCCTATGTCGTGATTACGCTGATTGTGGCATTTACGATGCATGAACTGGCGCACGCGTATGTTGCGTATCGGTTCGGAGACGATACCGCGGCGAGACAGGGCAGATTAACGCTCAATCCGATTAAACATCTTGATGTTTTCGGAACGATTCTAATTTTGGTCGCGGGTTTCGGCTGGGCCCGTCCGGTGCCGGTGAACCGCCGCGCCTTTAAAAGACCGCGGCTGGCGGGAGTGCTGGTTTCCGTCGCCGGGCCTGTAAGCAACCTGCTTCTTGCCTTTATCGGTTTCTTTTTGCTAGTGTTGATGCATGCTTACGGAATGGAGCTGCTTTCAGCATTCAGCATGGGCCTTGACCGCTTTTTCTCTATTTGGATTCAGCTGAATCTCGCGCTGTGTTTATTCAACCTGCTGCCGCTTCCTCCGCTTGACGGCTACCGGATTATTGAGGATCTCGTGCCGCCGCGGGTGCGCGCCAAAATGACTCAGTTTGAGAGTTACGGGATTATCGTGTTTCTCGTGCTGTTTGTGACACCGGTCGGCTCCTATGTCGTGTGGCCGCTGTTAAGCGAGGGGAGAGACTGGATTCTCAAGGTATTTGCCATTATATTTCAACCGCTTTTGTAGGAGGGTATTTTCATGGAAGAAAAAAAGAAGAAAACAATCGGATTTAATATTATTAAAAGTGATCCGACCGACGGACATGGCGGTTTTGGCGCCGGGGCGCTGAGCCTTGACAATATTTCTCCGGTATTTGTCGATGTGGAAGAGAAGGAAGCCTTCGTTGACATCGGCGCAATGCATGCCCGCAGTGTCGTTGAAAAAGGCATCAAATTCCTGCCGAACAAAGATGAAGTGCCGAACGGAAAACCGTACTGGCTCGTGTGGGTCACCATCGACAGAAAAGAAGAAGGCCCTTATTACGCGGGTGTGACGGCTTGTGAAATGACCGTGGACAGAAGTATCCGCAGAGGCTATAAGTCATTGCCGGAGCATGTGAATTTAATGGATAAATCAATGAAGCGCTGCATTATCGTGGATAAAATGGACGCCAGCTCAAAGCAGGTGCTTGCTGAATTTCTGCAGAAGCATGACCAAGGGCTCTGGGAACGTTCATCCGATGAATTGAAAACAGGTCTGCTCCCGGAAGAAAAATAATTTATGAACTTTTTGTGAACTTTATAAATATTTGCACTATTTTGCAATTGTACTGAGTAAACTGTTGATACAGAATCAGGACATGGAAAGTCCCGAGCCGAACCAAGACTCGGGGTTTTTCATGTTTACGCGGAGGTTTCATCATGTTCACCGTCTTTGAAATCGGGCCTTGGGTCATTGAAGCAGATGCGGCGGCAACGAGAAAACAATACGAAAAATCATGGCCTGATCCTTGTGATTGCGGGCACTGCCGGAACTTTTCCGAGGCGGTGAATCTCCTTCCCGCCGAGAAAACAAGGCTGTTTACGCAGTTTGGGATTCGTCCGGCTGTCTGTCACGATTTGGGGGAGCATGGAAAGGAAAACGGCCTGCATCATTATGCGGGCAGCTATCCGATTGTCGGCAGGTTTAGGGAAGGCTGGCCGAAGTTTCATATCGAGAGGGCGGGAGATATCCGCTTTTCGTTTTCATTGGCGAGTACAACATTTTTTATACCGAAGGGTTTTCCTGACCCCATTATCCATCTCGACTTTTCACTCTTGCTCCCGTGGGTGCTTGAGGAAGACGCGGATTAAAGCCCGGCGCGCAATGCACCGGGCTCAGTCTTTTTTGCCGAGCCACTTATCCCACCATTTTTTGCGCGGAGCTTCTTTGCGGGCGGGGGCGTGTTCCTTTTCTTTTTTAGACGGTTCCGGTCCGTAGCATACATCCGCGGGCTCAGTGCCTGCGATGAAATACGTATAATGCTTTGCGGCGCAGCCGGGTCCCGAAGTGTAGCCGGAAGCGGGGTCGATATAGACGCCCGTCACGCCCTTCGGCGGTTTAAGCGCTATTTCCGGTTCTCCTTCGAGCGCCTTCTCCATAAAGTCCGCCCAAATCGTCTTCGCATAGCTTTTTTCTTCTACTGAATCAATCGTGCTGCTTTTGTCATAGCCTGTCCATACACCGGCGGCAAGAGCCGGGTTAAAGCCGATCATCCAGCTGTCTGCGCTCGTCGTGCCTGATTTACCGCCATAGGTTCGGGTCAGCCGGTCAGAAATGGTGCGTCCCGTGACGGAAGTATAGCCGTTTAAATCCTGATCAAACATGCCCGTCATCATGCTCGCCGTCACAAAAGCGGCTTTTTTATCAAGCGTCTGCTGATGTCCGCGCGGCTGTTCATACAAGACGTTGCCGGCGGTATCCGTCACTTTTGTGATAAAGGAAGGGGTGATTTGTTTTCCCCCGTTTGCGAGCATCGCGTAGGCATTAACCATCTCAATCGGGCGCACGGGTTCAGTTCCGAGCGCCAGAGACGGAAGGGGCTTTAAATGTTCGCTGATGCCGAATTCCTTTGCCGCCGACACGAGCTTATTCATGCCGAGAAAGAGGTGGGTCTTCACGGCATAAATGTTGTCTGATAACGCAAGCGCCTGAAGCAGCGTAATCGGTTTATTGGCGTAGTAGCCGTTGTAATTGCTTGGAGAATAGGTATCTCCGTTGTCGTCAATCTGGAACTCTGTGGCTTCGCTTTTCATCAGCGTGACCGGTGTAAAGCCGCTTTGAATCGCTTTGTAGTACAAAAGCGGCTTGATCGTGGAAGCCGGCTGCCGTTTCGCCTGTGTCGCCCGGTCAAACGGGCTTTTTTCGTAGTCACGTCCGCCGAGAAGCGCAAGCACGCGCCCTGTTGCCGGATCAATCGCGGAAAAGCCGACCTGAATGTCAGAGCCGGTACGGATCGTATGTGCCACAGTGTTTTCCGCAATCCGCTGCATGCGCTTATCAAGCGTCGTATAAACACGCAATCCGCTCGTTGCCAGCTGTTCGCGCGTCATGCCGAGCTTTTTCCCGAGTTCTTTCATCGCATCATCGTAAAAATAAGGCGCCGTTTTCGCCGCGGTTCTGTTTTTCAGCGGCTGATAGGCAAGCGGCGTTTTCTTAAGCCTTTCCGCCTTTTCTTTTGAGATCATTTTTTGGCCGATCATCAGTCGGAGAATGGTTTCCTGGCGCTGTTTGGCCTTCTTTTCGCTGACATATGGCGAATAGCCGGACGGGCCTTTCGGTATGCCCGCCAAAAGCACGGCTTCCGCATCGTTCAGATCTTTGGCGTGTTTGCCGAAATACAGGCGCGAGGCGGCTTCAATTCCGTATGCGCCGTGGCCGTAATATATCGTATTTACATAACCTTCTAAAATCTCGTTTTTAGAATAGTTCTGTTCAAGGCGGATCGTGTAAAATGCTTCGTTCCATTTTCGTTTCCATGTCTTATCATGCTCAAGGTAGAGATTTCTCGCGTATTGCTGGGTGATGGTGCTTGCGCCCTGAACCTTGGCCATTGCCTTTATGTCAGCCAGCGCGGCGGCAGCCATCCGCCGGTAATCAAAACCGTGGTGATTGTAAAAGTTTTGATCCTCCACCGCAATGGCGGCCTGCACCGCTATCGGATTGATATCTTTTAACCGGACCCAGTAGCGCTTTTCCCCGAAATCGGTCTCACCTAGCTTTGAGCCGTCATTTGCATAAAGAATCGTAGACTGAGGAACCCGGACGGAGGGGGCCCCCTGCCATTTCGCTGCAAGAAGAACGGATGTGAAGCAGACGCCGGCCAGCATTCCGCCGATCAGTGTCAGAAAGATGCAGGCGCGGATGATTTTGAACGTGATTCTGAGCTGTTTTCCAGATACTTTATCCACTTTTGGGAACCCCCTTTTTCATGATTCTATTATTATGTGAAAAAAGGGGGTTTTTTAAACATATCAAACCGGACACTTCTTTACTTTTTCCCCTCCATCCTCTATACTTTTTCCTTAGGTGAAAATGAGATTTTAACCGGAATAAAAGCGATACAGACGCTTACAATAAATGAAATAAGCCTTGAAAGGGAGATGACAATTGAGCGAGCTTTGGTATACGGAGAAGCAGACGAAGAATTTCGGCATTACATTAAAGGTGAAACAAACATTACATACGGAACAGACGGAATTTCAGCATCTGGAAATGGTGGAGACAGAAGAATTTGGCAACATGCTGTTCTTAGACGGAATGGTCATGACTTCTGAAAAAGACGAATTCGTCTATCATGAAATGGTTGCGCACGTCCCGTTATTTACGCACCCGAATCCGGAAAACGTCCTCGTTGTCGGCGGCGGAGACGGCGGTGTCATCAGAGAGATTCTGAAGCACCCAAGCGTAAAAAAAGCGACGCTTGTCGACATTGACGGCAAGGTTATTGAATACTCTAAAAAATTCCTTCCGTCCATTGCGGGCAAGCTTGATGATCCGCGCGTCGACGTGAGAGTCGATGACGGTTTCATGCACATCGCGAAATCAGAGAATGAGTATGACGTCATCATGGTTGATTCAACAGAACCGGTCGGACCGGCCGTCAATCTGTTCTCAAAAGGCTTCTATGCCGGAATTTCCAAGGCGTTAAAAGAAGACGGCATCTTCGTCGCGCAGACGGACAACCCGTGGTTTACACCGGAGCTGATTACAAACGTACAGCGTGACGTGAAAGAAATCTTCCCGATCACCCGTCTGTATACGGCTAATATCCCGACGTACCCGAGCGGCTTGTGGACATTTACGATCGGTTCTAAAAAGTACGATCCGCTTGAGGTGGAGGACAGCCGTTTCTTTGACATCGACACGAAATATTACACGAAAGAGCTTCACAAAGCGGCATTTGTTCTTCCGAAATTTGTGAGCGACTTAATCAAATAAAAACGTACGGCGCAGGAGCGAATCTTGCGCTTTTTTACAGGAAAGCGAGGGTTTTATCATGAGGTTTGATGAAGCATATTCAGGAAAAGTATTTATCGCAAGCCGCCCCGACTGGAAAGAGGCGGACGCCATCCTTTACGGCATGCCGATGGATTGGACGGTCAGCTACCGTCCGGGTTCGCGTTTCGGCCCGGGGAGAATCCGCGAGGTGTCTATCGGTCTTGAAGAATACAGCCCGTATCTCGACCGTGACTTGGCTGATTTGAATTTCTTTGACGCCGGCGATATTCCGCTTCCGTTCGGCAATCCGCAAAGAAGCCTTGATATGATTGAAGAATACGTGGACAGCATTTTAGAAAAAGGAAAGTTCCCGCTCGGCATGGGAGGGGAGCACCTTGTATCATGGCCTGTCATAAAAGCCATGTATAAGAAATTTCCGGACCTTGCCATCATTCATTTTGACGCGCACACCGACCTGCGCACGGATTATGAAGGCGAACCGCTTTCCCACTCTACTCCGATCCGCAAAGCGGCCGAGCTCATCGGGCCGCAAAACGTATTTTCATTCGGCATCCGTTCCGGAATGAAGGAAGAATTTGAATGGGCGAAAGAAAACGGCATGCACATTTCTAAGTTTGAAGTGCTTGGGCCGCTGAAAAAAGTGCTGCCGCAGCTTGCGGGACGCCCTGTTTATGTCACGATCGATATCGACGTGCTTGACCCCGCTCATGCGCCGGGAACGGGCACGGTTGACGCAGGAGGCATCACGTCTAAAGAATTGCTCGCGTCCATCCATGAAATCGCACGCTCAGAAGTCAACGTAAAAGGCGCCGACCTCGTAGAAGTCGCGCCGGTCTATGACCACTCAGAACAAACCGCAAACACGGCAAGCAAGATGATTCGTGAAATGCTGCTTGGGTTTGTGAAATAAAAGAATTTCCCCCGCTTGAAACACGCGGGGGATTTTTATTGTATATAAACTACTTAGAAGTTAGTTATTTTACCATTAATAATTGATGTTATTGATAAAAATTATATAATAGGGTATTATTTAGTAAATACATCTTTAGAAAGGAAGTTAGAATGAAAACAGCAGTAGAAAATGAATTGGAATTAAAAAAGATTGAAATTTCTGTAATTAAACTGATAATTGCTGAAAAACCTAATAAAGAGATCGCTAAGTCATTAAACTACTCGCAGCGTAATGTCGAATATATCATAGCCGGTCTCTGTAAAAAGTGGAATGTGAGTACTAGAGTCGGTATTGTTTCGGAAGCATATAAAAGGAATTGTATACAGTGAACGATATGAAAGAAAAACCCCTATTGAGGGGGTTTATTTATATATGCTAAAAAAACATTCTATACAGGAATGCCGTAAAAATAAAAACTGAGATTGTCAGGTAGTTCAAATTTGTTCTCCATTTCAGAAGAATAAACAAAAGAAATAAGTATGCAATATTGAACAAATCAAAGATAGAAAAAATCAAATGATTACTTGTGAAAAATAAACTAGTGTTTGGATGTTCTGCGAAAATATTTTTGAATGATATAAGTAAAAACTTAATTGCGACCGGGATGTTAGAAAACATAAATAGGGAATAAAAAGTTTTGATCTTAATTTGAGCGCCAAGAAAATTTATAATGAGAAATAATACAAATCCTTCAAAAATCACCCCGAACATTAAAAGAAACAGTGCGGCTATTGCAATGATATAATCTAAATGTTTTACTTGCTCAACAACTTGTATAGGGATGTTTTTGGGAATTAAACTTTTCATAAAAGGTAATAGGGAACTTAAATAAAAAGCTAGCCCGATAATATAAAACAAAAATGAGGACAAAAAATTAATGTTTCGGTCCTTAAATGAAGATAATTCAATTTGCATAATCCTAAGAGACTCCTTTTATAAAGATAGGTGTAATAAATGTTTCTAACATAGCTGCTATCATTAAACCGAGAAATATAATACCAATATATTTAAAAGTGAATTTTAAATTTATTTTGAGGAGTAATAAATCCAAAGTTAATTTCATTCCTACAGAAGCTGCAAGAAGCAATACCGGGACTTCAATTATTCCATGGGGTATAACAAGCAGTAAAAGGTTTAAATTGTCTTTGATGTTTCCTATGGCATTTCCTAAAATTAATCCATTAATAATTAAAACTGCAATCGTGCCAAGTGACAGCGTCAACGGGCCTAAAAAAACAAGCAGACTCGCTACTTTAATATTATTAAAGAAAATCTGAAAAAAATCCGGACGGATATTTCGATTTAGATTATTTACATTTGAAGCGGGATCTGTATAAAAATAAGCTGTAAATAAAGCAATTAAAAATAAGATCAGACAGAGTATGTACAATTTGACTAAAACGTTCTTTTTAAACAAAGTATTTTCATCCATTCGTTTAAGGGACTGCCAGGGATATTGAATTTAATGTTTTATGTTAAGCTGCTGCTGTACTTGCTGCAGCCAATTGTTCTAAAACGGCTAATGGCAAGCCTGCACCAAGAGATCCTAAAACAGTAATGATAGCCAGGACTGAACCCGTTGCGGTGATAGCACTGACAATCCAACTAGGAGCTATTATTCCAGCTCTGTTTAAAATATCGATGACATCCATGCTTAAATGATTATGTTTTATACTGAAAAGAGCGAGAACAATGATTCCTGATGCTACTAATGTAAAAATCGCTTTACTATTTTGTGTTTTTAAAAGTAGATTCATTTTTTCCTCCAATTTTTTCAATATCCCCAGCAAGTTAAATAATAAATTATATTGGAAGCTATTTGAATTGCGGATTTCCGAAAAATTATAGTTAAGAGGTGAAATCCGTAAAAGTATCTGCTGACTTATTTCGTACAAAGAAAGCCGGACCATATGTATGATCCGGCTTTCTTTGGTACTGAAACATTATACTTTTTTTTCAAAAATAATATCAAAATAATCGGCTGCCCCATAGCCTGAAATAGCAGGAGCAAAAATTTGAACCAGCTTCCATCCTTGCTGCGAATACTTTTCAATAATTTCTTTATAGTCTTCTTTAGGTTTTCCTTTCCATCGGTTTACTTCTACTTTTATGAACTTATATTCGTACATTGCTGTATAATCCTCCGGAAGTGTATTGGAATTGTTACCTTGTTTTTCGATTATGATAAACTTGAATCCATAAATAGAGTGCGCAGCCTATTAAAAGTATTGGAAATTGCCATCCTGTATTTCCGTTTTTAAAATAATCTATTAATGACCATATCAGTAAAGCGACAGTATAAAAACTAAATGCTATTCTGGCGGCTATACCCGATTGGTGTTTTTGCATCTCATCCATTTTCTTCATAAGAACCGCTCCCTTAATTTTTTTTGGCGTTATAGTTGAATACTTTATCTATTCCCGTATTTAATGCGTGGGCTATCGAAAATGCCAGACTTAAAGTTGGGTCATATTTATTATTTTCAATTGCATTGATGGTTTGTCTGGTCACATTGCAGAGCTTAGCCAGATCATTTTGTGAAATATCAGCTGCTGTTCTAAGTTTTTTTATATTGTTATCCACTAAAACCCTCCTTAAATATTTTTATCTTTATTTTAAATTTTCAAATTTATATATATTTATTTTAAATAATATATGTATATGTGTCAAATACTTTTTACACATTTGAATTTTAAGGGATACTTTTTGTTTTTGCAAATTAGTTGTTTATATAAAAAACGGCTTGCAGTTTAACCTGCAAGCCTAAAAGTAATCATTATTTAAATCATTCCGCGCTGAGCAACTTCAAATTGATGTTCCGGTGCACTTGCAATGTCGGCTGAAACAAAAATAGTGCCTATCGCTAAGCAAGTAAGTGCTAATTTATACTTCAATTTCATACAACTTCACACCTCCTTGAATCTGCTGTCTTGTTTCTTCCACCTTTAAAAAATATGCGGAAGCCTTCTCGAAATTTTCTCTTTCATGATAATATTTTGCCACATCTAAGGCAAAATCTTCAAGATCAGCATACATCAATTTATCTCTGAGAAAGTCAAAACATTCCATGATTGCTTCTTCATCAGGCTCACCGACATATAAAGATTCTAAAAATTCATACTCGACTATATATAGGGAATCTTCTGCCTCCTCTGCATAAGATACCCCTTTGTCATGATATTGTCTGGCTATGGCCGTATTTCCGATTTTATAATGTATTTGTGTGATTAAGAAATAGGCTTGCGGGAGAGAAGTGATGATGTTCCCATCTTCAAAAACAGCTATTGCCCGTTTTATGTAGTCAATGGCTGGTTTGTAATTTTCTTGGCTGTTAAAACAAAGTCCGATATTATATAGAGTCCGGCCCATTAATTGAGGCTGCTGTTCTGCCTCTGCCATGGCATAAGCTTTTTTAAAATGCTGAATTGCTTCATCATATTGCTTTAAGTCAAGAAAGTTGGTAGCGAACAATGAATGGCACTGAAGCACCCTTATATTATATGCCTCCTGCTTATGATAAATTTTATAAGCCTGCCGGGCATAATCCATAGAAAAATAAGTCTGTTTCATATAATAGTAGGACTCTGACATCTTAAAATAAAATTCAGCTTTCTCGATACAATCTTTGACAAAATCAAGCTTATATTCAGCTTTCTTAAAAAACTGAATCGCTGAAAGATATTCACGGCATTCCAGCTCATACATCCCCCGGAAAAAATTAAAATAATAATCAAGACGTCCGGTCAGCCGGGCCTGCTTTTTATCAATATCCGCGAGCAGCTCCGATAGTCTTGGCTGTTCTTCTATCCGCTGCGATTCCAGCGGTTCGAGGTATTCGAGCATCAGATTGTGGCGGAATTCCATGAGAGAATAGTATAGATGAAGATCCTGATCATCTTCCAGACCTGCAAGTTCTTCTTTGATTTCTCTCCGCAAGTACTCGGCGTCCGGGATGCTGAACCTTCGAATGTACATATACCATTCGTTGATTTTTTCTCCAACCGCTGAAGACGATAAAACACTCGCCACTATTCCGAATCCCTCCCTTCCACGTTATGTATATGACATATTTTATCATTTTCATTCGGAAGGATAGCGCAAAAATACCGCAAACTTTTCCCCTTTGACAAAGCCGTCCGCCGAAGGAACCGCATTTTTCCCGCAGCCCGGGATTTCCGGTTTTTTCATTTTCCTTAAAAATCATGTTTATCTTCAAAACCAATCAGCAAAGATGGTAAGATAGGAGGAAGCGGTTGAACTTTTTCCCTTGAAAACTTATACTATTCAGGTTAAGCGGGATGATGAAAAGGAAGTGTCAGCATGAGACAGGAGACACCAGTAGCCATTCATGTGCAATCATTCATACACAACGGCTCAGAAGAAGAGTCGGTTGAATTTACATCGAGTGGATTCTATTACGTGAGAAACGGCAAAACGTATCTTTCCTATCACGAAGAGCATGATTTGGGCAAGATTAAAACGGTCGTCAAGATTACAGAAAAAGAGATTCTCGTGATGAGATCGGGCGCCATCCAAATGAAACAGCGGTTCATTCCGGGGGCATCGACACTCACTCAATATAAACTGCCGTTCGGACAAATGGAGCTCCGTACGGAAACAAAAAACATACAAGCTGATGTCGGCGGTTCGGAAGGCTCCGTCAAAATGACATATAACATGACTGTAGGCGAAAACCAAGAACATGTACATAACATGACGATCCAATATAAGGAGGAAACAAAGGCATGAATATTGCGGAACAGATGAAGGACGTGCTGAAGGAAGAGATCAAAGCGGCCGTTCTGAAAGCGGGCCTGGCGGAAGAAAGCCAGATTCCAAGCGTACTGTTAGAAACGCCGAAAGAAAAAACACACGGTGATTATTCCACAAATATGGCGATGCAGCTGGCGAGAATCGCAAAAAAAGCGCCGCGACAAATCGCTGAGGAGATCGTGGCGTCATTTGATAAAGGCAAAGCTTCCATTGAAAAGATGGATATTGCGGGGCCCGGCTTTATCAACTTTTACATGAACAACAGCTACTTAACAAAACTGATTCCGTCCGTGCTTGAAGCGGGTGAACATTACGGAGAGACAAACATCGGGCAAGGCGAAAAGATTCAGGTCGAATTCGTATCAGCCAACCCGACGGGAGATCTTCACTTAGGCCATGCGCGCGGCGCGGCGGTAGGTGACGCGCTGTGCAGCGTGCTTTCTAAAGCGGGCTATGATGTGAGCCGCGAATACTATATTAATGATGCGGGCAATCAGATTAACAACCTGGCGCTTTCCGTTGAAGTCCGTTATTTTGAAGCGCTCGGTCTCGAGAAACCGATGCCGGAAGACGGCTACCGCGGCGAGGATATTATCGCCATCGGGAAAAAGCTTGCCGAAGATTTCGGAGACCGTTTCGTACATGAAGAGGAGAGCGAACGTCAGGCGTTTTTCCGTGAATACGGCTTAAAGTACGAGCTTGATAAACTTCGCTCCGACCTGGAAAATTTCCGCGTGCCGTTTGACGTATGGTATTCTGAAACGTCACTGTACGAAAACGGAAAAATTGATCAGGCGCTCGAGGCGCTTCGCGAAAAGGGCCATGTATACGAAGAGGACGGCGCGACATGGTTCCGCTCCACAACGTTCGGCGACGATAAAGACCGTGTGCTGATCAAAAAAGACGGCTCATACACTTATTTGCTGCCGGATATCGCATACCATAAAGACAAACTTGACCGCGGATTCGACAAGCTCATCAATGTATGGGGCGCGGATCACCACGGGTATATTCCGCGTATGAAAGCGGCAATTGAAGCGCTCGGTTACAAGAAAGGCACATTGGAAGTTGAGATCATTCAGCTCGTTCATTTATACAAAAACGGCGAAAAAATGAAGATGAGCAAACGTACGGGGAAAGCCGTAACGATGCGCGATCTGATTGAAGAGGTCGGCCTTGACGCGGTCCGTTATTTCTTCGCGATGCGCAGTGCTGATACGCACATGGATTTTGACTTGGATCTTGCCGTATCCACATCTAACGAAAACCCTGTGTATTATGCGCAATACGCACATGCACGTATTTGCAGCATGCTTCGCCAAGGGGAAGAGCAGGGACTTAAACCGGCGGCAGATCTTGATTTCAGCCATATTCAATCAGAAAAAGAATATGACCTGCTGAAAACGATCGGCGGCTTCCCTGAGGCAGTGGCAGAAGCGGCGGAAAAACGCATTCCTCACCGTGTCACAAACTATATTTATGATCTGGCTTCCGCTCTGCACAGCTTCTACAATGCGGAGAAAGTCATCGATCCGGAAAATAAAGAGAAGAGCCGCGCGCGTCTCGCTTTAATGAAGGCCACGCAAATTACGCTGAACAATGCGCTTCAGCTGATCGGCGTATCCGCTCCGGAAAAAATGTAATGATGATCAAAGGACAAAGTCTTCGGGCTTTGTTCTTTTTTTTGTATATAAAGCCTGTGATGTAATTCACAATCCTGCACACTGAGTTTTTGTATGATAAGACTGATATTGAATCAGTGAAAGGGGCAAGCCGAATGATCAATCGTCAACATATTCAATTATCGTTGCAGTCATTAAGCTTAGTGGCAGGGTTTATGGTGTGGGTGCTGATTTCATCGCTCATTTCTCAAATGACATCAGATATTCATTTAAGCAAAGGCGAGATTTCATTGGTGACGGCGATTCCCGTTATTCTCGGATCGCTTCTCCGTATTCCTTTAGGATATTTAACGAACAGGTATGGCGCGCGGCTGATGTTTATGATCAGCTTCATCCTGCTTTTGTTTCCTGTATTTTGGATCAGTATCGCGGATTCTTTATTTGATTTAATCGCGGGCGGCTTTTTCTTAGGGATCGGAGGAGCGGTATTCTCCATCGGAGTGACGTCCCTCCCGAAATATTATCCGAAAGAAAAGCACGGTGTCGTCAATGGGATTTACGGTGCCGGAAACATCGGGACCGCCGTTACTACCTTTGCGGCGCCGGTTATCGCTCAAGCCGCGGGATGGAAAGCAACCGTGCAGATGTATCTTGTTTTGCTCGCTGTTTTCGCATTACTGCACGTTTTGTTCGGCGACCGGCATGAGAAGAAAGTCAAAGTTTCCATAAAGACACAAATGAAAGCCGTTTACCGAAATCATGTGCTGTGGATGTTGAGCCTGTTTTATTTTATTACGTTCGGCGCCTTTGTCGCCTTTACCATCTATCTTCCGAATTTTTTGGTTGAGCATTTTGGGCTGAGCCCTGCGGACGCCGGTTTACGGACGGCCGGCTTTATTGCGGTCTCTACACTGCTCAGGCCTGTGGGAGGGTTTCTTGCAGATAAATTGAGTCCGCTCCGTATTCTGATGTTCGTTTTCGCAGGGCTTACGCTGTCAGGCGTCATGCTGTCATTCTCCCCGACGATCGGCCTTTATGCGTTTGGATCGCTGACAGTGGCAGTCTGCTCAGGGATTGGAAACGGGACGGTATTTAAACTGGTGCCTTTCTACTTTTCGAAGCAAGCGGGGATTGCCAACGGTATTGTGTCAGCTATGGGCGGACTGGGCGGTTTTTTCCCTCCGCTGATTCTGGCAAGTGTATTTCAGGCAACAGGCCAATACGCGATCGGGTTTATGGCGCTTTCAGAGGTCGCGTTAGCCAGCTTTGTTCTTGTGATCTGGATGTATTGGCAGGAAAGAATGAAAACACATACGGAGAGAAACAGTCAGAGCCTCAATTCATAATGATCCATTCACAAGATTGTTAGTTTTTTCTGGGTGAGTGCAAATCAAGTCACGTTACAATATACATACGCAACGTGACTTTCTTCGAGGTGAGCTCATGAATATTCTCTCTGTCCGAAAATCTGATAAAGAACTTCTTTCCCGCGAACTGCATGAATTGCTGGAATCGATCAGTACGAAAAGGAAAATGAAAAAACACACTTATTTGTTTCAAGAAGGAATGGATGCAAAAGAGCTTTATCTGATTCAATCAGGACTCATTGAAATCGGCAAGCTGACGTCTGACGGAAAAGACCTGACGCTTAGAATCTGCCAAAAACACGATATTGTCGGGGAATTGACGCTATTCACAGATGAGCCGAGATATATGCTAAGTGCGAAAGTGTTAGAGGATGGCGAGGTGCTCGTCATTAATAAAAACAAGCTGGAAAAGGAATTGATCCAAAACGGTGTTTTGACGTTTGAATTTATGAAATGGATGAGCACCCATCTTCGAAAAATCCAGTCCAAGATCAGGGACCTGCTTCTTCACGGCAAAAAGGGGGCGCTCTATTCCACCCTTATCCGCTTATCAAACAGCTACGGGGTGGAACGAAGCGACGGGATTCTGATTAACATTGTGCTGACAAATCAGGATTTGGCTAAGTTTTGCGCGGCGGCAAGGGAGAGCGTCAACCGCATGCTGGGAGACCTCCGCAAACAAGGGGTTATATCGATAGACGAAACCGGAAAAATTATTTTGCACAAGCGGGACTATTTACGATGCGAGATCGAGTGTGAAAATTGTCCGCTTGAGATCTGCAATATTGACTGAAAAAACAAGGGCAGCCGGTGTCCTTGTTTTTCAGCTTGTGATACATACACACATGACGGCGAAAAAGAAGCCGGCATTTACGATTTCCAGAATGCCGATCGTTTTCACGGGCCAGTCTCTTCCGTGAAAAAACCAGGCCCGCAGACTGCTTGGGATAAAAGCGAGAAACGCCCAGCCTGCCCCGAGAAGAGCCGATAAAAAGGGGAGCAAGAGGTGATATCCCCACGACCAGTATGCAAAGGTTCTGTTTTTTCTCTCCCGTATGACCGATTTCACATAAAAAGAACTCCCGATAAAAAATAAAGCAGACTGCAAGAATAGAAACCAAGCCCAGCCGTCAAGGGTTCCCGTTCCCAGCCAGCAGCTCGCAAGCCCGCCTGAACAAAAGAACAGAACACCCGCAATATCATTCGTGAGCGCCCGTTCGTTTTTTCGGCGGGCATAATGCGTATGTATGAGAAACAGCGGCAATAAAAAAACGCCGATCCAGACGAGCTGCGGCTTATGAAAGACAGAAATGATCAAAAAGCAGCAGGCCGGAAAACCGTAATACCATATCCACTTTTGATAGGGCTGAAGCTGTTTCTTTTTCAAAGCGAGCGAAACGGGATAAACCGTCAAGTAAAGGAACAGCCAGCCCAAAAAAAGCGGAATATGCCAGAAAACCGGGCCTCCCTTGACCATGCCGAGTAAAAATGGAATCAGCAGCATCGCCCATGCGCCGTGCTGCTTCGGAATCATCGCCTTCATCGAACCCCCCCTTTTTATTTCATTATAAGTGCAAACACTCTCCTGATAAGTGACTTTTATCATACAAGCTGTGAAATACATCACTGCCGTGCAGGCTCAATCGGGCTACACTAAAGCTATCCTTAGCACAGGAGGCTTTCCTATGAATCAGTGTGACTATTTATTATTTCTGAAACAACTTCCTATGTTTAATGAAGTGCCTCTGTCCATTGTCGAAACCTTGCTGAAAAACGGGACGTTTATCCGCGGCTCATCTGACCAATCTCCATCCTTTCTTCATTCACAATCCGTTTATATTGTATTAAAAGGCAATATCCGTTTTACGGACAGCAGGCTCCCTGAAGGGTCGCAAACCGTTGCGCTGTGGGAAAAAGGCGATGTGTTTCCGATTGATGAAAAAGGCGGGCTCTCTTTATCGCCTTTTATCTCAGTCAATGCCTCACCGGATATTCTGGTACTCCATATTCCATATTCCGTATTTAAGCAAATGATGTCTTACCATCCGCGGCTGCAAATGAACTTTTTGGCGATGCTTCAGCAAAATGTCTTCTGTTCCTATCAGTTGTTTTTGCGGTATCTGCATACATCACGGGATGAAAACGCCGAACCCGGTTCTTAAACAGAACCGGTTTTTTTGATGACGCCGGGCGTCCCCATATCGTTTGAAAATCCTTCCTGCTGCTCTGTGTGAACGTTTTGTGAAAAAAGCAGAGTGTGTGACATAGTTCACAAGGTGATGCGCCGTCTCTGTTTATAGTGTACATAGCATCACCTGACTCGGAAGGAGTGAACGATCATGAAGAAAAAGAAAATGAGTCCGTTGCTCAGGAGATTAAACTATTTTTCTCCTATCGAACATCATTCAAATAACCATAGCCAAACGACAAGCGAAGATCGTGATTGGGAGAATGTATATAGAAACAGATGGCAGTACGACAAAGTCGTTCGCTCCACCCACGGCGTCAACTGTACGGGTTCTTGCAGCTGGAATATTTATGTGAAAAACGGAATTGTCACGTGGGAAGGACAAAACTTGAATTATCCATCAACAGGCCCTGATATGCCTGATTTCGAACCGAGAGGCTGTCCGCGGGGGGCCAGTTTTTCTTGGTACATCTACAGCCCGCTCCGTGTGAAATATCCATATGTGCGCGGTGTGCTGATCAATTTGTGGCGGGAAGCATTGCAGGCGCATCAAAATCCGCTGGATGCCTGGAAATCGATCGTTGAAAACCCTGAAAAAGCGAAGTCCTATAAACAGGCAAGAGGGAAAGGCGGTTTTGTCCGCGCGGAATGGCCGGAGGTGCTGAAGCTGATTTCAGCCTCTCTGCTGTATACGGTGATGAAATACGGGCCTGACCGGAATGTCGGTTTTTCCCCGATCCCGGCGATGTCCATGATCAGCCATGCGTCAGGCTCGCGATTCATGTCTTTAATCGGCGGCCCAATGCTCAGTTTTTATGACTGGTATGCGGATCTTCCGCCGGCGTCCCCGCAAATTTGGGGCGACCAGACGGACGTTCCGGAGAGCAGTGATTGGTACAATTCAGGCTATATCATCACATGGGGCTCCAACGTTCCGTTAACGAGAACGCCTGATGCGCATTTTCTGGCGGAAGCCCGCTATAAAGGCGCCAAGGTCATTTCAATCAGCCCGGATTTTGCGGAATCCTCAAAGTTCGCAGATGACTGGCTGAGTATCCGCCAAGGGACTGACGGGGCGCTTGCGATGGCGATGGGTCACGTCATTTTGCAGGAATTTTACGTGAACCAAGAAACTGAACGTTTTATTGAGTACGCGAAGCAATACACCGATTTTCCATTCTTCGTCACTCTGTCAAAAGAGAACGGCGTGTATACAGCCGGGCGGTTTCTGCATGCGAAAGACATCGGGCGGCAGACAAAAAATGATCAGTGGAAGCCGGCGGTCTGGAATGAACAGACAGGTGCGTTTGCCATACCGCAAGGCACAATGGGCTCCCGCTGGGACGGGCAGCAGAAATGGAATCTGCATATGATCGACGAAGACACCGGGGAACCGATTGAACCGCGTCTCTCCGTGCTCGGAATAGAGGACGAAATCGGCATGGTGCGCATTCCGTATTTTTCAAATGACGGAAACAAAGTGCTTGAGCGGAATCTTCCTATTAAAAAATTGGATCTGAATGGTGAAGAAACGTACGTCACGACCGTGTTTGACTTGATATTGGCCAACTACGGCGTGAACCGGGGCATCGGCAGACAATCAGCCGCATCCTACGATGATCCCCGTCCGTTCACACCTGCCTGGCAGGAACAGATCACGGGAATTAAAAGAGAAGCCGTTATACAGATTGCCAGGGAGTTTGCCCAAAATGCGATCGATACAGACGGCAGATCCATGATTATCGTAGGGGCGGGGATCAACCACTGGTTCAACTCCGACACGATTTACCGTGCGGTGTTAAATCTTGTTTTACTTGTAGGCGCCCAAGGCGTAAACGGCGGAGGCTGGGCCCATTACGTGGGGCAGGAAAAGCTCCGTCCGGCTGAAGGGTGGCAGACGATTGCAACCGCAAAGGACTGGGAAGGCGTGCCTAAACTGCAAAACGGCACCTCATTTTTCTACTTTGCGACAGATCAGTGGCGTTATGAGGACCAGCCGATCAGTGATTTGGCATCACCGATTGCTGTGTCATCCCGCTACAAGCATCACGCCGATTACAATGTGCTGGCGGCGCGATTAGGGTGGCTTCCGTCTTACCCGACATTCAATCAAAACGGCATTGATCTGTACAAAGAAGCTGAGAAGGCGGGGGCGGCGACACCTGAAGACGTAGGTGCGTACGTGGCCTCACGGCTTCAAGAGAAAAAACTGAAATTCGCGATTGAAGACCCTGACAATGAAGTGAATTTCCCAAGAAATCTCTTCGTATGGCGGGCAAATCTGATCTCAAGCTCAGGAAAAGGGCATGAATACTTTCTCAAGCATCTGCTGGGGACGACGAACGGTTTGATGAATGACGACAGCGACAGCATCCGCCCTGAAGAAATCAAATGGCGGGAGCAGGCACCGGAAGGCAAGCTCGACTTGTTAATCAATCTCGACTTTCGAATGGCGGGTACGGCGCTGTATTCCGATATCGTGCTGCCGGCGGCGACATGGTATGAAAAACACGATCTCAGCAGCACGGATATGCACCCGTTCATTCATCCTTTCGCTCCGGCCATCTCGGCGCCGTGGGAATCGAGGTCAGACTGGGATATTTTTAAGGCACTGTCAAAAGCCGTTTCCGATCTGGCGGAAGAAGTCGAGATGGAGCCGGTGAAAGAAGTGGTTGCGACGCCGCTCCTCCATGACACGATGCAGGAATTGGCCCAGCCGTTCGGCAAAATCAATGACTGGAGCAAAGGCGAATGTGAAGCCATTCCGGGAAAAACGATGCCGAACATCCAAGTCGTTGAACGGGATTACAAACACATTTTTCATAAAATGACCGCGCTCGGCCCTCATACGGCTTTAAAACCGAGCGGAACAAAAGGGATGAGCTGGTCGATTGCGGATGAATATGAATCACTCAAACAGAGACTGGGAGAAACCGATTCAAACAGCGTTGCCAAAGGATGCCCGAATATAAGTGAAGCGAAGCAGGCGGCGGAAGCGATTTTAACCCTGTCGTCCACCTCAAATGGAAAAGTCGCCGTGAAAGCATGGGAATCGCTTGAACACATCACAAACCTGAAGCTGAAAGACCTGGCGGAAGAGCGCGAGGAAGAATGCTTTACGTTCGAGCAAATTACAGCTCAGCCGAAAACGGTCATCACATCTCCGGCGTTTACCGGCTCAGAAAAAGGCGGGCGCAGGTATTCGCCGTTTACGACGAATGTGGAGAAATTAATCCCGTGGCGAACGCTGACCGGCAGACAATCCTATTATGTCGATCATGAACTGATGATGGAATTCGGTGAAACGATGGCGACATTTAAACCGATCCTCCAGCACCGCCCGTTTCTAAGCAAGCGGCCTGATCAAGAGGGAAAAGAGATCGTCCTTAATTATTTGACGCCGCATAATAAATGGTCCGTCCACAGCATGTATTTTGATTCCCTGCCGATGCTGACGCTGTTCCGCGGCGGGCCGACCGTATGGATGAATAAAGATGATGCAGAGGATACGGATATCAAAGACAACGATTGGATTGAATGCTTCAACCGAAATGGCGTAGTCGTCGCGAGAGCCGTTTTGTCTCATCGGATTCCTAAAGGAATGGCGTTTATGCACCATGCCCAGGACCGCCACATCAACGTGCCAGGAACAAAGCTGACGAATAACCGCGGAGGCACCCATAACAGCCCGACAAGGATTCACGTCAAGCCGACACAGATGATCGGGGGCTACGCCCAGCTCAGCTACGGCTTTAACTATTACGGCCCAACGGGGAATCAGCGCGACCTGAATGTCGTCATCCGCAAGCTGAAGGAGGTCGATTGGCTTGAAGATTAAAGCGCAAATCGGTATGGTCATGAACTTGGATAAATGCATCGGCTGCCACACGTGCAGCGTCACCTGTAAAAACACGTGGACAAACCGTACCGGTGCGGAATATATGTACTTCAATAATGTAGAAACAAAGCCGGGCATCGGCTACCCGAAGCAATGGGAGGACCAGGACAAATATAAAGGCGGCTGGACATTGAAAAAAGGAAAGCTCGAGCTGAAATCCGGCCCGAAAACAAACCGGCTTGCAGGCCTTTTCTATAACCCGAACCAGCCGACGATTGATGACTACTATGAACCTTGGAACTATGATTATGAAACATTAACAAACAGCCCGCAGAAAAAACACCAGCCGGTGGCGCGCCCGAAATCGTCCTTAACGGGGGATTTCATGAATATCGAATGGGGCCCGAACTGGGAGGATGATCTCGCGGGCGGGCATATTACGGGTCTTGAAGATCCAAACGTGCAAAAGATGGAGGAATCGATCAAAACAGAATTCGATGAGGTCTTTATGATGTATCTGCCGCGTATTTGCGAGCACTGCATCAACCCGGCGTGCGTGTCATCCTGTCCGTCCGGCGCCATGTACAAACGCGAGGAGGACGGCATTGTGCTTGTGGATCAAAACGCATGCCGTTCATGGAGATATTGCGTCTCATCCTGTCCTTATAAAAAAGTCTATTTTAACTGGCAAACGAATAAAGCGGAAAAATGCACACTCTGCTTTCCACGCTTGGAGGCGGGGCTGCCGACTATTTGCTCTGAAACGTGTGTCGGCAGAATCCGCTATCTCGGCGTCATGCTGTATGACGCGGACAAAGTGGAGGAAGCGGCCTCTGTTGAAAATGAAAAGGATCTCTACCATTCCCAACTGGACGTTTTTCTTGATCCGAATGATCCTGAGATTGCCAAATTGGCAAAAGAACAAGGCATCCCGGCTGAATGGATAGAGGCCGCGCAGCAATCGCCGATCTATAAAATGATCATTGACTGGAAGATTGCGCTGCCGCTTCATCCTGAGTACCGCACACTGCCAATGGTGTGGTACATTCCGCCGCTCAGCCCGATTATGAATCTCTTTGAAGGAAAAGGCAGTCGGCAAACGGCGGAAGATATTTTTCCGGCTATCGACCAAATGAGAATTCCGATTGACTATTTGGCGCAGCTATTAACGGCGGGGGATACGGATCATATTCGGTCCACGTTAAAGAAAATGTCTGTCATGCGCCAGTATATGAGGGCGGTGCAGACGAATAAATCCATCGACCCGGCATTGATCTCCAGTGTCGGTTTAACAGAACAGCAAATTGAAGACATGTATCGGCTGCTGGCGATCGCCAAATATGATGACCGCTTTGTGATCCCGAGCAGCCATCGAGAAGAAGTGTCAGATTTATATGCTGAACAAGGGAGCTGCGGCTTATCATTTTCAGGCGGCCCCGGCTCCTGTTTCTAACTTTTGATAAATGAGGTGTAACAAGATGAACACCACAGACCGGCAAATGACGTTCTCCGCTCTTTCCACTCTTCTCTCTTATCCGGATGAAGAGTGGAGAGCCGAGATTCCCGATTGGAAGGCTCTTATCCATGACATCACCAATCAGCAAATCCGGGAGAAATTGCTGCACTTTTTAGAGGCGGCAGCCGGCTTTTCTCCGGAAGCGCTGATTGAACACTATGTGTATACGTTCGATTTCGGGAAAAAAACGAATATGTACGTCACCTACTTTAACTCAGGCGAGCAGAGAGAGCGCGGCATCGAATTGCTGCATTTAAAAAACACCTACCAGCAATCCGGTTTCCTGCCGACAGATAAAGAACTGCCAGATTACCTGCCGCTGATGCTGGAATTCGCCGCGGTTGCGGAGATTGAAGCGGCGAGAAGCGTGTTTGAAAAATACCTGTCCAATGTGAGAGAGCTGGCTTCCCGCCTCGAAAAAAATGACAGCATCTATGCTGAGCTGCTGCACGTGCTGCAGGCCGCGCTGGAAAACATCGGTGTGCGTGAAAGCATTGAAGAAGGGGCTGTTCAGAGATGAGCGGGCAGATCCTGTGGGGCGTTATGCCATACATTGTATTGACGATCTTTATCGGCGGGCATATTTACCGCTATCAGCATGACCAATTCGGCTGGACGGCGAAATCAAGCGAGCTGTTAGAAAAGAAAAAACTCGCCGCTGGCAGCACACTTTTTCACTGGGGCTTACTATGCGTTGTCGGCGGACATGTCATGGGAATTTTGATCCCTGAAGGCGTGTATGCTTCTCTTGGCATTTCCGAGCATATGTATCACAAAATGGCGATTGATGCAGGCCTGCCGGCGGGGATTGCGGCATGTACCGGACTTGTCATCCTGACGTACAGACGGCTGTTTGACAAAAGAATCCGCAAAACCAGCTCGCCATCGGATATCCTTACGCTCATCCTGCTGCTTTTCATGATGCTGTCGGGTGTTGCGGCCACGTTCCTCAACATTGACTCGAAAGGATTTGATTACAGGGCAACAGTCGGGCCGTGGTTCAGGGAAATTGTTTTGTTCCGGCCTGACGCTTCTTTGATGGAGAGTGTCCCGCTATGGTTTAAGTGTCATATCATCATAGGGTACGTCGTTTTTATCCTCTGGCCGTTTACAAGATTGGTTCACGTGTTCAGCCTGCCCCTCAAGTATTTAACCCGCAGCTATGTTGTCTATCGGAAACGCACGTAAAAATCCCCCCTGCAAGAGGGGGATTTTTTATGGTGAAAAAATAAAAACATAAGATATTTTCTGCCAAGGTAATGGCTGGGCGGCGTGGATTCCTGTTATGTTTTATTTGGAAATAACATCAACAAAAGGAGAGTGAAGAATGAAGCGGATTTTCCTCATTTTAGCCGCCTGTCTGATGACAAGCGCCGGCGTCCTGACACTCAGACATTCCCATGTATTAACCGGCGGCACAGCGGGACTGTCACTAAGCCTGTCATACGTGTTTCATTCCTCGTTTGCGATGATCTTCTTTCTGATCAATATCCCGTTTTATATATTTTCTCTCATCAGAATGGGAATCAAATTCACTCTATCCACCGTTTTTGCAGTCACAGTGCTGACTCTGTTTACCGGTGCGGATCACTGGCTGCCGCCGGTTTCTGTTTCACCGCTTGCCGGGGCGATTTGCGGCGGGGCGCTGATCGGGTTCGGCCTGTCGCTCATGTTTTATCATCAGGCATCGCTCGGCGGCGCCAATATCCTCGCTTTATTTCTGCAAAAGCGCTGCGGATGGAATCCGGGTGCCGTTAATTTCCTCTTCGATTTTGGCGTCGTGCTGGCCGGCATTTTTTCCGTCGGGTTGCTGAAAGGGCTCTTCTCCTTAGTGTCGATAGCGGTCACCGGTCTGATCATCGGCATCTTCAAAAATAAAATCAAAGGCAGCTGCTCCCTCAATCCGACATTGCTTCAAAACATCACACCCGGCCAATCACAGGAAGCGTCATCATAAGCCTTTCCGCTCGTGCGGAGAGGCTTTTTCATATGTTTACAAGCCGGAAAACAGAGGGTATACAGAGATATCGGATCAGATGGGAGAGAGTCGGGATGCTGAAAAGGAGACTGGAATTTTGCTTTTTATATATGATGCTTATCGGAGCATATGTCATATGGTTTTTTCCGGTTTCCAGGCTTGAGTTTTACGGAGGGGTGCTTTGCTATGCAAGCATTATTTTGTTCAGCATCTATTCGTTAATTCTTGAAAACCGCACCTCGCAGCACACGCTGTTATGGATTCATATTCTTGTGTTTTTTCCGATCGCCGGGTACTTATTTTACCTTTTTTCCGGCCAGCTTTATGAAAAAGGCAAGCTGTTCAGGTCGAAACGGACATACAACCGGGAAAAGCTGAGAACGATATTTGATATGGAACAAACTCCCGATCTGACCGGGCTGAAAGGAAATCAGAAGCGTTTCTTTCAATATTCAATCAAAGCGTCCCATATGAATATCAATACAAAAAGCAGGCTGAAGGTGCTTAAAAACGGGGATGAAACATTTCCGGAGCTGTTTGAGGCGCTCCGGGAGGCCGCGTCATTTATACATATTGAGTATTACATGTTCAAATCAGACATGCTCGGGCACAAGATGATGGATATTATGATGGAAAAGGCGCGTCAAGGCGTGGAAGTGCGGTTTTTGTTCGACGCGGCCGGCAGCCTGAAGCTGGCCGGAAAAGATATTAAAAAACTGAAACGCGCGGGCGTGAACATCGTCCCGTTTCTGCCGCTGAAATACGGTTTTTTCAACCAAAAATTCAATTTCAGGAATCACCGCAAGATCGTCATCGTTGACGGGAAAGTCGGTTTTGTCGGCGGGCTGAATGTCGGCAAGGAGTATATCGGCAAAGACCAAGATGTCGGCTTTTGGCGGGACACCCATATGAAAGTCGAAGGAGAAATCGTTCAGACGCTCCACAGCATTTTTATGCTTGATTGGGAATACGTTTCAGATGAGGTGCTGATTGATCAGAAAGCATATACCCGCCCGGTTGCGGCAGAAAGCGGCGGCGTCTATCAAGTCGTTCCGACAGGCCCCGATATGAAGGAGCGGATGAGCGATCTGTATTATGCCATGATAGCGGCGGCCGAATCGTCTGTATGGATCGCGACGCCTTATTTCGTGCCGAATGAGCCGATCCGCACAGCGCTAAAGGAGGCTGCTGCCAGAGGCGTCCGGGTGCGTGTCATGGTGCCGGAAACCAATGACGGATTTTTAACCCAGTACGCGACGAGATCGTATTTCCCCGAGCTTCTTCGCGAAGGAATCGAAGTCTATTCTTATCAAAAAGGCTTTATGCATCAAAAGGTGCTCATCACTGACGGAAACCTCGCCTCTGTCGGGACGGCGAACATGGACATGAGAAGCTTTCAGCTGAACTTTGAAGTCAATGTCTTTTTTACAGATCAAGAAGCGATCAAAGATCTTGAAGCGCATTATCTGGAGGATATGAAGGAGTCTGAAAAAATCAGCCCCGTCCGTTTCTATAAGCGCACATTATGGGAAAGAACGAAGGAATCCTTCGCACGGTTATTTTCCGGCGTTTTATAAAAAACGCTTTTAAAACTCCTTGTGTATAGTATAATTGAGAAATATTGTCATTAAGAAAGAGGCACAAGGAGGACGGAATCGTGCTGCGACAATTTTTTTCTTATTATAAACCGTACAAGAAGCTGTTTTTTCTCGACTTCTTTTCTGCCATCGCCGGCGGATTGATGGAGCTGAGTTTTCCTCTGATCGTCAATTACTTTATCGATACATTGCTCCCGGGGCGGGATTGGAGTCTGATTATTTTGACTTCCGCTGCTTTATTCGGGGTGTACGCCCTCAGCTCGGCGCTTCAGTATGTTGTGACGTATTGGGGCCATATGCTCGGCATTAACATTGAAACCGATATGCGGAAAAAGCTTTTTGACCATCTGCAAAAGCTTTCGTTCAAATTTTACGATAACAACAAAACGGGCAGTTTAATGTCCAAGCTCACCAATGATTTGATGTATATCGGAGAAACCGCCCACCACGGGCCTGAAGACCTGTTTATCGCGATCATGACGATTTTGGGCGCGTTCGGTGTGATGCTGTTCATTAACTGGCAGCTCGCTCTGTTGACCTTTATCATTATGCCGGTCGTCATTTGGCTTGCTTTGTATTTTAATAAAAAAATGACCTCTGCGTTTACAAAACTGAACAAAGACGTCGGAGACTTCAGCGCGAGGGTTGAAAACAATATCGGCGGCATCCGTCTTGTTCAGGCTTTCAGCAATGAAGCGTTTGAAACGCAGCGGTTTGATGTGAACAATCAGCGTTTCCGCAAAACAAAGCTGACGTCTTATAAAATCATGGCGAAAAACGGCTCGATCAGTTACATGCTGACAAGATTCGTCACGCTGTTCGTCCTGTTGTGCGGGACATGGTTCGTGATCCGCGGATCGCTATCTTACGGGGAATTTGTCGCTTTTGTGCTGCTGACGAACGTTCTGTTCCGTCCGATTGATAAAATCAATGCGATTATTGAGATGTATCCGAGAGGCATTGCCGGTTTTAAAAGCTTTATGGAGATACTGAAAACGGAGCCTGATATCAAGGACGCCCCGAACGCGAGACATGTGTCCGGTTTAAAAGGGAATATCCGCTATGAACAGGTGTCGTTCGGTTACGAAGAAAACAGTCCGGTTCTGTCGGGAATCAATTTGTCCATTCATGCCGGGGAGACAGTCGCATTCGTCGGGCCTTCGGGAGCGGGAAAATCAACGCTGACAAGTCTGCTGCCGCGCTTTTATGAGCCGTCTGAAGGCGTGATTTCCATCGACGGCATCGATATTAAGGACATGACGCTGTCATCATTGCGCGGACAAATCGGCGTCGTCCAGCAGGATGTCTTTCTGTTTTCCGGCACATTGCGGGAAAACATTGCTTACGGGCGGCTCGATGCGTCTGAGGAAGAAATCTGGCAGGCCGTCCGCCAGGCGCATTTAGAGGACTTGGTAAACGGGTATCCCGACGGTTTAAACACGGTGATCGGCGAGCGCGGCGTGAAACTGTCAGGCGGGCAGAAGCAGCGGCTTTCCATCGCCAGAATGTTTTTGAAAAACCCGTCGATCTTAATTTTAGACGAGGCTACATCAGCCCTCGATACAGAAACGGAAGCCGCCATTCAAAAATCGCTGCAAGAGCTGTCTGAAGGACGCACAACGCTTGTGATCGCCCATCGGCTGGCTACGATTAAGGATGCGGACCGGATCGTCGTCGTCACGAAAGAAGGCATCGCTGAACAAGGTCATCATAAGGAACTGCTGGAATCCGGCGGCATGTACCAGAGACTTCATCAGGCGCAATTCGGCGAGCTGATACATCAATAAAAGAAAAAGGATAGACAAAAGGGGCCGAGCAGCCTCCTGTCTATCCTTTTTTTATGTAGTCCGTATTTAATGGGCTTCTTTTTGCGCAGGTTCGATGATATGTTTGAAACGGTCAACAAGCTGCACCGCTTTCTTTCCTTCCACTACAATTAAATATTCTTGTTCTTTATGGGCCATTCTGAACGTTTCCAGCTCAATGATATCTTTGATTTTGCACATCGTTTTTTTAGAGTAGATATACAGCTCGTGGCCTCCCGTGTGGCAAAGCTGATAAAGCTGAAGCATGTTTCGTAAAGTGAACTTCTTAGCGGCTATTTTCAAAGATGTAATGTTTTTCATGTATTTTCTCCTCCGTCTGATGGTCTGTTATTTCGGAAATTCCCCATATAAACGGGTGATAAACCTGGTTATGCCTTCCACTTCAGCACTCCGCCCGCCAGGCGTTTGACTCCGCGGATGGCGCTTAATTCTTCGACGAGCCGGAGCAGCGCCCGGTCTTTCTCTTTCGCCTCAATCATAAAATCGATGTCCGTATCCCATTGTCTGAACCGCTCCAGCACCGGCAGAATAAAATTCGCATCCACATAGTCCGCATGACTGCGTACGGCTGATTCCGATTTTGGCGAGGAGAGATGGACCTTCGGCTTTAAGCCGATCCGCTGCCATGTTTTGATCATCCGCGGAAGAATGTCATCTAAATCAGCGTCATCGGTCGGATTGGCGTAAAAATGGTGATAATCAAACACAAACGGAATGCCTTCTTGCTCACATACACTGAGTGTTTCCTCGGACGTATACGTTTTATCATCGTTTTCTAAAGTCATCCGCTGTTTGATGACATCGGGAAGTTCTTTCAGATTCACGCGGAAACGGCCAAGCGCGCTTTGTTTGTCACCGTAAGCGCCTCCGACATGGATGTTGATGACGGAACGGTCCGCGATGCCCATTGCGTCCAGCATGTCATAGTGATAGGCCATATCCTTGACCGCATTTGCGGTAATCTCCTGTTTCGGGCTTGTAAAAAGCGTGAATTGGTTCGGATGAAAGCTCGTTCTGAGATCATATTTTCTGACCAGCCCGCCGATCTCACGAAACTCCTGGCGAAACGGCGTAACAAAATCCCACAGCACATCCGGGTGCGTGGCGAGCGGCACAATCGAGCTTGAGAATCTGTACAGCGGAATGCCGTGGCCGATCACATAGTGGATGGTGCGCAGCGTATTGGTGAGATTTGCTTTCGTCACAGAAAGCAGGGCGTCTTTCCGCTCACTGCGGGAAAGCTTGGTATAGCGCGCATATGTTAAGGTTTTGGCGGGGGACGCGTCCCAAAGGCACATGGCGTTTGCGACGAATCCGAATCTGAACAGCATATGGTTTCTCCTTTATAAAAAGTAAGATATGGCCTTTCCCAGCCATTCTGCAGGAAGCTGTCTGACGGAGCGCTGTTTCACTTTTTCTAATGTGAGAAGCTCGGATTTTTCGATGTCCTGCTTTATGGTTGAAAGCACTTCCTTTGTAAAGGCTTCATCATGAATGATGACATTCACCTCTTCATTCCAGAACAGGCTCCGTTTATCAAAATTCGGCGTGCCGATAATGCTGATGCGGTCATCTATAATGAAGGCTTTGACATGATAAAAGCCTTGATAATACCGATAGATGAGGCAGCCGGCCTTCAGAAGCTCGGGATAATAAGTAAAAGCTGTTTCCCGAACGAGCGGGTGGTCTGACTTCATCGGCACGATCAAGATGACTTTGACGCCTTTTCGGCAGGCTGAAATAAGCGCTTCCTGAAGCTTTTTGCTCGGTACATAATAAGGCGTGCCGATAATGATTTTTTTCTCCGCCTTACGGATGCAGTTTTCATAATGCGATTCAAGCGAAAACCCGTCAGATGCATATGTCCTATGAAAGATATTCCCTTCGGATAATGCCGGATAAACCCCGGGTGATCCGGGTGTTTTTCCGGTGTTTCGTTTCAGATCGCTTACAAAAAGAGTCTGAAGATCCGCCGTGCCTTCGCCGGTCATCCGCAGGTGATAATCCTCCCAGTTTCCGAACTTCGCTTTTTTGCCGAGGTACTCTTCAGCGATATTAAAACCGCCGACATAGCCGATTTTGCCGTCAATGACGGTCACTTTCCGGTGATTCCGTTTTTGCAGCCTGAAAAATAGAAACGGAAATGCCGGTTTATTTAGAAAATGAACGTGAACGCCGGCTTTTTTCATCGTTTGAATAGAAGGCTTTTTCACTGGGCGGCTGCCCGCCCAATCCAGCAGCAGATATACGGAGACGCCGGCCTGGGCCTTTTCTTTCAATAAATGAAACATCTCATGGCTGACTTGGTCGTTCTTCATAATAAAAAACATCATATGAATAGAAGAGACGGCTTGGCGGATATCAGCCGTCATCTGCCGCACAAGCTCGCTGCCGCAGTGAATGAGTGTGATATCACTCTTTTTCGGGTCAAAAACGGGCTCATACGCCTGTTTTTTGTACGCCGCCCGGCCAAGTAGCATATCAAGCAGCATAAGTGCGATCAATATGATAAAAATGACAAGCAACACAAAAATGACCTTCATACCGACGCTCCTTTCCGAACTATCCGTAGTGTGCCCTGAGAATGTGAATTTAATTATTGACTGAACACTCATTCATTATTTATGATAAAGTAAAGATATGACAATGAAGAGGGGTATCAGAACAAAGGGGGAGACAAGATGAACGCATTTCTCATGGTAAACGCGCTGCTGTTTTCAGCTGTAACCGCTTACGCCGTTTATTTATTCGTTTACCTGATCAGAACGAGGATCGCTTATATTAAGCTCGGCCAAAGGGAAGAATTTGATAAACGCCTGAAAGAACGTCTTCAGAAGATATGGGTGAATGTGTTCGGACAGAAAAAATTGCTGAAAGATAAAAAGAGCGGAATCATCCACGTTCTGTTTTTTTACGGTTTTATACTCGTTCAGTTCGGCGCAATTGATTTTATTCTGAAAGGGTTGCTACCTGACCGTCATCTGCCGCTCGGTCCGCTTTATCCGGCGTTTACCTTTTTTCAGGAAATCGTCACGTTTCTGATTTTAATCGCCGTAGTCTGGGCGTTTTACCGGCGCTACATTGAAAAACTCGTCAGACTGAAACGCGGGTTTAAAGCGGGGCTTGTCCTGCTGTTTATCGGCGGACTGATGGTGACGGTGCTTCTCGGGAACGCCATGAACCTTTTATGGCACGATCATTCTCTGTCTTGGACGGAACCGATCGCTTCCTCCATTGCGTTTGTGCTCGGCGGTCTTTCAGCGCCGGCGGCCGCCGCCGTGTTTTATGTTTCATGGTGGCTTCATCTGTTGTTTTTGCTCAGCTTTTTAGTGTACGTGCCGCAATCAAAGCATGCGCACTTAATTGCGGGTCCGGCGAATGTGTTCCTCAGCAGGCTTGATTCAAAAGGAAAGCTGGAAAAAATCGATTTCACCGATGAGACGAAAGAAAGCTACGGCGTCGGAAAGATTGAAGACTTCCGCCGTTCTCAGCTTGTCGACCTTTACGCCTGCGTCGAATGCGGCCGCTGTACAAATATGTGTCCGGCCTCCGGTACGGGCAAGATGCTCTCGCCGATGGACCTCATTTTAAAGCTCAGAGACCATTTGACGGAAAAAGGCGCTGCCGTGACGTCAAAATCTCCGTGGGTGCCCGCGCCCGTTTTTCAGCACACGAAGGCGAATCAGCTCGCCGCGGCTTCCTCAGGGGGAGGATCGCGTGAAGCGGCCGCAGCCATTGATTACAACCCGAGCTTAATCGGCGAGGTCATCACGGAAGAGGAGATTTGGGCGTGCACCACTTGCCGCAACTGTGAAGATCAATGTCCGGTCATGAATGAACACGTTGATAAAATTATCGATCTGCGCCGCTATCTTGTGCTTACGGAAGGGAAGATGGACAGCGACGCGCAGCGGGCCATGACAAGCATTGAAAGACAGGGAAACCCGTGGGGCTTAAACCGGAAAGAGCGGGAGAACTGGCGGGAGCAGGCCGATACAGAGATTCCGACAGTGAAAGAAATGAAAAAACAAGACAAAGAGTTCGACTATTTGTTTTGGGTCGGCTCAATGGGTTCCTACGACAACAGGAGCCAAAAGATTGCCGTCTCATTTGCAAAGCTGCTTAATGAAGCGGGCGTATCCTTTGCGATTCTCGGCAATAAGGAAAAAAACTCAGGCGATACGCCGCGCCGTTTGGGCAACGAGTTTCTGTTCCAAGAGCTGGCGGAACACAACATCGGCGAATTTGAAAAACACGGAATCAAAAAAATCGTCACGATTGATCCGCACGCCTTTAATATGTTCAAAAATGAATATCCTGATTTCGGATTCCGGGCCGAAGTCTATCATCATACTGAATTATTAGCCGAGCTTGTGTCACAGGGAAAACTAAAACCGCTTCACCCGGTGAATGAAACGATTACCTTCCATGACTCGTGCTATTTAGGAAGGTACAATGAAGTGTATGAGCCGCCGAGAGCGATCTTAAAAGCCATTCCGGGCGTTCAATTGAAGGAAATGGAGCGCAGCCGCGAAAACGGGATGTGCTGCGGCGCCGGGGGAGGGCTCATGTGGATGGAAGAAGAAACGGGAGCGAGAATCAACACGGCCCGGACTGAGCAGGCGCTTTCTGTCAGTCCGACGATCATCAGCTCCGGATGTCCTTACTGTCTGACTATGCTCGGTGACGGTACGAAAGCGAAAGAAGCCGAAGACGCGATCGGCACTTATGATGTCAGTGAATTGCTCGCCATGTCTGTATTCGGCGCTGAAAAACAAGAGTCTTTATAGAAAGAAGCGGGCCGCCGGCGCATATGCCGGCGGCTTTGTTTTCGCACATCAGCCGATTTATGAAGGGACGGCTCTAAAATTTCTTAAATTACGCTGTTAAGGGTAGCATATTCTGTTTTAATTTGTTTATAATGAGAGGTATGGTTTATGAACAAAACAATACAAATTCGTTCTTATTATAGGATAGAAACAGATACATATAAGTAATAGAAAGGGAGTGTCCGACCTTGAGTATCAAACAATATTCTCAGGAACAGCTGAAGCAGATGGCTTTAGTTGAAATCGCTCACGAAATTTTCTCAGAACATAAAAAACCGGTTCCGTTCCAGGAGCTGCTGAATGAAATGATCTCCTTGCTCGGTGTTACGAAAGAGGAACTGGGCGACCGTATCGCCCAATTTTATACAGACCTGAACATTGACGGCCGCTTTATTGCTCTGTCAGACCAGACATGGGGGCTTCGCAGCTGGTATCCGTACGATCAGCTGGACGAAGAAACACAGCCGACTGTAAAAGCGAAAAAGAAAAAAGCGAAAAAAGTCGTTGAGGAAGATCTCGACCTTGATGAATTCGAGGAAGTTGATGAAGATGACATCGATCTCGATGAAATGGAAGAAGATATTGACCTTGACGCAGACAGCTTTGACGACGAAGATGTCGATGAAGAAGATGACGACGAGCTTGAGATCGAAGACGAGATGATTGAAGAAGATGAGGAAGATTATGATGATGAGGAAGAGGATCGCAAAGACTGATTTTATATCAGCAAAACGATCTTGACTTTCATTGTCGAACTATGTAGTATGTATTTTGGGCTCTTCAAAAAGAAGAGAATTCATAAGAGTGCTACGCTCCCTTTCAAGAAATTGAAAGGGAGCTTTCTTATTTTCATCTCCCAAATTCTTTTACACATCATTTGTTTTTAGTGAAATGATTTTCTATAAAACGGCACATTTTAAGGAATGTAGCGCAGACCGAAGAGAGGAGCAAACGAAATGACGAAATATATTTTTGTAACCGGGGGAGTTGTATCATCACTCGGAAAAGGAATTGTGGCTGCATCACTTGGCCGCCTTTTGAAAAACAGAGGCATGAGCGTCACTATCCAAAAATTTGACCCTTATATCAACGTTGACCCGGGAACGATGAGCCCGTACCAGCACGGTGAGGTATTCGTTACCGATGACGGCGCCGAGACTGACCTTGACTTAGGGCATTATGAGCGTTTCATTGACATTAATCTGAACAGATTCAGCAATGTGACGACCGGTAAAATCTATTCTGCCGTATTGAAAAAAGAGCGCCGCGGGGACTACCTCGGCGGAACGGTTCAGGTCATTCCGCACATCACAAATGAACTGAAAGACCGCGTGTACCGTGCAGGCAAAGAAACAAACGCAGATGTAGTCATTACTGAGATCGGCGGAACAGTGGGAGACATCGAATCCCTTCCGTTCCTTGAAGCCATCCGTCAAATGAAAAGCGACATCGGCCATGAAAACGTGATGTACATTCACTGTACGCTTGTTCCGTACATCAAAGCGGCGGGCGAGCTGAAAACAAAACCGACGCAGCACAGCGTAAAAGAGCTGAGAAGCCTCGGTATTCAGCCTAATATCATCGTCGTGCGCACGGAAATGCCGATTTCTCAAGATATGAAAGATAAAATCGCGCTCTTCTGCGATATTGACACGAAAGCGGTCATCGAGTGCGAAGATGCGGACAACCTTTACTCCATCCCGCTTAACCTTCAGGAGCAGGGACTCGATAAGCTTGTCTGCGATCATATGAAATTAGAATGCAAAGACCCGGATATGACGGAATGGAAAGACCTTGTCACGAAAGTGAAAAACTTGTCTAAAACCATTACAATCAGCCTCGTCGGTAAATACGTCGAGCTTCAGGACGCTTACATTTCAGTCGTTGAATCACTGCGCCACGCCGGCTATGCGTTTGACGCTGATGTGAAGATCAAATGGATTAACGCCGAACAAGTGACAGAAAGCAATATTCAAGAGCTGACTGGCGGCACAGACGGAATCATCGTGCCCGGCGGTTTCGGAGACCGCGGCGTAGAAGGGAAAATCATCGCCGCCAAGTATGCGCGTGAGAATAAAATTCCGTTCTTCGGCATCTGCCTCGGTATGCAGATTGCATCCATTGAATATGCGCGAAACGTATTAGGTCTGGAAGGGGCTCACTCTGCGGAGATCGATCCGTCCACTCCTTATCCGATCATCGACCTTCTGCCAGAACAAAAAGATGTCGAGGATCTTGGAGGAACGCTTCGTCTCGGACTGTACCCTTGTAAGCTTCAGGAAGACACGAAAGCCTTCGAAGCGTATGCGGTTGAAGTGGTATACGAACGCCACCGCCACCGTTATGAATTCAACAACGAATACAGACAGCAAATGGAAGAGAACGGTTTTGTGTTCTCAGGCACAAGCCCTGACGGCCGTCTTGTGGAAATCATCGAGCTGAAAGACCATCCTTGGTATGTCGCTTGCCAGTTCCACCCTGAGTTCAAATCAAGACCGACAAGACCTCAGCCTTTATTCAAAGACTTTATCGGCGCTTCCGTACAAGCTGCAGAACAGAAGTAATAAAAAAAGACTTGCCTCCTTTAAAAGCGGCAAGTCTTTTTTCTGCATCAGGTATATTCCTGCATCATTTCCTTTAATGTAAAGGACAGTGCGTGATAGACATACAGGCCTGTCATTAATGAAGGAAAGCCGTATCTTGTCCCGTCTTCATCAGGCAGAAGCGGCATTTTTAATTTGCTGTCAATATGAACATCACAAAATTCCTCAATCCCGGTTTGATCTTTGATGACAGGAGATACGCCAACGAGGCCGATCCCTTTTTCATAAAGCTTTTGAGCCAGCGCCTGTTCTTCAGCCGTGCCCGGACCTGAACAAAACATCAGCACCCTGTCGCTTTCTGTAATCGAATCAGCTGTATCCGGAAACGCTTTGACGGAAGGCATCGGTTCTGAGCCGAGTTCCGCCTCGCACAAAATGCCCTGCATCTCATTTGCGCCGTATAAATAAATGGTATGACCGCTGACGGCTGCCTGCGCCAGCAGGCGCGCGCCGTCTTCTATTGCTTCGGATTCCTTATCCTGAATGCGGGAAAAAATGCCTGCAAGCTGTGTCGTAAATATCTTTAACATGAGTGAAACCTCCTTTACACATACAAGAACAGTATACAACAAAAGAGAAAATGCTCAGAAAATGTCGGAAAGTAGACTATTATAATTAAAGGAAATGTGAAAATCAAACAGAATACATAAACAACTGCTTCCTTTTGACGAAAATGATAATATTGGGGTGTAAAATGATGAATGAAAAGATTTTAATCGTAGATGACCAATACGGTATACGCATATTGCTCAATGAAGTGTTTCATAAAGAAGGGTACCAGACGTTTCAGGCCGCCAACGGCATACAGGCGCTGGACATCGTAACGAAAGAACGGCCCGATCTCGTGCTTTTAGATATGAAAATCCCCGGCATGGACGGAATCGAAATTCTCAAGCGCATGAAGATGATTGACGAATCCATCCGCGTCATTATCATGACCGCTTACGGAGAACTCGATATGATTAAGGAATCAAAAGAGCTCGGAGCGCTGACCCATTTTGCGAAACCTTTTGACATTGATGAGATCAGAGACGCGGTGAAAAAATATTTACCTCTAAAATCGAATTAATAAAATTAGAAACAATTATGTCATTGTGTTGCCGATTTGTCGAAAAGTTGGTATCCTAGAGATGGAGAAAAAGCGATCTGTTGTTTTACATATGACAGGTTTTTATGGTCATGCTATAGGTGGAAAGCTTTTTTCGAGAAGAAGCAAATCAGGCTACATAAGGAGGACTTTCGACATGCCTTTAGTTTCAATGACGGAAATGTTGAATACAGCTAAAGAAAAAGGATATGCTGTTGGACAATTTAACTTAAATAACCTTGAGTTCACTCAAGCTATTTTACAAGCAGCAGAAGAGGAAAAATCCCCGGTTATTCTTGGTGTTTCAGAAGGCGCGGGACGCTACATGGGCGGCTTCAAAACAGTGGTTGCCATGGTTAAAGCTCTTATGGAAGAATACAAAGTGACAGTTCCTGTCGCCATTCACTTAGACCACGGTTCAAGCTTTGAATCTTGTGCGAAAGCGATTCATGCAGGTTTCACTTCTGTAATGATCGACGCATCTCACCACCCGTTTGAGGAAAACGTAGCAACTACAGCTAAAGTGGTTGAGCTTGCTCATTTCCACGGCGTTTCAGTTGAAGCTGAGCTTGGAACTGTAGGCGGACAGGAAGATGACGTGATCGCTGAAGGCGTAATCTATGCTGACCCTAAAGAGTGTCAAGAACTTGTAGAGCGCACTGGCATCGACTGCCTTGCACCTGCACTGGGTTCTGTTCACGGCCCTTACAAAGGCGAACCGAACCTCGGTTTCAAAGAAATGGAAGATATCGGCAAATCAACCGGCCTTCCGTTAGTACTTCACGGCGGTACAGGAATTCCGACTGCCGACATTAAAAAATCAATCTCACTTGGTACGGCTAAAATCAACGTAAACACTGAAAACCAAATTTCTTCTGCAAAAGCTGTCCGCGAAACATTGGCAGCTAAGCCGAACGAATACGATCCTCGTAAATATCTTGGACCTGCTCGTGAAGCGATCAAAGAAACGGTTATCGGCAAAATGCGTGAGTTCGGTTCTTCAAACCAAGCTTAATCCAATGTAACATCCATAAACCGCCTGACAGCATTGACAGGCGGTTTTATGTCTTACCTTTAGAAAGCGCAATCATGTTTTACAGTTCTGAAAATTTATTACTGGGGAGGCTTTCCTTATGTTATTTTTCATTGATACAGCAAACATTGACGAGATTAAAGAAGCTTATGAACTTGGCGTTCTTGCCGGAGTTACGACAAACCCTAGTTTAGTGGCGAAAGAAGCTGACGTGTCTTTCCATGACAGACTTCGTGAGATTACGGAAGTCGTGAGCGGATCAGTAAGCGCGGAAGTCATTTCCCTGAATGCTGAAGAGATGATTGAAGAAGGTAAAGAACTTGCGAAAATCGCACCGAATATCACGGTGAAAATCCCGATGACGTCTGAAGGGTTAAAAGCCGTAAAAGCGCTGAGCGACCTGAACATTAAAACAAACGTAACGCTCATCTTCAGCGCCAACCAGGCGCTTTTGGCGGCAAGAGCCGGAGCGACTTATGTATCTCCGTTCTTAGGCCGTCTGGATGACATCGGCCATAACGGTCTTGAACTGATTTCAGAAATAAGACAGATTTTTGACATTCATGATATTGATACACAAATCATCGCAGCTTCCATCCGTCATGCGCAGCACGTGACTGAAGCCGCTTTACGCGGTGCGCATATCGGTACGATGCCGCTGAAAGTCATTCACCAGCTGGCGAAACATCCGTTAACGGATAAAGGCATCGAGCAATTCTTGGCAGACTGGAATAAATAAAGATAAATAGGGCGGCAAACCGGTTCCATCCGTTTGCCGCACCCTTATGTTTTCCTGTTTGGCAGCGGGCCTTCAGTATCAAAGTGAAGAGTGTGTTTCCCCCGGAATGTGAACCCGGCGGGCCTCTGTGCATCCTGTGTTAAAAATGCCCCGCAAAGCTTCGCTATTTTCTTCCTGTTATTTTATAATGTCCTTGTATTCTTTCTCTTCGAATTGGCTACATTTTGGACAAGAGCTTTATTTGCAGAGACAGAATAAAATGCCATTTTATTTAGGGCTCCGCAGCTATCTTCTTATGGAAGGAGACTATCATGGAAAAGTTGAATATTGCCGGCGGCGATCCGTTAAACGGAACCGTACATATCAGCGGTGCGAAAAACAGCGCCGTCGCATTGATACCCGCAACCATTCTGGCAAATTCCGAAGTAACGATCGAAGGGCTTCCGGAGATCTCAGATATTGAAACGCTGCGTGACCTGCTGAAAGAAATCGGCGGAAACGTCCATTTTGAAAAAGGAGAAATGGTCGTCGACCCTTCCCCGATGATCAGCATGCCGCTTCCCAACGGCAAAGTGAAAAAACTCCGCGCTTCCTATTACTTAATGGGCGCGATGCTGGGCCGCTTCAAACAGGCGGTCATCGGACTGCCGGGCGGGTGCCATCTCGGGCCGCGGCCGATTGACCAGCACATCAAAGGGTTTGAAGCGCTTGGGGCGGAAGTCACCAATGAACAAGGCGCGATTTATCTGCGCGCCGAAAGGCTGAGAGGCGCACGGATTTATTTAGATGTCGTCAGCGTCGGAGCGACGATCAATATCATGCTTGCCGCTGTACTGGCTGAAGGTAAAACCGTGATAGAAAACGCCGCCAAGGAACCTGAGATTATTGATGTTGCCACATTGCTCACCAGCATGGGCGCAAAGATCAAAGGCGCGGGAACCAATGTAATCAGAATCGACGGCGTAAAAGAGCTGCACGGATGCAGGCATACGATCATTCCGGACAGAATTGAGGCGGGCACCTTTATGATCGCCGGCGCCGCGATGGGGAAAGAAGTCATTATTGATAATGTCATACCGACTCACCTGGAGTCTTTAACGGCGAAGCTCAGGGAAATGGGTTTTCACATTGAGACGAGTGACGATCAGCTTCTTATGCTCGGCGGGCAGAAGCAGATAAAACCGGTCGACGTAAAAACGCTTGTTTACCCGGGATTTCCGACTGATCTTCAGCAGCCGATGACATCTCTGTTAACGAGAGCCAGCGGCACGAGCGTCGTAACCGACACCATCTACTCGGCCCGATTTAAACATATAGATGAGCTGAGACGGATGGGGGCCAACATGAAAGTGGAAGGCAGGTCGGCCATTATCACCGGTCCGGCCGAGCTTCAGGGCGCAAAAGTAAAGGCGAGCGATCTGCGTGCAGGCGCTTGTCTGGTCGTCGCCGGGCTCATGGCTGACGGCGTAACCGAAATTACCGGTCTCGAGCATTTAGACCGCGGCTACAGCAATCTTGAGAAAAAACTCGAAGGCCTGGGCGCCACAATCTGGCGGCAAAGGCTGACGGACGAAGAGATAGAACAGCTCCAAAATTCATAGAAATGCGGACTTTTGAGAGGAGATCGTGTTGAAATGGAAAGAAGCTTATCGATGGAATTGGTTCGAGTCACTGAAGCGGCGGCTTTAGCATCTGCCAGATGGATGGGCCGCGGGAAAAAAGATGAAGCTGATGATGCGGCGACAAGCGCAATGCGTGACGTGTTTGACACGGTGCCGATGAAAGGCACGGTCGTGATCGGGGAAGGCGAGATGGATGAAGCGCCGATGCTTTACATCGGCGAAAAGCTCGGAAACGGATACGGCCCGCGCGTCGATGTCGCCGTCGATCCTCTTGAAGGCACAAACATCGTAGCGAGCGGCGGCTGGAATGCGCTGACGGTGATCGCGGTCGCCGACCATGGAACACTGCTGAACGCCCCGGATATGTATATGGAAAAAATCGCGGTCGGTCCCGAAGCGGTAGGCTGCATCGATATCGAAGCGCCTGTCATTGATAACTTAAAAGCCGTTGCGAAAGCGAAAAACAAAGACATTGAAGATGTCGTGGCAACCATTTTAAATCGTGACAGACATGAAAAAATCATCTCTGAATTGCGTGAGGCGGGCGCCAGAATCAAACTGATCAACGACGGTGATGTCGCGGGCGCCATCAATACGGCCTTTGACCATACGGGAGTAGACATTCTCTTCGGTTCAGGCGGGGCTCCTGAAGGCGTGCTGTCTGCCGTTGCGTTAAAAGCGCTCGGCGGCGAAATCATCGGCAGGCTTCTGCCGCAAAGTGCGGAAGAGCAGGCCCGCTGTGAGCGAATGGGCCTTGATGTATCCAAAGTGCTCCGGATGGAGGACCTTGTGAGAGGGGATGACGCCATTTTTGCCGCAACGGGCGTCACGGACGGAGAGCTGCTGAAAGGCGTTCAGTTCAAAGGCTCCGTCGGTACGACTGAAAGTCTGGTCATCCGGGCGAAATCAGGAACGGTCCGATTCGTTGACGGAAGACACAGCCTGAAGAAAAAACCAAATCTTGTGATCCGGCCATAAATAGAGAAAAGCGGGACGGAAAGTCCCGCTTTTCTTTTGCAATAAAGAGTCAACCCTATCATTTATATGTCAAAGCATTATTTAAGTTGAATAATTTTTTGAAATGAGGTAAAAATAAAGAGTGCTGCGATTTTTCTGTGTCATTCCTTCTTTTGAGTACTGGGAAATTTTCAAATTCTACCGCATACAGACGATATAAATATTGATCTTCTCAAGTTTTTGTCCTCGCTTCCTTCAAAACTCATTAAGACATTCCTTTTTTAAAAAAGCGCCGATCATGGGTGGAAGTGTTACCGATAGAAGTTCCTGAACGTTTTATAAAAGAATGTGCTTTGGCGGAATCATGCGAAGCAGCCGATTTAATGAAAACAGCAATACATTGACTATGAAAAGCGTGGTGTTTTTATGAAAGACGTATCTATTTCCTCTTTGGAAAATATGAAATTAAAAGAACTATATGAACTGGCCAGACATTATAAAATCTCCTACTACAGCAAACTGACTAAAAAAGAATTAATCTTTGCCATTCTGAAAGCCAACGCCGAGCAGGAGGATCTTCTGTTTATGGAAGGCGTGCTCGAAATCATCCAATCGGAAGGATTCGGCTTCCTCAGACCGATTAATTACTCGCCAAGCTCAGAAGACATCTACATTTCTGCTTCCCAGATCCGCCGCTTTGATTTAAGAAACGGTGACAAAGTATCCGGCAAGGTGCGGCCGCCGAAAGAAAACGAACGCTATTACGGACTTTTGCACGTTGAAGCGGTAAATGGAGATGATCCGGAATCTGCGAAAGAGCGCGTTCATTTTCCCGCGCTGACTCCGCTTTATCCGGACCGCCAAATGGTGCTTGAGACGAAACCGAATTATCTCTCAACAAGAATTCTCGATATGATGGCTCCCGTCGGTTTCGGCCAGCGCGGTCTGATCGTGGCGCCGCCGAAAGCCGGTAAAACCATGCTGTTGAAAGAAATCGCTAACAGCATTACGACAAATCAGCCTGACGCTGAATTGATCGTTCTCTTAATTGATGAAAGACCGGAAGAAGTAACGGATATTGAACGTTCCGTAGCGGGCGATGTCGTCAGCTCGACGTTCGATGAAGTGCCGGAAAATCACATTAAGGTAGCGGAGCTTGTGCTTGAACGGGCGATGCGTCTCGTTGAACACAAAAAAGACGTTATCATTCTGATGGACAGCATTACCCGCCTGGCACGGGCCTACAACCTCGTTATCCCGCCAAGCGGACGTACGCTTTCCGGCGGGATTGACCCGGCTGCGTTCCATCGTCCGAAGCGCTTTTTCGGTGCCGCGCGAAACATTGAAGAGGGCGGCAGCCTGACCATTTTGGCGACGGCGCTCGTAGACACGGGCTCCCGGATGGATGACGTCATCTATGAAGAGTTTAAAGGAACGGGCAACATGGAGCTTCACCTTGACCGTTCTCTTGCGGAAAGACGGATTTTCCCGGCGATCGATATCCGCCGCTCCGGCACACGGAAGGAAGAGCTGCTCGTGCCGAAAGAGCATCTTGACCGTCTATGGGCGATCCGCAAATCGATGTCTGATTCTCCGGACTTCGCAGAGAAGTTTATGAGAAAAATGAAAAAAACAAAAACGAATCAGGAATTCTTCGATCTGATCAACCAAGAATGGAAGCAGGCAAACCTTTCATCATCAGCCCGCCGCTGATAAAAAATGTATTTGCAAATGCAGTAAATGACTGATATAATTCTCTCATATGCGTTCCGGATTACTCCGGAATAATAACTCTGTTTCCACACGGGATTCAGGGCGGAAGGAGATGGATACAATGAAAGCAGGAATTCATCCTAATTTCAAAAAAGCAACAGTTAAATGCGCTTGCGGAAATGAATTTGAAACAGGCTCAGTAAAAGAAGAGGTACGCGTTGAGATTTGCTCTGAATGCCACCCATTCTACACTGGACGTCAAAAATTCGCTTCTGCTGATGGTCGTGTTGATCGCTTTAACAAAAAATACGGTCTTAAGTAATAATAGATTTTACAGGCAGGCAAGAATTGCTTCTTGCCTGTTTTTTATGTTCATAAACAGGAAAAAAAGGGGAGCGGATAGCCTATGTACATAATGAAGCAAAGCGGATGGCTTGAGCTGATATGCGGCAGCATGTTCTCTGGGAAATCAGAAGAGCTGATCCGCAGAGTGAAAAGAGCGACATATGCGAAGCAGGAGGTCAAGGTGTTCAAACCTGCTATTGATAATCGCTACAGCGAGGAGGCCGTCGTTTCTCACAACGGCACATCCATGACAAGCCACGTCATCTCGTCTTCGGCTGAAATATGGGATCATATCAGTGAAAGCACGGACGTCATCGCGGTAGATGAAGTGCAGTTTTTCGGCGAATCTATCATCGGCGACTTATCCTCGCTTGCGGATAAAGGCTATCGTGTCATCGCGGCCGGACTTGATATGGATTTCCGGGGAGAGCCGTTCGGCGTGGTGCCGAATCTGATGGCGGTTGCCGAATCGGTGACGAAGCTGCAGGCGGTCTGCTCCGTTTGCGGGTCGCCGGCAAGCCGTACGCAGCGGTTGATTGACGGGAAGCCCGCTTCTTATGATGATCCGGTCATTTTAGTCGGCGCGTCGGAGTCATACGAAGCGAGATGCAGACATCATCACGAAGTGCCGAAAAAACAGACTGATAAATAACCCTTTTCATGAAAACATCGGTAAAAAATCCGGTGTTTTTTTGACGTTTTTTCAAAAATTGTAGTTAAATAACTTAAAAAAGAGTATGAAAAAATTAAGTAATTTTCATCTCTTGAATTTTCATTTTTACAGGCATAAAATGACTAAGTAATGTAAATAGTTATGAGACATTGTTCGAATAATTGTCAAAAAAAGATATAGCAGATCGCGATCACACTAGCCAAAACGGGTAATTACTTAACTTTGTTAACTATTTGAAGAAAGAAGGAGATTTTCTTGAATAATATTAAAGTAACGAAGGAAGGCAACTTAGAAACTACTTTAAGAGGAAAAGAAGTTCTATCTATCCCTACTTTAAATAAAGGTGTTGCGTTTTCAGCAGAAGAAAGAAAAAGCCTTGGATTAGACGGGCTGCTTCCTCCGACAATTCTGTCTCTTGATGAGCAGGCAAAACGCGCATACGAGCAGTTTCAAGCTCAGCCGGACCGCCTTCGCCAAAACGTATATTTGAATGATTTGCAAAACCGTAACGAAGTTCTTTTCTTTAAATTGCTTCAAAACCATCTTCGTGAAATGCTGCCGGTTGTTTACACACCGACTGTCGGTGAAGCGATTCAAGAATACAGCCATGAGTACAGAAGACCTCAAGGGATTTACCTTTCTATCGACAACGTGGAAGGAATTGAAGAGGCATTTGAAAACCTTCATGCCACTGCCGGAGATATTGATCTGATCGTTGCGACAGACTCAGAAAGCATCCTCGGAATCGGTGACTGGGGTGTAGGCGGTATCAACATCGCCATCGGTAAATTAGCGGTATACACAGCTGCTGCCGGTATTGACCCAAGCCGCGTCATTCCTGTCGTTCTTGACGTCGGTACGAACAATGAAAAACTTCTGAACGATCCTTTATACATCGGTAACCGCCATGAACGTATCCAAGGCGAACGTTACGAAGCTTTCGTTGACGCTTATGTAAAAGCTGCGCTTAAATATTTCCCTAAAGCTCTTCTTCACTGGGAAGACCTTGGAAACAAAAACGCGCGCAATATCATGAAGAAATACAACCATGAAATTCTTACATTCAACGATGACATTCAAGGAACAGGTGCGATTACGCTTGCAGGTGTGCTTGCGGCTATGAAGAAAACAGGCGCGTCTATTAAAGACCAGCGTGTGGTTGTCTTCGGTGCGGGATCTGCCGGAATCGGAATCGCTGACCAAATCCGAGACACTATGGTGCTTGCCGGTCTTTCTGAAGAAGAAGCCAACAAAGCGTTCTACACAATGGACTACAGAGGCTTGTTAATAGAAGGTATGGAAAACATCCTTGATTTCCAAGAGCCGTACCTGCGCACAGCTGAAGAAATTAAAGATTGGAAACGCGATGAAAATGGACAAATTCCTTTCATTGAAGTGATCCGTCAAGCGAAACCGACAATCTTAATCGGTACATCAGGCCAAAGCGGCGCGTTCAGTGAAGAAATCGTCAAAGAAATGGCAAAACACGTTGAGCGTCCGGTCATCATGCCGATGTCTAACCCGACACCGCTTGCTGAAGCCGTTCCTAGCGATCTTTTCAAATGGACTGACGGCAAAGTGCTTGTGGCGACAGGAAGCCCGTTTGACAATGTAGAGTACAATGGCGTTTCTCATGAAATCGGACAATCTAACAACGCATTCGCGTTCCCTGGACTTGGTCTCGGTTCAATCGTTGTAGAAGCGAAAGTGATTACTCCTGCAATGTTTGCGGCAACTGCTGACGCAATCGCAGAAAGCGTTGATTTTGAAACACCGGGTGCAGGCCTTCTGCCGAGCATGAGCGACTTACAAGAAGTTTCAATTAAAGTTGCGATCGCCGTAGCGGAAACTGCCATTAAAGAAGGCGTGGCAAACCGCATTCCTGAAAATGTAGAACAAGCCGTTCTTGATGCAATGTGGAAACCGCAATATAAGCAAGTTGTCGCTAAATAATTTTTACGATTAATTTTACAGTCCGAGGGAAAGCTTTTATGTAAAGGCTAAAGTATACGGACATTAAGGATTTGGAGGAGAACATTTTGAGCTTCTTAGATATTTTAATCCTCCTGGCGCCGATCTTTTTCGTGATCGTGCTGGGATGGTTCGCAGGTCGCTTCGGAAGTTATGACGCGAAGTCAGCAAAAGGGGTAAGCACCTTAGTTACGAAGTACGCGCTTCCGGCGCATTTTATCGCAAGTATTTTAACCACTTCAAGAAGTGCGTTTTTATCACAGGTTCCTTTGATGGTCGCTTTGATCATTGGGATTGTCGGATTCTTTATCGTCATTCTGTTGGTTTGCAAATTTATCTTCAAGTATGATTTAACGAATTCATCTGTATTTTCTTTAAACTCTGCACAGCCGACATTTGCTTTTATGGGTATTCCCGTACTAGGAAGCTTATTCGGAGCAAGCGAAGTAGCGATTCCTATCGCCGTTACGGGTATCGTGGTTAACGCCATCCTTGACCCGCTTGCGATCATTATCGCTACTGTCGGTGAGTCATCTAAGAAAAAAGACACTGAAAACGAGAACTTCTGGAAAATGACTGGTAAGTCTATTCTTCACGGTCTTTCCGAACCGCTTGCGGCTGCACCGCTTATCAGTATCATTCTGGTACTCTGCGGTGTAACACTCCCTGGCTTGGGAGAAAAAATGCTTGATCAGCTCGGAAGCACAACATCAGGTGTTGCGCTCTTCGCCGTCGGTGTAACTGTCGGTATCCGCAACATTAAGCTCAGTCTGCCGGCTTTCGGTATCGCTTTGTTAAAAGTTGCCGTTCAGCCTGCGCTGATGTACTTGATCGCTCTTGCAGTCGGACTTCCGGCTGACCAGATCACGAAAGCGGTATTGCTCGTTGCATTCCCTGGATCTGCGGTAGCGGCGATGATTGCCACACGTTTCGAAAAACAAGAGGAAGAAACTGCGTCCGCGTTTGTAATCAGTGCGATTTTATCTCTAATCTCACTGCCGATCATCATTGCGCTGACTGCATAATGAAAAGCTCCCTGTTTCAGGGAGCTTTTTTGATTAGAATTGAAATTTAAAAGGCGAAAATCTTGTTTTTTTTCTGGGTTTCTTATGTTCTGAAGAAGCGGCTGTTTCTGAGAGGGGAGCTGTCTGGGCAAGTTCCTGGATGCGGGAGGCCAATGTCTGCAATTCGGAATTGAGGTCGTCAATTTCCCGTCTGTGCTGAAGAAGCTGATAAGACACCCCTTCATCCGCCTTTTGTTTCAGCTGGCGTTCAAGCTCCTCTATCCTTGAAAGCAGATGGTTCTCACCTTGTTTCTCTTTCGTGAGAATGTCCAGTTTGCGCTCCAGCTCTGCCAATCTTTGTTCAGCGCCGCCATTGATTTTCGGACGCTGCAAAATGAAGCCCGTCCGTTTTTTCGGCTGCCGGGGCACTTGAACATCCAGAAGGGCAGTGCCTTCAGAAATTTGCCGTTTGACCGATTTCAGCACATCAAGATCCTCAGGTGTAAAGGAATAATGTCCGAGCTCATTCCGTTCAGCCGGAAGATTCAGCTGCTTGACCCACCTTTGCACCGTTTTTGCGGAGACACCGAGCTCTTTCGCGGCCATGTTTGTATTCATGATCACATACCTCCTTTTTGCTAGGTATTCGACCATGAGGCGGCGTTCCCTTCATGTTAGACAAAACAAGAAGGAATTCGCCAAAGAAAGCGGCATTTCTTCAAAAAACGTTACGCTTCATACAATTCAAGCGGAAGCTTGTCGGGATCGAAGAAAAAGGTAAACCGTTTCCCCGTCAGCGGATCGGTTCTGATCGGTTCTGTGCCGACGCCCTTTTCCTTTAACTCCCTGACGGCTGCTTCAAGATCGTTTACGGTGAAGGCGAGATGCCGGAGACCCGCGGCTTCCGGTCTGGTCGGCCGTTCGGGCGGATCGGGAAAGGAAAACAATTCAATCGCGTACGCGCCGTCCAGCGCCAGATCAAGTTTATAAGATCCGCGATCCTTTCGGTATGTTTCTTTTATAATGCCGAAACCGAGAATCTCGGTGTAAAAAGCTTTCGACTTTTCATAATCAGAGCATATGATTGCTATATGGTGGATGGATTTCAGCATATCCGCCCCTCCTTTTTTGCTTCAGTATAACAGAGGCGAATTGCTTTTGACTGGCGATAAGCCCTATACTATAATGAGAATGTTACGCACAGGAAAACAGAGGTGAAGACCGTGTTAGACCGTTTACAGTCAATTGAACAACGATACGAAAAATTAAATGAGCTTTTAAGTGATCCGGAAGTGGTCAACGATCCGAAAAAGCTTAGAGAATATTCGAAAGAGCAATCTGATATACAAGAAACCGTTGAAGTCTATAGACAATACAGAGACGCATCAGAACAGCTTGCCGATGCGAAAGCGATGCTTGAGGAAAAGCTTGATGCCGATATGAGAGAAATGGTGAAGGAAGAAATCTCCGAACTGCAGGGAGAGACGGAAACCTTATCAGAGCGTTTGAAAGTGCTCCTCATCCCGAAAGACCCGAACGATGACAAAAACGTAATCATGGAGATCCGCGGAGCAGCGGGAGGAGAAGAAGCCGCGCTGTTTGCGGGAAATCTCTACAGAATGTACTCCCGTTATGCCGAAATCCAAGGCTGGAAGACTGAAGTCATGGAAGCAAACGTGACCGGAACGGGCGGTTACAAAGAAATCATCTTTATGATTACGGGAAAAGGCGCATACTCCAAGCTGAAGTATGAAAATGGCGCGCACCGCGTACAGCGTGTTCCGGAAACGGAATCAGGCGGCCGTATTCATACATCCACGGCGACGGTGGCGTGTCTTCCTGAAGCGGAAGAAGTAGAAGTGGACATCCACGAAAAAGACATCCGCGTCGATACATTTGCATCAAGCGGACCGGGCGGACAAAGCGTAAACACGACGATGTCGGCCGTACGCCTGACGCATTTACCGACCGGTGTCGTCGTATCCTGTCAGGATGAAAAATCTCAGATTAAAAACAAAGAAAAAGCGATGAAGGTGCTCCGCGCCAGAATCTATGACAAATTCCAGCAGGAAGCTCAGGCTGAATATGATCAGACCCGCAAATCAGCCGTCGGTTCAGGCGACCGTTCCGAGCGTATCCGCACATACAATTTCCCGCAAAACCGTGTGACGGATCACCGCATCGGCCTGACGATTCAAAAGCTGGATCAAATCCTGGAAGGCAAGCTTGATGAAGTGGTTGAAGCGTTAATCGTAGAAGACCAGTCAAGCAAGCTCCAGCAGGCGGAAAATTAAGATGAAGACCGTTTTTGAAGCCCTAAGCTGGGCTTCTTCTTATTTAACCGAAGCGGGAAGAGAAAAAAACGCGGCCGAGCTGCTGCTGTTAAATGATACCGGAATGGATCGGAGCAAACTTCTCGCAAGTCTGCAGGAGACCGTCGGCGAGGACGAGCTTTATCGATTCAGACGGCACGTGGAGATGCATAAAGAAGGTATTCCGATTCAATATATTATCGGGAAAGAACAGTTTTACGGCAGGGAATTTTTTGTGAATGACGATGTTCTCATTCCGCGTCCGGAAACGGAAGAAGTCGTCTTTCATCTGCTGGACAGACAGAAGCGGGCATTTTCCGAGGCAGAACGCCTGAACGTCATTGATATCGGTACGGGGAGCGGAGCCATTGCGGTGACGCTCGCCCTTGAATGCGGACATTTTTCAGTATCGGCTTCGGATATTTCAAAAGAAGCGCTGCAGGTGGCGGAAAGAAATGCGCAAAACCTCGGAGCGGGCGTGTGTTTTTTGCAGGGAGATCTGTTAACTCCTTTTATTTCATCAGGAAAAAAAGCGGATATTATTGTTTCCAATCCGCCGTATATTTCTGAAGAAGAAATGGCGGATTTGTCGGATATCGTCCGTTTCCATGAGCCGCTTCATGCTCTTACGGACGGCGGTGACGGTTTGAAATTCTACAAGCGGTTTATGGAGGAGCTGCCTCTTGTCATGAAAGATAAAGCGCTTGTCGTCTTTGAAATCGGATATAATCAGGGAAAAGCCGTGAAAGACCTGTTCCGTCATTCCTTTCCGAATGCGGAAGTGGAAGTCGTACAGGACATCAACGGAAAAGACAGAACCGTATCCGCGGTCATCACATCATGAAAAAAGCCCGCCGGTGACGCACACGGCGGGCTTTTGTTACAATGGAAAGAAAATGAAAGGGGCATCCGCCTTGAAAAAAGCGTTCGCCTTCGGATGTATACTCGCCGCCGCAGCTTATGCGGCGGGGTTTGTTCTGCCGTTTGGCTTTGGCATCATTTTCGGCGCCGTTACGGCTGTTCTTATCGTCACAGCGATCATCGTTTCCGGGTTGGCCGTAAGCGGAGCGGAGCAGCGGGCCAATTATCATTCTGAAACAGAAGAAGGACGGCACGCCCGTTTAAAGATGGCCGCCGTTTTCTTTTGCGCCGCTCTCCCTTCAGCCGGCTGTCTGCTGATTACGCTTCTGTAGCCGGATTTTGTCTTTGCAGCAATACGGAATCCCATACCCAATAGACGACGGCTGTTAAAACCGCAAAGATATAAAAGGCTGAATTAGAAAACAGAGATTGGCCTGACGGCTGCAAAAGACCGAAGATGATCCCGTTTGCAATGAATGACACCCCTAAATAATAAAGAAAATACAGCGGATGAAATCTCTTCGGCTTTTTATTCAGAAAGTATTGAAGCGGCAGCGCAAAAATCAAATAAGGAAACAAAAAATAAAACGCCATCGAAATGAAAGCCGCGATAATGAATTGATGAACATACAAAATAGAATAAATGACAGACATACATGCCGCCGACAGCAGCACGGTGTAATTATATTTCATCTGAAAACCTCCTATCAAAATAATATCGTACCATATTTTGAATCTGTCAATGCAGATTATCAGCTTGCTAGATTTTTTTCTTCCCGCCGGTTTAAACCTTTTCCGTCATGTCCATAATGGGACTAGATAAAAAAAGCACGGAGAGGAACGGTGGGGACCGATGAAACAGACAATGATGATCTGCATATATATTTTTCTTTTATTATCAGGAGCGCTTGCGGGTTTGACAAAAGAAGAAACGGCGCGGGCATCAGCCGATGAGCCCGTCGTCATACCGGATGAAGCGATCCGGCTCAGAATTTTGGCCAACAGTGATAACGATGAGGATCAAAAGCTCAAGCGCCAGATCAGAGATGCTGTAAACAAGCAAATCACGGACTGGGTGAAAGATATCACTTCCATTGAAGAAGCGCGGCGGCTCATTCGTTCGAAGCTTCCTGAAATTAAAGAAATCGCCAAACAAACGATGAAAGAAAAGGGTGCGCATCAATCCGTTTCAGTTCAATTCAATAAAATCTCGTTTCCGACAAAGCTGTACGGCAATATGGTCTATCCGGCCGGAAAATATGAAGCGATTTTAATTACACTCGGCAATGGCGAGGGCGCCAACTGGTGGTGCGTCTTGTTTCCGCCGCTGTGCTTCCTTGATTTCTCAAACGGCGAAGCGGTGAAAGATCAGGAAGACGGCGGACAGAAGCAGGAAGAAACGCAGAAACAGACTAAAAAAGTGCTGGATGACGTAAAAGCAAAGGCTGATAAAGCGAAGAAAGAAAAGAAAGATGACGATGATACGGAAGTGAAGTTTTTCCTCGTCGATTGGATTTCAGATCTATTTTCCTGAAGCAAAAGGCATAAATCCGGATTCGATTCATAGATTGGAAGAAAGAGTTGATCGAAACGGAGGGAAATATATGTTTTATCAGCTGAGAGTGGCAAGAGATCAAGATACGGAGGCGCTGGAGGCCTTTTTGAAAAAGGCTGATACGGCACATGCGGAAATCGATCAGCAGATCAGCCGTTTTATCGTGCTGGAAGACAGTGAAAAAAAGATTGCCGCCTGTCTCGGGATCGAAAAATTCAGCGGCGGAAAAGGGCTTCTCCGTTCACTCGTCATGTCGGACAGGCTGAATCAAAGCCATATCGTTACACTGTTTCAAAGTATGGATGTGCTGTGCAAAAAACATGAGATTCAAGATGTCTACTTAGTCGCCAATCAGCCCTCATCTGCTGAGTTTCTGAATGTGATGGGATTTGAAGCGTGCGCCGATGCGCCTGATGAACTGTATACGTCCGAACATTTTCGCAATTCGTTATGCACAGAAGGTTCGTTTTTAATGGTGAAAACCTCTGCCTGATCTAACTTATACACAAGGTTATCCACTTATTAAAAAGTGTTGTCCACAGTTTGTGGATAACACTTGTTTTATTAAAGGACATCTTTTATACTTTCAAAAGGAATACACGAGAGAAAATAAAGTTTTACCGCTTTAAAATAAGGAGTTTGGTTATACATGAAAACAAGAAGATGGTTTGTGGATTGTTCCGCAGAATTATCCACAACCGATCCCCAGATTACACAAGCCGCGGAATTGCTCCGGCAGAATGAGGTTGTGGCTTTTCCGACAGAAACCGTTTACGGACTGGGCGCTAACGCTGAAAATACGGAAGCCGTGACGAAAATATATGAGGCGAAAGGAAGGCCGAGCGATAACCCGCTGATTGTGCATATATCCCATATCAGCCAGCTTGATCGTTTTATCAGCCATATTCCTGAGACGGCGAAAAAGCTTATGAAGCTATTCTGGCCGGGAGCACTGACCCTTGTCCTGCCGTGTAAGCCCGGTGTGCTGTCACCCCGTGTCACCGCGGGACTTGAGACGGTAGCGGTCAGAATGCCTGATCATCCGGCAGCATTAGCCCTCATCAGCTCGGCCGGACTGCCGATCGCAGCGCCGAGCGCCAATTTATCAGGAAAACCGAGCCCGACGAAGGCCGAGCATGTAGCTCATGATTTAAACGGCCGCATTGCCGGTATTGTGGACGGCGGCGCGACGGGAATCGGAGTGGAATCAACCGTTCTGTCCTGTACGGGGAAACAGCCCGTGCTGCTTCGTCCGGGCGGCGTGACAAAAGAGCAGATTGAATCCGCCGCCGGTCCGGTTCTTGTGGATAAAGGGCTGACCGAAGAAGATGAGGTTCCTATTTCTCCGGGTATGAAATATACACATTACGCGCCTTCTGCACCGATGGCTATTGCCGACGGCGGCGCCCGGAGAATTCAAGAACTGGCAGACACATATAAAAGCCGGGGGAAACGAATCGGCATTCTGACAACAGAAGAGAACGCCGATAGTTACCAGGCTGATTATATCAAGGTCTGCGGCAGACGCGCCGACCTTGAAACAGTGGCGTCCGCCTTATACGATGCGCTCCGCAGCTTTGATGAAGCGGAAGTGGACATGATTATTTCTGAGTCCTTTCCGGATACCGGAGTGGGGCTCGCCATTATGAACAGGCTGATGAAAGCCGCAGGCGGCACCGTTATCCATTAACTTGTTCTACCCCTTATCGGACATGCATAAGCTAAACAAGCGGGCACGTCCAAGGGGGTTTTTATTTCATGTCGAATCTATTCATCGGGGAACTTGTCTCCTTAAGCATCATGGCATTTGCTTTGGGGACGGATGCCTTTTCCGTCGGGCTCGGGATGGGAATGATTCAGCTGAAGAAAAAACAGATTTTTCATATAGGGGTTGTCATCGGGCTGTTTCATGTCATGATGCCGCTTGTGGGAATGGCGGCCGGGCATCTGCTGTCCGGTTTTCTGGGGATGCTCGCCGTTTACATCGGCGGATCTCTTCTCTTCATTTTAGGGGTGCAGATGATCATTGCCGCGTTTAAACAATCAGACGGGCCGCTCATATCTCCGGCAGGCTCGGGACTGTTGCTGTTTGCGGTCGGCGTCAGTCTGGACAGCTTTTCTGTCGGGCTCAGTCTCGGGATGAACGGCTCCAATCCGTTTCTGGCCGTTACGCTGTTCGGTGTCTTCAGCACCGTTTTAACATGGGCGGGCCTTTTGGCTGGAAGAAAGGTGCAGTCGTGGCTCGGCTCCTACAGCGAAGCGCTTGGCGGAGCCATTTTGATCGGATTCGGGCTGAAACTGCTTTTACCGATATAAGATACGTAAAAAAAGAAACGAAGATGCCGTTTCTTTTTTCTTCATTTATAATAGGCAGTAAGAGGTGACGGACATGAAAATAATCTTTGTATGTACAGGCAATACGTGCCGCAGTCCTATGGCTGAGGCTCTTTTTAAATCCATTGCAGAAACGAAAGGGCTGGATGTCAGCGTAAGCTCGGCCGGCGTATTCGCGTCTCCGCACGGAAAAGCGTCGGCCCATGCCGTAGAAGCGCTGTTTGAAAAACGGATCGCTCTCAATCACAGTTCATCTCCCCTATCGGAAGAACATATCGAGACGGCTGATCTGGTGCTGGCGATGACTGAACAGCACAAACAGCTGATTGAAGGCCGATATCAAAACAGTCAGGGCAAAGTCTTTACCATTAAAGAATACGTAACGGGGGAAAACGGCGATATCTCTGACCCGTTCGGCGGTCCGCTTGATGTTTATAAACAGACGCGGGACGAACTGGAGGAGCTGCTGACCCTTTTGGCTGATCAATTGCTTGACAGAAAAAGCAAGTAATCTGTCAGAAAATCTGCAAACAGGTCATTTGCAAAACGAATGTGAAAGAGTAGAATGAAATCAACGGATTTCGTAATAAAAAGGACAAGCACACTGGGCTGTCTTCGCCCAGCCACACCTAGGAGGTAAATGAATGAAAGTAGCTATTGCGTCAGATCACGGCGGCGTCCATATCCGCGAAGAAATAAAAAGTCTTTTGGATGAATTGCAGATTGAATACATTGATATGGGCTGTGAATGCGGCGCCGGCTCTGTCGATTATTCAGACTACGCTTTTCCGGTAGCGGAAAAAGTGGTGAACGGCGAAGCTGACAGGGGAATTTTAATTTGCGGCACAGGCATCGGCATGAGCATCTCCGCAAATAAGGTAAAGGGCATACGCTGTGCGCTTGCCCATGACACCTTCAGCGCAAAAGCGACGCGTGAACACAATGACACGAATGTTCTTGCGATGGGCGAACGCGTCATCGGCCCGGGGCTGGCGCGCGAAATCGCAAAAGTCTGGCTGACGACTGAATTTACGGGCGGCCGCCACGAACGGCGGATCGGCAAAATCGCAGATTACGAAGAAAAAAATCTGTAAGAGGTGCTGGACAATGGAAGAGATGAAGCAAAAATGGACGGACATGCTGACTGAGTTTCAAGAGCAGGCAGGACTGACGGACGGCAGTCTGCTGGTGATCGGATGCAGTACAAGTGAAGCCGCCGGAAGCCGGATCGGCACCGCCGGAAGCGGGGATTGGGCTGAATTGATATACGGCGGACTTAACCGGTTTAAGGAAAAAACGGGTGTGCATCTTGCTTTTCAATGCTGCGAGCATTTAAACAGGGCGCTTGTCATTGAAGCGGAAACGGCCGAGCGGTTCAGGCTCCCCATTGTTTCAGCCGTCCCCGTCCCGAAAGCGGGCGGAGCGATGGCCTCTTATGCATACCGGCAGATGCGTTCTCCCGTGCTCGCCGAATCGATTCAGGCTGACGCCGGGATTGACATCGGCGATACGTTCATCGGCATGCATCTGAAACCCGTTGCCGTCCCTGTCCGGATATCGAGCCGTGAGCTTGGAGAAGCACATGTGACAATGGCCCGGACAAGGCCGAAGCTGATAGGCGGAATTCGCGCCGTTTATGAATGCGAATGATGAAAATACTTTTCCTATATAATGTTCGTGTTTTCTAATTAAATTTTGTGATTTTTTTAAATAAGCTGTTACATTCACCTGAAAAACCATGTACAATAAGGGTGGTAAAAATAAAGAACAGGAAACGGATAGGAGAGGATCTCGCTGATGAAACATTTACCTGTACAAGACAAACAAGTGTTTAACGCCATCAAAGATGAGCGTAAGCGTCAACAGACTAAGATCGAATTAATTGCTTCTGAAAACTTCGTGACGGAAGCGGTAATGGAAGCACAAGGCTCTGTTTTAACAAACAAATATGCTGAAGGCTACCCCGGCAAACGCTACTACGGCGGCTGTGAGCATGTTGATGTCGTCGAGGACATCGCCCGCGACCGCGCGAAAGAGATTTTCGGAGCTGAGCATGTAAACGTTCAGCCGCACTCAGGCGCTCAGGCGAACATGGCTGTTTACTTCACGATTTTAGAGCACGGCGACACGGTGCTCGGGATGAACCTCTCCCACGGCGGCCACTTAACACACGGAAGCCCGGTTAATTTCAGCGGCGTTCAATACAACTTTGTAGAATACGGTGTCGATAAAGACACGCAATATATAGATTATGAAGATGTGCGTGAAAAAGCGCTGGCGCATAAGCCGAAACTCATCGTTGCCGGAGCGAGCGCGTACCCCCGCACGATCGACTTTAAAAAATTCCGTGAAATCGCTGATGAAGTCGGCGCTTACTTCATGGTCGACATGGCGCATATCGCGGGTCTTGTCGCAGCCGGTCTTCATCCGAATCCGGTTCCTTACGCTGACTTTGTAACGACCACGACTCACAAAACACTTCGCGGACCCCGCGGAGGAATGATCCTTTGCCGTGAAGAGTTCGGCAAAAAGATTGATAAATCCATTTTCCCGGGAATCCAAGGCGGACCGCTTATGCATGTCATCGCGGCCAAAGCCGTTTCTTTCGGAGAAGTGCTTGAAGATGAGTTCAAAACATATGCGCAAAACGTCATCTCGAACGCGAAGCGCCTGGCTGAGTCTCTGAACAAAGAGGGCATTCAGCTCGTATCAGGCGGAACGGATAACCACCTTGTGCTTGTCGACCTCCGTTCTCTCGGTCTGACCGGAAAAGTCGCTGAACACGTTCTTGATGAAATCGGCATTACATCTAATAAAAACGCGATCCCTTACGATCCGGAAAAACCGTTCGTCACAAGCGGAATCCGTCTCGGTACGGCAGCTGTGACAAGCCGCGGCTTTGACGGTGACGCGCTTGAAGAAGTCGGCGCCATCATCGGCCTCGCACTGAAAAATCATGAAGACGAAGCAAAACTTGAAGAAGCGAGACAGCGCGTATCTGCCTTGACTGAAAAGTTTCCTTTATATAAAGAACTGGACTATTAATAAGGAAGAAACCCGCCGGAACCTTAATCCGGCGGGTTTTTTTATGATTTTCTTGAAACTGTTTGTCTTTTTCTGTAGAATCAATAGAAGTGTGAAAAAGTCACTCGGACAACAAAAAAGGAGCTGAACACAGTATGGGAAAGGTTTACGTATTTGATCATCCTTTAATCCAGCATAAGCTGACATATATTCGGAATGAAAATACAGGCACAAAGGATTTCAGAGACCTTGTGGACGAAGTCGCATCACTGATGGCGTTTGAAATTACACGTGATCTTCCTCTTAAAGAAGTGGAAGTGAAAACACCTGTTCAAACAGCGACATCCAAAGTGATTTCAGGGAAGAAACTCGGTATCGTGCCGATCCTGAGAGCGGGTCTCGGAATGGTTGACGGCATGCTGAAATTAATCCCGGCCGCTAAAGTGGGACATGTCGGATTATACCGTGATCCGGAAACCTTAAAACCGGTGGAATACTATGTCAAGCTTCCTTCTGATGTAGAAGAACGCGAATTTATTGTCGTGGATCCGATGCTTGCTACGGGAGGCTCTGCGGTGGAAGCGATAAACAGCCTGAAAAAGCGCGGCGCGAGAAACATTCGTTTTATGTGTCTTGTAGCGGCTCCGGAAGGCGTGGAAGAGCTGATGAAACATCATTCTGACGTTGATATTTATATCGCCGCCCTTGATGAAAAACTGAATGAAAAAGGCTATATCGTTCCGGGCCTCGGTGACGCGGGTGACAGACTGTACGGAACCAAATAAATCGGAAAACCTCATTCAGGGGTTTTCTTTTTTTTATCCAGATATTTGCTGAATGGGCAGAGTTCATACATTTATAGGTGAATTTGTGAACATTCTGTGTATGCTTCCGGTATAAAAAGTTTTTTAACTTTAAACAGATTGACACATGTTAGGGGCTATTGTATGCTAAACGAGGGTATTATGAGAAGGTTTTCATTCCTTTCATTTCTAGTATCCATCCTCATTTTAAATCCTCCAAAAAACCCGTTATATGAGGATTTATCTAAGCGAATGAAACAGCATCCCGTGGCATCAGGAGGATGAGTGGTTTTTTCGAACAGGCCGTTTTGCGGACAAAAAAGGCCTTCTGCAAAGGGTTAACCGCATGTTTTGCCGTATCCAGGAATTATATTACATTTTCATCAGGAGACAGATAGTTGATGGACGATCCCAATCTTACATTCAGCAGACAACGAAGATATGTATTTGTGATCTTAGCAATCTATTTGCTGGGATATGGTCTTACGGCGTATAAAACTGTTTTTTTAGGCCTCTTTTTGGGAACTGTTTTCAGTTTGTTTAATTTGTGGCTCTTGACCAGAAGAATGAATGCTTTTGACAAGGCCGTGGCGAAAGGAAAGTCCATACGATCACTCGGGAGCGCAGCGCGTTGGTGCAATGCGATACTTGCGATGGCTGTCGCCTTTAAATATCCCGATAAAGTCAGTGTGGCAAGTGTGATTATTGGATTAATGACAATTTATCCCGTCATTATGATAGATTCCATTATTCAGCTCAAACGTTCATCAATGGAAGAGAGGTGAAAACCCATTGAATCACGATTACAGAACTATTGATTTGTTTGGTCTTACTTTTAATCTGACAAACATTCTGATGATTACTGTGGCAAGTGTGATTGTGCTGCTGATTGCGATTCTTACTACGAGAACGCTGTCTATACGTCCAGGAAAAGCCCAGAACTTCATGGAATGGATTGTTGATTTTGTCCGCAATATTATAGGCAGTACAATGGATTTAAAAACAGGGGCTAACTTCTTGGCGCTTGGTGTAACCTTGCTGATGTACATATTTGTATCAAATATGCTGGGGCTGCCGTTTTCTGTAACGGTCGGACACGAGCTTTGGTGGAAATCACCGACGGCCGATCCGGCTATTACTCTGACTCTAGCCGTTATGGTTGTGTCGTTAACGCACTATTACGGCGTGAAGATGAAAGGTTTGAAGGAATACTCTAAGGATTACCTCAGACCGGTTCCGCTTATGTTCCCGATGAAGATCATTGAGGAGTTTGCGAATACGCTGACACTCGGACTTCGTCTTTACGGTAACATTTTCGCCGGGGAAATTCTTCTTGGCCTGCTTGCGAATCTGGCGACGAATTTCTACTCAAACAGCTTCTTTCTCGGTTTGGTCGGCACAGTCGGAGCCATTCTTCCGATGCTTGCATGGCAGGCGTTCAGCTTGTTCATCGGGACCATCCAGGCATTTATCTTTACGATGCTGACGATGGTGTACATGTCACACAAAATCAGTCATGATCATTAAAATCATATATCCATTCGGATAACATTTTAAAGGAGGAACTTTTTCATGAATTTAATAGCAGCTGCAATTGCAATCGGTTTAGGTGCACTTGGTGCAGGTATTGGTAACGGTCTGATCGTTTCACGTACGGTAGAGGGAATCGCCCGTCAGCCGGAAGCAGGAAAAGAACTTAGAACTCTTATGTTCATGGGTATCGCATTGGTTGAGGCCCTTCCGATTATCGCTGTCGTTATCGCGTTCTTAGCGTTCTTTGGCTAAGCAAAAAAGCCTTATATGAACTAAAAATGGCGAAGATCACTCTAAGAGAACCTTCGCCATTGCTTTATGTCTGATAAGCAGGCCGTACCGAAACGGCTTTTTATCAGCAGAGAAAACCTGCAGAAGGGAGTTGCCGTAGTAGATGTCTCAATTACCTCTTGAATTAGGACTGTCGTTTAACGGCGGAGATATCCTATTCCAATTGTTAGCTATGTTAGTTTTATTAGCGCTTCTCAAGAAATTCGCTCTTGGACCGCTATTAAATATAATGAAACAGCGTGAAGATCATATCGCCGGCGAAATTACGTCCGCTGAAGAAAGAAATAAAGAAGCGCAGAAGCTGATTGAAGAGCAGCGCGTTCTTTTAAAAGAAGCGAAACAGGAATCACAATCACTCATTGAAAATGCGAAAAAACTGGGTGAAAAGCAGAAGGAAGACATTATTCAGGCTGCACGTGCCGAGTCTGAAAGATTGAAAGAAGCGGCGAGAACCGAAATTGTCAAAGAAAAAGAACAAGCGGTTTCCGCACTTCGCGAGCAAGTCGCATCACTTTCTGTCTTAATCGCATCGAAAGTGATTGAAAAAGAGCTTGATGAACAAGCCCAGGAACAACTGATTCAGGACTATCTTAAAGAGGTAGGAGAAAGCCGATGAGTGGATCTGCTGTCTCTAAACGATACGCGTCAGCGCTTTTCGACATTGCCGTTGAGACTTCTCAAATCAATGAAATCGAAGAAGAGCTTACCGTACTAAAAGAAGTGTTCCGGAACGAAGCCGGATTACAGGAAGTGTTAAGCCATCCGAAGGTATCGGCCGCTAAGAAAAAAGAGCTGATTCAGCAATCGTTCGGCGCACTGTCTGAGTCTGTGCTGCATACGATTTTTCTTCTGATTGACCGCCGCCGGTCTTCGATTGTGCCTGATCTCACAGACGAGTTTATCAAACTTGCCAATCAGGCCCGTCAGACAGAGGACGCGGTTGTTTATTCAGTAAAACCGCTGTCAGAAGCGGAAATGTTATCATTGTCTCAAGTGTTTGCAAAAAAAGCCGGAATCGCTTCGCTCAGAATCAGAAATGAAGTGCAGACGGATTTAATAGGCGGCATTAAAGTCCGCATTGGAAACCGGATTTATGACGGAAGCGTGAGCGGAAAGCTTGAGCGCATGGAACGTCAACTTGCCGGAGGAAATCGATAGAAGGGGTGAAACCTAAGTGAGCATCAAAGCTGAAGAGATTAGCACGCTGATAAAGCAGCAAATTCAAAATTACCAATCTGAAATTGAAGTTCATGACGTAGGTACAGTCATCCAAGTCGGAGACGGTATTGCGCGTGTGCACGGCCTTGACAATTGTATGGCCGGTGAACTTGTTGAGTTTTCAAACGGCGTTTTGGGTATGGCTCAAAACCTTGAAGAATCCAACGTAGGTATCGTTATCTTAGGACCTTACAGAGATATCCGTGAAGGTGATGAGGTCAAAAGAACGGGCCGCATCATGGAAGTTCCTGTAGGTGAAGAATTAATCGGACGTATCGTCAACCCGCTCGGACAGCCGGTAGACGGACTGGGTCCGATTCTGACAAGCAAAACACGTCCGATCGAAAGCCCGGCTCCAGGCGTAATGGACCGTAAATCAGTACATGAGCCGCTGCAAACGGGTATCAAAGCGATCGACGCGTTAATTCCGATCGGCCGCGGACAGCGTGAGCTGATTATCGGGGACCGTCAGACAGGTAAAACATCTGTTGCGATTGATACAATCTTAAACCAAAAAGATCAAGACATGATCTGTGTGTACGTAGCGATCGGTCAAAAAGAATCTACAGTGCGCGGCGTAGTGGAAACACTTCGTAAGCATGGCGCGCTTGATTACACGATTGTCGTGACGGCGTCCGCTTCACAGCCGGCTCCGCTTCTGTACCTTGCACCGTATGCAGGGGTGACAATGGGTGAAGAATTCATGTACAACGGCAAGCACGTTCTCGTCGTATATGATGATTTATCCAAACAAGCGGCCGCTTACCGTGAGCTGTCATTGCTTCTTCGCCGTCCGCCGGGCCGTGAAGCATTCCCTGGGGATGTATTCTATCTTCACTCCCGTCTGCTTGAGCGCGCAGCCAAGCTGAGTGACGCTAAAGGCGCAGGATCAATTACGGCGCTGCCGTTCGTCGAAACACAAGCAGGAGATATCTCCGCTTATATCCCGACAAACGTCATTTCCATTACTGACGGACAGATTTTCCTTCAATCCGACCTATTCTTCTCAGGCGTGCGTCCTGCGATCAATGCCGGATTATCCGTATCCCGTGTCGGCGGATCAGCCCAAATCAAAGCGATGAAAAAGGTAGCGGGAACATTGCGTCTTGACCTGGCTTCATACCGTGAACTTGAAGCGTTCGCCCAATTCGGATCTGATCTTGACCAGGCGACTCAGGCGAAACTGAACCGCGGTGCGCGTACAGTTGAAGTGCTGAAGCAAGACTTGAATAAACCGCTTCCGGTTGAAAAACAGGTAGCCATTCTTTATGCGCTGACAAAAGGATATCTTGATGATATTCCGGTTGCGGATATCAGACGTTTTGAAGAAGAGTACTACATGTACCTTGATCAAAACCATAAAGATCTGCTTGACGGCATTGCGCAAACAGGAAACCTTCCTGCTGATGAAGACTTCAAAGCTGCAATCGAAGGCTTCAAACGCACATTTGCACCAAGCAACTAACCCTTAGAAGATGAGAGAAAAAGGTTCTCTTTTTCTCTCTTTTTACGCAAATGAAGAATAAAGGTGGTGAAATCTTTGGCCTCATTACGCGATATTAAGTCAAGGATCACGTCAACGAAAAAAACAAGCCAGATTACAAAAGCCATGCAGATGGTATCCGCTGCGAAGCTGAACCGTGCGGAAACCAACGCGAAGTCATTTGCTCCGTATATGGATAAGATCCAGGAGGTTGTGTTTAACGTCGGAAAAGGCGCGAAAAACGCGAAACACCCGATGCTTGTCTCAAGAGAAGTGAAAAAGACGGCGTATCTCGTCATTACGTCTGACCGCGGGCTTGCGGGTGCGTTTAACAGTTCGGTTTTGCGAAACGCTTACCGCACCATTCAAGAACGCCATCAGTCTAAAGATGAATATACGGTGATTGCAATCGGCAGAGTCGGCCGCGATTTCTTCAAAAAACGGGAAATGCCGATTTTGTCTGAGTTAGTGGGGCTTGGCGACGAGGTCACTTTTGCTCAGATTAAAGATTTGACCCGTCAGACGGTTCAAATGTTTATCGACGGCGCTTTTGATGAACTGCATTTGGTGTATAACCATTTCGTCAGTGCGATTTCACAGGAAGTGACGGAGAAAAAAGTGCTGCCTTTAACGGATTTCGGAACGAGCGGCGGGAAGCGCACGGCTTCTTACGAGTTCGAACCGGATGAAGAAGAGGTGCTCGAAGTGCTGCTTCCTCAATATGCGGAAAGCTTAATTTACGGCGCGCTTCTTGACAGTAAAGCAAGTGAACACGCTGCGAGAATGACAGCAATGAAAAATGCGACTGATAATGCGAAAGAACTCATTGATTCACTTTCGCTTTCATATAACCGCGCGCGTCAAGCGGCGATTACACAAGAAATTACCGAAATTGTCGGCGGTGCAGCCGCTTTAGAATAGAAAGATTTTGTCAGGAGGGATAGCGATGAAGAAAGGACGCGTAAGTCAGGTGCTTGGACCGGTTGTCGACGTACGTTTCGAGGACGGCCACTTGCCTGCGATTTATAATGCGATTAAAGTTTCACAGCCAGCTACAGGCGAAAATGAAGTAGGCATCGACCTAACGCTAGAGGTTGCTCTTCATTTAGGCGATGATACAGTCCGTACAATTGCCATGGCATCTACGGACGGAATTCAGCGCGGAATGGAAGCTGTTGATACAGGTGCGCCGATTTCCGTTCCTGTCGGTGATGTGACTCTCGGACGCGTATTTAACGTACTGGGAGATAAAATTGATTTAAATGAACCGCTGCCTGCGGATGCTCAAAAGGACCCGATCCACAGATCAGCTCCTTCATTCGATGAGCTTTCAACTGAGGTTGAAATTCTTGAAACGGGAATTAAGGTTGTTGACCTGCTCGCTCCTTACATCAAGGGCGGTAAAATCGGATTGTTCGGCGGCGCCGGCGTAGGTAAAACCGTATTGATCCAAGAATTAATCAACAACATCGCGCAAGAGCACGGCGGTATTTCCGTATTCGCCGGTGTAGGAGAGCGTACTCGTGAAGGGAACGACCTTTTCTACGAAATGAGCGATTCAGGCGTTATCAAGAAAACAGCCATGGTCTTCGGACAAATGAACGAGCCGCCGGGCGCACGTATGCGTGTAGCACTGACGGGTCTTACAATGGCTGAGCATTTCCGTGATAAACAAGGACAGGACGTACTGTTCTTTATCGATAACATTTTCCGTTTCACACAAGCGGGTTCAGAGGTTTCCGCGCTTCTCGGCCGTATGCCTTCTGCGGTTGGTTATCAGCCGACGCTTGCGACAGAAATGGGTCAGCTTCAAGAGCGTATTACGTCTACAAACGTTGGTTCAGTTACATCTATCCAGGCGATCTACGTGCCTGCCGATGACTACACTGACCCGGCTCCGGCGACAACGTTCGCTCACTTGGATGCAACGACTAACCTTGAGCGTAAATTAACTGAAATGGGTATCTACCCTGCGGTTGATCCGCTGGCTTCCACTTCCCGCGCGCTTGCTCCGGAAATTGTCGGAGAAGAGCATTATGCGGTGGCGCGTGAAGTCCAGTCAACGCTTCAGCGTTACAAAGAACTTCAGGATATTATCGCGATTCTCGGTATGGACGAATTAGGCGAAGAAGACAAGCTTGTCGTTCACCGCGCCCGCCGTATCCAGTTCTTCCTTTCTCAAAACTTCCACGTAGCTGAGCAGTTTACAGGACAAAAGGGTTCTTACGTGCCTGTTAAAGAAACGGTACGAGGCTTTAAAGAAATCCTTTCCGGTAAATATGACCATCTTCCGGAAGATGCATTCCGTCTTGTGGGACGCATTGAAGAAGTCATTGAGAATGCAAAAGAGATGGGTGTAGAAGTTTAATCTGGTCCTAGGAGGGTAAAAGCATGAAGACCGTTAAAGTCAATATCGTTACTCCCGACGGCCCAGTATATGATGCTGATATTGAAATGGTAAGTGTAAGAGCCGAGAGCGGTGATCTCGGTATCTTGCCTGGCCATATTCCGACCGTGGCTCCGCTTAAAATCGGCGCTGTCCGCCTTAAAAAAGACGGGCAGACCGAATTGGCGGCTGTCAGCGGCGGATTTTTAGAAGTCCGTCCTGATCAGGTCACTATCCTTGCACAAGCCGCTGAAACAGCGGAAAGCATTGATAAAGAGCGCGCCCTTTCTGCGAAAAAGCGGGCGGAAGACCGTTTGAACAAACGATCAGATGATACTGACATTCGTCGGGCTGAGCTTGCGCTACAGCGGGCTGTAAACAGATTGGATGTTGCAGGAAACTAAAAAAGAATCCTTCTCGGCTGTCTGAGAAGGATTCTTTTTCTATATTAACGCATAAGAGATTCATAGACGCCGATAAGCGGATGATCCTCTTCTTTTTGCAGATATAAATGTTCGCAGCAGTTGTCGGTGTGCCACGTTTTGTTTCCTCTCCGCACACCCGTCGTATAGGCGCCGTCCGTATACGGATAAGGTTTGACGACCCATTCGGCATCGTCATGGTGTCGGATGGCGCAATCGATGACATACACGCTGAGCATTTTCTCAAATTCGTCAATCGGCAGGTTCCAATCCGCCAAAAGCAGCTCTTGTATGCTGCGGAAGTAAAGAGCTTCCACTTCCAGCAGGCTGCCGCGTGAATAATCAAGAGAAATGTTGAAAAACTGACATAATTCTTTCAGTTCCTCTGTTTGAGACTGTCTATAATCATAGTAGAATGCTATCGCTTCCCACTCGTGGTCAAATACGGGAAGTGTTTCTCCATACTGCTTTTCCGGATGAAAAAAGGAATGATTCATATTCCCATCTCCTTTCCAAAAAAGTATATCATGCCGGAGAACGGACATTTAAGCGGGGATTGCCCCTAATTTTGGATAAAAATTCTGATGTAAAAATGATCATCTTTCTCTCTTCTTCTTATATAATAAGAGAGGATATGAGGGGCGGAAAAAATGAAAGGAGATGGGATTTGTGAATGTATTGGGGCAGCAGGCCGCAATCAGCATCCTGGTTCACCTGGTATGCATTGCGGTGACATGGTGGGCGCTTCAGGCCGTCAACTTTGATCCGCTGATCCGAAAAGGAAAAATAGTGCAGGCGAGGCTGCTGATCATTCTTCTTACCATTGCGATCGGTACGGCAGTCGCTGACTTCTTTTTAGATTATCTTACCTATTCGAAACAGCTTCCATACTTATTTTAAGATGTTTCGTCTGTTGAAATGAAGGGAATCGCTGGGTGAGCAACCAATTTTTCTTCACCCGCTTGGCGAGTTTTGACGAAGTTTTCCATGTATCGCTTTCCCCGGCTCCGGCAAAAATGGGAGTAAGGGGGAGAGATCGATATGAAGAAAAAAAGAGAAGGCCGCATCATCTTATTTTTTGTTTTTTTAAGCGCCTTAATAGCGGTATTTCATTCCATTCATGCAAGTGAGCTGTCTCCGCTTGCCCAGATTGCCGAAGGAATGGAGCGGCAGCAGGTCACTGTAGATGAATGGACGCTTCATGCGAAAGAAAATCTGAACCTGTCACTGAGTGAATTTGATGACAAGGTAAAAGAACTGAAGACGCAGTATCCGCAATATCACTGGAAAACCGCGCGGGAAGATAAAATCGTAAAGGCCGTCGGCACGTATTCTGACAAAAAAAATCACACAACTTTTAAACTGCAGCTCGTCACTACCCTCAAAAACCAGAACCCAACTTCGTATTTATTATATGAGCAAATGAGCCCGGAGCAACCGGAAAACTGGAATGATACATATGAACAGTTTGAACGGCAGGCACATGACATATTTCAAAATAAAGTATTTATTTTTACTTGTCTAAAGGGTCATTTAAATGATAATATGAGTATTGTTTTGCAAAAAAAAGCAGAACAGCTCATGAAAGAATTTGAAGCAAGTCCAGTTGAACATGTAGTTGAGCCTCATTTCGTTTCTGTTTCTGCATTTACATATAAGTGGACAGATTACATCATGACATCGAAACATAAGATGAATGTGCAAGTTGCGCTTAGAAGTGCGGGAATGGGCGAAAAACATACCGTTACGGTTGGCACACCAATCGTGACGACTGAATATTAATATAGAGAATATAGGGACGCGGAGGGGAATACCTTGGAAAAAATCATCGTCCGCGGCGGTCAGAAGTTAAACGGCACAGTGAAAGTTGAAGGAGCAAAAAATGCCGTTTTACCAGTTATCGCTGCATCTTTATTAGCAAGTGAAGAAAAAAGCGTAATATGTGATGTACCTACGCTCTCCGATGTATATACAATCAACGAAGTGTTGCGTCATTTAGGAGCAGATGTGCATTTTGAGAATAATGAAGTTACCGTAAACGCTTCTTACGCTTTAGAAACAGAAGCACCTTTTGAATATGTGCGTAAAATGCGCGCGTCAGTGCTTGTTATGGGCCCTCTGTTAGCCCGTACGGGTCATTCAAGAGTAGCGCTTCCGGGCGGCTGCGCAATCGGCTCAAGACCGATTGATCAGCATTTAAAAGGCTTTGAAGCAATGGGTGCAAAAATCAAAGTAGGCAACGGCTTTATTGAAGCAGAAGTGGAAGGCCGTCTGCAGGGCGCAAAAATCTATTTAGATTTCCCAAGTGTGGGTGCGACAGAAAACTTGATTATGGCAGCTGCTTTAGCTGAAGGAACAACAACGCTTGAAAACGTGGCAAAAGAGCCTGAAATCGTTGACTTAGCGAACTATATCAATGCGATGGGCGGAAAAATCCGCGGAGCCGGCACAGGCACCATTAAAATTGAAGGTGTCGAGAAGCTTCACGGCGTAAGACACAACATCATTCCTGACCGTATTGAAGCGGGTACTTTCATGGTGGCTGCGGCTATCACGGAAGGAAATGTATTAGTCAAAGGTGCGGTTCCTGAGCATCTTACGTCTTTAATTGCGAAGATGGAAGAAATGGGAGTCAAAATTACGGATGAAGGAGAAGGCCTTCGTGTCATCGGTCCTGCCCAGCTGAAGCCGATCGACATTAAAACGATGCCTCACCCAGGATTCCCGACTGATATGCAGTCGCAAATGATGGCGCTGCTTCTCCGTGCGAGCGGAACAAGCATGATTACTGAAACTGTGTTTGAAAACCGTTTTATGCATGCTGAAGAATTCCGCCGGATGAATGGCGACATTAAAATTGAAGGACGTTCTGTGATCATTAACGGTCCTGTACAGCTGCAAGGCGCAGAAGTTGCCGCTACGGACCTGCGTGCGGGCGCGGCGCTGATTCTTGCGGGATTAGTGGCTGAAGGTCATACACGCGTCACGGAACTGAAGCACTTGGATCGCGGTTATGTGAATTTCCATCAAAAACTTGCGGCTCTCGGAGCTGACATCGAGCGTGTCGTTGATGAAACGGCCGCTGAACAAGAAAGCAAAGAAGTCGTAACTGACCTAAACGCATAATGGCTGTAAAAACAGTATGTCAATCTGGCATACTGTTTTTTTATGGTTTATCATCATTATTATGCTCTGATTTCCAAAAAAGAATACGTTTTTCGCGTGAAAAATGGAATAAAGATTCTGTCCAAAAGGAAGTCATATTAGCTTGTCCCTGCCCATAAGATGAAGTAGAGTCGAATCCCAAGCAGGAGGCAGCTGATATATGAAACCGATTGTATTTCTACTATCCGGGCTGTGTATACTTATTCTTCTAGTCCCCACCATTCTCGTCCTTCCGTTTCAGGCAGAAAAAGGAGCAGCCGTAAACAGAGAGCCCGGACACAAAACAGCACACACCACACGAGAAACAAAAGGAGCAGAAACATTGAAAGAATCACCTGTATCCATTCCGGTTTATCGGACATCCAATCATTCTGTAGAAAACATTCCGCTTGAAGAGTACGTGGTCGGTGTTGTGGCTTCCGAAATGCCCGCAGATTTTAAACCGGAGGCCTTAAAAGCCCAGGCGCTCGCCGCCCGGACATTCATCGTCAGACTGATGGTCGCTGACTCAGCCGTTCAGGCGCCGAAAGGATCACTGGTGGATGATACGCAAATGTTCCAAGTCTATCAAAGCAAAAGCCAGCTGAAAAAAGAATGGGGTTCTAAGTACGCACACAACCTCAAGAAAATCACAAACGCGGTCGCCGGCACGCAAGGAAAGATTTTAACGTACGACAACAAGCCGATTGAGGCATCTTTCTTCTCTACGAGCAACGGGTATACGGAAAATGCGGAAGCCTATTGGACAAGCGCCATTCCTTATTTAAAGAGCGTGAAAAGTCCGTGGGATAAACAATCGCCGAAATATCTCGCCACCCAGACCTTCAGTGTGCCGGAGTTTCAGCAAAAGCTCGGCGTACAGCTCTCGGGACAAAACACAGTGGGACAGATTACAGCCAGAACGCCGGGCCATCAAGTGGCGACGGCCGTCATAAACGGCAAAAAGCTGAAGGGAAGAGACATCCGGGAAAAACTCGGACTCCGTTCTGCCGACTTTGAATGGAAACGAAACGGCGGCAGCATCACCATTACGACAAAAGGATTCGGCCACGGCGTCGGCATGAGCCAGTACGGGGCCAATTACATGGCGCAGCAGGGGAAATCCGTGGCGGACATCGTCAAGCATTATTATCAGGGAGTGGACATTTCCGAAGCAGATTCATTTTTAAACAAATATATGGCGAAAAAATAGACGCTTTCATGAGCGTCTGTTTTTTTTGAAAACTATTCCATAAACGGTAAAGCAACCAACAGACTCATATAACGAAAGCCTAAAGGCTGACAAATGCCGATTGAAGGCTGAGCGCCGGGTGTAAATCACTGATAAAAATGCCGCTTCTATGTGAATATACGCAAAAATAATGAGGAACGCCGTCCTATTTATTTCCCTTTTCATCTCATTTACGATAAATATTGTTCGGCGTTGAACGTAAATCTATTGAAAAGGGGAAAAAGCAATGAAAAAAACATTTTCACTCATACTCATGCTCGGATTGATGCTGACTGCTGCATCTCCTGCTTTTGCTGCCGAGAATGCAAACGAGAAGACTCTTTCATTTAAAAACAATACCGCCATTTTACTTGATGCGAGCGGCAGTATGGCAAAACGGATTGACGGTGTTTCTAAATACAACATGGCAAAAGAAGAAATTGTCCGTTTTGCGGATCAAATTAAATCTAAATCACAGGTCAGAATGACGGTTTTCGGTTCGGAAGGCAATAATAAAAACTCCGGAAAGGTTCAATCTTGTGAATCCATTCGCGGTGTGTACGGATTCCAAAGGTTTGACAGACAGAGCTTCCTTAACTCTCTTAACGGAATCGGGCCTACGGGCTGGACACCGATTGCAAAAGCATTAGAGGATGCGAAGGCTTCCTTTACCGGTTTGCACAAACTTGGCAGTAAATCCGTTTTCCTGTTGACGGACGGCGAGGAGACATGCGGAGGAGATCCTGTTAAGACAGCGAAAGAACTCCGCAAACAGCATATTAAAGTCAACGTGATCGGCTTTGACTTTAAGGAAGGCTTCAACGGCCAGCTTCACGAGATTGCCAAAGCGGGCGGAGGAAAATATTACGAAGCTCACAGCCAAAAGGATATGAACCGCATCTTTACAATGGCAGCGAGTTCATTAGCGGAATAAGAAAAGGTGCCGTTTATCGGCCCTTTTTTTTATTTTTATTTAACAAAAATTTCAAGAAAAGATGAAGAGAAAACTGTAAAAAGAATCAGATTCCGGACTTATATTACAAAAAGGGCGAAAAAGGCATTAAATCTGTCATCATTTATCCAATCTTTTTAGGATGATGCGCATAATTCTGCTCATTTTTAACGGCGTACCGCCGCTTATACAAAAGGAATCCCGCCCTATATCTTTTTGCATACTCGTCATCTAGCATAGAGAAGAGCCGGGGGCCCATCGGCCAAAAACAAACGGAGAGGAATGAAGGAAATGAAAAAAATGTTCACTGCGGGGATTGTCGGACTTTTGACGCTTTCACTCGGATCACCTGTTTTTGCAGCTGAGAAAAAGCACGAAGAAACAAACGTTGCCGTGCTGTTTGATGCAAGCGGAAGCATGATACAAAAAACAGGGGGAGAGCGTAAAATAGATGTTGCGAAAGAGTCTGTCACTTCTTTTGCGGAAGTTCTTCCTGAAGACACGAATCTGATGCTTCGGGTATTCGGGCATAAGGGCAATAATAAAAACTCAGGCAAAGCCGTATCATGTAACGCGACAGAAACGTTATACGGCCTTCAGCCGTACGCCGTGACTCCATTTGAGCAATCACTCAGCAAGATTAAACCGACCGGCTGGACACCGATTGCGAAAGCGCTTTCTGATACGCGTGAAGAATTTGAGCGGGCCGGCGCCACGGGGAAAAACGTCGTATATCTGATCACAGACGGTGAAGAAACATGCGGCGGGAATCCTCAGGCCGAAATTCAAAAGCTCCGTAAAGCGAATGTCAACACGATCGTCAATATCATCGGCTTCAACTTCGGCATGAAAGGAAGCGAAAGCCTTGAAAAAGCGGCGGAAGCGGGAGGCGGCACATATGTCTCAGCTGACAGCGCGGACGAGTTCAAACAGGCTTGGGAAGACGCTGCAAAGGATTTAGCAAAAGAATAGGTTAAAAAAGGACGCCCGCGCGGCGTCTTTTTTGTTTAGAAAACGGAACCGCGGGAATGATACGGATAAAAGGAGATGAACGCTGTTGTTAAAAGGAGCAGGCATTATATTAGTGCTGGCGGCAGTCGTTTTTGTTCTGATGGGAATTTTTCTGAAGCTTGCCGCCTTCATATTCGTCAGTATATTGGCCATTATCGCCGCAGTTATTTTATTCACCATTCTGAGCAGACATCATCGCAATGAAACATAGAGTCCTAAGAGGGCTCTTTTTTTAAACCGCAAATTCGACAAAATACAGGGATTGTGGAAGAATAAAAGAGAAGGATACTGCGGAGGGGAAAACAGTGGATGAAAAAACAACAGCGGTAAGAGACATATACCGCTATGAAAAAGGGGTATTAACAAAGACGGCAGATCGGATGGTTTCAGAGTATCCGCTGACCGTCATGGTGAACGGGCAGGAATTTGTTACGCTCGTCTGCACGCCTGACCATTTAGAGGAACTCGTCATCGGATTTCTCGCATCAGAAGGCGTCATTCGTTTTGAAAAAGAGATCAAAAGCTTTACTATAGATGAAAGTCTCGGATTTGCATATGTGGAACTGACGAATCCCGGAGTGCTTGAGCAAAAAGACTATACGAAGAGGGTCATCGGTTCATGCTGCGGGAAAGGCCGCCATTTTTACTTTCAGCAGGATGTGAAAACGGCCAAAACCGCCGTCAGCCGTATCACCATAACTCCTGAGACGTGCCTTCGCCTGATGAAGGAGATGCAAAGCGGGAGCGGCACCTTCCGGGAAACGGGCGGTGTCCATAATGCGGCGCTGTGCGATACGGATAAGCTGCTCTTCATGAGGACGGACATCGGGCGCCACAACGCGCTGGATAAGCTGTACGGCTGCTGTTTGAAAAACGGAATGCCGGTCCGTGACAAGCTGATCGTCTTCAGCGGCCGGATTTCCTCAGAGGTTTTATTAAAAGCCGCAAAAATCGGGGTGTCGATTGTCATTTCAAAATCGGCCCCGACGGAGCTCGCGCTGCAAATGGCGGAAGAGCTGAACATAACCGCGATAGGTTTTGTCAGAAACGGATCATTTAACGTATACACACATCCTGAACGGGTTGAACAATAGAAAGGGGTCTTGGGCTTATGAATACAGAAACGCGCCGGGTGACAGACAAAAGGGAAAGGCCGCTCAGGGATCTTCGTATCTCTGTAACCGACCGCTGCAACTTCAGATGCACGTACTGTATGCCAGCCGAATTATTCGGACCGGATTATCCATTTTTACAAAAGACGGAATTGCTCTCCTTCGAGGAGCTTGAGCGGCTTGCGAAGCTGTTTGTCGGCCGCTTCGGCGTTGAAAAAATCAGGCTGACGGGCGGAGAGCCGCTCATGAGAAAAGATATGCCTGAATTGATCAAAAAACTTGCGCGCATCCCCGGACTTAAAGATATCGCGATGACGACAAACGGCTCTCTGCTTCCCGTGTATGCGGAAAAACTGAAGCAGGCGGGGCTGCATCGCGTGACAGTCAGCCTCGATTCTTTAGAGGATGAGCGGTTTAAGGCCATTAACGGCCGCGGGGTTTCGGTGAACAAGGTGCTTGAGGGCATTGAGGCGGCAAAATCGGCCGGACTCGGTGTGAAAATCAACATGGTTGTTCAAAAGGGCGTCAATGAAAAAGATATCCTGCCGATGGCCCGCTATTTTAAAGAAAAGGGTCATATTCTCCGGTTTATTGAATTTATGGATGTCGGCAATACGAATCAATGGAATAAAAAAGACGTGATCACGAAGGCCGAGATTATTGATCTGATCAACCAGCACATGCCGACGGAGCCGATAGAAGCGAATTATAAAGGAGAGGTCGCTTCCAGGTTCCGCTATCTTGACGGTTCCGGCGAAATCGGCGTAATTTCCTCCGTCTCGGATGCATTCTGCGCCTCCTGCAACAGAGCGCGCCTGTCGGCGAGAGGCGAGCTGTTTACGTGCCTGTTTGCGTCAAGCGGTTATGATGTTCGGAAACTCGTGCGCGGCGGTCTGACCGATGACGAATTGACGGAATCCATCGCTTCTGTCTGGAGAAATCGCACGGATCAGTATTCAATTGACCGCGCGCTTTCTAAAACGGATGGGAAAAAGAAAGTGGAAATGTCTTATATAGGCGGATGAAGAAAAGCTTGCCCGGACCAGGGCAGGCTTTTTTATTCACATTATGAGAGCGGTCTGTTCAAAAAATACCGGTGACAGCCGAAATATATGATAGGAATTTTGATGCAGGACAATCAAGTTATGCAATTCCAAAGCCATACAATATGTTAAAATATAACCAATAGAAATTAGAAAAGGTTGTGAAAGGGGCATGACCGCATACGAGATTCCGTCATCTCAAGTTGGAGTTAAGATCAACAAATGGTACAAGCACATTTTAGCCTTTCAAGCGGCTGATGCCATAAAGCTGAAAGAGGAAATTGATGAGGATATACAACGTATGGAGGAAGACCAGCTGCTGCTGTTATATTATCAGCTGATCAGCTACCGCCATCATATTATGCTTGATTACGTCAAGCCGGAATGCACCGAACAATCACAGATTCAGTACAGCGAGCTGCAAAAGACGATCGAAAGCACGGACAGCATATCGGGACTGTCTGAGTATTATTTCCATTTGTTCAGAGGGATGTATGAATTCGATCACAATAACTATGTTGCGGCTATTTCTTTTTACCGGAAAGCGGAAAAACTCCTTTCATTTGTCGAGGATGATATAGAGAGGGCGGAATTCCATTTCAAGATGTCTGAAGTGTTTTATGTCATGAAGCAGACTCATTTTTCCATGAATCACGGGATTCAGGCGCTGGATACGTATATGAAACACGATTTCTACAGAGTGCGGAGAATTCAATGCCATTTCGTCATCTCAGGAAACTACATCGACTGCAAAAACTACGACAAAGCGCTTGAGCATTTAGACGAAGCCCTCCGCCTTTCTTTGCTTGAAGGACAGCCCCGCCTGATCGGGTCTTCGCTTTACAATCTGGGGAATTGTTATTCTGAAAAGCGCGATCTGGATGAAGCGGCCCGGTACTTTAGAAAAGCGGTTCCCGTTTTTGAAGAGCATCAGCTTGAACAGCTTCCGAAGGCACTGTTCAGCTTAACGCACACCCTTTTCAGGCTGCATGATGACCAAGCGGCCCTTACCTATTATGAAAGAGGGGTCATGATCGCGAAAGAACGGGGCGACCGATTCAGTTTAGAGAAGTATAAGTTTTTACAAGCGCTTTATTTGGAGTCACTCAATATGGATTTAATCCATGAAGTGTTTGACTATATGAATGAAAAATCGCTGTATGTGTATATTGAAGATTTCGCCTTGGAGGCCGCCATTTACACAAGCGGACATGGGCAATATAAAGAAGCGGCGTATTTTTATGAAAAAGCGATTCGCATGAGAGAAAACATTCAAAAAGAACAGTGTTTATACGATATATAATTTTCTTAACCATCTGCTCAGCAGATGGTTATTTTTTTATGCACATCATAACGTTTGACCATAGAAAAAAACGGAAAAATCGCAAAAGAGAGAAAAAAGTATGATGGGAAGGAGGGATTTGTTGTTCGGATTCAATGATATGATAAAGTTTTTCGTATCATTTCTCATCATTCTGCCGATGGTGTCTGTCATCCATGTGTCGGGACACAGCTTTATGGCCATGCTGTTCGGGGGCAAGGCATCATTGGATATCGGAATGGGGAAACGTCTTTTAAAAGTAGGGCCGATTCAGGTTCGGCGTATCTACTTCATAGATTCTTTCTGCAAGTTCGGCGAATTGCGGGTAGATAACCGCCTGACGAGCGCGCTCGTCTATTCCGGAGGCTGTCTGTTTAATCTCGCTTCTATCTTTTTAATAAATCTGCTGATCATAAAAGATGTCCTTGAGCCAAACTTATTTTTTTACCAATTTGTCTATTTTTCAACTTATTATGTTTTCTTTGCCCTTCTGCCGGTGCAATACGGGGATAATAAGCTGTCAGACGGATTGGCTGTTTACAAAGTGCTCCGCTACGGGGAACGCTGTGAAATCAATAATTGAGAGTTGAAATGTTTGCGTTCAGGCTGAAAGGGAAGAAAACAAGTACACAGAACAAAAAAGGAGCTGAAGAGATCATGAGTGAAGATAACGGTTTAAAAGACAAAGTAAAAGGCGGCATGAACAAAATGAAAGGGGAAGCAAAGGACAAAGCAGGCGACATGGCAGACAAGTCCGACTTAAAAGCGGAAGGTAAAAAAGACAAAGCGAAAGGCAGCCTGCAAAAGGGTGTCGGTAAAACGAAAGATAAACTCAGTGATGATTAATTTGATAGTGAAACACAGCAAAAGCCCAAAATATTTTGGGCTTTTTGTTATGAGAAATGACAAAAATTCCAGTTCATTTGGTTAATATTCACTAAATTTTTAAATATTCTATAAATTCACCGGTAATTTCTTTATAATATTCACATAGAATGTAACCTTTCTTCACATTTAATTAAACGTTTGTTGAAGAAAAAAATCAGAAATCGGTAATTTCTGCAAAAGGAATCGGGCCGTTCACCGTCGAATAACTTTTATCACTTAACATTTCATGAGGTGAAGGGGGTGACGGCCGCCTGCATCGTTTCGGTATGACCATGCGGATTGTGTTTGACTATCACTAAGGGGGAATACAGATGAAACTGACACCGGTTGAACAAGAAAAATTGCTTATTTTTACGGCGGGAGAGCTCGCTAAGCAGCGGAAGGCGCGCGGCGTTCTGCTGAATTATCCCGAAGCCGCCGCATATTTGACCTGTTATCTGATGGAAGGCGCGAGAGACGGAAAAAGCGTTGCTGAGCTGATGGAATCCGGCCGCAATGTATTGACGGAAAAAGACGTTATGGAAGGCGTTGCGGAAATGCTGGACAGCATTCAGGTGGAAGCGACGTTCCCGGACGGGGTTAAGCTTGTCACCGTTCATCAGCCGATCAAAGCGGGGGTGAAGTCATGAAGCCGGGAGCGATTCAAGTCGCAAAGGGGACCATCACCATTAACGAAGGCCGGAAGACGCTGGAGGTGTCAGTCACCAATAACGGAACGCGGTCAGTGCAGGTAGGATCGCATTTTCATTTTGCCGAAGCCAACGGCGCCCTTTCCTTCAATCGGGACAAAGCAATCGGCATGCGCCTTGATATCCCGTCAGGCACATCTGTCCGTTTTGAACCGGGAGAAGAGAAAACCGTCACGCTCGTGGAAATCGGAGGGCGAAAAACGGTCAGAGGTCTCAACGGCATGGCCGATACGTATATGGATGAGCGGGGAAAAGAGAAGACTCTGTCAAATCTTAAAAAAGCCGGATGGATGGAGGAGGCGATCCGATGAAAATGTCACGTGAGCAATACGCAGAACTGTTCGGACCGACAACGGGAGACAAAGTCAGACTCGGAGATACGGATTTATGGATTGAAGTCGAAAAAGATTTCACGAATTACGGTGAAGAAATGATTTTCGGCGGAGGGAAAACAATCCGGGACGGCATGGGGCAGAACGGGCGTATCACCGGGAAAGACGGAGCGCTTGATCTGGTTATTACAAACGCCGTCATCCTGGATTATACCGGGATCGTCAAGGCGGATATCGGGGTGAAGGACGGCCGGATTGTCGGCGTCGGGAAAAGCGGCAACCCGGATATTATGGATGGGGTGGACCCGCACATGATTATCGGTGCCGGAACAGAAGTCATTTCCGGCGAAGGGAAAATCGTAACGGCCGGCGGGGTGGATACGCATATCCACTTTATCTGCCCGCAGCAGATGGAAGTCGCGCTTTCTTCAGGCGTGACCACGCTTCTCGGCGGCGGAACGGGTCCTGCGACGGGAAGTAAAGCGACGACTTGTACATCCGGTGCATGGTACATGTCGAGAATGCTGGAAGCGGCCGAGGAGTTTCCGATCAACGTCGGTTTCTTAGGAAAAGGGAATGCATCCGATAAAGCGCCGCTGATCGAGCAGGTGGAAGCAGGCGCGATCGGCCTGAAGCTGCATGAAGATTGGGGATCAACGCCAAGCGCCATTAAAGCTTGCATGGAAGCGGCGGATGAGGCGGACATTCAGGTGGCGATCCACACAGATACGATAAATGAAGCGGGCTTTTTAGAAAATACGCTTGATGCGATCGGCGACCGGGTTATCCATACATATCACATAGAGGGAGCCGGCGGAGGCCACGCACCGGATATTATGAAACTCGCATCTTACGCCAATATCCTGCCGTCCTCTACGACGCCGACGATTCCGTATACCGTCAACACGATGGACGAGCATCTTGATATGATGATGGTCTGCCATCATTTAGATTCAAAAGTGCCTGAAGACGTGGCATTCAGTCATTCACGCATCAGAGCGGCCACCATTGCGGCGGAGGATATTCTGCACGATATCGGCGCGATCAGCATGACGTCATCTGACTCACAGGCGATGGGCAGGGTGGGAGAAGTGATTATCCGGACATGGCAGGTGGCCGATAAAATGAAAAAGCAGCGTGGCGCTCTATCAGGAGAAAACGGCAATGACAATGTGCGCGCCAAACGCTATATCGCCAAATACACGATCAACCCGGCCGTCACTCACGGCCTGAGCCATGAAGTCGGTTCCGTTGAAAAAGGAAAGCTCGCCGACCTTGTACTATGGGACCCGGTTTTCTTCGGTGTCAAACCTGAACTTGTGCTCAAAGGCGGCATGATCGCCCGCGCCCAGATGGGAGATCCGAATGCTTCCATTCCGACGCCTGAGCCCGTGTTTATGCGGCAGATGTACGCATCATACGGTAAAGCAAACCGAAATACCTCTATTACATTTATGTCCCAGGCCGGTATCGCAAACGGTGTGCCGGAAAAGCTCGGCCTTGAAAAAATGATTTCTCCCGTACGGAATATCCGTAAGCTGAGTAAGCTCGACATGAAGCTGAATGTCGCGATGCCGAATATACAAGTCGATCCGAAAACCTATCAGGTGTTCGCCGACGGAGAAGAGCTGGCATGCCAGCCTGTCAGCTATGTTCCGCTCGGACAGCGTTATTTCTTATTTTAATCCCTCTCCGGCCGGTTTCCCGCCGGCCTGTTTACACCTCTATTGCCAACTTGATTTCATCCTGCCGCCCGTTTTAGTGTATATTAGTAGTTGACAAACAAATGAAATGTAACTATTACGGTTACAACGGTGGTGAAAAACATGATTAACAGCCGTCTTGCTGTGGCCATTCACATTCTATCGCTGATCTCAACGGATGAACGGGCGTCATCGGACATGATTGCGGGCAGCGTAAACACCAATCCCGTCGTCGTGCGGAGAACGATCAGCCAGCTGAAAAAAGCGGGTATTCTGACATCCCGGGCGGGTGTTCCGGGAGCCAGCCTGAAAAAAGATCCGTCGGAGATCACCCTCTTAGAGGTTTACAGGGCTGTGCAGAATAAGGAAGAGCTTTTTGCGGTTCACGACAATCCGAACCCCGACTGTCCGGTCGGCAAAAATATGCAGCGCGCGCTCGATGAGACGTTCGGAAGCGTACAGCGGGCAATGGAGAATGAACTTGCGAGCAAGTCCCTTTATGATGTAATGAATCATCTCTTTTGTTAAAAAGAGATGGTTCATCCCGCTATTGGTGTAACAAAAATGTTTACAAGAGGTAATGAGGAAATCACGGTATTGGCTCCATATTCAGACAAGCCTGGATGCGGGATTGCGATCTGTTTAATGAAAAAATCCTCCGAAACTAAAGGAGGCGGTTACCGGGATATTTTTATTTTGCTTAAGGCTTATGTGAAGGTGTCAGCTGTGAGCAAGTTAAACAAAAAATGATATCCTGCCTCCAGCAATGCTAAAACCGTTCGCCTCTTAATAATCATTTAAAATTTCTCGAGGAACGATCAGCAGCCCGTTAGCTGCCCCTAATTAAAGATGAGCTGTTACCACACTGTTACATTAGAACTTCCGCTGCTTTTATATCCTTCTGTCGCTAAGACTTGGTAAGCCCAATTACTGCCCAGATTCATTCCATGACTCTTCCATGCGTTAACATGATTGCTGAAAGTGATTGCAGCGTTGCTTCCGGTCGGCCTCTTCGACTGGCGAACACTCCAGTACTGCGTAAAAGTAGTGTTATCGCCATCAATGGAAGGTGCGTTATAACGTGTCGTTGTATATATGTCATATGTACCTCCATCACTCTTTACAGTACCTTTATACGTTCCGGTAGGTCTGTAAGTACCCCATGAATCCACTACATAATATTCGATGAGAGGTGCTCTCGTCCAGCCATATAAAGTCAAATATCCATTGCCATTCGGCGCCCAGACTCCGGCATTATAGTTTATTGTTCTAAATGGCGAGCCTGTAGTCCAGCCTTTACCAACAACGAAATTTCCGGTATTAGACCAATTAACACTGTAATTCCCGCCAGATCCATTGACTGCGTTGACTGTTCCGCCCCCATCAGTCCAATTTTGCCAGTAATCTGTGCCAGCTGCAGAGGCGGTTGCCGAAAACATGCTGATACTTATGAAAGCTGCCGTTAATCCAACTAAGAATTTCTTTTTAAACTTAAACATATGTTACCTCCTATACTATTTTTTCTGACTTTGACATGAGGCAGCACTCGTAAATATTTAACGAACGCCAACGCTTTTGATCGTTCCTTTCAATATAATAGCATGAATACATGAGTGAATATTAAGAACAATTGTAATTTAATTACAAAGACCCAAAAAATGTATTATAAGTGGTCTTGTTCCGCCATGGCTTTTATCCTTATTTTGCAGAATCACAATTCTTGCTTCTAAACCTGATCAGGAACAGTCGAACAATTGAGAGATTTCAGTTGAAACTCTGAGGAAAAGTTTTATTTGAAAAAACTTTTTTGAGCTGAAGCCGGAATGTCCGAAAAAATATCTGCAGACAGAGTTATTGGAAAATCCAAAGCAGAAAAACTTTACCGTTACCGAAGAAGCGGAATAAGAAAAAATCCCGGGCGGATGCGCCGGGATTTTCCTTTTTAATATGTATTGGCATCAATATTATTAAACACGCCGTCCACGATGCCGAGCGTCATGAGGACAATGAAGAGAACGATACCGAGAACGGACAAGCCGACCGTCACAATCAGGTAGATCCCCTGCATTTTCACGAACTTTGCATAATTCTCCAGCATATGTTCCTCTGACAGTTCATTGAACTGCTCCGTCATCTGTCCCGCTTCATTTGCCGAGCGCATCAGAAAAATGCCGGCAATGATCTGCAAAACGCCGGGAATGGCTCCGATTAAAAAGAAAAACGCGCCCGACAGCGCCGCAAACGCACCCACGATAATAAATAAAATACCTGTCGCTTTTCCCCATTTCGAAATAGAAATAAGCGAACGATTCACTGATTCAGGTTTCAAACTATGGCACTCCTTTACAAAAAAATACTCACTTTTCATTTATACACTATTCGGTCATTCTTTTGAATATAAAATGTGTTTTTTCGTGCCGTGTCCGTTTTTGTATCAGAAAATTCCCGAGAAACACCCCGGGAATTACAAAATCGGCGAAAGAAGTCTTGAAATCGATTCTTTAATGCGGATCCGCAGCGAACGCTCCTGATATTCTTCATACGTATATTTTCTGGAGACGAGCAGATCTTCTTTAAATGAGGAAATGAGTTTTTTCGCGATGGTGACGTCATAAATAAAGGCGTTGACTTCAAAATTAAGTCTGAAGCTTCTGACGTCGATATTCGCCGTACCGACGGAAGCCGTCTCATCATCGACGACAATCGTTTTTGCATGAATAAAGCCGTTATCGTAAATGTAGACTGAGGCTCCGGCTTTCAAAAGATCGCCGATGTAAGATAAAGTCGCCCAGTAAACGAAAGCGTGATCCGGCTTGTTCGGAATCATGATTTTGACGTCGATGCCTGACAGACAGGCGATCCTGAGGGCATCTAAAAGACTTGAGTCAGGAATAAAGTAAGGCGTCTGAATCAGGATCGACCGTTTGGCCGTTGAGATCATCTTGATATAGCCGTTTTTAATTTGTTCCCATTCTGAGTCCGGTCCGCTCGTGACAATCTGCATCCCGACATTGCCCTTCGGCTCGCATTCCGGAAAATGATTCGGAACGTATGTGAGCGTATGATGATGGGAGGCTTGGTTCCAATCGAGGATAAACCGTGTCTGAATGGCGTGTACCGCCGTGCCTTGAAGCCTGAGGTGCGTATCGCGCCAGTAGCCGAATTTCGGATTCAGGCCGAGATATTCATCTCCGACGTTAAAGCCGCCGACATAGCCGGTTTCGCCGTCAATGATGACGAGCTTGCGGTGATTCCGATAATTGAGCCGCAAATTAATCGGACGAAGCCTGGAAGGAAAAAAGACTTCCACATGGCCGCCGGCGTCCCGCAGCGGTTTGAAGAATTTTTTTCTGAGTGATCTTGAACCGAGTTCATCATATAACACTCTGACTTTTACGCCTTCCCGTGCTTTTTTCACTAAGGCATCGCGCAATTTTTTTCCCAGTTCATCACCTTTATAAATATAGTATTGAAGGTGAATGTGATCTTTTGCGTTGGAAATGTCCTTCATTAAGCGTTTGAACTTATCGCGCCCGTCCGTCAAAATCTCCACCGAATTATCCTCTGTAAAGACTGCGTGGTTGTTCATGACAAGCATATAGATGAGGTCTTTATTATCCACAGTCGCTCTGTTGTTAAATTGGAATTGCCTCGACTTCAGATCTTTCAGCTGAGACTTCAGCAGCTTTTCAATCCCGATTTTTTTACGGTCCTCCCATTGGAACAGATGCTTGCGTCTCAGGTTATGGCCGAATAACAGGTATAAAATAAACCCTAAAATGGGAATAAAAAAAAGAACCAAAAGCCAAGCCCATGAAGCGCTGGCATCGCGTCTTTCTTTGAAAATCATGATGACGGCCAAAAGTATATTTAAAACGAAAAAAAATCCGAATAAAATAAATGAAATGCTCACTTTGCAACCCCGCTATATCATATTTATCAAGACTGTGCCCATTAGTATTCCGACAAGTGCAGCAATCTGATTCCCATTTCAAATTATAACATTGACATTTTGAAAGAATAAAGAGCCGGAATCAAAGATGAATGCAGTTTTCTTTCAAAGAAAGTTCCGGGTGCGGTAAAATATGCATATATGAAAAAGAAGACAAAAATGACAGCAAAGGGGAGAGGGCATGAAGCTGGAGCATGCGGAACAATTGCCGGGATTCATAAAAAAAGAAATTCAGAAAATACAAATCGCCATTGCGCCGCTGATGAAAAAAAGCATCATTTACCGTTTTCTTGCTTTCCCGCTTGCCGCTTTTAGTCTGTTTCATCTGGCATCGCTTTTGATTCAGGCCCCTTCCGGGAGAGGAGCTCTCGTGTCGGCCGGCATTTTTGCCCTCCTGGCGGCCTTGGGTCTTGCATTGTTTAAGGAAGCCGGCTATCAGCGGAAACAGGTGCAAAAAACGATCCGCCTTTATATGCTGAACAGAATCAGAAAAAGCGATATTCTGTCCGAAGAACGGAAAAGCGCCTATACCCGGCTGATTGCCGAGGAGCCGTCTGCGATGAAGAGCTTTATTGAATTTTTAACGGAAGAAGACCGGAAAAAAGAAATGCTTTATTAAAAAAGAGCTGACGCGCGATCAGCTCTTTTTGTCATTCAAACACCGGGTCGTTCTCATAGTAATATGAATCAGGCGTGTCATACGTATCAGTGCTGTGATAAGCGATAATTCCGATGACAGCGAAGATGACGACTAAAATAAAAGCGAGAATGCCCAATACCACACTGGAAGCCGCGTAAAAAAACTGCATTTTGATAAATGACGCGTAATGTGCAAGCATATTTTCTTCCGCGTTTTCTTCTAGTCCTTCCTGAAGGGCGGCCGCCGCTTTTGCCGAGCGCATCAGCATGACGCCGGAAATGATGAGCAGAACCCCCGGAATGGCTCCGAGCAGCGTCACAATGGCTGACAGAGCGGAAAGAGAGCCCGTGATGATCAGAAACACGGCAGTGATCTTTCCCCATTTGGCGATGTCGGCAAGGGAACGGGCTTTTTTATTGAGCGGCTGGTTTTCGTCTTTGTCTTTATCGATGGTGATCATGACAGTTCTCTCCCTAAAATGTTCAAGTCATATCGTTTTCCGTCCATTTCGGCGATACCCGGGAATACGCCCCATTCGGTAAAACCGAATTTTTCAAACAGCTTAATGCTCGGCACATTATGTCCGAAGATAAAAGCCATCAGGCTGCGGATGCCGATTGCCGGAGCGAGTGCCAGGGCTTCTTTCAGCAGAAAGCTTCCTGCTCCTTTGCCGCGGCAATCCTGATGCAGATAGATGCTGATCTCCGCCGTTTTGTCATAGGCCGGACGGCCGTAAAACGTTTCAAAGCTGATCCAGGCCGCCACTTTGCCGGTCTCATCTTCCGCGACCATCAGCGGACGCCGGTCCGTGTGCCGCAAAAACCAATCCATCCGGTCTGCGGGCGTCACTTCTTCCGTATCAGCCGTTACCATCCGTGAGGCAATCGTCGAGTTGTATATGGCCACCACCGCATCTAAATCCTCCAATACGGCTTTGCGCAGGGTCAAATTCATATTCCGGGATCTCCCTTCACATTTCATTACATAATCAAGTGCAATCTGCACATACTATTTCCAAAAAAGTTTTTTATGGATGTGTATATATTTTCAGAAAAGTGTTCAGAATGTTGCTGAGGTGATGAACAAATGAGAGAGGAAGAAAAGAAAACTTCTCAAGTCAAAAAACTTCAGCGGTTTTTTCGCAAACGCTGGATATTCCCTGCAATCTACTTAGTCAGTGCGGCCGTCATTTTAACAGCTGTCCTTTGGTATCAATCCGTTTCGAATGATGTGAAGGACAATCTGACGAACAACGGCGGAAACTCCGCGTATGACAGCGGCAAAGATGATGCCGTCGAAGTAGGCAAGTCAATGGAAAACGTCGCAATGCCGGCTGCTCATTCTGAAAATGTTTCTGTTGTGAAAAAGTTTTATGAAACTGATGCCGCAAAAAAAGAGAAAGAAGCAGCACTTGTTAACTATAATAACACGTACAGCCTCAGTAAAGGAATTGACTTAGCTGAGAAAGACGGAAAATCATTTGATGTTTCTGCTTCTCTGAGCGGTACGGTTGTTAAAGCTGCTAAAGACCCGGTACTGGGATATGTGGTTGAAATTGAACACTCAGACGGCCTGTCTACTGTCTATCAGTCTTTATCTGAAGTCAGCGTCGATCAGGGCGACAAAGTAAAGCAGAACCAGGTCATCGGTAAATCCGGAAAAAACCTTTACAGTGAAGAAAGCGGAAATCACGTGCACTTTGAAATCCGCAAGGACGGCGTAGCGATGAACCCGCTCAATTTTATGGACAAGCCGGTAACATCTATTGAAAAAGCGGCGGCTGAAGAGAAAAACGCTTTGACAGAAGAAACGGAAGGGTCAATTCAGCAGTCTTCCGAGAAAAAAGATGTGACGCCTAAAAAAGAAACCGAAGAAAAACCGGGTGACAAAGAGGACGGCACAAAAGACAAGACAGATGGTAAAGATGACGGCTCAATGAAAGATTCGGGCAAGTAATCTTGATCCCAAAGCGCCTATCAGCTCTGATAGGCGCTTTTCATATTGCCGCATGTGCCTTTATACTAGTAGAAAACGAAGGAGATGCTGAATGAATAAATGTCTGGCGGCCGGGTGGCTCGTCTTTGTTTTCGTTTCTGCTTTGACTGAAAGCTTTCACGATATGGTTGTGTCGCAGACGGTGTCCTTCCGTTTCACGCCCCATCCGGATGTGTCCGGTTTCTTTGTGTTCGATATGGCGGAGCTCGCAATACCGGAAGCGGCGATTCAAAAGCTCGGGCACGCGTTTTCATTTTTTGTGCTCGCCTATTTGTTTTTCAGAGAGAGCAGGCGCATGAAGAGGGCGGTGCTGTATGCATTGGCCGCCGCTTTCCTGACAGAAATCGTCCAGCTCTTTTTCGGCAGAAACGGATGCCTCCGCGATGTGCTGATTGACAGTCTCGGCATTGCCGCATTCTGTGCTTTACAAAGGAAAAAGCATACAGCCAAACATACAAAAACCGGCAGTCTGTGACAGACGCCGGCTTTTTTTTATATATTATGGTTTGTCGATTTGCTTTTATGAACGATACTTTCATAGATTCGCACGATCAGATCGACAATCGGACGAAGCACATTTGAAAATCTGAACAGCAGGAATCCGACAATGAGGGAAACGATAATGCTTCCGAGCACATCGATCGGATAATGGTGGCCGACCCAAATTCTTGAGAAGCCGGTCAAAAGGCCGAAAATCACAAGCGGCCAGCCGAGTTTTTTGTTGCGGAACAGAATCGCAATTGAAATCGCCAAAGCGCCTGTCGTATGGTCACTCGGAAATGAAGCATCCGCGGCATGAGGGATCAGCGTATGAACCGTATGCTCGACAAAGGGGCGCGGCTCGACATAGACTTTCGTGATGAGGTAGTTGACGATAAGCGCCGCAACACCCGTGAAGCCCGCGTACAGGGCGTTTTGTCTGCCTTTTGTGCTTCCGAACAGCCACATGGCAAGCAGGAAAAGGGCGTAGGCGTAAATGGCGTATTCCGTAATAAATACCATGATAGAGTCGAGAATGGCACTATGGTGCGACAAACCATTGATCGCTTTAAATAGTTCGTAATTCACAAATATCACCTTTTATCTTTATTTTATATGAACAGTGTAATGCTTTTTTCTATGAGACACAATTGGTATTAAAAATAATCATAAAAAAGTAAACAGAATGAAACGTGACTGTATTACTGTGCGTCAAGTATGCGGGAAAAGAATAGCCGAAGGAGTTTTGTCCGTTGCTGAAACGTTTGAAAAACGCCGATCTGCCGCTTGTGTTTGTCATTATGCTGCTTTGCGGATTCGGCTTGTTAATGGTGTACAGCGCCAGTGATGTGATGGGGTCTCAGCGGTACGGAGATCCATCCTATTTCTTCCATAAACAAAGTACCTCTTTACTGATCGGATTATGCTTATTTCTATTTGCCGCCTGTCTGCCGTATAAGCGGTATGCGCGGCTTGTACCGCTGTTTGTGGTCGGTTCGCTGGTATTGCTGCTGCTCGTATTGATACCGGGAATCGGGCTGGAGCGGAATTTTTCCCGCAGGTGGCTGGGAGCGGGCCCGGTTGTCGTACAGCCGTCTGAATTGGCGAAGATCGCGATGATTTTGTATTTCGCTTCGATTTATACGAAAAAGCAGCCGTACATTCATCAATTTGTGAAAGGGGTTCTGCCGCCTTTAGTGATTTTGGGGACCGCTTTTCTGCTGACATTGGCGGAGCCTGATTTAGGGACGGCTTCCTTAATCCTGGCGGCGTGCGGGTCGATTTTATTATGTGCCGGCTTGAAAAAGCGCCATCTGTTCGTGCTCGGCGCGACGGCGGTGTCCGGGGTTGTTTATCTCGCATTTTCCGCTTCCTATCGTGTGAAGCGCCTCGTTTCCTTTACCAATCCGTTTGGTGACGCGAACGGGGACGGCTATCAGCTGATTCAATCCTATTTTGCTATTTCCGGAGGCGGGTTTTTCGGAAGAGGGCTTGGAAACAGTGTTGAAAAAATGAACTATCTGCCTGAGGCGCATACTGATTTCATTATGGCCGTGATCAGCGAAGAGCTGGGGATATTCGGTGTTCTGATCGTTTTGGGATTATATTTTGCGTTAATGCTTCTCGGCGTAAAAACGGCCGTGCGGGCTGATGACCCGTTCGGGAAGCTTCTTGCCATCGGAATTACGTTTCAATTAATGTTTCAGGTTGTATTGAATTTGGGAGCGATGAGCGGACTCCTCCCGGTTACGGGTGTGCCGCTTCCGTTTATCAGCTACGGCGGTTCTTCATTGATTATGACGCTGTTTTTGTGCGGCATACTGGTCAATATCAGTACATATGCGAAAAAACAACCCGTACGGCATAAGCGGCCTGTCCCGCATGAAAAAAAGGTTTCTTCTTTTTAATGAAGCCAGAAAAAACGCCCGGGACATTTCCGGGCGTTCTGTCTGTTTATAAAGCTTCTGGTCCTTCTTCTCCGGTGCGGATATTAATCGTGTTTCCGATTTCATAGACGAATATTTTGCCGTCGCCGGGCTCTCCCGTTTTCAGCACTTTTTTCGCCGTTTCCACCACTTGATCAACGGGGACCTTGCTGACAACGATTTCCACTTTCAGCCGTTCATATACATTGCTTTCAATTTTGACTCCGCGGTACAGTTCGGTGTGGGCTTTTTGAAGGCCGCAGCCGTGTACGTTGGAGAAGGTCAGCGATGTGACTCCGATTTTACCGAGTTCCTGTTTCAATGTTTCAAACTTAGCCGGACGCGTAACGATTTCTACCTTGAACATTTGACCGCTCATCTAAGCCACTCCTCACTTTATAAGTCCTGATATGCTTTTTCCCCGTGCATCGTTAAATCAAGCCCGAGTGACTCTTCTTCTTCACTGGCGCGCAGGGGAATGAACAGACCTACAATTTTAATGATAACGAAAGTGACAATAAATACAAATACATAGGTTGCCGCAATGGCCGCAATCTGCTTCCAGAGCAGTCCCGGATCGCCGTAAAACAGCCCGTTTGCCCCGCCGTCATTGACGGAAGTGGTGGCGAATAAACCGGTCGCAATGCCGCCCCATGTCCCGCCGATTCCATGCAGCCCGAAAGCGTCAAGCGCATCATCATAACCGAAAGTCTTTTTGAGCCAATAAACGCCCCAAAAGCAGACAAGCCCGCCGATGAAACCGATTACGATGGAAGAGAACGGCGTAACGAACCCGGCAGCCGGCGTAATGGCGACAAGCCCGGCGATAGCGCCTGATACAGCACCCAGCATGGTCGGTTTTTTGTTCAGCATCCATTCGATTAAAATCCAGCCGATAATTCCGGCTGCAGCCGCGGTGTTTGTGTTAATGAAAGCAAACATCGCGATACTGTCAAGCGTCAGGGCGCTGCCGACATTGAAGCCGAACCATCCGAACCAGATGAGCGCTCCGCCCAAGAACGTGTAAATTAAGTTGTGAGGGGAAGCCGCCGTGCCGTCTTTGCGTTTCCCGAGCACAATCGCCAGCACAAGCCCGGCGACTCCGGAAGAAATGTGGACGACGTTTCCGCCTGCGAAGTCAAGAGCGCCCATTTGGCCGATCCAGCCGCCGCCCCATACCCAGTGCGCAACGGGGGTATATACGAGGGAAGCCCACAAAAAGGAAAATACAAGAAAAGCACTGAATCTCATGCGTTCAGCAAATGCTCCTGAAATAATGGCCGTCGTCAGTACGGCAAACGTCATTTGGAACATCATGAACAAGGAATGCGGGATCGTATCACTGTAACTTCCGGGTTCAAAGCCGACCCCCTTCAGCCCGGCCCATTCAATCCCGCCAAGCCATGTATTGCCGGGGGCAAAAGCAAGTGAATATCCGTACAAAACCCAAACGACGGATACGATGGCGAGAGAAGAAAAACTATGCATCGCCGTGCTGAGCACGTTTTTGCTTTTTACCATTCCGCCGTAAAACAAAGCCAGCCCGGGGGTCATCAGCCACACGAGTAAAGCGCAAAAGAACATAAATACTGTATCGCCCATCTGCATGTTGTATTCCTCCGTCTCATTCAGAATGTAATTGTGATTAATTCATTATTATAGAGAAAAAAGAACGATAAAACATTTTCATGTAAGGTTATCTAACATGGTTTTTTGCGTTCATAATGTTGCTTTTTCAAATGGGTGTCGTGCGACTTTATATCCATAAAAATAGCGCCGGAGCACGGCGGAAGAAATCCTGTCCGGGAAAGAGTAAAATAAACGGGGTGAGAAACACTAACTGCATCAGGAGGAATCATTATGACAACATCATTAAATCTGCAATTTGAAAAAACGGCTTTGGTTCTTATTGATTTACAAAAAGGCATTGTGCCGATTGATAAAAGCGGTACCGTTGTGCCGAACGCGAAAAAATTAATTGATGTGTTCCGGGAAAAAGGCGGATTTATCAGCTTTGTGAACGTGGATTTTCATGACGGAGCGGATGCGCTGAAGCCGCTGACGGATGAAGAGGCGGCGGGCCATTCGGCTCCGCCGGCGGATTGGGCTGAATTTGTGCCTGACATCGGAGTGAAAGAAAACGATTATACGGTAACAAAACGGCAGTGGGGCGCGTTTTTCGGCACGGACCTGGATCTTCAGCTCAGAAGACGGGGAATCGACACGATCGTGTTATGCGGGATTGCGACAAACATCGGTGTGGAAAGCACGGCGCGGGAAGCTTTTCAGCTCGGGTATCAGCAAGTTTTCGTAACTGACGCGATGGCGACATTCAGCGATGAACAGCACGAAGCGACACTCAAGTTTATCTTCCCGAAAATCGGCAGAAGCCGGACGACGGAAGAATTTATCGCACAGACAAAATGACAATCTCCAAAAAAAGCCGCGTCCTGTTCTTGACGGCCGTGGCTTCGGGGACGATGCTGAACCCATTGAACTCGTCGATGATTTCTCTTGCGCTTCACAGTATTCAGCATGAATTTCACCTGTCGTTTACAACGGTGTCCTGGCTGATATCGTCCTTTTATCTTGCCAGTGCGGTGGCGCAGCCTGTTACCGGGAAGCTCGGTGATATGCTCGGCAGGAAGAAGCTGTTTTTGATCGGGCTTCTGCTTGTTGCCGTCTCGGCGGTCGGCGCGCCGTTTGCGCCGACTTTTATGACTTTGCTGATCATGCGGCTTTTTCAATCGATTGGAAGCAGCGCGATATATCCGTCCGGCGTCGGATTGATCCGTTCAAATATACAGGAGAAGCAGGCTTCGGCGCTGGCCGTCCTGTCAATCTTTGCATCAGCCATGACGGCGCTCGGTCCGACTCTCGGCGGTTTTCTGATCGTTTGGGGAGGGTGGCCGGCAATCTTTTTCGTCAATCTGCCGTTTATCATTCTCAGCTTTTTTCTCGGAATGTATATGTTTCCGAAAGATGAAAAACGCGAGATCGGCGGCTTGAAAGGCGTGCTTCGCCAGCTTGATACGATCGGGATACTTCTGTTTGCCGGGGCGATTATCCTTCTCCTGTCGTTTTTATTGTCCTTCAGTACGAAGCCTCACTATACAGAAGGCGTATTCGGGCTTTTGTTTGTCGGGCTGTTTATCTGGCGCGAGCTGAAAACAGAGAAGCCGTTTATTGATGTCAGGCTGTTTAAAACGCATCGGAAACTATCGTCGGTGTATATTCAATTTATTTTGCTGAATATATTCTTTTACTGCATCTTTTTCGGGCTTCCGAGCTATTTTCAGGATGAAATGCATTTGTCCGTTCAGACAAGCGGATTGATTATGCTGTTTATGTCGGGCATGAGTATTCTGGTGTCGCCTCTGACCGGAAAATGGATAGATAAGAAAGGGCTTCTTCAGCCGATTGTTGCCGGAACCTGCCTGACCGCGATCGGTGCGGTGCTGTTAACGTTTTTCTTTCTTCAGGCGCCTATGATAGGAAAAGGGCTGATCCTGTCCGTGCTGGGTGTCGGCTACGGCTTCGGAAATGTCACGTTCCAGGCGGCCATGCTGAAAACGAGCCCCGCCGACATGGTCGGAACAACGTCCGGCCTGTTTCAGACCTGCCGGTATCTCGGTTCGATTTTGTCTTCTGTCATTTTGGGCATTCTTTTCGGAAAAGAAATTACCGCCGGCCATTTTCATATGCTCGGCACGATTCTTATCGTTGTCGGCGCTGTAAGCCTTTTGATGGCATTCCGGTTTTCGGTTCTCCTCAAAAAAGCCTCTTAACAGGCGCAACAAAAAGAGACGGGCTCTCCCCGTCTCTTTTTTGTGTAATGTGCTCAAAAATTAAAACGATTATTGTCGACAGCGACCAATGTTATTTACGGAATTTTCAGTTATATTTTTTCACATGTGATGTAAGGAAAACGTACATGCGGGAGGGAGAAAATGACAAAAACAACGAGTGATCGGCTAAGCAACAAAGATTTACTGCCTTTAGAAGACGGCGAACGGACATGGAAAGCGGTGAATTTTGCATCCATCTGGATGGGCTGTATTCATAATATCCCGACCTATGCGACTGTGGGCGGGCTCATTGCGATCGGTCTTTCTCCGTGGCAGGTGCTCGCCATTATCGTGACGGCGTCACTCATTTTGTTCGCCGCTTTGGCCTTGAACGGCCATGCCGGAACGAAATACGGACTGCCTTTTCCGGTCATTATCAGGGCTTCTTACGGAATATACGGGGCTAACATTCCGGCGCTTCTCAGGGCGTTTACAGCCATCATGTGGCTCGGAATTCAAACATTTGCCGGAAGCACGGCTTTGCACATTCTGCTTTTGAATATATGGCCGGGCTGGGGGAGCCTCGGCGGAGATTGGAATATATTCGGGCTTCATCTGCCGGGTTTTCTGTCGTTCATTTTCTTTTGGGGCATTCATCTGCTTGTGCTGCGGCACGGCATGGAATCAATCAAAAAATTTGAAGTGTGGGCGGGTCCGCTTGTTTATCTCGTCTTCGGCGGCATGGTCTGGTGGGCGATAGATATTGCCGGCGGGCTCGGACCGATTTACTCACAGCCTGGAAAGTTCCATACATTTTCTGAAACGTTTTGGCCGTTTGCCGCCGGAGTGACGGGTATTATCGGAATATGGGCGACGCTGATTCTGAATATCCCTGACTTCACCCGGTTCGCCGCGTCGCAAAAAGAACAGATTCGCGGCCAGTTTTACGGCCTGCCGGGAACGTTTGCGCTGTTTGCGTTTGCGAGCATTACAGTGACATCCGGATCACAGGTAGCATTCGGAGAACCGATTTGGGATGTGGTGGAGATTTTGGCCCGGTTTGATAATCCTTTCGTTATCGCTCTTTCGGTCATCACACTTTGCATCGCCGCCGTCTCGGTTAATGTGGCGGCAAACATCGTGTCACCGGCCTATGACTTGGCGAATGTCCTGCCGAAGTATATTACATTCAGGAGGGGAGGGTATTTGACCGCCGTTTTGGCTCTGTTCACAATACCGTGGAAGCTGATGGAGAGCGCCACGAATGTTTATGCGTTTCTCGGACTCATCGGCGGGATGCTCGGACCGGTGGCCGGGGTGATGATGGCTGATTATTTTATCATCAGAAAAAGGCAGCTCTCAGTTGAAGACCTTTATTCGGAAACCGGACAATACACTTATTACAAAGGCTATAATTACCGGGCCTTTGCCGCGACTTTTCTCGGCGCGTTTATTTCTTTAATCGGGATGTACGTCCCGGCGTTCGCCGGCATCTATGATATTTCCTGGTTTGCGGGTGTCATTTTGTCGTGTCTCGGTTATACGGCGCTTATGTATATTCATCCTCCTTATGCAAAAGCGGAGGGACGAATCGTGCGGGAAAGAGCGGCCGAATAAAAAAAGCCGGGGGCTGCCCCCGGCTTTTTGTCATATCAGTCTGCGATTGAAACGTTTCCGTCCGCTTCAAGCGGCGTTCTTTTTTTCTGGCTCCAGCCATACAGGAGCAATGCAATCAGGACGAACAGCCCCGCTGCCAGATAAATCGAATGGAATCCGGCGGAAGCGACGAAGAGGCCGAATACATATGACCCGCCGGCAATCCCGCTGTCAAAGAAAGTGAAGAAGGTAGCCGTCGCAAAGCCTGAACGGTGTCCGGGCGAGTTCTGAATCGCCAGCGTCTGCATACAAGGTACGATAGAGCCGTATCCGAGGCCGATTACGGCACCGGACAAGAGAAGCATGAGGGCGCTGTTTGTCATCGCCAGCATGCAAAGCCCCGCGGAGAACACGATAATCGACGGATAGATGACGATTCCCGGCCCCACTCTGTCAAACAGCTTTCCTGTGAAAGGACGGGCGGCCATCATCGTCACTGCGAAACAGACGAAGAAATAGCCGCTGACATCCAACAGGTGGATCGTCTTTGCATAAACGGATAAATATGAAGTCACACTTGAATAACAGAAAGAAATGGACAACCCGACAATCGCGATTTTAAGCGCGCCTTTTTCAAACATGTCGGAGAAAGAAAAACGGAAGACTGTCGTTCCGCTGTTGTTTTGATCCGGCACACGAATCATAAAAGCAATCAGCAAGCCTAAAGAAACAAATACGGCAAAAATCGTAAAGAAAACCGGGAACGAAATGACTTTCACAAGGCTCAGCCCGAGAAACGGACCGATCGCCATGGCAAGGTTCATAGACATCGCGAAATAACCGAGCCCCTCGCCGCGCCGCTTGGCGGGAATAATGTCAGCGGCAATTGCGCCCGTGACCGTCGTTAAAATGCTGAACCAGATGCCTTGGAAAAAACGCAGTCCGAGCAGCAGATAGAAATTGTGTATCGGCAAATACAGATAAGAAGATAGGGCGAACAGCGCCAGAGATACAATCGTCATTCTTTTCTTGCCGAACCGTTCAATAATCGCCCCTGAAAAAGGACGGGTGATAATAGCAGATAACAGGAACAGGCTGATCAAAAGCCCTCCTTGCGATTCACTGCCGCCAAGCTCCTGAATCATATAGATAGGCAGCACGGCCAAAAATGTATAAAAGAACACAAAGACAAATAAATTCACGAGTACGACCATAATAAAATCTTTGGTCCAGATCGAGTCAGATTTACTCAAAAGTACAGCACTTCCCTTTCTTTTTTATTTCGTTAAAAACACATTCAGAAACTCAGAAAAAGCTTCCTTATCTCCATCTTGGAAATCCGCAAGCATGTCTTCCTCGAACTTCAGCATCTCTTGATTGATGCTGTCGTATTTCAATTCAGCTTCCTTCGTCAGGACGACGAGCTTTTCCCGCTTGTCTTCTCCCTGTTCCCGCTGAATCCAGCCGTTTTCTTCAAGGCGTTTGATCGTTCTGGTAACGGTCGGCGCCTCTACGTTCAGATAGGACCAGATTTCTTTTTGGGTCATCGGTCCGATCGTTTTTAAGCAATATAGGATTGACCATTGAGAGGAGTACAGGCCGAATGGTTCCAGCCGTTCATTGGCTTTCTTCGTAATCAGGCGGGCGCATTGATTGATTTGATGAATGAGGCGTCTGTTGACGTGGATCATTTCCGTTCTCCTTTTCAAAAAACTTACCTAAGTAACTAATTGTGCTGTTTCATTCTACAGCAGGATCGCGCGGATGTAAACCCCCCGTTCAAAAAGCAGAAAATTATGACCCGCCCCTTGTCCTTATTGAGTTTTTAGCATATTCCCAATTCATTGCTAATACACTGTTACAAACCTATCAAAGAGAGTGTTTGAGGTGAGGGATCGTGGGCATATTTCTAAAACCTTCTTATATAATCGGACAACGAAGAAGCTGCATCATCAGTGAATTTGTTACAGAATACGGATCTCATTTCACACTTCTCACATCCAACTGGGGAGGTCGAGTGGTGTGCACGATTACATCAAAGAGCGAACAATCAAGATTGGTAAGTATATCGTGGAGACGAAAAAAACCGTTCGTGTCATTGCGAAAGAGTTTGGTGTTTCCAAAAGTACCGTACACAAAGATCTGACAGAGCGCCTGCCTGAAATTAATCCTGACTTGGCGAATGAAGTAAAAGAAATACTCGATTATCATAAATCCATCAGACATTTAAGAGGGGGAGAGGCGACGAAATTAAAGTACAAGAAGGATGAAATTCTTGAAGGGGAGCCCGTTCAGCAGCCGTAGCGCCTGACGTCTGCCGGGCCCTTTTTTCTCCTCCCGGGCGGTTTCGCGAATATCCGCAAAATTTTGTCAAGAACTTATATCGTTCAGCAGCTTTTTTTTGATAAATTATGATAATATATATAATTAGGGCACAATGTGGATATTTTACTGTGAAACAGATATCAAGGAGGATATAAATAGATGTTTGCAAGGGATATTGGAATTGACCTCGGTACTGCAAATGTACTGATCCATGTAAAAGGAAAAGGAATTGTTCTGAATGAGCCTTCCGTTGTGGCACTTGATAAAAACAGCGGCAAAGTGCTGGCTGTCGGTGAAGAAGCCAGACGAATGGTTGGACGTACACCTGGGAATATTGTTGCGATCCGTCCGCTGAAAGACGGCGTAATCGCAGACTTCGAAGTAACAGAAGCCATGCTGAAACATTTCATTAATAAGCTGAATGTAAAAGGACTTTTCTCAAAACCGCGCATGCTGATCTGCTGCCCGACGAATATTACATCCGTTGAGCAAAAAGCGATTAAAGAAGCAGCTGAAAAAAGCGGCGGAAAGCATGTGTACCTTGAAGAAGAACCGAAAGTTGCCGCTATCGGCGCGGGTATGGAAATCTTCCAGCCGAGCGGTAACATGGTTGTTGACATCGGAGGCGGTACGACAGATATCGCAGTTATTTCTATGGGCGATATTGTCACCTCCTCTTCTATTAAGATGGCTGGGGACAAGTTTGACATGGAAATCTTAAATTATATCAAACGCGAGTATAAGCTGCTGATCGGTGAACGTACCGCTGAAGATATTAAGGTGAAGGTCGCAACGGTTTTCCCAGACGCACGTCATGAAGAAATCACCATCCGCGGCCGTGACATGGTTTCCGGTCTGCCGAGAACGATTACAGTAAACAGCAAAGAAGTAGAAGAAGCCCTTCGTGAATCAGTTGCCGTCATTGTGCAGGCCGCCAAGCAGGTTCTTGAAAGAACACCGCCTGAATTGTCCGCTGACATCATCGACCGCGGCGTTATCATTACCGGCGGTGGAGCGCTGTTAAACGGGCTTGACCAGCTTCTTGCCGAAGAGCTGAGGGTGCCTGTTCTTGTCGCTGAGAACCCGATGGATTGTGTTGCGGTCGGAACCGGCGTCATGCTGGATAACATGGACAAGCTTCCAAAACGCAAACTGAGCTGATGATAAAACCTCATTCTGAAAAAGAATGGGGTTTTTTTCTGCCAAACCCTTCACGAACGGGAATGTAAATCCGATAATAAGAAAAAATGCTGATTTTCATTATAGAACAAATGTTCCGGTGGTGCAACTGGAAATAATGCTATTTCAGAGGTGGAAGACTTGTTAAAAGGATTATATACCGCAACGTCCGCAATGATTACACAGCAGAGAAGAACGGAAATGCTGTCAAATAACATCGCAAACGCGAATACATCAGGGTACAAAGAGGATCAAGGTTCAATCCGCGCCTTTCCCGAGATGCTTCTGAGCCGAATAGAAGGCGACAAAAAAACGAAAATCGGCTCCGTCAACACAGGCGTATACATGCAGGAGCTGAAACCGTTGTTTACGCAGGGAAGCCTGAAAACGACCGATCAGCCGACGGATATCGCGCTGATGGAGAATCAGGTTCCCAAGAATGCCGAAACGAATGAAAACGCCGAGCTGTTTTATCCCGTGCAGACCGCGGGCGGCGTCCGCTATTCAAAAAGCAGCACTTTCTCATTAAATGAAAACAATCAGCTTACGATAAACGGAAACCTTGTGTTATCAACAAACGGACAGCCGATTACAGTCGACAATGAAAAATTCACCGTATCAGAAAACGGAACGGTCACGACAAACGGCCGGCCGGCGGGGCAGATTGATATCAGAATGGAAGAAGACGTGCGCAATCTGAAACGGGACGGCAATGACCTATACAGCACGGCCGACGGCTCTGAACTGCCGAGCGCGGCGGCGAATCCCCAAGTCTCGTATTCATTAAAGCAAGGCGTCTCGGAGCTTTCGAACGTGGACGTGACGAGCACGTATACAGAAATGACGGAAGCATACAGATCATTTGAAGCCAATCAGAAAGTCATTCAGGCTTACGATAAAAGCATGGATAAAGCCGCAAATGAAATCGGCAAAGTGTAACAAAATGGGGGACGTTCAATTATGATGCTCAGATCAATGCTGACGGCTTCAACAGCCTTAAATCAGCTTCAGCAGCAGATGGATACAGTCAGCAGCAACCTTTCAAACAGTGATACGACAGGCTATAAAGCGAGGGACTCCCGCTTTTCCGAGCTGATCAGACAGCAGTATGACCATATAGATGACAAAAAGGAAAATTCGCCGGACATGCGGAAAACGCCGCCCGGCCTGCGTCTCGGCGCCGGAACGGTCATGACTCCGCAGCTGGACTCAGGGCAGGGAAGCATCAAAAAAACCGACCGTGACCTTGATATCGCGTTCACATCACCTTATCAATATCTTCAGGCAGAAGCGGACGGACGGCGGGTGTATACAAGGGACGGCTCACTTTCCCTCAAGCCGGCAGGCGGAAATGACCGGCTGCTTCAGCTGATGACAGCGGGAGGCAATCCCATTCTCGATGAGAACGGTCAGCCCATACAAATTGACAGTTCGCTGACTCAGCTGAAAATCAGCAAAACCGGAACGCTGACTGCTTCAGACCAGGCGGGAACCCGTTCGCAGACGTTTAATCTCGGCATCGTCAATGTCAATAATCCTCAGGCGCTTCATGCGGAAGGGGATAATCTGTTTTCCGTAAACGGCGCGGGGGCTTCAGCGATTGAAGAGCTTACCGGCGCAAACCGGCAGGCAATCGGCATGGAGCAGGGCGCGCTTGAAAGTTCAAATGTCGATATGTCAAAAGAAATGACCGACTTAATCGTGTCTCAGCGTTCCTATCAGCTGAACAGCCGCACGATTACATTGGGAGACCAAATGCTGGGCTTAATCAACTCAGTCAGATAAAAGAAGGGGCGTTTTGATCAGCCGCGCATGATAAAAAATGCGGCTTTCTCAAAATCGCCCTTTTTTTTGTAGTAATCAGTAATATCCTGAAGCAGCACTTCCAAATCCACCCACGCTTCAATTTTCTGCAGCTCCAGCACAAGCTTCTGCAATCGGTCGTACGGGTCCTCCTGAGCGGTGTACAGTATGTTGAGCGCGGTCAGCTTCAATTTCATAATCTTGTTCTGCACTTTTTCAGATATGTATAAACCTTTCTGCAGCACGGTTTGTCCTTCGGCGGCAGAACCGGTTTTAAAAAGTGCTCTGACCGCTTCGTATACACAATGAAGGTAGGAAACGGGAGACTCTTTCTCGAAACGCTGATTGCCCAATACCTTTTTGTAAAAAGGGAGGGCCTCTTTATCTTTTTTCTGGGCGGTCTTTAAAAAACCAAAATTATAATAGGCGTGGCACAGCAGGTTATTGTCATTGATCCGGTCCGTTATCTTTATGGATTCATTAAAGAGCTGTTCTGCGTCTTCATAGCGTGCCTCGTCTATATAATTCACGGCGAGAAGCAGCCGGCAGCTGAGCGTTTTTTTGATGTAGCCGGCTTCATCTTGATAGATTTCCAGCGCTTTATTGACATATTGAATGGAGAGCGCAGGCGACTTCATCATGTAATATGCACCCGCTGTTTTATAATAAAATTCAGCGGCTTCGAAACGGTCCTGTATGGCCGGCAGGTACTGTTCAGCTTCTTTAAAGCGGCAGACAGCACGGTTCGGAGCGCCATTCACCATATGGAATAACCCTTTGAAAAAATAGAAATAATAAGTTAATTCATGATCCATCTCATCTTTGCGCCGCTTCAGCTCGCAGAACAGTTTATTCAGACCGTCTTTTTTCTCAAACAGCAGCTGAAACCGTGCGAAAAACAGCTGATATCTGAGTTTGAGCTTTGCATTCTTTTGTAATTTGGGGAGATGCTGATTGATTTGTTCGTGAAGGGAACGGGCTAGATCGAATTGGCGTTTTCCCATGGCGTCATACCACTCATTCAGCATCACCCGCGTACGTTTTTCAGTAAACTTAGCAATCATCTTCCAACCTCTTTGCATAGGGTAAAAATCTTTATTTATCATAACACATTAATGGACGAGGCTCATTGCCAGCTGGTTACAGTTTACAGCGCGGTTGAAAAAGAAATTGATTCATAATATACTTCCAAATGTACAGATTGGTTGCCACATATACCTTCTATACATACTATTGTCGATGAAGGAGATGTCAAGAGAATGCTTGATACTCAGCAAATTAAAGAAATTATTCCCCATCGCTATCCGTTTCTTCTGGTAGACAGAATTACGGAAGTCGAAGAAGGAAAACGGGCGGCGGGATATAAAAATGTGACGGCGAATGAAGATTTTTTCAACGGCCATTTTCCTGAATACCCTGTTATGCCGGGCGTATTAATCGTAGAGGCTTTGGCGCAGGTCGGAGCGGTTGCGATGCTGATTAAAGAAGAAAACCGGGGCAGACTTGCATTTTTTGCGGGGATTGATAACTGCCGTTTCAAAAAGCAGGTAAAACCGGGTGACAAGCTGGAGCTTGAGGTTGATATTACCCGCGCGCGCGGTACGATCGGACGCGGCAAAGGCGTTGCCAAAGTTGACGGCGAGCTCGTGTGTGAAGCTGAATTAACTTTTGCGCTCGGAGAATAAAAACAAACAAATGGGCTTATAAAAAGCCCATTTTGTATAGAAAGGGGTGAATCTAATGTGGTCAGAATTTAAAAGCTTTGCGATGCGGGGCAATATCATGGATCTGGCAATCGGTGTCGTCATCGGCGGCGCTTTCGGCAAAATCGTGACGTCGCTCGTTGAAGACATCATCATGCCGCTTGTCGGCCTGCTTCTTGGCGGTCTTGACTTTTCAGGGCTGGCCGTGACATTCGGCGAGGCTCATATCAAGTACGGAAGCTTCATTCAAACGATTGTGAACTTCTTCATTATTTCATTTTCTATTTTTATCGTGATCCGCACAATAGGCAAGCTGAGACGTAAAAAAGAAGCAGAAGAAGAGGCTGAAGAAGCCGAGGAAACAGATCAGCAGACAGAACTGCTGACTGAAATCAGAGATCTGCTGAAACAGCGGGCTCCTCACAATGACTAAGGCACAAAAAAAGGCTGGATGATTAACGTCCGGCCTTTTTCATGATTATAATTTTTGTTTAAACGCTTCAATCAGCCGGCTGCCCGAGTAGCCTTCTTTCACGAGCGACTCCAGAATGCTTTCTGATCCGGGGTGGTTTCTTGACACCATTTGACCGTAAATTAAAACTTGTATACTTCTTTCCAGCTCGACGATATTTTTGATGCTTCCCGTCAGCTGGGCGGGACGGTTGCTTTTTTTCGTAATCGTTACAAACACCTTCGCTTCTTTCTGGCTTTTCATCAGCATGTCAAAAAAAGAAAAGTGTTCGGCCGGGACCAGTGCTTCAATTAACCAGTGATTTTCTCCGTCCTCTTTGTTAATAATCAATCCGTCTAAAAGGGGAAACTGCTCAATCGGCTGATCGTCTTTATCTAAACGTTCCACATTCAGATCAACCAGTTTAAAGGTTTTCATCTCTTATTTTCACCCCTGTTGTCCATGTTTTTCGTTCATTTATTATAACACATATCATTTTTCCCGGGAAAATGCTGTAAGGCATGCTTCATCATTTTTGTAGGCGGTCAACATTTAATCATTTCTATTTTTTCATTATAATGTAAAAGAATATGGTCATGGAGAGATGCTTATGAATCAATTGCGCCTGAAGGAAATCTATATAGAAGACGGTTCAAGGCGAAAAGACGATCATTCCTACTTGGTATGCAAAAAGGAAGATTGTGAGGTGCATCTTAACAGAAGGGGAAATGTCGTCTTTTTATATGAAACAAAAGACCGCATGGAACAGTATAAAATTCAGCTTTCACTGACTGATAAAAAGCTGAGTTTTTACTGGTTCGCATGGGACGGCGGAAAGTTTGTCCGCATGTTTGAGAAAGACTGGCTCAAAACGAAACTTTTCTCGCGGCTGCTCAAAAATACATATTACATAAGCGGTCAAAAACAAAAGTTTTTTTTATCAGAAAGAAAAACGAAAACATAAGAGCAGCCTGAACGAATAACGGCTTTATCCGCTTTTTGCTTTCACGAGCCCTTGTACTACAATGAAGCCAGCCTCGAAAAAGAGAGGAGGATACGGCTTGTTTAACCACGTTATGCTTGTCGGGCTGCTGACGAAAGACCCGGAGCTCCGTTTTACATCAGCGGGCATTCCCGTCGCGCATATTACGCTGGCGGTAAACCGCAATTTTAAAAGCGCGTCGGGTGAAACCGGAACCGACTTCGTCAACTGCACCATCTGGAGAAAAAACGCTGAAAACACGGCATTGTACTGCCAAAAAGGGTCAATGGTCGGTGTAAGCGGCAGAATCCAGACGAGAAGCTATGAAAAGACAGACGGCGTAAAAGTTTATGTGACCGAGGTCATGGCTGATACCGTTCGGTTTATGGATCAAAAACGGAAAGAGCCGCTGGCTGAATAGCATGCTTTTTTCCTCGATTTCCCGCCATTCAGCGGGCCCCGCAATACCTCCTTCCCATTTGCCAGTCGAAAGACTGGTTTTTTTGTGCGGGAGCTAAAAAATGGTTAAAAAGAAGTGATTTCGCTTATGAATACTTAAAAACATTGAATATATCGGGATAAAAACTTATAATTACTTACAGATAAGTGACGAAAAAGGGAATGAGGACGTGTATCAAGAAGAAAGACTGATTGCGATAATGGAATATTTGAAACAGCATCGGCGGATCACCGCTGAACAGATATGTTCGCTGCTTCATATTTCAAGAGATACCGCAAGAAGGGACCTTGTAAAGCTGAAAGAGCGCGGGGCCATTATCAGAACACGGGGCGGCGCGATTCTGCCGTCGGTGAATCAGGAAGTTCCGGGCTATTCGGGCCGGCTGAAAACCGTTTCTGAAGAGAAAAACAAAATCGGCAAGCTGGCCGCATCCCTGATCCATAAAGGAGACCGGATCATCCTGGACACCTCGACAACCGTGCAGGCCTGCGCGGAGCATTTAAATGTCACCGGCTGCACTGTTATTACAAATTCGATCAATCAGGCCGATATCCTTTCCGCAAAAGAGGGAATTGATATTCACCTGCTCGGCGGAAAGCTCCAGAAGGAACACCGGTTTTTATACGGGGCTTCCGTCGTAGAAAAACTGGGGGATTATCACGCCGATAAGGTGCTGATCGGCGTTGTCGGCATCTCGGAAAACGGCCTGACGATACCTCATGAAGAAGACGGCATGGTAAAGCGTAAAATGATCCGACAGGCGGAACAGGTGATTGCGCTGAGCGATCACTCCAAGCTTGGCCGTACGAGTTTTTATCAGTATGCAGACCTGCACGAGGTTGACCTGCTGATTACCGATCGGCTGCCTGATCAGGATTTTTGCGATCTGCTCGACCGGCACGGCGTAGAATTGCTTGTAACTGAATCTGAAGAAGAGGATGAGGACATGTGAAACTGATTGCCATAGATCTGGACGGCACACTGCTGAACAGCAGTCATCAAGTAAGCGATGAAAATGAGCGGGCTTTAAGGGAAGCCCGGCAAGCGGGAATTGAAATCGTGATTTCCACGGGACGCGCGCATTTTGACGTGCACTCCATATTCGAACCGCTCGGCATAAAAACGTGGGTCATCAGCGCAAACGGAGCCGCCATTCATGCTCCTGACGGCAGCCTGTACCACTGTGATGCGATTGCAGAAACAAGAGCCCGCGGCATTTTGTCCTGGCTTGAAGAGAATCAATATTACTATGAGGTGTTTACAAACAAAGCCATCTATACGCCTGAAACCGGCAGGCAGCTGCTCGATATCGAAATGGACCGGGTGAAAAGCGCCAATCCGGAAACCGATCTTTCCGTTTTGGAACAGGCGGCTTCAGTGCAATACAGCCAATCCGGCTTTGCTTACATTCATTCATACCGTGAGCTCTTTGAGAAAGAAGAGCATCTGGATTTTTATAATATTCTCGGATTTTCGTTTGATGAGCGGAAGCTGAAAGCGGGCTGGGACCGATTCAGCGGTCAGAAAGATCTCACCCTTGTCAGCTCTGCCGACCACAACTTCGAACTGGCGTCTCGAAACGCCTCTAAAGGGCAGGCGCTCAAACGGCTGGCGCAAAAGCTAGGCATTCCGATGGCTGAAACCGCCGCGGTCGGTGACAGCTTAAATGACTATTCAATGCTTCAGGCGGCCGGAAAAGGCATAGCGATGGGGAATGCGAGAGAAGATATTAAGGAGATCGCTGATGCCGTTACATTGACAAATGATCAAAACGGCGTTGCGCATATGATCAGGAATTTACTGTGAAAGGTATGGCGATACTGTTCATGACTGGCGTGACGCATTCATGGCAAATGCGGCGTAACAGTAAGGACGACATAAAAGACCGGCTCTTCTGAGAGAGCCGGTCTTTTTGCGTTTAATGTGATTGCGCCGATGCGCTGAGGGTGAATAATTCTTCAAGCTCATCGGATGACAGCTCGGTAATCCAATTTTCACTTTGGATAATCTGATCGTTCAGCGTTTGTTTCGTTTCTAGCATGGCATCAATTTTTTCTTCAATCGTTCCCGTCGTAATGAGTTTGTGAACATGGACGAACCGTTCCTGGCCGATTCGGTAGGCGCGGTCGGTCGCCTGGTTTTCCACCGCCGGATTCCACCATCTGTCATAGTGAATGACATGGTTGGCAGCCGTCAGGTTCAGGCCGGTTCCGCCCGCTTTCAGTGACAAAATCAGCGTCGGGTATTCTTTCTTCTGGAACCGTTCGACGAGAGAATCGCGTTCCTGCTTGGACAGGCTTCCGTTTAAAAACTGAACCGGTTCTCCGAATGCTTTTTCCAGGAGGCGCTTCATCATGTTGCCCATCTGAATGTATTGGGTGAAAATGAGGCAGCTTTCCCCTTGTCCGCGGATCGCCGCCATTAAATCAAGCAGCTTTTCCAGTTTGACGGATCTCCCGTTTAACAGCTCTGTCTGTTCTTCCTTCAAATAGAGCGCAGGATGGTCGCATACTTGTTTCAAGCGGCCGAGCATGCTCAAAATCAGCGCTTTCCGCTGCATCCCGGTCAGAGAAGCCATATGTTCAAATGTATCTTTGACAAGCTGTTCATAAAGGGATGCCTGTTCGGCTGAGAGCGGGATAAACTCTTTTTGTTCCAGCTTGTCAGGAAGATTAAGCGCCACTTCTTCATCCCGTTTTGTCCGGCGCAGTAAAAACGGCCGGATTAACTGCTGAAGCTGGTTGATTCTTTTTTCGTCACGGTCTTTCTCAATCGGCAGCACATAGCGTTTATGAAAGCCGGTCAGACTGCCGAGATAGCCTTTGTTCATAAAATCAAAGATCGACCAAAGCTCTGTCAGGCGGTTTTCCATCGGTGTTCCGCTCAGCGCGATATGATGGACGCCTTTCAGCTTTCTGATCGCGCGGGACTGCTTCGTATGCGCGTTTTTAATATTTTGCGCTTCATCAAGGCAGATGGTGCTCCATGTCACGGAAGAAAGCTCTTCCTGATCGGCGTGCGAGAGGCCGTAAGAAGTAAGAACGACGTCCGCGTCCTGATAGGCCGGGACAAATGCTTCCCCCTTCGGCCTGCGGGGGCCGTAATGAAGCACGGCCTTCAGCTGCGGCGAGAAGGTCTGGAGCTCACGCTGCCAGTTGCCGAGCACCGATGTCGGTGCAATGATTAAGGCAGGCGCTTTTTGCCGGCCGCTTTCCTTCACATGGAGAAAATAAGCGATCATCTGAATCGTCTTTCCAAGTCCCATGTCATCTGCGAGACAGGCGCCGAAGCCGTTTTCCCGTAAAAACAGAAGCCAGTTCATGCCGTACATCTGATAAGGGCGGAGCTGGCCCTGAAACGCGGCGCTGACTTCATGTTCCGGCAGATCCCGGGCTTCCGTCAGTTTGCGGATCAGGCTTCTGAGATGCTTTGATAATTCGATCTTGATCCCGGCAAATGCCGATGAGTCAATGATGTCCGTGTCCTCGGCTCCGTTTTCCCCGTGATCCATCAGTTCGCGCGCCAGCACGTCGGACATGTGGAGGCCCTCAGATTCCGCTTTTTCCATCAGTTTTTTCATCTGTTTAATAAATTGCGGATCAATTTTCACCCATTGGCCGCGGATATTGACGAGACGTCTGTTGTTTGCGACGAGCTCATTGAATTCATCCTCTGTCAGCTCAATTCCGTTAGTGGCGAATCTCCAGTTGAAATCAAGCAGAGCGTTCATGCCGACGAAGGACTCGCCCCGCGGGGAGGATGACACTTTCGCCTTGAGCATCATATTGCTGTCCCGGACAATCTGCCACCATGATGGGAGAAGAATCTCCACACCCATATCGACAAGCGTCTCACTCGCTTCCGATAAGAAGATCCAAGCCTCTTCTTCAGATATCAGCGTCGTTCCTGAATCAAACGAAAGCCAGGGAACCGTTCTGCGGAAGCGGTCCTGTTCGCGCGCGATTTTTCCGCTGTATGCCTGCCACGCTTTTTTCAGTCCCTTCAGTCCGTCAAAAAAGGTGATGGAGCCGGTTTTTTTCTCACGTAAAAACATTTCGATTTTCCAGTCGTCACCGTCGAAATCAGGCTCGTTTAATCGGAGCCCGACGGTAAACGGCGTCAGATCGTCATGCCAGCCGATTCCCTCGAGAAAATCATCTTCATCCAAAAAGGAGCCTTTAAACGTATGAACGGCCGGCGAACGGGTTTCGATCCGCCGCCATTTTTCCAGCAGGTCATCATTGTACTGAATGTAGTCCTGGACCGCGGCTGAGAACCAGTCTGCCGTAAAGCCTTCCAGCAAAAGCTCGCGGTCTTTGAAACGCAGGACGCCATTTTGCCAAGCCTCATAGTCCGGAAGAAAATCGCCGTCGGCAATAAATTCGTATATCGTCGAAGCCGCTTCGATTAATGGTTCCGTTTCCTTTGTCAGCTGCACGGTGCTGAATGAATTGAACGAGTTTTTTCCGAGCAGCTCGACGGTCATCCACGGGCTGAGCAGAACGGCCGGAGTGCCTATGAAGCTGACGTCTTCAAGAAACGTTCCGTAAAAGGTGGACTCATGCCATTGGAACAAATGAGTCTTCATCTGACTGAGAGTAAGCGGCTGCTCCTTCTCATCATGGCTTGACAGCGTAAATGTCCAATCTTCCATTTGTTCTACATGAATGAAAATTTCCTTAAGACTCGCCATCAATCAACTTTCCTTTCTGCAATTCTTCTTGAAGGGCGCGCAGCCTCTTGTAACTTGCGCTCAGCCGGCTGATATACCGCTCCCATACCTGCTGTTTTTTTGCCTTTTTATAAAGCGTCCGCAGTTTTTTCAGATGGCGTGCAGCCTCTTTATAGGCGCTGCGGTTTTTTTGGTCGATAAAAAAGGCCGCCGCCCGGTGATAGGAGGGGATGAGCGCTTCCGGATCACTGGCGGCAATTTCCTTCAGGATGTCCTTTTCGATTTCCCAGACGGAAAAACCGACGAGGCTGTGAATCTCCACCCACTCCGCGTACCGCCGTTTTTCGTACAGGTACTGGCTGTATTCGGTAAAGGTATAGGGAAGGCAGCCGGAAGCAAACCGTTCAAACAGCTGATCATCCCGTGAGTGCCGCGCATAATCCGCCAATAGCGCAAACAGCTCTCCGATGATGTCGCGCATTTCTTTAAACGGCTTATCAAGCTTCGTATAGTTCACGGCAAGCGGTTCGATCCGGCCATACCATGTTTTCAGCCGTTTCCAGTCTTTTTTCGCGGTGAGTTCACCGAGCCATTGAAAGGTATACGGCAGCGCTTCAGGAGGGAAGCGGGACATATCTTGGAAGACCGCTTCATCATCTTTTTGCAAAAAGGCCAGATGAAGCCGTCCGAACCGCACTTCCGGCGAAAAACGGCGCCCGCTTTCCTGTGCGAGAATCTCCTGTTCACGCGCGACCCATTTCGGCCGGTTCAAAAGCGCGCTCCACATTTCACCGAATACCCGGAGGCGTTCGTATTGAAAAAGCTCTTCTTTCACAAGCAGTCTGCGGAGCACCGGGGGCGTCCGGTCTAAAAAAGGATCGAGTGAAAAAGACAAGGCGTACGTTTTCAGTCTGTCAATGGAGGAATAAATCGTATCCATCAGCTGTTCCACGTATGGATTGATGCTGTAATAATCTTTTTCGGCATCCAATCTGCCTGACTCAATCAAAGTGAACATGTGAAGCCAGACGGCAAGCGCCGAATGAATCTGATATAAGCTTTTAAGCTCGGGTTTTTTCGGGGCGTGTTTTTTGAGCGCTGACAGATAGCCGTAATAAAGGCCCTGCATCGTCTGGCTTCCGGCCGGCGTCCGCGCCTCCCACAGCGAGAATTCCGAATCAAAAAAAGCGAGCCAGCTTGACAGCGACTCTTCATTCGGCAGCACTTTTTCCTGAAACTGCCGGCGGACAAGCTCCCTGCTTTCCTCAAGCTTTTCTCTTTCCAGCCAATGTTCGGTAAAGGTACCGACCCGCTCGAATTGGGCATATACGTAAAGAAAAACGGCCAGCACGTGGCGGCAGATCGCCTCAGACGGGCATGCGCAGCCGCTTTTCACCATGAAAAATAAGTTCAGCGTGACCCTTACAGGCACAACATCCTGCACATATGCGGAAATCTCTGTCGGGGTTTGAACCTGTATACGATAGACGGAATCCTGCCGATATAAAATGAGTGCTTTCTTCATCAGCTGAACATTGTCTTCATTGTAAGGAAGAAGTTCTTTAAGCTGTTCAGCCGCTGCGAGCACATCTTCTTTAGCAATCATATCCTGAAGCATGATTATCGCTCCTAACGAGTCACAAAATAAAAAGATTCCAATTCCTCTATTATATCGCAACACATGGCCCGGAAAAAGTTTTTCCTAAAAAAGGACATAAAAACCCGAATGTGTCGAATGATGTATTAGAGATTGCAAAACAGCACCCGACAGCATATAATAATCTTGTTTTCAATTTAATGGAAGCCGAAAGGAAACGAATGATGAAGAAAACGAAGTTAGATCAAGAGGAGTTTCTGAAGATTTTAATGCATGCGCACGACATCGGTGAGCAGTCCTCTGAGATGACCACAAAAGAAATGCTTGAGAATTTGATTTCTTATATTAAAAATGGATATGCAACATAAAATCCCGCAGGCTCTTGGCCGCGGGATTTTTTAATCTTCCTGTAACACCAGTATTTAAAGCGCTTACAAAAATAAAACAGATTGAAGTGATTGTCTATTTTTGTCGAATTTTGTCATTTGAAAAGGTTAGAAATGACAGTTTAAAGCTGTATAATCGTAATTGGAAAAGATCATTGGAGGGAATGGGAATACGCGGAAAGTGATATGGAGGTTATATGGGAGAATCTACAAGCATAAAGGAAATATTCGCAATACTGAGAAAGCGTCTGCTGTTTATACTTATTATTACCGCGGCGGCATCTGCCGCAGGCGGACTCATCAGTTTCTTCGCTCTTACGCCGGTCTATGAAAACTCAACTCAAATTTTGGTCAGCCAATCCAAAAACAATCAAAAAGAAGTCCAATTCAATGACGTTCAAACCAACCTCCAATTAATCAACACGTATAATGTCATCATCAAAAGCCCGGTCATCCTCGACGAAGTGATTAAACAGCTGCATCTGTCCATGACTTCGAAAGAGCTGGAATCGAAAATCACGGTGTCCAGCGAGCAGGATTCACAAGTCGTGACGATTGCCGTGAGGGATACGGATGCTAAGCGGGCGGCCGTTATGGCAAATGCGGTTGCAGCCGTTTTTCAGGACAAGATCACCGCCATCATGAACGTGGATAATGTCAGCATCCTTTCAAAGGCCGAAGCGGCGGACAGCCAGTCACCGGCAGAGCCTAACCGTAAGCTGAACATCGCGATTGCGTTTGCCGCCGGACTTTTGGGCGGAATCGGTCTCGCCTTTTTGCTGGAACATCTGGATAATACGATCAAATCGGAAGAACAGCTGGAATCGCTGCTCGGCATCCCGATCCTGGGAACGGTTACTTCAATCAGTACTAAAGACAGCGTTGCCAAAAACTTGAGGATGGCGGAAACCAAACAAGCGGGGGGCGGACATGTTGACGCGTAAAAAAGACAAACCCGGAAAACGAAGCGTGATTGCGATGACTGAGCCGAAATCCATCAACTCAGAACAATATCGCACGATCCGCACAAACATTGAATTTTCTTCCGTTGATACGGAGGTGAAGTCCCTTTTGATTACATCCGCCGGCCCGGAAGAAGGAAAATCGACAACCGCGGCCAACCTTGCCGTCGTATTTGCACAGCAGGGGAAAAAAGTGCTTTTAATTGATGCGGATCTGCGCAAACCGACGGTTCATTTCACCTTCAAATTGGATAACGGAACCGGATTAACGTCACTGCTGTTAAAACAGATGCCGTTTCAGAAAGCCGTCCTGCCGGCTGATGAAGCAAACCTGGATATTTTAACGAGCGGGCCGATCCCGCCCAATCCGGCGGAGCTTTTATCGACGGGTGCCATGAAAGATCTTCTGTCAGAAGCTGCCGCAGTTTATGATAAGGTGATTTTGGATACGCCTCCCGTTTTGGCCGTAGCCGATACGAAAATATTAGGCAGCTACACTGACGGGGCCATTATGGTGATCTCAAGCGGGAAAACGGACAAGGAAAAAGCGGCCAAGGCGAAAGAAGCGCTCGATTACTGCCCGTGCAAGCTCCTTGGGGCCGTGATGAACGGGAAGAAACAAACGAAACACTCGGACTACGCCTATTACGGACAATAATGTCATAATGGGCGCGGTCCATTCTTTTTAAGGAGGGATTGAAATATGATAGATATCCATTGTCACATCCTTCCTTCCATAGACGACGGCGCGGCGGATGATACAGAAAGCCTGAAGATGGCGAGAGAAGCGGTCAGACAGGGGATTGATACGATCATCGCGACGCCGCATCATGTGAAATACCGCTATGACACGGACCGACATACGGTCAACGAAGCGGTCAGCATGTTAAACAAACGTTTGAATAAGGAAGGCATTCCGCTGACTGTTCTGCCCGGCCAGGAAATCAGAACAGACGGAGATCTGCTGACAGGTCTTCAAAGCGGCTCGCTTGTCCCGCTCCATGATACGAAGTATGTGCTGGCGGAATTTCCGGCGGATCATGTCCCGGCCTACGCTGAAAGGCTGTTTTATGAACTGCAGCTGAACGGATATGTCCCCGTCATCGCCCATCCGGAGCGGAACAGGGAAATTCGCGAAAACCCTTCCGTTCTATACAGTCTTGTGAAGAAAGGCGCGGCCGCCCAAGTGACGGCCGGCTGCATTGCCGGAGTATTCGGGCGGAAAGCGAAATCCTTTTCGCTGCAGCTGATGGAAGCGAATTTGATCCACTTTCTCGCATCTGACGCCCATAATCTCGGACCGAGAAATTTTTATTATCAGGAGGCGCTCGGCGTTCTGAAAAAAGAAGCAGGGGCTGAGCTGATTTACATGCTCACGGAAAATGCGGCGCTTCTCGCTGAAAACAAAGCCGTTTATAAGGAACCTCCGCTGCCTGTGGCCCGCCGTAAGCGCTGGGGTCTTTTTTAATCGTCGTCTCCATCCCGTTTAAATGAAGCGTAAGCGGCTGTTTTGCAAGATGATTCTTTTATGCTTATGCTATTATCAGCGGCCGGCGCCGTTTTTTCCTATCATGACCTCAGGCTTCCGGCATTCCGCCGGCGCCGGGATCATATGATAATAACGGTAAGCTGCCCAGCAGCAATTTCTAAACGGTTGGGGGAACACGATGAAAATAACAGTGATCGGAACAGGCTACGTCGGTCTTGTGACAGGAGTGTCTCTTTCAGAAATCGGCCATGACGTAACATGCATAGATATTGACGAACGTAAGGTTGAGCAGATGAGAAAGGGATTGTCCCCTATCTTTGAACCGGGCCTTGAAGATATGATGAAACGAAATATCGGCCGGCATCGGCTGGCATTTGAAACGAGCTACGAAAAAGGGCTTGCGGAAGCGGACGTTATTTTTATAGCGGTCGGAACGCCGCAAAAAGAAGACGGGCACGCAAACCTTACTTATATTGAAAATGTCGCCGAACGGATTGCCGAACATATTTCTAAAGATGCGATTGTCGTGACAAAAAGCACGGTTCCTGTGGGAACGAATGACAGGATCAGAGAAGTTATTCATTCACGGCTGAAAGCGGACGTGAACATTTCAATCGCCTCGAATCCGGAATTTCTCCGTGAAGGTTCAGCGATTCACGATACCTTTCACGGCGACCGCATCGTGATCGGGGCTGAAGACCGGCAGACGCGGGAAACGCTTGACCGGGTTTTCGCGCCGCTTGCGATTCCGGTATATCATACGGACATCAGAAGCGCTGAGATGATCAAATATGCGTCAAACGCATTTTTAGCGGCAAAAATCAGTTTTATTAATGAAATTTCTCATATATGTGAAAAAGTCGGTGCGGACGTGGAATCAGTCGCACACGGAATGGGATTGGATAAACGGATTGGCAATCAATTCTTAAGAGCCGGCATCGGTTACGGCGGTTCCTGTTTTCCGAAGGATACAAACGCCCTCGTGCAGATTGCGGGACATGTGGAGCATGATTTTGAATTGCTGAAGTCCGTCATTAAAGTCAACAATAACCAGCAGTCCATGCTGGTTGATAAAGTGCTGAACAGGCTCGGCGGAGTGACGGGGAAGACCATCGCGTTATTAGGGCTGTCTTTTAAGCCGAATACAGATGATATGCGGGATGCGCCGTCCATTGTCATTGCGGATCGTCTGGCGGCTCTTGACGCCCGGATGACAGCGTACGATCCGATCGCTTCATTCCGGGCTTCCGGACTGCTTCCGGCTGCGGTTTCCTATCGGGAGTCCATAGAAGAAGCCGTCAGGGGAGCGGATGCCGTCCTGATTCTGACAGATTGGGAACAAATTAAACATTTTCCGCTTGAAGCGTACAAAGAGCTGATGGAAACCCCGGTTATTTTCGACGGGAGAAACTGCCACTCGCTTGAGGAAGCGGAACAGGCGGGCGTGGAATATATTTCAATCGGAAGAAGAGCCGTCGTGCCTCAGACTGATTCTGTCACTTGAAAGGCCGGCGGACCGCGCCGGCCTTTTATCATACAATCATTAGAGACGAAGGGGATATTTATCGTGGAAAAAACATGGAAATTGCCGAAGCAAATGGAATCATCCCGCGGTCTGCTGGAAACGTCAGCACGGCCTTTTATCAAACTGCACGTCAAAAAAGCTGAAACGGGCCGGTATGACAGTAAAATGGCCGGAGACCCCTATTTTCCGAAACATGAACCATATCCTAAAGATGAAAGCGGCAGGCCGATGAAGCTTCTCGCTCAAATCAATTTTGCGGATATGCCCGGACTCCCTGATTTTCCGGACACCGGCATTCTTCAGTTTTACATATCGGTCAGTGATGACGTATACGGTTTGAATTTTGACGACGGGTGCGCGCAAACGGGTTTCTGCGTCAAATATTTTGAACATGTGACAGCAGAAGTAGCGGAGCTCATGGATGATTTTTCTTTCGTTCAGGTTGAAGAGGAGTACGATTTTCCGATTCAATCCGAAGCGCTGATCACCCCTGAGCTGTCTGCTGAATGGGTGCTCCCGTCTGATTTTCAATTCGGGCGGTATGCCGGGATGGATGCCTTTGACTATTTCGAGCAGTTTGACGATGAGGTGTATGACGAATATACGGCGAACGCATTCGGCCATAAAATCGGCGGCTATGCGTCCTTCACCCAGGAAGATCCGCGGTCTTACTCCCATCAAAACCATACGATTCTGCTTTTGCAAATTGATTCAGATGATGACATTGATTCGATGTGGGGAGATGTGGGAATCGCAAATTTCTTTATCAGACCGGAAGATTTGAAGAAAAAAGATTTCTCAAACGTTTTGTACAACTGGGACTGCAGTTAACGACAGTATGATAATCATGATACAAGGCAAAGGAGACGGTTCATCACTGTCTCCTTTTTTTTAGGGAATTTATCATGGATACATAGAGGAGATCAATGAATGGATATGCCGTTTATGTGAGTCTTTTGGCGTTAATGATGAGCATCTCGGCTGCTGAAAATAAGTCATTTAACCTATTTAAGCTGCTTTCTGTCTATTTTAAAATATAATATATGGAAATATAGTATGGAAAAGTCTGTGCTTTTTGTACGACTTTTTGCGTAAGACGAGGTGAAAACAGATGAGCCATTCAAGCACATTAAGCCATATTAACAGCACGATCAGCCATAAACTGGGCGAGGTTGAACACCAAATTGATAAATTAAAAGAAGCGAAAAGAGAGATAGAATCTCTGCAGGAAGAGGGCGTATCTGAAATCAGAGACATCCTCAAGCCGCACCTGGACCATCATTGGACCGGCACTTTTGCTGAAGAATTTGATGACCGGCGCGACCAGGCCCATACAGAAGCATACAGAATCGTCACAGACAAATACGACGGTTATATTTACCGAATCGGCTTAAAGATGACACAGCTTGAAATTGAAAAAGGAGGGCTCCTTGCCGCCAGAAGCATCGCGAGAGAGGCAGAGCACCTGCTGACGCTGGGAGAAGAAGCCCTTGACACGGTCGGAGAAAAAATACAATCAATCAAAAGAAGCTGGAGTTGGTTTTAATGGCAGAAATAAAACTCAAATACGGAGCCGTCATGAAGCAGCTTGAATCCGTCAGCAGCGCTTTGGAGGCCGTTTCGATCGGGAACGCCGGTTCAAACGGAAAAAACAAGCTCGACTATACCTCCAAGTACCAATCCCGCGAGGCAAAGCTTGTATCGATGATCAGCGAATACAAGCAGGCCGTTCATAAGAATATCGCGGACGTTAAAGACAACGTAGATTCTTTGAAAGAACAGGACGAGGCGATCGCCGTAAAATAACGAAAGAAAGGACTTGCCGATGAGCAAAGTGTTTGAATCACAATCGTTAACGGACGAAGCAGATAAGAGAAAGAAACAATACGAAGCCCTTGAAGAGCAGCTGCGGGCGCTCAAACAAGCCTTTCAAGGCGTGGCCGATCTGGGTGATGCTTTGAAAGGGAAAGGCGCAGACAATATAAAAGATTTTTTTCAGGGACAAGCGGAAATCGCCGACAGCTGGCTGACGCTTGTCTCTGCTCAAATTGCGTTTTTAAATGGCATTTCAGGTGACATTAAAGATCAAGAACTCAGCGATACATATGTGGAGACTTCATTTTTGGAGCATGAGCTGCCCAATGCGGATTTGAAAGCTTCAGAGATTGTCTCCGCTCATAAAGCAGAAATCGATTCAATTTTGTCAGGCATCAGCGATATTATTCATCTCGACACATATACGCTGGATGATTACGCTGATAAAATGGGCGATGCCCAGAAAACCAGACGCGACACGATCACGGCAGTCGATACGCTTGATGAATCCCTGACCGCTGAATATCAAAACTTAGAATCTCTGGACAACGCAGTGCTCAGCAAATATTCCGTTCTCATGCAGGCCACCAGCAACGGGAAAAGCGCATCCCCTATGTACTATGACAAAAAAGCTTTCCACAGCAATGAAATCTACAAAAGCGTCATGGCGACAGAAAAACAGGGAACGGACTATATTGACGCAAAAGCCCAGCAGGCCGAAGCAAGACGGCTTCAGGAAAAGGCTGAAGAAGAAGCCAATAAACCATGGTACGAAAAAACATGGGACGGCATCTGCAACTTTACCGGCGAAGTCACCGGCTATTATGATTATAAAAGAGCAGCCGAAGGCGTTGATCCGGTGACCGGCGAAAAACTCTCCACCGCAGAACGCGTCACAGCAGGAGCGATGGCCGCCGCCGGATTCATACCGGTCGTCGGCTGGGCGGGCCGCGCTTTCAAAGGCGGAAAAGCCATTTACAAAACCGGAAAAACCGTCATTGCCGCAGAACATGCTTTAGATGCCTATAAAACCGGAAAATCCTTAGACATTCTCAAAATGACAGAAATGGGCGCATACGGCCTTGTTGCCTCAAACGGATTCACAGAAGCCGTCACAGGCAGAGATATGTTCGGAAACAAAGTGTCTGAGGAGAAGCGGAAGCAAGGGGCGCTGGAAGCTGCGCTGAGTATGGTTGGAGCCGGTGCATTGGCGAAGCATGTAAACAAAGGCATACCGCTTGCAACCCATTCAAAAGTTCAAAAAGCTAACAAGACACTAGAAAAAGTTAAACAATTCAAAGTCCCAACCAACGTCCGCGTGTATGCAGAACGCCCTGTAACTCCGGATGGCTTCACGTTCGGAATTCCGACAGTTCGTGTAGATGTGGAAAAGACGGCTGTGAAGGATCTTGGAATTGTGAAGATGGCTAGTAGTGGTAAAGGTATTAAGGGTATTGTTAAACCTGTTTCAAATATGAATGAGTTTTTTGATATGGAATTTGGAAAAAAAATAAGTAATTCCTTATCAAAATCAAAAGTAAAGTACGATGGACAATCAATATATAAGGTGGAAAAGAAAACTGATAACCAATATCTGAAAAAGGGTTATGGAGTTTATCTTGACGCATTACACAAAGACCATTTAGAAGTAATAGATAAGACGGGAAATGTGAAATACGTATTGAATTTAGATGGTACTTTAAACCCTGACAAGACTAAGAAAGCACTTGGACGAGTAGTTAAGGGGTGGAAATAATAGTGGAGGAATTTATATGGATAAAAAGTTAGAAGGAATATTGGACATACTAGATAAACTTAATTCAAGTATTAATATTGTAAATAAAGAAGATTTAGATGAACAGTACGAGAACCTTGAGGATTTTAGGGTGTTAACTAGAGATTTAGATATTATATTAAACAATTTTGGTTCATTGGATAAGAACGATGGTGATGAAATAGAGAAAATGTTATTTGAACTTCATAGAATTCTAACGACGTTTGAATGGCATTTCTCAGAAATCAGTGATTTAAACACAACAATTTTAAAAGTTTATAAAGACAAAATCAATAACCTCTAGTAATGAAAAGCCTTAAAAGATTTTTATTTTCTTTTAAGGCTTTTTTAGTGGGGGTGAGTGCCGAATAAACTGTTTTCTATTTAGAGAGTAGAGGTGATCCTTATAAGCCTTATATGATGTTTTACCAAATTATAGAGTGCGTACAAATAACTTTAAAATGTATGCCCTATCGTATGAATCAAGGATTAATCAAACACCTGCACAGATCAATCCAAAGATTGAATTTGAAGGAATTAGGGGAGAATCTTTAAGTACGCTTAAACCTCCAGACCCTAAATTGAAAAGCATATTAGATGAGGCTGGTATAAAAGGTATTCAATATAAAAATGGAGTACCTGATTTTTCACCAATAGCAAAAGCACAAGTTGAAATCAACTATATGCTTGGAGGAAAAGGAACTTATGGGGGGAAAGCCAGACGAGCTAATTTTGTTCAATCAGATCAAAAATTAGCTGACCAAATTAATGGCTCACCTGAGTTAGCAAGTCAATTTGGATGGAATCTGGTAAAATTAGTGCAAGAGATATAAAAAAATATCGAGAAAAAAATAAATTAACATGGCATGAATTAAATGATGTTAAAACAATGCAACTTGTGCCAACAAAAATAAATAGTGAATTCGGACACCTTGGTGGTGTAGGAGAAATAAACGCAGGAGCTTTTAAACCTGGAGGGTTTGCTAATAAACAAAAAGAGGAGATATAAAATGGCTATAAACGATCCAATTTTTGGTGAACTTGAATATGAGTATGGTTGGGTTAAGGATACCATTATTCATTTTTTGGAAAAGAATCTGAGATCTCTTTGATGATAGACGGTGAAGAAGATGGAGAGTTTGATGAAGAACAGTATATGGCATATCAAACATTAATGCAGAATTGGGAGGATTTACAGCCAAATTTATTGCAATCAGTATTAGACTATTACAAACAGAAGCGACATGAACTGGGTTATGATATTGAATTACATAAAATTATCCATTAATTGAAACACCTGATCAAATACTAGAAATGATAACTTTAGATGGAATTGTTGTTCCATATGCGGATATTTTTGAAGGACGAGATATTGGAATTATATTTAACTGTTCATGGGATACAGAAAATGGATTAGGGCTTCGTCTATTAAATGAAAAAATAATTGAAGTAGGTTATCAGGATGTTGCAATTTAAAATAGGCTGCTAAAAGTAAAGTGAAAACTCCATGATGGTTGTACCATCATGGAGTACTGTGTGCAATGATAGAATAGAAAACGAAGTACGAGCTTAGGCGAGATCACTTTTTATACTGGGTGGTGGATATAAACACATGGAATGTATATGAAACTAACAAACTCGTACAAACTCGCAAGTTTTAACGTAGTAGTTGTCACGACATATAAAAGGTGTCATACTGTTACCAAAAACTTATAAATTTAATGGTACTTAAAAATGGGATAGTTAGAAGAATTAATTGACCTTGATTGGCTAGTGAAGCCTTTCAAGGTTTTTTTACAAATGAATTGTTATTTTCTGTTTAAGATGACTTAAATGTCTGTTGGGCTATGAACCCGTCACAGGAGAAAAACTCTCCACTCAAAGGAGGTAAATAATTGTGAAATATGATTTTATTAAAACTTACAAAGAAAATACATTTTATCAAGTAAGTGAGAATGAAATCTTAGAAGTAGAAAATAAGTTAGGTTTAAGGTTACCTTATGATTTGAGACAGTTTCTTCTAGAGGTTGGTTACGGCTTTCTGAAAAAATCAGAATATAATATTAATCGCATTCTTGGACCTGCTTCAATTAGAGATGCAAGATTAAAAGTTAATGACTTTGAGTTTTATCCAGATATAGAAGTTTATGAGGAACTTGAAGAAGATAAATTGATTTTTTTTGAAGAAAATGAAAGTGCTTTATTGTTAATTGCATTAGGCAATGAACAAAACAATTCAATATATTACGATGATATAAAAATTGCAGATTCATTAGAAGAGTTTTTAATAGAGCTTATGAAAAATGATAAATATTATCTTGATTTAATTGAGGATTAGACTTATAAGAGGGAATGGCTAGAAGAATTAATTAAACTTGATGGCTGCTGAAGCCTTTCAAGGTTTTTTCATAGGTGAATTGTTGTTTTCTGTTTTGTGAATTCCGAATAATTTATTTGGCTTTAGGCTGCGTTCCGGTTACCGGAGAGTTGGTAACCCTACGGTTGTACTTAGGAAAGGTGTATAAAGTAATGAAATACGGACATTATCATAATCAGGTAAAAGAAGTTATTGATTTTTCCAAAACCTTTAAAGCAGTTGCATCACATGATATCTCTTATTTTACTAAAATTATTAATGATGAAGAAAAAGCTAAGTACTATGCTTACGAAGATGTAATTGGTGAAGATGAATATGCGTGGAAAGATATAAAAGAAAACGAGATGAGTGAGGTATGGGGAAAATTTTATGAATTAAACGATGATCAAAAACCACAAAACCTAGACATGCTTCTGAAAATTTTTTCGGAAAATGTCAGAAGTGCTACGACTGAATTTAATACTTTTCTTGAAGAGATCGTAGCAGATCTAAATAATTGTGCAATAAATAGAGCAGTAAACGGGAAAACAGACAATTTTTTTGGAAAACTTTTCAAAATTTATAAAGCGGGCTATTTTCCATGTGGCTGGGATGGAGATTATCCTTATGGAAGTTTTATTGCGTTGTATATCGAAATGAAGAACTTGAATTGAAAAGACGATTTTAGAAATGAAAACGAGGAAAACAAGTGAAATGAAAATACATCAAATTCACGATTTTGATCTAAAAGATGAATCGGATTTTGTTCGAACACAACAATCCCTAATACATAAAATCAACCTATCCCCCGTCATCCATCCAGACTCCGTCAACACCTGCGCAGGCGTCGACCTCGCTTATTGGGAGCAGGACGGGGAACCGTACGGCGTATGCAGTATCATCGTGATTGACGCTGATACAAAAGAAGTGATTGAAAAAGTGCACAGCGTGGGGAAAATCAGCGTGCCGTATGTTTCCGGTTTTCTTGCGTTTCGCGAGCTGCCGCTGATCATTGAAGCGGCAGAAAAGCTGGAGGCGGAGCCGGATGTGTTTTTGTTTGATGGCAACGGGTATCTGCATTACAATCATATGGGCGTTGCCACCCATGCGGCTTTTTTTCTGGGTAAGCCGACGATAGGGATTGCGAAAACCTATCTCAAAATCAAAGGCTGCGATTTCGTGACGCCTGAAAATGAAGTCGGCGCATACACCGATATTATCATTGACGGCGAGGTATATGGACGGGCGCTGCGAACGCGGCGGGACGTGAAGCCTATCTTTTTGTCTTGCGGACATGACATTGATTTAGAAAGCAGCTATCAGATCACGATGAGCTTGATCAATCAAGAAAGCAGGCTGCCGATCCCTGTCCGTCTGGCTGACCTTGAAACGCATGTTTTGCGAACGTTTTATCGGAAAAATCACGTGTAACACTTGGGGCTCTAAGCCACCAAGTGTTTTTTTGTATGCCTGGTGTCTGCTTTATTAAAAACTTTGTCGTCCTTGCAGATAGGTTTTTATTTGAATGTTTTTCGCGTCAAATCGATAAAAGCCTTTAATGGCGCAGACATCCACTTGTCCTTATGCCATGCTAATTGAGTAAAAACAGGGCATTCATTCTGCCAGCTGAGTTCTTTCATCCGTCCTTCGGCAATATCGTCTTTTACTGTCATTTCAGGCAATAGTCCAATTCCAAGTCCGGCCATCACGCATTGTTTGATGGCTTCTATGCTGACGAATTCTAATTTGTTAGGGTAGACTCCGGCGTCATGTAAAGTGTTCTCAAAGAGCGTGCGGTATGAACAGCCGTCCTCTGTCAGCAGAAGGGTTTCGTTTTGAAGGTCTTTCAATGTTGCTGGTGAGTCTGCTGGAAAAGGATGGTCATTGGCGGCTACCATTTTGATTTCATCCTGAATCAAAGATTCAACGTGCAGTGCGTCTTCCGTCCGGTTCACATCCAAAATGAAAGTGATATCAAGCTGGCCCTGTAAGAGCTGTTCTTTCGCTTGTTCGTTGGACACATACGGTTTGAATATGAGCTTTACTTGAGGAAAAGCCTGTTTGAATTCTTTTATGATAGGCGGAAGGCGGTATGTGCACTGGCTTTCCGTCGCGCCGATTTTCAACGTTCCGGTTGTTTCTCTTACTTGATTTGCGGCCATTTTTGCTTCTTCTGTTAACGCAATGATCTTCTCCGCATAGGATTTGAACGTTTTGCCGGCTTCTGTCAGGATGAGCCGCTTGCCGAGCCGTTCAAATAAAGGAGTCCCGATTTCTTCTTCAAGTGATTTGATCTGAGAGGTAACGCTTGATTGTGCATAGTTAAGCATCTTGGCGGTTAGGGTGAAGTTTACATGTTCTGCTGCGGTAATAAAGGTGATCAGCTGCTTCAATTCCATATGTTCTCGCCCTTTCTAAATCGGTTTTACCGATTGGAATAATCGAAATAATCATCTGTATTGATTGATGAATCCATTATATGATGAAGAAAATCATTCGTAAACAAAGGAGCAGATGCATCATGAAAATTGCGGTTATTCATGGCGGAACGAGGTCTGGCGGAAATACGGATATTCTTGCGGAGAAGGCTGTTCAAGGATTCGATGCGGAGCACATTCATTTGCGGAAATATCGGCTCCAGCCAATTGAAGATCTGCGTCACGCCCAAGGCGGCTTTCGTCCTGTTCAAGATGACTGCGATTCTATTATTGAGCGGATATTGCCGTGCGATATTCTTGTATTCGCCACCCCAATTTATTGGTTTGGCATGTCAGGGACATTAAAGCTGTTTATTGATCGCTGGTCACAGACGTTAAGAGATCCGAGATTTCCTGATTTTAAACAGCAAATGTCAGCGAAGCAGGCATATGTAACAGCAGTGGGAGGAGACAATCCTAAACTAAAAGGGCTGCCGCTGATTCAGCAATTTGAACATATTTTTCATTTTATGGGGATGTCCTTTAAAGGCTATGTGCTGGGAGAAGGCAATCGTCCCGGTGATATTCTTCATGATCATCAGGCGCTGAGCGCGGCGAGCCGTTTATTGAAAAGAAGTGATGCGATATGAAGCTGCTGCTGGTTATCTCTGGTATGTTGATTCTCGCACTCTTTTTAGCTTGGAAAGCGCCGACTTCTGTTTGGGTACAGGCTGAAACCAATTCGCCTCAGGTTCAGCAATTTGTGAGAATGGCAGGCGCAACGCTGCAAGTCAAGCAAATCATCAAGAGTGATGCAGGCGAAGAAACAGTTGTCATATCAAATGGTATTTCTGGGCCAAAATAAAAAAGCACCTGTCCAGGTGCTTTTCTTTATAAATGAGGAACCACAAGACCTCCATACAAAAACGCCGCGATAATCAGGAAGGCCGGATGCATCTTGAATTTTGTCAAGGCAAGGAGGGAAATCCCCGCAATCACTATCGCTTGAACCCAGCCGATCGCTTTGATGCCGTCTGCGCCGATTTGCCAGGTAAGAATGAGCATCATGACGGCGATGACAGGCTGGACGGACAGCGTCATACCTTTGATGACAGGGGATTGGCGGAAGCGCTGAATGATGCGCAAGAGGACGATCAATGCGAGCGCCGACGGTACGACAGTGGCGATCAGCGCAATCAGGAACCCGGGCCACCCGCCTGCGCTGTAGCCGACATACGCCGCGATTTTGGTTGCGATCGGGCCCGGCAATGCGTTCGCAAGTGCGAGCATATTTGAGAATTGATCGTTTGAGAGCCAGCTGTATCTGTTGACGACTTCTTCAAACATCAGCGGGATCGACGCCGGTCCGCCTCCATATCCGAGTACGTTTGCGACAAAAAACGCCATAAATATATAAATCATGATCATGAGGCCGACATTCCTTTATCTTTTGAACGTTTATTTGTGATTTTGTCCTTTAATTTAAAATGAAACGCGCCGTACGCCAAGAAAATGATAATGACAAAGCCGGGGTTGATCTGCAGCGTTTGCAGGCCGATAAAAGCGATGATAAAAAACAGGATGCCCGTGACCCAGCCGAATCCTTTAAGCGCTTTTTGGCCAAACTCGTACGCCATGATGCCGAGCATGACGGCGATCACCGGCGTGACGGCGCCAATCATGCCGGCAACAACCGCTGAGTGGCTTAAGACATTGACAGCGGCAAACAAGCCTGCCATAGCAAGACATGTAGGCAGAATATGGGCGAGGATTGCCAAGATTGCGCCTAACGTGCCTTTCAGCTTGAAGCCCAGATACGCAGCCATTTTTGTGGCAATCGGTCCGGGAAGCGCATTAGCGATGGCTAATATTTCTCCGAATTCATCATCATCTATCCATTTGTATTTATTGACGGCTTCATGGCGGATGAGCGGGATCACCGACGGTCCGCCCCCGAATCCGAGAATGCCCGTTCGGACCATCGCCGCCGTAATGTCCCAATAGGGATGTTTCATGGCTATGTCCTCCTTACAGCTTCATGCCCGTTCTGCTTTTATACCGTTTAATCAGCATTTGGCAGTCGACGCTGACGACGCCTTTTTGCGTATAGAGCCGTTTTGTCAAAAACTCTTCCATTTCCTGATCATTTGCGAAAATGCCGTGCATATGCAGCTTGCTCGGTCCGGTCATGTGATAAAGGCTTGTCACGGCCGGCTCCTTTTCAAGCTTTAATGCGGTTTCCTCCAAATACTGCGGCTCCACCTCCACATTAAAAAACACGGACACATGACGGCCGATTTTCGCCGGGTTGATGACAGCGGTGAATTTTTCAATCACACCGGCATCCAGTAAATGCTGAATGCGGTGCTGAACCGCCACTCGCGACAGGTTAACCCGCTTTCCTACGTCTGTATAGGAAATCCTCCCTTCCTCGTGCAAAATCGAAAGAATCTGTTTATCCGTTTCATCAAGGACAAGATTCGGAATGCTGTATTCATGTTCCAACCCGCTTCACCTTCCTTCATTTGGTAGACATTATTGTATCATGAAACATTACGGTATGAAGGGAGAAATTTTTTATTGTTTTCGATACGTAATAACTTAGAATTATTTCTTATCGAAAAGTAAATAGTGTGTGAGATTTTCTTTCAGGAATGTGGATGGCCGCGAAGCCGCTTTTTATACTTGAGAAAATTTGTAAAGGGGCTTGCCATGAATACTTCAACCATCGGAACGAAACAAATGGTCGTCAGTCCGCATTATCTCGCTTCTCAGGCGGGGGCCGGCATTCTGGAAAAGGGAGGAAACGCGTTTGACGCGGCAGTGGCGGTCAGCGCCTGTCTGGCAGTTGTGTATCCGCATATGACGGGTCTTGGCGGGGATTCATTTTGGCTCACTTACCATAAAGAAACGGGACGAATCAAAGCTTATAACGGGAGCGGACGTTCAGGGAAGCATGTGACGAGAGACTTGTATCGGGGCAGAGAAGCGATCCCTCTGCGCGGGACAGAAAGCGCCATTACCGTTCCGGGAATGGCGGACAGCTGGGATGCCGTGCTTTCGGCGTACGGGCGTCTTTCTCTCGCTGAGGTGCTGAAGCCTGCTCTTGATTATGCGGCAAACGGATTTCCGGTGTCCGCCGACCAGTGCGCCCACACAGAACGCAATCTCGCTCTTTTAGCCTCGATGCCTTACACCTCGGCCATTTTTACGAGAAACAAAAAAGCGCCCATGCCCGGTGAACGGTTTGTCCAAAAGGATCTGGCGGCCAGCTTAGAGCAGCTTGCCGAGAAAGGCAGAAGCGCTTTTTATGAAGGAGATCTCGCTCAAAGCATCATATCCTTTCTGCAAAACAACGGCAGCCGTCTGACACTTGATGACTTTAAAGCCCACCGCGGCGAGTGGACGAACCCGGTATCCTCCGATTACCGCGGGTGCAAAATCTATCAGGCTCCGCCGAATTCACAGGGCTTTACAGGCTTAATGACGCTCAATATATTGGAAAACTATGATTTTTCTCAGATCGAACACGGTTCCTTTGACTATTATCATCTGCTGATCGAGGCGCTGAAGAAGAGTTTTCAGCACCGGAATGAAGTGCTGACTGATCCGGCATTTTCTCATATTCCGCTGGATCGGCTGCTTGATAAACGGTATGCAAAGCAGCTTGCGGAAGAAATCGGTAACGTGGCTGCGCCGGCGGTAAGCCGGCCGGTCGGAAGCGACACTGCTTATGCCGCCGTCGCCGATGCGGAAGGAAATGCCGTTTCCTTTATTCAGAGCCTCTATTTCGAGTTCGGATCTGCCGTTACAGCGGGGGAGACGGGCATTCTGCTGCAAAACCGCGGGTCATTTTTTTCGTTGGACGAATCCCATGTCAATACACTTGAACCCGGCAAGCGGACGTTCCACACCCTCATGCCGGCGATGGCCTGTAAAGAAGGAAGGCCGCACATCCTGTACGGAACCCAGGGAGGAGAAGGCCAGCCGCAAACTCAGACAGCGATGATTACGCGCATCATTGATTACAAAATGGACCCCCAGCAGGCGATCAATGAGCCGCGCTGGGTCTGGGGACGGACATGGGGAGAGGAGTATGAAGGGCTGAGGGTTGAAAGCAGAATCAGCCCTGAAACAAGAGAAGCCCTAAGGCAGAGCGGCCACCGCGTCGAGACCGTTGGTGATTTTGACGGGCTTATGGGCCATGCGGCAGCGATCGTCATTGATGAAGAAGGCTTTCTCCGAGGCGGGGCCGACCCGCGCGGCGACGGAGCGGCCGCAGGAGTATAGAGCATGATACGCTAACTGATGAAAAAAATAAGCACGCCAAGCGCGGCAGAAAGACCCGCGTAAAACGAATCGTACACATATTGCTTTTCCTCCAGCCGGTGCCGCCATTCCATTAAGCCGCTGCAGCAAAATAGCATGAAAACAACTCCCGCAAATACGTACATTTCATTGAAAAAATTCACCGCTGCGATGCCCGTAATAAGCAGTGTGATTTCAATTAATCGATGTGTGCCGTTTATCGGCTTCTGCTTTTTAACAGGCTTTGGCAAATTGAGAACTTTGACGGCAAATACTTGAAACATAAGGCTGAGCAAAATAAATACGGCTGAAAAAATCAGTAACTGAGTGAAATCCATCGTGTGCCTCCTAAAAATGTGCCGCTCGTTTCATACGGGTGAGGACCTTGTAAGTTTCGGCATTCTACAAGACATTAGGCTGAGTTACATGGTAAAAGGCTCAAAAAGACCCCTTTCGAAAGGGGTCTTTTTGACTAGTTTCTTCTATTATAATGGTTCCTGCTTCAGGTCGGGCGGACAAGCGTATATGTCTTCCCGAGTCTGGCGTATTCATTCCCCGCGAGCCTTGCCGCAGGTTTCAGCTCATCTGTCCGTATGTAGCCTTTATCGGCGTCATATACTTGGTCATTCAAATGAAAACAAACGACTCTGCCGATGATGAGGTCTGTCGTCGTTTCTCCGCTGTCATTTTGGAACGGAAGATGGCGTTCGAGTATACATTCAAACCTGACCTTTGCTTCTTTTATACCGGGAACGCTGATGCAAGCGCTGTCTGTCACAGAAAGGTCTGTCATGCCAAGCTCACTGACAACAGGATCAAGCCTTGCCGCCGTTTTGTTAATGTCTTCAATAATGGACTCATCACTGACGTGCACCACGAATTCCCGATGAGCGATTGCGTTTCTCGCGGTGTCTTTCTGCCGCCCGTCCGCGCGGCTGACTGAGATGGCCAGAAGCGGCGGTTCTGCGGAGACAACGTTATAGAAACTGAAGGGCGCCGCGTTTACGGCGCCGTTGATGGATGACCGCGTAGTGACAAATGCGATCGGCCGGGGAACGACTGTGCCCGAAAGCAATTTGTAAGTGTCTTTTGCGTTCAGTTCGTCTGCTCGTAAGATATGCATGATTTCGGCCGCCTTTCTTTATCGTATGACCTGATTATACAGAAAGAAAATTCGGAAACACAACAAAAGAAAACCGGCTGCATATCTTATCACGTGGCATATATCTGATTGAGGAAAAAGGCTTCCGTTTAGCCGGCAGCCTATTTACGAATGGTGTTACTTGTAGTTTTTCTTTACAACCCAGATGTTCCCGTCTTTCCAGTACTCTGTTTTGCTGCAGTAATCGTCTTTTTTGCAAGGGTCTTTTTTATGAGGACGATAAGGTTTTTTCTGCGTGCGTTTTTTCTTGCGGCGGCATGATTTTTTGTGGCTGCGAGATTTTTTGTGAGACCGGCAAGATTTTTTACGGCTGCGAGATTTTTTGTGAGACCGGCAAGATTTTTTACGGCTGCGAGATTTTTTGTGAGAACGGGACTTTTTATGGCTGCGAGATTTTTTGTGAGAACGGGATTTTTTATGGCTGCGAGATCTTTTGTGAGAACGGGATTTTTTATGGCTGCGAGATCTTTTGTGAGAGCGGGACGATTTTTTATGACTGCGAGATTTTTTGTGAGAACGGGACTTTTTATGACTGCGAGATTTTTTGTGAGAACGAGATTTTTTATGGCTGCGAGATTTTCTCTTCTTACTGCTTTTTGGTTCTTGGTACAAATAATCTTCCAATCCCTCGGTGCTTGCGGACTTTACTGCTTCTTCGATATCAGAATGGGAATAGTGGCCCATTTTGAAACCTCCTCATGATATATGTTTTAAGGATGCGATCCTTACTACCACATAGTACGCATGGATGAAAAAAGTGTATGTGTGATTCGCTGAGTTTTATATAAAAAGCACAGCCTAAATTAATACAGGGAGGGTTACTGATGAAAGACCAATCAACATTGCCTCTATACCAGCTGTTTATTCACCCGAAAGACTTAATGGAGCTGAAAAAAGACATTTGGGATGATGATCCGGTGCCCGCGGTGCTGAGAGTGAATCAAAAACGGCTTGACATTGATCTGGCGTACCGCGGCTCTCATATAAGAGATTTTAAGAAAAAATCGTATCATATCGCTTTTTATTCGCCGAAAACATTTCGCAGGGCGAAAGAGATACATTTAAACGCTGAATACAAAGATCCGTCGATGATGCGGAATAAGCTGTCTCTCGATTTCTTCGCGGAGCTTGGGACGCTGTCACCAAAGGCGAATTTCGTAACCTTGCAAATCAATGGCAGACATGAGGGGGTGTATCTTGAGCTGGAGTCAGTGGATGAATATTTTCTGGCGAAACGGAATTTGGCGGACGGCGCTGTTTTTTACGCGGTTGATGACGACGCCAATTTCTCCCTCGTCAGTGATCTGGAGCGGGATACGAAAACATCGCTCGAACTTGGTTATGAAAAGAAAACGGGAACGAAAGAAGACGATTTATACTTGCAGGATATGATCTATAAAATTAATACTGTGCCGAAGTCAGAGTTCAAGGGGGAGATCGTCAAACACTTGGACGCCGATAAGTATTTGCGGTGGCTTGCGGGCATCGTGTTTACCTCAAACTACGATGGATTTGTTCATAATTACGCTTTGTACCGGAATCATGAAACGGGACTTTTTGAAGTCATTCCGTGGGATTACGATGCGACATGGGGAAGAGACATTCACGGTGATCGGATGGAGGCCGATTATGTCAGAATACAAGGGTTTAATACCTTGACTGCAAGGCTTCTGGATGAACCGTATTTCCGCAAAGCGTACAAACGGCTTTTGGAAGAGACGCTTCAGACCCGGTTTACCATTGAATATATGAAGCCGAAGGTCATGTCACTGTATGAGCAGATCAGGCCGCATGTCGCGAAGGACCCATATAAGAAAGAGGAGATTGATTGCTTTGACCGGGAGCCTGAAGTGATTTGCGAGTACATTAAGGAGCGGTCCGCCTTCATCAGCAGTGAGTTAGAGCGGTGGAATATCTGATTTGGAAATGAAGAAAGATTTTTTACAAATAGGCTGGTGAATCAGTTCCCGAAAATAATCGTGATACGTATATATGCATTATGCTTTTTACATTATGAGAAAAATGACTAGGAGGACAATAGATGAAACGCAATACGAAGCGGCAGCGGTCTGATGACAACTTTTTGCATGCGATGGAAGGAAAAGTGATTACTGTCTACCGGGGAGGCCCGGAGTCCAAGACAGGGAGATTAGCAGACATTCAATCGGATTATATCGCTCTTCAGGTTGATAATAAAATCGTTTATTATCAATGGAAACACGTGAAAAGTGTGACGGAAAATACGAGTGAAACCGTATCGCCGGCCGAAGCGGCAGAATGTGAAAAAGCTGATGATTTTCAAGACCTGATCAGCCGGATGACCAATCGCACGGTGCAATTGAATCAGGGAGGTCCGGAATCGAAAAGAGGAAAGCTTCACGAAACAGGGGATGATTTTCTCGTGCTGGAAACGGAAGATGACGGAATTGTATATTTTAACGCCGACCATGTCAAAAGCATCAGCGCGGAACAAGAAGAGGACGGCCAAGAGGAGGAGCGCCCGGAATTTGAAATGGCTGATGATTTTCACGGCATATTTAAACGCCTGATCCACAAATGGGTATCCATCAACCGCGGAGGTCCTGAAGCCGTTGAAGGTATACTTGTGGATAATTCCGACGGCCACTACACTCTTGTGAAAGATAAAGAAGTGCTGCGGATCTATCCTTTTCATATCAAGAGCATCAGCGAAGGGGCAAAAGGCGCAGCTAAAAAAGAGGAGAATAAAGACGACGAGAATAAAGGTGAGAAAGAGAGCGCCGAAGAAGAAAAGCCGCATGAAGAAGAATCACGCGAAGAGAAGCGTACTTCCTCTAAAAAGTCGAAAAGATCATCAAGATCCGTTCGATCCTCAAAACGGGAGAAAGAGGTCTCTTATAGCTACGCCACTGTATTAAGGACAATAGATTATCGGTGGAAACGCGGCCGTAAATGATTGGAAAGATTGTCCGTAAACGCGGGAGAGGGGGGAATGAAATGGCTGGATTAAGCAGATTTCTGGATAAACAAGTCGATATTGAGATATCGGGGAATACGACATTTTCAGGAACTCTTTTGGATATCGGTCAGGATATCATTGTGATTCATGACGGCCGGACGTTTCTTTATATTCCGCTGCTGCATCTTCAGCGGATGACATTGACGCTCCCGGACGAAGAGAATAAAGAACCGTACGCAAGAAAAAAAAGTCCGCATCCCGAAAAACAGGAACATTCATTTTCTTACCGGAATACCCTCCAGCATATAAAAGGCAGATTTACAGAAATATTTGTTACGGGAGACCGTTCTATTCATGGGTATGTGACAAGTGTTTTAAATGATTATTTTGTTTTCTTCTCTCCGGTTTATAAGACTCTTTTCATCTCGATGCATCATTTGAAATGGCTGACACCCTATTCCGATGAGCAGACGCCGTATACATTAAACAGTTCAGAGCTGCCGGTTGTTCCCGCTAATGTGCCCCTTGTCCGGAATTTTGAGGAGCAATTAAAAAGGTATATCGGGAAGCTGATTATTCTGGATTTAGGAGATATACCGAATAAAGTGGGGCTGTTGCAGGATGTCTCAGATAATATTCTTGAATTGACCAATGCAGACGGCGATACTGTTTTTTGGAAATTGAATCATTTAAAGACCATGCACCTGCCATAAATGATAAAACTGCCTCTCTTATACAGCAGGCAGTTTTTTTATGGGAGCTAAAGGTAAATCCAACTGATCCAAACATATAAAACGGTAATGGTAAACACGACGGTGAGAGGGACAACGATAATGGTCGTTTTGATATATTCTGACCAAGAAACTTTTTCGCCGTGCTGTCTGATGATATGCATCCAGATCAGCGTGGCTAATGTCCCGATCGGCAGAAGCAATGATCCGATATCACTGCCGATAATATTAGCCAGATAAATGATTTTTACGGTTAATGGGTCGATGGACATTTCAGTTAATGTCAAAGTGCTGATCATTAAGGCGGGATGGTTATTGAACAAATTAGAGAGGACGGATGTAGCAATGCCCATAATAGATGCAGCGTGGGCAATGCTTTGTGAGACATAAGGTTCAATAGACTGAACAAGCAGCGCCGTCAGTCCGATATTATGCAGTCCGTAGATGATAATGTACATCGTGAAGGCAAAAATAAAGATATGCCAAGGCGCTTTCCTTAATAAGTCTGCCGGTCCGATTTTTAAATAAAACCATCTCCAGCCAAGCAGGATGACTGAACTGATGACAGCCACGAGCGAAACGGATATGCCGTTGTAAGAAGCTGCAAACAGACTGATCCGGACGAACAATACAAATGCCAAAACACAAAACATGATGTTCGTACGGCTGTTTTGGGTCGGGTCTGGCGGAGGCTGAAGCGGGTGATATCGTTTGTGTTCCAGCGAATCAAAATGAACCGGAATATCGGGGAGCTGTTTCGGCAAACGGCGGTAAAAAACGGCAAACAGCAGAAAGGCCATAAACACCAGTCCCAGCGTGCCGGGGATAAACATCATATTGGTGTACAAATAAAGGTCCATGCCTATCATTTTGAGAGAAATTAAATTGACGATATTACTGACGCCGATCGGGGTGCTTGCCGCCGTCGCAATTAATACGCCGCTTATTAAATACGGTGTTTTCTGATGTCTTTTAAGTCCGAGATATTGTAAGACCAATAGTAAAATAGGAGTGGTGATTAAGACGCTGCCGTCATTATTCAGAAAGAGCGTCATTGAAAAACAGAGCAGGTTGGTCAGCCAAAAAAGCCGGATGCCCGATCCCTTGGCGCGGTGAAGCAGTTTGGCCGCCGCCCAGTTAAAAAAACCGAAGCTTTCCAGCGCGATCGCCATAATCATTGTGGAGATAATGGTGATTGATGCTCCGGTGACTTTTGACCCTATATCCCCCAAATCATGAAAGGAAACGGTTCCGCATAACAAAACGAGAATGGCGCCCAGCGACGCCGGAACGGCTTCATTTAATCCCCCGGGTCTCCAAAATATAAAAATAATGGTCACAAAGAAAGAAATCAGGGTCAAAATGACGGTAATATGTGTAATGTGTTCTGCCTCCTTTTAGATGGGTCATTGCCGCCCCGTTATTTTTATCCCTCCTGATCAGTTGTACTGTATGTATACGGGTACAGGTCGTAAGGTGTACTGAGCGTTTCTACCAATTTAGTAAAATTCCATAAAAGCACAAAAAAAAGAGGCTGCTTTCGGCGGCCCTCTTTTTTATGCATTTTCCTTATCCGCCTGCAATAAAGCCTGACGTTTATTCATAATATCCAGAAAATGTTTCAGAATCGGGTTTTGATTATCCTTGCGGTAGGCAATGACCCATTCGGCAGTGAGCTGCACCTGATTAATGCCGCGGTAGGCGACTTCGAGATTAAACAGCTTTTTAGCAGAAGAAGGCACGAAGGTTACGCCGATACCGGCACTAACCAATCCGATCACCATTTGATACTCCGTCGCTTCCTGAACGATTTTCGGTTTGAAGCCCGCCTGCTCGCAGTAGTTTACAAACTCTAGGTATAAAGTCGGCCATGTTTCTTTCGACAGTGTGATAATCGGTTCATTTTTTAAATCCTGAATGTCGATTGTCTGTTTAGCGGTAAGCGGGTGCTGCTTCGGCAAAGCCAGAATGCACGGACTGCTCTGCACCTTTTCCATATGTAACGCGGAATGCTGTAAAGGCGGATGAAGGATGCCGATATCAATGTTCCCCTTCAGAAGTTCTTCCTGCTGTCTGAAAGAAGAAATTTCACGCAGATCAAGCTTGACGGAGGGGAATTTTTCGCGGAATTCCCGAATGATCGGCGGCAGAAATTCATATGTGGCCGAGCCGACAAAACCGACGACAAGGCGGCCGAGCTCTCCCCGCGCCGTTCTCTGCGCCATTTCAATCGCTTTGTCTATTTCTTCGATCGCGTTTCTGCTGTGTTTTAAAAAACTTTCTCCGGCAGCTGAAAGCTCTACAACCCGTTTCGTGCGCTTTAATAAGGTCACGCCGACTTCCTTCTCAAGCTGTTTGATCTGCTGGCTGAGAGGCGGCTGTGTCATATTTAACCGAAGCGCAGCTTTGCCGAAATGAAGTTCTTCGGCAACGGCAATAAAGTATTGAAGATGGCGAAGCTCCATCCTTATCCATTCCTTTCTCTTTGTTAATTATTCGTGAAACATATTAATCATACGGCGAATTGATATTGGAGGTCAATTTCCAAAGAGTGTATAGTGAATAATATCACAAATTACTTAAAATTTTATATTTAATATGCATAATAAGGAGTGAGGGTGTTGGCAAAAGCAACAAATGAACTAAAAACCTCTGAAAAAAATCGGGGGGCGGAGCTTGTTGTTGATTGCTTAGTGGAGCAAGGTGTCACACATGTTTTTGGCATTCCGGGTGCAAAAATTGATGCAGTATTTGATGCGTTAAAAGATAAAGGACCTGAACTGGTTTTATGCCGTCACGAACAGAACGCTGCATTTATGGCTGCGGCTGTCGGAAGACTGACTGGAAAACCAGGCGTTTGTCTCGTTACTTCAGGCCCGGGGGCATCCAACTTGGCGACCGGCTTGTTAACGGCTAATACAGAAGGTGATCCGGTAGTGGCGCTGGCGGGTAACGTCATTCGCGCAGACCGGTTAAAACGGACACACCAATCATTGGACAATGCGGCGCTATTTCAGCCGATTACAAAATACAGTGTAGAAGTACAGGAAACAGGGAATATACCAGAAGCGGTAACAAACGCCTTCAGGGCAGCGTCAGCAGGTCAGGCAGGCGCGGCTTTTGTGAGCTTTCCGCAGGATGTTGTGAATGAAATCACAAACGTGAAAAACGTACGCAGCGTGCCGGCGCCGAAACAAGGCCCTGCACCGGAAGAAGCGGTCAGCGCGGCTATCGCGAAAATCCAGACGGCGAAACTTCCCGTTCTGTTAGTCGGCATGAAAGGCGGAAGACCGGAAGCGGTAAAACAAATCCGCAAACTGCTTGCCAAAACAAAACTGCCTTTCGTAGAAACGTACCAAGGGGCCGGCACATTGTCCAGAGAGCTGGAAGACCAATATTTCGGCCGGATCGGACTGTTCCGCAACCAGCCGGGCGATCTTCTGCTTGAACAGGCGGATGTCGTATTAACGATCGGTTATGATCCGATTGAATACGATCCGAAGTTCTGGAACGTAAACGGCGACCGTGCTATTATCCATCTTGACGAAATCCAGGCCGATATCGATCATGCCTATCAGCCGGAATTAGAATTATTAGGCGATATCGCCGCTACGGTTAAACAAATTGAACACGACGCTGTGACATTTGATATGGGCAGCCGTGAACAAGAAGTGCTGAGCGAATTAAAACAGATGCTCACAGACAGCGAGAAGGCGCCAAGCGACCATAAATCCGACAGAGTGCACCCTCTGCAAATCGTCCAAGAACTGCGCAATGCAATTGATGACGACGTAACCGTCACTTGCGATATCGGTTCTCACGCGATCTGGATGTCCCGCTACTTCCGCGCTTATGAGCCGCTGAAACTGTTGATCAGCAACGGCATGCAGACATTGGGCGTAGCGCTTCCTTGGGCGATTGCCGCCACATTGGTGAATCCGGGTGAAAAAGTCGTATCCGTTTCAGGAGACGGAGGATTCCTGTTCTCTGCAATGGAATTGGAAACGGCAGTCCGCTTAAAAGCGCCGATCGTTCACCTTGTATGGAATGACAGCACATATGATATGGTCGCATTCCAGCAAATGAAAAAATATAACCGTACATCATGCGTAGATTTCGGAAACATTGACATCGTAAAATATGCAGAAAGCTTCGGCGCCACCGGCTTGCGCGTTGAGTCACCGGAACAGCTGGCAGACGTGCTGCAAAAAGGCTTGAACACAGAAGGCCCTGTCATCATTGACATTCCTGTCGATTACAGTGACAATGTTCATTTATCAAGCGACATGCTTCCGAAGCAATTCAAAGAAAAAATGAAAGCAAAAGCTCTCTAGCACTCTGCGCACCATGACCTGTTTTCTAAAACAGCCCAATTTAAAAGGAGTGAAGGGAATATGAAAAACGCAAGCGACATCCATATGATGAGCCGCGGAGAAAAAGGCTCACCTGAGGATCAGATCTATCAAGTATCCACAATGACATCTCTGCTGGACGGAGTATATGACGGAGATTTTGATATGGCTGACATTCCGAAGTTCGGTGATTTCGGAATCGGCACGTTCAACAAACTGGACGGCGAATTAATCGGATTTGACGGAGAATTTTACCGTCTGCGCGGCGACGGTACGGCTACGCCTGTTAAAGGCGGAGACCTGTCACCATTCTGCTCATTCACATTTTTTACGCCGGATATGACGCATACGATCGACGGCGAAATGACCCGTGAAGAATTCGAGCAGGAAATCGCCAGCCTTCTGCCTAGTAAAAACTTATTTTATGCGATCCGTTTAGACGGCGTATTTAAAAAGGTGCAGACAAGAACGGTAGAACGCCAGGAGAAACCGTACGTTCCGATGATCGAAGCGGTAAAAACACAGCCTGTGTTCAACTTTGACGACATCCAGGGTACAATCGCCGGCTTCTGGACGCCGGGTTACGCAAACGGCATCGCTGTTTCCGGATATCACCTGCACTTCATTGATGAAGGACGCAATTCCGGCGGACACGTGTTTGACTATGTCATTAAAGATTGTAAAGTGACCATTTCTCAAAAAATGAATATGAACCTCAAGCTTCCGAATACGGCGGACTTTTTCAACGCAAATTTAGATAATCCGAATTTTGCGAAGGACATCGAAACAACCGAAGGAAGCCCGGAATAAATTAAAAAAGAAAGCCCCATTTTTCTCGGGGGCTTTCTTTTTATTTGGCTGAACCGGCAAAGATTAGGTAAAATACAGTCAAAAGGGAAAGGTGTGGTAGCTGTGAAAGTATTGGTATTAGCGGTTCATCCTGACATGAACAACTCAGCGGTCAATAAGGCGTGGACAGAAGAATTAAAAAATCATGATGAAATCACGGTCCGTGAGCTTTATAAAGAATATCCGGACGGGAAAATAGATGCGGAAAAGGAACGGCAGCTGTGTGAACAGTATGACCGGATCGTATTTCAATTCCCGCTGTACTGGTACAGTGCGCCTCCGCTTTTAAAAACATGGATGGATCATGTGCTGGCGTATGGATGGGCTTACGGCTCCAAAGGAAAGGCGCTGCACGGCAAAGAATTGCTGCTGGCTGTTTCCGTAGGTGCCGGAGAGGATGCATATCAGGCAGGCGGGTCTAACCATTTTTCACTGAGCGAGCTCTTAAGGCCGTTTCAGGCAATGGCTAATTTTACGGGTATGACCTATTTGCCGGCTTTTGCGATGTACGGGGTAAGCAGCGCCGATGCTGCGGCTATCCGTGACAATGCCAAACGCCTGGCGGATTACATAAAGAAGCCATTTTAGAGTTGTATGCATTCATCTTCATCCGACAATATTTCCTGAGAAATATTTCGAACCTTAGACGTTTCTGACTGCTCAAGAAAGAAAAAACGGATTTCGCGCTGAATTTGCGAAAACCGTTTTGATATTATGTCAGTTTTTGCAGATCTTTTGTGCTGATATATCCCGTTGCGCCCCCGTAATCGACAAGCGCCCAGCCGAAATCAATGCCGCCGCCGGATGTCTTTTTCCATCCGAGGAAAGAAACGCTCGTGTTTTTAGCAAGGGAAGCTTTGACCGCTTGTTTGTCTGTATATACTTTTGTTTTTGCCGTCGTTTTTACGGTTGTTGCTTCTTTAACAATATAATGAGTAGATACAAATCCTGTTTTTCCGTTTTTATAATGTACTTTTGCCCAGTCAGCGTTCTGGAATGAAACGATCTTTAAGCTGTCGCCTAAATGAAGGGTATCAGCTCTCGGACTGGCTGCTGATGCTTTTGTTCTGACGTTCAATGCTTCCGCGGAAACGAGATAAGAGTCAAGCGGGTAGCTGTACAGATCGTCAATTTTGACCGCTTCTTGCGCGTGTGTCTCCGGAAGAGGCGTTATTCCGGCAGCTGAAGCCGCTGTTATTCCCGCTGCAAGGGTCAGAATGGATGCCGCTTTGGCTGTTTTCTTCATCTGTATCTCTCCTTTTACTTCATCCTTTCACGTTTTACCGGAAGTCTAAACATCGGCCGGTTATTTTTGTGTTTGAAGTTTCAATGGAGCGGAAATGGTTTTTTTGACTTTTTCTCCTTTGAGCACCTGCTCCGCCGCTTCGGCTGCCAGTTTTCCGATCAGCTCCGGCTGCTGGGCGACCGTGGCTGTCAGCTTTCCGTTTTTAATGGAAGAAATCGCATCTTTATTTCCGTCGAAACCGACGACCAAAATGTGTTTGCCCGAGCTGTTAATCGCTTCGAGCGCCCCGAGTGCCATTTCATCATTATGGGCGAACACGGCTTTAATATCCGGATGTCCCTGCAGCAGGTTTTCCATGACGGTCAATCCTTTTGTACGGTCAAAATCCGCCGCTTGCTTTGTTACGACATCCAGCTTTTTGTCGGCAATATGATGAAAGCCCGTTCCGCGTTCCCGTGTCGCGGATGCGCCCGGCACCCCTTGCAATTCAGCCACTTTGGCGCCTTTTCCGAGCTGATCGGCGAGGTAGTCAGCCGCCATTTCTCCTCCTTTGACATTGTCAGAGGCGACAAGCGTTTCGACTTTGCCGTGTTCGGCTGAACGATCAAGCGCAATGACGGGAATGCCGAGGGAATTTGCCGATTCAACGGCTGTTGAAATCGCTGATGAATCGGTCGGATTGATCAGCAGCGTATCGACTCCCTGCTGGATCAAATCTTCTACGTCATTTGACTGTTTAGATGAATCATTTTGGGCATCGACAATAATGACCTTCATGCCCCGTTTTTTGGCTTCCTTTACAACGCCTTCTTTTAATGAAACGAAGAACGGATTGTTCAATGTAGAGACGGAGAGCCCGATAGTGAATTCTTTTTTATGTTTTGTGTTTGACGGTTTTGCCCATTGTGGCGGTTCAAGTGAACAGGCGGACAGCAAAAACAGTGATAATGCCGCGATCGTGATGATGGCTTTCTTCATAATGGTCCTCCTACTATGCCGATTTTTTGCGGTCCAGCAGCACCGCGATTAAAATGACGATTCCTTTGACGACGAGCTGATAAAAAGATGATACGCCGAGAAGGTTCAAGCCGTTGTTCAGCGTTCCGATAATCAAAACCCCGATCAGCGTACCGATGATGCGCCCTCGGCCACCGGATAGGCTCGTTCCGCCGAGAACGACCGCTGCGATGGCGTCCAGCTCGTATGATTCCCCGGCCGTCGGCTGTGCGGAATTTAAGCGTGATGTCAGAATCGCTCCTGCCAGCGCCGATAATAAACCTGTCAGAGAATAGATCATGATCTTGATGCGGGGCACTTTGATTCCCGATATCAGCGCCGCTTTCTCATTGCCGCCGATGGCGTATGTCCGGCGGCCGAACGGTGTTTTGTGCAGAAGAACCCACAGGGCCGCAAATGCAATCAGCATCGTAATGGCAGGTACGGGAATGCCGAGAAAATAACCGCGCCCGAATAATTGAAATGCGTAATTTGAACCGAGCCCCGTAATCGGATTTCCGTCCGTATAGACGAGGGTCAGTCCGCGAAAGACGGTCATTGTCGCCAAAGTGGCGATGAACGGCGCCATTTTTCCTTTTGTGATTAATAATCCGTTTATCATGCCGAGTACGGCGCCGATCGCGCAGCCGATGATGACGGCTAAGATCGGATCGATGCCTGAGACCATCATACCTGCGACCAATGCGCTCGATAAGGCGAGGATGGCTCCGACAGAGAGATCAATGCCTCCCGTTAAAATGACAAACGTCATTCCGAATGCAATCAGAGCGTTAATCGCAACCTGCCGAAGAAGGTTGAGAATATTGAGGGGTTCAAGAAAACTCGGGTTTAAAACGGAAACGATCAGCACAAGAATCAGTAAGCCGAGAAACGGACCGAGTTTTTGCGTAAAGGTATGAATGGAAAATCGCTTTTGTTCAGTTGATGTCATTGGTTCAGTTTTCATTCTGCTGCCCTCCCGTGGCAAGTGTCATGATGTGTTCTTGTGTTGCGCCGGCCGCATTGATTTCTCCGCTGATGCGCCCTTCGTGGACGACGATGATTCTGTCACTCATGCCGAGAATTTCCGGCAGCTCGGAAGACACCATGATGATGGCGACTCCGCGATCGGTCAGTTCATTCATTAATGAATAGATTTCCCTTTTCGCGCCTACGTCGACGCCTCTTGTCGGTTCATCAAGGATGAGAACTTTCGGGCCGATTCCGATCCATTTGGCGATGACGACTTTTTGCTGATTTCCTCCTGATAAATGCCGGGCGGCGGTTTCCGGAGATGCGGTCTTAATGGTCAGACGCTTGATGAGCAGCTCAACGAACTCCGCCTCGCGTTTTCGGTCAATGATGCCTTTCGGAGAGAAGCTGGTCAGGTTCGGCAATGAAATATTTTCACGAATGGACGTATCCAGCAGCAGCCCTTCATCTTTGCGGTTCTCCGTAATCAGGCCGAGTCCCTTGCGAATGGCATCGTACGGACCCCGAATGCCGGTTTTTCGGCCGGAAATCCAGATCTCTCCGGAATCGAGCCTGTCAATTCCGAACAGCGCCCTCATGATTTCTGTCCGTCCGGCACCCATTAAGCCGGAAACGCCGAGGATTTCTCCGGCGCTCACATGGAAACTGATCTGTGAAAAGCTTCCTTTTTTTGAGGCGTTTTTCACTTCGAGCACCTTATCGCCGAGTGACGGCGTGCGAGTCGGATACCGATCGGTCAGCTCCCGCCCGACCATTTGTTTGACCACTTCATCAAAATTAGTATCTTTAATATGCGCCGTATCCACAGTGAGGCCGTCCCGCATAATGGTGATCCGGTCGCAAATCGAAAATATCTCTTCCATTCGGTGCGAAATATAGACGATGGATACGCCGTCCCGCTTTAACGCCGTCATCACGTCAAACAGTTTGCTGATTTCCCGTTCGGTCAGCGCCGCGGTCGGTTCGTCCATAATAATGACTTCGGCGTTTGTCATCAGCGCTTTGGCAATCTCAATCATCTGCTGCTGTCCGACGGAACATTGTCCGGCTTCCCGGTCAAGAGGAAGAGAGACTCCCAGTTTTTCAAGCTGTGATTTTGCTAGCGCTTTCATTTTCTTTGTTTCTAAAACGCCGAACGCCGTCGTCAGCTCTTTGCCGATAAAAAGGTTTTCAAGCACCGTCATGTCCGGCCATATATTCAGTTCCTGATGGATAAAGGCGATTCCGTGCTTTTCGGCTTCCTTTGGATTGGAGAAGCTCATATTTGTTCCGTTTATCGTAATGTTTCCCTTGTCGAGCCGGTGGAGCCCGGTGAGCAGATTCATTAACGTCGATTTTCCCGCTCCGTTTTCTCCCATTAAAGCGTGGATTTCTCCCGGCAGAAGCTCAAATGAGACGCCGGAGAGCACTTGGTTTTTGCCGAATGCTTTATGAATGTCTGTCATGCCGATGTGCATGCTGGATCCCTTCTTTCTAGAAAATCACACCCGCCTGCAGGATGCAGTTGGCGTATGGAGTCATTTCACCCGTTCGGATGACGGCTTTTGCTTTCTGTGTGAGCCGTTTGAATTCCTCGTGGGAGATGTACTCGATCGTCTGCGCTGAGAAATGGCTTTCTATGAAACTTGCATTCTCAGGATTTGCGTCTTTGATCTCGGAAGCGGCTATCACCTTTTCGACTGCCATCTCCCCGGCTACCAGGCCGGTCACGTCCCGAAAGGCGGGAACGCCCGCCGTTAAGGACAAATCAATTTTAGGTACGCCGTCAGGGACGGGGAGACCTGCATCGGCGATCGCGATGAGGTCTGTATGCCCGAGATCGGCTAATACTTTGGCAATGTGGCTGTTTAACATTCCGTGTTTTTTCATGACAGCAGCTCCTCAACTTCTTTTCTGGCCGGCATCCCGCCTTGGGCGCCGAAGTGCTGCACGGACAGGGAGGCGGCGCGGTTGGCAAACAGGAGCGCTTGCTCGATGTCCCGTCCTTCCGCGAGTGCGACGGCAAGTGCCGCATTAAAGGTATCGCCGGCTCCCGTCGTGTCGACCGCTTCTGCAGGGAAGGCGGGAACAAGCCGTTCCGCGGTGCCGTCTGAGTAGCGCACGCCTTGTTTTCCTTCGGTAATGAACAATTTGCCGGGATAGCCGGCGAGCGCTTCTTCTTTCGTCCGGTCAGGAAATAAAATGGATGCTTCATGTTCGTTCGGCGTAAGATATGCGGCATCCTCAATCGTCGATTGTTTCAGCGGCCGGGCCGGCGCGGGATTCAGGATAACCGGAATTTGCTGCGCGCGGCAGTAGCTGCACACTTCTTCAACGGTTTCTTCAGGAATCTCCTGCTGGATCAGCACGATATCAATGCCGGGAAGTTTTGCCAGCGCACTTTTGGCATAATCGGGGGAGATGTCATCGTTTGCGCCTTTTACGACGACGATGCTGTTGTCTCCTTCTGCGAGCACAATATGAGCCGTTCCGCTTTTTTTATGTGTAACCGTTTCCATATAGTCCGTATTGACACCGTTTGCCTTCAGGTTTTCAATAATCGCTTTTCCGTAGCTGTCATTGCCTGCTTTTCCTACCATATATACGTTTGCGCCCAGGCGGGAAGCGGCTACGGCCTGATTTGCGCCTTTTCCTCCGGGCACAGTTTGAAAGTCTGTGCCCAGTACGGTTTCTCCGGCTTTCGGACGCCGATCGGATGTGACGACCAGATCCATAGAACAGCTTCCGATAACACAAATTTCACTCATGGTGATCATCCTTTCTCGTCGTTTGTCTTCTTATGTAAGTCACGGGCAGTTGAATGGCCGTCTCTTTCGGCGGCTCTTTCTTTATCAATTGCAGCAGCAGGTTTGCCGCTTTTTTTCCCATCTCATATGCAGGCTGGCGGATGGTTGAAAGAGGCGGAAACAAAAGCCTGCTCTGCGGAATATCGTCGTATCCGATGATCTGAATCTCCTCCGGAACTTTTTTGCCGAGCCGCAGCGCCTCATGGAGGACGGCAGCCGCCGCAATGTCGTTGCTGGCAATGACTCCGTCGGTTTCTGGGTATGCTGCAAACAATTCTTCTGCTAAAATGGCGGCATCCTTGATGGAAAATGAAGCGGCAGAGATGACATTGAACTGCGCGCCCGCTTTTTGCAGCACATCAAGTGCGCCGTTAAAACGTTCCTGAGCGGTCGGAAGGTGGGCTGGGCCTTTGACAAGCGTGATGCTTGTGCTTTTGCCGCGAAGCATTTCCTCAGCCGCCCGTTTTCCGCCTGCCCGCCCGTCACTGAATACGGCTGGGGCGCCTTCTTTTGTCCGGTCCAGAAATACGACCGGGTAAAGGCTGCCGCTGTATTCGGGAAGGTCGGGGTAATGGGTGGCCGCCAAAATACCGGCAACTTGATTTTGTTTAAATGTTTGCAGGTAGTCGAGTTCTTTTTCCAATTCTTCATCGCTGTTGCCGATGATCAGCCGGTATCCTTCCCGCTGCAACTCGTCTTCAGCCCCGCGGGCAAGCTGAGGGAAAAAGGGATTCGTAATATCCGGAAGCAAAAGCCCGACCAGTCTGGATTCTCTTTTATAAAGAGAGCGGGCAACTTCATTCGGATAATAATTCAGCTTCTCCATGGCAAGCATGACCTTCGTTCGTGTATCTTCATGCACGTAGCCGTTGTCATTGAGGACACGCGAAACCGTGGCAACAGAGACGCCGGCAGCGCCTGCGACATCTTTAATCGTTGCCAACAAACACTCCTCCTTCATTTATGTAACCGTTTACATAAAAAGAGTAACACGAATCATTTCGGTTGGCAACAAAAAAGAGACCGGGGTCTCTTTTAGTTCACGATGCCGATTTGCGAGATATTCACTTTGATATCAGGGACGATCTCGATGGAAGGATAGACCTCACGCCAATTGAGCCGCTTGCCCCGCTCATAATAATGGGTTTGATAGTTCCGGCCGATGCCGAGGATATCCGAGTTGTGCTCCTGAATATGGCTGATCACCGATCTGGCCTGCCCGTTCAGATTTGTTGAGGCTTGTTTGTTCATTTGGTCGATTGCCGTATAAGAATTCAGCTTGTCCTTTGGATATTCCAAGACGCGTGCATTCAGTTTTAAACGGATTTTCACTTTTATATGCTGCGGATCTGTATCTATAAATACAATCTTTCGCGTGGCATCCGTGATGCCGAGAGAAAGATAATTTTCAATATCCATTTTGTATTTGTCCCACAGCTTCAGATTAATATTAGCCGATTTATTAAATTGCCCGCTTAAAAGGGTCAGGAGGGTCGAATCCTGACCGAGCACCTCAGTCACTTTCCGCTGGCCGCTGAACAGGGCAGAACCCTCTACCTTTATCGTCTGTCCGTTAATCGATAAATAAGGAAGGGCGAAATCCTTATCAGCCGTCAGCATGCTTGAACGGATGGATTGCAAATTTTCCATGCTGATATTTGATTCCGCATTAGCGCTTGTTAATAAATTCGTTAAGTACTTGCTGACGATCAATTTCTGCCGGACGATCAGCTTCAGCACTTCAATCGCCTCGCCGTCTTTTACAACCGCCGGATGAGCGAGAAGCGGGCTTTTCGGATCTCTGTAAAAGACATCGAGATAAGGAAAAAGCGGTTTTTCCGCCATTTTCTCACCGATTAATAAGACTCTTTGCTTGGACGTGTCAATGCGCTGATCGACAAGCTTATCCAATTGAAACCGCGCTTCACGGATGGTGTGCCCGGAAGCGCTGAGCACCGTCGTAATGAATGAGCCGCCCGTTTCCTGTTCCGCCTGGGACGACTGAACCTTCCGATAGGTGATGCCGATTTTATTTTTACCGTCATGATCAACATCAAGGCTTGCGGTCAGCACGAGAGAAATATCTTTCAGCAAATTTTGATCCCAGCATCCCGCAAGTGTCAGGCTTGCGCACATGAGACTGATAAGAACCGCTTTTTTAATGCGCATGGCGGACACCCTTTTTGCGTACAAGGACAATCAATACCATAAACAACGGAAACAAATACACAAACACTATATCGGAAATGCGGAAAAACTGATCAAGCTGCTGTATCGTTTTATCCGTGCTTGTGGCCCAAATAGACAGAAGGAAGACGAGCAGGGCCAGCGGATAAACAAACCGGCTGTGGTCTTTTTGATTGAACAGCTTGGCGATGCCGGTGCTTGCCAAGTAAAACACGTTGGCCAGTGTTGAAAAGACGGTCACGAACCAAAACGTCAAAAAGAGCAGATCCGTCCGTTCGATAATTCTGAATGAAACGGTTTTTAACAGGTACAGCACAGGCTCCGGGATCATTTTTATTTCTTCGGGGCTGATTGTGACAAAGCAAGTAAGGGTGATATACAGGTAATAAAGGATAATCAAGATGTTTGAAATCGTCAGTATTTTGTAGCGCTGGCTGACGGTGCAGTTGATAAGGGGCCCGATCACGAGCGCCGCCTGAAAGCCGGTAATGCTGACAAGTGTTTGCTGCACCCCGGTAAGCATGTCTTTTGCGGTTCCGTGAAAAATCGGCATAATGTATGTGATATCGGCTTTTCCCAGCGTGTATAAAATCGGCAGAGAGATCAGCAGCAAAAACGGCGTTAAGATAAAGCTGAACCTGGCGATCGCATTCAGCGGGGCTTGGGCGATATAGACAGAACCGAGGATCAGCATTAAGCTGACCACCCAATTCGGAGTCTGCGGGAGCACCCAGATATCCAATATCCGTGTAAATACAGAAAGAATGAGCGTGCAGAGAAACGCGAAATATAAAATATACAGCACCTGCACCCCTTTGCCGGCAAGTGTTCCGAATACCTCCTCCAGCATTTCGTACAGGTTCAGCTTCGGAAACCGGTGAAATAATATCATATACAGGCTGAATGTAAGCTGGACGAGCAATCCGGTAAGCAGAATGGAAATCCATCCGCTGCTTCCCGATTTCATCATCAGTAAATGGGGCAGCGCCAAAATGCCGATGCTGATCTGCGTCTGATTGATGAAAAACACGCCTTGAAGCGGGCTGATTTTTTTAGGCTTCATCTTTTCTCCACCCCCGAACATGTTTTATCTGCTTTGAGTCTTGCGGTCTCAAATAAAAAGGCCTTCTTTTAATAAACCAAGCCGGCAGCCGGATAAATGCATCCTTCAAGTCGCTGAAATGAAACGGCGTCAGAGATGATAAGTAAGGGACGCCGAGTGATTCAAGCTTGCACAGGTTCATCAGAATAAGCCCGAAGCCGAGTGCGATGCCGATAAAACCGAACGAAGATGCCAGAAACATAAGCGGAAATCTGAGCGTTCGGATGGACGTGCTCATTTCATATGAAGGAAGCACAAAAGAAGAAACGGCCGTAACGGCTACGACGATGATCATCATATTAGAAATGAGTCCCGCCTGAACGACTGCGTCACCGATCACGAGACCGCCGACAATGCCGATCGTCTGACTGATCGGTTTCGGCAGCCTGATACCGGCTTCGCGGATCAGTTCAATCGTAATCTCCATAATCATGGCTTCTATCAGCGGAGGGAAGGGAATATCAACAATCGAATTTTTCATGGTGATAATCAGATCGTTGGGAATGACTTCAAAATGAAATGCAATCAGCGCGATATAAAAAGCGGGCAGCGTAATCGCGATCATAAAGGCGAAAAATCTCAGCACTCTTAAAAAACTGGCGGAAATCCATCTCGTGCTGTAGTCATCCGGCGATTGAAAAAAAGAAAAGAATGTGATCGGCGCAATCAAAGCCGACGGGCTCCCATCCATCATGATCAGCACACAGCCTTCCATCACGCATGCTTTTGCTTTATCCGGCCGTTCCGTATGAATGATCTGCGGAAAAATGGAAAACGAATTATCTTCTATTGATTCCTCGATAATCCCGGGCGCAAGCACGCTGTCTATACGCAGGTATGACAGGCGCCGCTTCACTTCCTCCACAATCTCCGGATTGGCGATATTCTCAACAAAGATAACCGCAACCTTTGATTTGGCTCTTTCCCCGATATCCATATAATGAACGGAGAGATGGCGGTCCTGTATGTGAAACCGCAGCTGATGAATGTTCGTTTCCAAACTTTCCACAAACCCGTCATGGGCGCCGCGGACGATACTTTCAGATTCTGGTTCCATAATGGAACGCAGCGGATTCTGGCCGACGGAAAACAGCTTCGCTTTCCTCGATGCATCGCTGAGAAAAACAACCTGGCCTGCCAAAATCCCGTCAATGAGTTTTCTGGTTTCATCCGTTTCCGCACTGCTGACGGCATTCATCGTTTCCTCAAGCGGGCCGTTCTGCAGGGTGTCGCTTAACAGAAACTCATTCAGCTTCTGTTCTTCTATCATCTGTTCAATATAAAAGAAAGCGGTATGACGGTTCTGCAGTTTGATCCTTCGTATTTTAAAATCACCGCAAACACACATCAGCTCCTGCATTTCCCGTACAGCCGATTCAAAATCGCCGGGAATCCGTTTGTTTTGTTTATCCGCAGACATCAGACCGCCTCCTTTCCTGGTTATCTGTAGTTTTCAGCGGGTATTCCTTTTTTATGCATTTTATAAAATAGAGGAGTTCCTCGATGTTTTACCAAGAACTTCACAATTATGGATGAATATTTCTTGAACGAATATAAAGATTTATTAAAATTATTTCAAAAGAGTGATAAACGTCCTGTAAATGGTTTAAAAGGAGAAAGGCTTTCCGCATATAAAATGTGTATTTCTTGTAAACACTCCGGACCCGTCTTTTTCTGTCATGTACCAGTCATTCCGCTAGTTATTTTGGAATGGGACTGAAAGCAGGATACGGGGGAAAAATGAATGACTTTAAGACCTTATCCTTAACAAAACAGGCAGTCTGCACACAGCGGACAGAGAGTCCCGAAACGTATGCGCAGTGCGAAAAACGCTGATACAAACGGGCTGGAAAAGATGGATTATCATTACATCTTTTTCTTCCGGAACGCGAATAGTTCCATTGGTCCAAATGAATTTCTGCGCGGAAATGTAAACGCATTCATTTTTCTTTTGAAAAATTGAAGTAAGGTTGAAGTCCTGCCTATTCCCAAAAAAAGCAATTCGATAATAGGAAGAATAGCGTCACTAATAGAGAAGTTTGGCTCAGTGAAAGCGGGAAGATTATGTTACATAATGCCGATTGAGAATTCATAGTGAAGCTATATACTGATGAATGAATTTATCAATACAGAAGGAGATGTCAAAAATCAATGTGGTTACTCATTATAGCCTGTGCTGCCGTACTAATCATCGGAATCATTGAAAAAAGGCGGCATCAGAAGAATATCGATGCTCTGCCAGTACGCGTCAATATTAATGGTATCCGCGGAAAGTCAACCGTAACAAGGCTGACGACCGGAATACTGATGGAGGCGGGCTACAAAACAGTCGGAAAGACGACGGGAACAGATGCAAGGATGATCTATTGGGATACACCTGAGGAGAAACCGATCAAACGGAAACCGCAGGGCCCGAATATCGGCGAGCAAAAAGAAGTAATGAAGGAAACCGTAGAACGGGGCGCCAATGCCATTGTCAGTGAATGTATGGCGGTAAACCCGGATTATCAGATTATCTTTCAGGAAGAACTCCTTCAAGCCAACATCGGCGTCATCGTGAATGTGCTTGAAGACCATATGGACGTCATGGGGCCGACGCTTGATGAAATCGCTGAAGCTTTTACCGCGACGATACCGTATAACGGTCACCTTGTCATTACAGACAGTGAATACACAGACTTCTTTAAAGAAAAAGCCGCAGAGCGGAATACCGAGGTCATTATTGCGGATAACTCTAAAATTACAGATGAATACCTTCGAAAATTTGAATATATGGTCTTTCCTGATAACGCTTCCCTTGCGCTCGGCGTTGCCCAGGCTCTTGGGATAGATGAAGAAACGGCGTTTAAAGGAATGCTGAATGCGCCGCCTGATCCTGGCGCCATGAGAATCCTGCCGCTGCTCAGCACGAAGGAGCCCGGTCATTTCGTAAACGGCTTTGCCGCAAATGATGCATCTTCTACTTTGAATATATGGAAACGTGTAAAGGAAATCGGCTACCCGACAGATGAACCTATCGTTATCATGAACTGCCGCGCCGACCGTGTGGACAGAACGATTCAGTTCGCAAACGACGTGCTTCCGTACATTAAAACGAAGGAACTCATACTCATCGGCGAGACGACAGAACCGATCGTCAGAGCTTATGAAGAAGGCAAGATTCCTGCCGATACACTGCACGATCTGGAATATAAATCAACAGACGAAATCATGGACGTGCTGAAAACAAGAATGCAAAACCGTGTCATATATGGCGTCGGCAATATCCACGGTTCAGCGGAACCATTAATTGAAAAAATTCAAGAGTATAAGGTGAAACAGCTCGTTAGCTAGGAGGAAAAGGATAAATGTTCGGATCAGATTTATACATCTCACTTATTTTAGGCGTGTTAATCAGTTTAATTTTCGCGGAAAAAACAGGTATCGTACCTGCCGGTTTAGTCGTGCCGGGTTATTTAGGGCTCGTTTTTAACCAGCCGGTCTTTATTTTACTCGTATTGTTAGTGAGTCTTCTTACATACGTGATCGTCAAATACGGTTTATCCAGATTTATGATTTTGTACGGACGCAGAAAGTTCGCAGCTATGCTGATAACGGGAATCTGCTTAAAAATCGCCCTTGATTTCCTTTACCCGATCGTACCGTTTGAGATATCAGAATTCCGCGGAATCGGTATCATCGTACCGGGTCTGATCGCCAATACCATTCAGAAACAGGGATTAACGATTACATTTGCCAGCACGCTGTTCTTAAGCGGCGCAACTTTTGCCATTATGTTTGCTTACTACTTAATCTAATGTAAGGTGTGTCAAACGATGAAAAAACAATTAAGCTTTCAAGAAAAACTGCTGAAGCTGACCAAACAGCAGAAAAAGAAGACCAATCTTCACGTTTTTATCGCGCTGCCGATCGTCTTTTGCCTGATGTTCGTCTGCATCCTGACAGGGAAGGCGGAAACGCCGAGTGTGAAAAGAAATGCCGATGACCTTGTATCAGCCTCATTCGTCGGAGATATTATGATGGGCCGGAATGTCGAGAAAGTGACAAAGCATAAAGGCACGGAGAGTGTCTTCCGTTACGCAAAGCCATTCTTCGAAGCATCCGACTATGTGTCGGGGAACTTTGAAAACCCGGTTACATATAAAAAGAACTACAAAGAAGCAGAAAAAAATATCCACCTTCAGTCAAACAAAGATGCCGTAAAAGTATTGAAGGACATGAATTTCACCGTTCTCACGGCAGCCAACAACCATGCGATGGATTACGGCCCTCAAGGAATGCGGGATACGGTTGAAGAGTTTTCAAAGCAAAATCTTGAACTTGTCGGCGCGGGCCTCACGCTGAAGGAAGCCGAGCAGAACATTTCGTATCAAGATGTAAACGGAATCAAAATCGCAACACTGGGTTTCACTGATGTTTCCGGAAAAGGCTTTGCAGCGAAACGAAATGCGCCGGGTGTGCTTCCGGCCGATCCAGAGCTGTTTATTCCGATGATTTCTAAAGCCAAAAAGAAAGCCGATCTTGTCATTGTTCAAACACACTGGGGACAGGAATACGATAATGATCCGAATGACAGACAGCGCCAATTGGCAAGAGCAATGTCAGATGCCGGAGCGGATATTATCGTCGGACACCATCCGCATGTGCTAGAACCGATCGAAATGTACCACGGCACCGTTATTTTCTACAGCCTGGGCAACTTCGTATTCGACCAGGGGTGGACAAGAACGAGAGACACGGCGCTTGTTCAATATCATCTGCAGAAAAACGGCACGGGACGCTTTGAAGTCACGCCGATGAATATTCATGAAGCAACGCCTGCACCGGTTAAAAAAGGCAGCATCAATCATAAAACGATCGTACGTGAACTGACGAAAGAATCGAATTTCAAGTGGAGCGTCAAGGATGGAAAATTAACGTTTGATGTGGATCACAGCGATATCTTAAAAAAGAAAGCGGAGTGAAAAACAAATGAAAATCATTAAAGCGGGATGGCCGTTTGCCGCGATCATTATGGTCTTTATGTTTATGTCAGCGTTTAAATACAATGATCAGCTCACAGATCAGGAAAAACAAAAAATTGACACGGAAATGCAAAAAATTCAGCAAGAGGACACAGCGGGCGCAAAATAAGCGCATGATTCCGCTTGCCGGCATAGTGTTTGTTCCGAATCCAGTAAAGAATGCCCATATCGGGCATTCTTTTTTTGTGTACTCTCCTAAACATTTGTTAAAAGTTACCGATGTAAAAACTACCAAAAATAAGGAGAGTGAATAGAAAACATGCTCACAAGCTGGAGGAAGTACATCCTTGCCGGCCTTATGATTTGTCTTGTGGCACCCGCAGTAACGAGAACGGAAATTGCTGAAGCGGATTCTCAAGTTTCTGTCCTGATCGTTTCAGACGCGCAAAAACTTGTCGGAAATAAATATGTTTACGGAGGCGAAGAGCCTGAGGACGGTTTTGATCCGTCCGGATTGATCCATTATCTTTTCAGCAGGCAGAACATCCATCTGCCGAGAACGGTCAGTGATCAATGGAAGATTGGAACCGCCGTCAAAGAAAATGACCTTTTACCGGGAGATCTTGTGTTTTTCAAAAAGTCGGATTCAACACAAAACGCGCCCGTCCATGACGGTCTTTATATCGGAAACGGAGAGATGATACACAGTTCTCCGTCTGAAGGCGTAACCGTCACACGCTTTCAAAAAAGCAGTTATTGGATGAATTTATATCTTGGCGCAAAGCGGATTACAAAAGATCCGGAACTGGCTGATGATCCGATCGTTCAGGAGGCAGCCCTTTACCTCGACATTCCGTATGTATTCGGCGGAAGCACGCCCGAGGAGGGATTCGACTGTTCGGGGCTGGTTCAATATGTTTTTGAAAACAAGCTTCACATTTACCTGCCGAGATCTGCGGAACAGCAGTGGCTGGTCGGTGAGAAAATCAAACTGAGCGGCATAAAGCCCGGGGACGTGATTTATTTCAGCGACACGTATAAAAAAGGAATTTCCCATGCGGGCATTTATGCGGGAGAGGGAAGGTTCATCCAAGCAAGCCGCTCCGCAAAAGTCACCATTTCTTACTTGTCGGAAGATTATTGGAAAAAACATTTTACGGGGGTGCGCCGATTCAGCAATTTAGCCATTTCTAAAGAAAATCCCGTTGTGTCCACAGCGGCCGATCATATCGGAATTTCTTATCTGAAAGGCGGCGTTTCACCGGAAACCGGCTTTGATACGGCGGGATTTGTTCAATACATCTATCAAAAAGCGAAAGGAATCAGCCTGCCGCGTTATGCGGACAAGCAGATGCAGGCGGGCGTTCCGGTCGATAAACAAGATCTGAAGCCCGGCGATCTGGTCTTCTTTAAAGCGGAAAGCCTGAATCCGGCCATTTATATCGGGAACGGACAAGTGATTCATGTCACCGTGTCCGCAGGCGTTACCATAACAAATATGAACACAAGCGCTTATTGGAAGGACAAATATGCGGGCAGCATCCGGCTCCCGTAAAAAAAGACGTCAGAGAGTGTCTCTGACGTCTTTTTCTTTTACCGTTTCGGCGCTCTGTATCCGGCCGCTACCGCATCCTCTACGGAACAGAACATTTCCGCGGGATCTGTCGTCCGGTCGTAGTATGTACTTCCCGGCGTGTGATAAATGCCGTTCCGGCTGCCTTTAATGTCGCATCCCTGTGAGGTGCCGGCTGCTTTCGTCTCGGCATGTCCGCCGGAGGAAGGGGCGTTGTTTTGCGCCGTTTCCGCGTTTTCGGATGTTTTTGTTTCTGCTTTCTGCCGCTTTAAAGATTTATTTTCTGACTGAAGCGTTTCAGCGGTCTTTTCGAGCTTCTTTTGTGAATTTTTTAATTTCTCATTGTCTTGTTTGAGTGATTTGTTTGTTTTTTTCAGCTCGCTTATCTCTTGGCTGAGTTTGCTGAGTTTTTCTTCATTGCCGGCTTCGGCTTCGGATTTCTCCTTTTCGGCCGCGGCACTGATGTTTTCATATTTTTTCTCAAGCGCCTGGTGTTCCTTCGTCAATTTTTGATAAGCGGTATCAAGGGTGCTGTATTTCTCCTCTGCCTTCACGGCCGAGGCGTCCGGCTCTGCGAGGGAGGCGCCGGTCAGAAGCAGGATAAATCCGCCGATGAGAAGGGGCCAAAACAGCTTTTTTGAAAAATGTTTGTCTTTTTTTGCCGCTTTGCATATGAGATGGAATATTCCGTATCCGACTGCGCAGAGAAAAGCTAAACATCCTATAATAGCGATTGCATTCGACATCATGAAACTCCTTTTTTCTTTATCTTACAATTTATTTTCATTTTTGGGAATTCCTTTTTTGGGAAACATGAAAAACCAGGCCGTGAAAGACCTGGCTTTTGCCTTTTATTGCTCGTTGTCGAGAAGCCGGTTGATGAAATATGCGACGCCGTTTTCATCGTTGCTTTTTGTAATATACGTGCTTTTTTCCTTCAGTTCATCAATCGCATTGCCCATTGCGATGCGGTTTCCCGCCGCTTCAAACATGGAGAAATCATTCGGGCTGTCGCCGATGGCGTAAATATCCTGTTTTTCAATTCCGTACAGTGAGGCAAGCTCCGTCAGAGCACGTCCCTTTCCGGAACCGGCAGGGAGGATTTCGATAATGTGTTTCCCGGAAGATGTCTGGGATAATTTCGGATGATGTGTAATTTCTTCTTTGGCGTTTCTCAGTTTTTCCATATCAAAAGAGAAACAAAGAAGCTTGTAAACATGTTCGTCTCCGTTAAAAATCGCCTGTATATCCTGCACGGGTTTAATGCCGAATTGTTTGAACTGCGTCTTTGCGCCCTCCCATAATGTCCGAATATCTTCCTTGGGATTGGCGCTTTTCAGAATGTCCAGTTCTGCCTGCAGTTTGGACTCGCCGTCAAACGGGGACAGCAGATGATCATCTGTATAGACCTCAAAGTAAATGTTGTTGTCCGTTAAATAAGCGGCGATATCCTTCCCGGCCTGCTGATCCATTAAGAGCCGGCTGACGAGGCGGTATCCTTTGTCATGGACTGTCCCGCCGTTTGCCGCAATGATCGGAATATCCAAATCCTTTAAGAGCGCTTTTACATCAAATGTGGCTCTGCCCGTGCAGATGGCCACGAGAATGCCCGCTTCATCCGCTCTTTGTAAAGCCGCTCTGTTTTCCGGAGAAATCACACTGTCCGAGTTCAGTAATGTGCCGTCTAAGTCAATGGCTATCAATTTCATATGTATGGATGCCCTCCTTAAAAATAAAGCTGCTTCATGTAGTATGTTCAGCTTTGTGCGAAATCAGCAGAAAGCCGTCAGTTAAAAGGCTATACCTTCATGTCCTTTTTTTCAACAGAAAAACGGCGGGATTTGCTAACCCCGCCGTGACATCTTACGCGTTTAAATCATTTTTTAATTTCGTTTTCACTTCTTGAAGGTTTTCCTCATTCAGCTTGAAGTAATAAATATTTTTGCCGTACTGAGGAGTGTAAATATAGCTGTCTGAACCTGTCAGCTGCAAAGAATCCACCGATTTCAGCGATGTGATAAACGGGAACAGACCGATGGCGTCATTAAGAGATAAGTTCATTTTTAAGTTTTTCCCTAAGCTGTCGACGATATCGTCATAAGATGGGATCGAGCTTAACGATTTAGATTTTTTAATAATGGCGCTCAGCACTTCCATCTGTCTTTGTCCGCGCATCAGATCGGTGTCCGCTTTGCGTGTTCTTACATAAGCCAGCGCCTGCTCACCGTCAAGCGTCTGGACGCCCGGCTTCAGCACGACTTTTCCTTTTGTATCGACTTTAATACGATCGGCAATTTTCTGGCTTTTCACATTTACCGTGACGCCATTCAACTCATTGACGACATCGCGGAACGCGTCGAAGTTGCTCTCAACCACATAATCTACCGGAATATCAAGCATGTTTTCTACTGTTTTATAAGTTAAATTATAACCGCCGTAAGCATGTGCGTGCGCGAATTTGTCATAGCCGTGTCCCGGGATGTTGACATAGGAATCCCGCGGAATGCTGAGCATCGTCGCTGTTTTCTTTTTCCGGTTGAAGGTGACGAGCACGTTGGCGTCACTTCTTGCGTCATCTACTGATTCGCCCTTACTGTCACGGGCGTCTATTCCTAAAAGCAATACGGTGAAAGAATCCTTCTTCGGGTCAAATTCTTTGATCCGTTTTACGGACTGGTCGCCGCGGTCAAGGCTGACGTGCGCTTCTTTGGTCGCATTATTCAATTTCACAAATGCGTAGGTGCCGACGGAACCGGCGATCACCAATAAGAAAGCGGCGAATACCAGTACAAATTTCACCCATTTTCTGAGGCGTCTTTTCTTTTTTCTGCGTTGAGATCGTTCTTCCATATCATTACCTCTCGTTTCTATTCTTTGTGAAGCGTACCATAATTGTTGACTTGGAGCAACTCTTCAAATGAGAAAATTCCAAATCTTTCTCTCTATTTCGACAACATCTACTGTTATTTTTGCATCAGGTTCACATTATATTGGACGGCAGGAAGCGGGAAATGTTTCGTCGCTTTGTAAAAAATAGTTAGTAAAATAATGGATATTAACGGTGCGGAAGGTTTGAAACGGACGGAAACAGGCAAAAGAAGCAGTAGAACAATTCCGCGCGGATACAGCGTTGGATGAAGGGAGTCTAAATAACATGAAAAGCATACACTCGAATAAATGGCTCTATTTTTTCGGCGCACTCGGCGGCGCGTTATACGGATATGATACCGGAGTCATTTCCGGAGCTATTTTATTTATGAAAAAAGAACTGGGACTGAACGCCTTTACAGAAGGCCTCGTCGTCAGTTCGTTATTGGCGGGGGCGATTCTCGGATCGGGATTCGCCGGCAAACTGACCGACCGGTTCGGCAGGCGGAAGGCCATCATGGGAGCGGCGCTGCTGTTTTGTATAGGCGGTTTAGGAGTCGCTTTTGCCCCGAATACAGAGGTGATGGTTCTTTTCCGGATCATTCTCGGACTGGCTGTCGGAACATCTACAACGATCGTTCCGCTCTATTTATCGGAGCTGGCTCCGAAGCATAAACGGGGGGCGCTTTCTTCGCTGAATCAGCTGATGATTACGGTCGGAATCCTCGTTTCTTATATCGTGAACTATATATTTGCCGATGCAGGCGCTTGGCGCTGGATGCTTGGACTTGCGGTTGTGCCGTCAGTCATTCTGCTGATCGGAATCTTATTTATGCCGGAAAGCCCGCGCTGGCTGTTTACGATCGGCAGAGAAGAGAAAGCAAGAGAAATCCTTTCATCATTGCGGGGAACGAAGAATATTGATGATGAGATTGATCAGATGAAAGAAGCGGAAAAGGAAAACGAAGGCGGCTTGAAAGAATTGTTTGAGCCGTGGGTGAGACCCGCGCTGATTGCCGGCCTCGGACTTGCCTTTTTGCAGCAATTCATCGGGACAAATACAATTATTTATTACGCCCCGAAAACATTTACCAGTGTCGGGTTCGGCAATTCCGCGTCTATATTGGGAACGGTCGGAATCGGCGCCGTCAATGTCATCATGACGCTTGCGGCTATTAAAGTCATTGATAAGATCGGCCGGAAGCCGCTGCTGCTGGCCGGAAATGCGGGCATGGTCATCAGTCTGCTCGTATTGGCCGCGGTCAATCTCTTCTTTGAACATTCAGCAGCCGCATCATGGACAACGGTGATTTGTTTAGGCCTGTTTATCATTGTGTTTGCGGTCAGCTGGGGGCCTGCCGTGTGGGTCATGCTTCCTGAATTATTCCCGCTGCATGTCCGGGGTATCGGGACGGGTGTCTCCACTTTGATGCTGCATGCCGGAACATTGATTGTCTCATTAACCTATCCGATGTTAATGGAAGCAGTCGGCATCAGCTATTTATTTCTCATTTATGCCGCGATCGGGATACTGGCATTCCTGTTCGTCCGGTTTAAAGTGACCGAGACGAAGGGGAAAAGCCTTGAAGAAATTGAGCAGGATCTGAAAAGCCGTAACGGAGGCTCGGGATCAGAATCAAATCGGCGGACAGTTCATCCGTAATATTCAGTTTTAGGGGGGCGGTTATTCACCGGCCCCTCAAAACGGATGCCGAGCGGGCGCCCGGTCACATAAATGACGGGGATATGTCATACGTTGTATAAAGTCACGATAAAGGCGGGGATGCCGGTGAAAACGAGTATTATTATCCTTACATATAATGAACTTGAGCTGACGAAAAAATGTCTGGCCAGCATTGAACGATACACCGACAAAGATAAGATTGAACTGATTATAGTTGACAACGGTTCCTCAGACGGAACGAGAGAATACATATCAAATCTGCCTGACGTCAAAGTCATCCTAAATGAAAAAAACCTCGGGTTCGCCAAAGGGTGCAACCAGGGTATCGAAGCGGCAGGGGGAGAAAATCTGCTGTTTCTGAACAACGATACGATGGTCACGAAAAATTGGCTCACCTCCATGCTGAGGGTGCTGTATCATTCTGAAAAAGCCGGTATGGTCGGGCCCGTCAGCAATTATGTCAGCGGCGCGCAAATGATCCATGACGCGTATCAATCGCTTGATGAGCTGGAGTCATTCGCGGAGGCGTATTGCGCACGGGAAAAGCATCATACAAAGCGGGTGCTGCGCCTTGTCGGCTTCTGTCTTCTGGTGAAAAAAAGCGTCATTGAAGACATCGGCCCGTTCGATGAGCAATTCGGATACGGTTCTTTTGAAGATGATGACCTATGTCTGCGAGCCCTGCAAAAAGGCTACAGCCTGCACATCGCCCTCGATGCCTTTGTGCATCACCACGGGCACGCGACGTTTACGGCTAATCAGGATATCAATATCAATCAGTTATATTCGGAGAACCGCCAGCGTTTTACGAAAAAATGGGGCACTGATTTTACGTACTTTACTCATCCGAGACCGGAAATTGCGGAGCTCGTTCCCCGGGAGGCGAAACGGATACTTGATGTCGGCTGCGGCGCGGGGGCTACGGGGCTGGAACTACAAAACAGACAGCCTTGCGAACTGTACGGAATAGAACTGCACCCGCTGGCGGCGCAAGCGGCAAAAGGACACTATGAAGCGGTGCTGCAGGAAGATGTCGAAGAAGTGAAGCTTCCTTATCCGGAAGGCTTTTTTGATTGCATCATTTTCGCGGACATCCTTGAGCACTTAAAAGACCCGTGGCGCGTCATTGAAACGTACTCATCCTATTTGTCGCCTGCCGGATCAATCGTTTGCAGCATTCCGAATATTTCCCACGCCGAAGCGCTGTTCCCGCTTCTGCTCGGTGACTGGACATACAGAGACGCCGGCATTCTCGACCGCACCCACTTGCGGTTTTTTACGCCGCAGACGGTGCGCACGCTCTTTCCGGAAGAGACATTTGCTGTGAAAAAGCAGTCCTATACGTATGTTCACGTGGATGAGCGGGTGCAGCTGTTTTTACAGGAAATCACACGAATGGCGCAATCGATGCAATTTCCGGTGACACAGCTGCCCGAACAAAGCCGGATTTATCAAATTCTCCTCCGTGTCGAAAAAACACGCTGAAGGCTACCGTCCCATCGTTCCGAAGTTGGTAATCTGAATGGAAACATCATAGTCAAAGGCCGCTTCGGAGAAGGTCTCATCCCAATGATGCTTTACTTTCTTCCAATAGTCGGGATATTGAATGCGGACTCTGTCAGAAAAGAAGACAGGGTCCGTTTCATATTGATTCTGCAGCTTATCGATGACTTCTTTCACATCGCTTTTCAGTTTTTTTTCGAAAATCTTTTCCAGCCCGTTTAAATAGTGCTGATCGAATGAATCTTCTCCGGCATATTGATCCTCTGACAAAAGTCCTTTTGTTTTTACCGCTACATGAAATGACAGCTTCCCGTTTTTCAGCCTGGGAGTGATGGCGGATGTTGATTTTTTGATCTCGAAGGTAATCGGGTGCCCCCCTTTATCCAAAGCGGGCAGCACGCCGCCCCGTATCGTCCCCATGAGCCAATTCAGGCTCTGTATTTCGTATGGTGACAGAAAGCCCGCCAATCTGTTTTGTTTTGCGTTTTTGATAATGGCCGCTCCGTCATACACCGTTTTTCCTTTTTGATTGCTGACGGCCTGAATGAGAAAACTGCGTTTATTATGGCAGTAAATTGAAGCTCTCCCGATTCGGAGCGGTTGTAAAATCTTCCCGTTGTAGTTTCCGTTGTTCGTAAGGTCGATCAGCTTTTCCGCGGGCATGGGCTGCTGCTGATTCGGCGTCGGCTCCGTCAGAATATCGGACGCTTTTCCTCTTACCGCGAAGAGATAGCTGCTCCTCCTTAATTCATCATCGCGGATAAAATGATTCATCATCTGCAGTATATTTTGGTCGGCCAGCAATTTGTCGCTGAATATCAGCACTTTTAAGTGATCGCTGTAAACGGGCGGATCTTTTAAAGCGACTTCACTGACGGCTTCAAGAATGGTATCCCCCCGCGTCGTCACATTGACAAACACGGGCCGGCCGGAAGCCTGGCTGTTTTCACTTTGGGGCAGCAGGTTTTGATAGGTTAATTTATATCGGCGGTCACTCGTCTCGTCTATCGCCAGTCCCCGGGCGAAAGATAGCTTTTCGACTTCCTTCGCGTCCCAGCATCCTGAAAGCGTCATCAGTATGAAAAGCGCCGCCGCCCATTTTATGAAAAGTGTCATGACGTCTGTTTCCTCCCGGCTATTTTTTTCATCCAGCTGACAAACCAGATGAGAAAAGGAATCATAATGACGGCAAAAAACGTATACCCGAGAATATTCGCGAATGCAAACACGCTGTTGATATCATCGGGGTACATCGAAAGGCCGAATGTCACTGCCAATAAGCTCCCCATCAGCCAGGCATTGTTTTTATTTTTCAGTCTGAAAATGGTGTTTAATCCGATATGCGCCCCTTTAAAAGAGCCGAGCATACAGGTAAACTGCTGGCATGTCCACGTGATTAAAAGAAAGATATCAAACCGCTCAATGAAAATACCCCGGATTTCTAAGGCGTGAATCAGGGAAATGGTCGGATACGTCACCGTTTTGGCTTCAGCGACCGACATACAGCCGATGACGACAAGCAGCGTAACGCTGTAAAATAAGCCTGCGCTGGCGATGCCGAAGACAGCAGCCTTTTTCGCCTGCTTCGGATTTTTCATAAACGGCACCAGATACAGAATCACCTCAAGTCCTGAAAAATACAAAAGGGTCCGCGGAAACATCTCAAAAAAGCTTTTGTAGCCTCCTTCCATGACCGGGCGGACGAAATCCAGCTTAAACAGTCTCAGGCTGAATATAAGCAGCATAATCAAAATGACGATCGTAACCGGGAACAGATAGGCATAAAGCTTTGAAATGGGATAGACCCCGCCGGTCACATGGTAGATGCCGACCGCCAGAAAGATGAATATGACGACACCCATCGGCGTATTTTTCAGTAAAAAGTAATTGATGACTTCACCTAGAAAACGGGCTTGAAAACAGACGGTGACGACAAAATAACAGCTGATGAATAAATTCAGAAGAGAACCGATGGCGCGTCCCATGATGCTTTGATTCAGCTCATATATGGTTTCCCCGCTGTTTTTCTGCAAAAACGGCATAAAGAGCAGGACGATGCCGATAAACACGACACCCTGCACAAGAATAATGATCCATCCGCTCGGACTGTCCGCTGTTGCGGCGGAGCGAGGCAGTGTTAACACGCCCGCTCCGATCATTGTTCCGCTTACCATGAGAAGTGTCTGCATAAACGACAGCTTGTCTTCCGGTTTTTTCATGGGGATCACCTTTGCTTGATTTTATCTTTCGTCTCTTTTCTAGTCGGCCGTTTTTTCAAAAGAGGCGTCGGCAGTCTGACGATCGTATCTTTTAAGTCTTGGCCAGGCTGCGCCATGATCGGAATAAGATAGTCCTGACCGAAGCTTTTCAGACGCATCAGATGGCCGACGACAAGCAGATAACACATGATCAGTCCGTATAAACCTAATATCGCCGACAAAATCATCGAAAAAATACGGATGAGCCTCAGCGGAAAATTGAACGCATAGGAGGGCGCCGTAAAAGAAGCCAATGCCGTAACGGATACGACAATGACCATCATCGCGCTGACAATATTCGCCTGAACGGCCGCCTGCCCGATCACCACGCCCCCGATCAGGCCGATCGTCTGTCCGATCGGCTTCGGCAGCCTGAGTCCGGCTTCTCTGATCATCTCGATCGTAAAAATCATGATGAACGCTTCAACAAAAGGAGGGAACGGGACATTCAATCTGCTCCCGGCAATCGTAACCGCCATTCTCGTCGGCAAAAGCCCCGTGTGAAACGTAACGAGCGATATGTAAAGGCCGGGTAAATAAATCGTGATTAAAATGCATGTGTACCGAAGCAGCCTGAGAAAGGTAACCGGAACCCACCGCTGATTATAATCGTCCGGTGAGTGGATAAATTCATCAATGGTCGCCGGCACCAAAAGGGTAAAAGGCGTTCCGTCTACAAGAATGGAGACCCTTCCTTCCAAAAGAGCGCCCATAACCCGGTCTGGCCGTTCGGTCGTCAAGACGGTCGGAAAAATGGAATACGTGTTATCTTCAATAAGCTGTTCAATCGCTCCTGATTCCGGAATGTCATCAATGGTGATCGAATCCAGTCTTTTCATCACTTCTTTTACAACATCATCAGGCGCGATATCCCGAATGTAGGCAACGGCGATCCGCTTTTTTGTCCGTTCGCCGAGTGTGATCTCTTTGATCTGGAGGTTGGGATCACCGGACTGCTCGCGCAACAGCGCCGTGTTCGTTCGGAGCTTTTCGACAAAACCTATCCTCGGCCCCCGTTCAAGCACTTCTGAAGCCGGTTCTTCAATATCACGCATTTTAAATGTTTCCGTCTCAAACGAAAGGGCTTCCTCCCATCCCTCCGCCAACAAAACCGATTTGCCGGAGAAAATGTCTGCCTCCGCGTCCTTAAGTGAAGAAAGCCGGGTGTGACGATAGCCGAAAGAGATGGATGACGGCGTTGTTTCAGCCGGCTCCTCTTGATGCCGGGCGGCCGCCTGCACGGGCGAAATAATATATTCCGCAAGCAATTGATTGTCGGTCAGTCCGTCTATATATATAAGACAGGCGTCACATTTGCCGTTTCCGTACGTAAACGAATAAAACATCATGTCATCGCTTTGGCCGAACCGTTTTTTCAGCGCTTCAAGGTTTTTGCCGAGCTCCGCATGTATCGTCATAATGTTCCCCCCTTTCCATCAGTTATTTTAATTTGCAACAAACAAGGCATTTTATTCTGGAATAGGAAATGACTGAGCATTCCGCCCCATCCGAATGGTATAATGAGCAGGTCAGCCATTTTATACATATTGTTTTTAACCGCGGCTCCCTCCGTGTTTTAAAAAAGACACAGGGGGAATGGGATATGAGCCGCTTTTTAAGGGGAGGGGAACGAACATGACGCAAGAGCCGATTTTTTTACAGCCTGTATGTAAAGAAAAACTATGGGGCGGCACGTTATTACGCGAACGATTCGGATACGACATACCTTCAGAAACAACCGGCGAATGCTGGGCGATATCAGCCCATCCGCACGGAATGAGCACGGTCAAAAGCGGTCCGTATCAAGGGAAAACCTTGATGGAACTGTGGGATCAGCATAGAGAATTATTCGGCGGAACGGAAGGGGACCGTTTTCCGCTGCTGACGAAAATACTGGACGTCAAACATCATCAGTCTGTTAAAGTCCATCCTGACGATTATGACGCCGAGGAGCATGGACTGGGCGAAACGGGGAAATCTGAGTGCTGGTACATTATTGACTGTAAAGAAAATGCGGAAATCATATACGGTCACACGGCCCGTTCGAAAGCGGAACTTGTCACCATGATTAACAGCGGTGACTGGGAAGGCCTGCTGCGCCGCGTGAAGATCAAACCCGGCGATTTTTATTATGTGCCGAGCGGAACCATCCATGCCATTTGCGCGGGGGCGCTCGTGCTTGAAACACAGCAGAATTCAGAGGCCGCCTACCGGATATATGATTACGGGCGTACAGATCAGAACGGCGGGACGCGTGATCTGCATATCCGCGATGCCGTCAACGCCGCGACCGTTCCTCATGTGGACGGATTTTTAGATGAATCAACTGAAACGAGAAAAGGCGTCACCATCAAAACCTTTGTGCAGGGAGAATATTTTTCTGTATACAAATGGGATATCAGCGGGACGGCGGAAATGACCCAGGACGCTCCGTTTATGCTGTGCAGCGTCACAGAAGGAAGCGGCTCCATCATCTGTGAAGGCAAGTCCGCCAAGCTTGAAAAAGGCGCGCATTTCATACTGCCGGATCAGATGCCTGACTTTACGATAAACGGAGATTGCACGATCATCGTTTCTCATATATAAAACCAAACTTAATCCCAGCTCTGGGATTAAGTTTTTTTTATTTGGAAAATTGGGTGATTTCTCTCTGTAAAAATGAAGAAGGCCGGCCGATAAATAAACTAGTTTGATAGAAACCAATTGAATCAGAAAGAGGAGAAGGAATGAAAAAGAGATTCGTTGCACCTATGTTATTGTCCGCCGTTTTCCTTGTCTTTTGCAACCTTGCACAGCCCGCTGAGGCCGCATACAGCGACTACTCCGTTTACGAGCTGGAAACGAAGCAGCAATTTGGTTCTGAGAACGAGGCGCTTCAAGCGGCAGCGAAATTGAAAAAGGATACGGGGTGGCAGGCTGACGCAAAGAAAGCCGGAAATACGCCGCTCACTTATCAAATCTCAGCTTCAGGCTTACACGATGAAACGGATGCGAAAACCGTGCTGAAAGATTTTACGAAGCAGACGGGTGTGGCCGGCACTTACAGCGCAAGCGGAAGCAAACAGCCGTACGTGACCGTCACATCAGGCGTTCTATCAGACGAGCGGCAGACGAAAAATCTTCTTGCCGAACTGACGAAAAAAACGAGCGTGACCGGCGCCGTCAAGACGGCGGGGACAAAACAGCCGTACATGCAGGTCGTGACTGCTGAGATGGCGGCCGAAGCAGACGCAAAAGCGCTCTCGCAAGCGTTGACGAAGCAGACGGGCGTGAAAGCGTCATACCGTCAGATCAAACGGGAAACAGCCCGGTTTCAGATCCAATCAGGAACAATCTCCGGCGATCAAAAAGCCGCTCAAATCCAAACTGATTTTCAAAAGGAAACAGGATTGCAGTCGTCGCTGAAAGTCACGGCAAAGGCCAGTCCGAATATCACCGTGACAGCCTCTGACATCTCAAATGCAAATGATGCGGCTGGTTTAGCGAAACAGCTGCAGCAGAAAACGGGCGTCAAAGGGAACGTTCAAAAGTATGCCCAAAGCAAAACAGCAACCGTGTACAACGTGCAGTCAGGATATTTTAACGGAGTAAGCGCCGTACAAAATGCTATTACCCAAATCAAGAAGAATACGGGTGTCAGCGGAAGCTATCAAAAAGCCGGCAAGAAAAATAATTATACGGTCGGGATGAGCGGACTGACGGCTAAGCAGCTGAAAAGCGTTCAAGCTTTCTTTAAAAAGAAAAAATGGCATTGCGACGCATCGCCTGTCAAAAAGACAGCATCAGTGTCCGTTTATCGGATCACGGCAGGGCAGCTTACCGCTGCGCAGGCAGATCAAGCGGAGGCGTATTTCCGCCAGCAGCATGTAAAGACGGCAAGAACAGCGGCGGGAAAAACAGCAGAAAACGAATATCAGCTGCTTTCTCAGCAGACGGCAGACCAGTCGAAGATAAAAAAAGGATTGAATCTGCTGGCGGGATATAAACTGACTGCCATTACAAAAACGATATCCAAGCAGACGGACACAACGTACCAAGTCACAACTGAATCACTGCTGGATACGGCAAAAATCAATCGTTCGCTGGACTTTTTCAAAGGGAAAAAAGTATCCGCCTCCGCACAGAAAACAGGTGAAGCGGCGTATACACAATTCAGAATTGAAACGGCACCGCTGCTTAAAAAGGAAGACATTGACCGCGTGACTGCTTTTTTCAAGCAAAACAAAGCGGCCGGCACTGTGAAGGAGACGGGGAAAACCGGGTCTGCACAGTACGTCATCAAAACCGAAACATTCAGCAGTAAAACCGTTTTAAATAAAAGCATGAGCTTTTTCAGCGCCAAACAATTACAGGCCGGCTATACGAGTGAAAGCCATCCGGTTTATGAACTCCGCATTCGCGATCAATTCACGGGAGCGCAGTCAGCGGACGCCGCCTCCCAAAAGCTGAAAAAGCTGTACGGGTGGACGATGGCTATTTTGAAAATAAAAAACGGACCGCAAATCATGAATACCAATTACAACATCTCGCTGGCAGATATGGTCAAAAAACAAATGACAGTCAGCCCGCAGACTGATGCCGCGGCTTATGCATCGCTTACGTACATCAATACGGCCTCCGGAACGGTCACAGCCGACGTCCTGAACGTCCGGTCAACCCCGGAAGTCAGCTCCGGCAATATTATCGGGCAGTTGAAAAAAGGCGATAAAGTCAGCATCACAGGCCAGACAAACGGCTGGGCCAAACTCAGCATGGGCTGGAGAAACGCCAGCAGTGACGAAGTCGGGCAGTATGTCAATCCGGCTCACTTCGCACAAGACAGCAAGTATTACTTTCAATTTCTGAAGCTTTCTCAGACAGCCGGACTGAACGCATCGGAACTGAATCAAAAAGTGCTGGTCAATAAAGGAATACTGACAGGGAAAGGCCAGGCCTTTATTACAGCCGCCGGCAAATACAGCATCAATGAAGTGTATTTGATTTCGCATGCTTTGCTTGAAACGGGCAATGGCACGTCAGAGCTTGCGAACGGCATTATGTATAATGGTAAAAAGGTTTACAACATGTACGGCATCGGGGCTTATGACAGCAACCCGAATTACTACGGCGCACAATACGCGTATAATCAAGGCTGGTTTACTCCGGAAGCCGCGATTATCGGCGGAGCCCAATTTATCGGTGCGTCTTATATTCACAATCCTTCATACGAGCAGGATACGCTGTATAAAATGAGATGGTCTCCAGCCGCGGCCCATCAGTATGCGACAGACATCGGCTGGGCGTATAAGCAGGTAAACCGCATGTACGGCTTATACTCACTGCTGGATGACTATACGCTTTACTATGATGTTCCCGTGTATATGAAAGTATAAAAAAAGGGCTGAAGTGTATGCTTCAGCCCTTTCTTCATGCAAAAAACACCCGCCGTCGATTCAGGCAGGTGCTTCAGCACAATTTTTCATTTTTGTTTCCGCAAATTTCAATAACGCTTCACTCGAATTTCCATCTGAATACATATTCCATTTGTCCGAGAACCGCTTCATTTCTTCTGCACGAAATGGCTTTTTCGTCATTTCCTCCAGAAGGGCTTCGCTGTCATGACAAGCCTTTCCGGGAATGACGGACGTATAATTGTCGATTAAACCGCGTTTTCGATCATATTCCTCCAGATCATACGTGAAAAAGAAAATCGGTTTATTTAAGAGCGCGAATTCAAAAGGCACGGAAGAGTAATCCGTAATTAAAATATCAGCCGCTTTCAAGAGATCATGAAGACGCATGTCAGACACGTTCTTGATCAGTTCGCTTTCAAACGAAGCCGAAATATGATGCAAAACGGCAGGATGAAGCTTTACAAGCAGCATATACTCTCCGTTTAACGCGTTTGTGAGCTGTTCTTCGGTGAATGGCAGCCGAAAGGACTGCATATCATAATCCCTGAATGTCGGTGCGTACAAGATGATTTTTTTCGGCCATTTGTGCTTCAGTTCCGGCTTGTGTTCTTCATAATAGACGTCAGTCAGGGGGATACCCGTTTTTAACAGCTGGCCGTCCCGTATGCCGAACGACTTTTTAAAAACGTCAGCCATGGCGTCTGAACCGACGGTAACAAAGTCAAACGAGCGGTACACTTTTTTAAAACGGCTGATATCTGATGCCGGACGATTTTGATTCGTCACATCCTCAAGGCCGAACTTTTTCAAAGAGCCGTTCGCATGCCACACCTGAATGCATGTCGTTTGCGGCCGGCGGTTTAAGACGCTTGTCATGAGGAAATAGTTATCCGTTATCACCACTTTGCTTTTAAAAAGGAACAAAACAGCCTTCAAAAGATGCAGCGGATGTTTTTCGTTCAGATAAAAAGAGCCGACACCTTCCAGCTCTTTTTTCAGACTGACGGCGTGTCTCGTATACAAAACCGTCATTTCATAAGAAAGCGATTCAGCGTGCGCTTTGTAAGAACGGATGAGAGCCTGCGCATTCTCTTCAAAAGATACCAGCAGGGTCAGATGGTTCTTGGGCTTTACAGGCTTGAACAAAACGCCGAGAACAGACAGATATATAGAATAAAAAGCGGCGAATAAAGATCGCAAGTTCATAGATTACCAATCTCTTTTGCTGTTTTATTTGTTTAAAGCTGTTTCGTTTGATCTTCTGCCTGCTTGGAATACAGGCTTTTATTTGATTTATTATTTCTCAAAACGGTAAAAGCATACTTCGGAATGTTCAGCATCCTTTTCCATCTCCACGGATTCGTCACCAGTCTGTACAGCCATTCCAGATTCGTTTTGATCATCCATTCAGGGGCGCGTTTCACCGTTCCGCTGAACACATCAAAGCTTCCGCCCAAACCGATCGATACAGCCTGAGGGAAAAGATGTTTGTGTTCATAAATAAATTGTTCCTGATGGGGATATCCTAAGGCGACAAATACGAGATCGGGTTTCGCCCGGGAAATCTGTTTGGCGACGAAGCGTTTATCCGCTTCATAACCGTTGCTGGCTCCGACAACCTCAATATTCGGATACTCTTTGCTGATCCGGTTCAAAACGGCGTCAAGCACGTCTTGTTTAGCTCCGTATAAAAATATTTTTTTAGACTGCCGGTTTGCGAGGCCGAGCAGCGCAAGAAACACATCGAATCCCGCAATTCTTGATTTCAGCGGGTGCTGCATCAAACGTGACATTAACACGACACCGATACCATCCGGCAGGACGAAATCCGCGGAAGAAATGACTTGATGATAACCTTTGTCTTTCGCCGCAGCGTATCCGATCTCAGGATTGACCGTCGCAATGACGGCTCCTTGCTTCTGTGCGATATAATAAGTGTCTAAATATGAAATAAACTCCTGTAAATTTCCATTAACGTAAGAAAGGTTGTGCACCATTTCAGTCTGCATCTGCCGTCCTCCTTTTTGTACGGGATTTTCTTTCACTTTTTCGTGACTTAGGCTAAGCTTTATTTTAACATAATACCTTCAGATAAACTTAACAATAGTTTTACAAAAATATAAATAAGATAACAATTTCTTTAATCATACGCGCAAAAACCCTGCTAAACTCCTATTGTAATAACATTTGTTAATAAGTGGAATTTAACTTCGTTTTACATTGGCTTAACCTTTTCAGGGCTATGTGATATAATGAGGTTCCATGAGTACGAAATTGGCACTTTAGTGATTAAGGATACAGCTGCGCAGCATTTCAGAGCAGTTGCTTGTTATACGTATGATGATAGAAAGGAGCTTTTGTTTCATGAAGAAGGTCATTACTTACGGAACGTTTGATTTACTGCATTGGGGTCATATTAAACTGCTTGAGCGCGCAAAGCAGCTTGGAGATTACCTTGTTGTTGCCATCTCAACAGACGAGTTCAACCTGCAAAAACAAAAAAAGGCCTACCACAGCTATGAACACAGAAAGCTGATTCTGGAAACGATCCGTTATGTCGACGAAGTCATTCCGGAAAACAGCTGGGATCAAAAAGTACGTGACGTAGCGGATCACAACATCGACGTGTTCGTAATGGGAGACGATTGGGAAGGCAAATTCGATTTCCTTAAAGATCAATGCGAAGTCATCTACCTCCCTAGAACCGAAGGCATTTCCACCACACAGATTAAAAAAGAAATTGCCGGGGTGTAATTGAAACATTCGGATATACAGATGATAAAGAAGTACTCCCTCCGGATAGGGAGTACTTCTTGTAATATAAGGTTATTTTCGCTATATTTGTTATGCGCTTTTGAAAAAAAGCTAGACAATAAGAGGAGAATTTAAAGATGAATCTTAGTAACTTTTTTAAGTTGAATAAAAAAGAGTCCAAGCCGTCCATAGAAGAACGCGAATATACCATTTTAAACAAAGAAGCATTGGCGGAAGAGAAGAAGGTAGCGGTAGTCGTTCCTGTTTATAATGCAGAAGAATATGTAAGGAAAACAGTTGATTCAGTGATCCTTCAAAACATCGGCTTTCAGCATATTTCTTTAATTCTGGTCGATGATTGCTCTACTGATGATTCCAGAAACATCCTGACTGAGTACGCCGAATTGTATGAAAATATTACAGTCGTCTTTTTGAAAGACAACACGGGAACCCCGGCTTATCCGAGAAACTTGGGAATTGAGCTGGCAAATGCGAAGTACATTACATTTTTGGATGCGGATGATTGGTTTGCGCCGAACGGAGTTAAAATCTTATTCGACATGCTCGAAAGAGATCAGGTAAATTATGCAGTCGGAAAAACGATCGAAATGCAGGTGAACGGTCAAAAAACGATCGGGAAACATGAGTCTTCGCTGAACAGAGCGAAGGTATCGCCTTTTTCAATCCGGCATATTTTCTATCATCTGGGCCCGCGGGCAAGAATGATGAACTTACAATTTCTAAAAGATAATGATATCAGATATCCGGAAATGAAATTTGCTGAAGATAAGCAATTTTTTATGGATGTTCTTTTGGCGTGCGGAGATATTTCAACGTCAACCGAACCGGTCTATTATCTGAACAGAATGGACAATAATGAGTCGCTGACAAAGCAGACTAATATAATGGAAAAAACCGACACGAACATAGCCGTAATGAAGTATATTCTGAACAAAAAATTAGATACTGAAAAAGAGAAGATGGCGATGAACCGCCTGATCGAATTCGATTCCATTACGCGGCTTTTCGATCGGATGCACTTCCTGAAAAGCGAAAACAAAGAAGCCTACTACAATAAATTCAATGAAATTCTGAATGTGTTAAAGAAGACGAAATACGATATTTCCGAGACATTTTTTCATCCGATTCATAAAACAGCCTACCGTCTGCTGACTCAAAAACGGTATGACGAGGTCGAAAAGCTGTTCCGCTGGTCCAAAAAAGAGCCCGATAAAAACATCGTGACGCAAGACGGGCTGGCTTATTTAGAAAGCCCGCTGACGGATGAAGAAAATAAACTGGTCGAACTTCGCATGCACGGAGAAACGGAAAACGCGGTGTTCGCCGATCATAAATTCACCGTTACGTTCCGCTTGTTCGGACAGGACAGAAATAATGCCCAATATATTCAGTTTCAGCACAGAGATAACATGAAAGTATTCCACCAGTTTCCGGTTCAGTCACTGGGAGACGGGCGGTACGTCCTTGAAATCCCGTTACGTGACATTGAAAAAGTCGGACTTGGCGGTTATATTATGTATGTCATTTATAACGATTATGAACGTGTCATGTTAAACAGAGAAGACGGTGAAAAGGTGACGGCAGAAGCGAACGGACTGCAATATCAATTCTACCGGACGGTGAAGGAGAACCTTTCACTGAAAGTAACAAAATGATGATTGTGATTGGATATGTTTAATTGAAACAGAGGAGTAGACTTATTTTATGGGTATAGAAAATCCTGTCAGATACAAGTTAAAACATCTTAACATAAAGGAAGAGACATTCAGCATTACGATATCCTGTGAAAATGTCACTGCAGGGGAAGAGCCTTCTCTTCAGATTATAAATCGTAAGACAAAAGCGGAACTTTCCGTCCCTCTGAAACGGTTGGCCGGAGAAGGCGGGGAGTACCATGCTGTCATGAGCACGGATCTGCTTTCTGACCATACGGACGGCAAAGGATGTCTGGATTTCTATGTCTCCTTTATCAATGATGACAGTGATATCAGTAAAAAACGGTTAAAATCCAGCCTTGAACCTATTGAACTGTCTTCTTATAAAGATGAGGCTCATCATATGTTCTTTTTCCCTTACACGACGAAGAAAGGGAATTTCTCCTTAAAGCTGCTGCAGAAAAAGTTCGTCACGCGGATTGATGAAATGGAGCTCGAATCTGACGGCAGCTTACATCTGAAAGGTTTTGCATTCCGGCTGAATGCGGCAGAAACCTTAAAGATAAAAGAAAAAAACCTGATTCTGAAAATGAAAAAAGGAAAAGAAGAGGAGCCTCTCATTCTGAAGTATCCGCTTCACGACGTGCCGAGACACGACCTTGATGAATATGTTCAGGACACAACGATGCTTGACACGATAGGCTTTGATACAAAAATTGATTTGAATGCCATTTATAAAGAATTGAATCAGCAGCTAATCTTTCAATTCCATATTCAATTCATTTTTGAAGATGCCGGGACAGGTGAAGAGATTATCACCAACAGCAAACCGTTAAAGGTTCTGAAATCTGAACAAGTAAACCCTAACCAATTCACGATCCTGAAAACGGAGAAAGGGCCTGCCAGATTTCACGTTTTCACGAAAAAGAAAACGAAAAATCTCCACCTGAGAATGAACGATTACAGCTTCAGCACCCGCGTGGAGTATTTTGTGAAAGGAAAGCTGAAACGAGGCGCTTCCTTTGTACGCAAGAGAAAGAATAAGCTGAAAAAGTTCATTGAGAAAAGAATACAAAACACTTATAAAGCGGGATTCAGGGTTGCGGGGAAACTGCCTGTCAAACAGAAATTTGTCATGTTTGAAAGTTTTGCCGGAAAACAGTACAGCTGCAATCCGCGGGCGATTTATGAATACATGAGCAAAGAGATGCCGGAATACCGTCTCTGCTGGAGTGTAAACCCCGCTTACTCACAGACATTTAAAGATAAAGGAATTCCTTATATCGAACGCTTTACGTTCAAATGGCTGTTTGCCATGGCAAGAGCCGAGTACTGGGTTGTCAACAGCCGTATGCCGCTGTGGATTCCGAAACCTGAGCATACGACATATGTCCAGACATGGCATGGCACGCCTTTAAAGCGCCTTGCAGTAGATATGGATGAAGTGCATATGCCGGGAACAAACACTGAAAAATACAAGCGCAACTTTACGACAGAGGCTTCAAAGTGGGATTACCTGATTTCACCGAACGCATATTCAACCGAAATATTCGCCCGGGCGTTTCAGTTTAGTAAAACCATGATTGAATCGGGATATCCGCGGAATGACTTCCTTCAAACGGATAACAGCCCTTCTGTCATCAAAGCGCTGAAAGAAAAAATGAATCTTCCGCAAGATAAAAAAGTGATTATCTACGCACCGACATGGCGGGATGACCAATTTTATAAGAAGGGAAAATACAAGTTTGACCTTGATTTAGACCTTCATCAATTGAGAGAAGCGATCGGCGATCGTTATGTCATTATTTTACGGATGCATTATCTCGTGGCGGAAAACTTTGATCTCGGACCGTATGAAGGATTTGCTTATGATTTCTCCAGCTACGAAGATATCCGTGAGCTGTATATGGTCTCTGATTTACTCATAACGGACTATTCCTCTGTCTTTTTTGACTATGCAAATCTGAAAAGACCGATGCTGTTTTATGTGCCTGATATCGAAACGTATCGGGATAAACTCAGAGGGTTTTACTTTGACTTTGAAAAAGAAGCGCCCGGCCCGCTTGTCAAAGAAACAGGTGACGTTATCAAATGGGTCAATGAAACGGAATCAGATGATTATAAGCTTCCGGATTCGTTCGGGCCTTTTTACGAGAAGTTCTGTTATTTAGAAACCGGAGAATCGTCTGAAAAAGCCGTAAAAGTGATTTTCGGGGACAAGTAAATAAGTGCAAAAAAGCATAATTTAACCACGTTAATTATGCTTTTTTGCTTAAGTGACGGCATGTTGCGCTCATGGGGCTCAGGCTTGTTATGAAGTGAAAAATACATCGTAATCTGTTACAATTATGAGCGGTGCTTTTGTAAGTCAAAGCTATTACCTAAAACTTACGACTAAGGAAGATTAGAATGAATGCATTGGTAAAAATTCTGAAAGAGCAATTCAACTCATTTCCGCTGATTATGCGGCTTGCAGTGTACGAAACGAAATCAAAGTATCAAGTGAACTATTTGGGTATATTGTGGCAGTTTCTCAACCCTATGATTCAAATGCTGGCTTACTGGTTCGTATTTGGTCTCGGGATTCGCGGCGGACATGATATGGTGCTTGGAAATGGAGACAGCGTACCGTTCATCGTCTGGATGCTGGCCGGCTTAATTCCTTGGTTCTTTATCAGTCCGACGATACTGGATGCATCTAACAGCGTTTTTAAACGGATAAATTTAGTGTCGAAAATGAACTTTCCGATCAGTTCACTGCCTTCTGTAGTGATAGCATCCAATTTATTCAGTTACTTTGTGATGATGGCGATTTACATTATTGTGCTGCTGAGCAACGGACTGTTTCCGACGCTTCACTGGCTGCAATATATTTATTACTTGTTTTGCATGATTAGTTTTATGTTTGCTTTCGGCCTGTTTAATTCAACCATCAGCGTATTAATCAGGGACTACCAGTTTTTGCTTCAGGCCGTCACAAGGCTGCTCTTTTTTCTTCTGCCGATTTTCTGGGACATTGCGGAGAAATTTGGAAACAGACCTGAAGTTTTGACCATCTTGAAGTTAAACCCTCTTTTCTATATTATCGAGGGCTTTAGAGACAGCTTTATGGAAGGGCAGTGGTTTTTCCACGATGTGAAATACACGCTGTATTTCTGGTTCGTCACACTGCTGTTGTTAACAGTCGGTTCACTTCTTCATATGAAATTCAGAGATAAGTTTGTTGACTTTCTTTAATATAGTAAGGAGATTATACGATGAAACTAAAAGTTTCGTTCAGAAATGTTTCAAAACAGTATTTTCTATATAAAAAACAGTCTGACAAAATTAAAGGACTGTTTTTCCCAAACAGAAATCAAAAAGGTTTTTTCGCTGTCCGAAATGTTTCTTTTGACGTCTATGAAGGGGAAACGATCGGATTCGTAGGGATCAACGGCTCGGGAAAATCAACGATGTCCAATTTGCTTGCAAAGATCATTCCGCCGACAAGCGGTGAGATTGATATGAACGGGCAGCCGTCTTTAATCGCGATTTCTGCCGGATTAAACAATCAATTAAGCGGTAAAGACAACATTCGTTTAAAATGCTTGATGATGGGTCTCAACAATCGGCAGATAGACGAGCTTTATGAAAAAATCGTTGAATTCGCGGATATCGGCGACTTTATAGATCAGCCTGTTAAAAGCTATTCAAGCGGTATGAAATCCCGTCTCGGTTTTGCCATATCGGCGCATATGGACCCTGACATCCTCATTATTGATGAGGCGCTCTCAGTAGGGGACCAGACTTTCTATCAGAAATGTGTGGACCGCATTACGGAATTTAAAGAACGCGGCAAAACGATCTTTTTCGTCAGTCATTCCATCGGACAGATTGAGAAAATGTGTGATCGGGTGGCTTGGATGCATTACGGCGAAATGCGCATGTTCGACGAAACGAAAGCCGTTGTGAAAGAATATAAAGCTTTTGTGGATTGGTTCAACAAGCTTTCAAAGAAAGAAAAAAAGAAATATCAAAACGAGCAGATTGAAGGCAGAACGCGGGCAGCCGAGGAACAGAAAATCACTCAGGCGCAGCAAAAGAAAGCGAAGCCTAAATTCATTGCCAATACGATACAGATTACGCTGCTTGCATTGCTGGCTGTCGGCGCAGGCGCTTCGATGTTTTCAGACAAGCCTCTGCGTGCGATCGCATCTTTCGGTGACGTCAAACAGAGCGATGCCGGCCTTTATGAGTCTGTGAATAAACCTGCTTTGGTAAAAGCTGAAAAGGCGGACCTTTATACTGAAAAAGATATAAAAGGAAAAGCCTCCGCAAGTGTAAGTTTCGGCACGAAGGTGCAGGTAGAAGCTGAAAATAACCAGGCAGCCAAAGTGAAATTAAACGATAAAGAGTACTTTATGAGAAAGACTGATCTGTATAAAGTGAACGCTTTAAAAAAGACGGATGTTCAGCTTAATGATTTCAGCGGCAGTTTATCAAGCCAAACAGCAGAAGAGTTTCTCTCATATCTCAATAAAAGCCGGGACGATGTACAGAGTAAATTGAAAAATCCAGCTGCCGGACAAACGGCTGACGGACGGAACGTATTAAAAACATCCGATGCCAAAACGGATGTAGTAATTGACAATGATACAGTTTCCGAAGTGGTTTTTCATTTATCGCGTCCCGCAGACATCTCAGCTTTAAGTGAAAAAGGCGGCAGCAAAATCAATCAGAATTTGCTCATGCTTAAAAACCAGAAATATACTTTTTCTGTGAACAATGCTGATAAAACACTGACGGTAACGTCTAAAAAGTAAAGATCACATAAAAAAGCTGCCGGATTCGGCAGCTTTTTCTATTCGTCAGCTTCTTCTTTTTCAAGAAGATCCTTCATGAACGGAATCAATTTATGGCGGATATCCTGATCCTGTAAGGCAAATTCAAGCGTCGTCTCGATAAATCCGAGTTTTTCACCGACATCGTAACGTTTTCCTTCGAAATCATAAGCGAAGACACGCTGAATGTCATTGAGCTTTTGGATGGCGTCCGTTAATTGAATTTCTCCTCCTGCACCGACTTCCTGCTGTTCCAGGTACATGAAAATTTCAGGAGTGAAAACGTATCTTCCTAAAATAGCCAAGTTGGAAGGAGCTGTGCCCGGTTCAGGCTTCTCTACAAAATTTTTGACCTGGTAACGGCGGCCTTCATTTGTTAACGGATCGATAATTCCGTAGCGGTGTGTGTCGCTTTCAGGAACTTGCTGAACACCGATGATTGAAGACAATGTTTTTTCGTATTCATCCATCAGCTGACGAAGTCCCGGTTTTTCAGCCTGGACAATATCATCGCCGAGAAGAACGGCGAAAGGTTCATCGCCGATGAAGTTGCGTGCGCACCAAACGGCATGACCGAGTCCTTTTGGCTCTTTTTGGCGAATATAGTGGATATCCGCAATATTTGACGATTTTTTCACTTTTTGAAGCAGTTCGATTTTCCCTTTTTCTTCTAAATTACGTTCCAGTTCAGGGGCATTGTCGAAATGGTCTTCTATTGCTCTTTTTCCTTTTCCGGTTACGATAATAATATCTTCGATGCCGGATTCGACAGCTTCTTCGATAATATACTGAATTGTAGGCTTATCAACGATTGGAAGCATTTCTTTAGGCATTGCTTTAGTGGCCGGCAAAAAACGAGTGCCTAAACCTGCTGCCGGAATAATGGCTTTGCGTACTTTCTTCACTGAATAACACCATCCTTGTTTCTGCAAAATCTTTTTTTCAGAACTATAACCTAGTCTTTTTCCACTTTACCACAATTGATTAAAATTCACACCTTTTAATCCGCTTTCAAAGAGTGTTATAAAGGTTTTTGCTTTGTTTGCCATTAAGCTTTACAATATCTTAGAAACGGCATAAATATGTTAACATGAAGGGATATCCGACATATAAAACGAGGTGCAGACAAACCGTTGAAAAAACTAAAAGTAATGACCGTATTCGGTACAAGACCTGAAGCAATTAAAATGGCTCCGCTTGTATTAGAGCTTGAAAAATATCAGGAAATTGATTCGCTGGTGACTGTAACCGCACAGCACAGACAGATGCTGGATCAAGTGCTTGAAGCATTCAGCATTACGCCTGATTTTGATTTGAATATTATGAAAGAGCGTCAAACGCTTTCAGAAATTACATCTCATGCTTTGCTGAAACTGGACAAGCTGTTCCAAGAAGTAAAACCAGATATCGTGTTGGTCCACGGAGATACGACGACAACGTTCGCCGGAAGCCTTGCCGCCTTTTATCATCAAATCGCTGTCGGCCATGTGGAAGCCGGTCTGCGTACGCAAAATAAATACTCTCCTTTCCCTGAGGAAATCAACCGGCAGATGACGGGCGTGATCGCTGATGTGAATTTTGCGCCGACAAGCCAGGCTGAACAGAATCTGCTTGCTGAAAATAAAAAGCCGGATTCTATATTTGTCACGGGAAATACAGCGATAGACGCGCTTCAAACGACAGTGCGGGAAGACTATTCTCATCCGATTTTTGACAAGCTGGACGGAAGCAGGATGATTCTTTTGACAGCGCACAGACGTGAAAATTTAGGCAGGCCGATGGAACAGATGTTTAAGGCCGTCAGAAGAATCGTTGAAGAGTTTGAGGACGTACAAGTCGTTTATCCCGTTCATTTGAATCCCGCAGTTCGTGAGGCCGCAGAAGCCCATTTCGCTGATTCGGACAGGGTGCATTTAATAGAACCTCTGGAGGTCGTGGATTTCCATAACTTCGCTGCGAAAGCACATTTCATTTTGACCGACTCGGGCGGAGTGCAGGAGGAAGCGCCTTCTCTCGGAAAGCCGGTCTTGGTGCTTCGGGACACAACCGAGCGCCCCGAAGGAGTGAAAGCCGGGACATTAAAGCTGGCGGGTACAGATGAAGAAACGGTGTATCAGCTGACAAAACAGCTCTTAACCGATCAGGCTGAATATGAACGGATGTCAAAGGCGTCAAACCCTTATGGTGACGGATCGGCTTCAAAACGGATTGTGGAAGAACTGCTTTATCGGTACGGCTATAGAAAAACCCGTCCGCAGCCTTTTACAGAATAAAAAACTCTGCATCATATGCAGAGTTTTTTATTATTTCAGGCTTTCTTTTAATTCTTTTTTGACTGAAGCGAGGCTTGCTTCATCTAATTTGTAATAATAGATATTGTTGATTCTCGTTCCCGTTCCCTTCAGTTCATGCTGAGTGACTTTGCTGCGGGCGTTTTTATAGTCAGTCATAACCGTCCACATATCATCGAATGACATGTTTGTTTTCATATTGTTTTCAATGACCTTAAACATATCTCCGAATTTCGTGACAGACGAGATGTTTGCCCCTTTAGAAATAATCCCTTCAATCACTTGGCGCTGGCGCTGCTGCCTGCCGAAATCCCCCCGGGGATCTTCTTTTCTCATACGCGTGTAGGCAAGTGCTTCTTCGCCGTTCAGGCTGATGTTCCCTGTTCCGAAAGAGTGCCCGTCGTAGTTGAAGGCAAACGTGCTGTTCACCGTAATCCCGCCGAGTGTATCCACGGTATCTTTGAAGCTCTCCATGTTTACTTTCACAAAATAATCTACCGGCACGTCAAGCAGGTCCTCGACGGTATCCGCGGCCATCTGCGTTCCGCCGAAAGCATAGGAGTGGTTGATTTTATCCATCGTACCTTTGCCGGAGATTTTCGTATACGTATCACGCGGAATGCTGACCATTTCTGTTGTATTCGTTTTAGGATTGACGGTCATATAAATCATCGTATCCGCGCGCCCCTTGTCATTTTTCCGCTCATCGACGCCCATGATTAAAACAGAAATCGGATCCTTCTTTCCGAGATCTATATCCGTGTCACGTTTGTCCGATTTTTTCAAGTCTTCCTGAATGCTTGCCACCGTTGAAGCTGCTTTGTGCCACAAGTAGTAGATGTAGCCTCCTGATGATAAAACTAACAGCCCGATGATTGTTACGATTGTCAGAAGAACTTTTTTCTTCTTTCTTTTTCGTTCAGCTCTCATTTGTCATCACCTTTTCTATTAACTTTCCTGATACAATTTACTAATCTTTATAAACCCAGTCATATTTTTACTTATAACCATGTAATAGACGAAATTCTTAAAAAAAGGTTACAAAAAGACCTTAAAATTACCTTAAAAAAAAGTTAGTATAAGACGATACATAAAGATGAGGTGAAAAAAATGAAAAAAACTATTGCAGCTTCGTTCTTAATACTGCTTTTTTCTGTTGTGTTGGCAGCGTGCGGAACGGCGGATCAATCAAAGAAGGGAAGCGGTTCTGCGGAGAACCAGGCTCAAAAAGAAACGGCATATTATGTCGGTATGGCGGATACGCACACAATTGAAGTAAAAGTGGATGATCAGCCCGTCAGCTTTGAATTTTCTGATGACTTCTCTGATGTTCTGAATAAATTCAGCGAAAATGACAAAGTCAGCATTACTTATTTCACAAATGATAAAGGCCAAAAAGAGATCAAGGAAATCGAGAAAGAAAAATAATACACCATGATCAGCAAAAGGCGGGATAAAAATTGAAGAAAACAATATGGGCTGTCTGTTTTTCTGTGATATTCAGCCTGGCTTTATTACCGGAAAGCACTTTTGCGGCCAGTTCTGATATCTCAGTAAAACTGACGAATTATATTGGTAATAAATCGACTCTGAATATCGAACCTTCAGGAACTTATAAACTGACGGGAAGCGATGTCTCCTCCGTTGTCAGATTGGGAGGCGCGTCCAAATATGATACGGCTAACGCTGCGACATCTAAGTATTGGAAAAACCCGTCCAACGTAGTCGTCGTTAATACGGATGCTTATTTTGCGGACACGCTTTCCGTCATTCCTTTAGCGAATAAACTGAAAGCGCCTGTTCTGCTGACTGAAGCGAAAAAACTGAGCAGCAGCACAGAAGCGCAAATCAAGAAATTCAGTCCGGATAATATTTTAATCATCGGCGGGACGAACAGTATTTCGTCAGCCGCGGAAAAGACATTGAAGAAATACGGCCGCACGAAACGGATCAGCGGAAAAAACAGATATGATCTGTCCAAAAATATTGCGGCCGAAATGGGCAGCTATGACCAGGCGGTCGTAGTAACGGGGGATGTATATACGGATGCGCTGGCAATCGCGCCTTATGCTGCGCAAAACGGCTATCCGATTCTCCTGACGAAAAAAGACTCCCTCCCGAGCTACAATCTGCCTAAAAAAGTGATCATCATGGGAGGCACTTCAAGCGTCAGCAAAGATGTGGAGAATCAAATTAAAAAGAAGGCCTCGGTCACCAAAAGAATTACCGGATCAAACAGATATCAAATATCAGCAAACGCAGTCACTTCGCTTGGCATGGATGCAAGCAAAACGGTGGCTGCCAATGGGACTAAATTAGCGGACATCGTTGTCGGATCAAATATTGCCGCCGCAAATCACATGCCGCTTGTATACATCAAAAAAAGCGAAACACCCGCCGACGAGGCCAGCCTTTTTAAAACGAAAGGCACCTATTCTTATACATTAATAGGCAGCGCGAATTCAATTGCCGATTCAGTTAAGGCTGCTTACGCAAAAGAGTTTTATCTCGTAAACGGAAAGACGTACCGTATTGAAACGTCCGGCGGCAAATTAGGCGTTGCAGGCATTAACAGCGGAAAAACGTCTTTCAAGGCGGTTCCTGAAAAATATTCAACAGCAAACACAATCAGCATTGACGGGAAACCATATCTGGGGAATATGAGTTTCACTGCGGAATCCGGAAAATATGTAAGACCTGTTAATGAAAACATTCCTTTTGAGGATTATCTGAAAGGTGTCCTGCCGAATGAAATGCCGGGAAGCTGGCCGACAGAAGCGCTGAAAGCCCAGGCTGTTGCCGCCCGCACCTACTCTATCGGCAAGATGGGACAAACGGTCGCGGATACAACGGCCTTCCAGGTTTACGGGGGATACAGCTGGTATCCAAACGCCACCGCAGCCGTTAACGGAACAAAAGGGAAAGTGCTCACTTATTCCGGCAGATTGATAGATGCCACTTACTCATCAAGCAATGGCGGTTACATGGAAGCCGGCGATGAAGTGTGGGGATCGAAAGTGCCGTATTTAGTAGCCAAAAAGGATACAAAAGATCCGGAAATCAGCTGGTCTTTAACATTGCAGAAGCAGCAGCTGCCAGCGGGTCTGGATATGAAAAATCCCGCATCCTGGTGGTCTAAAACAAACGAAGCAAATGCCGCGCAGCTCAACGGAATAAAAAATTGGCTGATGAAAAATAAAGAAACCAATGCAAGTTCCATAAAAATTGCAAGCATCTCTGATCTCTCGCTCACCGGAAAAACAAAAGGCCAGCGCGCGGAAGACGCCGCGGTGAAGGTCACGTACCATGTGAATGACAAGTCGAAGGGCTATGTCATGAACAAGACTGCATCTGTTGAGGTGAAAGCGTCTGAACTCAGGACGATGATCGGAGCTTCATCTTTTAAAAGCACATACGCCAGTGCGTCCGGTAATTCTTCGCAAATCACGATATCAGGAAAGGGATACGGTCACGGCGTAGGAATGAGTCAATACGGAGCAAAAGAAAGAGCGGAGGCCGGAGAGCCGTATACTTCTATTCTTGCGTTCTATTATCCTAATACAGCACTTACAAACTACTAAACTTCTGTGGAGGAGATCGGATTGAAATTCATCATAAAATGTCTCCCCGTCTTCATTCTCGGGGTCATTCTATTTGTCCCTTCCGCTTTGGCTGACAACACGGTTAAAAGGATCGGCGGAAGCACCCGGTATGATACGGCTGTACTGGCGGCAAAACAATCATGGGGTGAAGCGAAAACGGTCATTATCACCGGCGGGACTTCATATGCCGATGCAATTGCCGCTGCGCCGCTTTCATATCAAAAAAATGCACCGCTGCTGTTTACAAATAAAGATCAGCTGTCTGCCGGCACAAAAAAGGGATTAATTGATTTAAAAACGAAAAATGTGATTATCGTAGGCGGCACACCTGCCGTTTCGAAAAATACTGAAAATCAAATTGCTAAATTAGGCATCAGTGTCAAACGATTATCAGGAAGCACGAGATATGCCACAGCCGCAAAAGTGGCGGGTGAAATGACAAGATCTTCTACAGCCCTTGTGGTCAACGGGTTTGTTGATGCAGATGGAATGGCTGCGATTTCTTATGCGTCTGCTAAAAAATATCCGATTTTATTCACTAATGATTCAACGTTAAATGGTTCTACGTCCAATGCGATCAAAAGCTTAGGGATTAAAAACACGATTGTCATCGGCGGGACAAGCAGCATCAGCAGCTCACTTTACAATAAACTGCCGAACCCTTCAAGAATCAGCGGCAAAAACCGCTATAACCTGTCTGTGAATCTTGCAAAAAAGACAGGCTTAAGCACAGGCTATACGTTTGTTACCAATGGTTTTAAAGAGGCGGATACCATCGTCGGAGGCGTGCTGAGCGCCAAACAGGGAAGAGTTCACCTGCTGACGAATGGAGACAGTCTGTCAAAAGACGTCCGGACGTATATCGGAAGTAAAAACATCACCAGCTTCACCGTTATAGGAAGTGCTTCATCTTTAAGCAACAATGCCGCGTCGCAGCTGAAAAATCCCGTTGTCGGCAAAACGGTCTTTATTGATCCAGGGCACGGCTATCAGGATTCGGGTGCAACCGGAAACGGCTTGCTTGAGAAAAATGTAAACCTTGATATCGCTACGCGTCTTAACAATCAATTATACGGCGCGGGCGCGCTTACTGTAATGTCAAGAAAGGGCGACACCTTTGATTCGCTTGAGGAGAGAGTGAACAAAGGGGCGAAGGCGAACGCCGATATTTTCATCAGCGTCCATGCAAATGCGAATGATAACAGCAGTGCAAACGGTACGGAGACGTATTATGATAAAACGTACCAATCCGCAAACAGTCTGAGGCTTGCCCAAAATATTCAGCCGAGAATGGTTTCTGCCCTCGGCACGCGTGACCGCAGTGTGAAAACTGCCGGATTTTACGTCATTAAGTATTCTAAAATGCCGAGTGTCTTGTTAGAAACCGGTTTTGTCACAAGCCCGATTGATGCCAATATTTTAAAACAATCAACGAAAAAGGACAGACTCGCGGCGGGGATCACCCAAGGCGTTTCCTCCTATTTCCGATAATTTTTTCATGGAAACAGACCGGTTCATACCGGTCTGTTTTTTTATTTTTCATTATGCTTTGTCTCAAATATGGATATGAATAGATTTACAATAAAAAAACAATAATCGAAACATTCTAATAAACATTAACGCTTCCTTTACTTCCAATTAACATCCATCTGCTAAACTCACGGCATAGGTCATCAAACATCCCAACAAATCGTGAGGTGTGTGTCAGTGGGAGCAGAGAAAAGCATGAATGTAAATAATAACTATGCAGTGCGGCAGGGGACTTCCGGTGCCGTTACGGAAAGAACGGCCCGTTATTTGGCTTTTAAGCGATTCATGGACATTGTGTTTGCGCTTGCGGGGCTTTTGGCGGCGCTCCCGGTGATGGGCCTGTTCTCCATACTGATTCGTTTGGAGTCGCCCGGCCCGGCTTTTTATAAGCAGGAGCGGGTAGGCAAAGACGGGAAGCCGTTTTATTTGTATAAGCTCCGCTCTATGAAAATAGATGCTGAAAAATCGGGGGCGGTCTGGGCGCTGAAAAAGGATCCCCGCGTGACAAAGGTCGGCGCTTTTATCAGAAGGACCCGTATTGATGAGCTGCCGCAGCTGGTAAATGTGCTTCGGGGAGAAATGAGCCTGATCGGCCCGCGTCCCGAGCGTCCCGTGTTCACGGAACAGTTTCAGGCTGAGATTCCGGGGTTTACGGAGCGGCTGGCCGTTAAGCCGGGATTAAGCGGCTGGGCGCAGGTCAACGGGGGATATGACATGACACCGAGGGAAAAACTGATGTTTGACTTATATTATATCCGCAACCTGACCTTTTCATTGGAACTGAAGATTATGCTCAAAACGTGCAAAGTGATCTGGACCGGTGACGGGGCGCGATAAAAATTCTGGTCAGCAGACAAAAAAGTAGGGAAAACGATGCCTAGTATTACAAATCAAATCTTGAGCGGCGCCAAATGGACAAGTATTTCGACAGCGTGTATTACGGTCATTCAAATCATCCAATTCGCCCTGCTCGGGCGGGTCATGTCACTGGCTGAATTCGGTCTTGTCGGCATGATCACAACGGTAGTGGTGTTTGCCCAAATTGCGCTTGATATGGGTTTTGGCGCCGCGCTCATTCAAAAAGATCATGTGACTGATAAACAGATGTCTTCCTTGTACTGGCTGAATATCATAACGGGGCTTGCGCTGTTTGCGCTGCTGTTTTTCAGCAGTCCGCTCATCGCCGATTTTTATCGGCGGGAGGAGCTTGTCTATTTAATCCGCGTGCTGGCCGTCATGTTTTTAATCGCGCCGATCGGTCAGCAATACCAGTATATGCTGCAAAAAGCGCTGGCATTTAACACGTTAAGCAAGATTGAAATCTTTTCAAATGTGCTGTCCTTCGTGTATTTGGCGGCCGCGGTTTTTTATACGGACCCGATTCTCGCCTATGTGATTTCCCAGGTGCTGCTGCAATCGTCAAAAGGCATTCTGTACTGGATGTCCTGCAGAAAAACATGGAGACCGGCGTTCGTTTTTGATCTGAAAGGAATGAAAGGCTTCTTTTCTTTCGGGGCCTTTCAGCTGTCTTCCCGGCTTGTGAACCGGCTCGGGGCGAATATTGATATGATTCTGATCGGCAGTTTTATCGGCGCCGAGGCGCTTGGCATTTACAATCTGGCCTACCAGATTGTCACGCTTCCGGTATTAAAAATTAATCCGATCATTACGAGAGTCGCGTTTCCCGTCTTTGCGAAAAACAAGCATGAAAACAGCGTTATCAGAGAAGGATTTCTCAATATGACCAAAATACTCGCGCTGATATCCTTTCCGCTTTTGCTCGGTTTGGTTTCAGTGTCGGATGCATTCGTGGCTTCGGTATTCGGAGAAAAATGGCTGGCGGCTGTCCCGGTTTTAAACGTTCTCGCCATCGTCGGGATTTTAAGGGTTCTGATGAATCCGAACGGATCTGTGCTGCTCGCAAAAGGGCGGGCCGATCTGGCGTTTTATTGGGACGCCGGGGTGATGCTGCTGTATGGTGCATCTTTGTACGCCGCCGTGCTGTCCGGAAATCTCTTGACGGTAGCCTGGACGTACGCTTTCATCAGCATCCTGAATTTCCTGATCGGGCGCTGGCTGTTGGCATATGTCATTAAGCTGCGTCTGTCGGCTTACTTCAAAGCCGTGGCCAAACCGTTTCTGCTTACGGCGGCAATGGGTGTCATCGCCTTTACAGCCAGCTTCGGCACGGAGCGGATCAGCCTTGATGTCAAGCTGCGTCTGGCAATCTCCGTAGTCTGCGGCGCGTTGTGTTATTTATTCCTGTTAGGAAAAGCTTATCCGCATATGAAAAGTAAATTAAGAAAAGGACGTTTGCTATGAAGGTATTGTGGATGACAAGTGTCTATCCGAGCAGTGAAAAGCCGGGGGAAGGCGTTTTTCATGAAACACAGGCGCAAGAACTGAGAAAGCTTGGCGCGGAGATGACCGTCATTTGTCCGCGGCCGAAACTTGCCGCGCCATTCCGGGTGCTGAAAAAGACGTATCGGCAAAAGGATATAAGGCCGGCGCATGAATGGCGGAAAGGCGTGTCCGTCCACCGGCCGTTTTATCAGGCGGTTCCCGGGCAGCTGAAATGGGCGCAGCCGCATAAAAGAATGGCGGCATCGGTTCTTTCCGCGATTAGAAATCATGGCCTGAAGCCCGATCTGATTCACGCGCATTTCGCCATGCCGTCAGGCGGAGCGGCCGCCATTGTGTCGAAGGCTCTAGGCATTCCGTATGTGCTGACCTTGCATGGCAGTGATGTCAATGTCTATCCGCATTACAGCAAAAGCGCTCATCGCGCATTTACATTTGCGGTGCGGGAAGCAGCCGATATTTACGCTGTGAGCGGCAGTCTGCGGGAACAAATGAAAAAGCTCATCGAAGCGGAGTGCAGCGTGCTTCCGATCGGCATCACGCTTGACGCCTTCCGAGAAAGGAACGAGACGAAAGAAGCCGTCAGAAAACGGCTCGGCCTTCCTCCGGATAAAAAAATGATCGTGTTCATCGGCAGGCTTGTCAAAGAGAAAGGTGTTTTCGACTTATCAAAAGCCGTTCAGTCATTGGATGAAAGATATAAAGCTGTCTTTGTCGGTGACGGTCCCGCCGCATCTTCATTGCGGGAAGCCGCTCATATCATCACGGGGCAAGTGCCGAACGACAAGGTACAGGACTATCTGCTGGCCTCGGATGTAATGGCGCTGCCGTCCTACAGCGAAGGCATGCCGACTGTGGTCATTGAGGCGCTCGCTCTGAAGGTGCCGGTAATCTGCACCGATGTCGGAGGATTGGCTTCTTTATTCGGGAAACACCGGGGGTTGCTGATCAAGCCGGGTTCACCTGAGACGCTGGCAGAATCGATTCTGCAATATGACGGAGGAGAGGCTTGGACGCCGCAAACAGCCGAGGAACTTTATCAAACCGTCCGCACGTATTTTGACGCAAGCCAAAACGCGAAAGCGCTGAAAGAGAAATACCGATCCGTAATGAACCGGGCCGGGCAAGAGGAGAACCTTTCGAAAGAGGGATGAAGCTGTGAAAAAAATCGCTGTATTAGGAACAGGGTATGTAGGTCTTGTATCTGGAACTTGTTTTGCGGAAATCGGCCATCATGTGACTTGCTGTGACATCAATGAAGCGAAAATCAGAAGCTTGCAAAACGGAGTCATCCCGATATATGAACCGGGGCTTGAGGAATTAGCCGAAAAAAATGTCAGTGCCGGGCGGTTATCCTTTACGGCCGATATTGAGCCGGCTGTGAAAGCCGCTGATATCATCTATATCGCCGTCGGTACGCCGATGTCAAAGACGGGTGAAGCCGATCTGACCTACATTAAGGCAGCGGCGCAAACAATCGGAGAACAGCTGAACGGATACAAAATCATTGTCACCAAAAGCACTGTTCCGGTCGGGACGGGAAAGCTCGTTTACCAAATCGTCAGCGAAGCGTCAAAGGGAAAATATCCGTTTGATGTCGCGTCAAATCCTGAATTCCTCCGCGAAGGTTCGGCGGTGCGGGATACGATGCAGATGGAGCGGGCGGTTATCGGCGCCACAAGCGAACATGCCGCTTCGGTCATTGAAGAGCTTCATAAGCCGTTCCGTACGAAGATCGTAAAGACCAATCTTGAAAGCGCGGAAATGATTAAGTATGCCGCAAATGCTTTTTTAGCCGCCAAAATATCTTTTATTAACGATATCGCCAATATTTGCGAACGTGTCGGGGCGGACATTTCCCACGTGTCAGAAGGCGTCGGTCTTGACAGCCGGATCGGGAATAAATTTCTGCAGGCGGGCATCGGATTCGGCGGATCCTGCTTTCCGAAGGATACAACGGCTTTATTGCATATCGCAAACGCCGCCGGCTATCCGTTTCAAATGATGGAAGCCGTCATTGAAACCAATCAGAAGCAGCGGGTCCGTATTACGGAAAAATTGAACCGCGCTATCGGTCCCTTAAAAGGGAAAACCGTGGCCGTACTGGGGCTGGCCTTTAAACCGCACACAAATGACGTCCGCTCCGCCCCGGCTCTTGATATCATCACAAGTCTTAAAGAGCAGGGCGCTCACGTGAAAGCGTATGATCCGATCGCGATTCCCGAAGCGTCAGCGATATTAGGAGACGGCGGTATTGAATATCACACAAAGCTGTACAGTGCCATCAAAAACGCGGACGCATGCCTGATTACAACAGATTGGCCGGAAGTCAAGGAGATGGATCTTCAGAGAGTGAAGCAGCTGCTCAAACAGCCGGTCATCATTGACGGCAGAAATATGTTTCCGCTGGAGTATATGAGGGTTTCAGGATTCACTTATCATTCCGTCGGACGTCCGGCGGTTCATGCCGATCGGCAAATAAAAGAACTGGCAAGATAGAAAAAGATTTGTCTTCAGGCTCTCGGCAGCCCGGCTCGGCTGCCGGTTTTGGAAAGGGGTTTGCCATGTGAGTATCAAACGTTCAGCGGCACATGTTCTTGTGCTGCTTGCCGCTCTCATTACAGGAGGATTCATCATGCTGGAGGCGGTCAGAGCGGATGCCGGCTTCGGAAAAATCACCGTGCTGCTGCTTGCCGCCATGATCGGCATTGCCGGGCTTGCTTTGCTATCCGCCTTTACAACAAACGGTCAGATGTTTATGGGGCTCATTTACATACTGATCGCGTGTACATTTTTAAACCAGGCCTTCTTTGCGGTTCATCTCGGATTTTTCAGCTTATTTATATACCGGTTGTTATTAATCGGAGCGGGCGCCCTTCACATCGCCGGCATCCTGACAAACCGTCATCATATTGACAGATGGAATCGGGTGAATGTAAAAGGGGTTCTGATGTTTTTCGCCTTATGGTTTACATACGGTCTCCTATCGTTATTGTGGGCAAAATCCGTGACGTACGGGATTAAATATTTAGCTTTAATGGGAATGGGCATGTTTTTGATTTATCTTATTGTCATGTTCATTCAGCGCTTTGATCAGCTGATGGTTTTTTACGGCATATGGCTTGTGATGACCATTTTTGTGATGGCGATCGGCTTTTACAACCATTTTACACACCACCATCTGCCGAGCTCCACGCTTTATAACGGCCCGCAGTACAAACAGCATTATCCGACGTCCGTTTTCTTTAATCAAAATGATTTCGCGACGTTTTTGTGCATCAGTTTCTTTCTGTATGCGGCGGCGGTGAAAAATATGAAAAACGGCTATGTGAAGGCCGTCAGCCTGCTCTTTGCGATCTGCGCTTTGTATTTAATTATTTTGACCGGTTCGCGCGCGAGTCTGCTGGGCATATGCGCGGGGGCGGCTGTATACGTCTTCATCCTGCTGCCTTCCCTGTTGAAAAAACTCGCGCTGTACGCTGCGGGAGCGGGTGCGGCGCTGTTTGCGGTTTTATTTGCGGGCCGTATCACCAATGCCGTCTTGAATCTGTTTTCAGCTCCGCAGGCGATGCCGGGACAGCAACCGCTTCCTTCCAACCTCGCGAGGGCGAACCTTTTAAAGAACGCCTTTCACTATGTGATTGATTCTTGGGGGTTCGGAGTGGGTGCCGGAAACGTCTCGTATTATTTAAAAGCGGAGCCCGTTTATGATACGGGCGGCGTAGTAGAGGTGCACAACTGGCTCGTCGAGATTATGGCGAACTTCGGCGTGCTTACGATGCTCGGTTACCTGACAGTCTATTTGTTCCTTTTTTGGACACTTTATAAATGTCATGAAAGAAAATCGGAAAATCAGTCAAGACTGATCACAGAAGGACTTATCACGGCGATGGCCGGTTTTTTGGTAAGCAGCATCAGCCCAAGCTCCGTATCAAATTTATTTTTCCACTGGGTATTTCTCTCGCTCGTGATCGCGGCGGTCAATATATTGAGGCGTTTACAAAAGGAGCCTGCCGTCACGGCGTACTATGAAAAACAGGGAGATGCGAGATGAAGGATATGTTGACAAGAATAACCCGGCGTATCAAAAAGAATATCATTTGGATCATTGCGCTGCCCGTTGTGTTAGGGGCGGCGGGATATGTATTGCCGTCAAAAATCAGCGGAAACAGCAGTTTTACATCAGAAGCCGCGATCGCCGCGGGAAATTATGATCATCCGCTTTATAACAATACAAAAGAAATCCCGCTCCTTTTGACGAGCGATGCCTTTTTAAAGCAGGCTTTGCCTGATCAAACAGACGAAGAAAGAGCGGCCGTGAAAAGTAAACTGACTGTCGAAAAACAATCAGATTCATTGATCACGGTCAGCTACAGCGGCCAAAACAAACAGGAGACCGAATCGGTGTTTCAAGCCGTCATAAAAACTTTTCTGAAGAATGACCAGGACCTGTTTGAAAAACGGGCAAAAGTAGTGCGGCAGAGTATTGCTGCGCTTGAAGGAGAAACCGTCAGCGCGGACGCCAAAGTGGATAAGGAACGATTTTTATACGAATTGAAAAATACGCAGCTGAACCTGAAAGCGGCCGGCGTCATCAATTCAGAGCCGATGAATGAAACGGCGGGACAAGGCATGCCGCCGAAAAAGAAAGCGGTTCTGGGCGTTTTAATCGGCATTGCAGTTGCATTTATGTTCATTGTCATTCCTGAGTTTTTTAGAGAGTCCTTGTAAAAATCTGCGATGGAGATGTGACCATGACAAACTGGAAACCTTTCGTATCTGTCATTACACCGTCTTATAACGCAAGTGAATATATCGAAGACACGATTCAGTCCGTTTTACATCAAAGCCACCCGCATTGGGAAATGATTATCGCGGATGATTGTTCCACGGACGGAACGAGAGATATTTTACGGCAATATGAACAAAAGGATGAGCGGATCCGCGTCGTTTATTTAGATAAAAACGGGGGAGCCGCGGCTGCCAGAAATACAGCCCTTAAACATGCCAAGGGCCGTTATGTCGCATTTCTGGACAGCGATGACAGATGGAAAAAGGAAAAGCTTCAAAAACAGCTTGCGTTTATGGCAGAGCGGTCCTGCGCTTTTTCATTTACGGGCTACAGCGTCATGGAGCAGGACGGAACGCCGACGGACAAAACCATTCAAGCCCCTGAAAGCCTGTCATATGATGAAGCTTTAAAAAACACGATTATCGGCTGTTTAACGGTCATGATTGACAGAGAGCAGACGGGGCAGATTCAAATGCCTGATATCAGAACGCGGCAGGATTTAGCGACATGGCTTTCCTTGCTGAAAAGGGGATTTACGGCTTACGGCCTGAATGAGTGCCTTTCAGAATACAGGCTTGTTCAGAATTCGATTTCAAGCAACAAGTGGAAAGCCGCAAAAAAAACGTGGTTTGTTTATAGAGAAATTGAGCGCCTGCATTTTATCAAGGCTTCGTGGTGTTTTATGCAATATGCGAAAAACGCGGTCTTGAAAAGACTGTAGGCGTCAGAGGAGCTGGGTGATGAAGGTGGAACCGATTATTCACGTAATCGTCGGAGCGGCGGAATGGGGGCATGACCGGCTGAGATACAGACGGCACCGGCTGGCTGAATTTCTCGCCCGGCAAAAAGAAACGAAAAGCGTCATTTGGGTATGCCCGTCTCCGCGAGCCAATGATGGTCAGATGGCCGGGATCGCCGAGGGAATCCGGCAGTTCACTGTAAAGGATCTCATGCAGAAAAAAGCTTTCCGCTTCGGCAGGTATACAGACATGTGCTACAGGCATAAGCTTTCACCATTGTTGAACATGCTGAAGGAAGAAGGAGAAGGGGCCCGCTGCTGCTTATGGTACACCTTCCCCGGTTTTCCGCTGCTGGCAGATCTGTTTCCTTGGGATGAAGTGATTTACGATTGCAGTGATCTGTGGGCCGCTCCGATCAGCGGCCGGTCCGGAGTTCTGTCAAATGTTAGAAGAAACATCATTAAACAAGCGGAAATGAGAATCATACAGCGTGCCGATTCCATTACGTGTACATCTGACTGTCTGCACCAAGAGGTCGGAAAAAAGCTGGAGAATCCGCACCAGAAAGTGTTCACCATTGAAAACGGAGTGGAATATGACCTGTTTTCACGGGAAAATAAACAGCCGGATGAAGACATTTTACGGGGACGGAACGGAACGGTTCTCGGTTTTATCGGCGGAATCAAACCGAAGCTCGATTTTGCGCTTATGGCGGAAACGGCAGATGTGAGGCCTGACTGGACGATTTTATTGGTAGGCCCGAACACGGCTAAGGACGATCCGGATTTCAAGTCGCTTCTGGAGCGTCCGAATGTCATCTGGACGGGACCTGCCGCGCCGAATGAAGTGCCGTCCTATATGCAGCTTGTCGACATCGGCATCATGCCGTATAAAAATTCCCCTTATAATGATGCGGTATTTCCGCTTAAGCTTTTTGAATTTTTAGCCGCCGGGAAACCGGTTGTCGGCTGCAACCTTTCTTCTACGTCAAAAATCAAAAGGCCTTTCGTCTATGAATACGTTGAAGGCAGTGACCCCGCAGATTTCATCGCGGCCTGCGACGCGCTTCTGGCAGCGGACCGCAGCGGATCATATGAGGCTTTGCGCCGTGAATTGGCCCGGAGACGGGATTGGAATGTTTTATTCGGCCGAATGCTCGAATGCACGGGTATATTGAAAAATGCGCAATCCCATTAAAAGGGAAAGCGCATTTTTTGATTTGCGTGTTTCTTTTTGATGATGCTTGTTATAATAACTAGTAAGAATTATAATGGAAGGAACGGTTCAATATCAGAAAAGACTTCATATAATTCCAAAGGAGACTTCTTTATGCTTGACGAACGCATGTTTCGCATAGTTGTTGCGTTTTTTGTCTCTCTGCTAACGGTTTTAATCCTAACTCCTATCGTAAAAAAAATTGCGATCAAAATAGGTGCAGTTGACCAGCCCAGCAACCGAAAAGTACATGATAAAATAATGCCCCGTATGGGCGGCTTGGCCATCTTTATCGGCGTAGCGGCGGGTGTGCTCGCGGCCGGCATATATAATGAAACGAAAATGACCGCCATCACGGTGGGTGCGTTTATTATTGTTATTTTAGGAATCCTTGATGATAAATACCAATTAAGCGCAAAGGTAAAGTTTTTCGTCCAGCTGGCCGTGGCCATTATGATTGTGAGCACGGGACTGAAAATGGACTTTTTCTCCGTACCGTTTTTAACGGAACGTTTAGAATTGGGATGGGTCGCTTACCCGCTGACTGTGTTATGGATCGTCGGTATTACGAACGCGATGAACCTGATTGACGGTTTGGACGGACTCGCTGCCGGCCTGTCGGTCATCGGACTCTCCACTATCGCCGTTATGGCGTTGTCCGGAGGGAAAATCCTTATTCTGTCACTTTCACTTGTCGTGATAGGAAGCACACTCGGATTTTTATTTTATAATTTTCACCCGGCAAAGATATTTATGGGAGATACCGGATCGCTCTTTCTCGGATACGTCATCTCAGTACTCTCATTATTAGGTCTTTATAAAAGTGTTACTTTATTCAGTATCATTATTCCGATCATCATTTTGGGCGTGCCGATTTTTGATACGACATTCGCCGTCATCAGGCGGATTTTAAACAAACAGCCGATCTCAGCGCCTGATAAGTCACATATACACCACCGGCTGATGGCCTTCGGGCTGTCACACCGCACGGCTGTCATTATCATTTATTTAATCGGCTTTATTTTCAGCGTCAGTGCCATCCTGCTGAAAAGCGCGACCATTTGGCTTTCGCTGTTTATTATTTTTGTATTGATTGTATTTATGCAAATCATAGCAGAGGTCACAGGGTTAGTAAATGAACAATTTAAACCATTTACCAAGTTTTACAAAAGATTGGTAAAGAAAAATTAAAAAGAGCAGATCATGCGAATGGTCTGCTTTTTTACTATTCTCTTATTATATAAAAAAACCCGATCCTGCTCAAAGGATCGGGTTTACTCTTAATAGCCTGTTGTGCCGCCGGACTGTGTGCTGTCCGTACCGTTTGCACCAGCAGTACCGTTGGTTGAGTCGGTTGTGCCGCCTGTTCCTGTGCCGCCGGAAGTTGAATCGGTTGTGCCGTCTGTTCCCGTGCTGTCGGAAGTCGAATCAGTCGTACTGTCCGTTCCGGTGCTGTCAGAAGCAGGATCGGACGCCGTGCTGCTTCCGGATGGGTAATCCAAATGTTTCTGCAATTCCTGCCGTATTTTTTCGAGATTGGTCGGATCTGGTTGGAAATAATATGTTCCGCGCGTAGTTGCAGTTCCGCCTAAATATAAATCTGATCCTGTTATGGTCAGTGTATCAATCTTCTTGCTGGTAAAGCCGCTGTAAATCTGCTGAAGAGCGAGTCCTTCAGTGATTCGGATATTCGTTTGGACGTTGTTGCTCGCTGTTTCAGCGATTTTATCGATTTTAGCAATATTTCCAGCTCTGGACATTTGGTCGATCAGTGCATTTAGGATTTGCTTTTGGCGGTCATTCCGGCCGAAGTCTCCGCGCTTATCCTGTTTTCTCATCCGCGCATAAGCCAAAGCCTGCTCACCGTTCAAATGCATGTTTCCTTTCTTGAAATAGATCCGTTTCTTTTTACTGACGTCACTCATCTCGTCGAAGTCAAAAGGCACTTTTACATCGACCCCGCCTACCTCATCAATAACATCCTTAAAGCCATTGAAGTCGACAGTGACATATTTATCAATCGGTATGTCTAATAAATCTTCTACGGTTGACACGGTTTCATCCGCTCCGCCCTTAGCAAAAGCCGCATTGATTTTTGATTTTTTACCGGTTGTGTCGCCGGCAAGCGTCACCCGCGTATCACGCGGAATACTCAGCATTTTCATTGTTTTATTTCTCGGATCAAGGGTAACGACAATAAGGGAATCTGATCGTCCGCCTTTTCCGCTGGTGGCATAATTTTCGATCCCCATAAACAAAATGGAGAACGGTTTTTTCTTCATATTGATGACTTTATCCCGCAATTTTGATTTGTCTCCGCGGGAAAGGGCATCATATGCATTATCTGCCGCATTGATCGTTTTGTATACTTTGTATCCGCCAAACCCGGCAGCGACTAACAAAACGAGGGTAAGCAGCAGCAAAATCCGTTTGAATATGATCTTTCGTTTGCTTTTCTTTTTCTTTCGAACACGCACTCTTACACGTTCAGCCATTACATTAGTCTCCTTTAGGGCTGACGTCTGTTTCTAAATACGTCAGTTCTCCCTCTGTATTCTTACTCTTGCCGTTCGTCAGTTCTGTCATCCATTTGATAAACTCGTCTTTGTCTTTTTCTTCAACGTACGTTTCAAATTCGACATGATCCGCATAATGGATATCTTTCAGTAAAAAAACTGATTCTCTCAGTTCGTTCTCTATCTTGCCGAGCCACGTATAATCCGCTGATGTATGCATAATCCGCATCAGCTTCCGCTCCGTAACTCCTATATGATTTAAGCCTTCAGACACTGACTTCCCATATGCACGAATCAATCCGCCTGCACCGAGCTTTATTCCGCCGAAATACCGGGTAACCACCGCGCAGGTATCTTTCAGACCGCGTTTTTTCAGCACTTCCAGCATGGGGACGCCGGCTGTGCCGCTTGGTTCTCCGTCATCATTCGCCTTTTGTATATGGTCGGTTTCGCCGATCAGATAAGCTGAGCAGTTATGAGTCGCATTCCAGTGCTGTTTTTTTATCTTTTGTATAAATTCCTGCGCTTCCTCTTCAGAAGCAGCACGGCTCAGGTGACAGATAAAACGCGATTTTTCAATCACAATCTCATGTTCACCCGTTTCTTTAACTGTTAAATAGCTGTGCAGCATGATTGCTGGACCCTCCTGACAAGCATTAAAAGACTTGTTTCTACAAATTCGAACAGACTTTAGAATTTTTGCGCATATTTTGGTATCATGAAAGAGTAAGATACTATATAAAAATGTTTTTTTCTAGAATATACGCATTCTTTCATTATAATTCGACATAAATTGCAGTTCAATTACATTTATAATAAAAATACATAACAACACCGTTACGGAGGGAGACAGATGAATAAATCGAAGATGGACTCCAAAGTTTTGGATTCTATACTTATGAAAATGCTGAAAACCGTGGACGGGAGTAAGGACGAGGTTTTTCAAATCGGAGAGCAGTCGCGCCAGCAATATGAGCAGCTGGTTGAAGAACTCAAACAGATCAAACAGCAGGTCTACGAAGTCATTGAGCTGGGCGACAAACTTGAAGTTCATACGCGGCACGCACGAAACCGCTTGTCTGAAGTAAGCAGAAATTTCCATAAGTTCAGCGAAGAAGAAATTCGCAACGCCTATGAAAAGGCGCACAAACTTCAAGTGGAACTGACGATGATCCAACAGCGTGAAAAGCAGCTGCGGGAGCGCAGAGATGATTTAGAACGCCGGCTTTTAGGTCTTCAGGAAATCATTGAACGGTCAGAATCGTTGGTCAGCCAAATAACCGTCGTTCTGAATTACCTGAATCAAGACCTTCGCCAAGTAGGGCTTCTTCTTGCCGATGCGCAGGCTAAACAAGATTTCGGTTTAAGAATCATTGAAGCCCAAGAGGAAGAAAGAAAAAGAGTTTCCAGAGAAATTCATGACGGTCCCGCGCAAATGCTGGCAAATGTCATGATGAGATCTGAATTAATTGAACGGATCTTCCGCGACCGCGGCACGGAGGACGGATTTCAGGAAATCAGAAATCTACGGCAGAATGTGCGGAATGCCCTTTACGAAGTCAGAAGGATTATATATGATTTAAGACCGATGGCATTGGACGATCTCGGGCTGATTCCGACACTGAGAAAATATCTTTATACAACTGAAGAATACAACGGAAAGGTGAAAATACATTTTCAGTGCATCGGAGACACGGAGAACCAAAGGCTTGCCCCGCAATTTGAAGTGGCGCTTTTCCGTCTCGCTCAGGAAGCCGTCACAAATGCACTCAAGCATTCAGAATCAGAGGAAATTACAGTAAAAGTGGAAGTAACCGCTGATTTTGTCGTTCTCATCATTAAGGACAATGGAAAAGGCTTTGATATTAAGGATGCTAAACAAAAGAAAAACAAGTCATTCGGCTTGCTGGGAATGAAAGAAAGAGTAGATCTGCTTGAAGGAACGATAACGATAGACTCTAAAATAGGTCTTGGGACATTTATCATGATTAAGGTTCCGTTATCTCTCGGCCTATAATTTGTTAAATAGAGCCAAAAGACATATTGACCGAACAGCGGCGTATATAGAACAATAGGATAAGGAGGCGTAGCGTGTGACTAAAGTAAATATTGTTATTATCGACGACCATCAACTATTCCGTGAGGGTGTAAAAAGAATATTGGATTTTGAACCTACCTTTGAAGTGGTAGCAGAAGGTGACGATGGAGATGAGGCGGCTCGAATCGTCGAGCATTATCATCCCGATGTTGTCATAATGGACATCAATATGCCGAATGTAAATGGAGTAGAGGCTACTAAACAGCTTGTTGAGCTGTACCCTGAATCTAAGGTGATTATCCTTTCCATCCATGATGATGAAAACTATGTGACTCATGCTTTAAAAACAGGTGCAAGAGGCTATCTCCTGAAAGAGATGGACGCAGATACTTTAATCGAAGCAGTGAAAGTGGTAGCCGAGGGAGGCTCTTACCTTCACCCGAAAGTAACCCACAATCTTGTCAACGAATTCCGCCGTCTTGCGACAAGCGGAGTTTCTGCTCATCCTCAGCATGAGGTTTACCCGGAAATCCGGAGACCATTACATATATTAACGAGACGGGAATGTGAAGTGCTGCAAATGCTTGCAGACGGAAAAAGCAACCGCGGAATCGGTGAATCATTGTTTATCAGTGAGAAAACAGTGAAAAATCACGTGAGTAATATTTTGCAGAAAATGAACGTTAATGACCGGACACAAGCCGTTGTCGTAGCCATTAAAAACGGCTGGGTAGAGATGCGTTAGTCATGTGTGAGAAGACTTGCCTGTTAAGGCAAGTCTTTTTTTACAGCTGCATATCTATTAAAATACTTATTAAGTACTTAATAAGGCAGGTAAAGTGATGAAGATTGCAGTTGTAACAGACAGTACAGCATATATTCCGAAAGAGATGAGAGAAGAACATCATATTCATATGATCCCTCTCCAAGTGGTTTTCGGTGAAAAAACATTCCGCGAAGAAACAGAACTCGACTGGAGAAGTTTTTATAAAGAAGTAAAAAATCATGATGAGCTGCCGACTACGTCCCAGCCTTCTTTCGGTGAATTAATCGCATTGTACGAAGAACTGGGTAAAACATATGATGCAGTCATAAGCATACATTTGTCCAGCGGAATCAGCGGAACTTATAACAGCGCCGCCTCGGCAAACACTATGGTTGATCATATTAAAGTTTATCCCTTTGATTCAGAGATCAGCTGTTTGGCACAAGGTTTTTATGCATTAAAGGCAGCACAGCTCATTAAAGACGGTGTTGACTCACCGGAAGAGATTATAAAAGAGCTGGAAGAAATGAAAAAAACAGTCCGTGCGTATTTTATGGTGGACGATTTATCACACCTCCAGCGGGGCGGGCGTCTAAGCAGTGCTCAGGCTTTTATCGGCGGTCTGTTAAAGGTAAAGCCTATTCTTCATTTTGACAATAAGGTAATTGTTCCTTTTGAGAAGATTCGGACACGCAAAAAAGCGATTTCGAGAATTTTTGAGCTGTTTGGGGAGGATGCAAGTAAAGGAATCCCGATGCGGGCCGCTGTCATCCATGCAAACAGGGAAGAAGAAGCGGCGGATATTATACAGGAGTTAAGCGGTAAATATCCTCATGTCGAATTCTATAACAGCTATTTCGGTGCCGTGATCGGAACCCATTTGGGCGAAGGCGCCATCGGAATCGGCTGGTGCTTTAAAAACTAAGTGAAAATCTCCGTTTTCAAGGGCGGAGATTTTTTTATTATTAAGTTTTCGTGATTCGACAAAAAAATTCCCGGCAGGCATACTTTGAGCAGAAAGGAGGCAGGGAGATGTCCGAAGGTGCTTCAGAATTTTCAGAGGTGCGGGATTTCTTTTACGGCCGGCATTTATTAAGATCTGAGATACCGTTTTCAGACCAGCGCATCAAGCGTTTAACAGAAAAAGAATATATAACGGCCGAGCCGTCAATCATCCGCCGGAAAAACCGTTACGTCTGCCAACGATGCGGTCAGTCTGATCAAGCCAGCTTTGCGGCATTTTGGGCGCCCTCTGCCAAAAGGCAGATTACCTATTGCCGCGCCTGTGTCATGATGGGAAGGGCTGATGAACTGACATCATTATATTCTTGGAATCAAGCCCCTGAAAACAGCTGGGAGCCTGTAAAGCTTTCTTGGGAAGGAACACTGACAGACGGACAGAAGCGGGCGGCCGCCGCGCTTACAGATGCGATAAAAGAGAGACAAGAGCTGTTAGTATGGGCGGTTTGCGGATCGGGGAAAACAGAGATGCTGTTTCCGGGTATCGAGTTTGCGCTGAATCACGGTTTGCGCGTTTGTGTCGCAACTCCGCGTACAGATGTCGTACTTGAACTGCTGCCGAGACTGAATAAAGCATTTGAGAAAGTCGAAGTTTCTGCTTTGTACGGCGGCAGCGAGGACAAAGGCCGCTTGACTCCGCTGATGATTTCAACCGCTCACCAGCTGATGCGCTACCGAGACATTTTTGATGTCATGATAATAGATGAAGTAGATGCGTTTCCTTTTTCAGCCGATGAGACATTAAGATTCGCTGTTGATAAAGCGAGGAAGAAAAACAGCGCCCTTGTTTATGTAACGGCGACTCCTTCAGACACATTAAAAAAGAAGGCTGAAGCCGGTTTGCTGAAAAGCGTCCGCATACCGGCCAGATATCATCGGAAACCCCTCCCGGAGCCGCGTTTTTTGTGGTGCGGCAATTGGAAGAAGAAGCTTCAGAAAGGAAAACTGCCGCGCTCTGTAACGGATTGGGTCCGCCAAAAACTTCAATTACAGCTGCCGGTTTTCTTATTCGTCCCGTCTGTACACGTATTGAAAAAGACAACGGATTATTTTCGGAAATTAAACATACGGGCAGAAGGCGTACATGCGGAAGACACATTCAGAAAGGATAAAGTGAAACGATTCAGAGACGGCCGGCTTGACCTGCTGGTAACGACTACGATTTTAGAAAGAGGGGTTACCGTGCCCAAAGTTCAGACATGTGTCCTCGGCGCAGAAGCACCTATCTTTACTGAGAGCGCGCTCGTACAGATCGCGGGCAGAACGGGAAGGCATTATAAACATTTCAGCGGTGATGTCGTCATGTTTCATTTCGGAATTACAAACGGAATGAAAAAAGCAAAAAAACATATAGAACATATGAACAAATTGGCACAAAAAAGTAAATTGTTGGACTAGTTAATTTCAGAAAACGTGATACAGTATACTCATACTTTCCTATGAGGAGCTGTCAGCATGCTTGTCAATTCAAAAGAAATCGTATTAAGGGAACTTCTCGACCGCCATATGTCTCAGCTTCATATGAACTGCACATGCCGGGTATGCAAAAATGACGTACTGGCACTTTCATTAAATCGGGCTGAGCCGGCATATGTTACAGATAAAAAGAAAGTTGCTTATGCAAAAGCAGAGATAGTTGATAAACAGAAAAATACGGCGCTGCTTGTCATTCTGGCTGAATCAGCGGCGATTGTTTCGGTTAATCCAAGCGAGTTCTGTGAAACTCGGGAAGGAGCGTAATATCTCTGAATTGTTTATTGTGTGACTCACCAATTTCAAGTTCATTGACTTGGAGATCTCTGTTTTCTCTGGCGCCCGAGCAAGAGATATGCAGCATATGCAGCAGCCAATTCGAAAAAATTGAAGGCCCCGTATGCAGTATATGCGGGAGGCCTCAGGAGTCAAATGAAAAATGCGCTGATTGTGCGGCCCGGGAATCAAAAACGGAAAAGTGCTTTTTGCTGCGGCAAAACCGTTCGGTATATTTGTATAATGATGCGATGAAGGACTCATTGGCCCGGTTTAAATTCAGGGGTGATGCGAAAATCATTCAAGCATTTGAACGTGACTTTGCTGCCGGCTTTAAAGCGGCATATCCATCAAATACACATACTCTCATCCCTATTCCGCTGAGCGGCGAACGGCTGGCGGAACGCGGATTCAATCAATCCGAGCTGCTGGCCTCTCTGCTCGGAATGCCCGTCATTTTCCCCCTCATCCGACTGAACAATGAAAAACAATCCAAAAAGAGCAAAACAGAAAGGCTGTCCGCAGAAAAAAAGTTTTCAGCAGCCGAAAACTCCGCCGAAGGTATGAACGTCATCTTAATAGATGATATTTATACGACGGGCGCCACACTTCACCAAGCCGCCGAAGTCCTGCTGACAGCGGGTAAAGCGTCATCGGTCTCCTCTTTTACTTTAATCAGAAGCTAAATCATTCTTTTTTTCTGCCGATATAATTGATAGAAATATAAGGCAGATTAAAGAAGGAATAGGAGTTAATACGATGGGTGAATTGGCGAATTGTCCAAAATGCAATGCTTTATTTTTTAAAACGAACCTGCAGACCGTGTGCCAGGCATGTATTAAAGAAGAAGAAAAAGCATTTGAAACCGTCTATAAATTTTTGAGAAAGCAGATCAACAGACAGTCGACGATGCAGCAGATCACTGAGGAAACAGGTGTGGATGAAGAGCTGATCCTCAAGTTTATCAAACAAAAAAGGATTCAGATCAGCCAGCTTCCGAATTTGGCATATCCTTGCGAAAGGTGCGGAAATCCAATCAGGACGGGGAAATTTTGCAAGTCCTGTCAGACAGATATTGAGTCGCAATTAGACCATATGAACCAAAAAACAGCCGCTGAATTTGATGAAAAAAACAGTACAAAAGACACATACTATGCCTATAATACCAAAAACACCTGATTCCCTAAACTAACTGATAACGCAGTCGATAAAAGAATTAGACTGCGAACAGAAAGCGAGAGGAATCCTATGAAAATCAATCAGTACGGAACACAATCCGTTAATCCATACCAAAAAAATTACGAAAAGCAAGCCGTACAAAAAGAGGCTGCAAAGCCGAAGGACAAAGTGGAAATTTCTTCTCATGCAAAAGAGCTTCAAAATGCGTCAGATGCGGTCACTAAAACACGTCAGGAAAAAATCGCTCAGCTTAAAGCGGATATAGAGAGCGGAACATATAAAATAGATTCAAACAGCATCGCTGAAAACATAGTGAATTTCTATAAAAAGCAATAAAAAGGAGAAAGCCAATGTCAGCAAAGCCAATTATTGATCAACTGAAGCGACTTTGCGCACTGCATGAACATCTGCTCACGCTGTCTGAGGAGAAAACGGAAGCGCTGAAAGCAGGTAAAACAAAAGAGCTCTCCAACATATTGACCAAAGAGCAAAAGTATATTCAGGCAATCGGACAGACTGAGGAAGAACGAATCAGGTTAACTTCTCAGTTTCTCAGCCGCGGTGAGGACAATACAATTGCTGCATGCATCTCCAGAACTTCAGGCAGTGAAAAACAGGAGCTTGAAGGGTTATTTCACTCTTTGTCTGCGCTTCTCGACCGTCTGAAAGAAGTGAATGAGATGAACAAACAGCTCACGATTCAGGCTTTACAATTCATCTCCGGGGCATTCGATATGATCATGCCGGGTGAAAAAGAGAATATGAATTATAAAGAGCCGCAAGCGGCGCGCAAGCCTGTCAGCCGTTTGACATTATTCGATTCAAAAGCTTAGAACGGAGGATTTTCAATGCCATCGACTTTTATGGGGCTCGAAACAGCAAGGCGTGCATTGAGTGCGCAGCAGACTGCATTAAGCACAGTTTCAAATAACGTTGCAAATGCAAATACAGAAGGATATACGAGGCAGCGCGTCACATTACAATCGACGAGCCCTTATCCCGCAGTATCAAAAAACAGTGATCTGACGGCCGGCCAAATCGGAACAGGAGTAAAAGCCGGTTCAGTTGAGCGCGTCAGAGACAGTTTTTTAGACTATCAGTACAGAACTGAAAATACAAAATTAGGGTACTATACTGCCCGTTCCAATTCATTGTCGCAAATGGAAGGCGTCATGAAAGAGCTTGACGATAACGGATTAAACGGATCGCTCAGTTCGTTTTGGAATGCCCTTCAGGATCTGGCGACGAATCCGGAAAATACGGGAGCGCGCTCAGTTTTGCAGGAGCAGGGGAAATCTCTTGCCGAAAGTTTTAACTATATATCTACCTCTTTGACTAACATTCAGGGTGATATTAAAAAGAACCTGGATAACACAGCGGATCAGGTCAATTCCATTCTCAATCAGCTGAATGACCTTAACAATCAAATAGCGGCAGTTGAGCCGAGCGGTATGCTCCCTAATGATTTGTATGACCAAAGAGACAGATTAATTGATCAATTATCTTCTATGGCAAATATAAAAGTTTCATATAATAAGTCGGGCGGACATGCCTTGGCGACTGCTGAGGGCACGGTTAACGTCGAATTGCTGAACGGAAACAACAATTCTCTCGGTACGCTGCTCGACGGTAACACAAAAACAGTTTCAGAAATGAAAATCAACTACGACAAGGACAGCGGCCTCGTGTCGAGTGTGTCAGTCGGCAGCAGTACGGTCAATGCGGATGCATTTACCGGTAAAGGCTCACTTTTAGGTCTTATTGAATCATACGGCTATATGTCAAATGGAGAAGAAAAAGGTCTTTATCCTGAAATGCTGACGGCTCTTGACAATATGGCGCTATCCTTTGCTGACGCGTTTAATGCAGTTCATGAAAAAGGGAAGACCTATACAGGCGAACAGGGTGCAGCATTTTTTGATTTCAGCGGTGATGAAGCGGTGCCGGCAAAAGGTGCGGCAGCGAAAATAAAAGTCAGTGACAAAATTCTTGCGTCTACTGATAATATCGCAGCGTCGTTAAACGGAGAAAAAAGTGACGGCACCAACGCGACAAATCTTGCAGCCGTACAGAACAGCAAGCTGACTATTAACGGTGAAACCACTACAATTAATGACTTTTATGAATCCCTTATCGGAAAGCTGGGCGTTAATTCACAAAAAGCGGCCAATCTTATGAACAACTCTGAAAGCAACACCCTTTCAGCCGATGAACGGAGACAATCAGTCAGTGCAGTTTCTTTAGATGAAGAAATGACAAATATGATTCAGTTTCAGCACGCTTATAATGCGGCTGCGCGGATCATAACGATGCAGGATGAAATATTCGATAAAATTATTAACGGTATGGGCACCGGAGGAAGATAGGAGATAAGTAAATGAGAGTAACTCAAGGGATGATCGCAAAAAATTCTCTTCGATTTATCGGCTCAAGTTTTGACAAGCTCGATCGGCTTCAGCAGCAAGTGTCTACGGGGAAAAAAATCACGAAAGCTTCTGATGATCCGGTCGTTGCAATGAAGGGAATGCAGTACCGTACTCAGCTTGCGCAGGTAAACCAGTATCAGCGGAATGTTTCGCAAGGTTTTACATGGCTGGAAAACTCGGAATCAAGCGTAAACTCGGAAACGGATATTATGGGGAAAATTCGGGACTTGATGGTTCAGGCGAAAAGTGATTCGAACGGTGAAACAGAATTGAAAGCAATCGGTACAGAAATCGGCCAGCTGAAAAAGCAGCTCGTTTCTGTCGCGAATACTCAGGTAAACGGACGTTATCTGTTTAACGGAACAAATTCAGACGTCCCGCCGATCACTGAAAATGCCGACGGCACATATACGTACAACTATGAGAATTATACCGGTGCTTCGGATGTTAACATCAACATCTCAAACGGAGCAGTGCTTAAAGTGAATTCTGATCCAAACTCAGCTTTCGGAGGCGTCGCACAAAATGGAGATAATGTATTTGAATTTCTCAACTCCTTAGAAGCTTCTTTAAGCAAAGGCACGCTGTCCGAAGCAGATTCAGATCAAATTCTGTCAGATATTGACGGTTTTACCGATAAAATGAATGCTGAAAAATCCAATATCGGCGCACGCACAAACCGATTGGAACTCATTCAGACAAGATTGGAATCACAAGCGGCAACCGCTGAAAAAGTATTGTCCGATAATGAAGATGTAGAAATGGAAGATGTAATTGTTGATTATTTATCTCAACAGACGGTTCATAGAGCAGCGCTGTCAGTGAATGCGAATATCATTCAGCCGTCACTGATTGACTTTCTGAAATAATATAACTGACCGTCTTCAATATATAAAAAAGCGACTCACACCAGGGAGATCGCTTTTTTTACTAAAATACTATAAACAGGAGGGGTCTCTGTGCAGATGCCGAGATTGATTATTGACAGTGTGCCTGCTAAAATCGGTATAACCTTTCAAAAGGAAGAAATCGAGATGGAACAGCCGCCCGCTGACCTGGAAATTGAGCAGCCGCCGGCAGAGCTGAACATTGAAAGCACGCCGGCCAAACTGACGATTGACCAGACGAGGGCGTGGGAGAACTTGAATCTCAAATCATTTGAAAAGCTGAACGCTGAAGCCGCCCAGAAAGGTGCGGAAGTCTGCAGCGAGTTTATTGCCAAAACAGTCAGGGAAGGGAAGGAAATGGCGGCTATCGAAAAGAAAACGGGCAATGTGATGGCCCGGCAGGCAGCAGATGTCAGTCCGCCCGATCCATTCGGCGAATTCAGCGACTTTCTGCCTGCGCAGTTTCTCGTCGACATTGACTGCATTCCTTCAAAGCTTACGATTGATATTGAAGCCCGCAAACCTTCAATTGAAGCAGCCGTCAATAAACCTGTATGGAATTATACGCCGGGGAAAGTTCAGATTGATATGATGCAAGACCCTAAGGTGACGATTTCGGTTGACGATGGCAACGCAGAATAAAAGATGAAAGTGGTAAAGGATTGTGAAGCATGATAATTAAAACAAAATATCACGGAGAAATCAGAATAGACGAAGGGCAGATTATCTCATTTGAAAACGGCCTGCCGGGATTTAATGACGAGACTCAATTTGTTGTTCTTCCTTTGTCGGAAGATTCACCGTTTTTGGCGCTGCAGTCTGTCAAACAGGAGCACATCGCCTTTATTGTCGCCAGTCCGTTTATTTTCTTTAAAGGGTACGAATTTGACATTGACCATGCGACGCTTGAGCTTTTGCATATTGAAGATATAGAGGACGTCGAAGTGATGGCGATTTTAACGCTGGAAGAGCCTTTTGAAAACACGACCGCCAATTTAAAAGCGCCGATTATCGTCAATAAAAAGGAAATGAAGGCGAAACAAATCATTTTACATGATGCTTCCTATGAAACAAAACATCTGATAGGAGGAGGATCATGCTAGTTCTCTCAAGAAAAGTGAATGAGTCCATTCAGATCGGGCCGGATATTGAAATAAAGGTGATCGCAATCGAAGGAGAGCAAGTGAAGCTGGGAATTGAAGCGCCTCAGCACGTAGATATTCATCGGAAAGAAATCTACTTGTCGATCCTGGAAGAGAACAACAGAGCCGTATCTTTTAATACTGATTTATTACTTAACCTATCCTCACAAAAAAAGTGAGGATTTTTTTATTTTCAATATAAACAATAGAAGCGGCCATCCGATATATATAGTGTAGCCAATGAGAGGAAAAATTTTCTTAAGAATGACGCTGCGCAAATGCACAAGGACGTGCGAAAAACAATTCAGGGAGGAAATACAAAATGAGAATCAACCACAATATCGCGGCTCTTAACACTAGCCGTCAGCTGAATGCAGGTTCAAACTCTGCTGCAAAAAACATGGAAAAATTATCTTCAGGTCTTCGCATCAACCGCGCTGGTGATGACGCTGCGGGTCTTGCGATCTCTGAAAAAATGCGTTCTCAAATTCGCGGTTTAGACATGGCGTCTAAAAACGCTCAAGACGGAATCTCTCTTATCCAAACATCTGAGGGTGCATTGAACGAAACTCACAGCATTCTTCAGCGTATGAGCGAGCTTGCTACACAAGCGGCAAACGATACAAACACAGATTCTGACCGTTCTGAGCTTCAAAAAGAGATGGACCAATTATCATCTGAAGTAACAAGAATCTCTACTGACACTGAGTTCAACACGAAGAAACTTCTTGACGGAACTGCAAAAGATCTTACGTTCCAAATCGGAGCTAACGAAGGTCAAACCATGACTTTGTCTATCAATAAAATGGACTCTGAAAGCCTGAAAGTTGGTACGACTTATACAGCTCAAGCTGATGGAACACTTAAATCAGGTGATGGAAATAGCACTGCTACTTGGGCAGATGAAGAAGTAACAGACGGTAAAGTTACAAAAGAAGCTGGTTATTATGATGATAAAGGTGCTCTAGTAGGAAGTGAAAAACTAGAAGAAGGCGAAAAGTTATCTAAAGGTATCGACATCTCTTCTTCAGCTAAAGCTGCGTCTTCAGCTCTTACAACAATCAAAACAGCTATCGACACAGTATCAAGCGAGCGCGCTAAACTTGGTGCGGTTCAAAACCGTTTAGAGCACACAATCAACAACCTTGGTACTTCTTCTGAGAACCTGACTTCTGCTGAATCACGTATCCGTGACGTAGACATGGCTTCTGAGATGATGGAGTACACGAAAAACAACATCCTTACTCAGGCTTCTCAAGCTATGCTTGCTCAAGCTAACCAACAGCCTCAGCAAGTTCTTCAATTGCTTAAAGGTTAATGACGGAAAGATCCTGGTTCTCCAGGGTCTTTTTTTTATTTCTTCAGCTATCTCCCCCCTTCAGCAAGCCAAAGAACCCTATTGACAAAATGAAACATTATATTTTGCAGTTAAATTATTGAAAACCTTTTAATATGACCGATATAAGAATAAGATCATACATTTATGGAGCTGTGATATGATAAACAGTCGGAAACTCACTGTTGTCATAGAGCCGTCTACGACTAAACGCCGAAAAGGAGAGGGTACATATGGTCACAAGAATCACAGGCCTTAATTCCGGTCTTGATGTAGATTCTCTGGTGAAAAAACTAATGGATGCCGAAAAGCAGCCGCTTAATAAATTAAATCAGCAAAAACAGACGCTTGAATGGAAGCGCGATGCTTATCGGGAAATGAATACCCAGATTGCCGACATGTATTCTACTACATTTAATAATATGCTGATGTCCACAAACTGGAATAAAAAAACAGTAACAAGTTCGGATTCCAGTGTCAGCGCGGCGGCCGTCAGTGCTGAGCAAAATATTTCAACGAGTATGTCTGTACAGCAGCTGGCCACGCCGACGACATATAAATCATCGGGCGCCATCAATTTCACTTCAGGTCAGAGCCAAACATTGAAATTCAATGTCACAAATCCGGGTGAAACGAAGCCGACTGAGGTAAACGTCACGATCGCCGCAACCGATACGATTGACGATGTCATTTCTAAACTGAACAGCTCAGGCCTTGGGGTGACGGCTTTAAAAGAGAAAATCTCTAATGGCACGGATTATGTGGATACGATCGCGTTCACTTCCAATAAAACGGGGGAAGGGTTTACACTTGCCGCAGGTGATGACGCGACCAAAAGCTTTCTGAAAGATCAGCTCGGTTTTGCCGTTGATGATGCGACAAATGAACTGACGGCCAATGCCGAAGGGAAAAATGCGAAGTTTACGTTCAACGGGCTTGAAATGACAAAAACGTCCAATAACTTTACGATCAACGGCATCAAATACACGCTGAACAGCGTGACGGACAGCAATAAAACGGTTACGATTAACAGCACGACTGATACGGACGGGATTTTTGACAACATTAAAGATTTCGTTGATAAATACAATACGTTAATTAAAAGCGCAAACGAGAAGGTGACAGAATCAAAGTACCGCGATTATAAGCCGCTAACCGATGAACAAAGAGAAGCGATGACCGATAAGCAGATTGAGCAGTGGGAAGCAAAGGCCAAAAGCGGTTTATTACGGAGCGACAGCACGCTGCAGAACGGTTTGGCGGAGATGCGGCTTGATCTGTACTCAACGGTTACGATTGACGGGAAAAAATATCAGCTTGCCGATTTCGGAATTGAGACGTCTGATAGTTATACGGATCAAGGAAAACTTGTTATTAAAGACGAAGCGAAACTGAAACAGAAAATTACCGAGAACCCTTCTCTCGTGGCTAAACTGTTTAATGCAGACAGCCCTGATACAGCGAAAACCAAAAACCCGGAGGAACAGGGGATTGCCCGGAGATTAAAAGACACATTAAACAAAATGCAGACTCAAATTTCAAAACAGGCGGGTACGGAAAGCTCGGTATCAACCAGCTTTGCCATCGGAAAAAGCCTGAATGAAATAGAAACAAATATTTCCAATATGAAAACGAAGCTGGATGATATCGAAACGAGATATTATAAAAAGTTCAGCGCACTGGATACGGCATTGGAGAAATTGAACAGCCAATCTTCATATCTCACGTCAATGTTAGGATCTTCAACATCATAACCTTGGAGGTTTTATAAAAATGGCAATAAATAATCCTTTTGCTGCTTATCAGCAGACATCCGTCTTTACAGCCGCTCCGGAAGAGCTGACCCTTATGCTTTATAACGGCTGCCTGCGATTCATTAAGCTGGCAAGGCAGGCGATGAAGCAAAACAACCTTGAAGCCAAAAATGAAAATATCGTAAAGGCGCAAAACATCATTCAAGAGCTCAGCATCACCTTAAACCGGGAGATTGAGATTTCTGAACAGATGTCATCCATCTATGATTACATCCGCCGCCGGCTGATCGACGCGAACGTGCAGAATAACGGAGAGTTTTTAGATGAAGCGGAAAAGCTCGTTACTGAATTTCGCGACACGTGGAAGCAGGCCATGCAGAGTGAACGGAAAAACAGCCATGGCGCGGGCGGCCTTGCCTGATGAACAGCAATGTCTTTTCTTTGTATAACGAAACGAAGAACATGTACGCCGCACTGAAGGACGCCCCGGAAAGCGACGGTCTCATCAGCAGCGTTACGGCATTTACGGAGAAAAGGGAGGAGATGCTTGCGGGCATAAAGCCGCCTTTTTCCGAAGAAGAAAAAACGCTGCTTCAGCAGGTGGCCGCGATGGACCGTCTGATTACCGGCGAAGTGAAACGGATTCAGGATGGTATCCGAAATGAAATAAAAACGCTTAAGAAAAAACGAATCTACCATAATACGTATTTCAATCCGTATCATCAAACGACAAGTGACGGCCGTTATTACGACAAACGCAAATAGGTGAGTGTTTTGAGAAGTTTGAACGATTACCATTTGGTGTCAGCCTATTACCAGCTTCTTTTTACGATTGATGAGGGGCTTTGCTACCTGTTGGACACGCAGGATGATTTTTTTAAGACGGAGGGCGAGCGGATTTACAACGATTTGATTCAGGCTTTTTTTCATCTCGATTCCTCTCATGCGCTTCTGCTGTCTATCATTGAGTGCCGATGCGTGGAGACGGCGATCCGCTCATTTGACGAGATCTTTCAGGATTTCAGCATGTTAAATGATTATGATTTCCCGTCCGCCCCTTTTCAGGAGTTTTTAAAAACCATCTTTCTGCCGCATTATAAGCTATGGATGGAGCAGACGCACGACTGCATCAAACCGTATGTTCTTCACTAGACCTGCTGCAAGCGGCAGGTCTTTTGCCTGCGTCCTCTGCATATACTTATAATCCTGCCGGAAGCTGCGGGATAAAACCGACACCATTCGTCATCGTTCACCGAATTTACACATTATTTTAACGTTTCAGCAGGGATCAGAAGGGGTAAAAGAGAAATAGTTACATATCCTTAGATAAAGGGAGGCGTTCTTTGATGAACTACAATATCAGAGGAGAAAACATTGAGGTTACACCTGCGTTAAAGGATCATGTGGAGAGAAAAATCGGCAAGCTGGAACGATATTTCGAGCAGAGCGTCAATGCCGATGTGAACGTCAACTTAAAATTCTATAATGATAAGGAATCCAAAGTTGAAGTCACCATTCCGATGACTGATCTGGCGCTTCGTTCCGAAGTGCATAACGAGGATATGTACAATGCAATTGATCTCGCAACAAACAAGCTGGAACGTCAAATCCGAAAGCACAAAACAAAAGTCAACCGAAAATTCCGCGAGCAGGGTCTTCCGAAACATTATTTCGAGAACGGCAGCGCTGCTGATACGGGCGTAGCGGTTCAGGACGAAATTGAAGATGACAGCCCGGAAATTGTCCGTCAAAAGCGTTTTAATTTAAAACCGATGGATAATGAAGAAGCGATTCTCCAAATGAATATGCTCGGACATAATTTCTTCGTATTCACCAACGCGGAGACGAATCTCACAAATGTCGTTTACCGCAGAAATGACGGCAAATACGGATTAATTGAACCGACTGAATAAACCCACCCAGCCTTCCGTGAACGCGCGGAGGGTTTTTCTCTATCTTTATCTGCAAATTCTTTGGAAATAGCAAAAGGTATGTTATGATAATGAGAGGTATACATGGACAGAAAATTATCATTTATTCCATGCAAAATCTGCATGTGAACATAGAGGAGCGTTATAGATGCTTGGGATTTTAAATAAAATGTTTGATCCGACCAAACGTGCGCTGAACAAATACGAAAAAATAGCAAATGACATTGATGCCGTAAGAGGAGATTATGAAAATCTCTCTGACGAGGCGCTTAAACATAAAACGGCAGAATTTAAAGAGCGGCTTGAAAAAGGAGAAACAACGGATGATCTTCTTGTCGAAGCGTTTGCCGTCGTTCGTGAAGCTTCCCGCCGCGTAACCGGCATGTTCCCGTTTAAAGTGCAGCTGATGGGGGGCATCGCCCTTCATGAGGGGAACATTTCCGAAATGAAAACAGGGGAAGGGAAAACGCTGACGTCCACGCTTCCCGTGTATTTAAATGCCTTGACGGGAAAAGGCGTTCACGTCGTAACGGTCAACGAATATCTGGCGAGCCGTGATGCCCAGCAAATGGGAGAAATTTTTGCGTTTCTCGGGCTTACAGTCGGCCTGAACCTGAATTCGATGTCAAAAGACGAAAAACGCGAAGCTTACGCAGCCGATATCACGTATTCAACGAACAATGAACTCGGCTTTGATTATTTGCGTGACAACATGGTGCTCTATAAAGAACAAATGGTGCAGCGCCCGCTTCATTTTGCCGTTATTGATGAAGTCGATTCAATTTTAGTCGATGAAGCGAGAACGCCATTGATTATTTCCGGACAAGCTCAGAAGTCCACAAAACTGTACGTGCAGGCAAATGCGTTTGTCCGCACACTCAAGAAAGATCAGGATTATACGTATGACGTCAAAACGAAGGGCGTTCAGCTGACGGAAGAAGGAATGACGAAGGCTGAAAAAACGTTCGGCATCGACAACCTGTTTGATGTCAAAAACGTGGCCTTGAACCACCATATCAACCAGGCTTTAAAAGCTCATGCGGCGATGCAGAAAGACGTGGATTATGTTGTTGAGGACGGCCAGGTCGTCATCGTTGATTCCTTCACCGGCCGTCTGATGAAAGGACGCCGCTACAGCGAAGGTCTTCACCAGGCGATTGAGGCGAAAGAAGGCCTGGAGATTCAAAATGAAAGCATGACATTGGCGACGATTACGTTCCAAAACTATTTCCGTATGTACGAAAAGCTGGCCGGTATGACCGGTACCGCAAAAACGGAAGAGGAAGAATTCCGCAATATTTATAACATGCAGGTTGTATCTATCCCGACCAACCAGCCGGTCATCCGTGACGACCGTCCGGACTTGATCTACCGCTCAATGGAAGGAAAATTCAAGGCGGTGGCGGAGGATGTCGCCCAGCGCTACATGACCGGACAGCCGGTTCTTGTCGGTACGGTTGCCGTTGAAACGTCTGAATTGATTTCTAAACTTCTGAAAAACAAAGGGATTCCGCATCAGGTGCTGAATGCCAAAAACCATGAGCGTGAAGCTCAGATTATTGAAGAAGCGGGACAAAAAGGCGCTGTCACGATTGCGACCAACATGGCGGGACGCGGAACCGACATTAAACTCGGCGAAGGCGTAAAAGAGCTTGGCGGCCTCGCAGTCGTCGGTACGGAACGCCACGAATCCCGCCGGATTGACAATCAGCTCCGCGGACGTTCAGGACGTCAGGGAGACCCGGGCATCACACAATTTTATCTTTCAATGGAAGATGAATTGATGCGCCGTTTCGGAGCTGAACGGACGATGGCGATGCTTGACCGGTTCGGTATGGATGACTCCACGCCGATTCAGAGCAAAATGGTGTCACGCGCCGTGGAATCATCTCAAAAACGTGTCGAAGGAAACAACTTTGATTCACGTAAACAGCTTCTTCAATATGACGACGTGCTCCGTCAGCAGCGCGAAGTCATTTACAAGCAGCGTTTTGAAGTCATTGACTCTGAAAACCTGCGTGACATTGTGGAAGGCATGATCAAGTCTTCACTGGAGCGTGCGATTGCCGCTTATACGCCGAAAGAGGAGCTTCCGGAAGAATGGAATCTTGACGGCCTCGTGGAGCTGGTGAATTCAACGTATCTTGATGAAGGCGCGCTTGAAAAGAGCGATATCTTCGGAAAAGAACCGGATGAAATGCATGAGATGATCATGGACCGCATCATGACAAAATATAATGAAAAAGAAGAGAATTTCGGCACAGAGCAGATGCGTGAATTTGAAAAAGTCATCGTATTGCGTGCCGTTGATTCAAAATGGATGGATCATATTGATGCGATGGATCAGCTGCGTCAAGGGATTCACCTCCGCGCTTATGCGCAGACAAATCCGCTGCGTGAATATCAAATGGAAGGCTTCGCAATGTTTGAGCACATGATTGAGTCCATTGAGGACGAAGTTGCGAAATTCGTTATGAAGGCCGAGATTGAAAGCAATCTGGAACGCGAAGAAGTTGTTCAGGGCCAAACGACGGCTCATCAGCCGCAGGACGGCGATGAGGCCAAACAAGCGAAAAAAGCGCCGGTGCGCAAAGTTGTGGATATCGGACGCAACGCGCCTTGCCATTGCGGCAGCGGAAAAAAATATAAAAATTGCTGCGGCCGGACAGAATAGTCTCGACTGTATGAAGCGAACATGACCGGGTCTGCGTCTTATGGCGCCCCGGATCTTTTAATGAGGTGAATGGAATGGAATTATCAGAAATCAGGGCAGAGCTCGAAAATATGGCTTCTCGTTTAGCGGACTTCAGGGGGTCTCTTTGACCTCGAATCAAAGGAAGCCCGCATTGCAGAATTAGATGAAAAGATGGCGGAACCGGAATTCTGGAATGACCAGCAGAAGGCCCAAACCGTCATTAACGAAGCGAACGGTCTGAAAGAATACGTGAACTCCTATCATCAGCTGAGCGAGTCTCACGAAGAGCTGCAAATGACACATGATCTATTAAAAGAAGACCCTGACCAGGACCTTCAGCAAGAGCTTGAAAAAGAGCTGAAGTCATTAACGAAGGAATTGAATGAATTTGAGCTTCAGCTGCTGCTCAGTGAACCATATGACAAAAATAACGCGATTTTAGAACTTCACCCGGGCGCCGGCGGTACGGAATCCCAGGACTGGGGTTCCATGCTGCTCAGAATGTATACCCGCTGGGCGGAAAGACACGGTTTCAAAGTTGAAACGCTAGATTATCTCCCGGGAGATGAAGCGGGAATTAAGTCAGTCACACTGCTTATTAAAGGCCACAATGCATACGGCTATTTAAAAGCGGAAAAAGGCGTACACCGCCTCGTGCGGATTTCTCCATTTGATTCATCAGGCCGCCGCCACACGTCATTCGTGTCATGTGAAGTCATGCCTGAATTCAATGAAGAAATCGACATTGATATTCGTACCGAAGATATTAAAGTTGATACGTACCGGGCGAGCGGTGCCGGCGGACAGCACGTCAATACGACTGATTCAGCCGTTCGGATCACCCACCTGCCGACAAATGTAGTCGTCACGTGCCAGACGGAACGTTCACAAATCAAAAACCGCGACCGGGCGATGAAAATGCTCAAAGCGAAGCTGTATCAGCGCAGAATCGAAGAACAGCAGGCGGAGCTTGACGAAATCCGCGGCGAACAGAAAGAAATCGGCTGGGGCAGCCAAATCCGCTCGTACGTCTTCCATCCGTACTCCATGGTGAAAGATCACCGGACCAATACGGAAATGGGGAACGTGCAGGCGGTTATGGACGGAGATATTGATATCTTCATTGACGCCTATTTACGTTCTAAACTGTCGTAATCCGGGAACACACCTGCCTGTGGCAAGGTGTGTTTTTTTATCCGTTCTCTTTTTCCATTTTTCACAACAGCGCTTTAGCAAATTAATACGGTATTTGGCTGTTATTTACTTCTAAGCCGGGAAGACTTAAAATGCTATCGAGAGAAAATCGGAGAACGGAGGATTTTGCATGGATGTGAATCACAATAAGCCGCTCCGTCTGATCAAAGATTATATATACATCATGATCGGCGCGGCGATTACGGGGGTCGTGTTTAACGTATTTTTGCTGCCGAACCGTATAGCAGCGGGGGGAGTAAGCGGGATCAGCACCATTTTAGAAACGTTTGGTTTTGAACCGGCTTACGTGCAGTGGATTATTAACATCCCTTTGTTTATCGCCGGAGTGATTATTCTCGGCGGGAAGTTCGGAATGAAGACACTGGTCGGTTCCATCGTTCTGCCGCTCGCTGTCTATTTAACAAGAGATCTGCCTGCCGCGACGACCCATGAACTGCTGGCGGCGATTTTCGGAGGCGTCGGGATCGGAACGGGAATCGGCATCGTGTATCTCGGCAAAGGCTCCACGGGGGGAACGGCTCTGGCGGGGCAGATCATTCACAAATACACGGGACTGTCGCTGGGAACGTGCCTTGCCATCATGGACGGATTAATTGTGCTGAGCGCGATGCTCGTTTTCGGAGTGGAGCAGGGACTGTATGCGATGCTCGGGGTATTTATTTCAAGCAAAACGATTGATGTCGTGCAGGTCGGGTTCAACCGCTCCAAAATGGCTTTAATCATTACGCAGCATGAAGAAGCCGTCAGGTCGGCTGTGTTTAAAGAAATCGACAGGGGTGTGACGAAGATTTCCGCAGTCGGCGGGTATACGGAACATGACCGGCCGATCTTAATGTGTGTCGTCGGCCAGACCGAATTCACAAAACTGAAACAAATCGTCAAACAAATTGATGAGTCAGCCTTTGTCATTGTCGCAGACGCAAGCGAGGTGCTCGGCGAGGGTTTCAAACGCGCGTAAACGGGGTTATAATAGCGAAGGGGTGCATCTTACATATGAAATCAAAATGGGCGCTGCTGGCGCTGGTTCTGACCATGTCCGTCCTGCTGGCGGCATGCGGCGGTTCCAATGAATCGAAAAAAGAAAGCTCTGACAGCTCAGGCGGGTCAAAAGCATCTGCGTCAGCGGGAGAAGAGCTTTATCAGCAAAGCTGTATCGGCTGTCACGGTAAAGACTTAGAAGGCGGCGGAGGTCCGAATTTACAGGAAGTCGGCGGGAAGTATGATGAAGCTAAAATTGAAAGCATCATTAAAAACGGACGCGGCAATATGCCGAGCCATCTTGTAAATGATGAGGAAGCCGCGAAGATCGCAAAATGGCTGTCACAGAAAAAATAACAGAAAAACCTTGCCTGTTATAGGGGCAAGGTTTTTTCACGGCCTGGGAATGAAAAGAAACTGTAATAGTAATATGTCTAAATTTGACGTATAATGAAGTGTACTGAGGAAAAGGAACTTTCAGATTTTTCATCTGTTTCCTGGTAAATCGGCCATAAACCGCTGTACGTTTGCGAACTCTATGGCTGCAAGACATAATTAAAAGATTAGGTGATTTCATGATAGAGATGAAAGAAGTATATAAATCCTATCCGAACGGTGTAAAAGCGATTAACGGGCTGTCAGTCATGATTCATCCCGGAGAATTTGTATATGTCGTAGGACCGAGCGGAGCCGGTAAATCTACTTTTATTAAAATGATTTACAGAGAAGAAAAACCGACAAAAGGGCAAATATTGATTAATCATAAAGATCTCGCGTCTGTGAAAGAAAAAGAGATTCCTTTCGTGCGGCGTAAAATAGGTGTTGTTTTCCAAGATTTCAAACTTCTTCCGAAACTGACGGTATTTGAAAACGTCGCGTTCGCGCTTGAGGTTATCGGAGAGCAGCAGTCAGTCATTAAAAAACGCGTGCTCGAAGTGCTCGATCTTGTGCAGCTGAAGCATAAAGCGCGGCAGTTTCCCGACCAGCTTTCCGGAGGAGAACAGCAGCGTGTTTCCATCGCAAGATCCATCGTCAACAATCCTGACGTCGTGATAGCTGACGAACCGACGGGCAACCTTGATCCGGTAACATCATGGGAAGTCATGAAGACGCTGGAAGAGATTAATAACCGCGGAACGACCGTCGTGATGGCGACACACAATAAAGAAATAGTAAACACCATGAAGAAACGGGTCATCGCGATCGAAGACGGAATTATTGTGCGTGATGAGTCAAGAGGGGAGTATGGTTCTTATGATTAAAATTCTCGGGCGCCATTTGCGTGAGAGTTTTAAATCTCTCGGAAGAAACACATGGATGACATTTGCATCCATCAGCGCCGTTACCGTTACATTGATTTTGGTCGGCGTGTTTTTAGTCATTATGCTGAATTTAAACAACATGGCTAAAAATGCTGAAAAAGAAGTGGAAATTAAAGTATTAATCGATCTGACGTCTAATAAGAAAACGCAGGATACGCTGCAGAATGAGATTAAAGACATCTCGGGAATCCAAAGCGTAGAGTTTTCATCTAAAGATAAAGAGCTTGATCAATTGGTCAAAAGCTTCGGCGACAGCGGAAAGGCCATGAAAATGCAAGATCAGGAAAACCCGCTGAACAACGCGTTTATCGTCAAAACGACAGATCCGCATGATACGCCGAAAGTCGCGAAAAAAATTGAGAAGCTTGATCATGTGTATAAAGTGACATACGGGAAAGAAGAAGTCAGCCGTCTGTTTAAGATCGTCGGGGTGTCACGCAACATCGGGATTGCGTTAATCATCGGCCTTCTGTTCACGGCGATGTTCTTAATTTCAAATACGATTAAAATCACGATTTTCGCCAGAAGAAAAGAGATTGAAATCATGAAGCTTGTCGGCGCGACAAACTGGTTTATCCGCTGGCCGTTCTTCCTGGAAGGGCTGCTGCTGGGGGTATTCGGTTCTATCATACCGATCGCTCTCGTGCTGAGTACGTACCAGTCGATGGTCGCTTGGGTGGCCCCGAAAGTTCAGGGCTCATTTGTTTCACTTCTGCCGTACAGCCCGTTTGTGTTCCAAGTATCACTTGTGCTCATTCTGATCGGCGCGGTTATCGGAGTATGGGGAAGTCTGACTTCCATCCGGAAATTCCTTCGTGTATAAATACAAAAGCCAGTCTGATATAGACTGGCTTTTTTTAATGGTTTCGTTACTGAATGACGGGCAGGGCCGGTGATCCGGGCTTTAATGTAAAGTCATAAGACGATTCGTCACGGTACATCGGGTCCGCATAAATGGAATCCGAATCGTTTGCCGTTCCTTTTTGGTACGCTGTGAATGAATCATATTCTCTGTTCTTCCAATACCAAATGCCGTCTTTTCCCGCTTCTTTGTGATAGACGTTATGATTAACGGTATTGCCTTCGTTTTTCGTATAATCATTTGCGATAAAAATCCGTGAACCGCTTGCCGTCATGATGTTTTTTTCGATCGTGTTCCCTTTTGTGCCGTACTGCAGCAGCAGCTGGCCGCCGTCAAGGTCCTTCGTGTCATTTCGATACATAATGTTATGAGCGATCACCGAATTGATGGTGCCGCCGCGTTTCGTGTCATAGCCTCCGATTGAAATACCGGTGTAAGCATTGCCGTACACCTTGTTATCCGTAATCCGGATATCTCGTGCGTATTTCCCTTTATGTTCGGAAGTGGCTTCAATGCCGAGGTCATTGTTGTAAACGGTGTTATTCTTAATGTCCACATGTTCTGCGCCGTCAACGTAAATACCGCCCGCTGAATATTCATCTCCGTAAGCGGGATTTCCGTAAGAAGAGTTATGGCTCACCGTATTGTTTTCAATGACGCCGTTTCGTGCATAGTCGTTTTGCTTGGACGTTCCTTCGTATCCGATCACGTCAATCCCGATATTGTTATTGTCCCGGATGGTATTGCCGGCAATCTTAAATCCGTCAACATTCCCGTTCAGCACGACCGCTTCGCTTGCGCCGAGCGTCAGTTTTTCAACCGTATTATTTGTGATGCTGACATCCTTCATGGCGCCTGTGCCGTAAAACGCAATGCCGTGTGCATTTCCCTCATCAGCCGTGGTTTTAATGTTTCGGATATGGTTGCCGTCAATGTTGATATGACTGCTTGATCCGGTAACGCAGATCCCCATGGCCGTCGCATCTTCTGATGATACGGAGAGATTCTCAAGCGTAACGCCGTGAATGGTAATGTACTGTTTATTGCGGATTTGAATTAACGGAGTTTCAGAATCGCTTTTTGGCGCAGATTTGCCGCTGATTGAGACATGCTCATTCTGATAGTTCCGAAATGTAATCGGCTTTTCGGCCGTGCCGCTGTGCTTTACTTCAAACGTTTCATCGTACGTCCCTTCCCGAATCAATACGGTTGTCCCGGCCTCTGCCTTTTCAGCCGCATGTTTTAATGTGCGGAACGGCTTTTCTTTCGTTCCTTCATTTTGGTCGCTGCCTGCCGGAGAAACATACAGGGCGTCCGTCTGCATTTTTTCATTGGCCTCTGTTTTTGGCCAGACAAAGGCGGTAATGCCTGCGGCCAGAACCGCCGCGGATAAAATCGATAATTTTATTTTCATATCGCATTCTCCTGTATATTTAATGAATTGCATACAAAATATTATACGTTACCCATATATATGTAACAATCTCGCTTTTTCATTTTTTTGTTGCCGTTACATGAATTCTTTGCAATTTACACATACTATCTCCAGGTTTTCGTAAAAGGACTAAGAGGAGGTAAACGATGAAGCAGAAAATGATCGCAGTGATAGCTGCCGTCAGCATCATGTGCGGCGGAGCCCATATTGCCGGGGCGGCACAGCCGAATTCATCAGACGCAGAAAGAAGCCGGGCAATGGATAAAATCGAAAAAGCATATGAGCTGATCTCGAACGAATACGTGGAAAATGTAGATAAAGAAAAGCTTCTTGAAGGAGCGATTCAGGGGATGCTGTCTACATTAAACGACCCTTATTCCGTTTATATGGACAAGCAGACCGCCAAGCAGTTTTCCGATTCTCTTGATTCTTCTTTCGAAGGGATCGGCGCTGAAGTCGGTATGAAAGACAATAAAATCATTATCGTATCACCGTTTAAGCAATCTCCGGCGGAAAAAGCGGGCCTCAAGCCGAATGATGAAATCATCAGCATAAACGGCGAGTCAATGAACGGGAAAGGTTTAAACGAAGCCGTGCTGAAAATCAGAGGAAAAAAAGGATCGAAGGTTTCTATTAAAATACAGCGTCCGGGTACTGATAAACAGCTGTCATTCCGGATTAAAAGAGCGGAAATCCCGCTTGAAACCGTATTTGCTTCCCGCAAAGAATCAGGCGGCCATCATGTCGGCTACATCGGCATATCGACATTTTCCGAGCATACCGCCCAGGACTTCGCCGCGGCGCTGAAAAAGCTTGAAAAACAAGGGATTGACGGTCTCGTCCTTGATGTAAGAGGGAATCCCGGCGGCTACCTTCAAAGCGTCGAACAAATTTTAAAGCATTTCATCACAAAAGACATGCCGTATATCCAAATTGCGGAGCGTAACGGCGATAAAAAACAATATTTCTCAACCTTAAAACATAAGAAGCCGTATCCCGTCAATGTCATTACGGATAAAGGAAGCGCCTCCGCTTCAGAAATTCTTGCGGGTGCGTTAAAAGAAGCGGGACATTATGACGTTGTCGGTGACACTTCTTTCGGTAAAGGAACGGTTCAGCAGGCCGTGCCTATGGGAGACGGGAGCAACATTAAATTGACGCTTTACAAATGGCTGACACCGAAAGGCAATTGGATTCACAAAAAAGGCATTGCTCCGACAATCGCTGTGAGCCAGCCGGATTATTTTGCGGCGGGACCGCTTCAGCTGAAACAGCCGCTTCAGCCTGATATGAACAGCGCGGATGTCAAGCACGCCCAAATCCTGCTGAAAGGCCTAGGCTTCGACCCGGGCAGAGCAGACGGCTATTTCAGCAAAACAATGAAAAAAGCCGTTCTGGCGTTTCAAGACCGGTACAAGCTTGATAAAACAGCGGTCATTGATAAAAAGACAGCGGAAAAAATGAATCAGCTGATGAATGAACAGAAATCTGACGAAAAAAATGATTTACAGCTGCAAATGGCGTTAAAATCATTATTTGTAAAATAAATGAAAAGGAGGCGTTTTTTACGTCTCCTGTTTCTTTTGTCACTCTCTAAAAATGAACTAAAAGACATATAATTATGTCGGTTTTGACAAGATATTAAAAAAATTTTCACATTTAAACATTTATAAAGGACAAACATTACCCGATATTTATAGAGAAGAGAGACTTTATGCCGAGTTAATATGTATTCAAAATGAAACTTTTGAAAGTTGCCTCAGTCAGTTTTAGTTCTTACAATAAAAGAAGGTTCTAATAGAGAACAGTTTTAGTTTGGCAGCTGCATTTCAGTATCGAAAGCAGAAGTGTTTGCGGCGCTTCAGCACGGCAGCTGTAATCACCCGTGCTTATCTGGATAAAAAAATGGGGGTTCACAATTGAAGAGGGCAAGTATTGTGCGTGAAAAAAAATATTATGAATTAGTGGAACAACTAAAAGACAGAACAAAAGACGTCACATTTTCATCAACAAAAGCACTAAGTCTTCTTATGCTGTTCAGCAGATACCTGGTCAATTACACAAATGTTGAATGCGTTCACGAAATCAATGAAGAGTGTGCGAAGCATTATTTCACTTACTTAATGAAAAACCATAAACGTTTAGGAATCAATCTGACGGATATTAAGCGGTCCATGCTTCTGATCAGCGGCGTGATCGAGGTGGAGGTTGACCACTATCTGAAAGATTTCTCTCTCTCAAATGTAACGCTGTGGATGACGGAAGAGAGATAGACGTTTGAGATATTCAAGCCAATGATTATTTGGTAGAATAGAATTAAAATGTTTGGCTTGAGGCGGTGAAAGCAGTGTCTGTTCAATGGGGAATTGAACTTCTGAAAAGTATCGGTCTGTTTTTTTTGCACCCGATGTTCTGGTTTTTTATCATCATAAGTCTCGCATGCGGATATTTGCGGATCAAACGTGAACGCCATACGTTTCATACAAAAATCGCGGATATGTATGACGAGCTTATCTTTACATACATAAAAGGACTTATACCGGGTATTCTTCTCTCCATATTATTTTTTGGACTGGGAATTTCGATTCCATTCGGTCTTCTCGGCATAATCGCGGCTGTGACGGCTTTGGCTTCGCTGACGTTCCGTATGAATTGGCTGTCATCAGCTTATATTGTCAGCGCCGGCATGTTCATTGCGTTTATCCTTCAGTATACCGACACAGTGCCGTTTGCGGATCGGTTTCCGCAGGCATTCGGCGTGAATTGGGCATCGGCGGCCGTGTTTATGGGCCTTTTGATTATCACGGAGGGAGCGGCTGCCTGCCGTTCAGCGCATCTGAAAACATCTCCGGCGCTTGTCGTCAGCAGCAGAGGCCTGCCCATCGGCCGACAATTGGCGAATCGCGCATGGCTGTTTCCGCTTTTCTTATTGGTGCCGGGCAGCGGGCTTGAGTCACACCTTTCCTGGTGGCCTGTCTTTACCGTGCCGGGCGGCTCTTTCCATTTGATCTGGATTCCTTATATCGCCGGCTTCGGACAGCGTGTGCAGGGGTCACTTCCGGAAGTCAGCATAAGGATAACAGCGAAACGTGTCATGATTCTCGGGATTATCGTGGCCGTATTCGGGGCAGCGGCCCTTTGGTGGACTCCGCTTGCCGGAGCTGCCGCTTGTATTGCGGTGCTCGGACGCCTGTTTTTATCATTGAGACAGCGGCTGAACGATAACGCGGCTCCGTTTTATTTCTCTAAGCGGGATCAGGGCTTAATGGTGCTCGGCATCATTCCGAACACACCCGCGGACGATCTTGAGCTGAAGATCGGTGAGATTATTACGAAGGTAAACGGCATCCCCGTGAAGCATGTATCGGATTTTTATGAAGCACTTCAAAAAAACCGCGCATTTGTAAAAATGGAGATCATCGGCCTGAACGGTGAGATCCGGTTTGATCAGCGCGCGTCCTATGAAGGCGAACATCATGAATTAGGTATTTTATTCGTGCAGGATGAACACGAGCACGAAGAAATGACAGCATTATAATGTGATTTTTCATAATTATTCGGAATAGTTTCAAGAACTCCTAAACTAGATTTCAAAATCAGCTAGAAAGTAAAACAGCTAAGAAAATTATATTTTCTTAGCTGTTTTATTTTGAAATAATAAAAAAATAAATGAAGGAGAGGTATGGCTTATTGGAAAGGTTATTGCTAACTCCAAAACCTTTAGAAGATGAATCTTTAGCAGGATATATATTAAGAATAACTGATTATAATGGTTATGAAAATTCTAGTTTGATATATACTATGGCAATATTTGAGGAATCCATGTTGCGAAAAATTCTAATGATTTAAAAAGCATTCTATGAGAAAAATTATACTGGAAAAATCCATTCTATTTCTGGTCCAAAGTTCAATGATGGAAATAAAATACTTTTCCCCATTAATGTATTAAAAGACATTCAAGTCCACAAATACCACTTTTAAAATTCAATTACAAACGTAAAACACCTACCTATTACATGTTTACCAAAATACGTAACTGGTAGGTTATAATATCACCATTACATCTTCACTTTTATAAAGATATCCTTCGCTCCCATCAATCTCAATACCTGAAATCGGCTCAATTCCCATCCCACTTTAATTTTTTCATCATATACACAGAGATGGTATTATGCTTTTCCGCAATTTCTTTTAGAGTAATATATTTTTTTGAAACATCTGTATATCTTCTAATGCAAACCTTTTCCCTCCTGAATCACCATTTCCTATTAAAAATCCTCTTTTTATCCAACTTGAAATTACTGATTGTCTTAACCCTATAATTTTGGCGTTAAGTTTGAGGTAGGAAAGATGTACTGTGAACAACAAGATTGGATATATTCAATTATGACTGAGGATGATATAAGAAAGGGATATAGCTTAAAAGGAACGACTTTTTCAAATCCTCTTGAACGGGGACAATATGATTCAGAAGGAAAGGCGTGTATTACTATGCAAGGGTTTATATATATGCTACATATAGAACTTTTAGATTTAATTGCAAATTCTTACGATTCTAGAAGAGGGGCTACGCCTAGAGAATTATGGGAAAGAGGAATGAAAGAAAATCCACAATTAAAATTTGGAACTATACAGTTAATGTTATTTGTCCCATACATAATTTGTATTTGGTTAATGAATGCCCAAGATGTAACAGTAAGATATCTCCGATAAGAAAAACATTAAAAAAATGTAACTGTGGATTTGAACTGAAATTGTTAGATCATGTAAAGGTAGAAGAGGGTTGTATTAGTTTTGTTCATTTTTTTTATAATTTATATTATGAAATTAAAACCTTTGATACTCAAATAGATGCGATATGGAACCTTAAATTTGTAGAATTACTTAATTTAATGATTACAATTTGGTTAAGGATAGGAGGGTATAATAAAGAGAAGAGGCCAATTGTTGATTTTTCAATGCAAAATGAAGTAACTATTAAAAAAAATCTGGGAGGATTATGGTGGATGTATTAATTACTGGGGCAAATAGGGGCTTAGGGCTTGGATTTGTCGAAGTTGGATTAGAAAAAGGGTACCGAGTTTTTGCTGGAGTCAGAGATCCGAATGAACAAAAAAGGACTCAATTAACCAAATTAAAAGAGAAAAATAGCAACCAGTTAGAAATTCTTCATTTAGATGTCACAGACGAGGAATCTGTTCGTGAAGCAGCTCGTAATGTAGGTGAAAGTCTTGATGTGATTATCAATAATGCTGCCATTCTTAATGGAAGGGGTACGTCTATTGAGGATCTTGATATAGAGGCTATCAAACTAGCATTTGATGTCAACACGTTAGGACCAGCCCGTGTGATTAAACATTTTCTACCTTTGCTGAAAAAGGGTGAGAATCAATCCATTATCAACATCTCGTCAGAAGGTGGTAGTCTAACAAATGCATATAGTGGTGATTATCCTTATGGATTGTCGAAAGCTGCCTTAAATATGTTGTCCGAGAAGCTCCATGTAGCATTAAAGAATGAAGGCATTCAAGTCCTTTCCGTCCATCCAGGGTGGGTAAGGACGGATATGGGAGGAATGATAGCCCCGACACATCCAAAAGAAACAGCAGAAGATATTTATAATCTCATTAATCGACAAGTTCGTATCGATAGTGAATTTGTTTTCGTTGACTATCAAGGGAAACCGATGAGCATTTGATGTAGCACCGTCTGGATGATCAAGAAAATGACTGCTGTATGATATAAGATATAAGTTGAAATTTAAGATTTATACACAAGCGTGCAGAGGCTGTTTGCCTTTCTGCACGCTATTAAATTGGAAAATGTAAAAAAATGATATATTGAGAACAGATCGCATCCTGAAATGCTACATGACATGATAAGAAGGACATAACTTTTTCCTCAAAAAATCGTGTCTTGACAACGGGGGCATTATTGAGTGTTTTTTTAAGTGATTCTGATTATTACTATCCAACCCGAAGGCTAAGGGCGGTGGGTTTAAACCACGACCTTTGAGCTGGAAAAATTTTAAGAATTTTGTTGATATAATCCTTAAATATAATATAATAGAATTATAGAAGCCAATATACATAAATAATTCTCAACATAAATTTTAATATTAATGAGGCAAGATCAAGACGTTGCATCAATTGTAACAAAGATAATATCGCAGCATAAAAACAATAACTTTTTAAGAGGTGCAATATGAAACCCTATACAAAATCAGTATTAGAGGATGGAGTTAATATAACACTTGATCAATTACTTGGAATTTATGCTAACGAGAAATCAAGGGGAGTTTACTTTACTCAATCCGATGGCTCTGAATTGTTTGAGTCTTATGAAAGTCTTTATTTTAATGCCAAATCCATCTTAGGGGCACTACAAAAGCAGGGATTTCAGAAGGGCTCTTATATTATCTTTCAGACAAACAATAATTTATTCTTTATAAGGTTGTTTTGGGGTTGTATTTTAGGAGGCATGATCCCCGTTCCTCTGTCTGTACCGCTAATTGCATCGCCTGACACTGAAGCTTTCAAGAAGTTAGTGAAAGTAAGTGAGCAGTTGCCGAATGCGTGGATAATTACTGATGAAAGAAATTTAAATACGTTTAGAGAAAGTTATGAAGCCAATAATTTGAAATACTTAGAGTATGAAACCTTAGCATGTAATATGGAAGAGGGGCAATGCGTTACAGTAGATTGTCAGGACTTAGCGTATATACAATATTCGTCTGGCAGCACAGGTAACCCTAAAGGAGTAAAATTAACACATGAAAATCTAGTTTATAATTTGGCACAGATAGTAGATCGTTTGAAACTAGACACAAATGATGTCATGGCTAGTTGGTTACCATTGACACATGATATGGGCTTGATCGGTTATCATTTAACTCCGATATTTGCGGGTATATCTCATTCCCTTCTAAATTCGGGTACATTTTTAAAGAAATCTTGGCTATATCTTCAAAAATGTGCGCAATTAAAAGCAACGGTGCTTGTAAGTCCGAATTTTGGATTAGACTGGATGATAAAGACTGTAAAGGATTCACATTTAGAAAATATTGATTTATCTAGTGTGCGAAACATAATGTGTGGTGCAGAACCAATATCAATGGATACCATTAGACGATTTTATGAAAAATTCTCGTCTTCTGGCTTGCGTGAAAATACGATCCATCAAGTCTATGGTATGGCAGAAGCTAGTCTGGCTGTTACTATTCCTGAAGAAGGACATAATAGAAGTGTATGTATTAACCGTCATAAAGCTCGTATTGGTCAAGAAGTGGAGTATATAGAAACGAAGGAGCCAAATGCAGCAGAGTTTGCCATAGTAGGAGAACCATTATATGAATTAGAAATATTGATTGTAGATGATGAAGACCACATCTTAGGGGAAAATTACATAGGCAATATAGTGATCAAGGGGAAAAATGTATTTGAGGGATATATGAATCATGATAGTTCCCCTTTTAATGAACAGGGCTTCTTCTGTACAGGAGATTTAGGACTTTTACGCAATGGAGAACTCATTGTAATGGGCAGAAAGAAGGATATTCTGTTTGTGAATGGTCAGAATTATTATGCTAGCGATATAGAAAATATGTTAACATTGGCGATCCCAGAGTTGTCTCAAGTCGTTGTGTGTGGTGTTCGCAATCCGTCATCGATCAGGGATGAAATTATAGTATTTGTACATAATCGAAAAGATGCCAAGGCATTTTTGCCACTTGCCCATCAAGTGCAGGATATGGTATTAGAACGGGTTGGAATAGCTGCAGATTATGTAATTCCAATAAAAACGATACCGAAAACAACAAGTGGAAAGGTGCAACGTTTTCTTTTAATAGAGCGATTTGAGAATCATGAGTTTGATGATGTTATCGCAATAGCTCCATATTATTATGAGAGTAGCAAGGAATCTGCAAAGAAGCCAGCATGGAACAAAGCGGAGATTGAAAATCAAATCGTTGAAATTGCAAAAGAAGTATTCTCTATCCCTTCTTTGAAAGTAGACGATACGATTTCTCGGATGGGAGTTAGTTCGTTAACGTTGATTCGTTTCCAGGATGAAATCAATCAACGATTTCAAGTTGAAATCCCCATTGTAAGCCTTTTCAAAATGTCTACTCTAGAACAAATAATTACGATTGTAGGGGAACAACTACAGGTAGAGGATGTCCAAACATCTGAATTAACAGGGAATAAAGACATGTGGTATGAGCCATTTCCGGTAACAGAAATACAAGGAGCCTATTTAGTTGGAAGACAAAATATTATGGAAATGGGCAACATCTCCACACATGCCTATTATGAGTTTGAAACAGAATTAGATATTAAACGCTTAAACGATGCATTGAATCGAGTTTTAGAGCGTCAGCTTATGCTGCGTACTATTTTTGATGATACAGGAATGCAAAAAGTTCGGCGTTCTAATTCTTCTTATGATATTTGTATTGAAGATTTACAAGACTTGTCTTTAGAGGATCAACAAAAACGTATATTGGAAAAAAGAAATCACAGGTCACATTTTGTTTTTCAACAAGATCATTGGCCATTATTTGAGTTGTCTGCATTTATTCTTGGCGAGAAGAAAAATTATCTCTTCCTGGATATTGACTTATTAATTGCTGATGGAGGCAGTTTATTAATTTTAATACAAGAGATAATGGATTATTATGAGAAACCGAATATGGAGATTGAACCTTTAACCTTTCAATTTTCAGATTATGTAAGGGCATTGGAGAGCTTTCGTGAATCTTCCGCCTATCAAAAAGCTCAAGACTATTGGCAAGCCAAAATAGAGGATTTTCCCTATGCACCTCAGCTACCATTAGTTTGTGAGCCAGAATTCATAGAGAGACCAATATTTCAGCGCATGGAGAAGAGTCTGACAACTCATGAATGGAATGTTGTGAAAGGCTTAGCAGCTCAGTATGGTGTAACACCATCTGTATTCTTATGTACAATTTATGCGGAAGTTTTGGGCAAATGGAGCAATCAATCCAGAATGGCACTTAATTTAACTTTATTTAATCGGCAGTCCTTTCATCCAGACGTAATGAAGTTAATTGGAGATTTCACATCAGTTTTACTGTTAGATATTGATTTGTCTGTTCATAGTGCTTTTTGGGAGAGAGCATCTATGGTTCAAGATATATTATTTGAAGCAGTAGACCATCGTTTTTATAGTGGTGTTGATGTTATACGAAATATTGCAAGTAAGAGAGAAATGACTAGTAAAGCGATTATGCCAATTGTATTTACTAGTATGTTATTCGATAAATCGGAATTTACAGATGTTCTGCCAAAATTAGGAAAAATAAAATACGGAATAAGCCAGACCCCTCAAGTATTTTTAGATTTCCAAGTCACGGAAAGAGACGGACAATTAATGATGACTTGGGATTATGCGAAGGATCTGTTTGATGAAGATATGATCAGTGCCATGTTTGAAACGTATCAACTTCGATTGCAGCAAGTTATAGACAATAATCTTTCATCTATGCCGCTGCCTGTAACACAGTCTGAACTACTGCTTGATTACAATGATACACAAGGAGATTATGAAGGGGATTTACTGCAAAGATTAATAGACCAGCAATGCCAGAAGACGCCAGATGCTATTGCAGTCAAATTAGGACAAGATACATTGACCTATGGCGAGTTGGCGAGAAAATCCAATCAGGTCGCTCGCTATTTAGCAGAACAAAACTATGCGCACAATTCTTATATTGGAGTTTGGGCAGAGAGACGAATCGAGACCATTGTAAATACGGTGGGTATTTTAAAAGCCGGCCATGCTTATATTCCTGTGAATCCGGAACATCCTGAGGAAAGAATAAAATATATCGTGGAACATAGTGATATCAAGCTGATGATTCATCCGGATTTATATGAAAAAGAGAACCTGTCCACCTATAACGATGGCGCCTTAGAACTGTTAGAAGGCTGCCAGCAGGATAAAGCCTATGCTATCTATACGTCAGGAAGTACTGGACATCCTAAGGGTGTTGTGATCACCCATGAAGCAGTAGTGAATACATTATTAGATATTAATAAGAAATTCAAAGTAGGTAGCGAAGATAAAATCATAGCCCTATCATCGATGAGCTTTGATTTATCCGTCTATGATATTTTTGGAGCACTCATTAGTGGAGCCCAGTTAGTATTAATTCCAGATCTTTTAGATATGAGTAGCATTCACCAGATCATGATCGAAGAAGAAATCACGATATGGAATTCGGTTCCGGCCATTATGGATATGTATCTGGAAAGCACAAAACAAGACACAGTGCGGAGATCTGCAGCAGAGCGCTTACGTATGGTGATGCTAAGTGGAGACTGGATTTCTCTTGGTTTGCCGGAGAAAATCAAAACAAGAATGCCAAAAGCACAAGTGATCGGGTTAGGTGGAGCAACGGAAGGCTCTATATGGTCCATCTATTTCCCAATCACAGAAGTGAAGCCAGAGTGGAAAAGTATCCCTTATGGATATCCGTTGAAAAATCAACAAATTTACGTACTGGATGATTGTGGAGAAGAATGCCCGGTAGGCGTTCCAGGAGAACTGCATATTGGTGGAAAAGGAGTCGCCGCAGGTTATCTCAATGAAGAAGAGAAGACGAAGGCCGCCTTTATCAACCATAGATTAGGGTATCTGTACAAAACAGGTGATTATGGTGTCATGCGTCAGGAAGGATATGTAGACTTCCTTGGAAGAAAAGATAGTCAAGTAAAGATACGTGGACATCGTGTCGAACTGGGAGAAATAGAACACTGTATCAATCATTTGCCAAATATTCACCAGTCCGTAGTCGCTGATTATAGTGATTCACATGGAGAGAAGCAGCTGTGTGGGTATATTGTTGCAGATGAGACAGTAGAATTGGCAGAAATAAAAAGAGAGTTAGCAAAATATCTGCCTGATTATATGATCCCGGCACAATTCATACAGGTAGATGAGATTCCACTATCTGCAAATGGTAAGGTAGATCGTAAATTATTGCCGAACCCGGAAAAATATATTGAAGAAAGTAAGATGATAAGGGGTTATGAGGCACCAAAGACCCAGACGGAAAAATTGGTAGTAGAGGCATTTGAACATGTACTTGGTATGGAAAGAGTAAGTGTAAATGACAATTTCTTTGATTTGGGTGGAGATTCGATTAAGGCTATCCATATTCTAAACAAGATAAGAGAAGCTGGATACGATAGCTCCATGCGAAATCTTTTGATGGAGAGAACACCGAAGCTAATAGCCATGAATTTATCCACGAAAAAAGAAATTATACCTGCGGAGCAAGGAGAAATAAGTGGTGAGATTTCACTGACACCAATTCAAAACTACTTCTTCGCACAAAATATGATGAATCCTGAACATTTTAATGTATGCCAAGTGTTTAAGGTTCGTGAAAAACTAAATGTCCTGGCACTACAAAAAGCTTTGTCTGCGTTAGTACAGCATCATGATATGTTGAGAGCTACGTACAAAGATAAGAAACAGGTTATAGGGAAAGTAGAAGATAAGAAATGGTACGGCTTTACAACAATAGCATGTGAATCTGAAGAGATTCAGGAAAAAATTAAGACAACGAAAGTAAAGATGGATTTGGCGGAAGGACCATTATTGCAGGCTGTTTTATTTAGTACGCCGGAGCAAGATTATATGATGTTGCTAGCTCATCATATGATAATGGATGTGATTTCCTGGCGAATTTTAAGTGAGGATTTGGAGAAGGGCTACTCTCAAGCTTTGAATCAGAAAGAGATAACATTACCAGCTAAAACCGTTTCCTTTAAAGTATGGAGCGAAGGATTAGCTCGTTACAGCCAGAGTGAAAAGTTAAAGAGAAGGATAGCTTACTGGTCAGAGTTAGAAAATAAATTGGTTGATGGCAAGTTAAAAGAAGATAGCACTGATGATAAATTCGAACCAAAGACAGCCGTGGTATGTCTTAATTCCACGATCACAGAAAAGTTATTAAAAGAAAGTGCACATGCTTATAATACAGAGATTAATGACTTACTTGTAACAGCACTGGGACGTGCGGTAAACAAAGTAACAGGTCAGAGAACGCTTGCTATACAGATGGAAGGACATGGTCGTGAAGAAACAGTAGGGTCTTTTGATTTAGGTAGGACAATAGGATGGTTCACTAGTATATATCCCGTAGTTTTAGAAGAGTTAGGCACTAATATTGCTCAGGATATTCGAAATACGAAAGAGAACCTACGACGTGTGCCAGCACATGGAATTGATTATGGCCTCATAAAGTATGCAGACATGGTTAATTCAGAAGAAATGGATGTGGAAGTGGCACCAGATATATCATTTAATTATCTTGGAGAACTAGGAACAAAGAAAGAATCTGGCGATCCATATTTTGAGTTTTCACAACTGGGTTATGGACAGGATACGGATCCTCGCAATCAATTTGGACCATCCATTAACGTCATAGGTCATGTGCAAAATGGTAGTTTATCTATGACAGTAACCTGCAACAGCAGTCGTTATTTAGCTGAGAGAATTGAGCAAATAGGAAAAGCATATGAAGAAGAACTGATAGCGGTCGCAGAACATTGCTCCCATGCACAGAAGAGTGAGTCAACGGCAAGTGATTTTGGTGAGAGGGTATGGAAAGATAGCGAATTTTGTTATGTACAGGAAGCTGCCAAAAACCGCGGCGAAGAAGTTCAACGTATCTATCCTTTGGCTCCTGTGCAAGAGGGAATGCTCTATGAGAAGCTTTTGGATGAATCCTCTACGAAGTATGTTGTTCAGCAGACGTTGCGATTGACGGAAGTAGATGTAGAGAAGATGCACAAAGCTTTTGAATCTCTAGCAACACAGCATGATATTTTACGTACAAAGATCTGTTATCGGGGAGTAAGTGTGCCAAGACAAGTTGTATTGAAAGAAAGAAATCTGGAATTTAATTATATGGAAGTAGATAATGAATCCGATTATCTTGATTTAAAGGAACAAGATGTAAAACGTGGATTTGATTTAGAAGAAGATACACTAGTTCGTATGAATCTGATAAAAATAAACAATAGTGGATATCGGTTGATCATGACGAACCATCATATTATTTTAGATGGTTGGTGTTTGCCAATTTTGCGTAGAGATTTGTTTAATGCGTATATGGCAACAGACGAAGAGTGTTTAAAAATACCTAATAAGACTGCTTCTAATAAAATGGGCAGCTATGAAAAATTTGTAGATTATTTAAATGAAAAAGATAAAGAGCCGAGCCTTAAATATTGGGAAGACCTTCTTCAAGGATATGAGACAAGGGCTGATATTCTACATATGGGTCGTCCAGAAGAAACAGAAGAAGAGAGTCAGAGTCAAGAGTTTAAGTTAAGCTTGGGGGTAACCGAACAAGCAGAAGCGGTATGTGCCAAGTACGATGTAACATTGAACACGCTAGTAGAAGCTTGTTGGGGCGTTTTATTGGAAAAATACAACTCAACCAATGATGTCGTTTTTGGAAAGGTTGTATCTGGTAGAAATGCAGAGATTGAAGGTATTGAAGAAATCGTTGGTTTATTTATCAATACAATACCTGTACGTATATCGACAACAAACGAAGACACATTTGCCGATTTGTTGAAATCATTACAGGACCAAGCAATTGCTGCAAATGATCACGATTTTCTTTCTTTAGCAGAAATACAGAATCGTACTTTATTAGGAAGGAATCTAATTGGAACCTTATTCTTCTTTGAAGGCTATCAAGGAACAAGTATCAATATTGATGGCAAATTAAATGTGGAATCTGAATATTACCGCGAACAAATCGGGTATGACTTGGGAATGACAGCATTTAAGAGTGATCGTCTTCATTTTAGAATTCTATTCAGTACAAAGCTATATAACAAGGAAGAAATAAACATTATCGGTTCCCATTTGCAAAGACTTATGGAACAAGCAATTGCAGCACCACACACGAAATTAACCGAATTAGGCATGACAAATGAAGCGGAAGAAATGAAAGAATTAGTACAGTTTAACGCAACGGATCGTGACTATCCAAGAGACAAGACCATTGTCCAATTATTTGAGGAACAAGTAGCAAGAACACCCCATAATACAGCAGTGGTATGCGGGAATGAGCAATTGAGTTACGCTGAATTAAATGCTCGTGCCAATAAACTTGCATTAAGGTTACGACGGGAATACCATGTCCAGCCTGATGATTTTGTTGCGATTATAGCAGAAAGAAGTATTGAGATGGTGGTCGGATTATATGCCATCCTGAAGTCGGGTGCAGCATATGTACCAATTGACCCGTTTTATCCAGAAGAACGCATCGAGTATATATTGGAAGATAGCCAGCCGAAAGCGGTTTTAATTGGTCATGGAAAGTATAATATTTCCCCTGAAAAGGTTGTCGACTTATATAGTGCAAGCAATTATGAAGAAGGTGCAGAGAATCCTGAACATGTAAATACTCCTCATGATCTTATTTATCTGGTTTATACATCGGGTACAACAGGAAAACCAAAAGGAGTTATGGTAGAGCATCGGAATATAGTCAATCAGCAGATGTGGACACAAAGAGAATATCCATTACACGAGGGAGAATCTCTTTTAATGAAGACCACTTGTGCCTTTGATGTTTTTGCCTGGGAAGTATTTTGGTGGATGTTAGCGGGTGGTAAACTTGTTATTTTGCAACAAGGAGACGAAAGACAAAGTGATAAGATCATCAAGGTAATTCAGGATTATAAAGTCAATGCAATCCAGTTCGTTCCTTCAATGTTCAATATGTTCTTAGAAGAATTAGATATGAGCAAAGAGAGAATAAATACGCTACGTTATATCATTAATATTGGTGAGAAACTGAATGCAGAAAGTGTGAGACATTATAATCAATTAAGGGAAAAAGGACAAGTAAGAGCAGAACTACTGAATCTCTATGGTCCAGCAGAAACTACAGTTAATTCCAGTGGATATCATTGTCCAACAGACTTAAATGTAGATAAAGTATGGATTGGTAAGCCTATTAGTAATACACAAATTTATATATTATCAAATGAAAAAATAGCCGGAATAGGTGTACCAGGGGAATTATGTATTGCAGGAGAAAGTGTGTCGCGTGGATACTTAAATCGTGAAGAATTGACAGCACAGAAATTTATTAAAAATCCTTTTGGTTCAGGAATGATGTATAAAACAGGTGATCTGGCACGGTGGATACCGGATGGAAATATTGAGTACCTTGGCCGTATAGATGATCAGGTTAAGATAAGAGGTTTCAGAATCGAACCAGGAGAAATTGAAAGTACTTTGATGGAACTCGAAGGAGTTAGTGGAGCAGCCGTTGTAGTACGACAAGACAAGCAAGGAGAAAAATATCTGTGTGCTTATGTAGTCGTTCATACAGAAGTAGAAAAATTAGACGAAGATACAATCAAGAGTGAATTACGCAAGAAGTTACCAGACTATATGGTTCCTTTATATATTATTCGAATTGACCAAATTCCATTAAGTCATAATGGAAAGCTGGACAAAGCGGCACTACCAGAACCAGAATACAAGTCTAAGGAATATGCAGCACCAACAAATAGAGAAGAGAAGTTAGTAGTTGAAGCATTTGAGAAAATCCTAGGAGTAACAGAAATTAGTGTCCATGATAGCTTTTTTGACTTGGGTGGTCATTCACTGAAAGTTACATTATTGTGTAATGAATTAGAAAAGACAATCGGTATAAAACTGAAGCTTAGTGAAATATTTGCTTTATCTACACCCAAACGTATTGCAGAAAGAATTGGAAGTTTACAATATGATAGTTTTTCGGAAATACCGAAAATAGCTAAAGCAGAGTTCTATCCTATGAGTTCTGTTCAAAAGCGACTTTATCTTCTCAATGAGATAGTAGGTCCTAGTATTTCCTATAACATTTCGAATGTCATAAAATATGAAAACACTCTGGATAAAGAGCAGCTACAGGGAGCGTTAGATAAACTCTTAGAGAGAGAAGAAGTATTGAGAACCAGCTTCCATCTTATTAATGGAGAGCCAGTTCAAGTGATTCAACCAGATGCGAGAGTAGTATTAGAATACAAAGAAGCAGATACACTAGATATTCAAGATGAATATGATCGTTTTGTTTGCCCATTTGATTTATCCAAAGCACCTTTGATGCGGGTTAAGTTACTACAGACGCCACAAGCTTCATACTTGATGCTGGATATTCATCATATTGTTTCTGATGGAGAAAGTCTGCCTATTATGATGAACTGGATAAGCGAGTTATATGAAGGAAATACTTTATCAATGCCAAGGGTTCATTATAAAGATTTCTCTGCTTGGCAAATGACTCAGGATATTACGAAGCAGGCGGCATATTGGAAGAACGAGTTCTCAGGCGAAATTCCAATACTAAATTTGAATACAGATTTCCAACGTCCTAAGAAAAAGAGCTTCAATGGAGCCGACGTAAAAACTAAGATTGAAGAACCAGTTTTTATGGAAATAAAAGAATTAGCGAAGAAGCATGGTGCTACGGAATTCATGATTATGTTATCAACCTTTATGCTTCTATTGAGCAAGTACAGTCAACAGGAAGAAATTATAGTCGGAACTCCTGTATCAGGTAGAACCCACGTTGATACACAAGACATGCTGGGGATGTTTGTAAACTCCTTGGCTATCAAAGGAAATGTGAAACAAGAGGAGAGTTTTGAACAAGTATTGCTAGGAGTAAAAGAAAAATGTCTTCTTGCGTACGATAATCAGGACTTTCAATATGAAGACTTGGTTGAGGCAGTAGATGTAAAGAGAGATTTATCAAGAAATCCATTATTTGATGTAATGTTTATGATGCCAGAGAGTGAAATTATGTCTGGTTCAAAGAGCATTATGAGTGGAACATGGGTACCAATGGAAGGAAAAGTAGCTAAGTTTGATCTGAATTTAATGGTAATACACACATCAGAGGGTTATGTGGTCAATTTAGAGTATTCTACAGATTTATTTAAACAGGAAACGATAAAGCAAATGTTGGATGATTATGTTTCATTGCTTTCAGAAGTTGTCAAGAATCCAGAAGATCGTTTGCAAAAGCTACTTAAGAAAGAGGATGTTAAGAAAGAGGAGAAAGATTCGACCCAAGCAGAGCTTGATAATCATGCCAATCTTTTGGCACGGCAAGTTTCAGATTTGATGAAAGCATTGCATCAAAGAGATCAAGCCTACTGGAAGAAGAAAGTAGGTGATTTCCCGGATGCACCACAGTTACCGCTTCTTTCTAATGGGAGTGCTGTAAACAACGCAACAGTAAAACGTTTAGAAACGAAAATTTCTGCAAAAGACTGGGCGATTGTGAGAAACAAAGCTTTGGATAACAGAATTGCACCATCTGCGTTATTGTGCACAATATATGCGGAAGTTCTATTTAAATGGAGCAATCAATCCAATATGGCACTTAGCTTAAATCTGTTTAGTAATCAGCCTTTTCATCAAGATGGAATGTCGCTGATGGGGGATTTTGTATCAAAATTGTTGTTGGATATCGATTTATCATCTCACAGACCATTTTGGGAAAGAACTACTGAGATTCAGAATCGGTTATTTGAAGCGTTAAACCACAGATTTTACAGTGGGGTTGATTTCCTGCGTGATCTGGCTGAACATCGTGGTCAAGAAGCTCAAGCTATAATGCCAATTATATTTACAAGCATGCTTCGTGGCGAAGTGGATTCTTTCAATGCCAATATAGGTAGTAGGGGAGAATTGAAATACGGAATAAATCAGGCCCCTGAAGTATTTTTGGACTTCCAAGTTGCGGAAAGCGACGGACAATTAATGATGACTTGGGATTATGTGGAGGATTTGCTTGATGAAGATATGATCCGTGCCATGTTTGAAACGTATCAACTTCGATTGCAGCAAGTTATAGACAATAATCTTTCATCTATGCCGCTGCCTGTAACACAGTCTGAACTACTGCTTGATTACAATGATACACAAGGAGATTATGAAGGGGATTTACTGCAAAGATTAATAGACCGGCAATGTCAGAAGACGCCAGATGCTATTGCAGTCAAATTAGGACAGGATACATTGACTTATGGCGAGTTGGCGAGAAAATCCAATCAGGTCGCTCGTTATTTAGCAGAACAAAACTATGCGCACAATTCTTATATTGGCGTTTGGGCAGAGAGACGAATCGAGACCATTGTAAATACGGTGGCTATTTTAAAAGCCGGCCATGCTTATATTCCTGTGAACCCGGAACATCCTGAGGAAAGAATAGAATATATCGTGGAAAATAGTGATATCAAGCTCATGATTCATCCGGATTTATATGAAAAAGAGAACCTTTCCACCTATAACGATGGTGCCTTGGAATCGCTAGAAGGCTGCCAGCAGGATAGAGCCTATGCTATCTATACGTCAGGAAGTACTGGACAGCCTAAGGGCGTTGTGATCACCCATGAGGCAGTAGTGAATACACTATTAGATATTAATGAGAGATTCAAAGTAGGCAGCGAAGATAAAATCATTGCCCTATCATCGATGAGCTTTGATTTATCTGTCTATGATATTTTTGGAGCACTCATTAGTGGAGCCCAGTTAGTATTAATTCCCGATCTCTTAGATGTGGCCAGCATTCATCAGATCATGATCGAAGAAGAAATCACGATATGGAACTCGGTTCCGGCCATTATGGATATGTATCTGGAGAATACAAAACAAGATACAGTGCAGAGATCTGCAGCAGAACGCTTACGTAGGGTGATGCTAAGTGGAGACTGGATTGCTCTTGGTTTGCCGGAGAAAATCAAAACAAGAATGCCAAAAGCACAAGTCATCGGGTTAGGTGGAGCAACAGAAGGCACTATATGGTCCATCTATTTCCCAATCACAGAAGTGAAGCCGGAGTGGAAAAGTATCCCTTATGGCTATCCGTTGAAAAATCAACAAATTTATGTACTGGATGAATGGGGAGAGGAATGCCCGATAGGCGTTCCAGGAGAACTGCATATTGGTGGAAAAGGAGTCGCCGTAGGTTATCTCAATGAAGAAGAGAAGACGAAGGCCGCCTTTATCAACCATAGATTAGGGTATCTGTACAAAACAGGTGATTATGGTGTCATGCGTCAGGAAGGATATGTAGACTTCCTTGGAAGAAAAGACAGTCAAGTAAAGATACGTGGACATCGTGTCGAACTGGGAGAAATAGAACACTGTATCAATCATTTGCCAAATATTCACCAGTCCGTAGTCGCTGATTATAGTGATTCACATGGAGAGAAGCAGCTGTGTGGGTATATTGTTGCAGATGAGACAGTAGAATTGGCAGAAATAAAAAGAGAGTTAGCCAAATATCTGCCTGATTATATGATCCCGGCACAATTCATACAGGTAGATGAGATTCCACTATCTGCAAATGGTAAGGTAGATCGTAAATTATTGCCGGACCCGGAAAAGAATATTGAAGAAAGTCAGATGATCAGGGGTTATGAGGCACCAAGGACCCAGACGGAGAAATTGGTAGTAGAGGCATTTGAATATGTACTTGGTGTGGATAGAGTAAGTGTAAACGACAATTTCTTTGATTTGGGTGGATACTCGCTTAATGTAATCCGGCTGTGTAATGAATTAGAGAAGAGTGCAGGGGTAAGGTTACCACTTAGAGAAATTTTTGATTTAGTTACACCAAAAAATATTGCAGAACAAATTAAAAACTCAAAGGTTGTAAATACGTTTGAAGAAATACCAGAAATAGCAGAAGCAGAAAGCTATTCTATAAGTTCAGCTCAAAAGAGACTTTATCTTTTAGACCAACTAACAGGTCCTGGTACAACTTATAATATTCCTTTAGTAATCAAGCTTAAAGTTAAACCAGACAATGAGCGACTTCAGAGAGCATTGGATCAATTAGTAGAGCAAGAGGAAATTTTGAGGACAAGCTTCCATATAGTGAATGGTGAGCCAATTCAAAAAATTTCTTCAGATGCAAGAATTGTGCTGGAGCACAGTGAAGTTAATACAGCAGATTCACAGTATATCCAGGATGAATATAATACTTTCGTCCAACCATTTGACCTGTCAAAATCACCACTAATGCGTGCAAAAATACTGGATACTCCAAATGATTCATACTTATTTTTGGATATTCACCATATTTTATGTGACGCAGAAAGCATGCCGATTATGCTCTACAAAATACAAGAGTTATATGAAGGAAGAGAATTGTTAACACCACGAGTACAGTATAAAGACTTTTGTGTTTGGCAAAATGCTAGAGATATAACAGAACAGGCAGCGTACTGGAAGAAAGAATTTTCTGGTGATATACCAGTCCTGGATTTAATCATGGATTATCCACGCCCTCATAAACAAAGTTTTAGAGGTGCTAATTTCCGAACACAGGTAGAAGAAAACACGAGTATTCAAGTAAAAGAGTTAGCGAAGAAGTATGGTGCAACTGAGTTTATGGTTTTGTTATCCATCTTTTTCTCTATGTTAGGAAAATACAGTCGACAGGAAGAAATTATAGTAGGAACTCCAATATCGGGACGAAACCATACGGATACCCGAAATATGTTGGGCATGTTTGTAAACACTCTGGCAATCAAAGGGAATGTCTGCTCCGATGATTCATTTGAGGATGTATTATTAGGTATAAAAGAGAAATGTTTACAGGCATACGATAACAAGGATTATCAGTTCGAGGATTTAGTTGAAGCAGTGGGAGTAAAGAGAGATTACTCAAGAAACCCAGTATTCGATGTGATGTTTGTATTGCAGGACGATGAGAGAGAGAGTTATTCGGATCGAATTCAATTTGGAACGAGGGAATCCGTTGAAGGAAGTATTTCTAAATTTGATCTTACCTTAACCATGATAAGTGATTCAGAAGGCTATAAGATTGATTTTGAATATTCTACAGACTTATTCAAACCAGAAACGATCGAGTACATGGCAAAACACTTCTTAACACTAATTGAAGGAGTTTTAATGTCTCCGGAAAAGAAGCTGCAGGATATTGCCATGGTAGATATGAACGAAGAAGCAAAAATATTGGATGAGTTCAATATGACGGATGCAGAATACCCTGATAATAAGACGATTGTGCAGTTACTTGAAGAGCAGGCTGCCAGAATACCTAATAGTATAGCAATTACATTTAATGGACAACAGCTGACCTATGCACAATTAAATGAACGGGCGAATGCTCTGGCAAGAAAGCTTCGTAAGGACTATAACATTCAACCCAATGACTTTGTGGTGATCTCAACAGAGAAGTGTTTGGAGATGGTGGTGGGTATATACGCTATTTTAAAGGCTGGAGCAGCTTACGTACCGGTTGATCCATCTTATCCAGAGGAAAGAATTAATTATATCATTAATGACTGTAAACCAAAGGTCGTATTATGCGGTACAAAAGAACCTGAAGCTGACATTCCTATCATGAATCTTCATGATGAGGCAAATTATAAAATGGAATGCAGTAACCTTGTCCATGTAAATCAATCAAGTGATTTGATGTATGTAATTTATACCTCTGGTACGACTGGCAGGCCTAAGGGTGTTATGGTTCAGCATGTAAATGTAGTGCGATTACTTAAGAATGACAAGTTTAAGCTTGATTTCTATGAAAATGATATTTGGGTTCAATTCCATTCTTATTGTTTTGATGTTTCGGTTTGGGAAATATTCGGATGCCTATTAAATGGAGCAAAGCTTGTAATTCCTTCTGAAGATACGGTAAAAGATGGATATGCTTTTGGAGAGCTTTTGCAAAAAGAAGCGGTAACAATCTTATGCCAGGTACCTTCGCCATTTTATGCGTTGATCGATGCAACGACAGGACAAACAATAAATAGTTTACGATATGTTATTTTTGCAGGAGAGGCACTTTATCCAACACATTTGAAGAAATGGCATGAGAACAATAGGCATTGTCGTCTGGTTAATATGTACGGGCCTACAGAGACCACGGTATACGCTACTTATCGCGATATTGATGCTGAAGCCATCGAGAAAGGAATTAGCGACATAGGAAAGCCACTTCCAACATTGAAGATTTATATGTTAAATGGAAATGAACTTTGTGGAATTGGAGTTCCAGGTGAGTTATGTATAACAGGTGAGGGTGTATCTCAAGGATATTTAAATCGACAAGACCTGACAGACGAGAAGTTTGTACACAACCCATTTGGATCCGGAAAGATGTATCGGACAGGTGATTTGGCACGTTGGTTACCTAACGGAAACATTGAATATATTGGACGGATGGATGACCAAGCAAAAATCAGAGGATATCGTATTGAACCACGAGAAGTAGAAAGCCGTTTATTGGAGCTTGAAGGCATAAATGAAGCTGTAGTCATAGTGCGAGAAGACAAAAGGAATGAGAAATTCCTGTGTGCCTATGTAATAACTGAGACAGAAATAGAAGAAAAGGACGTTAAGATCAAGTTAAGTAAAGTATTACCAGATTACATGGTGCCTGCACATATTATTTCGGTTGATGCGATTCCGCTGACAAGTAACGGGAAACTTGACAAAGCCTCTTTACCACAGCCGCAGTATAAGTCAAAGGAATATATTGCACCACGAAATGAATATGAAACTCTGATCGTGCAGGCATTTGAGAACATTCTAGATATTGAAAAAGTCAGTGTAACTGATAGCTTCTTTGATCTAGGGGGATCGTCACTGAAAGCAGTGCTCTTGTGCAATGAATTGGAGAAGGCCATAGGAGTAAGATTGTCAATTAGAGATGTTTTTACTTTTGGTACGCCCGAGCAGATAGCGGGAAATATCGAGTCGATTGAGAACGAGATGTTTGTGGCAATAGAACAAGCTTCAGCAGCTGAATACTACCCTACAAGTTCAGCTCAGAAACGACTCTATCTTCTAGACGAGATGACCGGACCTAACATTAACTACAACGTATCGGATGTCTATGCCTACGAAGAACCGCTGGATAAAGAAAGGCTACAGAAGGCTTTGGATAAGCTGTTACAGCAAGAAGAGATACTGCGAACTAGTTTCCATGTTGTGGACGGTGAACCCATTCAAACGATTTCTCCAGACGCAAGGGTTTTAATAGACTACAGCGAAGTGGACGAAATAGATGTACAAACAGAATACGATAAATTTATACAACCGTTTAATTTATCCGAAGCACCGTTGATGCGTGTGAAATTAATGAAGACAACAACGGCATCCTATCTATTTGTTGATATTCATCACATTATATGTGATGGAGAAAGCCTGCCAGTTATACTGCATCAGGTGAACGAATTTTATGAAAATGATGAAACTGATCATGAATAAGAGGAGAACTTATGAATAAAAATTCTAACCGAATCCAGTATAAAGATTTCAGCGTATGGCAGAATTTTTATGATATCTCAAAACAGGAAGAATATTGGAGGAGGGAATTCGCTGGTGAAATTGCCAGGGTGGATTTGAAGACGGATTTCCTCCGTCCTCAAATCCAGTCTTTCAGGGGAGCCAATGTTGTAGCAAAGGTAAAAGAGCCATTAAGCTCAGGGGTTAAAAATCTAGCCCTAAAGCATGGTGCTACTGAATTTATGGTTACCCTATCTGTGTTCATTTTATTATTAGCCAAATATAGTCGCCAAAAGGATATTATTGTAGGAACTACCGTGTCAGGCCGAGTTCATGCAGATACTAAGGGTATGTTGGGGATGTTTGTCAATACTCTGGTGATCAAGGGAGAAGTTAGTCCGGATGAGACCTTTGAGCATTTGATATTAGCTGTGAAGGAGAAGTGTCTGCAGGCTTATGATAACCAAGAATACCAATTTGAAGATTTAGTTGAAGCCGTAGAGAAGAAAAGAGATCTCTCAAGAAATCCGATATTTGATTTTATGTTCGGATTAAAAGAAAAGAAAAAACCGACGGAAATGCAAGGCCTATTGGGCGGAAAAAGTGCATTTATTAAAAGAAATGTTTCAAAGTTTGACTTATCCGTTCTGGTTGAATGTGTGTCAGAAGGGTATGAAATTGATTTTGAGTATTGCATAGATTTATTCAAACAAGAAACGATTGAATATATGGCAAGGCATTATGTAACGCTGCTTGAGGAAGCAGTAACACATCCAGAAAAAAAACTTAAAGATTTGCATATGCTTGATATCAGGGAACAAGAGAAGATATTGGTTGATTTCAATGCAACGAATGTAGAATACTCTCGAGAACAAACAGTTGTCAGCTTATTTGAGAATCAGGTAGAGAAAACAGCAGAACATATTGCACTTAAATTTGATGATAAACAGATGACATATGCCGAGCTGAATGAGAGAGCAAATCAGTTGGCGCGTACTCTTCGGGATTTAGGAGTAGTTCCAAACGATTTGGTGGCTCTAGTTACAGAGCGTAGCATGGAAATGATTGTAGGAATATTAGCAATCATCAAGGCAGGGGGAGCTTATGTACCCATCAATCCGGAATATCCAGATAATAGAATTCACTATATGCTGGAGGACAGTAGTCCAAAGATTGTATTGACGTATAAGAATAAGCTGCCAGGGAAGGTAGGGATTCCGGTATTAGATTTAGAAGATGAGAATAATTATGCTAATGAAACGGACAATCTTTTGCATGTTAACAGGTCTAATGATTTAGTGTATTGTATCTACACTTCTGGTACAACTGGAAACCCTAAAGGAGTTTTAATTGAACATCGAAATGTGGTCAATATGTGGGTCACATATAAGGAAACATTTGCACTGAACGACAAGGATACGGTGCTGCAATTTGCAAATGTATCTTTTGACCAAGCGGTGGGAGATATCTTCCCTGCACTATGCAATGGTGCGGCATTATGCATTGTACCAAAACATTTAACCTATGATATGGAGCAACTACAAAAATATATCGATCGAAATAATGTTACAACAGCTTCATTGACACCTAAGTTAATAGACGGGTTGTGTGTTGACGCATTACCGACGCTTCGTTTGCTGGAGTCAGGTGGAGAGGCAGGTCGTCTAGAAACTTTAAAAGAATGGGCGAAAAAGGTAGAAGTGCTAAACACATATGGTCCTACAGAATCTACTGTAAATGCAACTAGTTTTAGAGTGAATACAGACTCTACTTCCATTACCATTGGACGTCCGATTGCAAATACAAAGGTATATCTTCTAAATGAAATGGAGCTATGCGGTATTGGAATACCTGGCGAGTTGTGCATTGCAGGAGATGGTTTAGCAAGAGGTTATTTGAATCAGCCAGAATTGACAGATAAGAAGTTTATTCAAAATCCCTTCGGTGAGGGAAAACTGTACCGTACAGGAGATTTAGCACGTTGGCAGCCAGATGGAAATATAGAGTATTTAGGCCGTATAGATGAACAAGTGAAAGTCCGTGGTTACAGGATAGAGTTAGGGGAAATTGAAAGTGTATTAAGAAAACAGAGTAACATCACGGATGCTGTCGTTGTTGTAAAAGAAGTTGGAAACGATGAAATTCTCTGTGCATATCTCATTGGAGAGAAGGGTCAAGAATTAATTATACCCGAAATTAAGGAAGCGATAAGAGAAGAAGTAACAGAGTATATGATTCCTGCCTTTATGATACAGATCGATGAATTTCCACTAACCATAAATGGAAAGCTGGATAAAACTAGGTTGCCAGAGCCAGATATGTTAGAAAGCTCGAAATACGTACCACCAAGTAATAAGACGGAGCAAGCAATCGTAGATGTATTTGAGGAAATTCTAGGAATATCTCCAGTCGGCATAGAGGATAGTTTCTTTGAACTGGGAGGACATTCGTTAAAAGCGACGGCAGCCATTAATGCCATCGAGAAGAAGACAGGGATTCGTTTGCCAGTCAAAGATATATTTAGTTTACCAACTCCTGTCATGTTGTCGAGAAAGATTGAGGCCGCGGGAGAAGGCGAATATAGTCCAATACCACAAGCAGAACAGAGAGAAGCTTATCCAGCATCCTCTACACAGAAACGATTGTTTATTCTGGATCAGATGGAAGGCAACAGTACTGCATATAACATGGCGTCAGCGCTAGAAGTAACGGGTAACCTTGATTTAGAAAAAATACAACAAGCCATAGATCGTCTGATTAAGCGTCATGAGTCGCTGCGAACAAGTTTTGTAATGACCGAAGAAGGAGCATATCAAGTCATTGCAGACGAGGTATTCTACCAAGTGGAATATGAAGAGACCGACAGCTACAGTGACGCTGACATGGAACAATTTGTACGCCCGTTTGACATCGGAACAGCACCGCTCATGCGTTTTAAAGTAGTCAAAGAAAGAAATCGGAACAACTATATTTTACTATTTGATATGCACCATATTATTTCCGATCATCAGACGCTAAATCTATTAATCGAAGATTTCTCACGATTGTATAACGGTGAAGAATTACAACCACTTGAACTACAATACAAAGATTATAGTGAATGGATGCGTGGCAGAAACCTGGAGAGTCAGAGAAACTATTGGAAAGAAGTATTTAAAGAAGAGGCACCGGTTTT
>NZ_LLZC01000019.1 GCF_001461825.1 Bacillus velezensis | reverse complement strand
GTTATCTAGTTTTGAGAGAATTTTTTTCAAAAAAACTCTTGCTTTTTCTGAAATACATAGTATAATAATACATGTCACTAAAACGTCTGGTGGCGATAGCGAAGAGGTCACACCCGTTCCCATGCCGAACACGGAAGTTAAGCTCTTCAGCGCCGATGGTAGTCGGGGGTTTCCCCCTGTGAGAGTAGGACGCCGCCAGGCAGACTTCATTCCGCAGTAGCTCAGTGGTAGAGCTATCGGCTGTTAACCGATCGGTCGTAGGTTCGAATCCTACCTGCGGAGCCATTTATGGAGAGCTGTCCGAGTGGCCGAAGGAGCACGATTGGAAATCGTGTAGGCGGTAACCCCGTCTCAAGGGTTCGAATCCCTTGCTCTCCGCCACTAATTATTAATACATAACAAACGAAAAAATACCAGGGCCCGTTGGTCAAGCGGTTAAGACACCGCCCTTTCACGGCGGTAACACGGGTTCGAATCCCGTACGGGTCACTTATATGATGGAGGATTAGCTCAGCTGGGAGAGCATCTGCCTTACAAGCAGAGGGTCGGCGGTTCGAGCCCGTCATTCTCCACCATTATTATCGCGGGGTGGAGCAGTTCGGTAGCTCGTCGGGCTCATAACCCGAAGGTCGCAGGTTCAAATCCTGCCCCCGCAACCAAAAATTAAATGGTCCGGTAGTTCAGTTGGTTAGAATGCCTGCCTGTCACGCAGGAGGTCGCGGGTTCGAGTCCCGTCCGGACCGCCATTTATAAAAAGGCTCGGTAGCTCAGTTGGTAGAGCAACGGACTGAAAATCCGTGTGTCGGCGGTTCGATTCCGTCCCGAGCCACCATTTGCCGGTCTAGCTCAATTGGTAGAGCAACTGACTTGTAATCAGTAGGTTGGGGGTTCAAGTCCTCTGGCCGGCACTCTAAATGATGGAGGGGTAGCGAAGTGGCTAAACGCGGCGGACTGTAAATCCGCTCCCTCAGGGTTCGGCAGTTCGAATCTGCCCCCCTCCACCATTTTATAAATAGGGGCATAGTTTAACGGTAGAACAGAGGTCTCCAAAACCTCCGGTGTGGGTTCGATTCCTACTGCCCCTGCCATTATATTATTTATTCATCTTCAGATTATGGCGGTTGTGGCGAAGTGGTTAACGCACCAGATTGTGGCTCTGGCACTCGTGGGTTCGATTCCCATCAATCGCCCCATATTATCATTGGGCTATAGCCAAGCGGTAAGGCAACGGACTTTGACTCCGTCATGCGTTGGTTCGAATCCAGCTAGCCCAGTTGCATTTTTTAAAAAACAACAGCATAAGATGTATTAAGTTCTTTTACATGTTGCGGAAGTAGTTCAGTGGTAGAACATCACCTTGCCAAGGTGGGGGTCGCGGGTTCGAATCCCGTCTTCCGCTCCAAATTACGGCGGCATAGCCAAGTGGTAAGGCAGAGGTCTGCAAAACCTTTATCCCCGGTTCGAATCCGGGTGTCGCCTTTCTATTGCCGGGGTGGTGGAATTGGCAGACACACAGGACTTAAAATCCTGCGGTAGGTGACTACCGTGCCGGTTCAAGTCCGGCCCTCGGCACCAATTTAACTTTGAACGAACTATGTTAAATTGGTCATCAATTTTCACATTATAAAACATATATGAGAGTGATTTGCATATTGCAGATCACTCTTTTTATATAATAAAAACGTAATGACTATCAATATAAGCTTTTTGCTTGTATCGTATATACTGCATTACCATTTAAAAAACTTTGCTAAAACCGTTGACGTTTTATGAAATACATGTTATATTTATATATGTCGGTTGAACACGACGCATTACATGCCGGTGTGGCGGAATTGGCAGACGCGCACGACTCAAAATCGTGTTCCTTCTGGAGTGCCGGTTCGACCCCGGCCACCGGTATTAATTTTATAAAACGTCAATTACAGAAAAATTAAGTAATATCAACGTTTTTAACGTCTTTCTACAATAATGTAGGAAGGCGTTTTTTCTTGTTTTAATGGCCTTTATTTACACGATAATATAATTTCAAATCGTGTGCACTAATCGTTTTCACAGAGAAAGGGGAATTGTCATGATGGCTAGAAAACACCTTAGTTGAAAAGGGATTGACTATCCTAGAAAGCGAAACAAAGTCATATATAGAATCATTTCAGGAGTCAATAAACTGTGAGTTGCGAAATTTAAGACTACTATAAAATAATATACGAATGAATTTAGTGCTTTTCTGGTAAACTTAAGAGGATCAAAGAATAGATACTCAACTATTAAATCTGTACAACTTTACTCCTGACCACGCAAAGGAAAATGTAATACTGTACATGAAGAATTATAAAGGGAACAGGATAATTACTATCAATACTCTCTTTAAGGGTTTTACGTGCTTTTTCAAAAGATTTAGTGTTAAAATTATCCTGTGAAGTTAATACCTAAGGAGAGATGAGTGTGAGTGTAGGAAAAAAGAACAAATACGACCAAATTTTACAAAATCAAATTGAAGAATCTATAGAAGAGTATCTTACTGAACGTAGCAGTAATGACTCCGTAAGTGTCGGGGACAGTTTTTGTGAGTGGATACTTTATAATATATTCGAGTTAAGAGAAGACGAAGTAGCAGAAGCTAAAGAAATAGGTGGGAAGTTTGATAACGGTTTAGATGCTGTTTTTGAATATAACGGTGAAGTTCACTTATTACAAAGTAAGTATAAGACATCCCACAATATTGACTCCACACAAAGATTTATAGCTGATTGCCAACGAGTATGTATAGAAGAACCAACTACAGAAAGAGATTCTGTAAAAGAAGCATGTAAAAATGTTAGAGAGTCATATCAGAATGATGAGACTATAAATTGTTACTATATTACGAACAACCATATAAGTGATTGGGAAAGAGTGCAAATAAAATCCAACTTAAAACATCTTAGTATGGAATTTAAGAATTTAAATTTCTTCTTACATGATTTAGATGATATTCAGGAAAGTATAGAAATAAAAAAGGGACTGTTACCAAAAGACTTTCGTGAAAAAACATTCAGGTTGAATATAGAAGAGAATTTCTCTACTTTTGAAACGACTGTAGCAAAAGTAAGAGTTAAAGACTTTTCTCAATTTGTTAACGAAGGTGAAAACCTTCTCTTCCATTCAAATATAAGAAACTATCTAAAGAGTACTAAAATTAACAAAGGTATTAAAGATACTATAAGAAATGAACCTGAGAACTTTTGGTATTACAATAATGGGGTTACTGTGGTTTGTGATGAGTACTATGAGACTATGGGGAGTTTAGTAATGAAAGCACCGCAAATAGTTAATGGGTGCCAAACTGCCAAAACTCTGGGGGATTTCTATAAGCACAAGACCAATAAAGAACTCTCTGCTTTAGAATCCAATGGACACTTGCTTGTGAAAGTGATTAAAACTAAACGAAGTGCTGAGGAATCTCAAAAGAAAGAGTTAAGAGACAATATTACAAGGTACACAAATAGCCAAAATGCTGTTAGAGGGCTGGATTTTTATGCTTTAGACAGATTTCAAAATGGCTTAAAAGATCGAATGAAAAATTTGGGTTATTTTTATGAAATACAAAGAGGGGCATTCATAACTTTAGATCGAAAAGAACAAGAGTCCTATAGAGGTAATGATAGTTATAATTATTTGCTTGGAAGTGTTAATAGAAAGAAAAAATACGTTCTGCCTGCGAAAGAAGTAATTCAATCTTTTACAGCTGCTATAAAACTAATGCCGAATGTAGCTTATGGGCGAGCTAACGAATTGACTCCAGTAGGTAGTAGGTGGAAAGATATAATGAATGAAGAAACTAAAGGTCTACCTTTAGAACATTTTCTCTTTCCTTATTTAATTTTAATGTATGCTAAAGAAGAACTAAAATATAAGAGTGGATCAAATGACTTTAGAGTTAATTCAGCATTCCTTTTTATTGCAACATATTATTTACTAATTACAGAAATGGTCAATAAACATGCAGATAAGGAATACGATTCTGCCGACAAAATAAATGTTGAAGTTTTTAAAGATATCTTTAATAATCAGAACCTTAATAAGCAATTGTTACTGATTACTAATAGAACGCTTAGGTCATTCTTTAAAGATTTTTCAATTGAAGAAGCAATAGGAGATAACTTAAGAGGTTTCGTACAAAATAAAATGAAAAAAGGAAGCACCTTCTGGATTATCCTTGAAAGAAAAATTTATCATAATCTAGATGATTTAGAATTTGAGAATATTGAAGTTTATGAAGAGATAAAGGAAATAATTTCAAAAAATATCTGACGTTACAACATTGTCCCTGTAACATAACGCACGAAAATATTCTTTATTAATCTCTGAAGGATATAGGTTAATTAAGTATAAGTCGTGTTAATACAAAATTATTAAATTATTCTAGACTTCAATTATCTGCAGAATTACTTAATACACCTGGAAATTAACGATAATAATATTAGCTCCAGAAGGAACTTTTTTGACTCAAAATCGTGTTCCTTCTGGAGTGCCGGTTCGACCCCGGCCACCGGTATAAAAAGGGTTCTACATATGTAGAAGCTTTTTTTGTTGTATGAAAATATCCTCCAAAGCTTGTGAAAAATGATAAGTCTGCGGCCGGTTATATCCTGTTATATCAGTTCATCTTAGGGAACTTGGGGGCTATTAATGCCGCTCGGCGTAACGCTAGCGGTTCAGTCACATACCAGCTTATTATTAGCGATCGGGGCTGTGTTTGCGAGCGGAACATTTGGAGCGTTTGCTTCTCCTCTCAGTGATAATACGGTGACAACCTGTACGGTGTTGGGGATCGATGTTGTGAAGTATGCCCGTTCGAAGCTTGTTCCGGCGCTTATCGCCGCAGGGATCTCCGTTGTGTTATACGGTGCGTTTTCATTTTTCAGATAACAAATACTTTTTGAAGGCGTTATCCGAAAATGGGATAACGCCTTTTTATGAGCTGTTATACTAGAGAAAAAAAGAGGTGATGACGTGAAGCAGATTATTGCAATGGGCGGCGGAGGCTTTTCCATGGAGCCGGATCATCTTGTGCTGGATCAGTATATTTTAGAGCAGTCGGCGCAGTCAAAGCCGAAAGTTTGTTTTTTGCCGACGGCAAGCGGAGATTCGGAGAATTATATCGGCAGGTTTTATCAGGCCTTTCAAAAGCTGCGGTGTGAGCCGGATCACTTGTCGTTGTTTAAACCGCCGGGTTCTGATCTCAGATCCTTTCTCATGAAGAAAGATATTATATATGTCGGCGGCGGAAATACGCGCAATATGCTTGTCTTATGGAAAGAATGGGGGCTTGACCGTATTCTTCGTGAGGCTTGGGAAAACGGCATCATGTTGGCGGGTCTCAGCGCCGGGGCGATTTGCTGGTATGAAGAAGGATTGACGGATTCAGCTGGAGATTTGAGAGAGTTAAGAGCTTTAGGATTTTTGCCGGGCAGCTTTTGTCCGCACTATGACGGAGAAGCGGGGCGCCGGCCGGTGTATCACCGTCTGATTTCAGAAAAGAAACTCAGGGAGGGCTATGCCGCTGATGACGGCGCTGCGCTTCATTATAAAGACGGTCAGCTGATCCGGGCTGTCTCTTCCCGGGAAACCGCAAAGGGTTATCGGGTTTTTAATACCGAAGAAGGCGTTCGGGAAACAGAGCTTATGACTGTCCCGTTATCTGAATTTTGATAATATGCTTTTTTTTGTACACCAACTTATGTTACGATGAGAGCGAAATCAATAGTTACTGGGGGTGCCCATCTGAGCGGGCTGAGAGAGAAGCGGCGGCTTCTTAACCCTTTGGACCTGATCTGGTTCGTACCAGCGTGGGGAAGTAAAGGTTTTATTATTGTTGAAGAAAACAATAATAGTTTCTTTCTGACTGCAAAACCGGGTTCTTCTTTGAACCCGGTTTTTTTGTGCTGGTGCTGAGCTTGGTTCTGTTATTCAAATGATAAAGGAGAGATTTGTATGCAAAATCAATCAGTACAGCAAGCGAACATTTCCATTATGTCGAGTTTTTCCGGCAGTAAAAAGGTTTATGCAGAAGGTTCTTCGCCCGATATACGAGTGCCGATGCGGGAAATCAGCCTGAGTGCGACTACGGGGGCATTCGGGGAAGAGGAGAATGCGCCGGTCCGTGTTTATGATACGAGCGGGCCGTATACAGACCCGGATGTACAAATTGATATTCATGAAGGGCTGGGGGCGCTCCGCACAAAGTGGATTACCGGGCGCGGAGATGTAGAAGAATATAACGGACGGACCGTGAAGCCTGAAGACAACGGTTATAAAAAAGAGGGCCGTGCCGCCGAATACCCCGGCCTACAGCGAAAACCGCTTCGGGCCAAGCCGGGGAAAAATGTAACACAATTGCATTATGCGAGAAAAGGCATCATTACGCCGGAAATGGAGTTTATCGCAATTCGCGAGCATGTGTCTCCCGAATTTGTCAGGGAAGAGGTGGCGAGCGGACGGGCGATTATTCCTTCTAATGTCAACCACCCGGAAAGCGAGCCGATGATTATCGGCCGGAATTTTCATGTGAAAATTAATGCAAATATCGGCAACTCGGCTGTTACATCTTCTATCGAAGAAGAAGTCGAAAAAATGACGTGGGCGATTCGCTGGGGCGCCGATACGATGATGGACTTATCCACGGGAAAGGACATTCATACGACGCGTGAATGGATTATCCGCAACTGTCCCGTGCCTGTGGGGGCGGTGCCGATTTATCAGGCGCTTGAAAAAGTAAATGGCATTGCCGAGGATTTAACGTGGGACATTTATCGTGACACATTGATTGAGCAGGCGGAGCAGGGCGTGGATTATTTCACCATCCATGCCGGCGTACTGCTTCGTTACGTCCCGTTAACGGCCAAACGCACGACGGGAATCGTATCCCGCGGCGGGGCGATTATGGCGCAATGGTGCCTGGCTCATCATCAGGAAAGCTTTCTGTACACGCATTTTGAAGAAATTTGTGAAATCATGAAGACCTATGATATCGCTTTTTCACTTGGTGACGGGCTTCGCCCCGGTTCGATTGCGGATGCCAATGATGAGGCGCAGTTTGCGGAATTGGAGACTCTCGGAGAATTGACGGAGATCGCGTGGAAGCACGATGTGCAAGTGATGATCGAAGGACCGGGTCATGTGCCGATGCATAAAATTAAGGAAAACATGGACAAGCAGCTGGAAATTTGTAAAGAGGCGCCTTTTTACACGCTCGGGCCATTAACGACGGATATCGCTCCGGGTTATGACCACATTACTTCAGCAATCGGCGCGGCGATGATCGGCTGGTACGGGACGGCGATGCTTTGCTATGTCACGCCGAAGGAGCATTTGGGGCTGCCGAATCGTGATGATGTAAGAGAAGGCGTCATTACGTACAAAATCGCGGCACATGCCGCAGACCTTGCTAAAGGGCATCCGGGTGCACAGATCCGTGACGATGCTCTGTCTAAGGCGCGGTTTGAATTCCGGTGGCTTGATCAATTTCATTTGTCACTTGATCCTGAAAGAGCAATCGAATATCATGATGAAACGCTGCCGGCTGAAGGCGCAAAAACGGCTCACTTCTGTTCGATGTGCGGTCCGAAGTTCTGCAGCATGAGAATTTCTCAGGATATTCGTGATTATGCGAAGGAAAACGGACTTACTGAAGACGAGGCCGTCAATGAAGGGCTGAAAGAAAAAGCAAAAGAGTTTGCGGAGAAGGGAAGCCGCTTATATCAATAAAAGAAAAGATGAAGATGGAGTTTGCCCATCTTCATCTTTTTTAGAAAAACGGTGAACGGCGAAGCGGCGGAATGCTCTGTTCAAATCGGAATATATTTTCCGGATCGTATTTCGTTTTGACTTGACGGAGGCGGTGAACATTTTCTCCGTAATATGTTTGCAGCCAGTTTCTGATTTCTCTATCAGGCCAATTCACGTAATCTCCCATCGTTTCTCTTGATAGGGACGTTCTCAGTCCTTCGATCCAGCGGACATTTTGTCTTTCTTCTTCAGCAGATGTCCAAGTTGTAATATATTCTTGGGCAATGATTGCGTTGCGATAGTAGAATGCCGTTTGGTCCGGAGCGATCCGTCCGGCCGCCCCGCCGAGAGACTGCTGCCAGACACTGGCGTTTTCGTTCGGAGCGTGCTCTAAATAGCGCTTTAAAGTGGAAATCGCGCGTGAAGATAATGGTTTTTCAATAAAGGATCCTGACCGCTTCATCTTTTGCGGCTGATTGCCTCCCGGGCTGTTAAAAAAGGCTGCAGCTTTAATAAATGGCACTGTCTTGACCATGCCGCTTGTCGGTTTTCCCGCTTTCATTAACGGAGCCAGCAGTTCTTTCAGCTCATCCTTTGTCCCGGTAAATTGACCGAGCGCTTCTATGCGGTTGACTTTCTTAGGCCAAAACTGAATTGATGAGGTAAGCCGGTTGTCTGTAAATGGAGCCCAGCGCTGCCATGTGTTAAATACTTTCTCAAAATCATCCCAGCCCCAAGTGACAGAAAAAACAGACACGCACGAGATCGGCACGGCTTTAAACATCATGGATGTGACAATGCCGAAGTTGCCTCCCCCTCCGCCCTGAGACGCCCAAAATAGATCAGAGTGCTTTGAGCGGTTGACTGTGATCAAGTCAGCACCCGCTTTTTCGTCCGCTATGATCATTTCGAGCTGGAGGAGACGATCGCAAGTAAGTCCGGCTGTCCTTGTTAAATATCCGATTCCTCCCCCGAGCGTCAGCCCCGTGATTCCCACATTCGCAATGGTTCCCGCAGGAAGGGTCAAGCCGTACCGCCAGAGTGTCCGGTAGACTTCTCCTAATTCGGCTCCCGCTTCAATCGAGACCAGCCGCGTATCCTCATTTACTCTTATTTTCTTCATTTCACTGAGATCAATGACTAGTCCGTTATTTAACAGGGAAAAATTTTCGTAGCTGTGTCTTCCGCCTCTGATGCGGAAAGGCACATTGTTCTCACGCGCCCATCTCAGCGCATTGAGGGCGTCATGTTTATTTTGACAAAACACAATGATGTCTGGATATCTTTGCAGGCTTAAATTGATATTGGTTCTTGCAGTATTATAGTCCGGGTCATCTTTTTTGACGATGCGACCGGTCAATGTTGTCTTTTCCACATTCTCACTCACTTTCACTTGTACTCTGCTATGTTTTCTAGCATATGCGGAAAAATGAGAGAGTGTATGAGGAAAACCCCCGGAAGGAAACGATATTTTAAATTATAGTTGACAGGTAGGGATTGTATGAATTAACATAATCATTACATATTTCCAAACGATGGCTGATCGGATCACCGAAGGCTCTTATCTTTTAAACAGATAAGGGCCTTTTTTGCGTGAAAGTCATTGAATGAAATGAAAAGCGGAGGGATGAAAAGTGGCGTTAAAAAAGGTATCACATGTGCGCAAAAAGAGCAAAAAACGAAAAAAGTACAGAAAACACACATTGAATTTCGAACTGCTTGTAGAGAAAAACAAACGGGAGATTATGAGAAATGAGGAACAGATGGAGCAGATTTATATAAAGATAGATGAAAAGCATGCGGGGGTTCGATAAAGATGAAGGAGAGAAAATGGAGGATAAAAACAACGGTACTCGCGCTGTCGGTATCCATCATGTTATCAGGGTGCGCGTTAGGGAGTGCCGGAGAAGAACCGTCATCTGCGGCTGATAAAAAGGAAGAAACACGTATCGCCCATGTCAAGACAAAGGAATTTAAAGCTTCTCATCCGGCGGCGATTCCCGCTAAATCGAAAGCCAGAACTGACACTTTTGTTGCTGGGATTTCCGCGCCGGGCGGCGTGTTTCTGCCGTACTTTTACGAAAACGGCTGGGACGGAAATGCGACAGATCCTATTTTTGAACCGTTAGTCAAACTGGATAAAACGGGGAAGCCTGCCCCGGCTCTTGCGGAAAGCTGGAAAATTTCCAAAGATCAACTTACATACACGTTCCGTTTAAGAAAAAATCTCGTTTTCAGCGACGGTTCACCGCTGACCGCAAAGGATGCCGCATTCACTTTAACACTGCTGCATGATCCTGCATACGCGGGCTATGAAGATATCACCACGGCCTATATTAAAGGCGGTAAGGCTTACAAAGAAGGAAAGGCAAAGACGATAGAGGGCATACGCGTCCTTGATGACAGAACCATTCAAATTACGACTGAGAAAGTCAGTGCGAAGTCGCTGCTTCTTTTAGGCGGGCAGGTGCTGTCAGAAGCCTACTACGGGAAGAAATATCAATTCGGCAAACTGGACTATTTAAAAGAGCTTTATGCCAAACCGCTCGGAGCGGGACCTTATCAATTTACAGAATACCTTCCGGGACAGGAAATACGCTATCAGGCTAATGAACACTATTATGCCGGAAAACCGAAAACCGAAAAGCTGATTTATAAAATTATCGATCCGTCAACTTCTCTTCAGCTGTTTGAAACGGGTGACCTTGATTACGCTTCTTTCTCACCTGATGATGATACGGTTCAGCATTTAAAAAGTCTCGGTTTTGCCAATATAAGCGTATCTGTCGTGAATGATTACGGGCTTGTGTACGTCAATCACAAGCGTCCGCCTTTTCAAGATAAGAAAGTGTCCCAGGCGCTTATTTACGGACTTGACCGTCAAAAAATCGTCGATGTCCGCTTTAAACGCTACGGAGAGGTCGCGAATGTTCCGGTGTCTCCGGTTTCGTGGGCTTATGATGACAAAGGTGTCAATCGGTACGCGTTTAACCCTGAAAAAGCCAAAAAGCTTCTCGATGAAGCGGGCTGGAAAACGGGCAAAGACGGTGTGCGTGAAAAAAACGGCAAAAAGCTTGAAATCAGCTATTACACGTCTAAAGCGGATGATGATTTCATCCCGATCGCGAAAGAAAATTACGCGGACATCGGAATCTCATTAAAACCGGAAGTCATGGATTTTAATACAGAAGTAGCGAAAATAAATGACAAACAATACGACCTTGCCGCCGTTTCCACCTCGCAGATTCTTGATCCGAATGACACGGTGGAAAAGCTGGCTTCCGGCCATCCCAATAATGTAACGGGATATTCCAATCCGAAAGCGGACCGGCTGATAGAAAAAGGAGCCGGCACGCTTGATATCAGCAAAAGAAAAGAGATTTATCACAAGCTGTACCGGGAGCTCGGGGAAAACCCGCCTTACATTCTGATTCATTACCGTCAGAGCGCAAGGGCGGTCAGCGGAAAAATAAAAGGGCTTGAGCCTGACAATTATTCTGGAATCAGTTCAAGTCTCTCAAATGTCTCAATTCAATAGAACGGTTGGGCAAAATACCCGGTGCATCCTGGGGATTTTGCCCTTTCAGCGGAAAGGAGGGGCTTTTTGTGAAACGGTATGCTGCAGAACGATTCATTCAAATGCTTGTGATCTTATTCGGTACGTCTTTTATTATTTTTTTCTTATTCGCCATGCTGCCGGGCGACTATATTGATTCCAATGTAAACCTGACTCCTGAAAGAGCGAAGGAGTTAAAAGCGCTTTACGGGCTGGATCAGCCGATTTGGCAGCGCTATGTGACGTGGCTCGGAAATGTGCTCAGCGGAGATTTTGGGTTTTCTTTGAAATATCAGGAGAACGTCCTGTCACTGCTACGGAAATATGTCAGGAATTCGTTTTTTGTCGCGTTTTTGGCGTTGCTTGTCACATGGTCAGCCGCGATGATAACGGGTGTCATATCCGCTGTCAGGAAATACTCATGGTTTGACGGGATCGTGACGTTTCTTGTGTTTGCTTCCATGGCGTTTCCGTCTTTTTTTATCAGCCTTCTGTTTATTAAGTGGTTTGGGGTGGATTTGAAAATATTGCCCGTCGGCGGGATGATTGATACCGGAAGCACGAGTACAGGTTTTTCGTACGTGCTTGAAGCCGCCAGACATATGATTCTTCCGGTCGTGATTTTATCTATGCTCGGCATCGGCTCGCTGACAAGGTATTTCCGCTCCGGCATGCTGGACGTGATCAGACAGGATTATATCAGAACGGCGAGAGCGAAGGGATTGAAAGAGCGCACCGTCATCTGGAAACATGCGTTGAAAAACGCGCTCATTCCGGCCATCACCCTGCTTGCTTTTGAACTGCCGGGACTGTTTTCCGGAGCCATCATTATTGAACAGATTTTCGGGTGGCCGGGTGTCGGACGTATTCAGCTGGAATCTGTGCATTATCGTGATTATCCGGTTTTGATGGCGTTTACCTTGTTTTTGTCTTGTTTAACGATTGTGGGGAACTTCTTGGCGGATATCGCTTATGCCGCGGTTGATCCGCGGGTCAGGCTGAAATAGGGGGTGTTCGGAATGAAAAAACAAAAAGGGGTGCCGCCTTCTCTTTGGAAGCAGACGTACCGCCGCCTGCTGCAGCATAAGCTGACGGTCATCAGTCTTCTTTTCTTATGTTTTATGTTTTTATTGTGCTTTATCGGGCCGTCTTTTTCTCCGTACATAACAGATCGGACGGATATTTCAAATGCCAATCAGCAGCCGGGAATCCATCATTGGCTGGGAACTGACCAGTACGGGAGAGATGTGCTGACGAGGCTGATGCTGGCGGGGCAGATTTCTCTGACCGTGGGGCTTGCTTCAATGGTGATGTCGCTTGTCATCGGTTCTTTACTCGGGGCTGCGGCCGGATTTTATCGGGGAGCCGCTGATATGATCATTATGCGCATCGCTGATATGCTCATGTCCATCCCGGGCCTGCCGCTGCTTTTGATTTTGGCTGCGGTGATGTCGGAGTGGAAAGTGCCTTCTGAATACAGAATGTACCTGATTATGATGATGTTAAGCCTGATCGGATGGCCCGGTTTGGCGCGGCTTGTACGCGGACAGATTTTGTCGCTGAAGGAGCAGCCGTTTATGATGGCCGCGGAAGTTTTGGGGCTTAGTGATAAACGGAAAATCCTCTATCATTTGCTTCCCAATACATTGCCGTTATTACTGGTAGCGGCGACTTTGCATGTGGCGGGAGCGATGCTGAGTGAATCGGCGCTGAGTTTTCTCGGGCTTGGCGTTGCTCCGCCCACACCTTCTTGGGGAAACATGATGGAAGCGGCGAATCATTTTATGGACTTTACACTCCGCCCGTGGCTGTGGATTCCGCCGGGAACGGCCATTTTTCTGACCGTTGTGGCGATTCATCTGCTTGGAGACGGTTTAAGAGACGCTTTTGATCCTAAGGTAAAACGGCAGGTGAAAGTGAAATGAAAAAACCGCTTTTAGAAGTAAGGCATTTGGAAACGGCTTTTTATACAGAGGAGGGGGCGGTAAAGGCTGTGGACGATGTCAGCTTTACGATACATGAGGAGGAAACGGTTTGTATTGTAGGGGAGTCCGGCTGCGGGAAAAGTATGGCGTCATTGTCCATTATGCAGCTTATTCCCGAGACGGGGAGAATCGAACGGGGAGCGGTGCATTTTTCCGGACGGAACCTGTTGGAATTGAAACCAAAAGACATGCAGAAAATCCGCGGCAGCGAAATCGGGATGATATTTCAGGAACCGATGACATCTTTGAATCCGGTGTTTACAATCGGTGAGCAGCTGGCCGAACCGATTCGCGAACATTTGTTGCTGAGTAAGAAAGAAGCATGGCGGAAGGCCGTTGAACTGATCACGTTAGTGGAGATCCCGCATGCCGAGCAGGTTATGCACCGATATCCTCATGAGCTGAGCGGCGGCATGCTGCAGCGCATCATGACGGCTGTCGCGCTAAGCTGCGAACCGAAATTGATCATTGCCGACGAGCCGACGACAGCGCTTGACGTAACCATTCAGGCGCAGATATTGGATTTATTGCGGGATATGAAAAAGCAATTTCGCACGTCTATTTTATTCATTACTCATGACCTTGGCGTGGTTGCCGAAATGGCTGATTATGTGATTGTCATGTATGCGGGAAAAATTGTGGAGGAAGGACCGGTTGCAAAGCTGTTTTCTGATCCGAAGCATCCGTATACGAAAGGGCTGCTCGCGGCCAAGCCGGTTATCGGTCAAAGAAGGGAGATGCTGTACACCATTCCGGGGCAGGTCCCCGAGCTTGCGGACCTGTCGGGATCGTCTTGTTATTTTGCGGAGCGATGTGAACACAGCTCGGAAATATGCCGGAGATCGAGCCCGCATTTTACTGAATTCGGGAAGGGGCATCAGGCGGCGTGCTGGCTTTACAGAGAGGAGAAAGCAGATGAGTGATGCGTTGCTGGAGGTCAAGGGGCTGAAAAAATATTACGAGGAACATGGGGGGATGAGAAAGACCCGCAAAAATCCCGTAAAAGCGGTCGACGGTGTCAGTTTTACGATAGAAAAGGGAGAAGTGTTCGGCTTAGCGGGAGAATCGGGCAGCGGAAAGTCATCAATCGGCAAGACCATTTTGAGGCTTCATGAGAAAACAGGGGGAGAGGTGTTTTTTCAGGGGCGTGATGTGTTTCGGATGAGCCGGCGCGAGCTCAAAACTTTCAGATCAGAAGCGCAGCTCATCTTTCAAGATCCGTTCAGTTCTTTAAATCCCCGGCGCCGGATCGGAGAAGCCATCGGTGAAGCGATGATCGAGCATCAATTGGCGGTGAAGCGGAATGCGCGTGATAAAGCGGCGGAGGTTCTTGAAGCCTGCGGGCTTTCCGCAAACTTTATCGACCGATATCCGCATGAATTTTCCGGAGGGCAGCGTCAGCGGATCGTGATTGCAAGAGCGATGGCGCTTAAGCCGCAATTTATCATTATGGATGAACCTGTGGCGGCGTTAGATGTCTCCATCCAGGCGCAGATGATCAATTTGTTCAGCAGCCTTCAAAAACAGCACGGGCTGTCATATTTGTTCATTTCTCATGATTTAAGCGTGGTGGAGCACTTATGTACGAAGGTCGCCATTATGTATTTAGGGACGATTGTGGAATACGCGTCAAAGGAGGAGCTCTTTTCACGGCCGCTTCACCCTTATACGAAAGCGCTGTTATCAGCCGTGCCTGTTCCTGATCCCGGAGCGAAAAGGGAGCGGATAATTTTAAAGGGTGATATACCGAGCCCCTCTGATCCGCCTTCAGGCTGTAAATTCCGAACGAGATGCCCGGCAGCCAAGAAGATATGTGCTGAGAAAAGTCCGGCGCTGTCAGAAAAAGGGCTTCATCATTTTGCGGCATGCCACTTCGTGTAATTGAGAAAAAAACGGTTTTATTGATAATAAACAGGAAAAACCTGCCGGGCAGACCGGCAGGTTTTTTGATGCTATTTTGGTGATGGCAGTCCGAGTCCTTCGGCAACGCGTCTGCCGTATTCAGGATCAGCTTTGTAGAAGTGGCCGATCTGGCGCAGCTTAATTTCTTCTTTTTCCACAGGTTTCATCGCACTGACGATATTGGCGACAAGACGCGCGCGCTCTTCCTCGCTCATCAGGCGGTACAGGTCGCCGGCCTGTGTGTAATGATCATGATGATTATAGCTTACACTGTCAGCGAAGCCTGATACAGGATATGCCGCCTGTTTATCTTCAGGTGACTCTTTCGGGCCGCCGAAGCTGTTAGGCTCGTAATAGACGGAGCGGCCGCCGTTATCATCAAAACGCATTTGTCCGTCACGCTGATAGTTTTTCACTTCATTGCGGGAACGGTTGATCGGCAGCGCCTGATGGTTCGCGCCGACACGGTAGCGATGCGCGTCATGGTATGCGAACAACCGGCCTTGAAGCATTTTGTCAGGTGAGACGTCGACGCCGGGGACTAATGTGCCGGGAGAGAACGTCGCCTGTTCTACTTCCGCAAAGTAATTTTCCGGATTGCGGTTCAGAACCATGCGGCCGACTTCAATGAGCGGATAGTCTTTTTGAGACCATACTTTTGTGACGTCAAACGGATCAAAGCGATATGTGTTTGCGTCTTCTAACGGCATGATTTGAACATATAATTTCCATGCGGGGAAATCGCCGTTTTCAATCGCATTGAACAAATCTTCCGTATGGTAATCGGGATTTTCGCCCGCGATTTTTGCGGCTGTATTAACATCAAGGTTTTTCACGCCTTGCTCTGTTTTAAAGTGATATTTGATCCAGACGCCTTCGCCTTTATCATTTGTCCATTTAAATGTATGGCTTCCGAATCCGTGCATATGGCGAAGAGTCGCCGGAATGCCCCGGTCTGACATCAGAATGGTTACCTGGTGCAGGGATTCCGGTGACAGAGACCAGAAATCCCAAACGGCCGTCGGGTTTTTCAGATGTGTTCTCGGATCTCTTTTTTGTGTATGGATAAAGTCAGGGAACTTGATGGCATCGCGGATGAAGAACACGGGTGTATTGTTTCCGACGATGTCGTAGTTTCCTTCTTCTGTATAAAACTTAACGGCAAATCCGCGCGGGTCGCGCACTGTGTCACTAGAGCCCAGTTCGCCCGCAACGGTTGAGAAACGGATGAAGAGCGGCGTGCGTTTACCGACTTCTGACAGAAATGCGGCTTTCGTATATTTTGTAACGTCATTTGTGACTTCAAAATAACCGTGTGCGCCCGCGCCTTTTGCGTGAACGACACGCTCCGGAACGCGTTCTCTGTTAAAGTGCGCCAATTTCTCAAGCAGATGGACGTCTTGTATTAAAGCAGGACCGCGATCGCCGGCCGTCATTGAGTTTTGGTTATCTCCGACAGGAGCGCCCCAGCTGGTTGTCAATTTATTTGAACTCATGTGATCACCTCTTTAGATTTATAAAAACATAATATCACCTATCAGTAAAAAGTCAATATTATTTTATAATGATTATAAAATAATTATTTTTATTATCGAAAAAAAGGGTTTGGATTTGAAAGCCTACTTGACTGACGGGAATAATGGGTTTAAGATGAGAAAAAATAGAAACCGCTGACTTGGACACAAGAGGCTCTTATTCTTCACTGGATAAGGGCCTTTTTTTATTGTCAGGCGGTAAGGGAGGCGGCGATTGTATGCTTTTCCGGCAGCATTTTAAACCTGTCGATATTCACGGTCATCTGCCGTACAGCCTTTATTTCGGCAAAAACGATAAGACATTTTCCGATTACAACCGGGAGCGGTCAGAAAGAATGAATCTGACTTGGGATTTTCCTGATCCGCATGATGTTGATGGCGATGACGGCGAAATCGCTTTGATGACAAGATGGGAGAATGAATTAGATAAGTACGGCATTGACGTGCTGAATTTTTTAACAGCAGAGAGCAATGACCGGATGGCGGCGTTTATTCAAGCCAATCCCGCGAGATTTACCGGATTTGCATATCATCCTTTGGAGCGGGAGAATGCGTATGAAGAGCTGAAAAGAGCGGTAGAAGAGCTCGGTCTGAAAGGATATAAACTGTTCGGACCGCTGACAGACATCGATTTTCATGATCCGTCGCTGAAAAAGCTGTGGACGTATCTGGCTGACAAAAAGCTGCCTGTATTAATTCACTTCGGGCTTTTAGGAAGAGCGGGGGGCATTGTCAGCCATCGCAACATCAACCCGCTCTCCATCTATCGCGTCGCGAGAGAGTATGCTGATATCCCGTTCATCATTCCGCATTTCGGCGCCGGATATTATCAGGAACTGCTTCAGCTGTGCTGGAGCTGCCCGAATGTGTATATTGATACGTCCGGCTCAAATCAGTGGATGAGGTGGATGCCGTACCCGCTTGATTTGGAAATTCTGTTTCGAAAGACATCTGAATTAATCGGTGCTGAACGGATCATCTTCGGGACGGATTCGAACGGATTTCCGAGAGGATATGTATACAGATATCTTCAGGAGCAGGTGAGGACCTGCCGGGAAATCAATATGCGGGAAGAAGATATAGAAAACATATTCGGCAACAATGCGCGAACATTATTGAAAATCGCCCGGCAAGAAAAGGAAGTAAACACGTGATACAGCCGATGCGCTCTCTGGCAGGGTTATGCCGGAGAGCGTATTTTAATCCTTATAAAAAATAGTTGACAAGTCGGAATAATTTGAATTAACATGATATTCAAATTTAAAAACAAACGGGTTGCCGATCGGACCGCCGAAGGCTCCCATCTCTGCAAGCAATCGGAGATGGGGGCCTTTTTGTTTTTCGATCGCACGCGGCAGAAAGAGAGGGGAAGACAGATGGCTGTAACCATCAGCATACAAGAAAAAGCTTTTGAGCATGAAGGCCGGAAAACACCGGTGCTGAATGATATTGAGCTGTCAATTGCTTCGGGAGAATTTTTGACTGTCATCGGGCCGAGCGGATGCGGCAAAAGCACGCTTTTAAAATTGATTGCCGGTCTTGATACCGATTATAAAGGCTCTGTCACAATAAACGGCCGCAATGTGTCGGGACCGGGCATCCGGCAGGGATTTATCTTTCAGGAGCACCGGCTGTTTCCCTGGCTGTCGGTAAAACAAAACATCGCTGCCGATCTCAATATGAACGACCCGGCCGTTCGGAAAAAAGTGGATGATCTGATTGAGGTTGTCAGGCTGCAGGGAGCGGAGAACGCTTATCCGCGCGAATTATCCGGCGGCATGTCGCAGCGGGTTGCCATCGCCAGAGCCCTTTTGCGCGAGCCGGAGGTGCTGCTTTTAGATGAACCGTTCGGGGCGCTTGACGCTTTTACGAGAAAACATTTGCAGGATGTGCTGCTTGATATATGGCGCGAGAAAAAAACGACGATGATTCTGGTCACGCATGATATTGATGAATCCGTCTATTTAGGCGATAAGCTGGCGATCCTCAGGGCAAAGCCCGGCCGGCTGCACAGTCTGATGCCGATTCAGCTTCCGCATCCGCGCAATCGGACGTCAGCGGATTTTCAGGCTGTCCGGCAGAAGGTGCTTTCTGAGTTTGAGAAAACGGAAGACCTCCGGTTTGCGGATGGGTCCGGGATATAGAAGGGACGAAGCGAAGTGAAAAAAATCATCATTCTTTTAGCCGCAGCAGTCATGATGTCAGCCGGATGCAGTGCAGACGGGACAGGAGGGAGCGGGAAAACGGTGAAAGAAATCCGGATCGGCATCCAGCAGAGTTTAAGCCCGCTTCTCATTGCCAAGGAAAAAGGCTGGTTTGAAGAGGCCTTCAAAAAAGACGGAATAAAAGTAAAATGGGTCGAATTCCAAAGCGGTCCTCCGCAATTTGAAGGTCTTGCCGCCGATAAGCTTGATTTTTCCCAGGTCGGCAATTCACCGGTCATTTCCGGTCAGGCGGCAGGAATTGATTTTAAAGAGATCGGGCTGTCTCAGGACGGGTTAAAGGCAAACGGTATTCTCGTAAACAAGGGCAGCGGCATTCAGAGCCTGAAAGAATTGAAAGGTAAAAAAATCGCCGTAGCCAAAGGCAGCAGCGGCTTTGATTTTCTTTATAAAGCTTTAGATAAAGCGGGGCTTTCCGCCGATGACGTCACCATCATCCAGCTTCAGCCTGATGAGGCGGTTTCCGCTTTTGAAAACAAATCAGTTGACGCATGGTCCATTTGGGAGCCGTATTTGTCGATTGAAACGCTGCAGCACGGGGCGGAAATATTGGCGAACGGAGAAAGCACAGATTTATATTCTCCCGGTTTCACGTTAGTCAGAACGGGATTTTCCAAAGAACACCCGGATGAGGTTGTCCGTTTTCTGAAAGTGTTCAATAAAGCAGTTACATGGCAAAAGGAACACAAAGATGAAGCCGTCTCCTTATATGCGAAAATCAAACATCTTGATCCGAAAGTCGTCAGAAACGTGCTTAACAATACTGAGCCTCTCAATGAACCGATCAATGATGATATTGTCAAAGCCCAGCAGGAAACCGCTGATTTTCAATATCAAACAAAAGCGATTCATAAGAAAATTCATGTAAAAGACGTTGTCGACAATTCATTTATTAAAAAAGCGCTTGAAACGGGGGATGGCAAGTAATGAAAGCAGAAGCATCAACGGCTGCCGGCGCAATAAGCCAATCAGAAAAGAAAGCTCTGGCAAGATCCCGGAAGTATTCATACCAATGGATGAAAGGGGTTGTACTCCCGGCTGCGGTCATCGCAGTATGGCAGTTTATCGCAAGTCTGGGCATCGTCTCGGCCACGGTGCTCCCGTCGCCTGTCGTCATCTTGCAGACGTTTCAGGAACTTCTTCTTTCAGGTGAGCTTTGGGGTCATTTAGAGATCAGCTTATACCGGGCGGCTGCCGGATTTCTGCTTGGCGCGGGCCTTGGACTTGTTTTCGGGCTGCTGGTCGGTTTCTCAAAGCGGACGGAAGCATATCTTGATCCGTCTCTGCAAATGCTCAGAACGGTTCCGCACTTGGCCGTGACTCCTCTGTTCATTTTGTGGTTCGGATTTGATGAGACATCAAAAATTCTGCTGATCGCATTGGGGGCTTTTTTCCCCGTGTACATTAATACGTTTCTCGGAATCCGCAGTGTGGACGCGAAGCTGTTTGACGTCGCGCGTGTGCTGGAATTTAACTGGTATCAGCAGATGGCGAAATTAATTCTTCCGGCATCTCTGCCGAATATCCTGCTCGGCATCAGGCTCTCTCTGGGCATTGCGTGGCTCGGTCTTGTGGTGGCGGAACTGATGGGCTCGAGCGAAGGCGTCGGTTATATGATTATGGATGCCAGACAATTTTCACAGACAAATAAGGTGTTTGTCGGCATTATCATTTTTGCGGCTGTCGGCAAGCTGACAGATGCATTGGTCAGAATGCTCGAACGGAAACTATTAAAATGGCGGAACAGTTATGAAGGGTAACCTATTAAAAAAGGAGAGATTCATATGGAGATTCTTTGGTTTATTCCGACGCATGGTGACGGCCGGTATTTAGGGACGCAAACGGGAGGGAGAACGGCGGATCATCTTTATTTTAAGCAAGTGGCACAGGCGGCGGACAGACTCGGGTATACGGGGGTTCTGCTGCCGACGGGGAGATCATGTGAAGACCCGTGGCTGACGGCTGCCGCTTTAGCGGGGGAAACGAGTGACTTGAAATTTTTAGTGGCGGTCCGTCCGGGACTGATGCAGCCGTCTGTCGCCGCGAGAATGGCGTCGACAATGGACCGGCTGTCAGACGGCCGTTTGCTCGTAAATGTCGTAGCGGGCGGAGATCCTTATGAACTGGCGGGAGACGGCATGTTTATCAGCCACGATGAACGTTATAAGGCGACTGAAGAATTTTTAACCGTCTGGCGCGGACTCATGCGGGGCGAAACGGTGACATATGAAGGGGACCATATCAAAGTGGAAAACAGCAATCTGCTGTTTGCGCCAAAACAGTCTCCGCATCCGCCATTATATTTCGGCGGTTCATCACAGGCGGGAATTGAGGCTGCGGCGAAACATACAGATGTCTATTTAACATGGGGAGAGCCGCCGGAGCAGGTAAAAGAAAAGATTGAAACCGTTAAAAAACAGGCTGCCAAGAAAGGAAGGACAATGCGTTTTGGCATCAGGCTTCACGTGATTGTCCGGGAGACTGAGAAAGAGGCATGGGAAGCGGCTGAACGATTAATCAGCCATTTAGACGAAGAGACGATTGCGAAAGCGCAGGCTGCGCTCCGGCGCGCTGATTCTTCAGGACAAAAACGGATGGCCGATCTCCATAACGGTGACCGCTCGAAGCTTGAGATCAGTCCGAATCTCTGGGCTGGCATCGGACTGGTCAGAGGCGGAGCGGGCACGGCGCTTGTCGGTGATCCCCAGACCGTCGCCGATCGAATTTTAGAGTATCAGGCACTCGGCATTGAGTCGTTTATCTTTTCAGGCTACCCGCATCTGGAAGAAGCTTATTATCTGGCTGAACTCGTGTTTCCGCTTCTGCCGTTTCAGAATGAACGGACTAAAAAGCTTGAGCGCAGACTGGGTGAAGCAATGGGAAACGACCATTTTGCAAGAGGAAATAAAGCGACAGTCTGATGACGTCGCAAGGCGGATAATTGACGGCGGGCGCTTTCTGCGGATTCATTTCCGGGGAAATGCCGGCAGTGAAGGCGGGTATTCACCCGCCTTTTTAAGCGCTTAGCTTGCACGATACTCATATGGATGATATGATACAAAACGTAATTATTACGATTTGATAGGAGTGCTGAAATGGCCAAAAAATCAAAAGTGATCAAAGAGCTCAAGCGGCAGAAGCTTGTTGAACAATATGCGGACATCCGAAGAGAATTAAAGGCAAAAGGAGACTGGGAAGCGCTGAGCAAACTGCCGCGTGATTCTGCTCCGGCCAGGCTTCATAACCGCTGTACGGTGACGGGGCGGCCCCGCGGATATATGAGAAAATTTAAATTGTCCAGAATCGCATTCAGGGAGCTGGCCCATAAAGGCCGGATTCCCGGGGTGAAAAAAGCGAGCTGGTAATGTAAAAAACTCCGGATCTGTCATGAACCGGAGTTTTTGCCGTGCTTATGAAAAGTGAAAACATAAGCCAAATGCTGAATCATCATCAGAATGAAAATCAAAAGAATCGGAAAAAAGGGAAGATGCGGCTGAATCTGCGGATAAAACAAAAGCAGAACGGCTGCGGCCGGCAATGAGAAGTAAACGGCGATATACGAGGAACGGCAAGCTTTAGCCGTCATCATTCGTTCTCTTTCATCCTGTTCCTCAAATTCATCGGGCACAAGCTTGTGCTTTTTGCCGTTTCGTTTTTTCTTTTCGGCATAGATATACAATGCGGCACAAACGGTAAACAGCAGAAACGGAGTGATATTCAGCTCAAATGAACCGCTCCCCTCCGTTTGGAAAAACTGGGCGATCCGCGGCGCCGCTTCCATAAAGGAAATAAGCGTCCAGCAGGCCAATCCGTAGAGTGCAAGGTGAAAACACGCTTTTCTTTTCAAACTCATTTTTTCTCCTCCTCCAGCCAGAAAACTTCCTCCATCGGCAGGGAGAAAGCCCGGCAGATGTTAAGCGCCAATAAAAGTGAAGGCACATAATCTCCTTTTTCAATCGCTGCAATCGTCTGTCTGGTGGCTCCGGCTTCTTTTCCGAGCGTTTCCTGAGAATAGCCGAATCTGGCTCTCAGCTCTTTTACTTTATTTTTCATCATCACGCATACCTCAAGTTTTCTTCTTTTTCGTATTGTATGAAATTCTTAACAAAATGTAAACCCAACTTAACATGTGGACAAAAAAAGAATTTTTTTCGACAAATTTTTTAACATTCCCTTGACGAAAAAAAAATAAACATGTAATATTAGAAACGTCAAAGCGGTACTGACAAAAAGAATTTTGATGCGGGTGTAGTTTAGTGGTAAAACCTCAGCCTTCCAAGCTGATGTCGTGAGTTCGATTCTCATCACCCGCTCCATACATACGTTATTAACGCAGTGTTTCGTTTCTCTGATAAACGAAGTATTGCGTTTTTTTATGTGAAAAAAGACACGAAAGGCGTGTCTTTTTATGAAAGCCAAGAGACGGTATGCGTGCCTCCGTGAATTTGTTCAAACATTTTGGTTAAGGATGATAGCAGCTCATCCGCCGCGTCGGCATGAAATGAAGGCGGGAAAAAGATCAGCTGCAGCATTTTCTTTGTGCCGGGCGTGACCGGTCGGGTATTGATATGTCCGGTGAAATCGCCGAAAACGCCGTCCGGTCCAGAGAAGGACAGTACGCTTTCTTTTTCTCCGATCGTAATCGAAATCGGTTCATCTATTTCTGCGGCGTCATACGCCATGATAGGCAATGAATATTTCAAGGAGAAAAAAAGTATGGTATCATGGGCTGAATTCACACTTTCAATGAATCGTTCCCGGGAAATATCGCCGAGCATAAGCTCCATCGGCGTTTTTTGTCCTGAAAAGGCGGGACTGAGCTGTTCCATTATACGCGCCCACTCTTTTACAAAAGGCTGCTCTTCTATACCGCCGTCAGCATAATCAAAGTAAAGAGATTCTTGAAATAAACGGAGGCGGCCTTTCAGCATTTGCGGAGCAGGCCCGACTTCGATCTGTTCATATAAGACGGCTGCCGCTTTGATCCCCGGCACCCGTTCAGCAATAAGTGGATCTAAACTGATGTTCAAGTGTGTTCACTCCATTTCGGGATGATAAAACTCTATTATACCTGTGCGGGAGCCTGATCACAAAGAAAGGAGGCTGTGCAAAAAATGAATATTCATAAACTGAAAGAGGAATTAATCGAATACGCCAAAAGCATCGGAGTTGACAAAATCGGGTTTACGACGGCTGATACGTTCGACAGTCTGCGGGACCGGCTGATTCTTCAGGAATCACTCGGCTATTTATCCGGGTTTGAAGAGCCGGATATTGAAAAACGGGTTACTCCGTCTTTGCTCCTCCCGAAAGCCAAATCGATCGTCGCCATCGCCCTTGCTTATCCTTCCAAAATGAAAGATGCGCCGAGGAGCACGAGGGACGGGCGGCGCGGCATTTTTTGCAGAGCTTCCTGGGGGAAGGATTATCATGACGTGCTGCGCGAAAAGCTTGATCTGCTGGAGAATTTTCTCCAAAGCAAACATGAGGATATCCGCACAAAGTCAATGGTGGATACGGGGGAATTGTCCGACAGGGCCGTGGCTGAACGGGCGGGAATCGGCTTCAGCGCCAAAAACTGCATGATCACCACGCCTGAATACGGCTCTTACGTCTATCTGGCTGAAATGATCACCAATCTGCCCTTTGAACCGGATGTGCCGATTGAAGATATGTGCGGTACTTGCACAAAATGTTTAGACGCGTGTCCGACCGGCGCGCTCGTCAATCCCGGACAGCTTAACGCCCAGCGCTGTATTTCGTTCCTGACCCAGACAAAGGGATTTTTGCCGGATGAGTTCCGCACGAAAATCGGAAACCGTCTGTATGGCTGTGACACGTGCCAGACGGTCTGTCCGATTAATAAGGGGAAAGATTTTCATCTTCATCCGCAGATGGAGCCTGATCCGGAAATCGCAAAGCCGCTGTTAAAGCCGCTTTTGACCATAAGCAACCGCGAATTCAAAGAAAAATTCGGACATGTATCGGGATCATGGCGCGGCAAGAAGCCGATACAGCGGAATGCGATTTTAGCTTTGGCTCATTTTAAAGATGCCTCGTCTCTTCCGGAATTAACGGCCTTGATGCACCAAGATCCGCGCCCCGTCATCAGGGGTACGGCCGCCTGGGCCATCGGGAAAATCGGTGATCCTGATTATGCGGAGGAATTAGAAAAAGCGCTTCAAAAGGAGCAGGATGAGGAAGCCATACGGGAAATTGAAAAGGGACTGGAGCTGTTATCGGTTTCTGATAAGACTAAAACCGGCCGGTCCTGACATATGTATAGAGAAAAAGCACTTGACCTGAGTTCAAGTGTTTTTTCTTTATAAAACAGTATGGTGGGTGGAGCGCTTGAAGCATATTATTGAAGATTTAGCGGAGGCCCGGCTTCATTATTTAATCAACGGAACCGAGATGAGGCAGAATGGGCAGCCCGGCGATCTTGAGGTCCTGACGAGAAAAAAAGAGCTGTTTAAAAAACGGAAAGTTGACATCGTGAAAGCGAAGGCAAAAGCCGTCATCGTCAAAAGCAGCCTTGAGGACGACGGCACGTTATGCGTCATGTACACGATTCATTTCGAATATTTGTGCAAGGAGCATGACGGACACCTTTACTTAGAAGAGCAGATTGAGGAACGGACTGCATTTCTCTATGATCAGCTTTTGATTAAAGACCGGGAAGTAAAGAAAAAACCGGCGGGATTTTCTGACGGAAACAGCGTAATTGAATATGAGCGGAGTGAACGGGAGGATTTCGGGCGGGCGTTTCAATATGACCGTCTGGCTGCCGTGCAGTACGCGGAGAAGTTTTGGAATAAACGAAATCCCGCTTATAAAAATTTCAGCGATAATTGCACCAATTTTATTTCCCAATGTTTACATGCCGGAAAAGCACCGATGCGGGGGCATCCGAACAGAGGCTCAGGCTGGTGGATGAAGGCAAGCTCGTGGAGCTACAGCTGGACGGTCGCGCATTCGATGAAGATGTATCTGGCCCAATCCAAGGCAGGGCTTCGCGCGGTGCAAGTATCAAGAGCTGAAGAACTGATGCCCGGAGATATCATTTGCTATGATTTTGAAGGAGACGGCCGTTTTAATCATACGGCGATCGTGGTCGCGAAAGATAAAAGCAATATGCCGCTTGTCAATGCCCAAACGTATGACAGCAGAATGAGATATTGGTCATATGAGGATTCAACGGCGTATACTCCTTCCATCAGATATGCGTTTTTTCATATTACGGATGATACGACAAAAGAGTAATTAATGATATAATGGTGGGCGGAATAAAAAACAGAGGTGAACATCGTGGCATTACATGTCGTTTTATATCAACCCGAAATCCCGGCCAATACGGGAAATATCGCACGTACTTGTGCGGCAACAGACACAACGCTTCATTTGATCCGCCCGCTCGGATTCTCAACCGATGATAAAATGCTGAAGCGCGCCGGACTCGATTATTGGGAGTTCGTCAACGTCGTATATCATGATTCATTGGAAGAATTATTTGAGGCATATGAGAACGGAAAGTTTTTCTTCATTACAAAATTCGGCCAAAAGCCGCACACATCATTTGATTACTCAAATACGGAGGAAGACTTTTTCTTCGTATTCGGCAGAGAAACGAGCGGACTTCCGAAAGAATTGATCGAAAACAATATGGACCGCTGCCTGCGTCTGCCGATGACCGAGCATGTGAGATCATTAAACCTGTCCAACACGGCCGCGATTCTTGTATATGAAGCGCTGCGCCAGCAAAATTACAGAGATTTGACGTGAGAAAAAACGCCCGCATCCGGGCGTTTTTTTATTGAATAAAAAGACGGGCAGCAGCGGTTCACGGCATTTTTATATTTTCAGGCTTAACAACGTAACAGTGTTATGTTACAATACATTCATCGAAGGAGCTGGATTCATGGAGGAGCAACTGATTTCTAAAAAAGAATTGCTGGAAGAAACATCAATTTCATACGGGCAGCTGTACCGGTGGAAACGGAAAAATTTAATTCCTGAAGAATGGTTTATCCGAAAATCGACGTTTACAGGCCAGGAAACATTTTTTCCGAGAGCGGAAATATTAAAACGCATCTCAAAAATACAGAAAATGAAAGAAAATCTGTCTCTGGATGAAATGAGAGAAATGCTGTCTCCGCAAATGACTGATGTCAATATAACGTCTGCGGAACTGCTTCAAAAGGGACTGATTTCAAAAGCCGCGCTGCAAGTTTATGGCGAAGACGGCGTGACATTCACGTCCCGCGCGCTGCTGTCTTTATATGTGCTTGAAGGGCTTTTGCAATCGGGCAATATCAGCCTTGAGGAAGGAAAATTGGCGGCAGGGGTGCTGAAAACGTATGAGGCTTCCGAGCTGAAAGCGAATACGGAGCTTGTCATGCTCCGAAAGCTTGGCGTAACGACGTGCTTCATCGCAGACGCGGAACATATTTTGTTTGAACCGACTGTCAAAGTGGTTGAACGGGTGGCGCTTGCTGCGGCATCGGAAGAATTAAAAACGAAATGGATGCAGGAGGACCATCAATGGAAGTAACAGATAAATTAGTCATCAACGGTTCAGGAAGTTCAAAAGGAGGCCGTTTTCATACAGTGGAGATCAACGGAAGCGGCACGGTGTCAGGTGATGTGGAGTGCACGAGCCTTTTGTTTAACGGCAGCGGAAAAACAGACGGACATGTCAAGACGCAAACGCTGACGATCAGCGGTTCGGGGAAAATTTCCGGCAGCGCCGAAGCTGAATCCATCCGTATCAACGGAACGGGTGTCATTAAAGATGATGTCAAAACGGAGCGGCTGAACGTCGCGGGATTTTCATCTTTCGGCGGCGGTGTGAAAGCTGATGATATTTTCATATCCGGGAAAGCCGGGATTGAAGGCGATTGCGAGACAGAGACGTTCCGTTCGGAAGGCAAATGCAAGATCGGCGGCCTGCTGAATGCCGATGAAGTCAGTATTAAGCTGGCGGCGGGAGAAAGCCGGGTGAAAGAAATCGGCTGCCGCCATTTGAAAGTGATGAGCAGAAAGAGCGTGCTTACGCGTTTTAAGCTGATGCCGGCCCCGGTGCTGACAGCAGAGCTGATTGAGGGTGACATCATTGAATTGGCGGACACGAACGCGAAGACAGTCCGCGGAAATCATGTGCGGATCGGCGCGGGCTGCACCATTGGGACGGTGGAATACAGCGGCGATTTTACATGTGATCCTTCCGCTTTGGTTAACAAAGTCGTGAAACGATAGGAGGAGCTGCGATGGAAACGACAAAAAAATTGAGTCATTTAAAAATGTACGGAGCCGGACACGCCTCCGGCGGTTCCTACCAAAATGTAAGCATTAAAGGGGAAGGAACTGTCGGCGAAGGACTTCAAAGCGAACGCTGCCGGATATTCGGTACGGGACTTTTTCTCGGAGATGCCGAGATCAACAGGCTGAAAATTTTCGGAGAGCATGAAGTTGCAGGAGATTTATCAGCACGTTCAGCAAATGTGATGGGCACATTGAAAGTCGGCGGCTCCGTGCGTTTCGCCACGATGAGGCTGAAAGGACTTGCTGAAATTGGCGGCGGGGCCGCGGGAGAGCAGTGTCATATAAAAGGCAGTCTCACCGTCGGCGGCGATTGCGAGACGGAGCTGCTTCATGTAACAGGATGTATCAATGTGGCGGGATTGTTAAACGCGGGGGACGTAAACATCCATTTGCGTTATGACCGAAGCCGTGTGAAAGAAATCGGCGGCACATCGATCACCGTCAGACGGAAACCCGGTTTTCTTAAACGGAAAGCCGGCACGCTTTCTGCTGAATTGATCGAAGGAGACGCAATTTACCTCGAATACACGGAAGCGGACATCGTCAGAGGAAAGCATGTGGAAATAGGCCCGGGCTGCAAAATCGGAAAAATCGAGTATCAAACAAGCTGCAAATCTCATGAAAAATCAATTGTCCAAGAACGTATTCAAATATGAAACATTGTTATGTTGTACAGGAAAGGGTGCTCTTTATGAAGAGCACCCTTTTGCCGTTATTTGTTTTCAGGTTTGCTGTCGTAACCCGCCGTAAAAATGGATACTAAAAAAGTGAGAATGACCCCAAGTAAAATGATCGTTTTCATCATTTCTCCTCCTCTTTGCTTTTCCATTTGATGTCCGAGTCTGGATGAAACTGTATTTCTTTCATTATGAACGGTGCACCGGACCCTTGTCAATGACGGCCTTATAACGTCTTTATTTTTAAGAAACGAAAAGCATGTATTATCACGTCACCGCATAGATTGTAACAAAGTACCTTATTTCTAGTGCATTAACCATGATAGAGGAGGTTCTTATGGATATATTAAAGAAAATTGAAAAGTACAGAGAGGAAGAGCAGCGTCTCAAATGGGAAGGGACGTTCGCTGATTATTTGGAGATCATAAAAGAAAATCCATTGGTCGCGCAGTCTGCTCATTCTCGCGTTTTTAATATGATAAAAGACAGCGGAATCGAGGAGGATGACGGTAAAAAGACATACAGCTTTTTCTCGAGGGAGCTGTTCGGCCTTGAGGAATCTCTGGAACGGCTCGTGGAGGAATACTTTCACCCGGCTGCCAAGCGGCTCGATGTAAGAAAACGGATTTTACTATTGATGGGACCCGTCAGCGGCGGAAAGTCAACTCTTGTCACCATGCTGAAAAAAGGGCTTGAAGCCTACTCATTGACAGACAACGGCGCTGTTTACGCCATTAAAGGCTGCCCGATGCATGAAGATCCTCTCCATCTCATTCCCCATCATCTGCGCGACGACTTCTACAGAGAATACGGCATCAGAATTGAGGGCAGCCTTTCTCCGCTTAATGTCATGCGGCTTGAAGAAGAATACGGCGGCAGAATTGAGGATGTAAAGGTTGAACGTATATTCTTCTCGGAGGATAAACGTACCGGAATCGGAACCTTCAGCCCGTCTGACCCGAAATCACAAGATATCGCCGACTTGACGGGGAGTATTGATTTTTCAACGATTGCCGAATACGGCTCAGAATCAGATCCGCGCGCTTATCGGTTTGACGGTGAATTAAATAAAGCGAACCGCGGAATGATGGAGTTTCAGGAAATGCTGAAATGCGATGAAAAATTTCTGTGGCATCTTCTGTCACTCACGCAGGAAGGCAATTTCAAAGCCGGACGGTTTGCGCTCATCTCAGCCGACGAATTGGTTGTTGCGCATACGAACGAAACGGAGTACCGCTCGTTTATTGCCAATAAGAAAAATGAAGCCCTTCACTCCAGGATCATCGTGATGCCTGTTCCTTATAATTTAAAGGTGTCAGAGGAAGAACGGATTTATGAAAAAATGATTTCTGAAAGTGATGTTTCTGACGTACACATCGCCCCCCATACATTAAAAGTGGCCGCGATGTTTTCTATTTTGACCAGGCTGAAGGAACCGAACCGCTCTGATATTGATCTCGTCAAAAAAATGAGGCTCTATGACGGAGAAAGCGTTGAAGGTTACAATTCCGTTGATCTTGAGGATATGAAGAAGGAATTTCATGATGAAGGAATGAGCGGAATTGACCCGCGTTATGTCATCAACCGCATTTCCTCAACGATTATCAGAAAAAATATGGAATCGATCAATTCGCTTGATGTGCTGCGTTCCTTAAAAGAAGGACTCGACCAGCATCCGTCCATCTCCGCCGAGGACAAAGAGCGGTATATGAATTTTATTTCCGCCGCCAGGAAAGAGTACGATGATATCGCCAAAAAGGAAGTGCAGAAGGCGTTCGTCTATTCATATGAAGAATCCGCGAAAACTCTCATGGACAATTATTTAGATAATGTGGAAGCGTACTGCAATAAAAATAAGCTCCGCGATCCGCTGACGGGTGAAGAAATGAATCCTGACGAAAAACTGATGAGATCCATTGAAGAGCAGATCGGCATTTCAGAAAACGCGAAAAAAGCGTTCCGCGAAGAAATCTTAATCCGCATATCCGCATATGCAAGAAAAGGAAAACGCTTTGACTATAATTCGCACGAAAGACTCCGCGAAGCGATTCAGAAAAAGCTGTTCGCAGACTTAAAAGATGTGGTGAAAATTACGACCTCCACCAAAACGCCGGATGAGCAGCAGCTTAAAAAGGTCAATGAGGTAGTGGCAAGGTTAATAGATGAACACGGCTATAATTCGACTAGCGCTAATGAACTGCTGAAGTATGTCGGAAGCTTGTTAAACCGCTGATGTTTGATTTCATTGAGAGGCCCGTCTGTAAAAGGACGGGTTCTTTTGTCTGTTTTTCGCAATTGTTTGTCAATTGGAGAGTCCGGCCGGCATAAGATAAAAATAAATCTTTTCGCCGGACTTGTTTCATAAACAGGACCAAGCCGGAATACACATGTAAAACGACCATAACGGTTAAGGAGGGGAATTCATGTCCCGTAATGACAGCGGAAATTTTTTGATTTCAGAGGAAGACTGGTCCCTCCATCGCAAAGGCTTTGACGACCAGCAGCGCCACCAAAAGAAAGTACAGGAAGCGATAAAAAACAACCTTCCGGACCTTGTCACTGAGGAAAGCATTATTATGTCCAACGGAAAAGATGTTGTGAAAATCCCGATTCGTTCGCTTGATGAATATAAAATCCGTTATAACTATGATAAAAATAAACATGTCGGCCAAGGCGACGGCGACAGCGAAGTCGGCGATGTCGTCGCAAGAGACGGCGCAGATAAAAAGCAGGGTGCCGGAAAAGGCCAGGGAGCCGGCGATCAGGCAGGCGAGGATTATTATGAAGCGGAAGTTTCATTGATGGATCTGGAAGAAGCGCTGTTTCAGGAATTAGAACTGCCGAATCTGCAGCAAAAGGAAAGGGACAATATCGTCCATACCGATATCGAGTTCAATGATATCCGGAAAACCGGGCTGACAGGGAATATCGATAAGAAAAGGACGATGCTGTCGGCCTATAAACGAAACGCCATGACAGGCAAGCCGTCGTTTTACCCTATTTATCCGGAAGATCTGAAATACAAAACATGGAATGATGTGACGAAGCCGGAATCGAAAGCTGTCGTTTTAGCCATGATGGATACAAGCGGTTCGATGGGCGTATGGGAAAAGTATATGGCGAGGAGCTTCTTTTTTTGGATGACACGATTTTTACGGACAAAGTATGAAACGGTTGATATCGAATTTATCGCCCACCATACGGAAGCGAAGGTTGTGTCGGAAGAAGATTTTTTCTCGAAAGGCGAGAGCGGGGGCACCATCTGTTCCTCCGTTTACCGGAAGTCTCTTGAATTAATTGATGAAAAATATGACCCCGCCCGCTACAACATCTATCCGTTTCATTTTTCAGACGGAGATAACCTGACTTCGGATAACGCCCGGTGCGTAAAGCTCGTCAATGACATCATGAAAAAATCGAATCTGTTCTGTTACGGTGAGGTCAATCAATATAACAGGCATTCCACCCTCATGTCCGCCTATAAAAATGTCAAAGATGATAAATTTAAATACTACATCCTGAAACAGAAATCAGACGTATTTCAAGCGCTGAAAAGCTTTTTTAAAAATGAGGAAGCCGGTATAAGCAAAGCATCGTATTAAATATAAAGCCGAGTGAAGAATCGTGCGGCCGCGGTTCTTCACCCGGCTTTTTTAAATTAAAAATAAAGAGAAAAAACGGCATAAAAAAAATCCTTAAAAAATGAAACTTTTCTCTTTACAAACCTTCTTTCATTTATTAATATTTTATCTTGTGAACTATTATTAAGGGAATGAGGTGAAAATACGGTGATTGAATCAGAGCTCGCTTTGCTCAGTTTTGAACAACTGTTTGATACTTCCAGATCGATTTACAAAAAGCAGAAAATGATTCTGGAGACAGTTCTTGAACCTTTTGATATTACAGTACTGCAGTATCTGCTGATGTTCAAAATACATAAGAGCAAAAGCACGCAGCTTTCAAGGCTGGCTTTGTCGCTTGATCTGAAACCGGCGTCTGTCACGAGAATGACCGATATTCTGTATAAGCGCCGCCTAATGGTTCGGAGCGACTATCACGACGACCGGCGTGTTGTTATGATTCAGTTAACCGAAGAGGGGGAAGAACTTCTAAAGAAAGCTGCTGTTCAATATGCCGAAAAAGCGGCGGTCTTATACCGGCAGCTCAATACCGCTGAACTGCAGTACCTGCGCAAGCTTGCGGAAAGTTTAACGAAGCTTGCAAACGGCTGTGCAGTGAAAAACGGAAAATAAAAAAATCCCCACATATTTTTATCATCATTCCACAAAATGATAGAGGAAGAAACGAAAGGAGAAAACAAAATGAACAGAGGACGTTTAATTCTGACCAACATTATCGGTTTGATTGTTGTTCTTGCAATTATAGGCGGAGGTGCTTACTACTATTATCAAAGCACACACTATGTAAAAACCGATGAAGCAAAAGTTGCCGGCGACATGGCTGCTATCACAGCTCCTGCTGCGGGTAAAGTAACTGACTGGAACCTTGATGAGGGGAAAGAAGTAAGCAAAAACGACGTTGTTGCAAAAATCAAAGGACAGCAAAATGCTGACGTAAAAGCCATCATGGATGGAACAATCGTGAAAAACGAAGTGAAAAACGGCCAAATGGTGCAAGCCGGTACGACAATTGCCCAAGAAATTGACATGAAACACCTTTACATCACTGCAAACATTAAAGAAACAGACATCAGAGACATTGAAGTAGGAAACAAAGTAGACGTAATTGTTGACGGAGACCCTAATACAACATTTGACGGAACAGTAGAAGAAATCGGTTATGCGACAAATTCAACATTTGATATGCTGCCTTCTTCAAACTCAAGCGGCAACTACACAAAAGTAACGCAAAAAGTTCCTGTTAAAATTTCACTCAGCAACCCATCTGACAAGGTGCTTCCTGGTATGAACGCATCTGTAAAAATCTCTGAATAATACAGATCAGTCATCAAACCATGAAGGGAGGTTGTCTTAGGTGGCTAAATCAGATAATCAAGTAAAAAGTCCTAAAACATTGCTTATTGTGCTTATGGCCGGGTTATTCCTGGCGATCTTGAACCAAACGCTTCTTAACGTGGCGATGCCGCACTTAATGACCGAGTTCGGTGTGAGTGCGACGACGATTCAGTGGCTTACGACCGGATACATGCTGGTCAACGGTGTTTTGATTCCGTTATCTGCGTTCTTAATTACCCGGTTCGGACAGAGAAGCCTCTTTCTCGTAGCCATGTTCTGTTTTACAGCGGGAACGTTAGTCTGCGGAATCGCGCCTAACTTCTCAACCATGCTGATCGGCCGGTTAATTCAGGCGGTCGGCGGCGGTATCCTGCAGCCGCTGGTCATGACAACCATTCTGCTTATCTTCCCGCCTGAAAGCAGGGGGAAAGGAATGGGGATTTTCGGTCTTGCGATGATGTTTGCTCCGGCGGTCGGACCGACTCTTTCCGGCTGGATCATCGAGCATTACACATGGCGCATTATGTTCTACGGCCTTGTTCCGATCGGGGCAATCGTTATTATCATAGCGTTTTTCCTCTTTAAGAACTTGGTGGAACCGCAAAAAATCAAACTCGACAGCTTGGGTGCGATTCTATCCATTGTCGGATTTGCCTCATTGCTTTACGGAGTCAGTGAAGCGGGCAGCGACGGCTGGGGAGATCCGATCGTGCTGTCTACCGTCATCGTCGGTGTCATCGCGATTGCCGCGTTTGTCATTCAGCAATTGCGCTCTGAAAAACCGATGCTCGACTTCCGGGTATTTAAATATGATATTTTCTCACTTTCCAGTGTGATTAACATCATTATTACCGTTGCGCTTTACACAGGAATGTTCCTGCTTCCGATTTACCTGCAGAACTTAGTCGGCTTTACGGCGCTGCAATCGGGTCTCTTGCTATTGCCGGGCGCGATTGTCATGCTGATCATGTCGCCGATTTCCGGTATTCTGTTTGACAAAATCGGTCCGAGACCGCTTGCGATTATCGGGCTGGTCATCACGGTCGCAACGACATTCCAGTACACAAAATTGACAATTGACACACCTTACACGCACATTATGCTTGTCTATGCCATCCGCGCATTCGGTATGTCACTGTTAATGATGCCTGTTATGACAGCCGGAATGAACCAGCTTCCGGCACGGTTGAACAGCCACGGCACGGCGATGAGCAACACGCTCCGCCAGATCAGCGGTTCAATCGGAACAAGTTTGATCACAACGATTTATACGAACCGTACGACAATGCACTATTCGCAGATTGCGGATAAAACGAGCACGGCTGATCCAAGCTTCATGCAGTCGTTCCAAAGCGCGGTTTCGAATTTAATGGTCAACATGAACATGTCGCTTGATGCGGCGAAACAAACCGTTTATTCATATCTCTACAAAACAGCTTCACTTAATTCCAACGTTATGGGGATTAATGACGCGTTTATGTGGGCGACGATCTTTGCGGTTATCGGCGTAGTCCTGAGCCTGTTCTTGCGTGACGTACGGAAAGACAAACAGCGGGCGAAGAAAAAAGAGGAGCTGTCATTGCTTCCGGCCCCTAAAGAAGTGAAGGAATCTTAATCATCTGAATGGGAGGTTTCCTGAATGAAAATTTACGTAGTGTACGATAGTGAAGGCGAACACACAAAACACCTTGCTGAAGCCATTGCCGAAGGAGCACGAGAAAACGCTGAGGCTGAAGTCCTGATAGACCATGTCGATCAAGCAGACATCCGCAAGCTGAAAGACATGGATGCCATTATCTGGGGATGTCCGGGACACTTTGGCACCATCAGTTCAGGCTTAAAAGCGTGGATCGACAGACTCGGCTATCTGTGGGCTGAAGGCGAGCTGATTGATAAAGTCGGCGCCGTATTCTGTACGACGGCGACAACACATGGCGGATTAGAAATGACAATGCACAATCTGATCACTCCTATGTTTCACCAAGGCATGATTGTTGTCGGACTTCCCGGCAACGTTCCTGAAAACGCGCTGTACGGCTCTTACTACGGCGCAGGCGTCACATGCCCGGTTGACAGCGATGTGCTGATGACGGAAGAAGGCCTTCAATTAGGCCGTGCGCTTGGCAGACGTGTCAGCCAAGTCACAGGTAATCTAACTGCCGGACGACAGTAAGGAGAGGGTTATATGGCCATTATTATAGCGGTTATTGCTGCTGTCATTGTGATTGCACTTCTTATCACATTCAATGTCCGCAGCACTTCTGCAGGACAGGATGTCAAAGAAGAAAAGAGAGAAGCGATCGGCACTACAGCCGAACAGCCGGAAAAGCATGATCCGGCCGAGGAGCGCTCAGCCGAGCATGCTCCCGTCGTTGTGAAATCTGAATCTCCCCGTGAGAAAAAGAATACAATGGGCGATGATGTGTACCGTCAGGCGCTTCAGAAGTTTAAGACTTCTGAGACGGATCGGGAAACAAACGATCCTGATAGCGGCGGCAAAATGCAGGATAGCAGCTATCGTGATGCGCTGCTCTCCTTAAAAAACAAAAAGAAGTAATTGAAAAGGCAAATCTGCGTAAGAGCGGATTTGTCTTTTTTTTATTGAAGATATTGTAATACGTGATGATCTAGTGTACTATGTTACTCATACACTTGATCCGAATGGAGAGAGCAAGAATGACATCGTTTTTAGGTTTGCTGAAAAAAGATGCGAAGGTTTCATGGATTTGGCTCGCGGTGTGGCTTTGCGGCATGATTTGCTGGGCGCTTGCAGCCCACGTCATCGCTGCCCGTCAGAAAGAACCGCTCGTCATTTTCGGCTTTTTTGCGGCAATGGGGTTTTTTCAATTTCTTGTAGCGCCGCTTTTTATGTACTATCACCTTCATAAAGAAGGAAAAAACCAGCTGTGGCTTTACAATCCGAATGGAGGATTTTATCTGCTGGCTTCCAAGCTGACGGCCTCGCTGCTGTATCAGTTGATCGGGCAGCTGGCGCTGACCGGTTACGGCATTTGGATGTACCGGATGCTTTCTGCAAAAGGAGCGCTGGAACACACCATTCCCCTGGCCGGCACATTAACCGGACTGAATGCTTACCTGCTGATCAGTTCAGCGTACTTATCTGTGATCGTGGCCGTATTTTGGACTGTTTTTCACTCATTAAAACATGTTCCCGTACTCCGTTGGGTGATCTGCATCGTGCTTGCGTTTGTCTGGACCTATATTGACGATAAAATCATTACGCCTTTCACTTCATCTCAACATGATTTATGGCCGGTAAAAGTGTATGCGAATTTTCATTTTCATTATACAAAATTGACCGGATGGACGATGGAGCTGAAAGCCGTCCACATTTCGCTTTTCAGCTTCCTGGCAGTGATCGTGCTTACGGCGCTCTGTCTTGCGCTGGCCTCTATGCTGCTGAATCGAAAGGTTGAGGTGTAATGATGGAGAATGAATTTCAGTCATCCAAGCCGATTTATCTGCAGATTGCCGATCGTGTATATTACCGGCTGATCCGAAGTGAGCTTTCACCGGGGGACAAACTGCCGTCCGTAAGGGAGATGGCCGTACAGATGAAAGTGAATCCGAACACGATACAAAGAACGTACAGTGAAATGGAAAGGCTGGGGATCGTGGAGACGAGAAGAGGACAGGGAACCTTTATAGCGGAAAGATCCGATCTGAAAGCGGAGCTGAAAGACAGGCTGACAAAAGACGTTTTCAAACGCTTTATTCAGGAAATGGCGGAGCTGGGGTTATCTCCTGAGGAAATGCTCGACGGGATCAAACGATATGCGGGGGAAGCAAACGATGAATCTTGATTTTGAACGCGTAACAAAAAAATACGGCCGCAGGCTCGCGGTCAGCGATGTATCATTTTCATTGTCTCCGGGTAAAATCTACGGAATTTTAGGGCCGAACGGAAGCGGAAAATCAACAACGCTTAAAATGCTTGCGGGGCTTGCGTTCCCGACATCGGGCGCCGTCCGGATCGGAGACTGCGCAGTAAGCAGGAACATGCTGTTTCGTACGGCTTATTTAACCGAACATGATATGTTTTCCGCTCGGACGACCGTCGGTGATATGCTCACATTTTATCATTCGCAATTCCCGGATTTTCAGCTGGAAAAAGCACATAACCTATTAACGGAAATGAATCTTTCAGCGAAGCAGAAGATAAAAGAGCTGTCCAAAGGCAGCCGGGGCAGGCTGAAAATCGTTTTGGCCCTGTCGAGAAAAGCATCCGTCATTCTGCTGGATGAGCCGTTTTCAGGTCTTGATCCGGCGGTCAGAGAGTCGATTGTCAACAGTCTCGTATCTTATATTGATTTTGGCAGCCAGATCGTCGTCATTGCCACGCATGAGATCGGCGAGATTGAGACGCTGTTAGACGAAGTGATGGTTTTCATAAAAGGGAAAATCGCTGAACGGCGCGAGGTCGAAGAAATCCGGGAACAGGAAGGAATGTCCGTGCTGCAATGGTACAGAAGCGTCATGCAGGCGCACGAAATAGAAGGGGGATTCTAATTGGAAACGGTATTAGAACTGCAACAGGTAAAGAAAACGATAAAAGGACGAACGATTATTCATGATCTGAGCTTCTCCGTCCGGGCGGGCGAAGTGTTTGGATTTTTAGGGCCGAACGGAGCGGGGAAAACCACTACGATCAGAATGATGGTCGGATTAATGAAACTGTCTCAGGGAGACATCGTAATCTGCGGGGAATCCATTACGAAAAACTATGCAAAAGCGGTCAGGCACGTCGGAGCCATCGTGGAAAACCCGGAGCTGTACAAATTCCTGAGCGGTTATAAAAATTTACAGCAGTACGCAAGGATGGTAAAAGGCGTTACGAAAGAAAAAATAGATGAGGTCATCGAGCTCGTCGGGTTGCAGGACAGAATACATGACAAAGTAAAAACCTACTCTCTCGGAATGAGACAGCGTCTCGGCCTCGCCCAAAGCCTGCTGCATAATCCTAAGGTGCTGATTCTGGATGAACCGACAAACGGCCTTGATCCCGCGGGCATCAGGGAAATCAGGGACCATCTGAAAAAGCTGACACGTGAAAAAGGAATGGCTGTCATCGTCTCTAGCCATCTGCTGTCAGAAATGGAGTTAATGTGCGACCGAATCGGCATTCTGCAAAAAGGGGAGCTTGTCGATATTCAAAAAGTAAGGGATGAAGGAAAAGAGGATAAAGATACATACTTCTTCCATATTGAACAAAGAGAAGAGGCTCTTGCCGTTCTGAGTCAGTTTGATTGTGTGAAGAAGACAAACGGTATTGAGATCAAGCTGTCAAAACAGGAAGTGCCTGATGTGATATCTCTGCTCGTCCGTGAAAACATCCGCTTATATGAAGTGAAAATCATGACAAAATCTTTGGAAGACCGTTTCTTGGAGATTACCGGCGGGACGAAAGAGGAGGTTCAATATGTTTAAGCTGATCTATAATGAATGGATAAAAATTTTCAGCCGCGTCGGCACGTGGGCTATGATTGTAATTTTAGGCGTTTCGATGATCGGTTTTGCGCTTCTGTCAAACCATTTCACCTCGAACGAAGCCAATCCGAATTGGAAACAGGAGCTCCAAGCTGAAAACAAAGAAATGAAACAGCAGATGAAGGAAACCGGAAACCAGACGCTCATTGATAACCTGAAACAGAATGTCGCGATAAATCAATACCGTATGGATCATAACATCCCCGAGGATACAGGGTACACAGTGTGGTCATACGTAGCTGATTCTTCGATGATGACTGTTTTGACCGGGCTGTTTACGATTATCATTGCCGCAGGCATCGTGGCGAATGAGTTCAACTGGGGAACCATCAAACTGCTGGCCATCCGTCCGCTCAGCCGTTTTCAGATTTTGCTATCTAAATATATGACGGTGCTGCTGTTCGGACTGCTGATGCTTGTGATTTTATTTGCCGGCTCCGCTCTGTTGGGATTGGTCTTTTTCGGTACAGGCGGAGATACTGCGGCTGATGTTCATCTCGTATACAAAGACGGCCATGTTTTTGAGCAAAATATCATCGCTTTCCTCGCTAAAACATATGTCTATGAATCTGTCTCCGCTTTTATGCTTGCGACGATGGCGTTTATGCTGTCTGCGGTATTCCGGAACAGCTCATTAGCGGTCGGATTTTCTATTTTTCTATTGGTTATGGGGAACACGGCGACGGTATTTCTTGCTGCGAAATTTGAATGGACCAAATATATTTTATTTGCGAACACAGATTTGTCGCAATATATGAACGGGACTCCTTTAGTAGAGGGGATGACGATGACATTTTCGGTTGTGATGCTTGTGATTTACTTCGTTATTTTTCTGGCGCTCGCATTCGGCGTCTTCTTAAAACGCGATATTGCCACCTGATATAAAAAAGCTGTTTTGCCTTTGCAAAACAGCTTTTCGTTTTAGATGAAAAAAACCTGCCGGCGTAAACCGGCAGGTTTTTTAAACAATTTATGCTTTTGTTACGTTAGCAGCTTGTGGTCCGCGGTTTCCTTCAACGATTTCGAAAGAAACAGATTGGCCTTCTTCTAAAGTTTTGAAGCCTTCGCCTTGAATAGCAGAGAAGTGAACGAATACATCGTCTTGACCTTCTACTTCGATGAATCCGAATCCTTTTTCAGAGTTGAACCATTTTACTTTACCTTCTAACATGAAATTTCCTCCTAAAGCGACATAACGCTTAAATTCACTATTCTTGCTCTAAAACAAACTTCCAAGACGAAAACTCTTACAAAACTTTCTTCTTAAAGATAGTTCGAACAAAAATAATTACCTTTACTCTACCAGTAATTCGAAGAAAAAACAACTGCTAAATGTAACTTTTTTCGAAATAACATGTTTTAAGAGGGGAACGCTCTGATACGGAAATCTGATTTGAGACTAGAACAGCCCATTTTCAGCTGATAAAAACCGCTTTGCAGCCTCTTAAGGAAGCAATTGACAACCCTTTTTTTAATCGGTATTGTATGTAATCATGAGCCCGAATACCATGGTGCAGCCTCTGTACATAAAAATAGATAGGGAGTAGGTCAACTTGAACCTGCGGCTTATAAACAGTCTGTTTCTTTTCATTTTGATCATGTTACTTACTTCATGCCATTATCCTGACGGGAACCGGACAATTACTATCGGAATCAATGAATCTGATCAATCGATCTGGGAGTTTGTCGCGAAAAAAGCCGGTGAGGAAGGTTTGCAGCTTTCTTTGGTAACGTTTTCGGATTATGCCGAGGCCGATTTGGCGCTTGCCGGCGGGGATCTCGACGCCAATGCGTTTCAATCCGTTTCTTATTTTCAATCTTTGCCGCCTCATGTGAAAAAGAAGCTGGCTCCTTTAGGAACGACATATGCGGTATCGCTGGGGGTGTATTCCAAGCAGCATAAACGGCTGAAGGATATACCGGACGGAGCGGTCATTGCCGTGCCTGATGAAGCGGCGGCCTTCGGCAGGGCGCTTTTTCTCATGCAGGAGGCCGGACTGATGACATTGAAAAAGGGATTCACCGGTACGGGTTCAACTGATATGATCAAGGACAACCCGAAGCATCTGACCTTAAAAACGGAAACAAAAAAGAACGCATATCAGACGGCGAAACATGCTGACGCAGCAGTTCTCAGTCAAAGCGAGGCGAAAAGAGCAGGATTTCATGCGGAGAAGGACGCGCTGATCCGATCGGCGCAAATGAAGGAAGCGTATATTCATCTGGTCGCCGTCAGAGCTGAGGATAAAGATGATGAACGGATGCAAAAACTCCTGTCTTTGTATCAATCAGATGATACCGCGGCGTTTATTGAAAAAGAATATAGGGGCAGCCTGATTCCCGTTTTCCTGACGGGCGGCTTTCTCACTGAAAAGAAAGAATGATTTCCGCTTCGGGCGATCATTCTTTTTTTTCAGTGCTGCACACTTGATTGCGCCCTGATGTTTTCGCTTTGTACAGCATCCGGTCCGCGATCAGGGGCAATGTCCGAGGATCCGATGTATTTGTCGGATAATGCGCGATGCCGAGGGAAACGGTCACGGGAATTGTATCTCCGCTCGTCAGCAGAATCGGGTTCGCGTCAATCGTGTGCCTGATTTCCTCTGCGAGGTGAAGCCCTTTCGTATACGTGCAATTGGGCATAAGCACGGCAAATTCTTCCCCGCCGATGCGGGCTGACGGATCAGAACTGCTGAGTAAGAACCTCAGGCGCGCCCCCAGTTCCTTCAGCACTTGATCCCCTTCATAATGGCCGTATTGATCATTGATCTGCTTAAATTGATCAATATCCAAATAAATAAGCGCGAGCTGAGACGAGGGGGATTGAGACGCCCGATCGTACAGAACGCGCGAGACTTCCTCGAATTTTCTCTTATTAAAAATCCCCGTCAGAAAATCATAATTCGCTTGAAACTTGTATTGCTTGAACAAAAGGCGGGCATCGGCTTCGTGTTTAATAATATACAGCGACAGCATTCCGCCCAAGACGGAAATGAGCCAATAATAAACGAGGGCCCCGGCAGGCTGTTCGGGCATAAGAAACAGCAGTGTCAGGGTGAAAATAACATTTGAAAAAAGCAGCATAACGAACGCCATTTTGTGATCCGGCTTTTTTCCTCTGAGGACGGCCGCAGAAAGTATCGCAATAACTCCGACGGCGGCGATGGAAAAAATGGCGCTGGCATTGAAATTGATCAGGATACGGCCTGCGACGATAATCGCAAAGGCGGCTGCCGTAGACACCCAGCCTCCGTAAAGAGCGGCGATGATAATGGGGATATTTCTGAGATCAATGATGGAATCGGAGTAAGAAAAACCGAAAGCAATCAGAAAAACCCCTAAAAGCCCGCAGACCGTCCCCTTCAGTAATTGAAACATCAGACGGTCTTCTTTATACGAAAGCGACTCTTTAAAAAGAAGGGTGAACAGATAATTAAATGTAATTAAAATCGTCAAATTAAGAAACAGTTCCTTCAGCATAACAATCACCCTTATATAAGTTACTAGAGAAAGGGTGGAAAGAAAAGAGAAAAGTCTATAAAAATACATATTTTGTCAATTCTTACTTGACCGATCGGAATTCATATAATATAGTGTTAAAGGATAATGAGCAAGGGAGTGTTTACCTGTTTTGGAGAATTTATTTATAGTCTTACATGTTTTTATTATGCTTTTGCTTATAGCAGGTTTGTTTGTCATGCAAAAAAAACACGTTTCCTTTTCTAAACGTGTCTTTACCGCGCTCGGACTAGGCATTGTATTCGGTTTTGCACTGCAATTGATTTACGGGCCGGCTTCACATATCGTGACACAAACGGCCGATTGGTTTAATATTGCCGGCGGCGGTTATGTCAAATTGCTTCAGATGATCGTCATGCCGCTAGTCTTTATTTCTATTCTCGGCGCATTTACGAAGCTGAAACTGACCCATAACATCGGGAAAATCAGCGGACTGATCATCGGGATTTTGATCGCTACAACAGCAATTGCTGCGGCAGTCGGAATTGTTTCGGCGCTTTCCTTTGATCTGAAAGCCGTTCATATCGACCAGGGAAGCACCGAGTTATCAAGAGGCCAGGAGCTGCAGCAAAAATCTGAGGATATGACGGCCAAAACGCTGCCTCAGCAAATCGTTGAGCTTCTGCCGGGAAATCCGTTTCTTGATTTTACGGGGGCCAGACCGACTTCCACCATCGGAGTCGTTATTTTCGCCGCTTTCCTCGGCATCGCTTTTCTGGGCGTGAAACGGAAGCAGCCGGAGCACGCTGCGACTTTCAGCGGAATTGTCGATGCGGTATACGCGATTATTATGCGCGTCGTGACATTAATTTTAAGACTGACGCCTTACGGGGTATTGGCGATTATGACAAAGACGATCGCGACAAGCGACATCGACAGCATTGCGAAACTGGGGATGTTTGTGATCGCTTCATACGCCGCGCTTATCGTCATGTTTATCATTCACTTGCTGCTGATTACGTTCAGCGGTTTAAATCCGATCACATACGTGAAAAAAGCATTTCCTGTCATGGTATTTGCGTTTACGTCCCGTTCAAGCGCAGGGGCTTTGCCGCTTAATATTAAAACACAAAAAAGCATGGGCGTCCCGGAAGGAATTGCGAACTTCGCCGGTTCATTCGGCTTATCGATCGGTCAAAACGGCTGTGCCGGCATTTACCCGGCGATGCTCGCGATGATGATTGCGCCGACAGTAGGGCAAAACCCGTTTGAACCGGGATTTATCGTCTCTGTCATCGCCATCGTGGCAATCAGTTCATTCGGTGTAGCAGGCGTGGGAGGCGGCGCGACATTTGCGGCTCTGCTCGTCCTATCCGCTTTGAACATGCCTGTCGCGCTTGCCGGGCTGCTCATTTCAATTGAGCCGTTAATTGACATGGGGCGCACCGCCTTAAATGTCAGCGGCAGTATGACCGCAGGGCTGTTAACAAGTAAAATGACGAAGGAAACCGATACCGCGGTGTACAATGATTCCTCAATCGTCATTGAAGCTGAAGAAGCTTAAAAGCAGATCGAGCGCTAAAACGAAAAATCCTTCATCGTTGAACGAATGAAGGATTTTTTCGTTTCTAATGATTTCCGGGTTCAATTTCTTCCAGCATATTCATCACGGTGCTGTCATTTAAAACATTTACCGCGCTTTCTTCGAAGTGAATCGGCTCGGTATAGTGAGGCTTCGGCGAAGTTTCTTTACTGCGGTCTGCCTGTCCGTCTGTATGGGATGAGCCGGAGTGATTGCGGGAAGTCTGCTCATGCTGCTGTCCGCCGGAATCCCCGCCGAAAGCCTGTTTGATCAGCTCGGCAGGCTGCGTGGAGCCGTTTTGTGAATGCCGGGCTTTGTCCGTGTGCTGCTGTCCGCCGGAATCCCCGCCGAACGCCTGTTTGATCAGCTCGGCAGGCTGCAATGAGCCGTTTTGTGAATGCCGGGCTTTGTCCGTGTGCTGCTGTCCGCCGGATTCCCCGCCGAACGCCTGTTGAATCAGGTCAGCAGGCTGCATGGAATGTGTGCCATCTTTATGCTGCATACTGCCTGAAACCATTCCGGAGATTTTCCGGCGGATTTCGGGTGATAAAGCTGCAATCAGAATCGATGATCCGATCAGCAGCGCTGTCGGGCTGATGCCGCTTTTTTTTCTGAACAAGTTAAATCCCTCCTCATTCAATTGATTACGCTTACCTTTCCCTTTCCTTCTGATATTTATCCAAACCGCTCAGAATGCAAACGGCGTGCATAAATCCCGCCGAATAGAAAAACCTATACGTAAAGTGAGAAAGGAGGAATTCACATGATAAAAAAGCAAGCAGTTATCTCTGCCCTTCTTCTGCCGATGCTGATTACCGCAGGGTGCAGTATGGGGAACCAGGGAGAAGGAAAACGAAATGACAACCGCACCCAGAATGTAAATTACCGCAACACGCCTAACGACGGTGCGACAAATATGAATACAGTGAACCGTCATAACCAAAACACCGATCACAATGACAATCGTAACCTGAGAGTGGCTGATAAAGCCGCCGACAAGGTGACTGATTTAAAAGAAGTTAAAAATGCGACTGTGATCGTTGCCGGAAACAGCGCATATGTTGCCGTTGTTCTGACAAACGGGCAAAAAGGCGCCATCGCCAACCATTTAAAAAATAAAATTACCGATAAGGTGAAATCAGCCGATAAACATGTCCGGACTGTATATGTATCAGCGAACCCGGACTTCGTTGAACGTATGCAAGGCTACGGAAAACGAATCCAAAACGGACATCCTGTATCCGGTCTGTTTGATGAATTCGGCCAAATGGTGCAGCGTGTATTCCCAAACCCCAATAAATAAATGAATGGAAAAGCCGCATTTGCTGCGGCTTTTTTATTTTATCTGCCGTCACGACCCAGCGCTCCTGAGCATAAAGTAAAGAATGAGATGAAAATTGAAGGATCGGGGAGGGGAGCTTGTTTGCGTGACGGCATGGGGAAACGGGCGGCATTCACTCTGATCCTGTGCGGAGTCCTTGTCATATTGGCTGTCAGTTCAGCCGTTTCAGTAAGTATGATGTACGTCCTGTCAGGCCAAAACAGCCGCTCTGTTCCGACGAAGGAACAAGTGACTGAACACATGAATAAAGAAATTTACAAACATACAGCGATTTACTATACGGCGGATGAAAAGCCGCTCTTGGATCTGACCAAGCTTACGCTGGACCACGCAAAGCGTATCAATCAAATCATTGTCGGCTACAAAGGTGCAGCGCCACTTGAACTCATTTTCTTTTCGGATGAAGCTGAAATGGAGCAATATTCAGGATTGAAAAATGTAGTCGGTTTTTATTCAGAACAGGAGCAGATGATGGGGCTTTTGCCTGAAGAGAAAAAACAGCTTTTGAAAAAAGATGAGCTGGCCGTTTTCATGTATAAACAATTAATTATACATGAATATACACACTACGCGTTTCATCAAAAAACGCGGCAATTGGGGACAGATACGTCTGTATTTCCGCTTTGGTTTCATGAGGGGCTGAGCGAGTGGGTCGCGCATTATGATGTAGTCATTGATCCGATTGCATTTTCCGTCGTGCCGTTTGATCAATTAACGACCGACCGAAAATGGCAGAAATCGCGTATGGAATATGAAACAGATGTCTATTTGCAAAGCTTCTATATGATAAAGGACTTAACCGAAACATTCGGAGAAGGCATTATCTTAACCATTATCAACAAAACCGCCGAAACACAGGATTTTGAAAAAGGCTTTGAAGCGGCTACGAAAGAAAGCCTGAAACGATTTGAACATGATTTCACAAAAGCATATAAAAAAAAGAAAACGGCATTGGAGAGTCAGGTTTCCAACGCCGTTTTTTAATCAATGGAGGTTTTGCTGCTGCTGTCCCATTTGTCCTTTAATCGGAGGCATTTGCGGCTGTCCCTGCGCCGGCGCAAATGAATTCAGCATGGTCTGCATATCTTGTGCATTGAGCTGAGGAACCTGATAATAACCGTGTTTGTTTTGGTATAAGAAGATTTCAAACGCCATTTCGACATATTGCTGAATTTGGGCGGAGAGCACTCTTCTTGTGACGGGATTGGTCATTTCAAGCGAGCTCATCGTCAAGAGAGAAGCTTGAGCTTTAATCAGGCCGAGCATATGGCCGCTGATCCCGAGATCTTTGACATCATTTAATGATTGATTCGGTTTTTTCGGCTGAGTCGGTTTTATACCGTAGACGGCCTGGTTCTGTTCCTTCATCATATATGTCGACGTTTCCTGAGAAGGCTTTTGGCCGGTCTTAAAGCATTCTGCCGTCAGATTATAGAGTCCGAGAATGAATTGATACTGGCGGTCAAGGATGTCGGCCAGCTGCTGATCCTGTATAAACTGTCTGAGCATCATAAATTGATCCAAAACGCCGACTGTTCCGGCCAGCACTTCATGCATATCGAAAAGCTCATGTCCTCCGTGATTCACTTGCGGTGAACCCGGGATCCCCTGATTTACTGGCGGCTGCTGCTGATTCTGCTGCTGTTCCACTGGTTGTTTTCCTCCTTCATGTCAAATCATCATTAAGATGTGAAAAAAGCCGATCCGTTATACATCAAGACCTATTTCGTTACGTGGGGATTATTTACTATTTTGCGCCAGTGAAGACAATCTTTACAAAAAAGTGATGTGATTTTTAAGAAAATAAGCTAACGTATTTCTTAGAAGACAGGGGGAGAAATGAATGAAGAAAAAAAGGGGTATGCGTCTTTCGTGCTGTTTGCTGACGGTTTGTTTTATGATGTTCAGCGTGAAAGATGCGGAAGCAATCGGACAAGCCGGATCACTGAATGAAGCTGGAACGGATAAAGCGTATAAAGAACGGCAGACTGAAGACTCGGGCCGTGTCCCGCTCAGAATCATCAGCATGAATGATCTGCACGGAAAAATTGATCAGCAATATGAGCTTGACCTTAACGGAGATGGTAAAACGGATGGCACTTTCGGGCGGATGGACTACGCCGCAGCGTACATTAAAAAGGCGAAAGCCGAGAAAGAACACGCCTTTGTCGTGCATGCGGGCGATATGATCGGGGGCAGCTCTCCCGTGTCAGCCCTTTTTCAGGATGAACCGACAGTAGAATTGATGGAAGACATCGGTTTTGATGTCGGAACTGTCGGCAATCACGAATTCGATGAAGGAACGGATGAGCTTAAACGGATCATCAATGGAGGAGATCATCCGGACGGTAAGGGGACAAGCGGTTATGACGGCCAAAATTTCCCGCTCGTCTGCGCCAACTGTAAACTGAAGTCAGGGGAGCCCTTTCTGCCGCCGTATGAAATTAAATACGTTTCCGGAATTCCGATCGCATTTATCGGGGTTGTAACCAGATCGGCGGCAGGCATGGTCATCCCGGACGGAATTAAAAATATTACGTTTACGGATGAGGTAAAGGCCGTCAATGACGCTGCCGCTGACTTGAAGAAAAAAGGAATTAAAGCAATCGCCGTGCTCGCCCATATGTCTGCTGAACAAAATGGCTCAGCCATCACGGGAGAATCCGCAAAGCTTGCAAGCGGAACAGACTCAGAGATTGATGTGATTTTCGCCGCGCACAATCATAAAGTCGTAAACGGAGAAATCGACGGCAAGCTGATCGTGCAGGCATTTGAATACGGAAAAGCAATCGGAATCGCCGATCTTGAACTTGATAAAGAGTCGAAGGATATCGTGAAAAAATCAGCGGAAATCCAATATATCGATCAAAGTAAAATCAAGCCTGACCCGGCTGCGGCAGGCATATTAAGCAAATATGAAGAGAAAGTGAAACCGATTATCAGCGAAACGATCGGGGAAGCGGCCCATGATATAACGGGCGGGTATTCAAATGACGGCGACACGGCGCTCGGAAATCTGATTGCCGACGGTATGAAAGCGAAGATGAAATCCGATTTTGCGCTTATGAATGGGGGAGGCATCCGGGACGGCATAAAAAAAGGGCCGATCACATGGGGAGACCTTTATAATGTACAGCCGTTCGGCAATGTGCTGACGAAGCTTGAAATCAAAGGAAAAGATTTGCGGGAGATTATTAATGCGCAAATTTCTCCGGTGTACGGTCCGGATTACAGCATCAGCGGATTTACCTATACATGGAACCCGGAAACCGGACAAGCGGTGGATATGAAAATGGCGGACGGGACAGACATACAGCCCGAAAAAGGATATACAGTAACAGTCAATCAATTTATGGCGACGGCGGCGGGGGCAAAATACGGTCCGATCGGGAAACTCGGCAAGAATCCGGTGACGGGGCCTGAGGATTTGGAAGCGACAGTAGACTATGTCAAAAGCTTTTCCGCGCCGATTTCTTATCAAACCGACGGCCGCATCCGCACGGCACCAGCCGCCGAAACACCTGATGATACCGGCAATCAGCCGGGAAGCGGGGAAACACCGGGCGGCACCAGGCCTGATAAAGGAGAAAAACCTCAAGCGGAAAAACCCGCTAAAAAACCGGATGCAGCAGAACAGCCTGATCAAACCAAAAAACCTAAACGTCCTGTCGCAGAAGAAACAGCATCTGATACAGTGCAGTCAATTCCTGAATCCCGTCCGGCGTCTGCCGCAAATTCGGAACAAAGCACAAAACAGACTGAAAGCGGCACACAAAAAGGCCGCCTTTTGCCTGATACTTCAGCGGGCAGCCATCAGACGGCATTGGCCGGCCTGGTGATCACGGGTGCCGGTGTATATTGGCTTTTCAGAAAGAAAAGGGGAATCCGCACACGATGAACAAACTGAAACATATTCCGCTTCTCGTCATCATCGCCGGTATCATCATCACATGTTACGGAAGCTGGAAGATCATTGATTCACATATGAAAACGAACCAATCGCTTGAAGAAGCAAAAAAAGCAACAGAACCTGTCTTGGAAAAGAACGAAACAAAAAGCGCCGTGCTGGCACAGCGCAAAAAAGAATTTCACCCCGAAACGGGTGAGGCAAGCGGCATTTTAGAAATCCCTGAAATCGACGCTGAGCTCCCGATCGTCGAAGGGACTGACGCAGATGATTTAGCAAAAGGCGTCGGACATTATAAGGACAGCTATTATCCGGGCGATCACGGCCAAATTGTGTTATCCGGCCACAGGGACACGGTGTTCCGCCGGACCGGCGAACTGAAAAAAGGAGACAGACTGAACGTGATTTTGTCTTACGGCACGTTTTCTTATAAAATCAGCCGTACAAAAATCGTCAGCCGGGATGATACATCTGTCATCACCCTTCAGCACAAGCGGGAGGAACTGATCCTGACCACTTGCTATCCGTTTTCTTACATTGGAAATGCGCCGAAACGATATATTATATATGCCGACCCGGTTTAAGAAAAATACGTTTCGGTAAAATGAGCCAGATCAGCCGGCATCGGCGCCTCGGCAACGATTTCTTCTCCTGAGATCGGATGGACGACACTGACTTTTTTGGCGTGAAGCGCCTGCCTGTGAAACAGCGTCCTGCTTCCGCCGTACAGGTCATCGCCCGCCAACGGATGGCCGATGCTTGCCATATGCACCCTGATTTGATGTGTTCTCCCGGTTTCCAGTTCAAGCTCTGCCAATGTAAGCTGCGCACCGGGATGATAGCCTTTCACTTTGTAATGGGTGACGGCGGCTTGTCCGCCGGGTGAGACGCGCCGTCTGACGGAATGTGACCTGTCGCGGCCGATCGGCGAGTCAACCGTGCCTTTTTTCGGCGTGATTTTTCCTTCCGCCGCGGCGATATAGGTGCGTTTTAATGTTTTGGTTTCGAGCTGACGGTCAAGGATTGCATGGGCCAGGCGGTGTTTCGCGAAAACGACCGCGCCTGACGTGTCACGGTCAAGACGGTGAACGTGGCGCACTTTCGCCTGCTCGCCGTTGATTTGAAAATGGTAAGCGATCAGGTTGCTGAGGGTGCCGGTCTGACCCTCTTCATTTGGATGAGTCGGCATTCCCGCCGGCTTATTTGCAATCAGCATATGATTGTCCTCAAATAAAATGTCCGGCTCTCCGTATTCCGGAGTCACCGAAGAACCCGTTTTTTCCTGAAGATCAATGAATAAGCGATCTCCGGTCTTCAGTATGATATTGTTTTTCGGGGATGTCCGATTCACCTGAATGCTTTCTTGGTTCATCCATTCCGTAATTACGGGTTTTGACGCCTGGAATTCAGATTTCAGGACTGAAAACAGCCATTGTCCGGCGTGCTTTTCCGTAATCAGGAGTTCCAGACCGCGGTCATTTTGTTTCATATCATAAAGCTCCTTTTCAAGCGGAAAGCGGCTGTTTCAATAGGAAACACTTACCTTAGCTTTCGCGTTTTTTTCTATGCTATTCTTGATAAAGATTAAGGATATTCACATGGCAAGAAAGGTGATTGATGTGAGAATTGTGAACGCAGCGACTGACGGACAAGAAAGCGCGATACAAGAGCTTTCCTCTGAATTGTTTCAAAATGTCTTTCCTCTTTATTTCTCCGAACTGGAAATTCAGCGCTTTAAAAAAAGGGGCGTATTATCATTACAAAACCAACGTTACCAAGGAACTTTAAAAGAAGCGTTTCAAATTATGGCTTGTCTGCAAACGGTACATATCATGCTGTCAAAGCCGCACCCGGTATATGACGTCAAAGAGCGGGCGCTGTTTGATAAAAATTGCGCTTTGCTGAATGAATGCGGAATGAATTTTCCCTTTACCTATGATGATTTCGAGACAGGGGCCGGATCAGAAGCCTGCGGTCACAGAAGGCTGATCTGACGGGTATAAAGAGCCTTTTAACAGGCTCTTTTTTGCTTCCTTGACATGATACCACAATTTCTTTCCTCTAACTCCCTTTATAATGAGACAAATCCCCGAGCATAATAAATGTCGAAAGGGGTGCTTTACAATGAGTTCAATCAAACAATCAATGACTACCCACGTGGCTACCGTTTCTCCCAATCAAACGATTCAGGAAGCGGCTGCGCTGATGCACCAGCATAATGTCGGAGCAATTCCCGTCGTTGACGGAGGGGAATTAAAAGGAATGCTGACAGACCGTGATATCGCATTGAGAACAACGGCTCAAGGCCGCGACGGCCAAACACCTGTTTCACACGTGATGTCTTCTGCAGTTGTATCCGGAAACCCGGAAATGAGTCTTGAAGAGGCGTCACATCTGATGGCCCAACACCAAATCCGCCGCCTTCCCATTGTCGATCAAAATCATCTGGTCGGGATCGTTGCGCTTGGAGACTTAGCGGTCGATCAGCGTTCAAATGAGTCTGCGGGAGCAGCTCTTTCCAATATTTCCAGTCAAAACACACAGTAACGGATGAAGAGAGCTTGCACTCATGCAGGCTCTTCTTTCCGTCAGAATGTTACATTTTGAACGCGAAAGAAATTCACGGTATAGTGTATACATAGGTCAGTACGTTTAGCTAAAGGAGCTGTAACCATTGATAAAAGCATTAATCTTTGATTTTGACGGGTTAATTTTAGATACAGAAACCCATGAATATGAAGTGCTGCAGGAAATGTTTGAAGAACACGGTTCAACATTGCCTTTATCCGTCTGGGGAAAGGTGATCGGAACGGCCGCGGGGTTTAAGCCATTCGCATATTTAGAGGAGCAGCTGGGAAGAAAGCTCGATCATGATGAACTGACGGCGATCAGGCGCGGGCGCTTCGAACAGCGGATGAAGACGGAAACGGCGCGTCCCGGGGTGGAGGCTTATTTAGCCGCGGCAAAAGAATTAGGATTGAAGGTGGGGCTCGCTTCCAGCTCAGATTTTAAATGGGTGTCGGGCCATCTGAAGGAATTAGGCCTGTTTGATGAATTTGAAGTGATTCAGACGGCTGACGACGTAGAAGAAGTGAAGCCGAATCCGGAACTCTATCTGAAAGCTGCGGAACATTTAGGCGTTGAACCATCTGAATGTCTGGCCTTTGAGGATTCGGTCAACGGCTCAATCGCAGCCAAACGCGCCGGAATGAAATGTGTCATCGTCCCGAATAAGGTAACAAGCGCCCTGTTATTTGAAGAATACGATCACAGACTGGAATCGATGGCGGAAATGGAACTTGAATTACTCTTACAGCGATTGAACGATCAAAACGAACCGGCAGGGGGAAGCAGCATTGTCTGAGAAACTTGATCTGACCCGTTTTGAAAAGAAAATGGTCATACGGAATATGGAAGAGAAAGATATCAACAAAATTATTGAGCTGCAAAAGGATTGTTTTCCGGGGATGGAGCCGTGGGAGCCTGAACATTTACTCAGCCATCTCGCGCACTTTCCGGAAGGTCAGTTTTGCGCCGAGTATGAAGGGGAAATTATCGGTTCATGCTCAAGCCTGATCATCAATTTCGATGAATATGATGACCGCCACACGTGGCAGGACATTACAGACGATGGTTATATCACGAACCACAACCCGGACGGATTGAATCTGTACGGGATTGAGGTAATGGTTCACCCGGAATACAGACGGATGAAAATCGGACACCGGCTGTATGAGGCGAGAAAAGACTTGGCGAGACGATTGAATCTGAAAAGCATCATTATCGGCGGGCGGATTCCGAATTATCATAAGTATGCGGAAGAAATGACGGCGAGAGCCTATGTCGAACAGGTGACACGCCATCAGATTTATGATCCGGTGCTTTCTTTCCAGCTGATGAACGGATTTACGCTCATGCGGATCAATCCGAATTATCTCCCGGATGACACCGCGTCCATTAAATATGCGACATTAATGCAATGGAACAATGTCGATTACCTGCCGCAGTCGAAGCGCTATTACAAATCGGCATTTCCGGTGCGCATTTGCGTCATTCAATATGAAATGAAAAAGATTTACTCCTTCGAGGAATTTGCCAATCAGGTTGAATATTATGTCGATGTGGCTTCCGATGCGAGATCTGATTTCGCGGTGTTCCCGGAGATTTTCACGACGCAGCTCATGTCATTTCTCGAGGAGCGTTCGCCGAGTCTGGCCATTCAGAGGATTACCGAATATACCGAGGACTATATCAGCCTCTTTACAGATCTCGCGGTGAAATATAATGTCAACATCATCGGCGGCTCCCACTTCGTTGAAGAAGAGGGGAAAATTTATAACATCGCCTACTTATTCAGACGTGACGGCACGATTGAAAAACAATATAAGCTTCACATTACGCCGAATGAGCGGAAATGGTGGGGCATCAGCGCCGGAGACAGGGTGCGCGTATTTGATACGGACTGCGGAAAGATCGCCATTCAGATCTGTTACGATATCGAATTTCCGGAGCTTGCGAGAATTGCCGCGGATCAAGGAGCGAAAATTATCTTTACGCCGTTCTGCACTGAAGACCGCCAAGGCTACTTGCGCGTAAGATACTGCTCTCAGGCGAGAGCGGTTGAAAACCAAATTTACACCGTCATCTCAGGTACGGTCGGAAACCTTCCGCAAACAGAAAATATGGATATTCAATACGCGCAGTCAGCCATTTTTGCTCCGTCTGATTTTGAATTTGCCAGAGATGGAATCGTCGGTGAAACGAATCCGAATATCGAAATGGTCGTGATCGGGGACGTGGACCTTGAAATCTTAAGAAGGCAGCGTGAAAACGGAACCGTGCGCCAGCTGAAAGACCGGCGCAAAGACATTTACCGGATTACGCATCTTAAATAAAAAACGCCCGCTCCGCTTAAGGGGCGGGTTTTTTTATAAAAACACTTGCGCCGGCCCCGGTTTCGGGATATGCTCTTGTAGCTCTTTCGCTTTCTGGGAGAAAGCGTTTTTTTAATTGCCGCCGCTTTATTGACTCGCCCATGCCGCGCCTTTATATTCTTATTAAGAGGAAAACTTCACCAAGAGAATCGGCGTCAGAAGCCGGGCAGCTTTCGATACAGTGCAATGATATTGAAAGGGAGATGAGCGGTGTGGAACATGTACAAAAAAATCAGTCACTCAAACAAAAGGATAAAGAGCTGATTTGGCACGCGATGAAAGGGGCGGAGCCGGATGACAGCATAATCGTTCAAAAAGGGGAAGGCGCCTGGGTTACGGATATTGACGGCAGACGGTATTTGGACGGCATGTCAGGCCTGTGGTGCGTCAATATCGGATACGGGAGAAAGGAGCTTGCCGATGCGGCTTACAGCCAATTGAAGGAGCTTCCTTATTATCCGCTGACCCAAAGCCATCAACCCGCGATTGAGCTTGCGGAAAAACTGAATGAATGGCTCGGCGGCGATTATGTAATCTTCTTTTCCAACAGCGGATCGGAAGCAAATGAAACCGCGTTCAAAATTGCCCGCCAATACCACATTGAAAACGGCGATCACAGCCGCTTCAAATTCATCTCCCGGTACAGAGGCTATCACGGCAATACGATGGGGGCGCTCGCCGCTACCGGCCAGGCGCAGAGAAAATATAAATATGAGCCGCTCTCACAAGGGTTTTTGCATGCGGCGCCGCCTGATCTTTATCGGAATCCCGGCGATGCCGTCACATTGGAAAGCGCGCATGAAATCGACCGGATCATGACGTGGGAGTTAAGCGAAACGATTGCCGGCGTTATTATGGAACCGATTATTACAGGCGGAGGGATACTGATGCCTCCGGACGGGTATATGGCAAAGGTAGAGGACATTTGCCGCCGCCACGGCGCGCTTCTGATCAGTGATGAAGTCATTTGCGGTTTCGGCCGCACGGGAGAGCCGTTCGGATTTCAGCATTACGGCGTTTCACCGGACATCGTCACAATGGCAAAAGGCATTACGAGCGCTTACCTGCCGCTGTCGGCAACGGCAGTAAAACGGGAGATTTTTGAGGCGTATTCGGGCGGTGAGCCGTACGGCCGCTTCCGGCACGTGAATACATTCGGAGGCAATCCGGCAGCCTGCGCCCTGGCCTTGAAAAACCTGCAATTGATGGAGGACGAAAATCTGATCGCCCGCTCCCGGGAGCTTGGAGAAAGGCTGCTCCGTGAGCTTGAGCCGCTCAGAGAACATCCGGCGGTCGGAGATGTACGGGGCAAGGGCCTTCTTGCCGGCATTGAGCTCGTCAAGGACAAAGTCACGAAGGAACCCGCTGATGCCGCCCTTGTGCAGCACATCATCACCGCCTGCAGAGAAAAAGGCCTGCTTGTCGGGAAAAATGGCGATACTGTAGCGGGATATAATAATGTCATTCAGCTGTCTCCGCCTTTTTGCCTGTCGGACGAGGAGCTCTCTTTCATCATTTCGACCGTCAAGGAAAGCGTGCTGAGCATTGATTTTAATGTAAAGGAGTAAAACATGAGTTTTCACAACCAGCAGATTCTACCGGCAATCCGGAACATGAAGCAATTCGATGCATTTTTAGAAAGTCCGTTCTTATACGGCGTCATTTTAGATATCCACCTCGGTCAATTAAAAGGTGTCGTGAATGAAGCGAAAAAACACGGAAAACTTCTGATGGTTCACGTCGATTTAATTCACGGCATTAAGCATGACGAATACGGTGCGGAGTTTATTTGTCAGGATATCCGGCCCGCGGGCATCATTTCGACGAGATCATCAGTCATCGTCAAAGCGAAACAAAAGAAAATATACGCGATCCAGCGTCTGTTTCTCTTGGATACGAGCGCCATGGAGAAAAGCATGGAATTCGTCGGAAAGCATAAGCCTGACTTTATCGAGGTTCTCCCGGGCATCGTTCCGACTTTAATCAGAGAAATTAAAGAAATGACGGGGATTCCGATTTTTGCCGGCGGCTTCATCCGCACGGAGCAGGACGTTGAAAACGCCTTGCAGGCAGGAGCCACGGCCGTGACGACTTCAGACACCGAACTATGGGCTAAATATGAACATTCTATGACAAAAAAAGATTGACACCGCTTACACCCATTGTTACAATAGACCTAGGTTAATACTATGTGATGGAGACCCGGAGACCCACAACAGCTCTTTACGGAAGCAATAAAGCGTAAAGCGGTTTGTTGTGGGTTTTTTATTCTCTATAACTCTGTCAAACCTGCTATTTTGTCATTTAGGAGGAATGATGATGACAGCATTTTGGGGAGAAGTAATCGGTACAATGCTGCTTGTTATTTTCGGCGGCGGCGTTTGTGCGGGAGTCAATTTAAAGAAATCGCTTTCATACCAATCCGGATGGATTGTTATTGTATTCGGCTGGGGATTGGGAGTAGCCATGGCGGCATATGCCGTCGGCAGCATCAGCGGCGCCCACTTGAATCCGGCTTTAACGATAGGCCTTGCGCTTGAAGGCAGCTTTCCTTGGAAAGAGGTCCCTGTTTATATTGCGGGGCAGATGATCGGAGCAATGATCGGTGCGGTTGTTGTGTACCTTCATTATCTGCCGCATTGGAAGGCGACGGATGATCCGGCCGCTAAACTGGGCGTTTTCTCGACCGGCCCGAGTATTCCTCATACATTTGGGAATATGATAAGTGAAGTCATTGGTACGTTTGTGCTTGTGCTCGGCATTTTGGCAATCGGAGCGAATGAATTCACAAAAGGGCTGAACCCGCTGATTGTCGGATTCCTCATCGTTGCCATCGGGATTTCTCTTGGAGGGACGACCGGATATGCGATCAACCCTGCGCGGGATTTGGGGCCGAGAATCGCTCACGCCTTTCTGCCGATTCCGAAAAAAGGGCCGTCAAATTGGAAATATGCCTGGATTCCCGTAGTCGGTCCGATCATGGGCGGTGCGTTCGGCGGCGTATTTTACAATGCCGCGTTTAAAGGAAATGTGACACCTAGCTTTTGGTTTGTAAGCGTTATAATGGTTGTAGTGCTTTTCATACTCTATATTTATACCAAGAAATCTCAATCAAGGAAAATATTATCAAATTCTGAATATATTTAAAAAGGAGAGCGGCATCATGGAGACCTATATTTTATCAATTGACCAAGGCACAACAAGTTCAAGAGCGATTCTTTTTAATAAAGAAGGAAAAATCGTGCATTCCGCTCAAAAGGAATTCACACAGCATTTCCCTCAGCCGGGCTGGGTGGAGCACAATGCGAACGAAATCTGGGGATCGGTGCTCGCCGTTATCGCGACTGTGATCTCCGAGTCCGGAATCAGCGCTGATCAAATTGCCGGCATCGGCATCACGAACCAAAGGGAAACGACGGTCGTATGGGATAAAGATACCGGAAAGCCGGTATACAATGCGATTGTGTGGCAATCGAGACAAACATCCGGCATTTGCGAAGAGCTTCGTGAAAAAGGATATAATGATACATTCAGAGAAAAAACGGGACTTTTGATCGACCCTTATTTCTCAGGAACGAAAGTCAAATGGATTCTTGACAATGTAGAAGGCGCGCGGGAAAAAGCGGAAAACGGAAATCTTCTGTTCGGAACGATTGATTCATGGCTCATCTGGAAAATGTCCGGAGGGGCGGCGCACGTAACGGATTATTCCAACGCTTCAAGAACGCTGATGTTTAATATTCATGAATTAAAATGGGATGACGAGCTGCTTGATATTTTAGGCGTGCCGAAATCAATGCTGCCGGAAGTGAAACCGTCTTCTCATGTGTACGCGAAAACGGTTGATTATCATTTCTTCGGTAAAAACATTCCGATTGCGGGAGCGGCCGGAGACCAGCAGTCTGCGCTGTTCGGCCAGGCGTGCTTTGAAGAAGGCATGGGGAAAAACACATACGGCACAGGCTGCTTTATGCTGATGAATACCGGAGAAAAAGCCATCACTTCTGATCACGGCCTTCTGACGACAATTGCCTGGGGATTAGACGGAAAAGTCGAGTATGCACTGGAAGGAAGCATCTTTGTCGCAGGTTCTGCCATCCAATGGCTGAGAGACGGCATGCGGATGTTCCAGGATTCAAAAGAAAGCGAGACATACGCAGAGCGTGTGGATTCCGCTGACGGTGTTTATGTCGTGCCCGCTTTCGTCGGATTAGGCACACCGTACTGGGACAGTGACGTGCGCGGCTCAGTTTTCGGCCTGACACGCGGAACGACGAAGGAGCATTTTATCCGGGCTACGCTTGAATCTCTCGCTTATCAGGCGAAAGATGTGCTTGATGCCATGGAGGCTGATTCAGGCATCTCTTTAAAAACATTGCGTGTAGACGGCGGAGCGGTAAAAAATAACTTCCTCATGCAGTTCCAAAGCGACTTGCTTGATGTGCCGGTCGAACGTCCGGAAATTAATGAAACGACGGCGCTCGGTGCCGCGTATTTGGCCGGAATCGCTGTCGGATACTGGAAGGACAGCACTGAAATCGCCGATCAGTGGAACCTTGATAAGCAATTCAAACCGGAAATGGAAGATGAAAAGCGCGATGAATTGTACGGCGGATGGAAAAAAGCAGTAAATGCAGCTATGGCTTTTAAATAAGATAAAAATGTGGTATACTGAAAACAAGTTAATAGGAACGGTCCTGAGATGAGGAGAGACCACAGCACCAAAGTGATGACATGCGCTTTGGCTGTTGTGGTCTCTTTTTCTATACCGTGACAACAAGGAGGAAACGTAATGATGAATCACCAATTTTCAAGTTTGGAACGGGATCATATGCTGGAAGACATGACTAAAAAAACATACGATCTGTTTATTATAGGCGGAGGTATTACGGGTGCCGGTACGGCGCTTGACGCAGCTTCAAGGGGAATGAAAGTCGCTTTGAGCGAAATGCAGGATTTCGCGGCCGGCACATCAAGCCGATCCACAAAGCTTGTCCACGGCGGTTTGCGTTATCTGAAGCAATTTGAAGTCAAAATGGTTGCAGAAGTCGGTAAGGAACGTGCCATCGTGTACGAAAACGGCCCGCACGTCACGACGCCGGAATGGATGCTGCTGCCGTTTCATAAAGGCGGCACGTTCGGTTCATTCTCTACTTCCATCGGCCTGCGTGTGTATGACTATTTAGCGGGAGTAAAAAAATCAGAGCGCAGAAGCATGCTGTCTGCTAAAGAAACGCTGCAAAAAGAGCCGCTCGTCAAAAAAGACGGCTTAAAAGGCGGAGGCTATTATGTAGAGTACCGGACGGACGATGCGAGACTGACGATTGAAGTCATGAAAGAAGCCGTTAAATTCGGTGCGGAGCCTGTCAACTACTCTAAAGTGAAAGAACTGCTTTATGAAAAAGGAAAAGTTGTCGGCGTTTTAATTGAAGATCTGCTGTCAGGCAAGGAATACAAAGTTTACGCCAAAAAAATCGTCAATGCGACAGGTCCGTGGGTCGACGAGCTGAGAGAAAAAGACCACAGTAAAAGCGGAAAACATCTTCAGCACACAAAAGGGGTCCATCTCGTATTCGACCAATCCGTATTCCCGCTTAAACAGGCGGTATACTTTGATACGCCGGACGGCCGGATGGTGTTCGCCATTCCGCGTGAAGGAAAAACATACGTGGGTACGACCGATACGGTTTACAAACAAAAACTTGAGCATCCGCGCATGACGGTGCAGGATCGCGATTATGTCGTCAGCTCCATCAATTATATGTTCCCGGAACTGAACATTACGGCGGACGATATTGAATCAAGCTGGGCCGGCCTCAGACCGCTTATTCACGAAGAAGGGAAAGACCCGTCTGAGATCTCCCGTAAAGATGAAATCTGGACATCTCAATCAGGCCTGATTACGATCGCCGGAGGAAAACTGACGGGCTACCGTAAAATGGCTGAGCACATTGTCGATCTTGTCCGCGACCGCTTGAAAGAAGAGGGCGGCCAGGACTTCGGCGGCTGCAAGACGAAGACGATGCCGATTTCCGGCGGACATGTCGGCGGCTCTAAAAACTTCGAGTCATTTGTGGAAGCAAAGACAAAAGACGGCTTGAAAATCGGTTTATCACAGGAAACCGCTAAGCAGTTAGCCATCAGATACGGCTCTAACGTTGAAAATGTATTCAGCCGGATTGAAGGTCTGAAAGACGAAGCGGAAAAACGCCAGATTCCGGTTCACATTCTGGCTGAAGCGGCTTACAGCATCGAAGAAGAAATGGCTGCGACACCTGCCGATTTCTTCGTCCGCAGAACGGGAAGACTGTTCTTCGACATCAAATGGGTGCAAACGTATAAAACGGCCGTGATTGATTACATGAGCGACCGATTCCAATGGAATGACGCAACGAAAGAAAAACACACTGAGTGGTTAAATACGCTGCTGCACGACGCGGTTGTTCCGCTCGAACAATAATAACCGGAGGGCTGTGCCGAAAAGGCATGAGCCCTTCTTTTACCTTCTTACATAAAGCATTTGGTTAGGTTATCAAGTGACACGGGCAGCCGATTCATATTAAAATATGGTCATAAGCTGAAATTATAGGAGGACGAACATGAGTTGGAGTAAGAGCTACGAACGCTGGAATCAGGCCGAACAATTAGATTCAGAATTGAAAAAATTATTGGCGGACGCAGAAGGAAACGAGCAGCTGCTGGAAGATTTTTTCTACAAAAATCTTGAGTTCGGAACAGGAGGCATGAGAGGAGAAATCGGGCCGGGTACGAACAGGATGAATATTTACACGGTCCGCAAAGCATCCGCCGGACTTGCGGCGTATATCGAAAAACAGGGAGAAGACGCGAAAAAAAGAGGGGTTGCGATCGCATACGACTCCCGTCATAAATCTCCTGAGTTTGCGATGGAAGCTGCAAAAACCCTTGCTTCCCAAGGCATTCAAACATACGTATTTGATGAGCTCCGCCCGACGCCTGAGCTGTCTTTTGCGGTGAGAAAGCTGAACGCTTATGCCGGTATCGTCGTGACGGCCAGCCATAACCCGCCTGAATATAACGGATATAAAGTGTATGGCGATGACGGCGCACAGCTGCCGCCGAAAGAAGCGGACATCGTCATTGCGGAAGTGAATGCCATAGAAAATGAATTAACGATTCAAGTTGAAGATGAACAGTCGCTGAAAGAAAAAGGTTTGATTAAAATAATCGGTGAAGAAATTGATAAACCGTATACTGAAAAACTGACTTCCATCTCCGTACATCCCGAGCTTTCGGATGAAGTGGATGTCAGCGTCGTGTTCACTCCGCTGCACGGCACGGCAAATAAACCGGTACGCCGCGGTCTTGAAGCACTCGGTTACAAAAACGTCACCGTCGTAAAGGAGCAAGAGCTGCCGGACCCGGATTTTTCAACCGTCAAATCGCCGAATCCGGAAGAGCACGCGGCATTCGAATATGCCATTAAACTCGGAGAAGAACAAAATGCCGATATTCTCGTCGCTACGGACCCGGATGCCGACCGTCTCGGCATTGCCGTAAAAAACAGCGAAGGCAAGTACACAGTGCTGACGGGAAATCAGACAGGCGCGCTTTTATTGCATTACCTGCTTTCCGAGAAGAAAAAACAGGGCACCCTTCCTGAAAACGGTGTCGTCATGAAAACGATTGTCACGAGCGAATTGGGCCGCGCTGTCGCTTCATCGTTCGGGTTAGATACGATTGACACGCTGACAGGCTTCAAATTTATCGGTGAAAAGATCAAAGAATATGAAAAATCAGGCCAATACACGTTCCAGTTCGGGTATGAAGAAAGCTACGGCTACTTAATCGGCGATTTCGCGCGTGACAAAGACGCGATCCAGGCTGCGCTGTTAGCCGTCGAGGTATGCGCCTTTTATAAAAAGCAGGGCATGTCGCTTTATGACGCGCTGCTGTCCATTTTTAAAGAATACGGTTATTATCGTGAAGGCTTGAAGTCATTGACGTTAAAAGGAAAACAGGGAGCAGAGCAGATTTCCGCTATCCTGACTTCCTTCCGAAACGATCCGCCGAAGCAGATGGCCGGAAAACAAATCACGCAGGCTGAAGACTATTCAACGGGAAAACGGACTGTATTTGCTGATCATCATGAAGAAGATATTGATCTGCCGAAGTCAAATGTCCTGAAATATTTCCTTGAAGACGGCTCTTGGTTCTGCCTTCGTCCATCAGGAACGGAGCCGAAAGTGAAGTTCTATTTCGCCGTGAAGGGAACTTCTTTACAAGACAGCGAACAGCGTCTTGCCGCATTATCTGAAGCCGTCATGAAAACGGTGGATGGCATAGTGGAAAATACGAAATAAACAACAAACCGCCGGAAGCGACATCCGGCGGTTTTTTTATACGTCTCATCCGAAAGTATGAGGAAAATTCATGCTGAAAACAAAGGAATATACAGAAAAGAATTGATATAATATGGATAATTCTGATTGGCCGGAGTGAGGGAAATTGACGAAAACGACGGTAGAAACGTTAAAAACGTTAAAAGCGATTGCGGAAACCTTAAACCAAAGCCACGATTTAAAGGAAGCGCTTAATAAAGTGCTCCGCGAACTGCTCAGCCTGACCGGTCTGCAGACAGGGTGGATTTTTCTGATTGAGCCGGACGGGTCTTATACGCTCGCCGCATCCGTTTATTTACCGCCGGCTCTCGGTCAGCGGGAAAATGCACTCATGTGCAGCGGGGAATGCTATTGTCTGACCAAATTCAGCAATGGCGGATTGACAAAAGCCGTAAACATAATGAATTGTAAACGGATTGAATTTGCGGAACAGACGACGAACTGCCGCGATACGGAGGGCATTACCCATCATGCGACCGTACCGCTTGAGGACGGCGGCCGGAAGTTCGGTTTATTAAACGTCGCCGCAAGTGAAAAGACATTTTTCAACGAAGAAGAACTGCATCTGCTTGAAGCGGTTGCATTTCAAATCGGAACGGCGATTCAGCGGATGAAATTGGCCGAATTTGAGCAGCAGAACGCCCTGTTGATGGAACGAAGCAGACTTGCGCAAGAGCTGCATGATTCCGTCAATCAGATGCTGTTTTCTGTCAGTTTAACAGCAAAAGCCGCAAAGAGCTTTACAGATGATGATCGGCTCCGGCAGATGATTACGTTTATTCAAGAGCTGTCTCAGGATGCGCTAACAGAAATGAGGGCGCTTATTTGGCAGCTGAAGCCGGAAAGTTTGACGAAAGGGCTGTATGCGTCGATCAAAAGCTATGCCGCTCTCATCGGCCTGGAAGCCGTTTGTGAAATGGAGGATGAGCTGGAGCTTACGGATGAACAGGAACACGCGCTTTGGCGGATCGCCCAGGAAGCCTTGAATAACTGTAAAAAGCATGCGGGAACGGACCGGGTTATCATTTCCGCCGTTAAAAAGCCGGATTACGCTGAGCTTCACATCAGCGACCGTGGAGCGGGCTTCAGCGCTGATGCGCACGCTGTGCTCCCATCGCTCGGCGTGGCCGGCATGAAAGCGCGGGCTGAAGCAATCGGCGGCCGCTTTACACTGCAATCCGAGCTTGGCGCCGGAACGATTGTCTCCGTTCGGCTTCCGTTTCGGGACAGGAGGTCTGATTGATGAAAATTGTGATTGCTGATGATCATCACGTTGTCCGCAAAGGACTGCGCTATTTCTTCGCCACTCAGGAAGACATTGAAGTTGCCGGTGAGGCATCCACCGGTGCTGAAGCGCTTCAGCAAGCTGAAAAGACGGAGCCGGACATCATTCTGATGGATTTATCAATGCCTGATATGGACGGCATAGAAGCGGCAAAAATTGCGGCTGAACGATTTCCGGACATCAGTATCGTCGTTTTGACGAGCTATTCTGATCAGGAGCATGTCATTCCCGCCCTTAAAGCCGGCGCAAAAGCATATCAGCTGAAAGACGCCCAGCCCGATGATTTAGTGAAAACGCTCCGGGAAGTGTATTCCGGACGTTACCGGCTGTCGGCGGATATTGTGCCTCACGTGCTGACCCATATGGTTCAGGATGATCAGGATAAGGAAAAATATTATCAGCTGACCCCCCGTGAAAAAGATGTTCTTCAAGAAATATCCAAAGGGAAAAGCAATAAGGAAATTGCGGCGGCACTGTGTATTTCCGAAAAAACAGTGAAGACCCACGTATCTAACCTGCTCTCAAAGCTGAATCTTTCCGATCGGACGCAGGCGGCATTGTATGCGGTAAAATATAATGTTTTTGGAAAGGCGGTAAAATTATGAGCATATTAGTGATCAGCGGAACACCGAGAAAAAACGGGCGGACTAGAATTGCCGCTTCTTATATCAGAGATCGGTTTCATACCGATTTTATTGATTTGAGCGAAAGTGAACTGCCGCTTTATAACGGTGAAGAAGAACAGAACGAGCTGCCTTCAGTGCAAGAGTTAAGGCGGCAGGTGAAAAAGTCGGCGGCCGTCGTCTTATTATCTCCCGAGTATCACAGCGGCATGAGCGGCGCTTTAAAAAACGCCATCGATTTTTTAAGCAGCGATCACTGGGCATACAAACCGGTGGCAATCATTGCCGCGGCGGGCGGAGGAAAAGGAGGCATGAACGCGCTGGCGAATATGCGGACGGTCATGCGGGGCGTCTATGCAAATGTCATCCCGAAACAGCTGGTCTTAGACCCGATTCACATCGACATGGAGCGCCGGACCGTATCTGAGGATATGGCGGTCAGCCTGAAAGACATGATTGAAGAGCTGAATATGTTCACAAACACAGGAAATCCCGGCGTCTGACGCCGGGATTGTTTTATGTCAGCATGGCTAATTGATCTTCATAAGCGAGCTCTGTCGCATGATCAATATACCCGAGAAGGGAATACAGCTCTTTTTCAAGCACCGCATGATCATATTCGAAATGATACGCGTGCAGAAAGTGCTCAATACGCTTTGATAATAAATCATCTTTTGTACGAACCATCAAAATTAATAAATTGTCCCATTGAGACCGGTGTGTGTAATACAAGGCTTTGTCATAATCGGCATGATCCATCTTACGCTTCTCCTTTCAATGAGAAGTTCTCCGTTAGTTTATGCCGTCGAAGCCCGGATGCAACGGGGGAAAAGTTGGTGTCCTTATCACATCGGCATAGCAATATGAGGGAGACATAAAATAAAACCGCATATCCGTCTCTTCTTTGGACACGCTAAGATTGACAAAAACGACTCAGGAGAACATAAAGATGAAATCTCTTCCATTTGCGCTTGCCCTCTTGTTTTGCGGCATTCTCATTGCCTCGATCGCTGAAAAAGGGCATACAGAACACCTCGATCCGTCAGTTGAAAAATGGGAGCAGCTCGCATGGAACCAGCTTGAACGTGAATACAAGGGGGCCGAGCTTACCGATTATTCGTACATGGGCCGTACAAAAGTGAACCGGGAACAGACGAAAGATGTGTTTCGCGTAACGGTGCAAACAGCAAAAGAAACGTTTTCATCCCGTGCTGAAGTGTATTTCCACCCCGTAACAAAACACGTGATCAGCATTAATATTTTCAGACTATAAAAAAAGCTGCACAGCCTAATTGAGGCCGTACAGCTTGTCAGATATCAGAAGAAGCGTTTTGCGCCGAGGTAGCGCTGTTTCCAATAGGAATTGTTCATGCTGGAAATAACGACACCCGAATCGTTGGCATTAATAAACTGGCCGTTCCCGAGATAAATACCGACGTGGGAAGGTCCGGCTTTATAAGTTGAGAAAAAGACAAAGTCACCGACCGCCGGCTGGCTGACTGATGTCATCGTATTCCAGTAGCCTGCGGCTGAAAGTCTGGATACAGAAGTGACCTTATTGAGAACGTAATAAATGAAACCGCTGCAGTCAAAGCCTCTCGGCGTTGTCCCGCCCCATACATACGGTACGCCCAGTTGAGCTTTTGCGGCATCGATCATTACATTAATCTTCGCACTTGTTGAACCTGTGCCGCCTGTGTTGCCGGACTGATTCGGTGTCGTGTTTGTCTGCTGCCCGGTAATCGTCAGCTTTTGTCCGATTTGAAGAACATCTGTTTTCAGATTGTTTTTCTCGCGGATCTGCTGGGCGGTCACATTGAACTTTTGGGCGATCACCCATAAAGAATCCCCGCTTTTCACGGTATATGTAGTGGTTTTCCCTGTATCTCCGGACTGGTTCGGAGTTGACGGTGAAGTCGAAGAGCCGGAAGATGACGTTTTGGTCAGCTTAAGCACTTGTCCGACCCGCAGCATGTCTGACGTCAGTTTGTTGATGCTTCTGATTTGCTGAACCGTCATATTGTATGCGTTTGCGATTTTCCAGAGCGAGTCTCCGCTTTTTACTGTATAAGAGGACGTTTGCGTCTGGTTTTTATTTTGGTTTGAATTGTCTTTTGACGGCGTGTTTCCCGAAGAAGACGTTCCTTTTGTTTTCAGGACTTGGTTTACGTAGATCGTATCCGTTTTTAAGTTGTTTAATACTTTGAGTTCCGCAATGGTCATATTGACGCTGTTTGCGATCTTCCATAGGGAATCGCCGAGTTTTACTTTATACGTCCCGGAAGATGATGACTGATTTTTGCTGCTGTTTGAGCTGCTGCCAGGAGCGGTTTTTTTCTGATCGGTGCTTGAGGAAACTTTCCCCGTCACTTGCAGCTTCTGTCCGGCGCGGATTAAGTCGCTTGTCAGACCGTTCAATTTTTTCAGTTCCTGTACGGACATTTTAAAATCAGATGCGATCAGCCACAGCGAGTCGCCGCTTTTCACTGTATAAACGCTTTTAGTCGTGCCGCTGTTCTTTGAAGATGGCTTTTTGCTGCCGGAATCTGATTTGCCGTTAGGAATGTTGAGCGTCTGCCCGATAGAAAGAACGGTGGATTTTAGATGATTCGCTGATGTAATGGCATCCACGCTTGTATTGTAGTTTTGGGCAAGCTTCCATAATGAATCTCCGCTTTTAACCTTAATCGTTTGTGCTTCTGCCGGTGTTACAGCTAACGCAGACCCGACGATCGCAGATGCAGTCAAACCGACCGCTACCTTTTTTTTCATAATGAATCTCCCTTTTCCTGCGATGATTTTACTATCCCCATTCGTTGCAGCCGCAAGGTGAGGATATCAGTAATGATAATCTTTATATCGGCACTTGTCTGCAATCGTTTATCATATTAATAGAAATAGTCCTTTTTTCTTATGCCGGCATAAAAAAAGAAGGAATGCGGACATTCCTTCAGCTTCTGAGCAGTCTCATAATCTCCTCTTTGTTTTTGACCAGATCCCTTAACGTATATTTGTCTAAAACGGCCAGGTAAGCTTGCAGGGCTTCATTCAGAAGGTTCTTTAAGTTGCAGGCGGGAGATATGATACAGAGATTTTTTTTGGAGTCAAAGCATTCTACGATGTTAAAGTCGTCTTCTGTATTTCGAACGACTTCTCCAATGTTTATGTCTTCCGGTGTCATTCCTAATCGGATTCCGCCTCCCCGGCCCCGGATCGTTTCGACATATCCGAGCTGTCCGAGGCGGTAAATGACTTTCATGAGGTGGTTTTTAGAGATGGAATAAGTATCTGCGATTTCTTTTATGTTGGAAAGTTCGTCGGAATGTCTGGAAGCCAAAAAAATCAAAACGCGTAAAGAATAATCAGTATAGTTCGTTAATTTCATAGAATGACCTCGAAAAAAGAGATTTTGCTTCTGTTACAGTCTATCATATATGAATCTAAAATGAAAAAAAAGGAATTTGTCCCTTTAACTCAAAAAAAAAACGTGCGCTCCTTCTGAGCACACGTTTTTTTCGTTAAGACATCGGCGGCTTACGATCGTCAGCCGATTGATGTTTTTCAATTTTGCGATCCAATTTTGCGAGATAACGGGAGGCGAATTCTTTTCCGCCAAGACCGAATGAAAGTCCGAAGGCAAGCGCGAAACCGCCCAGAATCAGAATAAACGCGGCATTTACGATCGTGTCGGCGACACCGAGCTGATCCAGCGCCATAAAGATTGAAAGAGTGATAATGGTATATTTCGCAAGCGGCGCCAGGAATCTGAATTCCTTTCCGCTCAGCATGCCGGCAAGCAGCCTGCTGACGAGCTGTCCGGCCAAAAGCCCGATTCCGAGAATAAATACAGCGGCCAGAACATTAGGCAGGTAAGCGATAATACCTGTTGCGATAACGACGAGAAATTCAAGATGGACAAGCTGCAGCGCCTCTGCCGTAAAGAGCAGGACGATGATGATCTGAACAATCATGCCGACCGTCTGAGAAAGCGTCAGCTTCGGGGTACCCGCCTGTTCAAAGCCCATTTTACCGAGAAGAGAGTCGAAACCGGCCCGGTGCAAGAGCCCGGATACAATGCTGTTGACCCATTTTCCGATCCAGATGCCGGCGATGATCAGCACAATACCGATGATGATATTAGGGAGCATTGTGAAGACCGTGTGCAGCATGGCTGACGCCGGTTCAGAAATACCCGCGACATCAAGCCGGTCAAGCGCAGAGATGATCACCGGAATGAAAATCAGCACGTAGACAATCGTTCCGATGATTGCCGACAGGCTTGTATCCTTCAGATAAATAGAAAGCCCCATACGTGCGGCAAGCCTTTCCGTGCCGATACTCGCCAGAAAGTTTGTGACGATATCACGGACGAGACGGGCAACAAGCCAGCCGATTAAAACAATCAGCGCCGCGGCGAATAATTTCGGTATAAAGGACAAAACGCTTTGGATCATATTTGTAAACGGCCCTGATACTCCGCTGATTTGGAGAGCGGCCAAGACGCCGGGCAGGAACAAGAGCAAGACGAAGTAAAAAACGATTCGTGAAGCGGCCGTAACGGATCTGCTCATTTCCGCTTCTTCAGACACCATTGTCCATTTTCTGAGCCGGCCGTTTTCAGCGAGTTTCATGCCCGCTTTTTTGACGAGATAGCTGAAAAGCGAAGCGGCCGCCCAGCCCAACAGCAGAATCAGGCCGGCTTTTAAAATGCTCGGCACAGCCGCCGTTATCGCTGACAGCATGCTGACAAAAGGCGAAGCCACGGTTGTCAGATGCAGAATGTTAAAGAATAGAATAAAAACGATGATTAATGCGATAAAATAAATGACTTTACTGATGACTTTTTCTGAGGAATAGCGCGCCGGCTTTTTTTCGGCGAACAGCCTGTCGTCGATTTTTGTTTTTTGCAGGCCTTTGTATACGGCTTTTTCAATGATTTTGGCAATGCCCCAGCCGATAAGCAGGACGAGCAGTGCAATGATCAGATTCGGGAGTTTGCTGAGATACGTCGTAAGCATGTCTGCTGTATTCAAGTAGAATCGCTCCTTTTCTTTTTGGGTATGGTGTGTGTTTTACCCACTTACATATAAAGCAAACGGGGCGGATGTGCCGAAAGTTTTCAGCCGGAAACCGGTCTGTTATTTCATCTTTTGAGAGGAGGGGTCATACATTATAAATAAGTCCAAGTAGGGGGGATTCGGTTGAACGCGGAGGAGACAAAAGGTTTACAGCGGGCAATTGAGGAAATAACCGACATTGCCAAGGGTTTCGGCCTTGATTTCTACCCGATGAGATATGAAATTTGCCCGGCTGAAATTATTTATACATTCGGCGCGTACGGCATGCCGACGAGATTCAGCCACTGGAGTTTCGGCAAACAATTTCATAAGATGAAACTCCATTATGATCTCGGTTTGAGCAAAATTTATGAACTTGTCATTAATTCCAACCCTTGCTACGCTTTTTTGCTGGACAGCAATTCGCTGATCCAAAATAAATTAATTGTAGCCCATGTTCTTGCCCATTGTGATTTTTTCAAACATAACTGCCGCTTTCAAAATACGAACCGGGACATGGTTGAGAGTATGGCGGCTGCGGCGGAGCGGATTAAGCATTATGAAAGAATGCACGGGATAAAAGAGGTGGAGTCCTTTTTAGATGCCATTCTGGCGATTCAGGAGCATATCGATCCGTCGCTCGTCAGGCCGAAGCTGCTGTGGAGCGTCGATGACGAAGAGGAGGACGAAGAAGAAACCGCGCCATCGCCTTACGATGATTTATGGGGAATGGATAAGCCGAAGCAGGTGAAAAAGAAAAAAGGGAAAAAACCGTTTCCGCCCCGGCCGGAAAAAGATATTCTGCTGTTTATCGAAGAACATTCGCGGGAGCTTGAACCGTGGCAGCGTGACATTTTAACCATGATGAGAGAAGAAATGCTGTATTTCTGGCCGCAGCTGGAAACGAAAATCATGAACGAAGGCTGGGCATCTTATTGGCATCAGCGGATTATCCGCGAGCTTGACCTGACTTCAGATGAAGCCATCGAATTTGCGAAGCTGAACGCAGGCGTCGTTCAGCCGTCAAAAACGGGAATCAACCCGTATTATTTAGGGCTGAAAATTTTTGAAGACATCGAAGAGCGTTATGACAACCCGACAGATGAAATGAAAAAAACAGGAGTAAAGCCCGGTTCCGGCCGCGAGAAAATGTTTGAGGTCAGGGAAATTGAATCGGATATATCATTTATCCGCAATTATTTGACGAAAGATCTCGTGATGCGTGAGGATTTGTATTTATTCCAAAAGCAGGGCAGGGACTATAAAGTGATCGACAAAGAATGGAAGGCCGTGCGCGACCAGCTCGTGAACATGCGGGTCAACGGGGGATTTCCTTATCTGACCGTCAATGACGGGGATTACCTGAAGAATAATGAGCTTTATATTAAACATTGGTATGAGGGAATTGAGCTTGATCTGAAATATTTGGAGAAAGTGCTGCCGTATCTGTACCAGCTGTGGGGCAGGAGCGTGCACATCGAATCTGTTCTTGAAGACAGAGAAGTGATGTTTTCTTATGACGGCAAAGGAGTGCACCGGAGATATCTGTAAAAGAAGAAAGGATGCGGGAGTTTCCCCGCATCCTTTTTTTATTTTCCGTGTTTCAGGATGTGAAAGATCTTTTTGGCCTGGTCCGTGTTGTTTAAAAGCCCCGTAAATGACTCTCTTCCCGGACCGTACGCGTAAACGGGAACTTCTTCGCCCGTATGATCGCCGGTTGTCCAGCCGCTGTTGGTTTTCGCATTAAAGAGCTTAATGATCGCTTTGTAGATGCTCTTGTCAGCATCCTGTTTTGCGGCCGTTTCGATCTGTTTGATCTCAGCTTTTGACCATTTCAGGTCTGTATAACGCGCAAGCACGGAAGATACGGATTTGCCCGCTTTGATTTGGTCAGCCATAAATGCCGGGGTTTTTTTGGCGGCAAGAATCGGTTCAACATGCCAGTTTTTATCGTCATTCGCGCCGATCGTCAATCCGCCGGTGGTATGATCGGCCGTGGCAACGACAAGCGTATGTTTGTCCTTTTTGGCAAATGCGATCGCTGCTTTATACGCTTTTTCAAAATCCTTCATTTCGCTCATTGCGCCGACTATATCATTGTCATGTCCCGCCCAGTCAATTTGGCTGCCTTCGACCATTAAGAAAAACCCTTTTTTATTCTTGTTCAGCCTGTCGATCGCTGCCGTTGTCATGTCTTCTAATGAAGGGACGGCGTTTGAGCGGTCGATTGCTTTGTCGAGTCCGCCATCGGCAAACAGGCCGAGAATCTTCTTGTTACGATCCTTTTTGAGCTCCTGTTTTGATGTAACGTAGCTGTATCCCGCTTTTTTGAAATCCTTTGTTACATTGCGGTCTTTACGGATAAAGTTTGATTTGCCGCCTCCGAGGAGCACATCGACTTTCTGTTTTCCGTTGATGCGGTCATCAAAGTAGCTGCTTGCGATGTCATCCATATTTTTTCTGGATTTGTTATGGGCTCCGAATGCCGCAGGAGTGGCGTGGGCAATCTCCGAAGTTGCGACAAGTCCGGTGGATTTGCCTCTTTGTTTCGCTTCTTCGAGGACGGATTTTACCCGCTTTCCTTTTTTATCGACTCCGATCGCCGCGTTATACGTTTTCACGCCTGTGGCCATTGCCGTGCCTGCCGCCGCGGAATCGGTAATATTGGAATCAGGATCGTCAGGGTAAGTCATCATCATACCGGTGAGATTGGGGTCGAATGCCGTCAGTTTCATGCCGTCCGAAGGCTTTCCTTTGTTAATGACCGAACGGTAGGCGTTCATATAGGGAGCGCCCATTCCGTCGCCGACCATGAAGATGACGTTTCTGATTTCGTTTTTGTCAGACTGTTTTTTTGCCGCAGCCTGTTCGGAGTGCTGAAGCCCCGCGCCCGCAATCAGACCGGCTGTCAGCACGGATACGGCTGCCGCCGGCAGAAGTTTTGATCGAACCTGTTTAAATAGACTCATTCTCACTCGTCCTCCTTTAATCTTGTCTGCATGTCTAATGGTAGGGGATGTTTGTAAAGAGCGCCTGTTCCTCCTGTAAATTTCAGGTGAAACATTGTTAGAAATGTAAATTCCGGTGTAACTTATGTTTTCAAGAAAGAGTGAAAACCATTCACTTTTTTGAAAAAGACGAGGATTTTTTTAACAAGGGGTTATTTGGAAAATAAACTGCTTTGTTTTTCCAAAATACGAGGATCACAGGAAAAAAACATGACAAATTGACTCATTTTTCGTCACGTTTGAAATCAAATTGAAATATTTAATACCCTTAAAAACTTTTTTTAAAAACGAATTAGTAAGAAATTTGTCACGGGAAGTCAAGTCTATTTCTAGTGGAAATTGAACCTTATAATAGGAAACAGATAAAAACTTTAAAAAAGAGACACATAAAATAGATAGAATCATTCGGGGAGGAAAACATGAAAAAGCAACTTGTTACAGCAACAACGGCAGTGGTTTTGGGGACGACTTTGTTTGCGGGCGCGGCATCTGCGCAAACGATTAAGGTAAAAAAAGGCGATACATTATGGGGACTTTCAAATCGGTACGGAACGTCAATTAATTCCATTAAATCTGAGAACAAATTAAAATCGGATATCATTTACATCGGCCAGACGCTTTCGATCAACGGTAAATCATCTTCAGGTTCAAATTCGGGCAGCAAGTCATCATCGTCTACATATAAAGTCGTAAAAGGCGACAGCCTTTGGAAAATTGCGAATAAATATAAAATGACGGTAAACCAATTAAAAAGTTTAAACGGTTTAAAAACGGACCTGATCCGCATCGGACAAGTTCTTAAAGTAAAGGGATCAACTTCCGGTTCAACGTCTTCAGGATCTTCGTCATCAAAGCAGCCTTCATCCAGCCATAATGCTGCACAGACGAGCCTGAATGTAAACAAGCTGATTTCTGATGCGCAATCTTTAATCGGCACGCCGTATGTATGGGGCGGAACAACGACTTCCGGCTTTGACTGCAGCGGATTTATCTGGTACCTGTTAAACAAACAGACGAGTGTCGGCAGAACAAGCACTGCGGGATACTGGAGCTCAATGAAGAGCGTGTCCAGCCCGTCAAGAGGAGACTTCGTCTTCTTTACAACATATCAGGCCGGCCCTTCACACATGGGTGTGTACATCGGAAACAACAAGTTCATCCATGCCGGTTCTGACGGCGTCACAACAAGTGATCTGAATAACAGCTACTGGAAACCTCGCTACCTTGGCGCGAAAAGATTCTAGCAGCGATAGAAACCCGTTCATCAGAACGGGTTTTTTATTTAGACGGGACAGAGCTCCATTTGTTTCACCTAAAAATGAAAATGTGATAAAAAATCTAAAAAGGTTTTCTTTTTTTCATTTTCATAGAGGGCGATGGCGTACGCGCCCGCGCTCGGCATCTGGGCGAATTCGCACGGAATTTCAATCATGCTGCCTGCGGCGAGCTCGGCCCGTACCGCTGACAGCGGCAGAAATGAGACACCCAGCCCCTCTTTAATAAATCGTTTCGTAATATGCGTCTGTGTCACCTTCATTGTCCTGACGAAAGGGAACTGTATTCTGACCTGGCGGAGCAAATCATCCCAATAGTCAGGGTGGTTATGGGTCAAAAGCAGATATTGTCCGAACAGGTCTTTCACTTCATCCGCCTTCCCTGTCCCGGGTTTTCGGCCGGGCGGCGCGACGAGGACAACGGGGTCATTGTACAGGGGGCGGCAAGTGAGGGAAGATGATTGCACCTTTAAGCAGCTCAGTCCGATATCGGCTGAGCCGTTTCTGATTTGAGAGGCGATTTCTTCCGATTCGAAAATGGTGACCGTCATTTCGGTTTCTTTATTGTCCTCTGTATAACGCTTCATGACAGACGGGAGAACGGTGTCGGCGATAAGCGGCGAAACAGCGAGTGTCAGTGTGTGCGAGTAGCCCTGGCGCACCCTGTGCAGCTCCGCCATGCTGTTTTCATAGTCTTCCAAAAGCCTCATGGCAAACGGCACGTATGCTTTTCCTTCTTCCGTCAATTGTATTTTCCGGCCGCTTCGCTGAAACAGCTTGCAGCTGATTTCTTTCTCTAATAATTTTATATGAACGGTGACGGTCGGCTGAGATAAAAAAAGCGTTTCTGCCGTTTTTCTGAAATTCTCATATTTTGCCGCAGTGACGAAGGTGTGAAGCCATTTAAAATCCATAGATGCACTCCTCTGATTAAAAGTTTTAATTAATTCCCTTAAAAATATTCATTATTTTTTAAATATTATATTTACTATAATAACAGAAAGAGGATAAGGGGGAATGAAATTGATTTATCGTGGATTGAAAGGGATTACTTGTGCAGAAACGGCTATCAGCCACATTGACGGAGAAAAGGGGCATTTAATATATCGCGGCTATGATGCGAAGGATATCGCGCTGCAATCCAGTTTTGAAGAAGCGGCGTATCTCATTTTGAACGGGGCGCTTCCTGATGAGCGGCAATTGCTTGCGTTTCAGGAAGAACTTGCAGCCGAGCGCGGGCTTCCGAAACATTTGATCGACTTACTGGAAACGCTTCCGGATGAAATGGACGACATGGCGGTGCTGAGAACGGCTGTTTCAGGTTTGGGCACAGATTCATTTACATATCCGCCCAAGCCGGAAGAAGCGATTAAACTGATTGCCGTCACACCGACGATTATTGCGTACAGATACCGCCGTAAGCAAGGGAAGGAAGCGTTGTCACCTGAGGCGCGATACGGACACGTTGAAAACTATTTGTATATGCTGACAGGCAGGCAGCCGTCCGCAGCCCAAAAGAAAGCGCTTGAGACGTATATGATTCTGGCGATGGAGCACGGGATGAATGCATCGACTTTTTCAGCGAGAGTCACCGTTTCGACTGAATCGGACTTAGTGTCTGCCGTCACTGCCGCACTGGGTACGATGAAAGGGCCGCTGCACGGAGGCGCGCCTTCAGGCGTCACGAAAATGCTTGAAGACATCGAGGAAAAAGAAAATGCAGAAGCGTATTTGACAGCGAAGCTTATGAGGGGAGAACGCCTGATGGGCTTCGGGCACAGGGTGTACAAAACAAAAGACCCGCGGGCGGAAGCGCTGCGCATAAAGGCTGAAGAAGTGGCGGGAAATGATCCGTCGCTTGACTTGGCGCTTTATGTGGAGAAGGAAGCCATCCGCTTGTTAGAGCAATATAAGCCCGGACGGAAGCTGTATACGAATGTGGAGTTTTACGCAGCGGCTGTGATGCAGGCCATTGATGTCGACAATGATTTATTTACGCCGACCTTTTCAGCAAGCAGAATGGCAGGCTGGTGCGCACACGTGCTTGAACAGTCCGCTGACAACATGATTTACAGGCCGTCTGCGAAATACACCGGCGCTTTTCCCGAAACGGCTCAGCAGCTTTAATACCGGCATATTTGTCCGTTTAACTCTCAGCACTGCGTGGTATCGTCTCAGTAATACCAATTGCAGGAGTGTGAGAATATGAATCCGATGGACAGACAGACGGAAGGACAAAAGCCGCAGGTGCAAAACCGCCAGCCCGGCATTGAGTCAGACATGGAGCCGAAGCCGCTCTTGGAGGACCCGGATGTAAAAGGGTCGGGCAGATTAAAAGGAAAAGTCGCCGTCATCACGGGCGGAGACAGCGGCATCGGCGCAGCGGCTGCGATCGCTTACGCGAAGGAAGGGGCGGATCTTGCCATCCTGTACCTAGACGAACATGCCGATGCCGAGAGAACGAAAAAGCGTGCGGAAGAATACCAGGCCGAATGCCTGTTAATTCCGGGGGACGTCGGTGATGAGGCGCATTGTCAGAAGGCGGTCCGGCAAGTCTTAGATCACTACGGAAAAATAGATATTCTCGTTAATAATGCGGCTGAGCAGCATCCGCAAAACGGGATTCTTGATATTACAGCTGAACAGCTGGAGAAGACATTCCGTACAAACATGTTTTCCATGTTTCATATGACAAAAGCCGTGCTGCCTCATCTCAAAAGAGGGAGCGCCATCATTAATACAACGTCGATTACCGCTTATCAGGGAGACACATCATTGATCGACTATTCGTGCACGAAAGGCGGCATCGTTTCCTTTACTCGTTCAATGGCGATGTCATTGGCCGATCAGGGGATCAGAGTAAATGCGGTGGCCCCTGGCCCGATCTGGACCGCCCTGATTCCGGCAACGTTTACTGAAGAAAAGGTGGAAAAGCATGGTCTGGACACTCCGATGGGAAGACCGGGACAGCCTGCGGAACACGCCGGAGCTTACGTGCTTCTGGCTTCAGACGAATCTTCCTATATGACGGGGCAAACCATTCACGTAAATGGCGGCAGATTTATTTCAACATAATACGCAAGTCTTATCCCGCGCTTTTAAAAAGGGCGGGATTTTTATTTGAACGTACATATGAATACGATTTTAAAAAAAATAAAAGTCGCTAGCTGAATCACTAATGTTAATATTTCACAGTGGAAAATCCGCTGAGTTCTGTTTCATGAAAACTAAAAATAATATATAGAATTTTCAAAAAAGTTATTTTCATTTTTATATTTTTCGCTATAATATGATGTAGGAGAAAGGAATGATGTGCTGAAACATTTCATGCGAAAAATAAGAATTTAGTCATTATTGCTATTGTTATCTGAATATTCTAACATATATTGGTTTACAAGGAGTGAAGCAGATGAAGGGGAGCGTATTCAGAAAGAAAAGCATTCAGGACCTGCTTGCCGCAACGGGCGGGGAAAAGTCGCTAAAAAGAGAGTTAGGGGCCTTTGATTTGACCCTTCTGGGGATAGGGGCCATCATCGGAACGGGGATTTTTGTATTAACCGGAACAGGCGCTGTCACGGCGGGGCCGGGGCTGACCGTTTCATTTGTCATCGCCGCTCTTGCGTGTTTATTTGCGGCTCTGTCATATGCCGAATTTGCTTCAAGCGTCCCGGTTTCCGGTTCCGTCTACACGTTTACTTATGCGACACTGGGTGAACTTCTCGCGTTTATTATCGGATGGGATTTAATCTTGGAATATATGCTCGCCGTCAGCGCGGTTTCGGTCGGATGGTCCGGCTATTTTCAATCATTCTTGGCGGGCTTCGGCATTCATCTTCCGACCGCATTAACGGCCGCGCCGGGGTCAATAAAAGGCACGGTCACATTCTTTAATCTCCCCGCATTTGTTATCGTGCTTGCGATTACATTCCTCCTCTACTTAGGCATTAGGGAATCGAAGCGGGTCAATAATATTATGGTCATTTTGAAGGTTCTGGTTGTTCTATTGTTTATCGCCGTTGCGGCCGTATATGTCAAACCTCACAACTGGCAGCCGTTTATACCGATGGGGTTCGGCGGTGTTTTCAGTGCCGCGGCGCTCGTTTTCTTCTCTTTTATCGGTTTTGACGCCGTCTCTTCCGCCGCTGAAGAAACGAAAAATCCAGCAAAGGATCTGCCGAAAGGAATTATCTTTTCATTAATCGTCTGCACTGTGCTGTATGTGACCGTATCGGCGATTATGACGGGCGTCGTTCCGTTTGCCCGCTTTGAAGGCGTTGACCATCCCGTGTCTCTCGTCCTGCAGATGGCAGGACAGAATTGGGTGGCCGGGATTATTGATATCGGCGCAGTGTTGGGAATGACAACGGTGATGCTCGTCATGCTGTACGGCCAGACGAGGGTGATGTTTGCCATGTCCCGTGACGGTTTAGTGCCGGGGGCGCTTTCAAAAGTCCATCCGAAGCATAAAACGCCGCACGTGGTGACGTGGGTGTTCGGCATCCTGTCAGCATTACTCGGTTCGCTCGTCCCGCTTGATGAACTGGCGAAGCTGGTGAACATCGGCACGCTTGCCGCGTTTGTCCTGATTTCAGTGGCGGTTATCGTATTGAGAAAGAAACAGCCTGATCTGCCGAGGGCTTTTAAATGTCCGGGGGTTCCCTTTATTCCGATATTGTCCATTCTGTTCTGCGTGTTTTTGATTATTAACCTCGGCGCCACCACCATATTCCGTTTCTTTATCTGGCTGATCATCGGTCTGGTGATTTATTTCTTATATTCGAGAAAGCATTCGAAATTAAACGGGGATTTGTAAGGAGCGGCACCCGCCGCTCCTTTTTATTTTTCGGAATAATGAAACATATTGAAATGGGCTTAAGTTATCGCAGTGAATAAGGGATAATATAGGGCGGAAGGGAAGTGGAAAGTCGTGTCTGACCAAAAAAGGGTTCAATGGGCCTCAAAAATAGGATTTATTATGGCCGCTGCCGGTTCGGCGATCGGCCTGGGAGCCATTTGGAAGTTCCCTTACGTAGCGGGTACGAACGGAGGAGGCGCTTTTTTTCTTGTTTTCGTTCTCTTTACCGTGCTTTTAGGCTATCCGCTTTTGCTCGGTGAATTTATTTTCGGAAGACGGAGCCAGACAAATGCGATTGATGCCTACAAACAAGCCGCGCCGAAGTCGGTATGGCACCTCACGGGTTATGTGGGTGTGGCGGCCTGTTTTTTAGTTTTGTCTTTTTACAGTGTTGTCGGCGGGTGGATTTTGCTTTATGTGTTAAAAGCCGTTACCGGTTCTTTATCCGGGCTCACTCAGGAGCAGTACGGCACGGTGTTCGGGACAGTCATTGAAAATCCGATCCAGACTCTCGTTGCGCAGCTTGTATTTATGATCATGACGGTAGCGGTCGTCGCAAAAGGCGTGCAGAAAGGGATTGAACGTGTCAGTGCGGTGCTGATGCCGATTTTATTTGTGCTGTTTCTATTGCTTGTGCTGCGATCAGTCACGCTCGATCATGCCGTTGAGGGGATTAAATTTTTATTGGTTCCGCACTTTGAAGATTTGACGCCGGAATCCATCCTATATGCTTTAGGACAGGCGTTTTTTACATTAACGCTCGGTGTTTCGGTCATGGTGACATACAGTTCGTATCTGCCGAAAACCCAAAATCTTCCGGGTTCGGCGGGTTCCATTGTTATGATGAATGTACTCGTTACGCTGTTTGCGGGACTGGCCATTTTCCCGGCGGTTTTTTCGTTCGGCTTTAAACCGGATGAAGGGCCTACACTGCTGTTTACCGTGCTGCCGGCTGTGTTTGACCGGCTGCCGTTCGGCTCGCTGTTTTTTATCAGCTTTCTGGCGGTCTTTTTCTTCGCCGCGCTGACTTCGGCCTTTTCGATGGTGGAAATTATCGTGGCGACTGTGGGGAAAGGTGATGAAACGAAAAGAAAGAAGCTGTCGTGGACAAGCGGTCTGCTCATTTTCTTAGTCGGAATTCCGTCCTGTTTATCATACGGTGTTCTCGGTGATGTTCATTTGTTCGGAAAAACGTTTTTTGATCTTGCGGATTTCACCGTCAGCAATGTGCTGATTCCGCTCGGCGCTTTATTAATATCAATCTTCGTCCCGCTGAAAATACCGAAGCAGGAGCTGTTTGCCGAGATGAAAAGCGGTTCCGCCATCGGCTATCGTTTCTTTCAGGTGTGGTATTTCCTTCTGAAATATCTCGTGCCGCTGGCTATCATCGTCGTATTGCTGCATTTAATCGGCGTTCTTTCATTTTAAAAAAACAGGCCCCCGTAAAAGGGCCTGTTTTTATGTTTAAAAACCGAATTGCAGATTCGTATCAACCGCAACGATCGTATATACACAGACAATGACGAACAGATTGAGAATGACACCGAGCAGTCCCGGGCCCGTCCGTCCTTTTTTAATAAACAGCTCAATGATGCCGAACGGCACGGCGGCCATCGCAAACGGCAGCATCTGATAAGAATAGAAAGTCACATTGCTGATGATTGCCACGTTCAAAAGCAGCAGCGACAAAATCGCGGTACCGACTGATATCCAGCCGAAAACATTATGCTCTTTAAAAATTCTTACCAATTCCATAATTCCACCTCACCGATGTTTGCTGCTTTTACTGTTTTGTTTTTCAGCAGACGTTCGATTTCTTTTGTCGGCCCCGTCACGACAGAGCCGTATACGTTCATTCCGTGATGTTCAACATAGTCGATTCGGCTGCCAAGATTCATGTCTTTTCGTTTCGATATTGCATGCGCCCATTTTTTATGGCGGGACATAAATTCAAGGGCATTGATAAATTGTTCACGGTCTGTCTGTCCTTGCGTTTCGAAAGAGGACACCATCTTAGAATCTTTCCCGGGAAATCCTAACGGCTCGGCATAAGGACTGTCTTTCAGATTTTTCTCCGTTTCGACCGCATTCCATAAAAACTTCACATCGTATTTTTTAAAAGTTGAATATACTTGAGAAGAAGGGTAGGCCCGGTCATAAGAAAGATAGACCTCCGCCACGCTTCCTTCAGGCAATTTTTTTAATGTCTGACCGGCTTTTTCAATCGTGCGTTCCTTTAAGCCGGAAGGATGGGCGAAATAATGCTTTGCCTGTGCCGCGTCTAGATCATAGTAGTTAACGGCAGGCGATTTGACCGTATCTAAAAACATTTCAATCCGTTCTCCGCCGACGGATTTCGTTTTTGTGCCGATCTGCTTTTGCAGCGGAAATTCCGTATTCATTCCAAACAGCTTCACCTGGCTTTTCAGTCCGGAGGTATCGACGAGGACGTTCGGCATTGTGGTCGCCACCGTCACTGCCGCGGTCTCCATTAATTGATTGCCGGTGCTTTCCTTTCCTCCCAGACCGTAATAGAGGTAGCTTCCCAAAGTGCAAAGCGGCAAAATCATCAAAGTGGAGATGACGGCGAGAACTGAAATCCGCAAATACGATTTGCGTTTTCCGTATGATAAAATGGCCTTCTGTTTTTCCGGGCTGATGCCGACGTCCCATTCCCGGTCGTCCTGCATTTCGCTTTCAATCAACTCCTGATAGACTTCCAGCTTTTCCAGCTCTTCTTCAAAGGCGGCCATTTCCCGGTCGCTCATTTCTCCATTTTTGTATTGGTAAAAACGCTTTTTAAATTCTTCATTCATCATTAACACCTCTATTATAAAGTGCTTTCAGCCGCTGTCTGGCACGAAATAAAACACTTTTAAAATTAGCCTCTGAAATATTCATAATATGGGATGCTTCTTTGTAATTCAGTTCTTTTAAATAATACAGTGTTAAGGCCTCCCGATAATTGTCGGGAAGTTCGGACATATACCCTGTCAGCACTTCCTTGATTTCAATCTGATGAGCCGGGCTTTGAACAGCCGTCTGAAAAAGGCTCCCAATTAAGTCATCGGAAATGGTCACTTCCTTTTTATGTTTTCTGACATAATCTATAAACGCATTTCTCGCCACTTGAAAAAGCCATGGCTTTACTTTGCTGTGGTCGTAGGAGTGAATGTGTATGTATGCCCTCATAAAGGTTTCCTGCAGCAAATCTTCAGCGAGATGCTTGTCTTTTGTCATGGAGAGCAGGAACCGGTAAACATCATTCATATACATTTGGTAAATTTCATCGATCGTCACTGCCTTTTCTCCCCTCTATGTTATACACGCATAAGAAAGGTTTAAAGTTGCACGTTCCATGCAAACGGCTTAAATTCATTTTCACCTCATCAAACACCATTTCTCTATAGTACCCAAAAACCGTCATAAAAGATAGAGATCGGCAGAGGAAAAATATAATTATTAGTACCAGGTAATAAAAAATATTGTTATAATAGAGAGAGAGAACACTTTTGATCATTACAACAAAGGAAGTGCGTTATGTATAAGTTTTGTGCAAATGCCATCAAATGCATTCTATCTCTGCGCGGAGGAGTGAAAGTGTACAATAAAGAGAATCTTCCGTCTGATAAAGGATTCGTTATCGCGTGCACGCATGCGGGCTGGGTGGACGTCCTCACGCTCGGTGTCGGGATATTGCCCCATCAGATTCATTATATGGCGAAAAAAGAGCTGTTTCAGAAAAAGTGGATCGGACGTTTTTTGAAGAAGATTCACGCGTTCCCGGTTGACCGTGAAAATCCGGGCCCGAGCAGCATTAAAACGCCGATTAAGCTTCTGAAGGAAGGGAAGATTGTCGGGATTTTTCCGAGCGGTACGAGAACATCAGAAGACGTCCCGCTGAAAAGAGGGGCCGTGACCATCGCCCAAATGGGAAAAGCGCCGCTCGTTCCGGCCGCATATAAAGGGCCGTCTACGGGAAAAGCGCTGTTTAAAAAGGGAAAAATGCGGCTTATCATCGGAGAGCCGATTTTTTTGGAGGACTTTTCCGATCTTGCGCCGAAGGAGAGGCTTGCGGCCATGACAGAAGAGCTGAATGCCAGAATTAAAGAGCTTGAGAAAAAACTTGAACAATTGTAAATGAAAAAAAGCTTGCCGTCTGTATCAGACGCGCAAGCTTTTTTGTTATGCTTCTTTTTGTTCGGCGGTTTCCAGCAGTTCATCAAACGCCAGTTTTTTCACTTCGATATATGCGACGTGGTGGCCGTCAATTTCATTAATGATAAATTCACAGCCTTCTTCGATAATCGAGTCGTATTGTTCGACGTCGTATTTCTGGGTAAGGAACCAGCCGCCGATGGTGTCGACCTCGTCATTTTCTAAATGGATGCCGAGGAGTTCGTTCACTTGATCAATCAGGACCTTGCCGTCAAGCATGTAATGGCCGTCGCCGAGTTTACGGATTTCGTTGATTTCATCGATATCAAATTCATCACGGATTTCCCCGACGATTTCTTCAATAATGTCTTCAACGGTGACAAGCCCCGCTGTTCCGCCGTATTCATCCGACAGAATCGCCATATGAACCCGTTCCTTCTGCATTTTTACAAGCAGATCGTGAATCGGTGCCGACTCAATCACATGGATGATCGGATTGACAAAATCGGTAATCGGCGAGTCGACTGATACTTCGCCGCTTATGCAGGCGGTCAGCACTTCTTTAATGTTAATAACGCCGATAATATTATCTTTGTCACCCTCTTCGACAGGGTACCGGGTATATTTTTCAATCTGAATGATGTCCATCATTTCAGAGATTTTGATATCATGCGGCAGACTGACGATTTCCGTACGCGGAATCATGATTTCTTTTGCAAGTCTGTCGTCAAATTCAAAGATTTTGTTCACATATTTAAATTCAGACTGGTTGATTTCACCGCTTTTATAGCTTTCCGATAAAATAATGCGCAGCTCTTCTTCAGAGTGGGCAAGCTCATTTTCAGACACCGTCTCCAGACCGAACGCCTTCGTTAAAAGACGGGCGGAGTTGTTCAGAAGCCAGATAAACGGGAACATGATGCGGTAAAACCAAATGAGCGGTTTCGAAAACAGCATTGAAACGGCTTCCGCTTTCTGGATGGCGACTGTTTTCGGCGCCAATTCTCCCACGACCACGTGTAAGAATGTAATGATCGCATAGGCGAGAATAAATGAAATAATATGCGATAATGAGCTTGGTACGTTTATCTTTGTGAAAAGCGGATGAAGCAAGCGTTCAATCGTTGATTCGCCTAAGACACCAAGACCGATGGAAGTCAATGTTATGCCGAGCTGGCACGCCGATAAATACTCATCTAAATGCGTGGTCACTTTTTTGACACCGATTGCGGCTTTATTTCCTTCTGCTATAAGCTGGTCAACCCGTGAGCCTCTGATTCTGATTATCGCAAACTCAGATGCTACGAAAAATGCCGTCAGCGCGATTAAAACCGCGACTAAAATCAAATTCACAATGTCCAATTAGAACCTTCACTCCTTTTGGGAAGATGAAGGTAACACCTCCTGTTAGTAAGATAATGGTTTAACTTAACAGCAGCATAAATGATTGAAGCACTGCAAGCTTTTCAGGAGCCAGCCTTTTTTTCAGCTGGGCGCGCTCCTCTGGTTCAAGCTTTTCAAACCGATTCAAGATCACGGAGATGTTTTGATTCATGTGATCAATTTCCGATGCCAGATTTCCAATATCGTCAGGCAGGGCTGAAGAGGGAAACTGGTTCTCCAGTCGATCTTTTATATCAGACAGGGCCAATCGCTGCTTTTTACAAGCGACTATAAACTTTAACCGATTAAGTGCAAGTGTATCGTAGTAACGATAGTTCGAACAAGACCTGTCAGGCTTTAAAAGCCCGAGGTTTGTGTAGTAATCCACCGTGCGTTTCGTTACACCGGCAAGCTCTGCTAATTCACTGATGCGATAAGTCTCAGCCCCATCTAAATCCCTCCCCAACCATCACGTTATAGTTATGAGAATAGTTTAATATATGAAGGGGAGTTTGCACAAGTTTATTGTTTTCCGTCTTTCTCCTGAAACGGCGCGGCGGGCTGTCTGAAAAAGCGTTGACTGCGCCAGGTAAATCTTTCATAATCATTGTAAATAGAAACGGAAGAAAAAGACAGAAGGGACAGATGACAGTGGCCGATTTATCACGGGAAGTGACACAGAATCTGGAGAAAGGTTCATGGATACGCAAACTATTTGATGAAGGCGCGCGGCTGAAAAAAGAGTTCGGCGCCGATAAGGTGTTTGACTTTTCAATAGGAAATCCGGTTGCGGAGCCGCCTGAAACGTTTAAAAAGGCGCTTTGCGAAGCGGCTGAAACAGGGCGGCACGGATACATACAAAACCAGGGGCTTCCGGAGGCGAGAGAAAAGGTTGCGCGCTTTTTGTCAGAGCGGTTTCAGACAGAAATTTCCGCCAGGCATACAGTCATGACGGTCGGAGCCGGCGGGGCGCTGAATGTCGCGCTGAAGAGCATTTTAAACCCGGAGGAAGAAGTCATCCTCCTTTCGCCTTATTTTGCGGAATATAAAGCGTATGTTGAAAATTACCGCGGCAGACCCGTCATCTGCCCGCTGACTGACTCATTTGAGATTGATATTGAAGCGGTTAAAGGTGCGATCACCCCCCGTACGAAAGGACTGATCGTTAATACGCCGCATAATCCGACGGGGACTGTGCTCAGCCAGAAAAACCTTAACGAATTGGGCGCCTTATTAAAAGAAGCCGAAGAGCGGAACGGCCAAAGCATATTTATTTTATTTGATGAACCGTACAGCCAGCTGATCTACGGAGAAGAGCAGGCGAATCCGTTTCAGGCGTATCACCGCGTGATTTTAGTCAGTTCGTTCAGTAAAGATCTCGGCATTGCGGGGGAAAGGCTCGGGTATATCGCGGCAGACGCCCAAATGCCTGAGGGCGATCTTCTGACGGATGCGTTCGTTTTCTGCAACCGGACGCTCGGTTTTGTGAACGCTCCGGTCATGATGCAGCGCGCCGTGGCGAAAATGGATGATCTTTCGATTGACGCTGAACCTTACAGAAAGCGGAGAGACCTTATGGTGGACATCCTCACAGAAGCCGGCTTCGAATTTGAAATGCCGAAAGGAGGCTTTTTCGTCTTTCCGAAATCACCGATTGAAGACGAGGTGGCGTTCTGCATGCATGCCGCACAGAAATACAAACTATTGATCGTACCCGGCAGCGGATTTGGAAAAAGCGGCTATTTCCGATTATCTTTCAGCGTGCCTTCAGAACAGATCAGACAGTCGCGCGATATTTTCAAAGCACTGTATCAAGATTTTTCTTCATAGCTTCCAATACATAAAGATGGGAGAACGGACAAATGTCGAGGAGAAATAATGGCACGTCAGACATCAGCATTACAGGAATCGGAGTCTTAACCGCGGTCGGACAAGGCAAGGAGGCGTTTCTCGATGCGCTCATGGAGGGGCGGCACGCCTTTGATGTGATGAAACGGCCCGGCCGGCAGAAAGGCAGTTCGTTTATCGGCGCGGAGCTTAGCGAATTAACGCCGCCGGACGCGCTGTCCAAGCGCTTGTACCGAAGGGCCGCATTATCAGGAAAGACGGCGCTTATCGCTTTATATGAAGCGTGGCATGACGCTCAATTAGACGGCGCTGACCACAGCCGCACCGGTCTGATCATCGGCGGCTCGAATATGACGCAGCGCGAATTGCTGCAGGTCTTTGAGAAAAACGGTGAAACGCCGCAATTTGTAAATCCGACATACGGGCTTTCTTTTATGGATAGTGATTTGTCGGGGCTTTGTACGGAGCAATTCGGGATAAAAGGGCCGGCCTTTACGGTCGGCGGCGCGTCGGCAAGCGGCCAGGCGGCGGTTATTCAGGCTGCTCAAGGAATCAAAGGAGGCCTGTTTGACCGGTGCATCGTGATCGGGGCGCTGGCCGATCTGTCGTACATGGAGTGTCATGCTCTCCGTTCTTTGGGAGCGATGGGCACTGATACATACGCTGAACGGCCTGAAGCCGCCTGCCGCCCGTTTGACCGGCATACGGACGGGTTTATATTCGGAGAGGCGTGCGGGGCGATTGTGCTGGAACGCGCTGAATCTGCCGAACAGAGGGGCGCGCGTTCGTGGGCCGGCTTAAAGGGCTGGGGGATGGCTTCCGATGCAAACCGCAACCCGAATCCTTCAGCAGAGGGCGAAATGACGGTGATCCGCCAGGCGCTGGAGCGGGCCGGTCTTTCAGCAAAAGAGATCGATTACATCAACCCGCACGGCACCGGTTCGCCGATCGGTGATAAGACTGAATGCCGGGCGCTTTCTGAAAGCGGCCTGTCGCACGCGCGGATTAATGCGACAAAATCGATTACCGGACACGGTCTGAGTGCGGCCGGAACGGTGGAAATCATTGCTGCTCTCTTGCAAATGCGGGAAAACAAGCTTCATCCGATCCGAAACTTAACGGAGCCGATTGACGATTCTTTTCAGTGGGTGACCGACGGGCCGAGCATCCATACCGTACACCATGCGTTAAGCTTAAGCATGGGATTCGGGGGGATTAATACGGCGCTTTGTTTAGAAAATCATTTCCGAAGCAGATAACGGCAGCCTTCTTTTTGAAGGCTGTTTTTTATATGATAAAAAAATCTGAAAATGATGAAAGAATGGAGTTGTGATACAATAAACTATACAAATGACAATCATGCTTTGACTTAGGAGGTGGCAGGATGGGGCCCTCTGTGTAGTCAATCACCCATTTCGTTCCTCTCGCTTAAGAAAAAACGATGAAATCAGGAGGTGACGTCCTTATCCTTCAATTCGGGATAAGGTGAAATGGACGATATTGACAGTTTGATTTTAATCGGTGTGCTCATTGCGTTAACCGCATTTTTCGTGGCGAGTGAATTTGCGATCGTCAGAGTGAGAAGATCCAGAATCGATCAGCTCATCTCAGAAGGGAACAGACGGGCGGTGCTCGCAAAGCGTATCATTACGGATCTTGATGAGTATTTATCCGCCTCGCAGCTTGGCATTACACTCACATCCATCGGGCTCGGCGTACTGGGAGAGCCTGCATTTGAGCGGATGCTTCATCCTGTGTTTCAGGGCATGGGGCTGCCGGATTCAGCTGAGCATGTGATTGCTTTTGCTGCGGCGTACGGGCTGATTACGTTTTTACATGTCGTCGTCGGTGAGCTTGCGCCTAAAACGGTTGCGATTCAAAAAGCGGAAAAGCTGACGTTATGGATTGCCGGACCGCTTCGGTTATTTTACGTGTTCATGTTCCCGTTTATTTGGGTGCTGAACGGCTCCGCGAGAATTCTGACCGGTTTGGCCGGATTAAAGCCGGCATCTGAGCATGAAGGCTCCCACTCTGAAGAAGAGCTGCGGTTCCTGCTGTCAGAAAGTTTAAAAAACGGAGAAATCAATCCGTCTGAATATACATTTGTGAATAAAATTTTTGATTTTGATAATCGGATCGCCAAGGAAATCATGATCCCGAGAAAAGAAATCGCGGCTGTTTCCACTGATATGGACGTGCCGGAAATGCTTGATATGATGCTGAAAGACAAATATACGCGCTGGCCCGTAACGGACGGGGACAAAGACAGTGTCATCGGCATGATCAATACGAAGCATCTCTTTTCAGATCTGCTGTTTATGACAGAAGATGAAAAAGAGGAAGTATCCATCACGTCTTACGTCCGCCCGGTGATTGAAGTCATCGAGACGATCCCGATACACGACCTGCTGATAAAAATGCAGAGAGAACGGATTCATTTGGCGATATTGTCTGATGAATACGGCGGAACGTCCGGTCTTGTGACGACCGAAGACATCCTTGAAGAAATCGTCGGCGATATCAGAGACGAATTTGATGAGGATGAACAGCCGCAGATTCAAAAGCTGTCCGAACGCCATTATGTGCTGGACGGAAAGGTTCGGATTGATCAGGTGAATCATCTTCTCGGCGCAGGGATTGAAGAGGAAGTCGACACGATCGGCGGTCTTGTGCTGAAACGGAATATTGACATCTGTGCGGGTGAGTCGATACAAATCGGGGGATACACTGCCCTCATATTAGAAATGGACGGCCGGTTTATTAAACAGCTTGAACTCAAAGAAGAACAGGGCCGCCCGGGCGGTCAGGGAACAATAAACCGCCAGCTGCCCGTGCCTGAAACGGTCATGCTTCATAACGCAACCTTGAGCGAAAAATAAGCTCAAGGTTTTTTTAAATGGACATGATAATGAAGCCGCACCAGAACGCCAAAAGGCTTCCGGCTGCTGAAACAGCGATGTAGAGCAGGCTTTCCTTTATGCGGTTGTTCATCATCAGCTGCACGGCTTCAATACTGAACGTGGAAAAGGTCGTAAACGCACCGAAAAAGCCCGTCGCGATGATGATGCCGGCGGAAGGATTATCCAGGCCCAGTCCGGTGAACATGCCGAGGCCGAAGGAGCCGAGCAGGTTGACCGCAGCCATTCCAAGCGGAATCGGAAAACTTTTTGTTCTTTCTGAAATTGCTTTACCCAGCAGAGACCGTAATACCGCTCCGATACCCGCTGCGATAAGCATCAGGACAATCGTCATGGCGTATCATGCCCCCTTCCCGCTGCGTGAAGGGCAATCCGCCGTCCCCAGAAAATGCCGGCGTATGCAAGGGCAATGCCAGAGATTAATGTCGCGGCAGCATAACAAAAAGCCGCTGCGGGAGACGATTGCAGCAGAAAAATGGTTTCTTTTGCGAAGGTTGACATCGTCGTGAAACCTCCGCAAAAACCGGTTCCTAAAAAGGCGGTCAAAAGAGGGCGTTTAGCCCGAATGATGAAATAACCCGTAATAAGACCGAGTAAAAGGCTTCCCGCCGCGTTTTCGAGGAAAGTGGCCGCCGGGAAAGAACCGCTGTGAATGTGCGCGCTCATTTCAAAGCGGAGCAAAGCGCCAAGCGCGCCTCCGATAAAAATTGCGATGTATTGTTTCATATCAGCCATCCTTAGAAATAAAATCCGGAAAATCAGTTACAATGCCGTCAACTGCCATCATTTGCAGCTTTTGGGCCGTCTTTTGATTTCTGACCGTCCAGGCAAACACTTTCAGGCCGTGTCTGTGAGCGGTGGAAATCAAGAACCGATTCAGGCGGGTATATTTAATATTGACATAATGTACGGCTGATTTGTAGGCGGCCAGCTGGCTTTTGGAAAACATCCCGAAGCTGGGTCTTGCAATAATTGCAGTCGGAACGGACGGATACATGTCGTGAAAGGTCTGAATCGACTTGAGGCTGAATGATTGAACGATAGGGTGGATGGAAAAGGAAAACCTGCTTAACAGCTGGCCGACTGCTTTTTCAAGACCGACTTGAGAAACGTGCCCTTTCAGTTCAATTAAAAATCCGATTTTAGAATGATAACGCTTCAAGACCTCTTCGAGCAGGGGAATCCGCTCCCCTTTAAACTCAGCCCCATACCAGCTGCCGGCGTCCAGAGACTGCAGCTTCTTCAGCGTAAAATCTTTTACAAAACCGGAGCCGTCCGTCGTCCGGTCGACTTTGTCATCATGGATGACGACAATCTGGCCGTCTTTTGTGAGCTGGACGTCAAGCTCAATGAAATCAGCGTTCATTTCGGCAGCGATATCAAATGCCGCAAATGTATTTTCGGGCGCGTAACCGGATGCGCCGCGATGAGCGATGGTATACAAGCTTGTCAGCTCCCCTCATGGGCATTTCTGTTATTATATCAGATTCGTATATGCACAGCGATTCAAACTGGTGAATGTGCGAAACAGTATTTTTTTGGAATAAAGATAGTGCTTTTTTCGGTTTACAATCCGCAGTGATGATTTATAATGGCAAAAAGGAGGCGAGATCATGGGAAAAGGGAGATTGAAAGTGGAAGAAAGAATTAAGGCCGAAACCGATGCTGAAATCCAAAAAGCGACTCTCCTGAAACAGACACAATCAAAGAAGAAATAGTGCCTGACCCTGTTGTATCTGGCTGAAAGATGAACGAATGTGTGAAAACCCCGGCTGTGCTCTGATGCCGGGGTTTTTCAGGCTGCCTAAAGACATTAAAAGAAGCTGATGTCCGAATGTTTTAGTATAATAGATTTTCGACAAGACAAAGGAGCATGCCATGATGACACAATTTCAGAGCTTTTTTACGCTTGACCATATTTCGCAGATCAGTATCAGCATCGGAATTTTAGCGGCTTTTCTCGTTTTGAGAAAACTGTTTGTCAAATACTTTTTTCAGCTCGTTTACAAATTGGCGAACAAGCCGAAAACCGACATATTCAAACAGATTGCCGTAGCGTTTGACAAGCCGGCCAGATGGTTTTTCGTGGCGCTGGGTCTGTTTTTGGCGATTGAGTATTCGCCGTTTTTAGACGGGCAGATGGACATTGTCAAAAAATTGTACCGCTCTCTGATCGTTGCGCTGATCGCCTGGGGGCTTTGCAATCTGACATCGGCGTCTTCGTTTTTATTTCATAAAGTCAATCAGCGCTTTGAGCTTGATATGGATGACATTTTGGCGCCGTTTTTATCCAAGGTGCTGCGCTTTGTCATTCTCGCGCTCAGCGTCAGTGTGATCGCGCAGGAATTCAATTATGATGTAAACGGGTTCGTGGCCGGACTCGGACTTGGCGGATTGGCCTTCGCGCTCGCGGCTAAAGATACGATCAGCAATTTTTTCGGCGGCATTATCATCATTACGGAAAAGCCGTTTACGATCGGCGACTGGGTCGAGACGTCATCTGTAACGGGGGGCGTTGAAGATATCACATTCCGAAGCACAAGGTTCCGGACGGCGCAGGGGGCGCTTGTTACCGTGCCCAATTCAACGCTGTCCATGGAAGCCATCACAAACTGGACGAGGATGACGAAGCGCCAGGTCACGTTTTCCGTTCGTGTTTCTTATGCGACGCCGATTGATCGTTTAGAGCGGTGCATCACAAGGCTCAGAGAAATGCTTCGTGAACATGAAGGCGTGCATGATGATACGATTATGGTTAACTTTGACGTGTTTGCGGACAGCTATTATAATCTGTTTTTCAACTTTTACACAAAGACCATCGTCTGGGCGGAAAGCCTGGACGTGCGGCAGGATATCAACCGCCGAATTATTGATATTTTTGCTGAGGAAGGCGTGGAGTTCGCCTATCCGGGCCAGAATGTATTCGTAAAACAGAAGAGCCACGATGATCCGGTTCATGTGAAGGATCATTCCGGAGAAAAAGAACGGGCATAACAGGCGCCGTTCTTTTTTCATGATATGATAAAAAGAAAAGGCGGTGGAAGAGTGGAAGCGTTTATGACATTGATCAATCAGGCGGAACGTATCGTGGTGCTGACGGGAGCGGGAATGAGCACGGAATCCGGCATTCCTGATTTTCGTTCGGCGGGCGGTATATGGACCGAAGACACCTCCAGAATGGAAGCGATGAGCAGGGAATACTTTGAACGCCGTCCGCGTGAATTCTGGCCTAAATTCAAACAGCTCTTTCAGATGAAAATGAGCGGAGGCTATGAGCCGAATGCCGGCCATACGTATTTGGCGGATCTTGAAAAGCGGGGAAAGCAGGTAGACATTTTCACGCAGAATATTGACGGGCTGCATAAGAAAGCGGGAAGCAGCAGTGTCTATGAGCTTCACGGTTCAATTCAGACCGCCGCATGCCCCCGCTGCGGAGCGCGCTACGGGCTTTCTCATCTGCTGAAGGACGAAGTGCCGGAATGTACGGCGGAAATCGGTGATCATGCGGTATGCGGCACCGTATTAAAAACGGATGTCGTGCTGTTCGGCGATCTCGTTCAGCATTTTGAAACCCTTTATGAAAAGCTTGATAAAGCTGATCTTCTTCTTGTGATCGGCACTTCGCTTGAAGTGGCGCCGGCAAGGTTTGTCCCTGAGGATGCGGGCCGGATTCCCGGTTTGAAGCAGGTGATCATTAACCTTGAGCCGACATATTGCGACCATTTATTTGATCTTGTCATCCATGAGAAGATCGGTGAATTTGCAAAACGGATCAGCGCCGCGACATAAAAAAGCCGGATCATATACAGATCCGGCTTTTCTTATTCATGGACGGGAATCATTTGATCCGTCAGAACATCAAAGGAGTAGCCCTGGGCTTTCAGTTTTTGGATCAGGCTAGGCAAAGCGTGCACCGTCGCAGGCAGATCGTGCATTAAAATGACATGCGGCCTGCTCGTATGAACGCTTTCCAAATATGCGAGCTGATTCAATACTTCTGGCACGTACCGTGCGTTTTTGTACTTCCAGTCTTCACTGTCTATCGTCCAGTCCCAGTACACGAATCCGCCTTTTTCGAGATTCTTAATCTGGGCAGCCGTCAATGACGGTTTACTGCCGTAAGGCGTGCGGACAAGATCCGTTTTTACTCCGGTGATTGCCTCGAGCGTATCGCGTCCCTGCTGCATTTCGTTCAGCGGTGATGTCGGTGTTTGATAAAACAGGTGATTATCGTGCGTCACGCCGTGCAGGCCGAGCGCGATTCCTTCCTGCTTCGCTCTTTGCACGGAATGCTTATAGGCTTTCATCCGCGGTTCAAGCATAAAAAAAGTGGCCTTTGCGCCATTTGCCTTCAATACATTCAACAGCTGTTCAGTATATGGAGACGGCCCGTCGTCGAAGGTTAAATATACCGTTTTTTTCCCTGGGTCACGCTCTTTCTGCAAATGTTTCATTAAGACGTCGGGAGAATCATTTTTCAGCCGCAGGCTTTCTGCTTCATCCCGAAGCTGCCCGTTTGCGGTCACGGTGACCTGTTTGTTTTTTGCGGCGGAAGCGGAATATCCCATTATGACGATTACCAGAAGCAGTCCGCACAAAACTGCTAAACTCGTAAGTTTAAAAGCCAATGAAAACAGAGAAGGGGAAGCACCTTCTTTTGTGTTGCGCATAACAATCTCTCCAGTAGCATAAGTTTCTGCATAATGCCGATAACAGCGGAGGCTTGCGAAGTGCCATAAGTTAACAGCATATGTATGTCGAATCAAGTATACAGGAACAAAACTGGAAAAGACATAGAAAAGATGTCGAATAATAAGATTTTAAGAAAAAAATAAACTCCGCAGCCGGCTCGTTCAGTATGATAGAATAGTTGACAATAACAGCTGAGAATGTACATCACGGCAGATAACGATTAGGAGGGTTTACATGAAGACATTAGTAAACGGCCAGTTGATTGATCGTGAAGAAGCGGCAGTTGATATTGAGGACCGCGGATATCAATTCGGTGACGGTGTGTATGAGGTCATCAGAGTGTATAACGGCGCCTTATTCGGTCTGCGTGAGCATATCGTCCGTCTTTTCAGAAGCGCCGCAGAAATCGGCATCACCCTGCCGTTCTCCGCAGAGGACATAGAATGGGATCTGCAAAAGCTCGTACAGGAAAACAAACTCATTGACGGCGGGGTCTATATACAGACGACGAGAGGGAAGGCGCCGCGGAAGCACCAGTATGACGAAGGATTGGAACCGCAGACGACGGCATACACCTTTTCAGTGAAAAAACCGGAAAATGAACAAAAAGCCGGAGCGCAGGCCATAACGGCGGAAGACAAACGCTGGCTGAGGTGTGACATTAAGAGTCTGAATTTACTGTATAATGTGATGATTAAACAAAAAGCCTATGAAGCAGGCGCTTATGAAGCGGTGCTGATAAGGGACGGAGCGGTTACGGAAGGAACCTCTTCCAATGTATACGCCGTCATAAACGGCACTGTCCGGACGCATCCTGCAAATGAGCTGATTTTAAACGGCATTACGCGGATGAAACTGTTAGAGCTGATGAAAGAAAACGGGATTGAGGTGCGGGAGAAGGCTCTTACCGAAGACGAACTCAGGGATGCGGATGAAATTTTCATCTCGTCAACGACGGCTGAATTAATCCCGATCGTAACCCTTGACGGAAAACCGGTCGGAAGCGGCGCGCCGGGACCTGTAGCCAAAACGATTCAGGAGGCTTTTCAGTCGCACATTCAGCAGGAGCTCGGCGTTCAGTCATAAGCTGAAAAAAAGGCCGGAACACATCCGGCCTTTTTGCTTCAGTCAGATAAAAAGAGATTCGATATGCTGAACGAGCACACGGGAGATCTTCTCTTTTGAAAGACGATCAGGTTCAAGCATGGCATGCAGCGCCAATCCGTCGGCGATGGCGTACATTTTCTCCGCTTCGATCTCTTTATCAAGATTCGGTTTCAGAAGCTTATTTTCATCCAGCCAGTCAATCAGGCCGCGGATATATGCCAAGATCCCGTCCTGCTGGGGATGAAACTCTTCTCCCTTATGTCTGGCATAAGCTGTGAAAGCGAACCATACCTCCATTTCAGCCATCGTTTCTTCATCTGTCGGGATGATTTCAAGCATCAGACGCACCGCTTTTTCTTTCGGCGGCAGATCTTTCATGGCAACTTCGTTAATTCTGGCGGCCGCTTTTTCTTTTACGAGTGTCATCGCATACCCTAAAAGCTCATCCTGTGTGGTGAAATAGTGCCTCAGCGCGCCTAAAGAAAGACCCGCTTCCTGGGCGATGTTTCTCACTGTCGCTCCTTCCATTCCCCGCTCCAAAATCGTCCGCCAAGTGGCTTCGGCTATTTGTTTTCTTCTTTTTTCATGATCGATTATTTTAGGCATGGTTCCAGTGTAACAGGAAATATTTTTTCTTGCAATTTTGTAATACAGTTGTATTAAATAAAAAGCAGTGATACAATGCATTTTAGAAAACGATAAGGGGGAACCGGATTGAACGCGATTGCTTGGTTGATTGTCATTTGTGAGGCTGCGTTTTGGGCGGCTGTCATCTTCGGATTGGCGGCGCGCTATATATTCAGGCGGCAAAAGCTCGGAATGTTTTTTTTCGCTCTCATTCCTTTATTGGATGCCGTACTGTTTCTGGCGGCCGCAGCTGATTTATACAGAGGGGCGGCGGCGACTATGGCGCATGCGGTGGCGGCCATTTATATCGGAGTGTCTGTCGCCTTCGGGAAAAGCATGATTCAATGGGCGGATGAGCGGTTCCGCTATTATGTGGTCAAGGAAGGGGCAAAACCGGTCAAGCGGTACGGACTGGATTATGCCAAACATTATGCAAAAGGGTGGGGGAGACATGTATTAGCGTTTGTCATCGGCGGCGTTCTTTTAGCCGGAACGGTATTTCTCATTCAGGACGCTTCCCGCACCGAAGCGCTCAGCGTACTGTTAAAGGGCTGGTCTGTCGTATTGTGCATCGATTTTTTGATCATGGCGAGTTTTTTTGTGATGCCGAAAAAAAGAAGAAACAGCCGGGAGCTGTAAAAAAAGCAGCTTTTGATTAAGCTGCTTTACAGAAAGAATTATTTTACGATCAGCACGGGAATATCGGATTTCGATGACAGTTTTTCACTGACGCTTCCGAATAAAAGTTTTTTCAGCCTGTTCTGGTCCCGGCTCCCCATGACGATCAAATCCGCCGATATACGGTCGGCATGCTCGATAATGGCATCAGCGGGATCACCTTCTAAAATGTCGATATCCCCGTCAATCTGGCTGTCGTTCATCAGCATTCTCGCTTCCGCAACGATTTCTTCCGTACGGTCTTCATAAATCATCGGATCAGGGGAGATTCTTTCCGCCTGGAGCGGGTCAGGAACGCTTGCAATCCCGCCGCCGATATACGTTGCCCCGGCTCCCGGCCTCGGGGGATCAACAATCGTCCGGGTATCTTTTGCATTGTGGGAATGTACGACCGTTAAATCCGCGTGAAACGTTTTTGAAAGGTCTATGGCTTTTTGGAGCGCTTTTTTACTATCATCACTTCCGTCAAAAGCTGCTATCAACCGGTCCGCGTGAAACATCGGCCTCATCCTTTCAGTAAAAAAGGTTTGTTTTACAATACCCGTATGGCAGAAATGTAAAACCTGCATTGACAAAAAAAGGATTTGTTTATATGATGAAGGAACAATATAGGGAAAAAGGAGGTATGGATCATGTCAAAACTAAAGCTTGTCAACTCATCTTCAGCTGAATACCGGCGTGACTCCCATACAGCTTCCGTTTTCTGAACATTTGCTTAAAAACGGGGCAGTCGCGCATAAACGGCGGGTCTGTACCTTATTTATAATAATAAGAGGCATGGAGCTGAGGCTTCATGTCTTTTTTTATACAAAAAAATGAAAGAAAGACAGGTGTGATGCATGTGGCGGTATTAGCGAAAACAATGAAAAACAATCCGGAAAAGCTTGAGGGCGGCTGATTGATGAAAGGGGATGACGGTATTTGTTTACTGTATTAAAAAAGCTCGCGTGGTTTTTTAGAGCCTATTGGCTGCGCTATACGACAGCGATTGTTCTGTTATTGATTGTGAATGTCATTGAAATGTTTCCGCCTAAACTTCTTGGTAACGCGATAGACGATATGAAGGCGGGTGTGTTTACAAAAAGCGGGATGCTGTTTTACATATGTGTTTTTCTCGCATTAACGGCAGCCGTCTATTTACTGTCTTATTTTTGGATGTATCAGCTTTTCGGCGGGGCGAATGTCATGGAGAAGATTCTCCGTTCAAAGCTGATGGGAAGGCTTCTTCAAATGTCACCGCCGTTTTACGAGAAATACAGAACGGGCGATTTAATGGCGCGGGGGACAAATGACTTGCAGGCCGTCAGTATGACGACGGGCTTCGGGGTCTTAACGCTCATTGATTCGACGATGTATATGCTGACGATATTTTTGACAATGGGGCTTCTCATCAGCTGGAAGCTGACATTTGCCGCGATTATTCCGCTGCCGATAATGGCGGCTGCGGTCAGCCTGTACGGAAAAAAGATCCATGAGCGGTTTACGGAAGCGCAGGATGCTTTCGGATCATTAAATGACAAGGTGCTGGAGTCAGTATCCGGCGTCCGGGTCATCCGGGCATTCGTGCAGGAAAAAAATGATGTCAGCCGGTTCGGTGATATGACGGCGGATGTATATGAGAAAAATATGAAAGTGGCGTTTATCGATTCACTTTTTGAACCGACTGTGAAACTTCTCGTCGGCCTCAGCTATCTCATCGGTCTCGGCTACGGCGCTTATCTCGTTTTTCAAAACCGGCTGACGCTGGGAGAGCTGGTATCGTTTAACGTGTACCTCGGAATGATGATCTGGCCGATGTTTGCGATCGGAGAATTAATCAATATCATGCAGCGCGGAAATGCCTCCTTGGATCGTGTCAATGAGACGCTTTCCTATGAGCCTGACGTGACAGGACCCAAGCACCCCGCCGGCATCAAGGAGCCCGGGCGTCTTGCTTTTGAACATGTGACTTTCACATATCCGATCGGAGCTGGACCGGCGGTTTCCGATGTGTCATTTTCCGTTGAGAAAGGGCAGACACTCGGCATCGTCGGGAAGACGGGAAGCGGAAAGACGACGATCATTAAGCAGCTGTTGCGTGAATATCCGCCCGGTGCGGGAGCAATCACGTTTACAGGCGTTCCGATTCAGGAGATTCCGCTTGAGGAGCTCCGCGGGTGGATCGGCTATGTGCCGCAGGATCATATTTTATTTTCAAAGACTGTAAAAGAGAATCTGCTTTACGGACGGCAGGATGCAAACGAAGAGGAAATCGGCAGCGCGCTGAAAGATGCGCATTTTGAAAACGATATCGGCATGCTTTCCGACGGGCTTGAGACGCTTGTCGGCGAGAAGGGCGTAGCGCTCTCTGGCGGACAAAAGCAGCGCATCTCAATTGCGAGAGCGCTTTTGACCGATCCGGACATTCTCATATTAGATGATTCGCTATCTGCCGTAGACGCGAAAACGGAAGCCGCCATCATTGACAGCATCCGTAAAAAACGGCGGCATAAAACAACGATTATCACCACCCACCGGCTCTCGGCAGTTGAACACGCAGATCTCATTCTCGTCATGGATGAAGGCCGGGTATCTGAAAGAGGCACGCACCGGGAGCTATTGGCGCAGAACGGCTGGTATCGAAAACAATATGAGAGGCAGCAGCTGTCCTCTCTTGAAGAAGGGGGGACGGGCGCATGAAGACCGGGAGAAGATTATGGAATTACGCGCTTCAATATAAGAAGCTGCTGATATGGGCGGTCGTCCTGCTCATCATTGCGGTCGGCACTGAGCTGACCGGCCCGTTTATCGGAAAAAAAATGATTGACGACCACATTCTCGGCATTGAAAAAACATGGGTTAAAGCCTCTGCGGACGATCCGGGCGCCGTCAGGTTCCGGGGGCATGATTATGTCAGGGAGGACCGGCTCAAACCGGGGGCGGACAAAACCGGAGAGGCGCACATTTATCAAGTCGGTGCGGGCTACTATTTTGTTGACCGTCCCGTCAGTTTTGACGGAAACCGTTCGGTGTCTGACGGCCGGCTGACAATATCAAACGGTAAAGAAAGCAGGTCATATCCCGCCATTACGTTATCAAGACAGGAGATTTTTCAATTTTACCGTCCCGAAATAAAAGGATTGCTGACGCTGACCGCCATTTACGCGGGACTGCTCATGTTTTCCGTATGTTTTCATTACGGCCAGCATTATCTGCTGCAGATGGGAGCGAACCGGATCATACAGCGCATGAGGCAGGATGTATTTTCACACATTCAGAAAATGCCGATCCGCTACTTTGATAATCTGCCTGCCGGAAAAGTCGTGGCCCGCATTACGAATGACACAGAAGCGGTCAGGGATTTATATGTAACGGTGCTGTCGACATTTATCACAAGCGGCGTTTATATGCTCGGCATTTTTACGGCGCTGTTTATGCTTGACGTCAGGCTGGCCGCCGTTTGCCTGCTGATTATCCCGATTTTAATGGTCTGGTCGGTTGTGTACCGCAAATACGCATCCGTCTTCAACCAAAAAATCCGTTCCATTAACAGTGACATCAATGCGAAAATGAACGAATCCATTCAAGGAATGCCGATTATTCAGGCGTTCCGCCGAGAGAAGGAAACGATGAAGGAATTTGAAGAATTGAATGAATCTCATTTCCGCTACAAAAACAAAATGCTGTCCTTAAATTCTCTCATGTCCCACAGTCTTGTCAATGTGTTGCGCAATCTGGCGTTTGTCGGGCTGATATGGTATTTCGGAGGCGCGAGTCTGAGTGCGGCCGGTATTGTTTCGATCGGCGTTTTATATGCATTTGTTGATTATTTAAACCGTTTATTCCAGCCGGTTACGGGAATTGTCAACCAATTTTCGAAGCTTGAATTGGCCCGTGTCTCTGCCGCCAGGGTATTCGAGCTTTTACAGGAGGAGGAAACGGAAGAAGAAGGCGCTCCCGCAGACAGAAAGGCGAAAGGAACTGTGGAATTCCGCGATGTTTCTTTTGGATATCGAAAGGGAGAAGAGGTGCTGAAACACATCAGCTTTACAGCTGAAAAAGGGGAGACGGTCGCCCTCGTCGGCCATACGGGGTCCGGCAAAAGCTCCATCCTGAATCTTCTGTTCCGTTTTTATGATGCTCAAAAAGGGGATATTCTGCTGGATGGTCAGAGCATATACGGCATGTCGAGGCAGGAGCTGAGGTCGCATATGGGCATTGTGCTGCAAGACCCGTATCTTTTCTCGGGCACGATCGGCTCCAATGTGACACTCGATGATCAGCGTATTTCTTTGGAGCAGGCGGAAGAAGCGCTTCGCCAAGTCGGCGCCGCAAGTCTTCTGAAATCTCTGCCAAAGGGCATCAGAGAGCCCGTTACTGAAAAAGGCGGCACACTGTCCTCAGGCCAGCGTCAGCTGATTTCTTTTGCAAGAGCGCTTGTGTTTGATCCGGCCATTTTAATTTTGGATGAGGCGACGGCGCACATTGACACCGAAACAGAAGCAGTCATTCAAAAAGCGCTGCAAGTCGTTCAAGAAGGGCGTACGACATTTATTATCGCCCATCGGCTTTCCACGATCAGACACGCAGACCAGATTCTCGTGCTGGAAAAGGGCCGCATCATTGAAAAGGGAAGCCATGACGAATTAATGGCGCAAAAGGGGCAGTACCATCAAATGTATGAATTGCAGAAAGGAACGGCGAAGTCCGCGGTGTAATCGGAAAGGGTGAATCTAAAGATTCGCCCTTTTTTTCATTCAGTAAGCCAGTCCCACCCGTTTTCTGACAAACTGCGGGCTGATCAGCTCACGGTACAGAAAATGCGCCGTGTCTCCGACGGTGATTTCAGCGCCGTCTTCAGGAAGGCGATCTTGTTCGAACCGGTAAACTCCGGCAGCATCTCCGTCAGGAAGATAGGTGGGACAGATGATCGTCCAGTCAAGATCCTCTGCCAGCAGCATCTCGTATACGCGGGCGTGTTCTTTTGCGGCTCTTGTTGATTTTCGTTTTGATTCTGCCGATTCAAAACGGTATTGATCAGGCATAAGCCGTGATTGAAGGATACCCGCGGTGCCGATCGTAATCAGACGCTGAACATGATGCCGTTTCATGCCGTCTATGATATGGGTCATAGCGGCTGAAAGGGTATCGTCACCGTCCGTGCCGAGACAGCTCACGACTGTGTCCGCTTTGGAAATCAATCGGCTTACATCTTCCCGCCGCCTCGCATTCCCTGTTATGATATGTTTTTCAGGAATGGGAAGGACTGTTCCGGCTGATCTGACAAGAGCGAATATCTCCATGTGTCCATGTTTCTGCGCTTCTTTTATAAAAGCCTGTCCGACTCTTCCCGTTGCTCCGAGTAAAGCGATGTTCATGTAAAAAACCTCCTCGCCGCTCATTATATCATTCAAAACAGCGGGGAAAAGAATACCTGTGAATAAACGGGAAATGGTGGGCAACATATTCATTGACCAAAGAGACACTTACGAACTGAAACAGCTCCCAATTGACTGAGGCAATGAATGACATGTTTTCCCTCCTTTTTTCCTAGGGTATGTGGAATAGGAAAAAAGGGTGACGGCATAAAAGAAGACGCGGTATCCCGCGCCTTCTGTAAGCCATTTATTGAGTTATTGTACGCCTTGGCCGCCCATGCTCTGCTGTGCGAAAGATACTAAACGTTTCGTGATTTCTCCTCCGACAGAACCGTTTGCACGAGAAGTTGTTTCTCCGCCAAGGTTTACGCCGAACTCAGAAGCAATTTCGTATTTCATTTGGTCGATTGCTTGAGCAGCGCCGGGTACTACGAGTTGGTTTGAAGAGTTGTTGTTTGCCATTTGTATGATCTCCTTTATAAAGTAGTATGGTTGGGTTTGCTGGAATTGCACCAGCCGATGATTTTCGGAATGAAAACCATTGCCAGCTCGGCTTCACCCAATGCTGTTTGCCGCTTTGTACTACGTATTATGGTAAAGCAAACGGCATCTCATTCGGAAAACGGTGTGGTAAATAGCGGAAGGAAAAAGAAAAGCCCAGCCTGGTGCGGCTGAGCTTTTAGCTTTCAGTCATATATGTGATAAAGCATTAATTCATGCAGCTCTTTTACGAGAGCCGGCTCTTCTTTTCCCGGATGTGTGTGTCCCCATTCAATGTCTCCGGACTTATGGTAAATCCCTTCGTAATGCGTACCCTGCCAGTAAAATGAAATCCGCCATCCGGGCAGTTTCTCTTTTTTGAATAACGGTTTCCAGCTGAAGTGCGAAATCATGACGTTCACGCTCCTTATGGGAAATGTTGATCTTGTTCATTGTAGCTCATCGTTCATTGCCTGTCCCGGGTAAACCAAAAAAAAGACAGCCTCACCGCCAAAGTTTTTCCGGGGCGGTGATGGACCGTTCTGATAAATACGACGCGTATTCAAAATTTCTCCGTTTTGTCAGGTAATCGACCGATCTCAGCTTCGGATGGGAAAAAATGCTGCGCCCGGGGCGGGAATTGGCTTCAAACATCCAAACTTTCCCTGAATGATCGACGCCGAGGTCAAAACCGATTTCGCCGATAAAACCTTCAATGTGCTCATTTAACACGCGGCTGACCGCCAAGGCGGCTTTTGAAAGTTTCCGCATCATGCCGACTCTCTCGCGCGGATCGCCGTATAATTCAGCTAACGTCCTGACTTCTCCGCCGGTTGCCAGATGCGTCGTGATGCTGTTTTCACCGGAAATTTTTGCCGCAATGGCCGTCACTGTCCACTTCCCCTCGGCGTTTTTATTCGTGTGCACCCTGAAATCGACGGGGCGCCCATCCAGCCGGATCAGGTCAATGCCTTGCTGAATTAAAAATGCGGACGGGTCATTGTTTTCTTTAAATGATGTCATGAAGGATGCCGCATCTGAATACTCTGCCGTCACCACCGTTTTTTCCTCATTCGTGTGTTTGACAGATAAGCCGGCATCTGTTTTTTCCACCTTGTAAATCCCCGTTCCGAGTGCGCCGTCTGCAGGTTTGATATAGACGGTGTCAAACGTGCTGCATAACGTTTCTAACGCTTCCGCATTCGGGTGCAGGATAGATTTTGGCAGAAGTGAAGCGGTGAGACTGTTTTTTTCCAGAAGCTTATGAATGTCCCATTTATTAAAGAATTGCGGATTAAACCACGGAATCTGATAGACATTCATCAGCCTTTGTTTTGTCTGTTGTAAAAGCGGAACTTCTTCCGTTTTTCGGCTCGGGAGTCTGTCATATACGACATTCGGAAGCGGGACGGCCGTCCGTTTCCAGCTGTTTTCTTTATAAATCAGCGCTTGGACGGTGCCTTCTTCCCAGTTGATCTGATGAGCACCGAAAACAAAACAATATCCGTTCGCCTGTTCATGAAGAGAGAGCATCTTGGAAAAGAAGTCTGTGCGGTCTCTTAACGGGCGGGTCGGCGATGATGTGAACCCGGCTGTGAAAACGCCGATCAGCGGACCGATGTGCACCGTCTGGCCGTGTATGAGAAAGTCAGCCCGGCTTTTATGCGGTATCAACAGCTCCTCAAACAAATCTTCAGAAAGGAGCGCGCTTTTTTCAAGTGATTGAGAAAAGGCTACACGGCATTTGACAACCTTGGTCCCGAAGGCAGCGGATAAAAGCCCTTCCCGTTTCATGGAGGAGGGGAGAAACAGCGTATTTTTGCTTTTTTTATCGATGCCGACAATCATCCCTTTATGATTCACGCGGTAATACTCCTTTCCGGCTTTCCTGTGACTGAAGTTCGCGGAAGCGTCTCAGCGGACTCGTATACAAATCCTCTTTCGCCTCCGGAGCCACGCTTAAAATAGCTTTCCGCCCCGGCTTTGAATTGACATCCAAAAGCCAGATGCGTCCGTCTTTGGCATAACAAATATCGAGCCCCAGCTCAAACAGCGGCCCGAACCGTTCGTCAAGGAAATAAGGGACGGATTGGGTGATCGAAAAGACATCATCCAATAAAACGGCCTGCTGCTTTCTCGGAATTTCCTCAAACCATGTGTCAAACTTAATCGGTTCAGATCCTCCGGGGAAATGAGATAAAAGACCGTTCTGATAACCCCTTCTGACCGCTTTTCCGACCGTTTCCCAAACGCCTGACTCAGTTTTGCGCATGAAAATGCGGATGTCGCACGGATGCCGCTCTTTATCCTGGATATTTAAGTAGGATTGAAGCAAATAGCGGTGCTGCAGCACTTTTTTGCACCAAGACTTAAAAGACACGTGATTGGAAAATGATTTTGTTTGTTTGTTTTTTCCGATATAGTAAGTGGCCGTAATTGATTTTTTGCCTGTTTCAAGCAGGATGATGCCTCTGCCTCCCGCGCCGAAAGCGGGCTTAAGTATACATGCTTTTTCCTTGGCTAAGTATGATTGCACCTGTTCATAGCGGCTGACTTCGGCCGTTTCAGGAATATAGGGACTGATCAGATGATGTTTTTGGAGCGCATCCGTGACCGTCCATTTATCAGGAAGCCCCCGGCCGATAAATTCCGTTTTCCGATATTTTTTCAGCCATTCGACGATCGGTTTGGCTTTTTGCGCTTCAGCGGATTTTCCGTAAAAACAGCGGTCGTAAATATATTCGGGAATATCGATTTCCGTTTCGTTCCACTTTCCGCTTTGCGGGTGATAGACGAGCGCTTTTACGCGCAAAGAATCCGGAAATATATCAAACGGTGTAAAGCGGGCTAAGCGCACATTATATTGAGGCGCTCTTTCAGCCAATTCCCCGGCGTAATCTTCTTCGTGCCGGCGGGATACAGACATAAAACCGAGTGTTGTCATATTATTACTCCCCCTTTATTCAAAAAGCCGCTGATGGAACGGCCCTTCCATCCAATAAATATGCTAAGGCGCATCATAAAAGATGATCTACTGTAAAGAGTACGAAACAGCATCTTGCCTTATTCCTCACAAACAACAATTCAGGTTCTTCATTTGCCCGCATGCACGCCAGCCTCTATAATACGAATAGATATATCATCAAGAAAATAGAACATTAGATGGAGGCAGAAGAAAAGGAATGGGCATAGCAGGAACGTTTCTATTTATGATTGTGATCGGAGCCGCGATCGGCGCGGTGACGAATCATCTTGCCATTCAGATGTTATTTCGTCCGTACCGGCCGTATTACCTGTTCGGAAAACGGGTTCCGTTTACGCCGGGGCTGATCCCGAAAAGGCGGGATGAATTGGCAAAACAAATGGGGCTCATGGTGACGAACCACCTTTTAACCCCGGAAGGAATAAAAAAACGGCTTTTATCAGATACCGTTAAAAACCAGGCGCTTCTTTTCGCCGAACAATTCACGCAAAAAATGGCCGCTTCCGAGATGACGGTGCACGAAGCTTTGGCCGCCGCGGGCATCCGGAATCCGCAGGAAAAAACGGATGCCTGGATTGACCGTTTTACCGATGAAAAGCTTTCGGAACTGTACCGGAAATATGAGCACCGCGCCATAAAAGACTGGCTTCCTGATGAGCTTCAGGAAAAGCTGGATGAAAAAGTCCCGATGGCCGCAGATTATATCCTGAAGCGGAGCATTGATTATTTTGAGAGCGAAGAAGGGAAAGACAGGCTCGGAAATATGATTGACGACTTTTTGAATTCCCGGGGGATGCTCGGCAGCATGGTGCAGATGTTCCTCGGCAATTCAAGCTTGGCAGACCGTGTGCTGCCTGAGCTGTTAAAGTTTTTGCGCAATGAGGAAACGAAAAAGCTTCTGGCTGATCTGCTTTCTCAAGAATGGGGCAAGCTCAAATCTTATACACTTTATGAGGCCGATGAAAAGTGGAATGCGAAAGATCTGCTGTTCAGCATGAAAAAGCGGGCTTTGGCCGCACTTCAAACCGCGCCCTTTTTCGAATGCCGGCTCGGTGACATCATCTCCCGTTATGAAGGGGAGATTACGGGAACGTACGCGCCGAAGCTGCTTGATGCGGCACTCGGCAGTATTGCCGCTCATTTGGAGGATGTACTGAAACGGCTGCGTCTTGAGGAAGTGGTCAAAGAGCAGGTTGATCAGTTTCCCGTTGAACGGCTGGAGGAAATGGTGCTGTCGATTTCCAAGAGAGAATTTAAGATGATAACGTATTTAGGCGGTTTGCTCGGCGGGATAATCGGAGCAATTCAGGCTTTGTTTGTCATTCTTTTCTAAGGAAAACATACGCCGATGATGAAAGTCGCTCCGCAGTCTGTTATAGTGGAGTGGTATGTCCGAAAGGAAGAAAGGAGCGGTTACTATGGCAGTTCATTTTTATGATGCAGCATATGATCTTGAAAAAGCTTTGCGAAACAGTGATGAATACAGCCGTCTGAGAGGGCTTTATGATCAAGTAAACGCAGATGAATCGGCAAAACGCATGTTTGATAACTTCCGCAATGTACAGCTGCAGCTGCAGCAGAAACAGATGTCAGGTGAAGAAATCACTCAGGAAGAGGTAGAGCAGGCACAAAAAACGGTTGCTCTCGTACAGCAGCATGAATTGATTTCTCAGCTGATGGAAGCGGAACAGCGCATGAGCATGCTGATCGGCGAGTTAAACAAAATCATTATGAAACCTCTTGAAGAGCTTTACGGCAGCCCGGAATAAGCTCCAAACCCCTCCATCTATGAAATGGAGGGGTTTTTTTATTCAACAGAAAAATCAAGCGAACCTTTTACCGTTCCGTTAATGATGATAGACAGAGTGTGAATTCCCCGATAATGCTTGCGGGTGGTTAAATCTTTAAGGGAATGATGTTTGCTGAAGGTTTTTACGTCCCCGTTATCCATGGCGGACTCCGACATCTTAAACACCTTGCGGCTGCGGTGCCCCCTTTTCTTTACAAAATCAATCGCGTATTCAACCCTGACTTTTTGCCGGGCGGATGAGCGGATCTGAAAAGAAAAATGTATGCTTGTTCCGATGGCGGCCGTTTCCGAATTCAGTGTAAAACGTTCCAATGAAATCCGGGAGGCGTCTTCAAACCCGAAAACCGCAAGCGCCTGTTTGTCTCCTCTTTTTAACAGTGTCCTGCAGGCGTGCTTCAAAATCCAGTTCGTGTGCGGACAGCTTCCGAACCGCTCGGCTGCGATCTGTAGCAGAAGATCCGGATGTGTTTTGGAGATGTCATTCAGGTTATTCGCCACGCTTTTTCTGACATATAACGAGTCATCCTGCATCAAGCGGTCCAGAACAGGGAGAATCGGAGAAGGATCGTCAAGAAGAGCCGGAATGGAGATTCCCCATGGGAGGCGCGGTCTTGAGCCTTCGCTGGCAAGCCTTCTGACATGTTCGTCCGGATGCTCCGTCCAGGAAAGGAACTCTTTGAACATCCGCTCCCGGTCAAGCCTGATATACGGGCGGACCGCAAATTCGGAAGTGGAAAAACGAGTGAAATACTGAAGCGCCTTCATGGATTCGTCCCAGTGATCCGTTCCGTACTGTTGGACATAATCGGGAAAAATAATCCCGGCGAGCCCTGAGAAGCGGGGAGCTGTCTCATATAAGACGTTAAGCGCCCGTATGTAATCCTTCGGCAGTGTTTCATATAAAGAGTCTGTGATCCGGCGCATCCGCTGTTTTAACGTCAGTCCGGGCCAATCTTCCTGAAACATCAGCGCCCGGCACTTGTCCCGCTCAAAAGCCGGATACGCCGATTTGATTCTGTTCAGAAGTGCTTCTGCAAATTCTTCGTTATAAATATCTTTTAATAGAGACATGACAGTCACCGCTTTTTTTCTTTTATTATATGAGAATGTATGTTCCCTTTCAACTTTATCATACATTCAGCACAGATATTCCCTCTGATTTTTTTAGTTAAAAAAACCCTTGTTTTTTAACAATATAATTGAGATAATAACTCTGAAAGCGCCTACACTTACAGATGATCTAAGGATACGGTCGCCTATACTGCCTGGTATGTTAAGGGGTAGCAACAGAGAGTAAGTGAAACGAGCGCATCAACGGTCAAATAAGGGGTTCCTGATATATTTCGTAAATAGAAATACACATTGGGGAGAAGGCAGCAAATCGATCGTATCCCAACAAAACGACAGTTCAAAGTCTGCTTGAGGCAGGCTTTTTTGCTGCGGAGAAAAGGTTGTTCTAAACAAAGAGACAGGGTCATATCCTAATGACAAGTACAGTCATCAAGGAGGGGGACTTCTCTGTGTCAAAACAAATGCTGGCGTTAAATATAGACGGAGCGCTTCTTCGCTCCAACGGCAAACTTCATCAGACGACAAAGGATGCCATCGAATACGTCAAGAAAAAAGGAATTTACGTCACACTGGTCACAAACCGCCATTTTCGCTCCGCTCAAAAAGTGGCGAAAATATTAAAGCTGAATGCAAAATTGATTACCCACAGCGGCGCATACATTTCTGAAAAAATAGATGAGCCGTTTTTTGAAAAGAAAATATCAGAAGATCACACGTTTAATATCGTTCAGGTGCTGGAAAGCTATCCATGCAATATCCGGCTTCTTCACGAAAAATATTCGATCGGAAACAAGAAGAAAGTGAACTCCAATCTGGTCGGGAAAACGATGATTCATCCGTCTGACCCGATTTTTTATCCGGTGCAGTTTGTCGAATCATTAAGTGACCTGCTCCTTGATGAGCCGGTTTCAGCGCCCGTCATTGAAGTGCATGCCGAAGATGGTCTGCAGGCTGATATAACGGATACGATAATGAAAGCATTCCCGGCCGTCGATGTGATCCGCGTCAACGGAGAAAAACTGAACATCGTGCCTAAAGGGGTTTCAAAAGAAAGCGGACTTTCGATGGTCGCCGCTGATCTCGGGCTTTCAATGGAAGAGGTTGTGGCTATCGGCCATCAGGAAGATGATCTGCCGATGATCGAGCTGGCCGGTCTCGGCGTCGCGATGGGGAATGCCTCAAATGAATTAAAAAGAAAAGCGGACTGGGTGACAAGGTCAAATGATGAACAGGGAGTCGCCTATATGATTAAGGAATATTTCCGCATGCAGCACCGCAAAGGCTTTCTCGATAAGTTCCATATGAAACGGCCGTAATCAAGAGCCGCAGACGCGAAACGCCGGTCTGCGGCTTTTTCGCGGATTGATTTTAGCCTGTTCTTTCTGTACACTAAAGAAAGTTTTGAATCTGAAAAATAAGGTGATCACATTGCAAATAAAAATAGACGGCATCACGGATGACAGGCTGCATCGTCCGCTGCAAAACATCGCGAATTTATTTTTTGAAGAGTGTGTTCTTGCGTACGGCGAAACGGAGGAACCCTCTGATCTCGTCATCTCACTTGCCATTTCTCAAGATGCAGACAGCGTGTCGGTATCCGGAGAAATCAAAGGAACCGGCGAAAAGGAACATCATACGAAACCGCTTCTTGCCGGATGGAGCGAAAAAGAAGTATTTAAACAGGTGAAAAACACGCTGTCATACGTCTACTTAAATCTTCTTCAATCGCATACGGGCATGACACAAAAATGGGGAATCTTAACCGGCATCAGGCCTACTAAACTTCTTCATAAAAAGCTGCAGAGCGGCCTGACAAAAGAAGAGGCGCACGCCGATCTGAAAAAAGATTATCTGATCCATGATGAAAAAATCAATCTGATGCAGGAGATTGTCGACCGCCAGCTCGCGGCGGTTCCCGATCTGTACCGGGTCAAAGATGAAGTCAGCATATATATCGGCATCCCGTTCTGCCCGACGAAATGCGCCTACTGCACGTTTCCGGCATATGCCATTCAAGGACAGGCGGGAAGAGTCGGCTCCTTTTTATGGGGGCTTCACTATGAAATGCAGAAAATCGGAGAATGGCTGAAGCGGCATGATATCAAAGTGACGACCATTTATTTCGGCGGCGGCACGCCGACAAGCATTACCGCTGAAGAAATGGATCTTTTATATGAAGAAATGGTCCGCTCTTTCCCGGATGTCGCGAATATCAGGGAGATTACCGTTGAAGCGGGCCGACCCGACACGATTACGGAGGAAAAGCTGGCCGTTTTAAATAAGTATAAGATTGACAGAATCAGCATTAACCCGCAATCTTATGAAAACGAAACGCTTAAGGCCATCGGCAGACATCATACAGTTGAAGAAACCATCGAAAAATACCATCTTTCCCGCAAACACGGCATGAATAACATCAACATGGACCTGATCATCGGCCTGCCGGGAGAAGGGACGGCTGAGTTCAGGCACAGTCTTGAAGAAACGGAAAAGCTGATGCCTGAATCTTTGACCGTTCATACGCTTTCTTTTAAACGGGCGTCAGAAATGACGAGAAACAAGCATAAGTATAAAGTTGCCGACAGACAGGAAGTGTCCCGCATGATGGATGACGCCGTCCGCTGGACAAAAGAGCACGGCTATACGCCGTACTACTTGTACCGGCAGAAAAACATTCTCGGAAACCTTGAAAATGTCGGCTACTCCTTCCCTGGTCAAGAAAGCATCTACAACATTATGATTATGGAAGAAGTGCAGACGATTATCGGTATCGGCTGCGGCGCGGCAAGCAAATTCATTCATCCGGAAACCGGAAAAATCACGCACTTCGCCAATCCGAAAGATCCGAAATCATATAATGACCGATTCGAGCATTATACAGAAGAGAAAATCAAATACTTAGATGAGATGTTCGTCAAATCTGCATTATAATATCAAAAATGGCACGGAATCAGCGTGCCGTTTTTTTATGTTTAACCGTCTGCAAAAATGGGAAAAGACCATCAGACTGTTATTCGTAAGAGGTGTAATTATGTATGATGTCATAGGAGCGGGAATCGGGCCGTTTAATTTAGGGCTTGCCGCATTGTTAGAGGATATACCAGGAACAGACGCTCTTTTTTTCGATAAAAAGAAAGAATTTGCGTGGCATCCCGGTCTATTAATTAAAGGGACGGATTTACAGGTGGCGTTTCTGGCGGACCTGGTCACGCTCGCCGATCCGAAAAGCCGCTACACGTTTTTAAACTTTCTCCATGAACATGACCGGCTGTACCGGTTTTATACGTTTAATGAATTTGATATTCCGAGACGGGAATTTAACGACTATTTGAGCTGGGCGGCTTCAGAAATCAAATCATGCCGTTTCGGCTCAGAGGTAATCGGTGTGAAAAATGCCGGCGGACATTATGACGTCAGCGTCAAGAACATTGAGGACGGAAGCATCAGTGTCTATCAAACGAAGCATTTCGTCATGGGGACGGGGTCTGAGCCGCTTATTCCCGCAGAGATTGCTGACGAAGCGCGTCAGGACACGATGGTCAGCACGGAATATTTGTTTCGGAAAGACGAGCTCGCCGGCGCCGAATCAATTACGGTGGTCGGTTCCGGACAGAGCGCCGCGGAGATCTTTTCTGACTTATTGCACGATGAACAATACCGCCGCAGCCGGCTGCAATGGGTGACACGCTCCGCCGGATTTCGAGAATTGGAAACCGCCAAGCTCGGGCAGGAAATGTTTACACCTGATTATGTGGAATATTTTAACCGCCTGCCTTTTAAAGAACGGCTGAACACGCTCCCTGAGCTGGACGGACTGCGCCACGGCATTGATTCTGACACACTTGCCGCCATTTACGATGCCCTGTATCACAGATCGATCAGCGGAGGTTCGCCTGACGTGTATATTCAGCCGATGGCGGAGCTTGAAAAAATTGAAAAGCAAAATGGGCGCTGCGTACTGAGCTTTCATCAATGGCAGATGGATGAAACCTTTACGGCCGATTCAGAAAAAGTGATATTGGCGACCGGCTTTAAACCTCATATTCCGGAATGGTTTACGGCAATTGCCCCCGATATCGAATGGGAGGATGAGAAACGGTTTAAAGTGACGGCCGATTCCCGTCTTATCTTTAAGGACGACAGGCGGCATCATTTTTTCACATTAACGAATCTTGATCATGCTCACGGAACAGGCGCTACGAATTTGAAGCTGTCTGTTTACAGAAACCAAAAAATCATCAATACCATTCTGGGGAAAGAGCATTTCTCCATTAATAAAAAAACGGCTTTTCAGCAATTTCTTCCCGCTCAAAAAAACTGACCCCTTATGAAGAGGTCAGTTTTTTTTATGATTTCTGCGGCTTCTTTTCAGGCGTCTTCCATTTGAACACGCTGTTCAACAGGAGATATATCCGCTTCGATTCTTTCGTGAGCAAAGGGCCGAAGATGGCCAGTATTAAAACATATAAGGCGGCGAAAGGTTTAAGTGAAGCGGACAGGCCGCCGGCGATGCCGAGATTTGCGACGATAATGGAGAATTCGCCGCGTGACACAATGGTCAGCCCGATATTAGACGATGCTTTATGAGAAAGCCCCGCCCGGCGTCCGGCGATCATGCCGGCGATAAAGTTTCCGGCAATCGTCAGCAGAACGGCGCCGAGGGCAAGCCATACCGCATCTCCGAGTGAAAACGGATCAATGCTGAGACCGAAGCTGAAGAAAAACATGGCCCCGAAAAAGTCACGGAACGGCACGACAAGATGCTCAATCCTGTCAGAATGGGCCGTCTCCGAAAATACGAGTCCGAGCAAGAGCGCGCCGATCGCTTCAGCGACATGAATCGTTTCGGAAAAGCCGGCAATGAAAAAGAGCGCGGCGAAAATGACGATGACAAATACCTCGTTTGAACGGATATCAAGCAGCTTGTTCAGCAGAGGCGGCAATTTTCGGGCGGCAATGAAAAACAGCAGCATATATCCGAAAGCGATCACGATTGACATCAGCGCGCCTCCGACAGACGTCGCGTCTCCCAGAACAAGCCCGGAGACGACGGACAAGTAAACCGCCAGAAAGATATCCTCAAACATAATGATGCCGAGAATCAGCTCCGTTTCCGGATTGGCCGTGCGCTTTAAGTCGACAAGCACCTTTGCGACAATGGCGCTTGATGATATCGTGATGACACCCGCCAATACAAGCACTTCCAAAAAGGAAAAGCCCGTGATAAAGCCGTAGATCAGCCCTAAACTGAAATTAATCAGAATATAAATCGTTCCGCCGGCGGCAATTGAACGTCCGGATTTGACTAATTTTCCGACCGAGAATTCAAGCCCGAGGTAAAAGAGGAGGAACAGGACGCCCATCCGTCCGAAAAATTCAATCACTTCCCGGCTTTCGATAAACGTCAGGTCAATGATGCCCGCTTGGGGCGCGTGCGGCCCGACAAGCATTCCTAAAATGATCAGGAAGGGGATGATCGAGAATTTAATTTTATTGGCGATGACACTCGCAATGGCCACAAGAACTAACGCCGTACCGACTTCAAATACGAGATGGTCCATAAACAGATCACACTCCGTCTCTGGAGAGGAAGTCTTGGATCAGTTTCTTCAGATGCTTTCTTTCACCTGAGAGGACGAGTGTATCGTTTGCTTCAAGGAGCGAATCAGCGCCCGGGTTTAAAAGCTTTTTCTGGTTATGCTTAATGATGGCGATGACCGTCACGTCATAGTTCTGGCGCACATCCAGTTCGCCGAGCGTCCGCCCTGCCGCTTTTGCCCCTTTTTCAACTTTAAACCATTCGATAATCAGATCGTTGAACGCCATTTCAATCGATTCAAGCGCCTGCGGTTTATACACCATCCCGCCGATAATCGCGGCAATCTGTCTTGCTTCCGCATCATCAAGTGAAATGCTTGCCAGAAGCTCATCAGGGTCGCGGTCATCAAATCTGTAAATTTCCCGCCTGCCGTCATCATGAATGATGATCGTCATTTTTTCATGATTTCTCGTTTCGATTTCGAATTTTTTCCCGATGCCGGGCAGATCGTTTTCTTTAATATTCATAAAAAATCCCTCCGGAATATACTGTTTTTACACCGTAAATACAGATTGGCAATGAGAAATGGTCTGATGCCGGAGGTAATTTGACTGGTATTGTATCGGAATGGCGCATGTCCTTTCCATGGTGGAATCAATGAATTGATCAAGAGGTTTGACAGATAACAGGGAGATCATCCGGGATAACGCACCGTATCCTTTTGACAGGCCTTGCGGAGCGGTTTTGGTTTGAACCGGCGTCTTTGCCGAATCCGTTTCCTGCGGGTAAACCGAAATTTGTACATGGCTGTCTGTTTCTGTCACCAATTGGGAAGGAAGAGCGACATCCGAAGGGGGGAACAGCACCATAAAAAAGCTCAGTAACAAGCTGAGTATCACATATTTCATTATCGGCGTTTTTCCCCCCTTTTGTTTTGTATATCAATTTCACTATATAAAAATGTATGTTCAGTTTCAAATGATATGCATTTTTCGGTATCTGTTGACCTTGAAAAATAAAGGAGTTTCGCTTCGGGGGAAGGAATATATCATTTGAACAAAATATGTAAGCGGATTCAAGGGGGATGTAAACATGCAGTATATTCGTTATGAAGAAAAGGGAAAGATCGCGGAGATTGTGCTGAACCGGCCTGACAGTTACAATGCGCTGAATGAACAAATGCTCCGGGAATTGGAAAATGCATGCGTGATGGCAGCCGACAGTGAGGCGCTTATCGTGCTTTTACGGGGGGAAGGCCGGGGATTTTCCGCGGGCGGTGATATTCAGATGATGACGTCTGATCATGATTCAGGAGAATATGAACGGCTCATGAAAATGATCGAATCCATTACGCTGACCCTCTATGATATGAAAAAAATTGTGATTGCCGCCATCCACGGAGCCGCGGCGGGGCTCGGGCTGAGTTTCGCGCTGTGCGCCGATGTGGTGCTCGCCGAAGAAAACGCCCGCCTCGCGATGAATTTCATCGGCATCGGATTGGTTCCCGATGGAGGAGGCCATTATTTATTAATGAGACGCGTCGGTGAGATCGAAGCGAAAAAACTGATTTGGAGCGGTGAAAAATTGCCTGCTGAAAAAGCGGTGCGGCTCAAGCTTGCCGACGGGCTGTTCAGCGGCGGCCCTGCGGAGGGGGCACAACCGTATATCGACCGATTGCTGCATGCGCCGCTGTCAGCGATGATTGAAACGAAGGCTATTTATCAGAGCCTCCATATCAGCCGGTTAAAAGACGTTTTGTCTCTTGAACGAAAGGCCCAGGAAAATATGAGAAAAACGGATGATCATAAAGAGGGCATCCGCGCCTTTTTAGAAAAACGGACGCCGCAATTTAACCGGTAAAATACAGAAGCCGGAAAGCTTCTGTTATCTGTGGAATAAAATCAGCTTTCCGGCTTCATTTACCAAGCGATGAGTACTGTTCTCAAGCTTTTTTTCCTTCAATAAAGCCTCTCCGGCGGCCTTCGCCTCCGCCTCATTATCCGCTTCGATCCGTTCATTCAGCAGCGTTTCTCCCGACGCATGGAATGCGGTCAATACATATTGTCCCATCATGTCACCCCCTTTATAGAATGATATTCTGATAAAGAATTTAAAATCCTCCATTAATTTTTACCCATTATTAGTATATAATGGGTCAAGGAAGGAGTTGGATTTGTGCTTACAATTGAAAACGTAACGAAAACATTCGGCAGCTTTACCGCTGTTGACAATTTGAACCTGCAAATACCTGAAAGGGAAATGTTCGGGCTGCTCGGCGCAAACGGCGCGGGAAAAACGACGACCTTTCGGATGATTTTAGGTCTTTTAAGCCTGACTGACGGGCATATCACCTGGAAAGGGCAGCCGGTCAATTATTCCATCAGTGAAAAAATCGGCTATCTCCCGGAAGAGCGGGGGCTGTATCCGAAAGTGAAGGTGAGTGACCAGCTTGTCTATCTGGCGAGATTAAAAGGAATGGGCAAAAAAGAGGCGGAAAAAGAGCTCATGACATGGCTCGAGCGGTTCGGCATTACAGATTACAAGAATAAGAAAGTCGAAGAGCTGTCGAAAGGAAACCAGCAGAAAATCCAGTTCATTTCGGCCGTCCTGCATAAGCCTGAACTGCTGATTCTCGATGAACCTTTCAGCGGTCTTGATCCGGTGAATGTCGAGCTGCTGAAAGAAGCGGTTATTTCTTTGAAAAACAGCGGCGTTTCTATCGTTTTTTCAAGCCACCGAATGGAGCATGTGGAAGAGCTTTGCGAGAATTTGTGCATTCTCCAGAAGGGAAAACCCGTCGTTCAAGGCAATCTGAAAGACATTAAGCGGTCTTTCGGCAAAAAAAATGTCACCGTTCATTCAGATGATGACCTCAGCTTTTTAAAAACGCATGAAGGCGTCGTGAAATGGAAGGAAACAAATGACGGGATCAGACTGCAGGTCGCGAATGAACCGGTTTCTCAGGATATTTTCCGGGCCCTGCAAGGGAAAGGTTTTATACGGAAGTTCGAATTGGAAGAGCCGTCACTGCATGATATTTTTATAGAAAAGGTGGGGGCCGTTTATGAATAAATTTTGGATTATGCTGTTTCATACATATAAAAACAAAATCGCGGCAAAGTCATTCATTATTTCGACCGCCATTACCGTTTTATTAGTATTAGCGGTGACCAACCTGCAATCGATTATATCCGTGTTTCAATCGGATGACGGCAAGCAGCAAATCGCGGTGATTGATGAAACGGGCGGGCTGTACCCGGCGTTTGCAAAACAGCTTAAAGCGGCGGATACAGACAATGATCTCCAGGCAATGGAGACGAAGGAGTCCGAAAAAGATGCCGTAAAGCGTGTCAAAGACGGTGAATGGGACGGACTGTTTATCATCAGACAAGATCAAAAAGGAACGATAACAGGAGCATACAAGGCGCTGACCATTTCCGATGAATCAGCGTATAAACTGCTCAAGCAGGCTTTAACCCAGACAAAAACCGCTGTCGAAACCGCCAAGCTTGGCATTTCGGCAGAAAAAGTCAGCAGCCTCTACACTCCGCCGGAAGTCAGCAAAGACGCGCTGGAAAAAGGGGCGAAGTCTGAGGAAGAGCTCGGTCAGGTAATGGGGCTTGTATACATCATGCTGTTTGTCATCTACTTCTCAGTTATCATGTACGCAAGCATGATTGCGATGGAAGTGGCGACGGAAAAATCGTCCCGCGTCATGGAAATTTTAATTTCAAGCATGCCGCCGATTCAGCAGATGTTTGCCAAGCTGTTCGGTATCGCGCTCGTGGGGATCACACAGTTTGCGGTGCTGATTGCAGCGGGTTATCTCTCACTGAAGCTGAACCCTCATAATGAGGCGTCGTCGCCGATCAGTGCATTTCTCAATTTTACGGATGTTCCAGTCTCGACGATAGTCTATGCCGTCATTTTCTATTTGCTCGGCTATTTTCTTTACGCGACGCTTGCCGCGTTTCTCGGCAGTGTTGTCAGCCGGATAGAGGACGTACAGCAGACGATTCAGCCGATGGTTTTTTTAGTCGTGGCAGGTTTTATGATCGCCATGTTCGGCATCGGCAATCCTGACGCCGGTTTTATTACCGTTACATCTTACATTCCGTTTTTCACGCCGATGATTATGTTTTTACGCGTAGGGATGCTCGATATCCCGTTTTGGCAGGCTGCGGCCGGAATCGCCCTGACACTGGTCACTATCGTGATCTTTGCGGCGGTCGGCGCGAAAATTTACAAAGGCGGCGTATTGATTTACGGAAACGCCAGCGGATTCAAAGCGATTAAACAAGCGCTGCGCATCTCCAAAAAATAAGAGAAACAGCCCGGAACAGCCGGGCTGTTTTTTTATTTTGCAGAACGTGCATTCGTATAAAAACGGTGCTAAAATAAGGGTAATTCAATTTGCAGAAAGGGGAGGGCGAGATGACTGATCTGACGTTTATTCATGCAGCTGACCTGCATCTGGACAGCCCGTTTTACGGCATTTCGAATCTGCCTGAACCGGTATATGCGCGTATTAAAGAAAGCACATTTCACAGCGTCCGCCGTCTGACGGACGGGGCACTCCGGGAGCAGGCAGATTTCGTGCTGCTTTCGGGGGATCTGTTTGACGAAGCCAACAGAAGTTTAAAAGCCCAGCTGTTTTTGAGAAAACAGTTTACGAGATTACAGGAAGCGGATATCCAAGTGTTCGTCATATTCGGCAACCATGATCATTTGGGCGGTAAGTGGACGCCGATTGAATGGCCGGAAAATGTACATATCTTCACCTCGGATACACCGGAGGAAAAATCTTTCTTTAAAAACGGAGAGCTTGCGGCAAGCATATACGGATGCAGCTATCAAGAAAGAAGCGTAATGGTCAATCAGGCAGCCCGTTACCGGAAAATGACCGGCGCGCCTTATCATATTGGCATGCTCCACGGCATGTTATCAGGAGCGGAAGGGCATGACCCGTACTGCCCGTTTACGAAAGAAGACCTTGAAAAAAGCGGCATGGATTACTGGGCGCTCGGACACATTCATAAACGGCAGGTTCTGTCCGCCCGGCATCCCGCCGCCATTTACCCCGGGAATATTCAAGCACGGCATTTAAAAGAAACCGGGCCTAAGGGATATTATCTCGTCCGGGCGGCAAACGGTGAGATGTCTTGGGAATTCAAAGAAGCGCATGATGTGTTATGGGAGGAAATTGATCTTGATATCTCCGGAGCTGAACATATGACTTCACTTCTGAAAGCCGCATCGGATACATTCTCCGGCTTGCGCGCGGCGGGCCGCCCGGCATGTGTCAGGCTGGTGCTTCGCGGCGCGGCGCCCCGCTTTTGGACGGAGGCGCCCGCAGGCATCGCGGAGGAGCTTCTTTCCGCTTTACAGGAGGAAGAGGCCGAAGAGGAATGTTTCGTCTGGCCGCTTGCGCTTGAGGATCGGACGGATGAAACAGACACCGTGCCGCCCGATCCGTTTTTTAAAGGGCTCCTTCAGGACATAGAACAATGCGCGGACATGAGCGGTGTATTTGAAGCCCTTGAGCGTCATCCCGTATACCGGCGTCAGATAGCTTCATTTACAGATGAAGAGATACTGGATATTAAGCGGCAGGCTCAAGCCGTTTTAAGACGCCAGATGAAGGAGCTTCAGCGATGAAAATAACGGCGATGCATATTTACCAATACGGAAAATTTTCCGACCGAAGTTTTCAGCTGTCAGATTCTTCCGTGCAAGTGATCTACGGGTTAAATGAAGCGGGGAAAACGACATTGATGTCCTTTATCAAAAGCGTGCTGTTCGGTTTTCCGAAATCAAAAAAATACGAACCGAAAAATGGCGGGGTTTACGGCGGCACTGTGGAATTGAAGCATGTCGATCACGGTGCTGTCAAAATCGAACGGACAAAAGGCGCTGCCGAAAAAGTCAGAGTGTATACGGCTTCAGGCGAAATCAAGGACGGAGAATGGCTCAAACAGCTTCTTTCCGATACAGATCGGGCGCTGTACGAAGCGATCTATTCGTTCGATGTATTCGGACTGCAGGAGATTCAAGCTTTTAACCGGGACAAAATCGGCGAGTTTCTCCTGTATTCGAGCTTATTCGGGTCGGAAGCGGCGGCAAAGCTTGACGGGCGGCTGGCAAAAGAACTTGACAGGATGTATAAGCCGAACGGGCGGAACCCCCGCTTAAATCAGGAGTTGGATACATTAAAGCGGCTCAGCGCCCAGCTGAAACAGGCGGAAGCTGCGGAAGCGGGCTATCACAGCCTTCTGGAAGAGAAAAAAAGCGCCGGCGGCCGTTTGCAGGATGCCGAAGCACGATTGAAAGACATAACTGAAGAAATCAAAACAGTAAAATCAGCGATAGAAGCAAAGCCGCTCGCAGACAAAAAAACAGCCTTGGAAAGCGAACTTTCTTCTTATCCGGAAGCATTGAAGCAATTCCCGAAGGACGGAATGCATCAGCTTGAAAAATACGAATCGCATCTCCATCCGAAAGCGGCCCGTCTTGAGGGGCTTCGGGCAAAAGCGGATGAACTCCGGCGGCAGGCTGAGCTGCTCGCTCCAAATGAGGACTTGCTGCAAAAAGAGCGGCAGCTGCAGGAGCTTTCCGGCGAGCAGCATATGTACGAATCGCGCGGCGAACAGCTTGCCGCCATCCAATCACAGATCCGGCAGACATCTGCCCGCGTTTCGTCAGGATTGCAGCAGCTCGGAAGACATGAGGAAGACGGCATTCTTTCACTGAACACCGATTATGAATATGAATGGCGGCTGCAGGAAGCCGTGCAGAGCGCCGGACAGGCAAGAGAAAGAAAGGCACAGCTTGATGCGATGTTCGAACAAGCGCGGCTGGAGCTGGAAGAAGCCGAACGAAAACATGCCGTGACGGCGGAAAACATTTTGGACCCCGCTGTCAGGAAAGAAAAAGAAGCCGCTTTACAATTATATAAGCAAACGGCTGATACAGAAGGAAACGAATGGCAGGCACATGTTCAGCATCTGGAAAAACAGCGCGCCAAACAAAAAAAGCTCTTTCTCGGTGCGGGCATTCTGTTCATTGCGATTTTCGCTATGTTAAAAGAATGGCTGCCCGCCGCCCTTTTTACCGGCGCTCTGCTGCTGTATATGCTGTCCGGCATGCAAAAGCCGCTGCCGTCAGAAAGAGGAGGGCCCGGACACAAGAAAAAGAAGCCGGCGATCTCTAAAGAAGCGGCTGATCTTCTGCAGGAAGAGCTTTGGCGTGACGGCCGGCACCGGCAGCAGCTGATTGCGGATCAAGCCGTGCTTGAACAGAAAGAAGCGGCATATGAAAGAGTCATCCGCCAATATGAAGAATGGGAGGCGGAAATGGCGCCGTCTGAAAAACAGGCGGAACTTTTTATGAAGGAACTGGGGTTTTCAGGAAGTCCTTCCCATCTTCTTGACGCATATCATGTGATGAAAGATGTCAAAAAAGAAATCCTTAACAAGCATGAGCTGACCATTGAAGCGGGCCGGCTGCAAAAGCTGCAAAGAGCATTTGAGGACCGGGTCAAAAAGCTGAGTCCTTCAGACGGAAGGGAGCTGTCCGTAAAAGAAAGACTGCACGTTTTGCTGGCGCAGGCGGAACGGGCCCGTGAGGAAGCAAAACGAAAACAGGCGCTCGAAACGGATCTGCTGCATGCACAAGAGCAAATGCGTGAATTAAACGAAGAAGTTCATTACTACGAACAGCAGGTCAAACTGCTTTTCATGGCGGCAGGCGCAAAAAACCGCGAACACTTTTGTGAACTCGCCAGGCTGAATGAAAGCCGCCGGGAAACAGAGCGGCAGCTGCGCGAAATCAAAACGCACTTGTCCGGCATAGGCGGAAAACAGCTGGAGCCGTACATGAGCCGCACAGTGTCCGAACTTGAACATACAGTCGTTCAGAAGGAAACAGAGAAAAAAACGCTTGAGGAAAAAAGCGCCCAGCTCCGTGAGCAAACCGCTTTATTAACGGTGAAGCAAGAGCAGCTGGAGTCCTCGGGGCTTGTATCCGATTTAAAACAGCAGACAGAAATGCAGAAGGAGCGCGTGAAAAAAACCGCTAAAGAGTGGGCCGCATTACAGACGGTCAGACACATTATCAGGGAAAAAATGGAGCGGCATAAAAAAGTGACGCTTCCCCGTCTGTTAGAAACCGCCGGTGCATTATACGGACCGCTTACGGACGGACGCTATCACAAATTGTATTTTTCCGAAGCTGATGATTCCATTATGGTCATGCGGAAAGACGGAACGGTGTTTTCTGCAGGCGAACTGTCACAGGCGGCATGCGAGCAGCTTTATGCGGCGATTCGTTTTGCCCTTGCGTCAGAGAGGGAGTCTGCGGTATCACTGCCGTTTTTACTTGATGACAGTTTTGTCCATTTTGACAGGCAGCGGCTGCAGCGGCTGTTTGATGTGCTGAATCAGCTTTCAGAAGGCGGGCGGCAGATACTTTATTTCACCTGCCATGAGCATGTCAGCCGGTCTTTTCACAGCGGACAAGTCATGCGGCTCCTGTCATAAAAGAGTTTATTTTCAAAAAAGAGGTATGTGCTATACTGGTATTATGTAAGATATGGAGGGAGCTTTTAATAGAATGGCAAAAGGTATTATGCTGCACGAGGTCGGCGAGCAGGTCGATCAATACTTTCTGATTAAATCTTCGACTAAAGGAATCGCAAGCAACGGAAAACCATTCCTGACGTTAATACTGCAGGACCAATCGGGAGATATCGAAGCGAAGCTGTGGGATGCCAAGCCGACTGATGAAGTAACGTACGCGGCGCAGACGATCGTGAAGGTGATCGGAGATGTCCATCACTATCGCGGACGAAACCAGCTTAAGCTGAGAAACATCCGGCCGGCCGGCGAGAACGAAAATGTCAGCATTGATGATTTTCTGGAAACGGCGCCGATTCCGAAAAATGAAATGATGGAAACCGTCACTCAATACATTTTTGAAATGAAAAATCCAAACATCCAGCGGATCACAAGACATCTGGTCAAAAAATATGCGGCTGAGTTTATGGATTACCCGGCTGCGGCTAAAAACCACCATGAGTTCGTCTCCGGGCTCGCGTATCATGTAGTGTCCATGCTGAACCTGGCAAAAGCGATTGCCGATCTGTATCCGTCTCTTGACCGGGATTTACTGTATGCCGGAGTCATTCTGCATGATCTCGGCAAAGTAAAAGAGCTTTCAGGCCCCGTCTCCACAACGTACACCGTGGAAGGGAATCTGCTCGGGCACATTTCGATCATGGTGACAGAGCTTTCAAAAGCAGCCGAAGAGCTTCAGATTGACGCTGAAGAAGTGCTGATTCTGAAACATTTGATTTTAAGCCATCACGGAAAAGCGGAATGGGGAAGCCCGAAACCGCCGATGGTGAAAGAAGCGGAAATTCTGCACTACATTGATAATCTGGATGCAAAAATGATCATGATGGACAGAGCGCTGGAACGGGTGAAGCCGGGCGAATACACAGAGCGTGTATTTGCGCTTGAAAACCGTTCTTTCTACAAACCGACTTTCCATCAATAAGATAAAAAGGCCGATTCTCTATGATCGGTCTTTTTTACGTTCAGCTCTCATAACTTGTCTTTATCAAGCATAGCTTAGAATAAAGACTCTGGGTGAAAAAGGGAGGAAACCGACGTGCTATTTTTTCCTTGGTGGGTATACCTTTGCATTATCGGAATTATTTTCAGCGCATATAAGCTTTTCACAACAGCTAAAGAAGAGGAAAAGCTTGACCAGTCGTTTATTGAAAAAGAAGGAAGGGTGTATATTGAACGGATGGAACAGGAACGCGAGCGCCGTATGGCTGCGCCCGCAAGTGAAAACGGGGATGCAGAAGAAAACTCCAATCATTCCATCGCATAAAAAAACTGTGCGGCTCGCCGAGAGCCCGCACAGTTTTTTTATTTAGATTCAGAAGATGTTGAAGTGTTAAACGTGTCTTTTAAGTCTTTGTCTTCCACTTTTACGTCAGCTTTTTTCATGACTTTTTGAATCGCTGCCTGTACAGCTGAGTTGTCGTTTAATTTCTGTTTAAGAACTTCTTCTTTCAGTTCTTTTTTCATGTCATCATATTTGCCGCGTTCTTCCGTCTTTTTGATGATATGATAACCGAATTTTGTTTTGACCGGATCGCTGACTTGTCCGACTTTCAGGCCGAATGCAGCTTTGCTGAATGTTGCATCCATTGACTTTTTATCGAACCAGCCAAGGTCGCCGCCGCTGTCTTTTGATGTGTCAGTTGAGTATTCTTTCGCAAGCGTTTCAAACTTCTCGCCTTTTTTCAGCTTTTTCTCCACTTCGTCAGCTGTCTTTTTGTCAGCGACAAGGATGTGGCTCGCGCGGATTTTACCTTTTAAGCCGTCGTAATATTCTTTCGTATCAGCGTCAGTCACTTTGATGTTGTCTTTCGCCGCTTTTTGTGCAAGCAGTTCGTACTTCACCTGATCTTTCAGGTAATCTTCGCCGTACTGCTGTTTAAGGGCGCTGTACTGATCGCCGAGCTGCGTTTTGTACTCTTTCAGCTTGTTATCGATTTCTTTATCCGTTACTTTGTATTTTTTTGCTAATACTTTTTCTTGTACGAGCTGTGTCAGCACACTTGCACCCGCGGTTTTTTTCATGTTCGTGTAGAGCTCGCCTTTTGTTACATTTCCGGCATCTGTCTTGGCGATTACGTCGTTGTCGCCGCTGCTGCAAGCGCTGAGAGCCAGGACGCTCGTTGCCGTAATAGCTGCTATCGCGATTTTCTTCATTCCTTTAAACACTCCTAATCATCCAAATTAAATTGCATATGCGTATCATAACATATTGTGGCTTTCTGTAAAAAGATTTTAAATAAAGGGCATTCGTCTAGTCAAACTTTTTCCTGATACATACAAATATATTGATCATGAAAAGGAGGTAATGAACCATGGGCGGAGGATATTCAAACGGTTTCGCGCTGCTCGTAGTACTGTTCATATTGCTTATCATCGTAGGTGCAGCTTACATTTGTTAAGCGAAACGGATCGCTTTTTCTAAAAGCGGTCCGTTTTCTTACCCGGGCGCCTAATCGTTTCAGAAGTAAATTGCATATGATGTAATTGGAAAAATAAAACGTTTTGTAGGAGGTGCTTTTGGAGATGGGTGAAGTATTTGCAGGCGGTTTTGCATTATTGGTTGTTCTGTTCATCTTATTGATCATCATCGGCGCTTCTTGGCTTTATTAAGAAAAAAATATGGCTGTCGGGGGTCAGACCTCCGTCAGCCATATTTTTTTGCCTGTTTACACAGTAAAGGAGATCTCGACGAATGAAGAGATCAGTAAAATTAAAATAGATACATTAATAAAACGGAATACCTTATCCTGCCGGTCTTCAGGAATCTCTCTGACAAGGCATAATGTATTTGTGAGCCTGTTTATGAAATAAAGAATAAACAGGGCAGCCACGATAAAATAGAATAAAATGATGGGAGATTCCCCCTCTCTCTGAACTGCTCCCATATTACATTACCAAATATTTATTAAAAAAGATAGAATGTAACCTGAAAAATCAGCGGGACATCAAGACTCCGGCACTTTTTTCACTAAAATATCAAAACCGTCGGATTCCTGGTCAATCAGACATGATTTGGGCGCTTTGACCAGATGGAGCGCAAACAGAAGATCAGGCAGGCAATACCCCGCATGAATGCTCGAAATCATATAAAAGTAATGAGCGTGTCTCGGAAATGCCAGTCCGGCATAAAACAATAACGGCGTAATGAATAAAAACGGGCTGATCGTAGAAATCAGCATCGTCGTTTTCGGTATGCCTTTCCATGTCGGCATCCGCAAGAAGTACATTTTCATTTCCTTTTTTCTTTTTTTACAGATCATCGGCAGGACATGTATGACTTTATGTACAAATAAAGTAACAACGAGCAGAACACAAAAAGCAAACACGTGCCCGTCACTTAAACTGATATTCGGACGCAGCAGCCCGAATGCCAAGAAGTTGCATATAAAAAACAGGATCATAAAACCTACAGCAGTCAATAATAAACGAACCGCACCATAATCTTTGATCAGATTAATGGTTTTCCAGCAATTCATCAGAGTCATCCTTCCGTACAAAGATGGAATACAATCTCAAAATAATTTACTCTCTTCAGGAGAAAAAATCAATCCTTTTTTAAAGAAAAAAATAAATCTGGAAAGAGAAGAACAGAAGAGCTCGGTGAAACATGGAAATGTACGGTTTAACCTTTCTTCTCCATTCATTATCAGCTAAAATAAGATTAAAGATAGAAAGAAGTGAAACGGATGGATTCAATGGATCAGCGTATCGGGCGTTTAGAATATTACATACAATTGCTGGTGAAAACGGTGGATATGGATAAGTACCCTTTTTATGCGATGATGATTGAAAAAGGGCTGACCGAAGAAGAAGGAGAAGAGGTCGGGCGGATCTGCCGCGAATTGGAGGACGAGCTGGAGTCGCAAAAAGCGCAAGGCTTTGTGACGTTTGACAAGCTCCTTGCGCTTTTTGCGGGACAGCTGAACGAAAAATTAGATGTTCATGAAACGATTTTTGCTCTGTATGAGCAGGGGCTTTATACAGCGCTGATGGAAGAGTTTATTGAGATTATGAAGCACTTTGATTAACTGTTGATCGGTTCCAGCTCTTCAGCCGTTTCATGGACAGCCGATTCGTCCGTTTTTTTCTTCAGCCTTCCGTCTTCACTTTCAAAATCATTGTTTATGTTTGTCAATGATTTCTCGAATATCTCCATAAAATCTTCGCCGTAAATGTGGCGGATGACACAGGTTAATTCTTCAACCTCAGGAAACTTCCCGAATAAGTGGTAGATCGGCTGTGAGCCTTTAAACACCGCGTTCCTCGACGGATCAAACTCCTCAAGCAGGCTTTCGAATACATTTTCCCCTTCTTCAGTTAACTGAATGTACGTGTTCCGTTTATCATTCAGCCGCTTGGAAAATTTCAGATATCCCCGTTCTTCAAGCTTTTTTGAAAAGTTAAATGCAGTTGATACGTGCATAACGCCGAATTTGGCGATTTCTGAAATAGAAGCTCCTTTAAGCTGATAGGCAATCCATAATATATGATGCTCATTAATATTAAGGTCGTACGGCTTCAGCCAATTCTGCCAGTCTTTCTCGATAGATTTCCAGAGCGCTTTGGACAGCTGCGCCATTTTTTGGGTATAGATTAAAGCTTCTTTTAGATCGTAAGGCGGTTCAACACGATTCAATACAGATCACCTGCTTCACATTTTCTTTTCCTCTATTATGCCAATAAAATAAAGATTAATAAAGATGAAAATTTAAGAATTTTATAATAAATTCTTAATCCTTTGCTGGGAAAGGCTTTAAACCGCAAAAAAAAGTGCGGAACGCAATAGGTCCGCACTTTTTTTGGTTGTATAGGATATTAGTTTTGTAAGGTTTTCTCCAGCTGTCTGATTTTCTCTTCAATATCAGCGATTTCCTTTTGGAGATCCTGCTGGTGCGGCTTGATTTCCTCCTGCCACCTTTTAATGCTGGTCTGAAGCTCTCCGCCTACGTCTTTAATGACTTCTGCGCTTTCTTTCGCCGTTTGGACAAGCTGGTCCTTAAGCGCCATTCCGTCTTTTTTTAACCGTTTGATTGTGTCCTCAATTGAATTGCAATTCTCTTTGATTTTGCCCCGCAGCTCTTTTCCGGATGAAGGAGCCGAGAGTAACACCGCTGCGCCTCCGATCAATCCGCCTACGAAAAGGCCTGTTAAAAGGGAACGTCCGTCAGCCATTTGAAATCACCCCGTTTTTTTTCTCATAACTTTTATCATTTTTGTTCAGAAGAATAAACTTCTATACATAGCTTGCTTTATTTTAGCATATTTTTTAAGGGAAAAGGAGGGAGAAGGTTGTCTGTCTTTATGATTGTTTTATCTTGTATGGCTCTTGTCTTTGCGGCGGGCGCCGTTTATTACCTGAAACTGCTCGGCCAGGCCGCTTCATATCCGCCGAAGCGGGTCGTCCGCCAAAAGGCCATCGTCTGCTCAGCAGGAACCGCCCTCGCATTGTTCCTTATCTTTTTCACAAAACTTCTTGTATAAAACATGCTGAAACACATTAAAAAACCTCTTCCGGCCGGAAGAGGTTTCGGTATGCGGTTATTTCACCGTTTCAATCATATTGGACCGTTTTAAGATCGTCTGCACAATCGGATGCATAATGATCATGGCGATCGCGTTCAGCGCAGCCGCCGGAAGGACGACCGCGAGCACCAAGGCGGTGAATCCGCCCGGCAGGCCGACAATCAGAAGGGCCAGCGCCAAAAAGAGCAAACCGGAGATGAAGGTGCCGGCTATCGTAATGACGGCGGCGGCCGCAGTTTTCACGCTCTTTTTCACCAAAAGCGCCAGCGCGAGAAACAGAAACGCCGTTACCGGTTTTTCAATGATATTCGGAAGCTGTCCGCCCGGAAAAGATGTCGTGAGTGCGGAAATGATTCCCGTTACAATCCCGATCATCAGCACGTTCTGCACACGGGGGAATAACAGAATACCCATAAACATCATCACAAGCATCATATCGGGTTTCATTCCGAATAATACCGGCGGCATAATGGAATGAAGCACCGCTCCGATTGCCGCAAACAGGGCCATAATGACTAATTCTTTTGTTTTCATACTAAGCTCTCCTCTGCTAAGCTTTTTCGCCATCCAATAATATGCTCGTCATTTATTGCGATGGCCGGAAAAATTGATATGCAAACAGTATATCAAAGGAACCGTTATGTTAGAAGAAATTTATTCGTTTTCCTGCTGGAACTTTCTCATAAACTGAGCCAGTTTTTCACAATCAGCCAGGCTGACGGCGTTGTAGATAGACGCCCTGCAGCCTCCGACTGAGCGGTGGCCTCCGAGTCCGATCATTTTAGCCGCTTTCGCTTCTTCAACGAATTTTTTCGTTAGACTGCTGTCGCGGAGGGTGAACGTGACGTTCATGTGAGAACGGCTGTCTTTTGCGGCATGCCCCGCGTAAAACCCGCCGCTTGCGTCGATTGTGCCGTACAGGACATCGGCCTTTTCCTGATTGCGCCGTTCAGCCGCTTCGACACCGCCGTTTTCAGCCAGCCATTCAAGGACGAGGCTCAGCATATAAATCGCAAATGTAGGCGGCGTATTATACAGTGAGTCGGCTTTTGTGTGAGTGGAGTATTTCAACATTTTAGGGACGTTGGCGTTTTCGTTTTCAAGCCATGATTTTTTCATGATGACGACCGTGACGCCGGATGGCCCGAGGTTTTTCTGGGCTCCGCCATAGATAACATCAAACGTTTTGACATCAATTTTTCTGCTCAGGATGTCGCTTGACATGTCGGCTACGAGCGGGATCGGTGAATTCGGGAACTCTTTCCACTGCGTTCCGAAAATCGTGTTGTTTGACGTAATATGCAGGTAGGCGCCGTCTTTGATTCCTGAGAGGTCCGCTTCCGGTATGTGGTTGTGGTTTGAATCTGCGCTTGTTGCCGTGACGGATGTGTTTCCGAACAGTTTCGCCTCGGCGAGTGCTTTTTCAGACCATGCGCCTGTTACGATGAAGTGCGCCGTTTTTTCCGGTGTTAAAAAGTTCATCGGCAGCATGGAGAATTGAAGGCTTGCGCCGCCTTGAAGAAATAAAATATCATAATCGTCGGGAATATCCATCAGTTCTTTCAGAAGGCTTTTGGCTTTTTGGTGCACCGCATCATATTCCGTGCTCCGGTGGGACAGCTCCATGACGGACATGCCGGTATCATTGAAGTTGACAAATTCTTTTTGTGCTTTTTGCAGCACATCCAGTGGAAGCGCTGCGGGTCCTGCATTGAAATTCGTTGTACGTTCCATGTTTACGATCTCTCCCTGTTTTCCGCTTTAGTGTAAGAAATAATACAATTATCCTATCACAATTTTTTGATTTTTTTGATATGAAAAAATATAATTTTATGTTTTTTGTGTTTCCGGACGCAAAAAAACCTCATCTTTAAGATGAGGCAAGCCGTTTTCTGACGGTTGAAGCGATCTCCTGAAGATCGTCAGGCGTATAGTCTTCGGCGTGGGTCTTCCAGACAGCCCCGAAACCGTCGCCTTTTCCGTAACGCGGAATGATATGCATGTGAAAATGGAACACCGATTGGCCCGCTTTTTCACCGTTGTTATTGAGAATATTCAGCCCGATCGGCTCGAATTCATCGCGGATGGCGCGTGCGATTTTCGGCACCGCTTCAAAATATTCTTTAGAAAGCTCAGGCGTAAACTCGTACACGTTTTCGATATGTGTTTTCGGAATCACGAGCGTATGGCCTTTTGTGACCTGGCTGATATCAAGAAACGCCGCGACGTGTTCATTTTCGTATACTTTTGAAGACGGAATGTCACCGGCAATGATTTTGCAGAAAATACAATCGTCCGCTTTGTGCATAGATGGGTTTCCTCCCTGAAAAGAAATATATGTATATTCTCATCGTACCACAAAAACGGCCAAAACAAAAAACAGGATGAACGGCTGCGCGTTCATCCTGATGCAGAAGTACGAGCTTTACCACAGAAAATTGAATATGCCTTTTGTAAGCACCTCATTTGTTTTTAAAATGAAGACTTATGGGTCTGCTTAATCATTCCTGGGACAAACACCTCATTTGATTATTTCATCATGAATGAAGAACATCATCAAAGCAGTGTGTGAAGAAATTGTAAGCACAGGACATGTTGATTTTCATCCAACTGTTCTAAGACGTCTTTTATAAACACCTCATTTTCAGTTGATTAAAGCTGTTTCCTTCTACATACATTATGATGTCCGCCAAAACGATAACTATGCACGATTTTCACGTGAGAAAAAAAGGGAATCGTTTCAAATCAGACTTTATTTTTGGTACTATGAAGAAAAACGAATCAGAAGGGGAGAAATTATGTCTCTGCTATCGGTAAAAGACTTAACCGGCGGTTATACGAGAAACCCGGTCTTAAAAAATGTTTCATTCACCCTTGAGCCGAACCAGATTGTCGGACTCATCGGATTAAACGGCGCGGGCAAAAGCACGACGATCCGGCATATTATCGGATTAATGGACCCGCATAAAGGCTCGATCGAGCTGAACGGCAAGACGTTTTCGGAGGATAAGGAAAGCTACCGCTCGCAATTTACGTACATCCCCGAAACGCCGGTGCTGTATGAAGAACTGACGCTCAAAGAGCATTTGGAGCTGACGGCCATGGCGTACGGCCTTTCCAAAGAAACACTTGAAAAAAGGCTTCCTCCGCTTCTGAAAGAATTCAGAATGGAAAAAAGGCTGAAATGGTTTCCCGCTCACTTTTCCAAAGGGATGAAGCAGAAGGTCATGATCATGTGCGCGTTTCTCGCGGAGCCTTCGCTTTATATCATTGACGAGCCGTTTCTCGGCCTTGACCCGCTTGCGATCAATGCATTGCTGGAGCGGATGGACGCCGCGAAAAAAGCCGGATCAAGCGTGCTGATGTCAACGCATATCCTGGCTACGGCAGAGCGCTACTGTGACGCTTTCATTATTTTACATAACGGCGAAGTGCGGGCAAGCGGCACACTGGAAGAACTGAGAGAGCAGTTCGGCATGAAAGACGCAGCTCTTGATGACTTGTATATCGAACTGACGAAGGAAGACGCCGGCCATGAATAATATGTCTACGATTTGGCAGTCCCGGCTTGAAGAGCATATAAAGGAAACCAGAATGTATATGAAATATATGCTCAATGATCATCTCGTCATTGTGCTGATCTTTTTTATTGCCGGCGCGGCAAGTTGGTACAGCAAGTGGGTCAAAGACATTCCCGTTCATTTTCCGTCATTTTGGGTGATGGCGGTGCTCTTTTCATTTGTGCTGACCGGTTCATACGTCCGGACGCTGTTAAAGGAAGCGGACCTCGTGTTTCTGCTGCCGCTTGAACCGAAAATGGGGACATACTTTAAGCATTCATTTAAGTACAGCTATCTGTCACAGCTGTTTCCGCTTATTGCCCTGTCGCTTGTATGCATGCCTCTGTTTTTCGCTGTAAGTCCGGGGGCGTCGCTTGCGTCGTATGCCGCCGTATTTATTCAGATGCTGGCGGTAAAAGCGTGGAATCAGGCCATGGAGTGGCGGATGACGTTTATGAATGACAGAAGCATGAAAATGATGGATGCGGTCATACGCTTTATCTGCAATATGCTGCTTTTATACTTCGTCTTACAGTCGTTTTATGTGTACGCTGCCGCCGTCTACATTGTGATGGCCGGCCTTTATGTGTATTTCACATCGGCCGCAAAACATAAATCATTAAAATGGGAAGCCCATATTGAATATGAATTAAGAAGGAAGCAGCGGTTTTACAGAATCGCCAATCTGTTTACCGATGTGCCTCACCTGAAGAAACAGGCAAAACGCCGGGCGTATCTCGACTTTTTGCTCAGAATGATTCCGTTTGAACAGCGGAAAACGTTCTCCTATATGTATGCGCGGGCCTTTCTGCGTTCAAATGATTATCTCGGCATTCAGGTCAGGCTCACGATTATTTTTATCCTGATTATTATGCTCGTTTCCGCCAATCCGTGGATAACGGCGGCGTTAACCGTATTTACCGTCTTTATTACGGGGATACAGCTTCTACCGCTGTTCGGGCATTTTCATCATCTGTCGTTACAGGAGCTTTACCCGGTCAACCAGAAAGCGAAGCTGCAAAGTTTCTTTTCGCTGATGAAATCGGCATTAACCGTGCAGGCGCTGCTGTTCTGTGCAGCGTCAGCTTATGCCGCGGGAGTCAGCGGGGCGCTGTATGCGGCTGTTGCTTCAGCCGTTCTGATTTTTGTGATCATGCCTTCGTATATGGGCGGAAGATTGAAAAAGTACGGCAAGCTGTAATCAATCGGGTTTTTGAAACCTCAATGAAAGAAGGAGACACAGATGACCGACGATCAGCAGCTGATACAGGAAGCACTGCAATGGAAAGCGCGTTTTTTGCGCAAAGATTCCATGCTTGAACGCTTTTCTAAAGGAATGCAGGCGAAAATAAATGAGCGGATTCCCGATAAAATTCATGCCGTCATCACAGAAAGCATTAAAAAAATGACCGAAGCAACAATGGCGGGTTCAAATCTGGTGAAAAGCAAGCGGGATACAAACGGTATGACGCTTGCTGAAAAAGATGCCCTCGCCAGACAAACCGTCGCATCGTACCAAAAGGTCGCGGCAGCTGAAGGTATCGGTACGGGGGCCGGCGGAATTTTTTTAGGGATGGCTGATTTTCCTTTGCTGTTATCCATTAAAATGAAATGTCTGTTCGATCTTGCCTCCATTTACGGCTATGATGTGAAAGACAGGGATGAACGATTGTTTTTGTTGTTTATTTTTCAGCTGGCTTTCTCAAGCGGTGAACAGCGGAAACGCATATACTCAATGATTGAACAATGGGATTCGAAAAAGCATGATGTCGATTGGAGAGTTTTTCAGCAGGAATACCGCGATTATCTGGACGTGGTGAAATTGTTTCAGCTTTTGCCGGTCGTCGGAGCCGCCGTGGGCGGAGCGGCCAATTATAAACTGCTGTCACAGCTCGGTGAGACGGCAAGGCACGTTTTTCATTTAAGAATCACAGCAGCCGGTACGTAATGTACCGGCTGTTTTTTATGTCAGCGGGGGTAGCTCACCGCAGCACCGATAAGCACCTTGGCGGCCGTCAGCATCGCTTTTTCATTAAAATCAAATTTCGGATGATGATGAGGATAAATGGTTTCCGCGTTTTCTAAAGCGGCGCCCGTAAAGAAAAATGCGCCTTTTGTATGCTGCAGATAATAGGAAAAATCCTCTCCGGCCATCTGCGGCTCTCCTTCAACGACCTTCGTGACGCCGTCTGTTTCCGCTGCGGCTGCCGCAGCGTGCGCCGCTTCCTCAGGATGATTAACGACGGCGGGATAACCGCGCTTGAAACGATATTCATAGGAAGCGGAGTGCATGGAACAGATTCCTTTTACGACGGCTTCTATTTCTGCTTCGAGCAGGCTGCGCACACTTTCGTCAAACGAGCGGACGGTACCTGATATGACTGCCTGATCGGCAATCGCATTAAACGGATTTTCAGCGATGAATGAGCCGGCTGAGATGACGGCCGGCTGCACCGGATTTACCCGCCGGCTGACGATATGCTGAAGAGCCGTGACGATTTGTGAGCCGATTAAAACGGCGTCCTTCGTATCGTGAGGAATCGCGCCGTGGCCGCCTTTGCCGATGACTTTAATCGTAAAGCCGTCAGCGGCGGCCATCACTGCGCCCGGGCGGCATAAGACCGTCCCGACGGGTTCAGTCGCCCAAAGGTGTGTGCCGAAAATGGCATCGACATGTTCGAGGCAGCCATCCTCAATCATTGCTTGTGCTCCGCCGGGAGATAATTCCTCAGCGTGCTGATGGATCATCACAAATGACCCTTTCAGTTTTTCCCGGTTGCGGTACAGCACTTTTCCGACCGCAAGCAGAGCCGCCGTATGGCCGTCGTGCCCGCAGGCGTGCATGACGCCGGGAATTTGTGAAGCATAGGGCACATCTTTTTCATCCTGTATCGGCAGAGCGTCAAAATCAGCTCTGAGTGCCACGGCCGGTCCCGGTTCACCGCCTTCAATATAGGCTGTGACACCGTTGCCCCCGACATTCGTCCGGATGGGGACGCCGAGCTTTTCATAAAATGAGGCGATGAACGCCGGTGTTTTTTTCTCCTTAAAGGATGGCTCGGGATTCATGTGAAGGTGACGCCTGATTTCAACCATTTCCTCATACAGCCCGTCAAGCTGAGCGTTTAAGCTTTTTTGAAGTGTCGTTAACGTCAAAAGCGATGCCCCCCTCGTCTGCTTTTCCCATGATTGTATAGAAAATGTCAGAAGATTTCAATCCTTTTGCTACGGGAGAATGATGATGGCGGCCATCGTTGTGACGACTAGCCCGGCCGCAACCGGGATAAAGTTTTTCCTGGCAAGCTCAAACGGATCAACTTTACAAATAGCCGCAGCGGGGATCAGTGCCCAAGGGACCAATGTTCCGCCCCCGACCCAGATCGCTGAAATCTGGCCCAACGCCGTTAAAACGGCCGGGTCCGTATGAAGCGCGGCGGAAAACAGCTTTGCCATCGAGCCTGCAAGAGATATACCGGAAAACCCTGACCCGTCGAGCCCGGTAATCGCACCGACTGCTGCCAGGGCGATGCCGGCGAATTCTCCGGACATCGGAAAAGAATGGGACAGGGCCAATCCGAGGTCATTGACGATCCCCGCAGATCCTTTCGGCAGCGGGGTGTTCAAAATACTTTTAAACCCCGCGTCACCGAGATAAAAGAAGGCCGCGATCGGAATGACGGGGCCGAATACTTTAAAGCCGAATTGAAAACCGCCGATAAAATACTCGGTGATCTTTTCTAAATGCCGCTCTTTATATACAATGAAATGAACGATCAGGAGAATGCCGATCGCGGTTCCTCCGACGAGTGCCGTCGCCTCGTTTCCCTGCAGACGGTATACGATCATGCAGATAATATCGGCGAGAAAAACAAGCGGAATGAAAACCGCCAGGATCACCCTGAGTTTTTTCGGCAGATACATACTTGTGTCCAAAGAACCGGAGCTGTCCAAGGAGAGGGGGGCCTTCGTTTTTTTTCGATCCCGCATGATGAGGAAGAAAGCGGTGATTGTCGTCGTTAACCCCATGATCAAAACGAGCGGAATACTTGCCTGCATGACATCGCCCACGGGAATGCCCGCGGCATCGGCCGTTAATTTCGGGGCCGCCTGAATGACGTAATCCCCCGATAAAGCGAATCCGTGGCCGAACAGGTTCATCGCCATAGCCGCGGCGATCGGAGAAAGGCCCGCCCGGATCGCTGCGGGAAGCAGCACAGCGCCGATCAGCGCCACCCCTGGTGACGGCCAGAAAAAAAGAGAGATGGCAAACATCAGACAGCCGATAACCCAATACGCGACAGCCGGCCCTTTCATCAGCTTTGCAAACGGAGAAATCATCGCTTCATTAATACCGGTTTCGGTCAAGAGGCCGCTCATCGCCACGATAAAACAAATGATAAAAATCGTCGGCAGCAATTCTCCGGCGGCATACGTGAAGCTGTGAAACAGGCTGCTGACCGAAGCGGAGAATGAATGCGTCGTCCATAGCGCAATCACAAAAATGCCGGCGAGTGAAATAAAGGTTGTATCTTTTCTGAGAAGCATAAAAACGATAATGGCCGCGATAAAAGCAACATAAAGCAGATGTACCGAGTAGACGCCGATCCCCAATTGAACCACTCCGTTTATAAATAGGATTGCTACAGGTTATTCATAGGCGGGCGGAAGGTGCAAAGAACGAAGCGTAAAATCGGGACATTAAAAAAGCCGGAGAATCTCCGGCGGTTTTTTAGTCTATTGCGTAATAAGCGGTTACATAAGACGGCCGGGAGAAAATAGACGTCGTGTCGATGCCGGCAGATGTTCCGCGTTTTTTATGAGCTTCCTGATAAGAGTTTGACTGCTGCCAATCCTGAAAGGCTTTTTCCTCTTTCCACAGGGTCAAAATGACATACGTATCGCCTTCGAGCGGTCTTAATACGCGGATGGCTTGAAAACCGGGTTCATTTTCCACTTTGCCGGCGCGGTTTTTAAACCGGTTTTCAAACAGCGGACGGCCTTCCTGGGTAACGGCGATGTTGTTGAGGACGGCGTAGCCCGGATTTTTGATTTCCCCGACGCTGTCGATGCTTTCATAGGAATGGGGCGCCTGAAAAACGGTTTCTCCATTTGTTTCATGAATTAAAACCGCATTATCCTCACCTTGCATCAGCACCATATTCTCACTCGGGTGTTTCTTTGCAATCGTCTTTAAAAAATCGGCTGTCCCGTATGTAATATAAACCTTCATATCAGCCACCTCCTGCTTGCTAGTATATCAAAAGAGTGGTATAAGTTTCTATTGGCGACTCATTCTGACATAATTCGAAACAATATTTCCCATACTACAAGTTAAGAAAGGCGAGGTGACTTATGCTGAAAAAGAAAAAAAGATTCTTTATTCCGGCTGTAATTGCGGCGGCAACCGCTTTTCTCGCGTTAATCGGATACATTATCATTATATTTCTCGGCCATTATGTCATCGATGAAAAGAAATTAATACTGCACGCATCTTCAAAAATCGTCGATCAAAACGGTGATAAAATCGCGAGCCTCTATACGGAAAATCGCGAGCCGGTATCCATTCAGCAGGTTCCGGAAGATGTGAGAGATGCCTTTATCGCCGTTGAAGATAAACGGTTTTACGAACATCACGGCATTGATGTGAAGTCTGTCGGCCGGGCGGTGTTCCGGGATGTTTTAGCAGGCGGCAAGGTGGAAGGCGGAAGCACGATCACCCAGCAGCTGGCGAAAAACATTTTTCTGACTCATGATAAAACATTTTTGCGCAAGACGAAGGAAGTCATTATCGCCATCAATCTTGAGCGTGATTACAGCAAGGACAAGCTGCTTGAAATGTACCTGAACCAGCTTTATTTCGGCCATGGCGTTTACGGCATTCAAGCCGCGTCCCACTACTACTTTAATAAAGAAGTAAAAGATTTAACCGTTGCGGAAGGAGCCGTTCTGGCAGCGATTCCGAAGGCGCCATCTCTTTATTCGCCGATTCAGCATCCGGATAAAAATAAAGAACGCCGCGATACGATTCTTGCAATGATGAACGACCAAGGCTATATCAGCGCCAAGGAAGCCGTCAGAGCCCAGGGCCGGACATTGGGGCTTCATGTCAAGAAAACATCAGAAACGCCTTGGTTTGACAGTTATATCGATCTTGTCATCAAGGAGGCGGAATCCCGTTATTCGATGTCGGGTGAACAGCTGCTTCAAGGCGGCTATACGATCCGGACGTCACTTGATTCCAAGCTGCAGAAAACGGCATACACCCTCATGAAGGAAAGCGGCTATTTTCCGGGGACGGATCAAGCGGCAGAGGGAAGCGCCGTCTTTATTGATAATAAAACCGGAGGCGTGCGCGCGGCGGTCGGCGGACGCGACTACGTGACAAAAGGATACAACAGGGTTACGGCGAAGCGGCAGCCGGGCTCAACGTTTAAGCCGATTGCCGTATACGGTCCCGCCATGCAGGAAGACAAGTTCAAACCGTATTCGCTTCTCCAAGACAAACTCACGTCCTACGACGGGTATGAACCGAAAAATTATGACGGACAGTACAAGGGGGAAGTGACGATGCAGGATGCGATCACTTACAGCATAAATGCGCCCGCTGTCTGGACATTGAAGCAGATCGGCGTAGATACGGGAAAATCGTATCTTGAGAAAAACGGTATGAACATTTCTGACAACGGACTCGCGATTGCGCTGGGCGGTCTGTCTGAAGGCGTCACCCCGCTTCAGCTTGCCGGAGCTTATCATACCTTTGCGGCAAGCGGAATGTATACGAAGCCATTTTTTATAGAGAAAATCACGGACGAAGACGGAGAAACGTTGTCCGGGCCTAAAAACGGCAAAACGCGCGTCTTCAGCGGACAGACGGCATGGAATATGACGAGAATGCTTCAGCAGGTCGTAAAAGAAGGAACCGCTTCACAAGGCAGCTATCAAGGTGACCTGGCGGGGAAAACCGGCACGACCACATTTACCGGCGTCCCCGGCGCGACAAAGGACGCCTGGTTTGCGGGATACACTCCCGGACTGACGGGAGCCGTCTGGATGGGCTATGACAAAACGGATAAAACCCATTACCTGAAAGGCGGAAGCCAATACCCGGTCAGACTCTTTAAAGATATCGTTACAAAAGCGGGGGAAAACGGCCGGACATTCAAAAAGCCTGAAAATGTGAAGGAACTGGGCAGCCCGATTGAGCTGGAGGCGGTAAAGTCCCTGTCGGCCCGTTATACATTTAAGGCGATGGGACTGATTACGGTTCAATTAAAATGGGATATTCAAAAGGATGATCGGGTTGTTTACCGAATATATGAGAAGAAAGACGGAAAAGACAAGCTTCTGGATTCAGTGAAAGGAAAAGGCAGCTTTGACATACCGTACGCCAATCTGTTTTCAGGGGCTTCATACAAAGTCGTTCCATATAATTCACAGACGGATCAAGAAGGAGAGGGAACGGAATACGTTCAGCCGAAGCTTTTTTCTTCTTAATCATGAATTCGGCGATTTTTTGAACATTAAGCCTCAATTCTATACGCTTTTGAAAAAACAAGGTATAGTGTAATGGGCGAAGAACACGAACGTATGGTTGCAGGAGGAAAGGTGGAAATTCAGATGAGTAAACGAGAAGCGTTTAATGATACGTTTTTAAAAGCGGCACGGGGAGAAAAGACAAATCACGTCCCTGTCTGGTACATGAGACAGGCGGGGAGGTCGCAGCCGGAATACCGCAAGCTGAAGGAAAAGTACGGCTTAGTCGAAATTACGCATCAGCCCGAGCTGTGCGCGTATGTGACGAGGCTCCCGGTCGAGCAGTACGGAGTGGACGCTGCCATTTTATATAAAGACATTATGACGCCGCTTCCTTATATCGGAGTGGATGTTGAAATAAAAAACGGAATCGGCCCGGTGATCGATCAGCCGGTGCGCTCTGCTGCGGATATTGAAAAGCTCGGCGAACTGAATCCCGAACAGGATGTTCCTTACGTGCTGGAAACGATCCGATTACTCGTAAACGAACAGCTGAATGTTCCGCTCATCGGTTTTTCGGGAGCGCCTTTTACGCTGGCCAGTTATATGATTGAAGGCGGGCCTTCTAAAAATTACAACAAAACAAAAGCGTTTATGCACAGTATGCCGCAAGCGTGGCAAATGCTGATGGACAAGCTCGCGGACATGATTATCGTTTATGCAAAAGCGCAGATTAACGCCGGCGCAAAAGCCATTCAGATTTTTGATTCATGGGTCGGCGCGCTGAACCGCGAAGATTACCGGCAGTTTATAAAACCGGTGATGGACAGAATTTTCCGGGAGCTTTCTGCAGAGCAAGTTCCGCTGATCATGTTCGGCGTAGGCGCAAGCCATCTGGCCGGGGATTGGCATGACCTTCCTCTTGATGTCGTCGGTCTTGATTGGAGACTCGGCATAGATGACGCCAGAAAACAAGGCATTACAAAAACGGTTCAGGGCAATCTTGATCCGTCGCTTCTTCTTGCGCCTTGGGAAGTCATCGAGAAAAAAGCGAAAGCGATACTTGATCAAGGCATGAAAGCGGACGGGTTTATTTTCAATTTAGGGCACGGCGTATTCCCTGATGTCAATCCGGAAACGCTGAAAAAGCTGACGGCGTTTGTACATGAATATTCCGCTGCCAAAAAAACGGAACAATCTTCCTGAGCAGATCGTTGGTTATAAGTAGATTTTCCTGTCAAAATCAAGGTAGACAGACCATCAAAAGAGGTGTTTAACAAAATGAGCAGCAAAAAGAAAATGGGACTTCTTGTCATGGCTTACGGAACGCCTTACAAAGAAGAGGACATAGAACGTTATTATACGCATATCAGACGCGGAAGAAAGCCGGAGCCTCATATGCTTCAAGATTTAAAAGACAGATATGAAGCGATCGGAGGCATTTCTCCGCTGGCGAAAATCACGCAGGAGCAGGCGGAGAAGCTCGCACAGCGTTTAAATGAAATCCAGGATGATGTAACATTCAAAGTGTATATCGGATTAAAACATATTGAACCGTTTATTGAAGACGCGGTGGCGGACATGCATAAAGACGGCATTACAGAAGCTGTCAGCCTTGTGCTCGCCCCTCATTTTTCAACATTCAGCGTCCAGTCATACAACAAACGCGCGAAAGAAGAAGCGGAGAAGCTCGGCGGCTTGACCATCAAGTCCGTTGAAAGCTGGTATGATGAACCGAAATTCGTTGATTATTGGGTCGGCCAGGTGAAGAAAACGTATGAATCAATGCCGAAAGAAGAACGGGATGACGCGATGCTGATCGTCTCAGCGCACAGCCTTCCTGAAAAAATTAAAGAATACGGCGATCCGTATCCTGACCAGCTGGAGGAATCCGCAAAACTGATTGCCGAAGGCGCCGGAATTACCGATTACGCAGTCGGCTGGCAAAGCGAAGGGAACACCCCTGATCCGTGGCTCGGGCCGGATGTGCAGGATCTTACGCGCGAGCTGAATCAAAAGCATCCTTATAAGGCATTTGTATACGTGCCTGCAGGCTTCGTTGCCGATCATTTAGAGGTGCTTTACGATAATGATTATGAATGCAAAGCTGTGACCGAAGAAGTCGGCGCAAGCTACTATCGTCCGGCCATGCCGAACGCACAGCCTGAATTTATCGACGCGCTTGCAGCGGTCGTGCTGAAAGAGCTGGACAAGTAGAATTAAACGGTAAAGAAGGCGATAAAAATGAGTGGCGATAAAAAACATCTGGTCATCATCGGCGGCGGCATAACGGGATTAGCCGCCGCCTTCTACATGGAAAAAGAAATCAAAGAAAAACAGCTGCCGCTTGAGGTCACCCTGATCGAAGCGGGCCCGAGAGCCGGCGGCAAAATTCAGACGGCGCATAAAGACGGCTACATCATTGAGCGGGGGCCGGATTCTTTTTTGGAAAGGAAAAAAAGCGCGCCGCAGCTCGTCAAGGATTTGGGGCTTGAGCATCTGCTCGTCAACAATGCGACCGGACAGTCTTACGTGCTCGTCAACGAGACGCTTCATCCGATGCCGAAGGGCGCGGTGATGGGCATTCCGACCAAAATCGCTCCGTTCATCTCCACCGGTTTATTTTCTGTTCCCGGAAAGGCGCGGGCGGCGCTTGACTTTGTCCTGCCTGCGAGCAAACCGAAGGAAGATCAGTCTCTGGGGGAATTTTTCCGCAGACGCGTCGGTGACGAAGTCGTTGAGAATTTAATAGAACCGCTTTTATCAGGGATTTATGCCGGAGATATTGATAAGCTGAGCCTCATGTCCACGTTTCCGCAATTCTATCAGACTGAGCAAAAGCACAGAAGCCTGATTCTCGGTATGAAAAAATCGCGTCCGCAGCCTTCGGGACAGCAGCTGACGGCCAAAAAGCAGGGCCAGTTTTTAACGCTGACGACAGGGCTTCAAACGTTGGTGGAGGAGCTGGAAAAGCAGCTTACGCTGACAAAGGTGATGAAAGGAACGAAAGTCACCCATATCGGCCGCGAGGAGAAAGGATATTCCGTGACGCTTGATAACGGCAAAGTGCTCTATGCGGAAGGATGCATAGTAACAGCCCCGCATAAAGCCGCGGCGAAAATGCTTTCTGATCTGCCGGCGGTTTCATGTCTCAAAGACATGCATTCTACGTCCGTTGCCAACGTCGCCTTAGGTTTTCCTGAGGGAGCCGTCAAGATGGAGCATGAAGGTACGGGATTCGTAATCTCAAGAAACAGCGACTTCTCCATCACGGCCTGCACATGGACGAATAAAAAATGGCCGCACGCGGCGCCGGAGGGCAAAACGCTTCTCAGGGCGTACGTCGGAAAGGCCGGAGATGAATCCATCGTAGATCTTTCAGATAACGAGATCATTAAAATCGTAATGGAAGATTTGAAAAAAGTAATGAAAATGAATGGCGAACCGGAAATGACCTGTGTGACCCGCTGGAACGAAAGCATGCCGCAATACCATGTCGGCCATAAGGAGCGCATCAAAGAGTTCAGAGATGCGCTGAAAGCTTCCTATCCGGGCGTATACGCGACGGGCGCATCTTTCGAAGGGGTGGGCATCCCCGACTGTATCGACCAGGGAAAAGCCGCCGTATATGATTCACTGGCTTATTTATTTGAAACGTACCAGCCTCCGTTATCGTAAAACGGAGGTTTTTTTGCATGTTCCCGTTCTGTAAAGGGAACACCAATAAAGAGAAAAAACATTTGAATCTTCTTTGCGACTGTGATAAGTTATCTTATGTACAAAATGACTAAAACGTTCAAACGGTCAATTTAACGAGGTGGGAAACATGTCCGTCGATCGGAAAAAGCTCATTCTGGAAGCGGCAACGAAGTCTTTTACACAATTCGGCTACAAAGCAACGACAATGGATCTGGTGGCAAAGCTTGCAAATGTGGGGAAGGGAACCATCTACACGTTTTTCAAAAACAAAGAAGAACTGTTTGATGATATTTTCACCACTATTTTAAGAGAAATGAAGGAACACGCAGACGAAGCGATGAAACCGGAGCTTTCATTTCACGAAAATGTCCACCGGGCGCTTGTCGCGATTTTGGAATTCAGAAAAACACACCAGCTGACTATTAAAATTTTTCAGGAGAACGCCGAGATTGGTACAATAGCCGTTCAGGATGTCATTGCGAAAATGGAGCGGGCCATTCTGTCATACATTAAAGAAAAGATAGAAACAGCCATTGAAAACGGAAGCATTAAACCGTGTGATCCGGAACTGACCGCTTTTGTGATGCTCAAGCTCTACATCGCGCTGATATTTGACTGGGAAAAAAACCATCCGCCTCTTGAAAAAGAGACGATCGCCGAATTGCTGGAAATGTATGTTGGTCAAGGATTATCTAAATAATAGATGATCCTTCACTTTTTAGGTGCCGTGACCGTTTTGTCAAATGAGTCAGTTTGCGGAAGGAGGCAACAGGGTTGAATACAATAAAAAGCCAGTGGAAAGACATTGTAACGAACAAGAAACTGTTAATCCCCATCATTGCCATATTATTCGTTCCGCTGATCTACAGCGGAGTGTTTTTGAAGGCGTACTGGGACCCGTACGGCACGGTGGATCAGCTGCCGGTTGTCGTTGTCAACCAGGATAAAGGGGCGGACTACGAAGGGAAACATCTTCAGATCGGTGACGATCTTGTGAAAGAGTTAAAGAAAAATGATAATTTTGATTGGCATTTTTCAAGCGATCTTGATCAATCGTTAAAGGACTTATTAAATGCTAAATATTATTTATTGGTCGAGATTCCTGAAGATTTTTCGAAAAACGCCAGCACGGTAATGGATAAAAATCCGAAGAAGCTGGATCTGAAATATCATACGAATGCCGGATCAAACTATGTCGGCGCGACAATCGGGGAAAAGGCGATCGACAAACTGAAAGCCTCCGTGTCGAAAGAAGTGACAGAGCAATACGCAAAAGTTATTTTTGATAACTTTAAAGATATTGCCAAAGGGCTCGGCAAAGCCAGCAGCGGAGCCAAGAAAATAGACGACGGCACGAAAAACGCGAAAGACGGCAGCGCCAAGCTGAAGGAAAATTTAGCGAAGCTTACTGAAAGCACCGCCACCATCAGCGATAAAACGCAGCAGCTTGCAGACGGAGCGGCGAAAGTGACAAGCGGAATTCAAACGCTTGACAGCTCTATCGCAAAACTTCAGAGCGCAAGCGCCGAAATTCAAGATAAATCAGGACAGATTGCTTCAGGAGGAGGCCAAGTGGCCAGCGGGCTGAAAACAAGCCTTGACGCACAAAAGCAGCTCCAGCAAAAGCTTCCGGATTTAACGAATGGATTAAGCGCGTTAAACAGCAAGGCGCAGGAAGTGTCGCAAAAAGCGGCGGCATTTGAAGATGCGATCAATTCAGTCAACCTGTCAGACATTGAAAACGCGGTTGGGCAGCTCGAGCAGACTGAAAAGGACCTGCAGCAGTTTAAGAAGAAGCTTTCTGATCTGAAAAACAACCTGGATGCCCGGGATGACGCGGTCAAAAAGGTGATTAAGGACAGTGATTTCTTAACGGATGAGCAAAAAGCGAAACTTGTTCAGCTACTGAATGAGAAGCTTCCGAAGGCCGACCTTCCGGATTTAGACAATATCGTCAGCCAGCTTCCGTCCGGCGGAGATATTCAGCTTCCGGATATGTCAGTCATAAAAAACGCGCTCAAAGATGTAAAAGCGAAGGCTGATCAGCTGAAAGCACTGCCTCAGTCCACATCGAAACTGTATAACGGCGCAGCGGCGGTACAAGACGCGATTAACCAGCTGACAGCTGGAACTGATAAATTGTACAGCGGAGCGCAGACCGTCTTTGAAAGCCAAAACAAACTGACGGCCGGCATCGGTGAATACAACAGCAAGTTCGGACAGCTCAAATCAGGATCAGAAGCGTTAGTGTCAGGGAGCGGCCAAGTATCAGGCGGCTTAACGAAACTCCTGGATGCGCAAAACAAAATCCATGACGGCTCGTCCAAAATTGAGCAGGGTCAAGCATCTCTCGGCACCGGTTTAAGCAAGCTTTTAGACGGCACCGGACAATTGTCCAGCCAGCTGAAAGATGCGGCCGATCAAACCGGGGACATTAAGACAGATGACAAAACGTACAGCATGTTTGCCGATCCGGTAAAAACGGACGATAACGCGATTCATTCCGTGCCTAACTACGGTACCGGACTGACGCCTTATATTCTCTCTATGGGCTTGTATGTCGGCGGATTGATGCTGACGGTCGTATTCCCTCTGAGTGAAGCTTCAGGGCGTCCGAGAAACGGTTTTGAATGGTTCCTCAGCAAATTCAGCGTTATTCTGCTTGTCGGACTGATTCAATCTGTTATTGTCGCCACGGTTCTGTTAAAAGGAATCGGGCTTGATGTGGAGAGCACTTGGAGATTCTATCTCTTTACGATGATTACCAGCATCGCGTTCCTGTCCATGATTCAATTATTGGCGACAACGATGGGAAATCCGGGACGCTTTATCGCTGTCATCATTCTGGTGCTCCAGCTCGGGGCAAGCGGAGGAACCTTCCCGCTTGAACTCCTGCCGGGATTCTATCAAGTGATTCACGGGGCACTGCCGATGACTTACAGCATCAACGGGTTCCGCGCCGTCATTTCAAATGGCGATTACGGCTATATGTGGCAGCAGGCATCCATTCTGTTAGGCATCGCCGTTGTCATGATCGCGCTGACCATCGTGTATTTTACGGTGCAAAGCAAAAAAGAACACAAAACGGAAGAAGAAATAACAGCATAAGAAAAAGAGGCTCTGAGCAGATGCTCAGGGCCTCTTTTTTTTTAGATTTCGATCGTCGTGCTATTAAAATCCCCATCTCACCAACAGTCCGGTATACGTCAATCCTCCGCCGAACCCGAATAATACCAGCGTCTGGCCTTCCGACAGTTTTTTTGCTTTCACAGCTTCATCCAAAGCGAGAATAATAGAAACCGATGAAGTGTTGCCGTAATATTCAACGCTTGTCAATGTCCGTTCAAGCGGGAAGGGCAGTTTTTCACAGATGGATTCGATCATCCGCATGTTGGCGCTGTGAGGAACGAACCAATCCAGATCGTCTTTTGAAAAGCCGGCTTTTTCTAAAAGGGCATTGCATTCCTCAGGCACTGTTCTGGCCGCCCATTTATATACTTCGCGCCCGTTTTGCACCATGTTTCCTCCGCCTTTAAGCGGCTCGCCGTTTAATTCTGCGCTCAGTCCCGTGCGATACAGCACGTCCGCGCTGCCTCCCGCTGTTCCTTGCACGGCTGCCAAAAAGCCCGGCGCTGATTCATCGCGTTCCACCAATAGGGCGCCAGCAGCGTCTCCGAAAAGAACGCAGGTCGTCCGGTCAGTATAATCCGTTACCTTTGATAATGTTTCACCGGCAATGACAATCACTTTTTGATGGGAACCGGCGGTAATTAATGCGTCTGCGAGCTGAAGGCCGTAAGTGAGTCCGGCGCATGTGGCGTTAATATCAAGCGCCCCCGTTTGCGGCCAGCCGAAGTAAGCCTGCACGCGTGCCGCGGTGCTTGGAAACGCATAGTCCGCCGTCGTTGTGGCGACAAGGATCATATCGACATCATCAAGAGTTCCGCTGTATCGTTCTGCAAGGTTTTTCACCGCTTCCACACACAAATCCGATGTGAATTCATGTTCGCCGGCAATGCGTCTTTCCTTCATACCGGTGCGCTGGACGATCCATTCATCAGATGTATCGACGATGCGCTCCAAATCCGCGTTTGTTAATCGGCGTGCCGGAGCATATGTACCGATTGCTGTAATTTTAGATTTTGACATGAAAAAATCACTCCTTTATATCAGATTATAACACCTGATATTATTACTTGGTACTAATTTTAATAAAAAAACCCAAGCAGCATCCGCTGTTTGGGGAGCATGAGAATCTATTTGTAAAACGGGCTTGTGTGAACGATTACCAATGACGGCAGCGGCAGCATGAATGATGATGCTTCTTTTTATCTTTCTTCTTTTTATCTTTCTTCTTTTTACAAGGGTCTTCTTTTTTCTTTTTACAGTGATCTTTTTCTTTTTTACAGCCCCAGAAGGCTGCACCAGACCAATTATCCTCAAACCAATCCTCAAACCAATCATTATGAAATCTTTTCCGCTTGTGCGGTTTACGGCTGATCATACATTTCCCTCCTATGCTCATGCTCCCTTCATTCTATGAAAAAAGAGAAGGAAAAGATTGGACGGGTTATGGATCAAAAGAGTATATTTTAAGAAGAATAAAATTGATAGGAGGAATGACCTGTGGAAAATATGAAACATACGATGGAACTGATTAAAGAATTGGTGTCGATTCCGAGTCCGACGGGCAATACATACGAGGTTATCGCCTATACAGAAAGTCTTTTAAAAGAATGGGGCGTCTCCTCTTACAGAAACCGCAAAGGCGGTCTTTTTGTCACAATTCCCGGCCGTGATGACAAGAAACACAGATTGCTGACGGCGCATGTCGATACGCTCGGCGCGATGGTAAAGGAGATAAAGGCGGACGGCCGGCTGAAGATTGACTTGATCGGCGGCTTCCGATATAACTCGATTGAAGGGGAATATTGCGAGATCCAAACTTCTTCCGGCAAAACCTATACAGGCACCATCTTAATGCATCAGACTTCAGTGCACGTCTACAAGGACGCCGGCAAGGCAGAGCGGAATCAGGAGAATATGGAAGTCCGCCTTGATGAGCCTGTCCGGACGAAGGAAGAGACGTCCGATCTCGGCATCAGGGTCGGCGATTTCATCTCATTTGACCCGCGTGTGCAGATTACGCCGAGCGGCTTTATTAAGTCCCGGCATCTTGATGACAAAGCGAGCGTGGCACTGCTCTTGAATTTAATCCGCCGCATCACGGAAGAGAAAATCGAACTTCCGTATACGACGCATTTTCTGATTTCTAATAATGAAGAAATCGGCTACGGCGGCAATTCCAACATTCCTCCTGAGACCGTCGAATACTTGGCTGTTGATATGGGGGCGATCGGAGACGGCCAGTCTACGGATGAATATACCGTCTCCATTTGCGTGAAGGATGCGAGCGGCCCGTACCATTATCAGCTCAGAAAACATCTGGCCGGGCTTGCGGAGCGCTATGGCATTGATTATCAGCTTGATATTTATCCGTATTACGGTTCTGATGCCTCAGCAGCCATCCGTTCGGGCCATGACATCGTCCACGGGCTGATCGGCCCGGGAATTGACGCTTCACACGCTTTTGAACGCACGCATGAATTATCGCTTCTTAATACGGCGAAGCTTTTGCATCGGTACGTTCTATCGCCGATGGCATAAAAAACCCTGCGCGGAAATCATTCCGTGCAGGGTTTTCATTTTAACCTGAGATGGTTGTGTTTTGTTCTGTTTTGGCGAGGCTCATGACCTTCGCGCCTTTAACGGGATCATACTGGCCTTCCCATTTTGACATCACAACGGATGCCAGCGCGTTTCCGGTCAGATTGACGACCGTACGGGCCATGTCCATAATCCGGTCAACCCCGGCGATGAATGCAAGGCCTTCTGCAGGAATGTTGAATGCGCCTAATGTCGCAAGCAGGACGACGAAAGAAGTCCCGGGCACGGCAGCCATTCCTTTGGAAGTGACCATCAAGACAAGCACAAGGGTAATCTGCTGCCAAATGGACAAGTCAATGTGGTATACCTGAGCGAGGAATAAAGCGGCGATAGATTGGTACAGCACAGATCCGTCTAAGTTAAAGGTATATCCGATCGGCACAACAAAGGAAACAATACCTTTCGGACAGCCGATTTTCTCCATTTTTTCCATAACGCGGGGGAGTACGGTTTCGGAGCTTGACGTACTGAACGCCAATAAAATTTCATCCTTCATATAGGCGAGGAATTTGAAAATGTTTACTCCGGCAAGCTTTCCGACGATTCCGAATACAACAATGAGAAAGAAAGCCAAAGCTACATATACTAAACCGACCAGTTTACCGAGTGAAAGCAGGGAACTGAGCCCAAATTTGGAAACGGTAACACCAATCAACGCAAAAACACCAAACGGCGCAACTTTCATGACCAGGTTCACAACATGGAACATCGCATGAGAAACACCTTCAAAGAAGGCCAAGACAGGCTTTCCTTTTTCACCGATTGCCGAGATGCCGAGTGCAAACAGCACGGTAAAGCAGATAATGGCAAGCAGATCTCCTTCGGCTAATGATTGGAAGAAGTTTGTCGGTACGATATGCAGGAATGTGTCTGCGATAGATTTGTTATTTTGTTCTTTTTCTGTTTCAACATATTGACTGATATCTGTCTTTTGAGCTTCATGTATATTAACGCCTGTTCCCGGATGAAACAGATTCGCCAAAGCCAGCCCGAGAATAATGGCAAAAGTGGTAATGATCTCAAAATACAAAATCGTTTTGAAGCCTAATTTTCCGACTTGTTTTCCGCTTCCCGCGCCGGCAACGCCGATGATTAAGCTGGAGACGACAATTGGAATCACTATCATTTTGATTAAGCGTAAAAACAAATCGCCGATAGGCTGTAAATATGTTGGAATGGCGGGATTGCCGTACCAGATGACACCGACTACAACCCCTAGTATGAGTCCGACGAAAATTTGCGTCGCTAGTCCAAAGCGTAATTTTTTCATAGATTACCTCCCGAAGAAAAAAGTGCAATAAGTATCTAAAAAGATAGCTATTAGAACAAATTATAATAGAAAAGAAAACAATCCGTCTATAGAAAAATATAGATTGAAAATACTGAATATTTTAAAACGTACAGATAATTGCTAATAATGGTGAATAACGCCCTATTCAGAAAGTATGATGACGGACGAAAAAAACGGGCGCCGCACAACTTAGAATTGTGCGGCGCCCTATTGTCACATATCCTTAATTTTCAAGCAGTCATTACACAAATTAATGTGACACTCATACTGCTCAACAATCTCATTTCCGCATTCTTCGCATTTCTTAGCGGGTAAATTTCTGAAAAAATCCGACATCTTTTCCAACATACCCATCCCTCTTTCATTGTTTTGTCTTTACATTGTATTATAACAGTTTGAGAAAATCAACGGCTGTTTTGGCACAATGTTTAAAACATGAAATTTGTACGAAAAATAGGTATATTGGAGGAAAGGAACTTTTTATCATAAACATTCGGAGGATTATATGAAAGTTACAGTTATTGGATGCTGCGGCGGGTTTCCGGCCGCAAACGAAGCAACTTCAGGCTATCTGTTTCAGTCCGGCGGCTATTCTCTGCTCGTCGATTGCGGAAGCGCCGTATTATCAAAGCTGTTTGCCTATGTTCCGGCAGAAGAGCTTGATGCCGTCATTTTGTCCCATTATCATCATGATCACATCGCTGATATCGGGCCGCTTCAATTTGCCAAACAGGTCGGCTCCTTTCTCGGAAAAGGGACGCATGCACTGCCGATTTACGGGCATGATGCTGATATAGAACAGTTTGAGCGTCTTACATATAAATCGCATACAAAAGGAGTGGCCTATCAGCCGGACCGCCCGCTTTCTGCCGGGCCGTTCACCATTACCTTTCTGAAAACGGTGCATCCGGTCACTTGTTATGCGATGCGGATTACTGACGGTTCAGCTTCTGTTGTGTATACGGCTGATTCAAGCTACCAGGACGCGTTTATCCCGTTTGCGGAAAATGCCGATCTGCTGATCTGTGAGTGCAATTTTTACGCAGACCAGGACGGCACGTCAGCCGGCCATATGAACAGTTTGGAAGCCGGACGTATCGCGAAGGAGGCCGGAGCGGGGGAGCTGATTCTCACGCATCTGCCTCATTTCGGCGAGCACCGGAAGCTGAAAGAAGAAGCGGAATCCGTGTTCGGGGGCGAAGTGACAATCGCCGCTTCCGGATTGAAGTGGGAGAAATAAAGGAGGAGCACCATGTTATTTATCGACAATCAAAACATAACCGACCCGAGGATCAACCTCGCGATCGAGGAATATTGCGTGAAGCATCTCGACCCTGAACAGACATACCTGCTGTTTTATGTCAATCAGCCCTCGATTATCATCGGGAAGAACCAAAACACAATAGAAGAAATCAATACGAAATACGTAGAAGATAACGGAATCATCGTCGTCCGCAGGCTGTCAGGGGGCGGTGCGGTTTACCATGACCTCGGGAATCTGAATTTCAGTTTTATCACCAAGGATGACGGCGACAGCTTTCACAATTTTAAAAAATTCACCGAACCCGTTATTCAGGCGCTGCGCCAGCTCGGTGTGGAAGCTGAATTAAGCGGCCGAAACGACATCGTCGCGGACGGCAGAAAAATTTCCGGCAACGCTCAATTTTCGACGAAAGGGCGTATTTTCAGCCACGGAACATTAATGCTGGATTCCGCCATTGATCATGTCGTGTCAGCCTTGAAAGTGAAAAAAGACAAAATCGAATCAAAAGGCATTAAGTCAATCAGAAGCCGTGTCGCCAACATCAGCGAGTTTCTTGATGACAAAATGACGGCGGACGAATTCAAAAAGCACCTGCTTCACCATATTTTTAATACAAATGATCTTTCCGAAGTGCCGGAATATAAACTGACCGATGAAGACTGGAAAGCGATCCGGAAGATTTCCGAAGAGCGCTATCAAAACTGGGACTGGAATTTCGGAAGGTCGCCCGCATTTAATCTTCAGCATTCGAAACGTTATCCGGTCGGATCGATTGATCTGCGTCTTGAAGTGAAAAAAGGAATCATTCAGGACTGCAAAATTTTCGGTGATTTCTTCGGTGCGAAAGATGTGAGTGAAGTCGAACAGGCACTGACCGGAAAACAGTATGACCGAACCGCTATCAGGGAGGCGCTGGCCGGAATCGATCTGAAACAGTATTTCGGCAAAATAGAGCTGGAAGATTTCCTCGAGCTGATTTATTAGAGCATTTGCCGAACGCATGATTTGAATCAGCGCCCGTTTTTGTGAAATGATAGAACCATAATGAATAGGGAGGGATCATGATGAAAGTATTTCTCATCGGAGCAAACGGACAGATCGGACAGCGGCTGACCGGGCTGTTTCAAAAAGACGGCACGCATACGCTGCGGGCGATGGTCCGGAAACAAGAGCAGAAAGAAGCGCTTCAAGCCGCGGGAACAGAAGCCGTTCTTGCAGATTTGGAAGGAAGCCCGGAAGACATCGCGAAAGCCGCCGAAGGCTGTGACGCGATTGTGTTTACCGCCGGATCAGGAGGAAGCACCGGATACGATAAGACGCTTTTGATTGATCTTGACGGAGCGGCGAAAGCGGTAGAAGCGGCAAAGAAAGCCGGCATCAAGCGGTTCATTATGGTAAGCGCCCTTCAGGCTCATAACCGCGGCAATTGGAATGAAGCGCTGAAGCCGTATTACGCCGCAAAGCATTATGCGGATAAAATTCTTGAAGCGAGCGGTCTGACGTATACGATTATCCGGCCGGGCGGGTTATTAAATGATCCCGGCACGGGAAATATCAAAGCCGCGGCCGATTTAGAAAGAGGCTCCATTTCAAGAGACGATGTCGCCAAGACCGTTATCGCATCCCTTGATGAACCGAATACGTATGAAAAAGCATTCGATCTGACGGCGGGCGGCACGCCGGTCAGTGAAGCGCTGAAACAATTATAGTTTCCGGTTTTACGGCACTCGGGGCTTTTTGCCCTTGAGTGTTTTTCTATATTTTTCTATAATAAAAGTGAACGTTTATTCCGGATAAATGAATGACTATTCATTCATTACATTTTTAAAGGGGTGGGAAAATGAATCTGGTTTCCAAATTGGAAGAAACGGCATCGCAGAAACCGGAAAAACCAGCTTGTCTGTTTCAAGATCAGTACATGACGTATGAGGAGCTGGCAGGTAAAATCAAAGCATTTGCAAACGGCTTGGAGGACAGGGGACTGAAAAAAGGGGATCATCTCGCGCTGCTGCTCGGAAATACGCCTGATTTTGTTATTGCGTTTTTCGGCGCGTTAAAAGCGGGAATTGTCGTCATACCTGTTAATCCGGCATATACACCTTCAGAAATCGCATACATGCTGAAAAACGGCGATGTCAAAGCGATCGCCGGCATCGATCTATTAATTCCCGTATTTGAAAGCCTGCACGGCTCGCTGCCGCTGCTGGAGCATATCATTATCAGCCAGACAGCAGAGAACGCTCCATCGACAGAAGACCCTCAATTGCGCTTAAAAATGACAACGTTTACAAAAATGCTTCGCCCGGCGGAGCGCAGCAGAACTTATCCGACATTGTCAAAAGATGATACTGCCGTCATTTTATACACCTCAGGGACGACCGGAAAACCGAAAGGCGCCATGCTCACCCAACAGAATCTTTTCTCCAATGCAAATGATGTCGCCGGATACTTAGGAATGAATGAGAAAGACAAAATTGTGGCGGCATTGCCGATGTTTCACGTTTTTTGTTTAACCGTTTGTATGAATGCGCCTCTGATGAGCGGAGCGTGTGTCTTAATCGAGCCGCAATTCAGCCCGGCTTCTGTGTTTAAACTGATTAAAAGCCGTCAGGCAACCATTTTTGCCGGCGTTCCGACGATGTATAACTATCTGTATCAATACGAGCACGGCAAGGCGGAGGATTTTGCGTCCGTCAGACTGTGCATTTCAGGCGGCGCCTCCATGCCGGTCGCTCTGTTGCAGACGTTTGAACAAACCTTTGACGTCACCATTCTGGAGGGGTACGGACTTTCTGAAGCGTCGCCGGTTACTTGTTTTAATCCGTTTGACCGGGGGAGAAAGCCCGGCTCGATCGGGACGAATATTTTACATGTCGAAAATAAAGTCGTCGATACACTCGGACGCGAATTGCCCGACCATCAAGTGGGAGAATTGATCGTGAAAGGGCCGAATGTGATGAAAGGCTATTACAAGATGCCCGAGGAGACGGAGCACGCGCTGAAAGACGGCTGGCTGTACACGGGTGATTTGGCGAAGCGCGACGAAGACGGTTATTTTTATATCGTCGACAGAAAAAAAGATATGATTCTCGTCGGCGGATACAACGTCTATCCGCGCGAAGTAGAAGAAGTGCTCTACAGCCATGAGGGCATTAAAGAAGCCGTGGTCATCGGCGTTCCTGACGCCAAAACGGGGGAAGCGGTGCATGCTTATATAGTGCCTGGGGACGGTGAGCTGACAGAGCAGGCGGTTTTTGATTACTGTGAAACACATTTGGCAAAATATAAACGGCCGGCGGAAGTAGTTTTTCTTGATGAGATTCCGAAGAACGCGACCGGGAAGCTGCTGAGACGGGCGGTCCGGGACATGCTTCCGAAATGACGGACGAAAAGCGAAGCCGGGGGGCTTCGCTTTTACATGCTGATCCGGTCAGCTCTGCGATTCTTCCTTAATGATGCTTTGCACAAGCTTCGTATCATGCCGGGTCAGTTTGTAATACGTGTTTTTATACTTGTACATCATATAATTGCCGCCTTCGAGCCACATGCTGAATGAATCAAAACGGTCTTCATGGTATTTGACCGTTCCGTCGTAATCGGGAGATACGCTTTTGGTCAGTTTGACTTGTTTTCCTTGGTTCAAGATATCGAGCATATCTTTTACATTCTGCCTGTCTTTAATTTTGATTTCTTTTTTTCCGTGCTCAGACAGAATAATCAGATCTGCGTTGCTTGATGGAAACACATCGCCGGTCCGGCTGTATACATAGAAGAAAGCAATAACCAAAAGGGCGATTACTACAATAAACGCAATTATTTTTTTCATATTCATCACTCCGTCTTTTAGTCTTTCCCGCTTCCTGTTGTTCCATTCTTTTCTGTTGTGAAAAGATTAACATCCGTTTGGAGGCTTGGTTCTATTTATTTGCATTTATGCTTACAATAGGAGTAAGTCATAAGGCTAAGGAGGGAGACTTCCATGCGCAAATGGATAGCGGCAGCGGGACTTGCCTATGTGCTGTACGGCCTTTTTTTCTATTGGTATTTCTTTATGACAGGAGACTCCGCCGTCCCGGAGGCCGTAAAGGGAACGAAAGCCGATCCGTCCTCGTTTATGGACCCGGGCCGCCTGGCAGCCGCTGAAAACTTTTCAAATGTAAAGGATTTTTTGTTTTTCATCGGAGCGCCGTTAGATTGGTTTTTATTTTTTCTGCTGCTCATTACGGGGCTTGCCAAAAAAATAAAGCATTGGCTGGAAGCAGCGGTGCGCTTTCGGGTGCTGCAAATCGTAAGCTTCGTCTTTGTGATTTCACTCATCGTTACGGCGGCTTCGCTTCCGCTTGAGTGGATCGGATATCGGGTTTCGCTTGCGTATCATATTTCGACGCAGACAACAGCAAGCTGGATAAGAGACCATGTCATTGATTTCTGGATCAGCTTTCCGCTGTTTGCCGTGTGTGTGCTTGTGTTTTACTGGCTGATCACAAAGCATACAAAAAAATGGTGGTTTTACGCTTGGTGTCTTACTGTGCCGTTTACCCTGTTTTTGTTTTTCCTGCAGCCGGTCGTGATTGATCCTTTATACAATGATTTCTATCCGCTGAAAGACAAGGAGCTGGAAAGCAAAATTTTGTCGCTTGCCGACAAGGCCGACATTCCGGCCAGCCATGTTTATGAAGTAAATATGTCGGAGAAAACGAATGCGCTGAATGCGTATGTGACGGGGATCGGTTCGAATAAGCGAATCGTTTTGTGGGATACGACGCTTAACAAACTGAAGGATCGGGAAATTTTGTTCATTATGGGGCATGAGATGGGGCACTATGTGATGAAGCACGTGTACATCGGACTGGCCGGGTATCTGCTGCTGTCATTAGCCGGGTTCTATATCATTGACAAGCTTTATAAGCGGCTGTCCAAATTCTTCGGCCGAATGCTCCATATAAAGGGGCCTGAAGATCTGGCCGCCCTCCCGCTGTTATTGCTGCTCATATCCGTTCTCAGTTTTGCTTCTGATCCGGTTACGAATGCCGTCTCCCGGTATCAGGAAAACGCCGCCGACCGCTACGGCATCGAGCTGACCGGAAACCGGGAAGCGGCGATTGAGACGTTTCAGGACTTGGCCGATACGGGACTGAGCCGGGTCAACCCGCCGTTTCTCGTCAAAATTTTCAGAGGGAGCCACCCGTCGATCATGGAGCGGATTGAACATGCGGAGGAAGAAAAATAATAAAAAAACCGGCGGGGCCATGGCCGACGCCGGTTTTTTATGTTTTACTGAGCTGCCGCCTGTACGTTGATCAGCCCTTTTCCGTAGTAGAAAGCATCACCAAGTTTTGTAGTGGTGTTTTCTAAACTGCTGCGGACTTGAGTGTTTGTCCAGTTCGGGTGCTTAGAAAGAATCAAAGCAGCCGCTCCGGCAACGTGCGGAGATGCCATTGACGTACCATTGTACGCGCCGTATTTGTTTCCAGGAAGCGTGCTTTGGATAGAGACGCCTGGTGCCATGACATCAAGCTCAGAACCTACGCTTGAGAAAGATGCTCTTTGGTTGCTGCTGTTAACTGCCCCTACCGCAATGACAGAAGGGTATTTACCAGGGTAGCCCACTGTGCTTGAGCTGCCGGAAGTGCCTTCGTTACCGGCTGCCGCTACGACTACGATGCCGGAAGCAACGGCTTTGTCAACTGCCGCTTTTAACGCTGCAGAACCAGAAGGTCCGCCGAGGCTCATGTTAATAACGTCCATATTGTTTGCGATCGCCCACTCAATTCCGTTAATGATCCAGCTGTACTGGCCGGAACCGTCAGCGCCGAGAACTTTTACAGCGTAAAGAGATGCGCTTGGCGCAACGCCTAATACACCGACTGAGTTATTAAGAGCCGCAACTGTACCGGCAACGTGAGTTCCGTGAGAGTTGTTGTCTTGGAAAGGATTTGTTTCAGAAGGAACCATGCTGGCTCCGCCTGCTACCTTTAAATCAGGATGAGAAGAATCGATACCGCTGTCGATAACCGCTACTTTAACATTTGATCCGGTGAAGCCTTGAGAGTGCAGAGCAGGGGCTTTAATCTGTGATACGCCGTAAGGCACGGACTGCGCGTACGCCTGTGCAACGTGATCTTCTTCAACGTAAGCGACGCTAGGGTCTTTTTTCAGCTCTTTTACAGCTTTTTCATTTAATGTAGCTGAAGCTGCGTCTACATATTTGAATTGCTTTTGCACTTTCCCGCCTTTTTCAGAAATGACATCTTTTTTCTTAGCGGCGCTCATCGTGCTCATTGTCTGTTTAAATCCGACAATGTATTTCTTTTCCCCGTTTGATTTCCCTGCCGCCTGGGCAGGAGACGTGCTGCCGAACGCCATCGTAAAGATTAACGCTAAAGCAAACAGCAAACTGATCCATACCTTTTTGCCTCTCACTCTTTATCCTCTCCTTTTTTTCATTTGCAGAACAACCAATAGACAGATTATTCTGTGGATTAATTGTATAGCATGGAATAATATTTTAGTAGACCCAATTTTTTTCAGTTTGTTTTATTTCTATTTAGGTATATCATCTCTCTTTCGTTTAATAGGAACCCGAAATATTTAAATTTTAATGGAAAAAACCGATGGAAGGACATGAGTATTTGTACACAGCCGCGATCGCTCTCTTGTTTGCTGGGTCGAACGGTTTGATTCCATTTTTGGAAGCTGCGGCAAAAACAGGATAAATGTCACCTTTTGTTGAATGCAGAAGTCTGATGGAAACGAAAGCGGAATGAAATAAAGCGGCCGGCATGAATCAGTCTTCGGCTTTCTTGACGGAGAAAAGCTGTGAAACCATTTTATAAAAATAATGATAATGAATATCATTGATACTTATATTGTCAATGATATAATTGCGGAAAAATGAAAGAGGGGGAACAGATGAAACAAATTTTCAGTATGCTGATGATCTTATCCGTTCTCTTCATAACGGCATGCTCAGAACAGGAACATGAAACCGCCGTCAGGCATGATCTGGGAACCGCGCATGTGCCGGCGCATCCGCAGCGCGTCGCCGTATTGAATGATGGCTTTATTGATACCCTCCAAGATCTCGGCATAAAGCCGGCGGCTGCGGCGGATGACCGGAAAGAGCGAAACGACGGCAGGCCGTCTGTCGGACCCCCGTCACATCCCGATTTGAAAAAGATCACTTCGTTAAAACCCGATCTCATCATTGCTGACTCAAGCCTTCACAGGGGGATATACCATGAGCTGACAAAGATCGCTCCGACAATCGCTTTACAAAATGAAGCTGCGGATTATCAGGATGCGGTTGACGCTGCCCTTACTATTGAAAAGGCGGTCGGTAAAGATGGCATCATAGAGAAACAATTGTCGGCCCAGGAAGAAAAGCTGAATGACATCAAAAGAAAGCTGGATGCAGAAGGCGGCACGATTTTATTAATTGACGCTGCAAATGACAGCATTTCCGTAAAGGATGACCGGTTTTTCACATCCCGGCTTTTGACGCTTGCAGGGTTTACATATGCGGTCCAGACGGATTCCGGCGGGAAATCAGACTCTATCAAAATGACGTCCGGACAGCTTTTGGATATCGATCCTGATTACATCGTACTGTTGGACGGTGAGAAAGAACTCGAAAAAAATCACCTCTGGAAACAGCTGACAGCCGTAAAAAACGGACACGTTTACCGCGCGGACAGGGCGGTATGGACGGAGCGCCGGAGCATTGACGGTGCGGACGCCATATTACATGATCTTCAGAAAAAAATGCTCGCCAAAAAGGCCCAAAACTGAATTCGGGCCTTTTTGTTATGATTCTGATAGGTGGCTGCTTATATTGTAATCTTTGACGCGCCACTTATTTTCAATTCGTTCGATATTGCTCAGGCACGCATTGACAAGCTTTGCGTTTTGTATGTCGGTATCACCGTCAGAAATGGCGGACAAGAGGGCGTGAATGGCTGCGCCGTGAGCGACGATCAGTACTTTTTGCTCAGGAAACCGCTCCTGAACTTTCACTAAACCGGCAAGCATTCTGTCTGTCAGCTCTTCTGCTGTCTCCATATTCGGGTAGTTTTTATCCGGGTAGCGCTTCGACCGTTCCGGTAAGGACATTCCTTCCGCATCACCGTAGCTCCGTTCTCTGAAATCTTCCATGACAACAATGGGAAGATTCAAAAACCCGTTAATAATGTCAGCTGTTTTTCTGGCCCGTTTCATCGGGCTTGAGACGATGACATCCCATTCGGACCCCTTTAAGTACTCTCCTGTTTCTTTCGCCTGACGCTCTCCCGTCGCATTTAACGGAATATCCGATTTGCCTTGGAGCTTCTTTTGGGCATTCCAATCAGTCTCTCCATGTCTTACTAAACAAACGGCAGTCATAAAGTCTCCACTCCGATCATTTTTTATCGATATCATCTATTATACTGCCGTTACGTTAACACTTCAAAGAGAAGCGCCAGTCCGACTCCGCCTCCGCTGCCGATCGCAGCTGCTGCGTAGCGGGAATCCGGGCGTCTTTTTGCTTCATAAAAAAGCCGGGTGACAAGCGCCGCCCCGGAAGCCCCGTACGGATGCCCGACGGCCAGAGCGCCGCCCCGGACATTTATTTTAGAATACGGCACTTGAAGCTGCTGTGAAAAAACGCATATTTTGACGGCATACGCCTCGTTGATTTCGTATATATCAATATCATCCGGTGACAGGTTCCGTTCCTTCAAAAGCTTTTTGACGGCATAAACCGGGGCTGCTGACGGATAATGCGGATGGACGCCGCTTACCGCGCTTCCGATAAAACGCAATCTTGGCTTTAAACCGAGAGACCGCGCTTTTTGTTCTTCCATCACACAAACTGCCGCCGCCCCATCAGAAATTCCGCAGCTGTTGGCGGCGGTGACAGAGCCTCCGGACTGAAAGACGGGTTTGGCACGGGAGATGAGAGGCTCCATGTTCCGCTTTTTCAGCATGTTTTCGTCAGCGGCGAATCCGTGACAGGGAAGAATTTCCCGGCGGTACAAGCCGTCTTCGTGCGCTTTGACGCTCCGTTCATAGCTGAGAAGGGCATATTCGTCCTGCATCTTTCTCGTTACGCCGTAAGCCTGTGCCGTATACTCGGCTGCTATGCCCATATCAGGATCGCCGATGTGTTCAGGAGAAAAGCGCGCCCGGGATGAGAAAGGGGAACGGCTGCTGCTCTCCGCTCCTCCCGCGATGTACATGCTCCCCGCGCCGGCTTTAACAAAGTGGCACGCGACCCTCACGGCGTCCAGTCCGGAGCCGCACTGTCTGTCGATGGTCGTACCGGACACGCTCAAAGGAAGTCCGGCGGCCAAGGCTGACAGCCGGGCGAGATTCCCGCCGCGGCCCGTCGCGTTTCCGATCAGGACTTCATCAATGTCTTCGGGCATGTTTCGGCTCAAATGGCGAATCAGCGGAGCTGCCAAATCTTCTGGGAGACAGTCTTTTAACAGGCCGTTTTCCCGGGCGAAAATCGTCCGTTTCGCATCCGTAATTACAGCTTCCATTCCATCATGTCCTTTGCCTGCTTTTGTACGGCGGCACGGGCGATCTTTCCGCCGGCTGTTTCCGGTATTTCTGAAAACAGCCACTTTTTCGGGATTTTATATGCCGCCAGCTGCTCGCGGCACTGTTTCTTCAGTTCCTTTACATTTGCATGTCCGTCGATCACCGCAACGGCGATGCTGCCCCAATAATCATCAGGAATGCCGATGACTGCCGCTTTTCTGACGCCCGGACAGCGGTTGAGCACACGTTCTATCTCTTCAGGGAATACATTCAGGCCGCCTGATACGATCATCCCGTTTTCACGTCCTTCGATATAAAGATAGCCTTCACGATCGATATATCCCATGTCATCAACCGTCATCCAGCCGGAATCATCAGATTTTGCGCCGTTGATGTATCCGGAAAATTTCATCGGGCTGTTCACAAAAATCTTCCCCGTTTCGCCCGGCATGCAGCGTTCTCCGCCGGGCCGGCGGATTTCGATTGTAACATTTTCAAACGGGCGGCCCGCCGCGTCAGGCTTTCGGGCGCTGTCTTCAGGCGATAAGAACGCCACGAAACTCAGCTCGGACGTTCCGTAAAAATCGTACAACCGCAAATGGGGATAGCGCTCTGACAGCGCTTGTTTAGACGAAGCGGGCCAGTCTGCACCGGAAGAAATCACCTTGAGCGGTGTATCCGGAAACGCCTCTAGTGAGAGCAGGGCGTCCGTCATTGTCGGAACGGTATATAGAACGTCAGCTTGTCTGAGCCGGTCTTTCATTCCGGCCGGATTGAATTTTCTTTGAAGGATGACGGTTCCGCCGATAAACAAAGTGCTGACGGCGCCGTATAAAAAGTGTGACGAGCGAAGCGTGCCCGGTACCAGCACTTTGTCATCAGGGGAAATGCCGAATTCACGTTTCGTACAAGAAAAGCTCTCCAGCCACGAACGGTGAGAGCGGGTGAAGGCTTTCGGCTTACCGGTCGATCCCGAGGTGAATCCGGTATAAAAGGGCAGGCCGGCGTTTTCGATAAAAGCGCCTTCCGTTTTTTCCGCCTCGATCAAAGGCCTGCATTCATCCCACAGGATGACAGGCGTTTTGACGCCGTCCAGTCTGCCGCTCAGCCGGCGGTCACAGATGACGAGGTCGGTTTTGCTGATGTTCAGCTGGTCCGCGAGTTCCGCCGCTGCAGAGCGGGGATCTAACGGAACCGCCGTGCAGCCGGCATGCGCCGCGCCTGCGAAAAGTTGTAAAAATGGGATGCCGTTCGGCAGTAATATTGCAATGTTTTCGGGCTTATCTATAAGGCTGCCAAGCCAGTTTGCGGTTTGGTTTACTAGCCTGTTCCAAGTTTGATAGTTGATCTGTTCTGTTTCTGTCTGAATTGCGATCTGTTCCGGCGCTTGTCCGGCTGTATCTGAATATGATGATGTAATCATGACGACTAAAATCAGCTTCCTTTCGTCGGCAAAAGCCGGCTTGCTTGAAGAGTTTTTCTGATTCTTACGGCTGCGAATGAGGCTGCGGCCGCTTTAAGCAGATCTCCGGGCACATAGATGAGGCTGAGCTTTACGGCAGTCAAGATATCAATGTGCATTATAAAAGCCTGAACGGGAATGCCGATGACATACAAAAACAGCACGCCGAACAAGAACTGTCTGATAAACAAATGGGGGACAGCAGCTGAGCGAAGGCCTTGGATGCTGAGGCTCAGAAGTAATGCCGCCAGCGGATATGCGATGAGATATCCGGCGCTCGGCCCGAAAAAAACCCCGAACCCGCCTCTGCCGCCTGAAAGGAGAGGCGCTCCGCATGCCACAATCAGCAAAAAAAGCAATTGGCTTAAAAACGCCGCTTTCGGTTTTAGGATGCTTCCCGATAAGAGCACACCGATCGTCTGGAGCGTAATCGGAACCGGCGTAAAAGATAAGAAAAGCGGCGGGAGCAGCCCCAAAAGTCCCATAATAGCGGTAAACACGGCAATATGCATCATTTCTGTCAATTTCATTATGTATTCCTCCAGCTTATCAAAATATGTTTATACAATAAAGCGAGTCTTTATATATGTCAACTCTATTATATTTTAAGTTAACATTAAAAAGACCGGCCCTTTATGAAAAAGGCCGGTCGGTTTATCTTTATTCTTCTGTAAGGATAACAAGTGAATCAACGGATGATGCAACGTGGGAAACGGCGCGGCTGACTTCTTGAAGGCCGCCGAGAAAGGCCTGCAAATCAACGTCGATTTTGCCTGTCTGGTCTTTGCTCGTTTTCATGCTTTGGACGATGTCATCAAACAGACGGTTGATCTGCGTCATTTTTTCTTTCGTTTCACTTACAAGTCCGTTGACATCTTTAATATGTTTGGACACGATGTTGATTTGTGTATTGGTGTTGTTCACGAGCTCTGATACGGTGGAAACGGTTTTTTTCGTATCCTCTGAAAGCTTTCTTACCTCCGTCGCCACAACGGCGAACCCTTTGCCGTGCTCTCCGGCTCTCGCGGATTCTATTGAAGCGTTGAGCGACAGGAGATTCGTTTGCTCGGCGATCCCCGTCACGATGCCGAAGATTTTTTCGATCTGCTGGGCGATGTCATTCAGCTTGTCCATTTCTTCTTCAATCTGCAGAAGGCTGGCGTCGATTTTATTCATCTGCTTCTGCTGGCTTTCAAGCTCTTTTTTCCCGCCGATTGATTTTTCTTCGACATGTACGGAAGTGACGGTGCCGGCTTTTGACGCCTCGGAAATGCCCTCGGATTTATCGACCAGCTCCTGCACGGCTCTGCTCGTTTCTGAAAACAAATCAGCGAGTGATCCGGATGTTTCCTGGATTTTTTGATGAAGACGGGCTTTCTTTTCCTCTTGTTCGTCACGCTGGCAGTTATATTCGCTCTGGAATGCTTCAAGGACGAGCTGCTGTTCAAGATTCAATATTTTCGTCGTCGCTTTGATCGCTTTTAAAAGCTCATGCAAATCCGGAATTGCTGCTTCATATATGTTCATCATCGACAGAAGCAGATCCTGAAACGCTCCCATATACCATTTCGGTTCAAGGCCGATCCGCAAGTGGATGGAAGCAATGCGCTGTCTTTTTTCAATGAATTCATCATCAATCGTGCCGGCGAACATCTCATGGATATGACGCCGTAATGTTTTTTTCAGGCGCTCCACCGTGCTGTGGTCGTTAATGATCGTCATTAATGACTTTTCGTGATCCAGGTTTCGGTAAAAGGAATCGACGATTGTTGAGATATGTTCTTTAATTAACGGCTGCAGCTCTTCAAGCACATGAAGTTCTTCGTTTCCGAGCCTGACCATTTTCAGCTGTTTTTGGACATCTGCATATTGATTTGAAAGCGCGATGCGTTTTTTTCCATCGGCTTCTGAAAAATAAGCTGTTTCTTTTTTGCGGTCTTTTTTAAATAACAATATAAGTTCCCCCAGATATTCTCTTTTTCTTTTTATCGGTATGGAAGGAACTTGAATGAAGGAATCTGATAAAAATATTTTAATGCGGAAAAAAATAAAACCATTCGTACAGAATGGTTTAGTCAATCTTGGCTGAGGCGCTTCAGCGGCTTGATGGCGGGACCTTCGGCAACCCCGCCGTCAGGTGTGAACCGGGACCCGTGACAAGGACAGTCCCACGTCCGTTCGCCGTCATTCCATTCGACCTCACAGCCCAAATGGGTGCATGTCGTATCGACAAGATGCAGACAGCCTTTTTCATCTTTATAGGCGCCGGCCCGTTTGCCGTTTACCGTTACGATTCTTCCCTCCCCGGGCCGAAGAGTCTCAGGTGAAGCGTCCGGCCTCTCAAGTTTGCCCGAGATAAGGTGTTTGGCCACGTCGGCATTATAAGAAATCAGTTTTTTCAGTCCCGGATCTGCGTGGAAGCGTGACGGAATAAACAGGCCGGAAAACGGGTTCTTTTTGTTTTGAATATGATCAGCCAAAAGCTTCGCGGCGAGCGCTGAGCTTGTCATGCCCCATTTTTTAAAACCGGTCGCCGCCAAAATATGTTCTTCATCGCCCGAGATGGGACCGATGAACGGAATTTTGTCAATGGTGACAAGGTCTTGTGCAGACCAATGATATGGGATGCTTTCAACTCCGATTGTGTCTTCCGCAAATTGTTTCAGTGCTTCGTAATGCTCGGACATTTCTTTTCCTTGGCCTGTTTTGTGGCTTTCGCCGCCGACAAGAACCAGTTTTTCACCGTTCAAATCGGTGTATCGCAGTGATCTGGACGGCTTGTCTATGCTGAGATACATCCCGTCCGGATACGCTTGTTTCGGTTTTACCGCGAGTACGTAGGATCTGCTGGCATACATTCTGGCGGCGTAAAGCCCGCCTCCGTCATAAAAAGGAAAGTGGGAAGAGCAGACAATGTAGCTGCACTTGATGCCGTGTCTGTTTTTCGTGACCACTTCCGGCTGCGGTTCTTTTTTTATGTCGATCGCAGCCGTCTGTTCAAAAATCCGCGCCCCGTTTTTAACGATCTCTTTGACGAGCGCCGCGCCATATAAAAGCGGATGGAATTGCGCCTGATTCTTCATGGCGAGGCCGAGCCTGCAATCAACAGGGACGGGAAGTTCTTTCACAAGCTCGTGTTCAATACCGAGCTTGGTATAAGCTTCCTGCTCACTGCGGATTTTTTTGGCGCCTGATTCTGTATTGGTGTAAAGATATGCGTCTTGTTCAATCAGTCTGCAGTCAATCGAAAGGTCCTTGATGATCTGCTTCATGTCTTCCATGGCGCGGAGATGGGCTTCGAAATACAGCCTTGCGCTGGTCTGTCCGATCTGCTGAATAAGATCGGCATAGATGAAATCATGCTGGGCGGTGATTTTTGCGGTCGTGCCCGCGGTCGTCCCGTTTAAAATCCGGTCTGCTTCAATGACAGCGACACGGAAACCTCTTTTCGTCAGTTCATATGCCGTTGTCAGGCCCGTAATTCCTCCGCCGATAACCGCAACGTCACATTCCGTATCTTCAGTGAGGGCGGGAAAGGAAGGAATGTCAGCTGTCGCTTTCCAATAGGAAGCCGGTTCCTCGTTTGAAAAAGTAGTCAATTCAGATTTACCTCCTCTGTTGTATATTCTTAATTTTTCCAATAAGACTCTGTTCATACATGAAATTCGTATAAGTTGCTCAAATTACTCATAATATAGTAATTAATGTAAAGGAGTGATCAAAATGGCTAATCAGAAGAAGAAAACCTTGCCGCCGCAGCATCAAAACCGGCAGCCGGGCTTTGAATATGTAATGGACCCGCGCCCCGTTTTTGACAAACCGAAAGCGGCGAAAAAACTTGAAGGGAAAACGGCGATCATCACGGGCGGAGACAGCGGGATCGGCCGCGCCGTATCCGTTTTATTCGCGAAGGAAGGCGCTAATGTGGTCATCGTTTACTTTGATGAGCATCAGGATGCCGAAGAGACGAAGCAATATGTAGAAAAAGAGGGGGCGAAGTGTCTGCTGATCGCAGGGGATGTCGGCGACGAAGCCTTCTGCAACGATGTCATCCGCCAGGCGGGCCAAGCCTTTCCTTCCATTGACATCCTGGTCAACAACGCGGGTGAGCAGCACGTGCAGCCGGGGATTGAGAAAATCACGAGCCACCAGCTCATCAGAACGTTTCAGACGAATATTTTTTCAATGTTTTACTTAACGAAAGCCGCGCTCCCTCACCTGAAAAAAGGAAGTTCAATTATTAATACGGCCTCCATTACCGCCTATAAAGGCCACAAAACATTGATTGACTATTCAGCGACAAAAGGGGCGATCGTCACGTTTACAAGATCTCTTTCCCAATCTCTTGTCACTCAGGGCATCAGGGTAAACGCAGTGGCGCCGGGGCCGATCTGGACGCCGCTGATCCCGGCGAGCTTCTCGGCGAAGGAAGTGGAAGTCTTCGGCTCAGACGTGCCGATGCAGCGCCCAGGAGAGCCTGTTGAAGTGGCGCCGAGCTATTTGTACTTAGCAAGCGATGATTCTTCCTATGTCACGGGCCAGACGATTCATGTGAACGGCGGCACCATCGTAAACGGATAATGTAAAAAAAGCCAATCCATATGGATTGGCTTATTCACTCTGTTTGAGTGCTGCATATTCTTTTGAAAGCGTGAGGAACGCTTCTTTATTTTTATCATCAAGCGCCTTATTAATCTGCATTGTCAGCATGGCGATCCGGCGTTTATACAAGGATTCATCAAGCACCATTTGAATGTAAATATCGGCCATTGTCACATCGAATTCGTTTGCTTTTTGCGTGTTGCGGGACTTCATGAGCTCAGTGTACGACTTTTTCTCTTTCATAAAGAATCCCCCCAATGCCTTTTTTATAGTATATGGATAACGGCCGGAAAAATCAATTAATTTTTATAATCTTTAGACAACTAATACTTGGAAATATATCGACATATCCTGCAAATTGACGAAAAAACGAAAATGATCGTTGTATAAATGAGGTGAAATGAAAAAGAAAAATAATATTTAAATAGTAATTTAAGACTAAATTACATCTTTAAAAGGTGATTTTTAGCTATATTCAAAAAAAACCTGTCGTTTTTCAATGACAGATGATAGATTATTAGTATAAATTTTCAAGAAAAGGATTGGAGGCTGCACATCATGTGCCAGAAAACACACGCACCCTTAGAAAGCTATGAAGTAAATCGTTCAACCATCGCTGTTTTGCCTGAGGAAATAGACGGTAAAATGGGGTCGAAGGTCATTGAAAAAGACTGCATTCTGTATGTCAGCATGAAGCCGATTCACATCATCGACAGAAGCTGCCGCTACTTTGGCTCCAGCTATGCCGGGAGAAAAGCGGGAACATATGAAGCGATTAAAATTTCTCACAAGCCGCCGATTATGGTGGACCCTTCAAATCACATCTTTTTATTCCCTACACTTTCTTCTGCAAGGCCTCAATGCGGCTGGATATCGCATGTGCACGTTAAAGATTTTCAACCGACGGCATTTGATGACACAGCGGTCACGTTCTCAAACGGCAAAACGATGGAACTGGAAGTATCCTATCATTCTTTTGAAAATCAGGTTTACAGAACCGCCTATCTCAGAACCACTTTTCAGGACAGGATGGGCAGTCATATCCCGAAGCGGCAGGAATTCATGCTGTATCCGAAAGAAGAGCGGACAAGAATGATCTATGACTTTATTTTGCGGGAGCTGGGGGAGAGATATTAGAGAAAGCTGTGATGTGAAGGGACGGGTCCTCTCCTTTTGGGGAGGGCTTTTTTCGATTTACATGCCCGGGCAGAGTTGTATCGTGTCCGTCTGTTGGCTATGATGATGTAAAGAGTAATGATATTTCATTTTAGGAGAGATGGGCATGGATGTGTTTGCAAAATATGTATCAGGAATCGATAACCCGGATCACCGTCTCAAAGCAGAGGAAATTTTGTCGTGGACGGCTGGCCAATTTCCGAATTTAGAAGCGCAGATCAAGTGGAACAAACCGACATTTACCGATCACGGCACCTATATCATTATGTTTGCTGCGGCAAAAAATCATTTGAGCATTTTACCTGAAAAAGAGACGATGGAGCATTTTGCCGATGACATCGCTCAGGCCGGGTACAGCGCTTCTTCGCGCCTGTTCAGAATTCGATGGACTGATCCGGTGCACTATGATCTGCTTAAGAAGATCATCGAATTTAACATCAAGGAAAAAGCTGAAAATCCGGGGTTTTGGCGCTAGCGGACGTGATGTTGAAGGAGGAAGACATGGACGTTTTCAAAGACTATTTATCAAGTATCGACAGCCCTGATCATCGTCTGCGAATGGAGGAAATCCTGTCGTGGACGGCTGACCAATTTCCGAACTTAGAAGCGCAGATCAAGTGGAACACGCCGATGTTTACCGATCACGGCACCTTTATTATCGGCTTTGCGGCAGCAAAGCATCATGTAAGTGTTTCCCCCGAAGAAGCTGGAATTGCGCATTTTGCCGACGACATTGCCCGTGCCGGCTACAGCGCTACTTCCCGTTTGTTCAGAATTCAATGGACTGAACCGGTGCATTATGAGCTGCTTGAACGCATTTTGGCGGAAATAATGAAAGAAATGTTAAAAAAACAACCCTGACGAGGGCTGTTTTTTTATTGGAAACACATGATCAGCCCATTTTAATCAAGAAGCAATGGATGACGTACTATAAAAAATAAGGAGTACGAAGCAGTGAATGAATTTTATAAGGCGTTAACATATGTAAATAAAATTTTTTATGAACCAAATCACTTAACGATACATGATATTCAAGAAGAAGCTCAAAACTCAGAGTATGGGGCCGGTATGTTTCAACTGCATTCAAAGTCAGTTCGATTCAGAGTCGCAAAAATAACGCCTAACAAGATAGGACAGTTTGTTGCTTTTTGGGAAAAAGATGGAGATGGTAAAAACCAAGCCTTTTCATATGAAAAAGCTGCTGATTAATTGGTAATCAATACTTTTGCCGGTAATAATCATTTTGGACAATTTGTTTTTCCAAAAGAAGTTCTTGTAAAGCAAAATATCCTTAAAACAGCCGCTGCAAAAGGAAAAATGGCAATTAGAGTTTACCCTAAATGGGAAAATCCCACTAGCAAACAAGCTATCAAAACACAAAAATGGCAGTTGGCATATTTTGTAGAGGCGAACGATGCAGATCGTTTTCCAGCACAAGACCTGTTAAAGCTATATTCTAACTAAAATTGGACAGCCCTGAGCCGGCTGACAGTATGTGAAGTTAACCGGTGCGTGAGTTGGAGAATAACGGGGAACCTCAACAAATGAGGTTCCTCTAATTGTTATATAGAAATCGACATTTTGAATGTAACAGAGTTTGTTTATTAAACGTAATCCGAAAAATAAGGGATTTGCGTATCCGGCAGACCCTCACGAAACGCACGATGTCAGAAATCGTGCGTTCAACATTCTTTATTTGACGACAGACATGCTGACGCTGCTGCCTGACACTGTCAATTTGGCAAAATCCTGTGTATCAATCACAGGGGTGACTGCTTTATTGTCGATCGTGATGTTCGTAAAGGCTGTTGAGAAGTTTGATTTGATGTAAGGGCGCTGATCCTCTGATGTGACCGCGACGGTGGCGAGCGCTTTCCATTTTGAGACAGAGCCTACATTTGTTTGGGCGAGTTCTGAGATGATGCGGCCGGTGTATCCGTCATTATTCGTGCCCCAATATGTGGCGCGGGTATTGCCGTTCAGATTTTTGTAAATGGTCAGCTGTACGGTGCTGCCGGGCCGGAAGCCTTTCGTATAGGTGAATTGGCTTTCTCCTTCCAGATACCGGACCTGGCCTTGCCCCTTTGAACCGACTTTCATGATCGGTTTCCATACATGATAGGTGTCACTGTACTGAAGCCCGATATCAGCCTCTGTGCCTCCGGTAAATCCTGAGTAAATATAGGCTGTCCCATTTGACACCTGAATCGAGCTTGGAAGCTGAATTTTCGTGACGAGAACTGAGCCCGTGCTGTTCAGGTAGGCCCTTCCGCCGATTCCTTTGCTGAGCTGGGACGCCGCTTCCGCCGTATTGGGACTGATCACCCCCGGAATATCCGCCGTACATGCGCCGAATAGAACGGCTGTAGTGAGAACACCCGCAAGAAGCCCTTTTTTCATCATCATTTCTCCTCCTATCATCATAGTCAGATAGCGCTATCAATTCATATTATAAAAGGTTTTGGGAAAAATTCCATAAAAGATATACGGGCGGACGTAAATCAAAACTATTTTCCTATTTATCTTGTAAATGGAGATTATTTGAACTATGATATGTTCAGCAATACAGCATGATTCAGGAAAGGGGATAGGATAGAAATGAAAAAGACGGCAGCTGTGCTTTTGTCTTTCGGTCTGGTGTTCGGTTGTTCATACGGAGCGGGGCAGACGGCAGAAGCGAAAACAAAGGTAAAAACGTATCAAAACTGCAAGGCGCTGAATAAGGTGTATAAGGGCGGCGTGGCCAAATCGTCGAAAGTGAAAAACAAGGGCGGCAGAACAAAGTACAAGCCGTATGTATCAAAAGCGCTTTACAATGCAAATAAAAGACTTGACCGAGATAAAGACTATATCGCATGTGAGAAATAAAAAAACAAGCCTCTTTAAAGAGGCTTGTTTTTTTAAATGGATTCGGCGGTGACGGCGGTTCCGTATCCGATTAATTCGGATGTGTTCTGTCCTGCGGTCAGTTCGAACCGCAGGCCGACGATGGCGTTCGCTCCGAGCTGCTCCGCCTCTCTGATCAGCCGCTCTTTCACCGCTTTTTTGGAGTCTTCCAGCATTTCAGTATAGCTTTTCAATTCGCCGCCGACGACAGATTTTAAGCCTGCAAGCAAGTCTTTGCCAATGTGTCTGGACTGGACGATACTGCTTGTCACCAAGCCTTTCACTTCCGTAATCTGTTTTCCGGCGACGGTTTCGGTCGTTGTCATGATCATGCGTTTTTCCCCTTTCGTGTATCTTACCGCTATCTTACCATTTAAGCCGCCTTTTCGGCTGCGCTGATTTGTTTTTTTCTGACTGCGGCGCTGACTGCAAACATGACGGCAATGTTCAGAACCAGCGCGATGATGCCTGTATTCATATCCTTAACGATCTGCGGAAGAAACGGAAAGAGGGTTCCGATGGTTGATTCGGTCAGCGTAATGAAGGACACCGTTCCGACCCCGGCCGTTATGCCGGCAAAAGCGCCGTGGCTTGTGATGAAACGCCGCTTCGGCAGGCTGAATAAGAGGGCAGGGAAAAGCTGGGTGACAAGGCTGTAGCCCATTAAAAGCAAGGTGACGATGGTATTTCCGCCTTTCAGCGTAAAATATACGGATATCAGCGCGATGACGGGTACGGCGTATTTTGCGAGCCGTGAGACTTTTTCGTCAGTCGTGCCGGGCAGAATGGCTTTGTACACATTTTTGGCGAACAGCGTGCTTGAGGCCATTAATATCATTGAACCGGGTACAAGCGCCGTCAGAATGCCCGCCGATCCGATCAGTCCGACAAACCAGGGATCAAAGGTTTTCACAGACAGCTTTAATAAGGCGAGATCCGTGTCCGCCCCTTTTAAACCGGGCACCTGCAGAATCGCCGCAAATCCGGTAAAGATGACAAACAGCAGGACGAGCTGATAAAGAGGCATGATGATTGCGTTTTTCCGAAACACCCGCGGATGCTCCGCCGAATAGGAAGCGGCAAATGTATGGGGCCACATATAAAAGCCGAGGGCGGTCAGCAAAACCGTTGAGCTGAACCAGGAAACGCTCTGTCCGGTTTCCGGTAGCGTGAGAAAACCGGGTTTTGCGGCGTCAATTTGTTTGAACATTTCCGTAAACCCGCCATAGTAATGAATGGGCAAATAAATGCCTAAATACAGGACGATGCCTAAAATCATGATATCTTTAACGACGGATATCCACGCTGAACCGTGGATTCCTGATATCATCACATAAATCGTGATGGAGACAGCGCCGATCCAGACAGCGGCTGAGGGCGGAATCTGTCCGTATGACGTTGCTGAAACAATTAATCCGAGCCCTTTCAGCTGCAGGACGAGATAGGGGATGAGGGATGCGATGCCGACGAGCGATACGAGAATGCCGAGGAGCGGGCTGTTGTATTTTGAAATAAAAAAATCTGATTGCGACATCAGTTTGTGTTGTTTGGCGTAAGTCCACACGGCTGGCAGAAGCCAATATGACAAAATGTAGGCAAGGCAGCCGTACGCGATAATATAAAAGGCGGGGCCTCCTTTTCCGTAAGCCCATCCGCTTCCGCCGAGGAATGTAAAGGTCGTGTATATTTCTCCCGCCATTAATAAAAAGACAAACATCGTGCCGAAGCCGCGTCCGCCCACTGTCCATTGTTCAAGGTCCATATTTTTTCCTTTTCGGGCCCGGATTCCGAGATATACACAAAACAGGAGCACGACGGCCATTACGGGAAATGCTGCGTTCATTCCGCCTCACCCGCCTTGTTTTCTTTGTCCAATTTGTAAACAGCGGCCATCAGAACGGAAGTCAGCACCGCCCAGATGACGACATACGCGAGAATGAAAGGCATTCCGAAAACATAAGGCGTCACCCGGTTGGCAAATGGAATGCCGGCGAGAATTCCGAAAAAGGGCAGGGCGGCGAGAACATGAATCAGTTTCATAACATTCCTCCTTTTCATTGGAAACAGCGTGTCCCGATTATAAAGAAAATCATGTCGAATGTATAGTGCGAATAGTCTGAAATTTATTGACTGAAAAGGAAAAGCAGTCCCGGCTGCTTTTTAAATGGTCGCAAGAGACAGGTAATATTCCAATAAGGCGGTTACCTGTTCCCGTATTCTCGGGTTGAAATAACGGTGTTTTTCTTCATAGCCGTTAATGGTGCATATATAAAGCGTAAATGCTTCGTCTCTTTCCGCTTCGTATAGTTTAATTTTACGCTTTCTTAACTCTTTTCGAACATCACTCAAATCCTTTTGTGCTAATTTTAAAGAGCAGCCGATAAGCTGTTTATAGGGTTGTTTTAATTTGAACGGGCACGAATCAAGCGCTTCGAGGTCCCGGTTCAGGATGGCAGCCGCCATGGGCAGAAACAGCCCTTTTTCGATGAGATCGCGGGTGCCGCTCCGGATGTCAGGCATAAATACTCCTTCTTTCTTAAAAAAGAGAACGTTTGTTCTTATTTTATACTCGCTTACACGATATTTCAAGGCGGAAAATCTCGTAAACATTTTCGTTTTTTGGAGATAATGTGTAGAATAAGGATAGACAAACTCGTTAAGGAGTATAAACGTTGGAGCATTTTTTATCATATTTGACTGAGGAACAGCTGACGGAATGGTTCCAAAGCTATAGAGCTTTCGGCCCGGCGGCTGCGGTTGCACTGCCTTTTATTGAAGCGTTTCTTCCGTTTTTGCCGCTTGTTGTATTTGTGGTGGCGAATACGAATGCATTTGGTTTGTGGGAAGGTTTTTTTCTGTCGTGGCTCGGGTCTGCGGCAGGATCGATACTGATGTTTTATGCCGTCCGCCGTTTCGGACAGAAAAGAGCTTTCGGTTTCATCCGCAGGCATCAGACCATAAGGCGGATGATGCTCTGGGTTGAGCGGCACGGTTTCGGTCCGCTGTTTATTTTACTTTGCTTCCCCTTTACGCCGTCCGCTGCGGTTCATATCGTTGCCGGTCTGTCACGGGTGGGGGCGCTGCAGTTTATATCAGCAGCCGCTATGGGGAAAATGGTCATGATCTTTATGATCAGCTTTATCGGGTATGATCTTCACGCACTCATGACACAGCCTTTCAGGATGGCGGGCGCTATAACGGTGATCGGGGTGCTGTGGTATGCCGGAAAGCATATCGAACGGCGTTTACAGACGAGAATCAGTCAGCATGAGAAAGACGGAGGGAGACAGGAATCTTGAAAAAACGATTTTGGTTTATAGCCGGCGTGCTTATCGTTGTTTTGGCCATACAATTAAAGAATGCCATTTTTATTGATTATAAAGTCGAAGGAATCAGCATGAATCCGACCTTTAAACAAGGAAATGAGCTGATGGTCAACAAGTTTTCCCATCGTTACAAAACGATCCGCCGTTTCGATATTGTCCTGTTTAAAGGCCCGCACCGCAAAGTGCTGATCAAACGAGTCATCGGGCTCCCCGGCGAGTCAATCGCATACAGGGAGGATCAGCTGTATGTGAATGGAAAACGGGTGGCGGAACCGTTTTTAAAACCGTTAAAGTCATCATTGTCCGCCGGGAGCCATGTGACCGGTGATTATACGCTGAAGGAAACGACCGGGCGCAAAAGCATACCGAAGGGACAATACTTTGTTATTGGCGACAACCGCATATACAGCCTCGACAGCCGTCATTTCGGTCCGATTAAGGATAAAGACATTGTCGGAGTCATCAGTGAATCAGACGCCAAGTGAACGGCGTCTTTTTTTTCGGAAATGATTGTCAAAAAGCAGAGGAAAGACTATAATGAAAATTGTTACGCACGAAACAAAAAAGAGGCGTTTTATTTTTGGTGATATTGTTACGTGTGTAACAAAAAATATGAAAGAGGACTGATGAGATGAAAACACAGACTGCCATTATCGGGGGAGGTCCGGTCGGGCTTATGCTTGCATCAGAACTGGCGCTGGCCGGAGTGAAAACGACTGTCATTGAACGATTGAAGAAGACGGTGCCATATTCCAAAGCGCTTATCATGCATCCGCGCACACTTGAGCTTTTTGCCATGAGAGGCATATTGGAACGCTTTTTGGAAAAAGGGATGAAGGTGTCTTCCGGCCATTTTTCCATGCTGGATACACGGCTGGATTTTTCTCGGCTGGATACGAAGCAGAATTATTCGTTAATGCTGCCTCAGGCAGAAACGGAGCGGATTTTGGAGGAGTATGCATCAAGTCTCGGCGCAGACATCATCCGCGGGGCGGAAGCGGTGGCTGTCACCCAGACGGATGACGGAGTGGAGACGGTGTTCCGGGACGAAAGCGGTATCCGCACTCTTCACAGCTTTTATGCAGCGGGTACAGACGGAGCGGGGAGCATTGTCAGGAAACAGGCGGGCATCGCTTTTTCGGGCACTGATGCCGACTTAACAGGAACCCTCTGTGATGCCGCTTTGAAACATCCGCCCGAATCTTCCTTTTTGTCAACGTGCCGCCTGGAGGGATCGGTTGTGATTGTCCCTCTTACGGACGGACTTTTCCGCGTCCTCATCATTTCTCCGCATGCTCCGCAAAAGCGGAAGGAAGAGCCGGTCACCGAAAATGAGCTGAAAGAAGATCTGCGGCGGATATGCGGCACTGATTTCGGATTGAGTGATCCGGTATGGATGTCGCGGTTCGGCAATGCCGAGCGTCAGGCCGAACAATACCGCTCCGGCCGGGTTTTTGTGGCCGGTGATGCGGCGCACATTCATTTTCCCGCAGGCGGCCAAGGGCTGAACACGGGGCTTCAGGATGCCTTCAACCTCGGCTGGAAGCTGGCGGTGCAAATGAAGGGAAAAGCGGCGCCTCATCTTCTGGACAGCTATCATCAGGAAAGGCACAGCACAGGAAAAGAAGTGTTGCACAATATAAAAACCCAGATAAAGCTCATGGATTTTACCGAGTCGGGTATGGCATTAAGAGAAACGATGACCGCTTTGCTGGATTTTCAGGAGTCCAACCGTTTATTGGCGGGAAAAGTATCCGCGCTTGATCTGCATTATGAACCGGATGCGGAGCTGCCGCTGCATACCCTGAACGGAAAACGCCTGCCGGATATCGAATTGACCCTTCATGACGGGCGGCCGGCCCGGCTGTATGATTTTCTTCATAAGGGCGCCTTTGTGCTTCTGTCATTAAGAGGGAGCATTCCCGCCGGTATTGATACGGACAGCGTGGCAGCTGTCAGGGCGGATCTTGCTGAAACACGTGCCGATTGGGATGACGTCCACACCGTTTTAATCCGGCCGGACGGCCACGCGGCATGGGCAGCCGGCGGCTCGGGACGTGAAGCGGAAGAAGCCGTTCTGGCCGGTTTGGAGAGATGGGGATTCATCTGATACCCTTTTATGCGCCTGTGTGATTGTTTCTTGTGTAACAAAACGTTATAGTAAAAGAAACAATCAATACGGAAGGGTGACTCAGCAGTTGGACAGAAGACAGCCAGACCATGCAAAACACATGATTCTTGAAGGGCTGACAGATATTTTTCACGAGCAGGAGAGGTGTCAGGAGGACATCAGGGCGTCGTTGGCCGGACGGATGGACGAACTCCGTGAAGAAAACGGGAAAAAATTACAGCTGACCTTGACGGAAATTCACATTTTGTCGTGTATCGGAGATCATGAACCGATCAATGTCACGTCAATAGCGGAAAAAATGAAGACGACAAAGCCGACCGTGTCGAGAAGCTGCGCGAAGTTTTTGGAAGCCGGCTTTCTGCGCAGAACCCGGCTGAGCGACAATAAAAAAGAAGTCTATTTCCGGCTGACTCCTGCCGGGAAAGAGCTGCATTCCCTTCATCATGAATATCATGAATTGATAAAAAAGCGGCTCTTGGCGTTTTTAGACCGCTATACAGATGAAGAACTGTTATTTGCTGAACGGCTGTTCCGTGATCTTTCAGCAAACTGGCGGTCTGTAAATGGCGGCGGAGAGCTGTTCAAATAAAAAACACGCATATGGATGCGTGTTTTTTTATTCGGATCATGTTCCTCTTTCTGCCCGGCCTCTTTCGCCGTGTGCCCGTTTCAGCTGAGAAAGGTGGTGCAGCAGCCGATAGAAGGGCGGAAGCATGGCGATGACGAGAACGATCCGGATGACCTGAACCGCGACGACGAAAGTCGAGTCTTCGTGCAGGGTGATCGAAGTCGCCGCCATCTCGGCGATCCCGCCGGGAGAAAAGGCGAGAACAGATGTAATCATGGAGATGCCCGTTAATTTAGAAACCGCAACCGCGCTCAGAATCATGGCGGCGATTAATCCGACCGAAGAAATAAATCCGACGGTCAGCACTCTCGTCACGCCGGTGAACATGCTTTTGTACATTTTTGATCCGATTGTGGCGCCGAGAAAAATTTGTGACAGCTGGTTCGCTTCCGGCGGCCACCAGGCCAGCATGTCTTTGCCTGCCAAGGCGGACACGCCGATTTCCGCAGCAGCAACGCCGATCATGCTGCCGAGCAGCCAAGGGGCGGGAAATTTCAGCCGTTTTGCGCCTTTGCTTGCAAGCCAGGCAGCCAAAATAAATCCGGCCGTTAACAAGACGGGAATAAGGCCCGGGTGTGAAGCTCCTGCCGAAACGGCTCCGGCTGATGTCTGAGCCGTACCGTTTTGTTTGGTAAATAAGAAAATGACGAGAAACGGTATTGTCATGACGACCAAAAGGACGCGCGTCAGCTGAATAAGGCTTACAATCGCGGTGTTTGCGCCGACTTCCTGGGCGATACCGGGCATGGCGGATAAACCGCCCGGCGCCGTGCCTACAAAGCTTGTCATCATGTCCGTCCGGCTGAACCGAAAGAGCACATATCCGGAAACAAGCGCCATCACGATAGAGAAAATCAGCATGAAGCCTACCGGAAGCCAATGCTCCCGTAAAACCGACAGAACGGACAGGTTCAGTTTCTGGCCGAGTTCGATGCCGAGGATCATTTGTCCCGCCGCAAGCCATCTGCGGTGAATCCCTCTTCTGTCAGGCGCCATGAACAGCCAGCGGGGCCTCGTCATGGAGAGGATGCAGCCGGCGGCCAGCGTTCCGAGCATCCAGGCGATCGACATCCCTGTAAGCGAAAGAAGAAACCCCCCTGCCGCACTGATGAGAATAAACCAGATATCCGTAAGGAGATGTTTGTCTTTCTTCAATGAAAACCCTTCTTCCTGAAACATTCATATTAAATTGTTAAGCTCGTTAACCTTACTATTACTATAGTATAGATTTTGAGATAAATAAATAATGAATTATTTCTCATAATCCATTCATTTTTCTTATCACAAACATAAAAAAAGCTCCGGAGATGGGTGAGTGCACCCTACTCCGAAACCTCGCCCGCTTTTCCTTTCCACACAAAGGTCAATCCCAGACCGAGAAATAAAACCACACCTGCGAACAGAAACGGGAAGTGAATATTCATATCAAATAAAATACCGCCCAGAGCCGGGCCGAAAATGGTGCCCAAACTCGTGTATGTTGAGTTCATACCGGCAACAAACCCCTGCTGATTTCCTGCGATTTTCGATAAATAAGTAGTCAGTGCCGGGCGCAGTAAATCAAACGCAAGGAAAATGATGCAGGTGACAGCGAGCACGGGCAAAAATCCTGACATCACCGTAGAAACGAAAGCCAGCACAGCGCCGATGATCAGACAAAGCTGAATGACTTTTTTCTCCCCGAGGAAGTTGACAAGTCTGCCGAATGCGAGCACTTGAATGAGGACCGCCACAATGGAGCTGAACGTAATAATAATGGCGATATCCTTTGGCGTGAAGCCGAATTTATGGTTTGTAAATAAGCTGAATACCGTTTCGTACGCCGACAGCCCGAATGCCAAAACAAAGACGATGATGAAGGCGATCAAGTAGCTTGGATGAATCGACTTTTTCAAATCTTTTAAGAAGGTTGATTCTTTGACGCTTTCCATCTGCTTTGCGCGTTCTTCTTTAGTTAACGGCTCTTTCAGCATAAAGACAGAGGAAATCACTGCGATAAATGCAATTCCCGCCGCAAAGAAAAACGGCATTCGAACGCCGTGATCGGCAATAAATCCTCCTATGCCGGGCCCGATGATAAACCCTGTGCTGATGGCGGCAGATACATAGCCCATCGCCTTCGATCTTTCCTGCACCGTCGTAATATCTGCGACATACGCTGTAACAGCGGGCATGATAAAAGCGGCACTGATGCCCCCCAGCACCCTTGCGAAATATAAAATGGAGACATGTGTGCCCAATCCGAAGGTCAGTTCGGATAATGCGAACAAAAACAGTCCGGCGAGAATCATGATTTTTCTGCCGAAGCGGTCAACCCATCTCCCCGCAATGGGGGATGCAATTAATTGCGCGACGGCGAAGGCAGCGACAAGGTATCCCATTGTGCTGCCCGTCAAGTGCATCACATTCATAAACAGCGGCATAACGGGAATGATCAATCCGATGCCTAAAAAAGCAATAAATATGTTGCTTAATAAGATGATGAGTACAGCTTTTTGTTCTCTGATCGGTTTTTGCATGTTGTTTCTCCTTTGTCAGCTGTCATTCTGTTTATCAGCGCTGATCGACCCGTGAATAAACGCGGAGATGGCTTCTTTTTGCAATTCGATTCTTTGCTGAATGGTATCGTTTTTATATAACACATCTAAACCGTAGAAGACGGATAGCAGGATTTTCACTTTTGATTCGACATGATGAATGGACCAGCTGCCGTCTTGATTTCCCTCTTCTAAGATCTCCCTCATCACATCGTCATATTCAATATCAATTTTGTTGAGCCGCTTTACGACCTCCTCTGACGTAAACGCACTCGCATAAAACTCTTCACTTGCTCTCATAAGCGGGTAATTGATGCTCATCCGGCTGAGCAGCTCCGCAAAGCCCGCCAGTTTTTCGGCAGCATCTTTCAGATCAGCTTCCATTTCCCTCCACGTCTCGATCATCACGCGGTGATCCTCTTCCATGATATGAAGAAACAGAAACTCTTTTCCTTTAAAATGGTGATATAGATTGCCTTTACTGATTTCGGCCGCCTCTAAAATATCCCGAATCGATGTTTCTGAATATCCTTTTTTTGCAAATAAGTCACGCGAAGCGGATACGAGCCTGTTCTTCGTCTTTTCGCTCTTTCCGGCACCGCCTTTTGTATTTGTCACTTCACACAGATCCTTTCCGCCTCATTCATATCGTTGTCCCGGCAAAGCGGGGCTCGGTTCGTTTAAAACCGACCAGTTGGTTTATTTTATTATAAAGGGTTTTTGCTGATTATACAATGAAGAAGTTATCCATTGTTTAGAGGGAGTATAAAAACGGCTCGAAAAGTAAACCCCATTCTCTCATGTTGAAAGAACGGGGGTTGTCTGCGGTCTGCCTGAACCGTTATTTTCCGGTATTTACCTCGGTGTAGCTTGTGTTCGGCGCGTTTGATACCGTTCCCCCTGTATGGTGGAAAGGAGAGTGGGCCATATCGTATAAAAACCAGACGGCATGACGCTGCTCGTCAAATGCCGTGCGGGCAAATAACCGCTTCGCTTCCGGATGCACCGCTCTATCGGATGCCTGCAAATAAAAATCATTCGTTTTCTGCTCATCATAAAACGCCGCCCTCAGTCCTTCTCTGTATGTGTGCGGACAATGCTCCGTCTGTTTCGGCGTCAACTGTTTTCCGGTAATTGACGTATACAGTGAAGAGAAAGCGTGCAGGTGGCGCACTTCTTCTTCTCTGATATGTTCGATTCGTCTTCTGATTTCTGCGGTCGGCGCTTTTTCGGCTAATATTGAGTAGCAAATCACAGCGCTGTATTCACCGTTTATGGATTTTACCAGATCCTTGATAAGCACAGAATCGTCACTGCAGATGGCTGTATAATGAAAAAAATTCTCGTGCATTGGACTCACCCCCGGATGTTTATAGGGTATTATACGGCGGCAGCCCGTGACATGTGCGGATGTCATTTTTATTCTTGATCTAGCGGCGATGTAATATGGTCGTCGTATGTGTCGACAAAAAGCCGGCCGTTGCTTCCGCGCACAGCGTATACGACGTCTTCCGGTTTGAGGTTTCTCTTGTCCAATTCTTCTCTCAGCCATTTTTCCGATACGTGGTTTTCTTCCAGATTCTTCATCACCAACCGGCCGTCCATAATCAGCTCAACGGCAAAGTTCTTTTCATGTCCGGCAAAAATGCCGAGATCCTGTCTTGTAACGGGCGCAAATTCCGGTTTGACCTCCACTGACATGCTGCCGTTTGTTTCAATGATGGCAGTCTGAACCTGAGAAATGTCAAATACGTCATTTACACGCAGCTGCTGGTTCAAGTAGTCGATGGTATAACGCATCGTTTTCATATTATGCTCAAGTATTTTACCGTTTTGAATGATAATGGTCGGTTTGCCTGCAAAGAAACCCCTAAGGGCCCTGTTTTTCATAGAAAGATATGCGACAAGGTAAATGATTGCCACGAAAATAATGTAGGCAATGACATTATAATGAATCGGCAGCTTTGTATTAAACGACAGATTTGCCGTGATGGCGCCGAGCGAGATGGCCGCAATGAAATCAAAAAGCGTCATCTGTGAAATGGTTTGTTTACCGAGTATCCGGGCGCCGATAAACAGAATGCTGAACGACAGAGCCGTCCGTACAATCACTTCGGGATATTCTGACATCATCATTAGTCCTTTTTTCTTTATTTTGGTCAAAAACGATATTTTTTAAAATAGTCATCCCGTTTTTACCAGCAGATGAGATTGGTCATTTTCGTCAACTTTCGATAAAATGTAGAAAGATAAAAAGAGAGGGGTCTTCTAATTTGGGTGTTGAGTTTTTAGTAGGCAGATCGGGGAGTGGGAAAACGAGGCTGATTATCGACAGCATTCAAGATGAACTGCGCCGGGAGCCGTTCGGGAAACCGATCATTTTTCTAGTCCCGGATCAAATGACGTTTTTAATGGAATATGAGCTTGCTAAAACGCCGGATATCGGCGGCATGATACGCGCTCAAGTGTTCAGTTTTTCGCGTTTGGCGTGGCGCGTGCTTCAGCATACCGGGGGCATGAACCGCCCGTTTGTGACGACGACGGGTGTGCAGATGCTTTTAAGGAAACTGATTGAAGAATATAAGCACGAGTTTAAAGTGTATCAAAAAGCGAGTGACAAAACCGGGTTCACTGAGCAGGTGGAACGGATGCTGACAGAGTTTAAGCGGTACTGTATTGAACCTGAAGACGTCCGCCGCATGGCGGAAAGCGGAACGGCGTCAGAATATCGCGGAGAGCGGATGCTGTCTGAAAAACTTCATGATTTAGGCATTTTATATCAGCAGATGGAAAGAAGCCTCGCCGGACACTATTTGCATTCAGAGGATTATTTGAAGCTGCTCGCTCAGCAGATTCCTTTGGCGGACGTTGTAAAAGGCGCCCGTGTTTACGTCGACGGATTCTATCAATTTACGCCGCAGGAATTAAGGGTGCTGGAGCAGCTGATCATGCATGCTGAACATGTCACATTCTCGCTGACGGCGGACAGCCCTTCGGCGGAACAGGCACCGGATGAGCTCGATCTGTTCAGAATGACGGGAAGCACATACTATAAGCTTTATCAGACGACAAAGGAATTGAATGCCGATATTTCCTGCAAGGAACTGCATGGCACGAAGCGGCATCGGCATGTGCCGGAGCTTGCCTGTATAGAGTCGCAGTACGATGTGCGTCCCGCCGCGGCGTATACCGGCGGACAGGAAGCTTTTACCGTCATGCAGGCGCAAAACAGAAGAGCTGAGCTTGAAGGTATTGCCCGGGAAATTCAATCACTTGTCCGGGACGGAGGATACCGGTACAAAGATATGGCGATTCTCATCCGTCAGCCGGAAGATTATAAAGATTTGCTGAAGGAAGTGTTTGCCGATTACGGGCTTCCTTATTTTATTGACGGAAAAGCTTCTATGCAGCATCACCCGCTTATTGAATTCATCCGTTCAAGCCTGGATGTCGTGAAGGGGAACTGGAGATATGAAGCGGTGTTCCGCTGTGCGAAAACCGAACTGTTATTCCCGCTTGATCAGCCGGAGCAGAAAATAAGAGAGCAGGTTGATCAGCTTGAAAACTACTGTATCGCCTACGGCATTAAAGGGGAGCGCTGGACGAGCGGCGAGCGGTTTGTATACAGGCGCTTCGTATCGCTCGATGAGGATTTCGCGCAGACAGATCAGGAAATAGAGATGGAGCAAATGCTGAATGAGACGAAAGAGTGGATGGCCGCGCCCCTTGTCCGGCTTCAAAACCGGATGAAAAAGGCGAAAACGGTTCAAAGCATGGCGGAGGCTCTTTATCTCTTTTTGGAAGATACCGATGTTCCCCTGAAGCTGGACCGAAAAAGGCAGCGGGCCGAAGAGGCCGGAAACATGATCGAAGCGCAGCAGCACGGCCAGGCGTGGGATGCCGTTATCCAGCTTCTCGAGGAGTTTGCCGGCATGATGGGTGAAGATGAAATATCTTTGGCGCTGTTCCAGCAAATGCTTGAAACGGGAACGGAATCGCTTCATTTTTCTTTAATTCCTCCTGCGCTTGACCAAGTATTTGTAGGGAATATGGATCTCTCAAGAATGTACGGCACGTCCTGCACATTCGTCATCGGGGCCAATGACGGCGTTCTTCCGGCGCGCCCGGATGAAAACGGCGTGCTGTCTGATGATGACCGGGAGTGGCTGAAAGCGGTCGGAGTGGAGCTGTCTTCCGCGGGGCGTGAGCGCCTGCTTGATGAGCATTTTCTCATCTATATGGCGCTGTCGAGTCCGTCTGACCGTCTTTATGTGTCATACCCGATTGCCGATGCGGAAGGAAAAACGCTCCTGCCGTCAATCGTTGTAAACAGGCTTGGCGAGCTGTTTCCCGATCATCAGGAAAAGCTGTCAGCGGCTGATCCCGAGCAGGTAAGCGAAGAAGAGCAGCTTCAGTATCTCGTCAATATACAGGTGGCTCAGACATATACGGCAAGTCAGCTCAGGCTGTGGACAAGAGAGTACGAGATCAGTGACGTATGGTGGAGCGCATACAATGTGCTGATGAAAGAGTCTGATCACCAACGTGCGAAAAAGCTGTTTTCAAGCCTGTTTTTCCGCAATGAGGCGAAGCGTCTTGAACGGCCTGTTTCGCGCCAGCTTTACGGCGAGCATATTAAAGGAAGCGTCTCCCGGATGGAGGCGTTTAATGCCTGCCAGTTTTCCCATTTTGCATCACACGGGCTTCAATTAAAAGAGCGGCAGTTTTTCAAGCTGGAAGCGCCGGATATCGGCCAGCTGTTTCACTCCAGCCTGAAGCTGATTTCAGACCGGCTTCGTGAGCAGAAGCTGGAATGGCGCGATCTGACGAAAGATCAGTGCCGGAATTTCTCCTATGAAGCGGTGGAACGGCTTGCGCCAAAGCTGCAAAAAGAGATTCTGCTCAGCTCAAACAGACACTTTTATGTGAAGGAAAAACTGCAGAAGATCGTCACGCGTGTTTCAGGCATATTAAGCGAGCATGCGAAGGCGAGCGGTTTCGTCCCGGTCGGTCTTGAACTCGGTTTCGGCGGAAGCGGGCCGCTGCCTCCGCTCACTTTCACGCTGAAAAACGGCTGTACGATGGAACTCGTCGGACGGATCGACCGCGTGGATAAAGCGGAAAGCTCAAAAGGCCTGCTGCTGAGAGTCGTTGATTATAAATCAAGCGACAGGGGGCTTGATCTGGCGGAGGTGTATTACGGGCTCGCTCTGCAAATGCTCACATATCTTGACTTATCGATTACACATTCCGCGGATTGGCTCGGCATGAAAGCGACACCGGCAGGCGTTTTGTATTTCCATATTCATGATCCGATGATTCAGGCCAGTCTGCCGATGGGGCTTGATGAAATCGAGCAGGAAATTTTTAAGAAATTTAAAATGAAAGGCCTTCTCCTCGGTGACCGGGAGGCGATCAGCCTGATGGACACGACGTTGGAGGAAGGGCGTTCAAATATCGTCAATGCCGGTTTGAAAAAGGACGGTTCTTTAAGATCCGACTCAGCCGCGGTCAGTGAACAGGATTTTCATCTGCTGACAGACCATGTGCGGCGGACATTTGAACAGGCGGGCGAAGCGATAACGGACGGGCTTGTGTCCATTACCCCGTATAAGCTGAAAGATAAGACGCCTTGTACGTATTGTGCGTTTCAATCGGTGTGCCAGTTTGATGAGTCGCTTAAGGAAAATGAATACCGCAGCCTGAAAGCGGAAAAAGACGGCACCATACTGGATTGGCTGAAGAAGGAGGCGGATGATGATGCAAATTCCTAAACCGAAAGACAGCATATGGACGGATGACCAATGGAGCGCCATCGTTTCTTCCCGGCGCGATATTCTGGTCGCTGCCGCAGCCGGATCAGGTAAAACGGCCGTGCTCGTGGAACGGATGATCAGAAAGATAACCGCGGAGGAAGATCCGGTTGATGTTGACAGGCTCCTTGTGGTGACCTTTACAAACGCCTCAGCAGCGGAGATGAAGCATCGGATCGCGGAAGCATTAGAAAAAGAGCTCGCCAAAAATCCGGGATCTCTGCATATCAGACGGCAGCTCTCTCTATTAAATCGGGCGAGCATTTCGACGCTTCACTCTTTCTGTCTGCAAGTGCTTAAAAAATATTATTATATGATTGATCTTGACCCCGGTTTTCGGATGGCTGACCAGACGGAAGGCGAATTGCTCGGAGACGAAGTGCTTGATGAGCTGTTTGAAGATGAATACGCAAAAGGGAATCAGGCGTTTTTTGAGCTTGCGGACAGATATACGACAGACAGGCATGATCTGGATCTTCAAGACCTTGTCAAACGGGTGTACGAGTATTCCCGGTCGCATCCTGACCCGGAAGCGTGGCTGCAAAGCTTTGTCCGCCTGTATGACGTGACGGAAGAAAGCAAAATGGAAGAGCTTCCGTTTTACCAGTATGTGAGAGAAGATGTTGAAATGGCGCTCTTCGGGGCAAAACAAAAGCTTGAGAAGGCGCTTGAACTGACAAAAGCGCCCGGCGGGCCGGCGCCGCGCGCTGATAATTTTCTGGATGACCTTCAGCAGATAGAAGAGCTGATCAGCTGCCGGCATGACTTCGATGCGCTGTATGAACGGGTTCCCGCAGTCTCATTTAAGCGGGCGAAGGCGGTAAAGGGTGATGAATTTGACAAAGCGCTTTTGGACGAAGCGACCGATTTGCGAAACGGCGCGAAGAAACTGATCGAAAAGGTAAAGACAGATTACTTTACAAGAAGTCCGCAAGATCACTTAAAGAGTTTAACAGATATGAAGCCTGTCATCGAAACGCTCGTTCAGCTCGTGATATCGTACGGAAAACGATTTGAAGCGGCGAAACAAGAAAAATCAATTATTGATTTCTCAGATTTGGAACATTACTGCCTGGCGATTTTAACTGCGGTTGATGAAGAAGGCCGGCGGGTGCCGAGCGAAGCGGCCGTTTATTATCAAGACCAGTTTCATGAAGTTCTGGTTGATGAATATCAAGATACCAATCTTGTGCAGGAGTCTATCCTGCAGCTTGTTAAAAGCGGGGATGAAGAGGCGGGAAATCTGTTTATGGTAGGCGACGTTAAACAATCGATCTACCGTTTCAGACTTGCCGAGCCGCTGCTGTTTCTCGGGAAATATAAAAGGTTTACAGAAAGCGGGGAAGGCGCGGGGCAGAAAATTGATCTGAACCAAAATTTCCGCAGCCGCTCCGATATTTTGGACAGTACGAATTTCTTGTTTAAGCAGCTGATGGGCGGAAAAATCGGCGAAGTGGACTACGATGAACAGGCGGCATTGAAGCTCGGCGCATCGTATCCGCCGAATGACGCGGCAAAAACGGAACTGCTGCTGATTGACAGCGCTGATGACGCAGACAGCGCCGAGGATGCCGAAGACTTTGAAACCGTGCACTGGGAAGCGAAAGCGATAGCCGGGGAGATCCGAAAGCTTGTCTCATCTCCGTTTAAGGTATATGACGGCAAAACAAAAACACACCGGAATATCCAGTACCGGGATATCGTGATTTTGCTGCGCTCCATGCCGTGGGCGCCGCAATTAATGGAAGAGCTGAAAAACCAGGGCATTCCGGTGTACGCCAATTTGACGTCGGGTTACTTTGAAGCCGTGGAGGTGGCTGCGGCGCTTTCAGTCTTGAAGGTGATTGATAATCCGTATCAGGATATTCCGCTTGCTTCCGTGCTGCGCTCGCCCATCGTCGGATGTGACGAAAATGAACTTGCGCTGATACGCCTTGAAAAGAAAAAAGCGCCGTTTTATGAAGCGCTGAAAGCATATATAGCGAACGGTGACAGGCATGATGACCTGTATCAAAAACTGAGAACCTTTTATGACAGTCTGCAAAAGTGGCGGTCATTTTCGACGAATCATTCGGTGTCTGAGCTGATTTGGGAAGTATACCGCGATACCGGATATTTTGACTATGCAGGCGGCATGCCCGGCGGAAAGCAGCGCCAGGCCAATCTGCGCGTCTTGTATGACCGGGCGCGCTCGTACGAAGCGACGGCGTTCCGCGGGTTATTTCGCTTTTTGCGGTTCATTGAACGGATGCAGGAGCGCGGCGATGATCTGGGGACGGCCCGGGCGCTCAGCGAGCAGGAGGATGTCGTTCGGCTGATGACGATCCACAGCAGCAAAGGACTTGAATTCCCCGTCGTTTTCACCGCCGGACTCGGCAGAAATTTTAATATGATGGATCTCAACAAATCATACCTGCTTGATAAAGAGCTCGGTTTCGGCACGAAGTACATTCATCCGGAACTCAGAATCAGCTATCCGACTCTGCCGCTTGTGGCGATGAAGAAAAAGATGCGCAGAGAGCTCTTATCGGAAGAATTGCGCGTATTGTATGTGGCGCTGACCAGAGCGAAGGAAAAGCTGTTTCTCGTCGGTTCCTGCAAAAACCGGGAAAAACAGCTGGCCAAATGGCAGGCGCAAGCAGACCGGGCTGATTGGCTTCTTTCTGAATTCGACCGCTATCAGGCGTCATCTTATTTGGACTTTATCGGGCCGGCGCTCATCCGCCACCGTGACATGGAGGCGCACAGGACGCCGGGACTTTCATCGTCTGAGGATATCGCGCGCGACCCGTCGCGTTTTCACATCCGGATGCTGCAGCAAAGTGAATTGCTGGAAGAGAATCCAAAAGAACGTGCTGAAGAAAAGAGCAAACGTCTCAAAGCGATTCAGCAGGGCGAGCCGATTCCTGGTTCGTTTTCATTTGATGATCAGGCGCGCCGTCTGCTTGAATGGGAATATCCGTACCGAGAGCTGACGGCTATCAGAACGAAGCAGTCAGTTTCTGAGCTGAAGAGAAAGCAAGAATACGAGGATGAATACAGCGGCCGCTCTCTCATCAAACCGTCAGGAGACACGCTTTTATACAGGCGTCCCGGTTTTATGATGAAAAAAGGGCTGACAGCCGCCGAAAAAGGAACGGCGATGCATACGGTGATGCAGCACATACCGCTGACGCACGTGCCGACTGCCGAAGAAGCGGAGCGGACGGTCCGGATGCTTTACGAAAAAGAGCTGCTGACAGAAGAGCAGCAGGAAGCTATTGATATAGAAGAAATTGTTCAGTTTTTCGGAACTGAAATCGGGAAAGATCTTCTCGGGGCGCTGCGGATTGACCGGGAAGTGCCGTTCAGTATGGCGCTTCCGGCCGGCGAGGTGTACAAGGATGCCGAAACGGCCGGTGAACCGCTGCTCGTGCAGGGGATTATTGACTGCCTCTACGAAACTGCGGACGGTCTCTATTTGCTGGACTATAAGACAGATCGGATAGAGGGGAAATTCCGGAACGGATTTGAAGGCGCGGCTCCGATTCTGCAAAAAAGGTATGAAACACAAATCGAATTGTATACAAAAGCGGTTGAACAAATTACGAAAACGAAAGTGAAAGGGCGTGCGCTCTATTTCTTCGATGGAGGTCACGTTCTTACACTGTAACAAGATCCGAAGCTCCTTTTTGGAGCGGATCTTTTTTTCTATCAAAAAGTGAGGTGAATGCGGTATGCGCATTTTACATACAGCTGACTGGCACCTCGGCAAAACGCTGGAAGGCAGAAGCCGGCTGAGCGAGCAGGCCGAGGTATTGGAAGAGCTGAATACCATTGTCAAGGAAGAAAATATTGATGCGGTCATTATGGCGGGGGATGTATTTGATACGGTCAACCCGCCTGCGCTCGCTGAACAATTGTATTACGAAAGTCTTTCCGCGCTTTCTGACGGCGGAAAACGACCGGTCGTCGTCATTGCCGGAAACCATGACAATCCCGACAGGCTGGCGGCGGCTTCTCCGTTAACAAATGAGCGCGGCATTCATTTAATCGGCTATCCGCGGACAGAACCCGTGCATATTGAGGTGCCGTCGGCGGACGAGCTGTTAGCCGTAGCCGCGCTGGCATATCCGTCAGAGGCGAGATTAAACGAAGTGCTTTCTGATACGTTTGAGGAAAAGCTTCTTCGCGATCATTACGATGTCAAAATCAGAGAGGCGTTTGCTCACATGTGCGGACTGTGCCGGGACGATGCCGTGAAAATCGCGGCGAGCCACATTTATGTCGCGGGGGGAAATCAGACCGATTCAGAGCGTCCGATTGAAGTCGGGGGCGCTTACACAGTTGCCGCTGACAGCCTGCCGGCTGGTGCGGCTTACGTGGCTCTCGGCCATCTCCACCGTCCGCAAACGATCAAGCGCGCCAAGACGGCTGCCCGTTATTCAGGCTCTCCGCTGGCATACAGCTTTTCAGAAGCCGGTTATGCCAAATCGGTGACGGTGGTAGAAGCGAAGCCCGGCGGAGAAGCGAAGTGGGAAGAGATTTTTCTGTCTTCCGGTAAACCGCTCGTCAAATGGAAAGCGCAGGGGCTGAGCGAGGTTCACGGCTGGCTTGATGAAGGGCGTGACCGGAATGCCTGGATCGACCTTGATATCCATTTGACGGATCAGCTTTCTCTCGAGGAAATTCATCGGCTGAGAAAGGCGCATCCCGGCTTTATCCATATCAGGCCGGTTTTTGAAGAAAAAGAGACCGGCAATGACCGGATTGAAGTGAAACACACATCAATTGAGGATCGATTTAAGAAGTTTTATGAAAAACAAACGGGCGGCGGCGTGCCGGATGAGGAGATGGTCAAGCTGTTTTTAGAGCTTGCGTCAGCAGATGATGAGGAGGATGCGACATGAAGCCGATTCTGTTAACGATAAAAGGGCTCCACAGCTTCAGGGAGGAACAGACCATTGATTTTGCCGGACTGTCAGGAGCCGGGGTGTTCGGGATTTTCGGGCCGACCGGAAGCGGAAAATCGTCGATCCTTGATGCCATGACACTCGCTTTATACGGAAAAGTGGAGCGCGCCGCAAATAATACGCACGGCATCCTGAATCATGCCGAAGATCAGCTCGCCGTCTCATTTACATTCGCGCTTCAATCCGGCCACCGGGTTTCCTACAAGGTCGAGCGCGTTTTTAAGAGAACGGATGAAACGAAAGTAAAAACCGCCCTCTGCCGCCTGATTGAAATCAAAGACGAACAAACGGTGCTGGCCGATAAAGCGAATGAAGTGAACAAAAAGGTAGAGGAGCTTCTTGGCCTGACCATTGACGACTTTACAAGAGCCGTCGTGCTGCCGCAAGGAAAGTTTGCCGAGTTTCTGTCGCTTAAAGGCGCGGAAAGAAGACATATGCTCCAGCGCCTGTTTAATCTGGAACAGTACGGGGACAGGCTTGTCAAAAAATTGCGGAGGCGGGCGCAGGAAGCGGCAGCGAAAAAAAATGAAATGCTGGCCGAACAATCCGGCCTCGGAGACGCAGGAGAAGATGCGCTGAAGCAGGCTGAACAGCAGTTTCACGAAGCGAACGAACGGCTTGAAGAAGCGGAGAAGAAACGGGTCCGGGCAAAAGAGCGTTTTGAAAGTCACCAGGAAATTTGGAACCTGCAGACAGAAAGAGATGAATATGAGCGCCGGGAGAAAAAGCTTGAGGAAAGACGCCCGTACATCACGGATTTGACTGAGCGTCTTAAAGAGGCGGAAACCGCTCTCGCCCTTGAGCCGTACGCAGACCGTTACACAGAAGCCGTCCGCCGGAAGCAGCGCGCCGAACAGGAGCACGAACTGGCCAAACGGAAATCAGAGGCGGAAACCGCTTCATTTACCCGGCAAAATGAAGCCTATGAAGCATGGCGGGCCCATAAGGCCGAACAGGAGCCGAAGCTTGTCAAAGAAGAAGAGCTGTATCAAAGACTTTCAGCCATAGAACAAAAACTGCTTGAAGCGAAAAAAGAAGCGGAAAAAACAAATGCGGAACACAGCAAAAAAGAGGAAGAATACGAAGCCGCCTCGAAACAGCTGGCCGGAGTGAAAGACCGCCTGACCCGCGGCCAAAACAGGCAGAATGAGCTGAAAAAAGAGCTGAAAGCAGTTCAAGTGACCGCCGATGAACGGAAAAAATGCCAGACCGCAGCACAGCTGGCGGCGGGCTTTCAGCAGACACAGGAACAAATCACGAAAGAACGGGCCAATCTGACAACGCAGCTGAAAAACGTGGAGAAGCTGAACGGAGAAAGCGAGTCGCTCACAGCGAAAGCGAAAACGGAAGAGGAAGACATTACGCACGCTTATCAAACGCTTCAAACCGTTTACCATATGGTCTGTGAAACGGAACGTTCACTGAAAGCCGCAGCCGAACGGGCTGACAAAACGCAAGCCGATCTCCGCAGGCGCTCAGAGGAAGCGAGAACGGCTGCATTAACAAAAGAATTATCGGAAAAACTAATCGAAGGAAAGCCTTGTCCTGTATGCGGCTCCACGCAGCATGACCGCCCGCGTTCCGCTCATGAAACATTCTCGCCTGATACGGCTGTACAGGAACAGTTGCAGCAGGTTGAAGCGCTGCTTTCTGAGGCGGCGGCTCTTTCTCAGGAAGTGCTGACAGCCAAGGTTGCATTAGAAGAGCAGTCGGGGCGTTTTACCGAAGAATGCCCGTTTCTGCAAAGCGCCCGGGTTCCGGAGCTGGAAGCCGCTTCCTCCATCAGCGGACGCCCGCTTGATGAAGCGTTCAGCGCCGTCCGCTTGGAATGGAAACAAATGAAACAGGATATGCTGTCGGTAAAAGAGAAGGTCACAAGACTGATCAGCGCGCATCAGCAGACGGTGAAACAAGCTGAGCAGCTGGCCGAACGAATCCGCTACGAGGAAAAAGAAGCCGACCGTCTCAGACATTCATTAGAAGAGCTTGAATCGCTGTCAGAAAGCCGATTGAATCAGTACAACGAAGTCTGCGGTGATATTCCGCCAAACCGGATTGACGCCTGGCAGGCTTCGATAGATGAGAAGGACAGGCAGGCAGAAGAATGTGAGAAGCGCATTGAAACAAGCATCGCATTCCTCAAGGAACATGAAGAGGAGAAAGAACGCCTGCAGGAGATGAAGCATCGGCTTGAACGGGAACGGCTCGAGCTTCACTATGCGTCTGAGCGCCTGCATCAGGTGATTGACGGATATGAACAAGAGCTCGGAACAGCAGCTGAAGAAACATCAATTTCCGCAAAGCTTGAAGCGGTGCGGCAGGAATTACAGCTGTTAAAATCGAAAGAACAGTCCCTATTCGATGCGCTGAAGCGGGCGCAGCAATCACTGAATGACGCAAAAGGCCGGGAATCCGGGAGTCTCATGTCACTCAGGGATGCTGAGACCTCCCTTGAGAAAGCGCAAAACGACTGGCGCGTGAGGTCAAAAGACACCGGGTTTACCGAGCCGGACCAAGTCAAAAAAAGTCTGCTTCCGCAAGGGCGTGCAGAGGAAATGAAAAAAGAAATAGATGAGTTCCTGGACACCTCAAAACAGCTATCGGCAAATATCAGCCGTGTTACTGATAAATTAGCCGACCGCCGGATATCAGAGGAAGAATGGACAGCATCCGTTTCTCTGCTGAAGCAGGCAGAGGCTGAGTCAGGCGCCGCCATGGAGGAAAAAGGAGCACAGGCAAAAGCCTACGCGGTTATGCAAAAACAGCATAAGCGCTTTAAAGAGATTGAAGCCGAACTGAAAAGCTGGCAGACACAGATTGACAGGCTTGATAAGCTCCAGTCTGTATGTAAAGGCAATACATTCGTCGAATTTTTAGCGGAAGAACAGCTGGAAAGCGTGGCTCGGGACGCCTCTGCCCGTCTCGGAGCGCTGACAAGGCAGCGGTATGGCATATTAGTCGATTCAGAAGGCGGTTTCGTCATGCGTGATGACGCGAATGGAGGCGTCAAACGGCCCGTATCAAGCCTTTCCGGCGGGGAGACGTTTCTGACATCGCTGTCGCTTGCGCTTGCCTTGTCCGCCCAGATTCAGCTGCGGGGGCAATACCCGCTGCAATTCTTTTTCTTAGATGAAGGATTCGGGACTCTTGACCAAGGGCTCTTAGACACCGTTGTCACAGCGCTCGAAAAGCTGCAATCGGACAACTTATCCGTCGGAGTGATCAGCCATGTGCAGGAGCTGAGAGCGCGTCTGCCGAAAAAATTAATCGTTCATCCGTCCGAACCGGGCGGGAAAGGCACCCGGGTCACATTGGAGATCATGTAGAAAGGAGAAGGAATTATGGCCGATTCTGCCGAGGGCACATGTGAATTATGCGGCCGCCATCATGTGCGGCTGACGGAGCACCACTTAACGCCTAAGGAAGAAGGCGGGACATTCCTTCCGACCGCAATGCTCTGCATCCCTTGTCATAAACAGGTTCACGCGCTCTATACGAATCCGGAGCTTGCGGCAAGGCTCGCGGGAATAGAAGAGCTGCGGCGTGACCCGAAACTCGCGCGGTTTGTGAAATGGATCAGAAAACAGCCGCCAAAAAAGCTTGTAAAAACAAAAAAAGCAAATGAACGAACATAACGCTGAACCAAAAGCAGCCCTCTTCTGAAAGAGCGGCTGCTTTTTAGGCGTTTCCGACCACATTTTGATCGCTGACATCGGGGTCTATATAGTTTGTCGCATTGACAACGTTGTTTAATAACAGGAAATCTCCGGTATTGCCTGCTCCCGAACCGAGCGCAGATTTAGAAGAGCTTTTTGGAGAAAGGTAAAAGGAATCACCAAAGTTTACGACTCCGCCCGATATGGAATTGATAGCTATAGGTCCGGTAATTGCTGGCATAAACGACACCCTTTATAGAAGTCTCACCGTCATTATATGTCAGGGCTGCTGTGATTGTGAGCTTGATGTGAAGATCTGCCTAATATGTTTCAGCCGCGAATCTCCCAGAACGATCGACGTCGATCCGATTTGAACCACGGACGCTGACGATACCCCTTGAACTTTCACATTCCTTACCCGAATTGAAGGGTTTTCATGGCAGAATGCGCTTTGGACTCCCGTTTCCGGTAACGGCATGACGGCCGGCTGCCGAAAGATCTGGTATTCTTTTTTGTTAAATGAGCCTTCATCATCTCTGTATACAGCAAGACTACGCTGATCGGCCAATACTTTGACCCGCATATTGATTTCATTCGTATCGCCTGCTTGAAAGACACTCGCAATCCCGACTGAATTGATTTTGGCGTTCCGGAGGCGTGAAATGCGCTTTAACATTATTCCGGCGCCAGCGGCACATAAGGCCCGATAATAAGAGATTCCGGAGGCGTGTCAAAGATGGAAGACAGATAGACGGAATCGGTGTCGCCGATTAATAATAAGGAAGAACTGGATACACCAGTAGACCGGATGTCGCCGACTTCAATATTCCGGTTAATCACTGTAAAAATCATGACGGATCATCACCTTTCATTTCACCAGGTATGTGCTTAATAAAGTGCTCGACGGCCCTGACAATATCACGCTTCACATGTTCGGCAATCTGCTCGGCATATTGCGCGGGCGCCGTATTTTCTTCTTTCGGGACATGGGACAGATAATACTGAATCCGGCTGTCCATCTGCTTTCTGATATCTTCAATAATATGATATTTGTTCGCTTCGTCCAGCCTGCTCTCATACTGAGTTTCGAGCTTCTCTAAAAGCGCGGGGATTTCTTCATTCAGGTACATATCGACGTTTTGACGGATTTGCTGCATTTGCTGGCCCGCCTGTTCCTGCTGCATCATTCCGACCTGCGGAGATGTCTGGCCGACTTCGAAGTTTTGCACGGCATTCGGATCAGTCGGATTCAATCCGATATTCAGCGTTCCTTCCAGCCGTTCAATTTTCAGCTGATCAAATTTATACTCGAGCCGATCGATTCTTGTAGAAGGCTGCTGCTTCAGCGTTGAAATTTCATTTTGGAATTCTTTCAGCTGCCGTTCGAGCTCCTGAATCTGCTGCGCCTGCTGCTGGACGAAAGAATTTAAATTCTGCAGGTAGGATGAAACGGATTGATCATACATGACATTCACCTCGCGTCTCGTTTCCTTCATTAAAACTACCGGCTTGGCGGCTGGAGCGGTACAAATGATGAGGTGCCGGGACCTCCCCCTGTTGTTACAGTCTGCTGCCCCGCGGTAACAGGCGGCGCCGGCTCAACATAACTCCCTGTATTGTACAGATTGGAAAGAGATTTAATTGAACCGGCGCTTCCGATTTGCAGTATGGAGGAATTACTGACAGATTCTACACGCATGTAATTGATATGGATCGACTGATTGACGTAAAAATTCATACGGCGCCTCCTTTATGCGTTTCCTGCCATCGGCTGATCGATTACATCATTATCGTACACATTCGTTGAATTTCTGTAATTCGTCAGTGTGAGATTGTCTCCGGTATTGAAACTGCCCGCTCCGGCAAATGTCTTAACCTCTGCTTTTGGAGAAATGGTGATGCAGTCGCCTATATGAACGACTCCGCTCGTACCGACGGCATTAATTTTAAACGCTCCGACAATTGCGGGCATACGAGCACATCCTTTTCGTGAAGATTTTCATGACTGCACTCCAGGAGCTTATCTGGGCTGCCTGCCTAAAATAGCTTATGACAAATGCACATTTTTGTGAGCGGAAAAAACTTTAGACGTAAAAACACCGGCGCTATACGCATGCCGGGCCTTATACATAAATGATACAGATTTATATACACATCACGTTTATGAGAAAGCCTCTTTTTTTCCTGCGGTGCGTCCGTGCTCAATCTGTACGGACGGGTTCAGCCCGCTGTCTTTCGTTTGTTGGATGAGCCCGCCCCGGCACCCGTTTAAAAGGCTGTCCAGCTCTTGGCTGCACCTGATGGTCTCCGTCGCATTGATTCCGAATTTTTGCGCTGTCTCGAATAAAGTTAATCTTTTTTCTTCAATTTTGTTCATCGTGTGATCTCCAATTCTCGATTATTTTGGAAAACATAGGATGATAATAGTATAACCCATTTTGTCCAAGAAGGTTTTATTTCGTCAATATGACTAAAAAAGTGACAATTTTTGATACTCTTTTACACTTATTTTCAGCCTGTTTAAAAGAGGAATTTCCCGCCCGGAGGAAGAATACATAAAGGAATGCCAGATTTAAAAATGATGGGGGATTAACATGAAATTTGCGACAGGGGAACTGAACAGCCGAAAATTTGTCGGTCTGATCATTGATGATGACAAAATCTTAGATCTGCAAAAGGCTGAAAAAAAATTGTTTGAACTTGAGACGATTCCGGGTTCGCTGATCGAGTGCATTCAAAAAGGAGATAAGTTTGTCGCGCATGCCGGACAGCTTGCGGAATGGGCGAAAAAACCGAATGACGAGTCGGGTTCATTTATGTATGCGCTGTCTGACGTAAAGCTTTGCGCGCCTATTCCGAGACCTTCAAAGAACGTGATCTGCATCGGGAAAAATTATCGTGATCATGCCGTTGAAATGGGGAGTGAGGCTGATATACCGGAGCATCCCATGGTTTTTACGAAAGCCCCCGCTGCCGTTACAGGACACGGAGAAACAGTGAACAGCCACTTGGACGTAACGGAGCAGCTTGATTATGAAGGGGAGCTTGCGGTAATCATATCAAAAAGCGGATCGCACATCTCCAAAGAACATGCGCTTGATCATATATTCGGCTATACCATTGTAAATGATATAACAGCGCGCGATCTGCAGAAAAAACATAAACAGTTTTTTATCGGCAAAAGCCTGGATACGACATGCCCGATGGGCCCGGTCATTGTACATAAGTCGGCCGTCAGTGATCCGCAAAGCCTGAAAGTTGAAACGCGGGTGAACGGAGAACTGCGCCAATCAGGATCAACGGGGGACATGATTTTTCCGATAGCTGAATTAATCGAGACGCTGTCAAAAGGGATGACGCTTGAAGCCGGTGACATTATAGCGACGGGGACGCCGTCCGGTGTCGGAAAAGGGTTTAAGCCGCCGAAATTTTTAAAGCCGGGGGACCGCATTGACATTACAATTGAACCGATCGGCACGCTGTCGAACCAAATCGGATAATTGTGTGTCTTTCGCACGATTGATAATGCTCCGAGCGGCTTGTTGTGGTACCATAAGTGAGGCAGATTGATCTGATAGGGGGAATTGAACATAATGACACATTGGCATATTACTTCATGGGTCGTTGCGCTTATCCTGGTGTTTGTCAGCTACGGGCTGTACGGTGCCGGAAAAGCGAGGGGCGCAAAAATTACGCATATGATTCTGCGCTTATTCTACATTATTATTATTCTGACCGGAGCTGAGCTTTTTGTCCGTTTTGCGAATTGGAACGGAGAATACGCCGGAAAAATGCTGCTCGGCATCATTACCATCGGACTGATGGAAATGCTCGTCATTCGCAAGAAAAAAGGCAAATCAACCGGCGGACTGTGGATCGGTTTTATTATCGTGCTCGTCCTGACAGTGCTGCTCGGCCTTCACTTGCCGATCGGCTTTCACGTATTTTAATCAGTCGCTTGAAAAACCCGGATGCATCCGGGTTTTTTTAGTTGCGCATACATTTTGCGCAACTGTGCCAGCGTCAATCACTCTCGTTACCGCAAAAGCTACGGCTGTAAAGGGTAAAAGCAAACGCCGGGCGTCAATCAGCGCGAAAAACAAAGCTAAATCCATCAGGCGGCACCTATTTAAAAGTGCTGCCTGTTTGTTACGCGGTGCCGTCTTGTTTTGCCGCTGAATACATAATGGAGCGCCGCCCGTCAGATGCCGTCCATTCAAATCTGTCGTGTTTACCCGAGCTGCCGCGGTGATGCTGCAGGGCGCATTGAGCGTCATCCGCCGAGAAGTGATAAAACGAAACGCCTTCACCGGAAAACAGCGCCTGATTGTAGGAAAATACGCAATCATATACAGACAGGCCGAACCCGTGAAGATGGCTGAGAAACAGCAGAAACGTTTCATCGTCCAGCGAATCGAGCAAGGTTAACAGCGGCCGTTTGACCGCCTTTTCATAACGGATTTCTTCCCCGCCGAGCAGGGGGATGGTGTCAGCGCCGATTTCGGCCGCACCGCCGCAAATCCGTGCCGGCTGCCATCTGCCGCCGCGTTTCATCAATACGTCTGCGTTTCCTAGACTGTCTGCAAGCAGGATATCGCCTTCATCGTTTTCGACGAGGCAGATGCCGTCCTCTATCATCAGGGTGCCGCGCCCCCATTTGTTTTTTTCTGAGAAAAGCTGTTTTCGTTTCATAACCGTGCCGGTCTCCTTTGTTTGTTTCTTCTCTTCCGTTCTTTCCAAATCGGGCTTGTCTCATACAACTCTTAGTGGGACAAATCAACTATCTGCGTTTCTTTGCATAAACTGGGTAAAGTGCTGATAGAAACGAATTTGATACCGACAGAAACGGGATTGGAGCTGATATCACATGTGTGGAATTGCGGGTTGGGTCGATTTTCAAAAGCAGCTCGTCCAAGAGAAACATATTATGAACAATATGATAGACACTCTTTCAAAACGAGGGCCTGATGATTCAAACGTCTGGGGAGAGCCCCATGTTTTATTCGGACATAAAAGACTTTCGGTCGTTGACATTGAAGGCGGCCGCCAGCCGATGGCCTGCACGCATCAAGAGGAGACGTACACCATCATTTATAATGGCGAGCTGTATAACACGGAGGAACTGCGGAAGGAGCTTCAGGCGAGGGGCCACCGTTTTGAGAGGACCTCTGATACAGAAGTGCTGCTGCACAGCTATATTGAGTGGCGGGAGGAGTGCGTGAACCGCTTGAACGGTATTTTCGCTTTTGCCATCTGGGATGAAAAGCGCGAGCGGCTGTTCGGGGCAAGAGACCGGCTCGGCGTCAAACCGTTTTTTTATAAAGAACACGGCTCTTCCTTTCTGTTTGGGTCGGAATTGAAAGCCATCCTTGCTCATCCTGATGTGAAAGCCCGCACAGACAGCGGCGGACTTGCGGAAGTATTCGGACTCGGGCCGTCCAGAACTCCGGGCTGCGGGGTGTTTAAAGGAATTCACGAGGTGCGTCCCGCTCATGCGTTCACTTTCTCAAAGGACGGTTTGTCCATATGGCGTTATTGGAATGTAAAGAGCGAAAAGCATACAGACAGCTTCGATGAAACCGCGGCTCACATTCGGTACTTATTTCAGGATGCAGTGACACGCCAGCTCGTATCTGACGTGCCGGTTTGCACGTTTTTATCAGGGGGGCTTGATTCGAGCGCGATAACCGCGATAGCCGCCGCTCATTTTGAGAAACAAGGCAGAGATCCCCTTCATACTTATTCAATTGATTATGAGGAGAACAGCAAATTTTTTAAAGCGAGCGCCTTTCAGCCGAATGATGACGGCCCGTGGATCGATAAAATGACAAATGCATACGGCACACAGCATCATAAGTGCGTGATTACGCAGGATCAGCTGGTTGAACATCTGGAGGAATCCGTTCTCGTCAGAGACCTGCCGGGCATGGCTGATGTGGATTCCTCGCTACTATGGTTCTGCAGGGAAATTAAAAAAGATTTTGTCGTGAGCCTTTCCGGAGAATGTGCGGACGAAATTTTCGGCGGATATCCGTGGTTTCACACCGCAGCAGAAGAAGACGGATTTCCTTGGATGAGGTCGACTGAGGAGAGAATCACGCTCTTGGATGAAAAGTGGCAAAAACGGCTGAATCTTAGAGAATACGTGAATGCGAGATATGAAGAAACCATTGCGGAAACGCCGCTGTTAGACGGTGAGACGGGAACAGATAAAGCGAGACGGCAGCTGTTCTACTTAAATATGCTTTGGTTTATGACAAATCTGCTCGACCGCAAAGACCGCATGAGCATGGGCGCAAGTCTTGAAGTACGGGTGCCGTTCGCCGACCACAGACTTGTGGAATACGTTTGGAATATTCCTTGGGAAATGAAAATGCATGGCAGCCGGGAAAAAGGCATCTTGCGGAAAGCGCTTGAAGGACTGCTTCCTGAAGATATTTTGTACCGCAAAAAAAGCCCTTATCCGAAAACGCATCACCCGAAATACACGCAGGGGGTCACAGAATGGCTGAAAACGATTTTGCAACAGAAAGATTCCGTGCTTCACACCCTGCTTGACAGAAAGAAGCTGGAAATGCTGCTGGAGACAGAAGGTTCATCTTTTCAGGTTCCGTGGTTCGGCCAGCTGATGAAAGGCCCGCAGCTGATCGCCCATCTTGCCCAGATCCATACATGGTTTGAGGCGTACCGTATCGATATAGAAGAATAACAGTGCCGCGACCGGTTTCCGCTGAGGATATCGGTCTTTTTATTGTGAAACATATGGTACACTAAAAAACAGAGGAGTGATACCATGACCGAATACGAAACATGCGCCCAGCTTGCCGAGGCGCACTTTCCTTTATATAAACGGACTTTCTCAACCCTGCCGCCAAAAAACAGGCGGGCCGCATGGGCGGTGCTTGCTTTGTTTCACGAAGCTGACCGGCTTGATGTGCAGGAACTTGGGGGATTTGAACAGGCGGCACAAGACTTTCTGAACGGGGCACGCGCCGACGGCTTTTTGTGGGAAGCGCTCGCCGATGTGCGGCAGCAATTTGCGCTTGAAGAAGAGCCGTTACGTGAGTTTATCGCCGGCCAAATCTCTGACAGAGAAAAAGTAACGTATCAAGAGTTTGATGACCTGCTGATGTACGCGGGCCAAACAGGCGGAGCCCTCGGCCTGCTTCTGCTGCCGGTTTGCGCGCGCCGGAACCAAGAGAAACTCCGCCATGCAGCCGTTTCATTAGGAGCAGCCATTCAGCTGACCCGGGTGCTTCTGGGGGTCCATACGGATGAGCGGGCGAAAAAGCGTCTCCCGCGCCATGTGATGAAGCAATTCGGCTATACGGAAGAAGAGCTGGAGAGCCATACCGTCAACAAAGCTTTTATGAATGTATGGGAGTACATCGCATTCGAGGCCGAGGCGTATTTCGAGGAGGCGTCTGAAGCGCTGGAGCTGTTTCCGTTATACTCAAGGCCCGCCGTTACCAATTTGCTGGCATATTACCGGTCAGAGCTCGGTGACATGAGAAAACAGCTTTCGCAAGCATAAAAAAACGCCCGGCTTCATAACGAAGCTTCGGGCGTTTATGCAATCCCTTTTTGAATCCAAATCCGCGACCGCCATCTTCTGTACATAAGAATGCCTCTGACCCATTCATCCGCGATAAATGAAATCCAGATGCCCATAAGCCCCAATCCGAAATGGATGCCGAACAGATAAGCGAGAGGCAGTCCGATACCCCACATGGAAATCATCGCCATGTAAACGGGGAATTTTGCATCTCCGGCAGCCCGCAGCGAGTTGATGATAATGACATTAAATGAACGGCCGGGCTCAAGAATGATCGTCATGGCGATCAGCATGCTCGCCGTCGCAATAATGTCAGGGCTGCTTGTGAAAATTCCGATCAGCTGCTTTGAAAACAAGGTCATGATCACGGATGTCAAAGCGGCAATGCCAAGCGCCCAGTACAGACTTTTCATGCAGCGGTCATAAGCGTCGTCAAACCGTTTGGCGCCGATATATCTGCCGATCAAAATCTGTGTGCCCTGGCTGATCGCCGTTCCGAACAGCAGGATAAACATGGTGATGTTTTGCGTATAAACCTTTGTTGTAAGCGCCTGAGCGCCCATAATTGCGATAAAATAAGTAACAACCATTTGTGAAATGTTGTAAGACAGCTGTTCGCCGGCAGACGGAATCCCGATTTTCAGGAGTTTCCGCAAGTGCTCTTTATGGACGTGAAAAATCTTTTGCCATGTCAGACCGAGTCCGATGCGTTTTTTGACGATCACAATCATCGCGATCAGCCCGATGATCCGCGCGATGGATGTTGACATCGCAACACCGGCGACGCCTAACACCGGAAGGCCGAGCGGCCCGAAAATGACAAGAAAGTTTCCGGCAATATTTAAAATATTCATCCCGATCGTAACGAACATCGTATCCTTCGTATGACCGTAGCTTTTTAAAATGGCGCTGAATGTCATAATCAAAGCCTGAATGAAGGACAGCCCGCCGACCACCTGCAAAAAGACTTTGGCATCCGGCATCAATTCATTGGAAAGACCCATCACATGAAGCAGCGGAACGGCCGCAAAAAATATGGCGGCGCTGATGGCGAGACTGATGACAAAGTTCGCTCCTATTGATACATAAGCCACTTCCTGCGCCTCTTTTTTCTGTTTAGATCCTAAAAACTGTGAAATCACAATTGTCGTACCCGTAGCGATAAAGCTGAACATCACGATAATTAAATTTAAAATCTGATTGCTGACACCCACGGCCGCCACACTGTTGTCAGAGTATTGGCTAAGCATAAGAGTGTCGGCGTTTCCCATAAACATATATAATGAAACCTCAATAAATATCGGCCAAGTCAGCGCGTATAATGAGAGTTTGTGATCAGAGGATTGTTTGAACGCAGCCCGTTTTAAAATCGCTTGTTTCATTTCTTTTAACCCCTTTCCTGACAAAATCAACGTTTAAAAGTGTACCTCCATTTTCTTATAATAAAAAGGGAGAGAAACGAAACTTCTTGCAAAAATCCGACTTAAAAAGGAGGGCCGAAAATATGTCCTTTCTCGAGTTCACAGTTCCTCCGTTCCCGGTCTTTATCGCTGCGGGAGAAGGAGTGTTCAAAAAAGGCGAAACCCATGTGAGACGGGTCTTCCCGGTGTTTGATCTGCTGTATGTGAAAAAAGGCGTCCTCTACATTACAGAAGACGAAAACGCCTTTTCCGTTGAAGCGGGAGAATATATTCTGCTTTCTCCCGGCCTTGAACATTACGGAACAAAAGGCAGTGAAGAAACGACATCCTATTCGTGGCTTCATTTTGAAGGAGCGGCTTATGAGGTGACGGAAACAACCGGGAACAACTGGTCGGAGCTGAGGCGAAAAAAAGGGAGCTTTGAAGAGCCGTCCCGCTACCGCCTGTCCCTGCCGCAAAAAGGGAAGGTGAGACGCCCGCAGTTTATGGCCGGGCAATTCAGTGTGCTGACCGATGACAGCGCAGAGAACTCCGATCTGCCGCTCAGAAAGCAGATTCTGTTTGAAGAGCTGCTGCTCCATCTTCAGAAAGAAGCGTTCCAAATCCCGTCCGCAAAGGAAAGAGTCGCATGGGAGGCCGCCCGGTACCTGCAGGAGCACTATCAGGAGAAAACAACCATCAAAGCGCTCTCTTCGGCTCTTCATTACAACCAAGACTACGTGACCCGCTGCATGCAGCAGGTGCTCGGCGTCACGCCCGGCCAGTATACGAACAAAGTCAGAATGACGGAGGCGAAACGTCTTTTGTCCGCAACCAATTACAAAATGGGGGCGATCGCGGACGCCATCGGCATGGAGGACCCGACCTATTTTTCCAAACTGTTTAAACAGATTGAAGGCATTTCGCCGCTTGAATACCGCAAATTCGTAAGCCGGAAAACGGACTGACCTAATACCAGAGAACAAAAAGAGGGATCGGTAAGCATGAAAATGACAATTTACGACGTGGCCGAAAAAGCGGGCGTCTCCATCTCGACGGTCTCGCGGGTCATCAACAATACGGGGAGGATCAGTGACAAAACCCGCCGGATGGTGCTCCGTGTCATGGAGGAGATGGACTATCATCCGAATGTTCACGCATCCGCTTTGACGGGCAAAAAGACGAATATGATCGGCCTGATCACCCCGGATATTTCAAACCCGTTTTTCGGGGAACTGGCGAAAAGCATTGAAGACAGCGCCGGTGCACTGGGGTTTCATATCATTATCTGCAGCACCGATTATCAGCCTGAAAAAGAAACGAAGTATTTTTCGATGCTGCGGCAGAAGCAGGCGGACGGCATTATTTTCGCGACTGGACTTGATCATGATGACAGCGTCACAGCGCTTGATGATATGGTGAAATCGGGCATCCCGCTTGCGATGATTACGCAGGATAAACCGCTCGCGCCGATGGACGTCGTCATTATCGATGACTTTCTCGGCGGCTATACGGCGGCTGAGCATCTCATATCTTTAGGCCATAAAAGAATTGCCTGTATCGTCGGCAACGGTTCGACGACGGGTGAAAGAGACAGAATCAAAGGCTTTCGAAAAGCGATGCGGGAAGCGGGGATGACACTAGATGAATCGCTGATCATACCGACGGAATATTCGCTGGAAAGCGGAAAACAGGCAGCGGGCGAGCTGTTTGACAGAGACCTTCCGACCGCCGTTTTCGCCTTTAATGACGTCTTGTCATGCGCGGCGATACAGGCGGCGCGCTCCCGGGGCATTCGGGTGCCGGAAGACTTGTCGGTCATCGGCTTTGACAATACCATTCTCGCTGAAATGACGGCACCGCCGCTCACGACGATTTCTCAGCCCATACGCGAAATGGGGCGGCGTGTCGTTGAACTTCTCATTGATGAGATTCAAGGGAAGAAAAAAACAAAAAGCAAAATCATTTTATCTCCGGAACTCGTCATCAGGCATTCTACGGCACCGGCAAAAACGCGCCCTCAGCGATAAGGCGCGTTTTTTCTGTGAAAAACATTGTCAAACGAGCGAAAAGCATTGTAAAATTAAAACAGCTTTGAGAAAGCGCTTGCGCAAACTGCGGATTGCAAGAAAAGAAAGCAAACAGCTTGGGTTATAAATAAAGCGCTTTCAAAATAATGATTTCTGTTTAATAAGGGAAACCGCTTGCGCCATTGCGGCATGCGGCCTCAAGAAAAAAGGAGCGGTGATAGATGACAGATCAAGTCAGATGTGCGGTGCTGGGATTAGGACGATTAGGGTATTTTCATGCGAAGCATTTAGTCAGCGAAGTGCGGGGAGCCGAGCTTGCGGCCGTCTGTGACCCGATGAAGGGAAAGGCGGAAGCGTGTGCGAAAGAATTAGGAATCGCCAAATGGACGGAGAATCCGTATGACCTGTTGGAAGATCACACGATTGACGCCGTCATCATTGTCACACCGACAAGCACACATGCGGAAATGATCATGAAGGCTGCTGAAAACGGCAAGCACATCTTTGTTGAAAAGCCGCTCACCCTGAGTCTTGAGGAATCTAAAGAAGTCATGAAAAAAATCGAAGAAACGGGCGTCATCTGCCAGGTCGGTTTTATGAGACGGTTTGATCCGGCATACGCCGACGCGAAAAGAAGAATCGACGCCGGGGAAATCGGCAGGCCCATTTATTATAAAGGATTTACAAGAGATCAAGGCGCACCGCCCGCGGAATTTATCAAGCATAGCGGAGGGCTTTTCATTGACTGTTCGATTCATGATTACGACATCGCGAGATATCTCATGAATGCCGAAGTTACGTCCGTCTGCGGGCACGGGAGAATTTTAAAGCACCCGTTCATGGAAGAGTGCGGCGACGTTGATCAGGCATTAACGTATCTTGAATTTGATTCGGGCGCGGCCGGCGATGTGGAGGCAAGCCGAAATTCTCCGTACGGGCATGATATCCGAGCCGAAATTATCGGGACGGCGGGAAGCATCTTGGTCGGTACGCTGCGGAAAAGCCATGTCACCGTTTTAACGGAGTCAGGCAGCAGCTACGAAATTATTCCGGATTTTCAAGCCCGCTTTAAAGACGCTTACCGTCTGGAGCTTGAGCACTTTGCCGAATGTGTGAAAAAAGGGGAAACGCCGATTGTGACAGACGTCGATGCCACGATTAACTTAGAAATCGGGATCGCCGCGACGGAATCGTTTAAAACCGGAAGGCCTGTAAAGCTTACCCCGGGCGCCTTCGGCTATGCCGGACTATGATAGATTCGAAGTGAAAAAGCAAAGGCCCGGGAGGCCTTTGCTTTTTTATGATTCGTATGAGAAAAAAATGTAGTCAGTCGGCACGCTTTTATAGCCCATTTGGTGAAGCATCGCGCTTATATTGCCGCGATGGTATGTGCCGTGATTCACAACATGCCGGATCACATCGGCATATGTCGTCCGGAGCGTTCCCATGCGCGGATGAGAAATGGAAATCGGACCTTCCGTGTTCTCCAATTCTTTTAAAAATTTGCTGTATTCTTTGTCCAGTTCAGCCATTCTATGTTCAATCGCCTCAAAATCTCCGTCAAGCTTTTCAAATTGATCAAACTGCGAGACGATTTGTTCGTAAGTTTCTCCGTAAAGCACGTGAAGCCAAATGTAATCAGCCCGGTATATATGCACAAGCACGGCGTTCACAGTCGGAAAAACACTTTTCAGTTTCTGCTGTAAGCTTGCCGCGGGCAGGGTCTTCAGATGCTGAATAACTTGCTCATTTGCCCATCTGTGGTAGTGATACAGCTTTAAAATGTCTGACATTCCAATTCCCCCTCTTCCTTCCGGTACATTCAACATGACCTGGCTGAATTCCTTTTATCGAAACAAAAGCGCCGCAAAATAAAAAGCAGCACCCCACATCACCAATGCCGAGCATTTATTCAGGATGCCGAGGAGCCGGCCTCCTGTATCCGCCGTTTGGACGAGCCGTCCCGCGAATGACAGTCCGGCGAACCATACCCAGGAAACCGCGATACAAGCACCGGCAAACAGCCATTTATCAATTCCCGGATAGGCGGCGGAGCTTGTGCCGATGACACTGACGGTATCCAAAATCGCATGCGGGTTCAAAAGGGATACCATGGCGGCCGTGACCGCCTGTTTTTTTGCCGAGAAAACCGTTTTTTTCGCCTGTTCGGCCTGCGGTTTGCTTCTCCAAGTCTGCCAGCCTAAAAAACTGAGAAACAAAAAGCCGCCTATAAGCATGACGGTCTGAAAAACGGGAATCTCTGCAATAATCATTGAAACGCCTGCGACGGCCGCGATGATGAGAATCGTATCGCATACCGCGGCGGCAATCACTGCGGGAAACGCCTGCCACACATGTTTTTGCCAGGCTCCCTGCTGAAAAATAAATACATTTTGCGCGCCCAATGGCAAAATAAGGCCGAAAGCGAGCATCACTCCGTGAAGAATGGCATTCATATCGTAAAACCCTCCAATCGTCAACTAAATCTCATTGTAGCCGTACTATGTGCTGATGTCTCCGTCCATTTGGCTGGTACTTGAACCAGCCAAATGTATAATAAATAAAGAAGGAGGGATGACGTATGAACAGCTGGCGTCCGGATCGGGAGTCGTACATACCGCTTTATCTCCAGATCGAACAGCATATAAAAGAAAAAATACTTCATGGCGAATGGACCATCGGCACGAAAATTCCCTCACAAAGAAAGCTCGCCGAGGAGCTTCAGGTCAACCGAAGCACAGTGACGGCAGCAGTTGATGAGTTAATCGCCCAAGGTCTTCTGGAAGGAAAAAGAGGGGGAGGCACAAAAGTCGTCAACAGTACGTGGAGCATCATGGCAGCGGCTAAGCCCCTTGATTGGAGCACATACGTTACATCGGGGAGTCATCAGCCGAATTCAGCCTTGGTTCAGGCCATTAATCAAAACGAGCCGCGTCCGGATCTGATCAGGCTGGGGACGGGTGAGCTGAGTCAAGAGCTTCTGCCTGAGAAGGAGATGGCCGAACTGTTCCGTGAAGCGGGAACTAACATTTTTGCGCTCGGCTATGAAGAGCCGAAGGGCAGCCTGAAGCTTCGGCAAAGCGTCGCGGAACATGTAAAAACAAAGGGGATTCACGCGTCCCCGGCATCCATCGTAATCGTCTCAGGCGCGCTGCAGGCGCTTCAGCTCATTTCAATCGGGCTGTTAAAGCCAAACTCTGTCATGCTGACTGAAAATCCGTCGTACCTCCATTCCCTGCGTGTGTTTCAATCAGCGGGCGTCAGGCTTAAGGGAGTGCCGATGGATGAGAGCGGAATCAAAACGGATCATCTTCCCGCTTACCGTCGGCAATACGAAGCAGGGCTGCTGTACACCATTCCGTCATTCCATAATCCGACCGGAACGGTAATGTCCCTTAAGCGGCGGAAGGAACTCATCGCGCTCGCAAGAAATCACCGTCTGCCTGTCATTGAAGATGACGCTTACGGTGATATATGGATCGATAAAGAACCGCCGCCTTCGTTAAAATCCATGGACGGTGAGGGGAATGTACTGTATATCGGCACGCTGTCAAAAACCGTAAGCCCGGGTCTGCGCATCGGATGGGTCGTCGCCCCTGAGCCGGTTGCAGACAGGCTCGCCGATATTAAAATGCAGACGGATTACGGCTCCAGCGCTTTATCTCAATGGGCGGCATGTCAATGGCTGTCAAGCGGCCGCTATGAAGCGCGTCTTTTGCGTCTCAGAAAGGAACTCAAAATCAGGAGAGATGCGGCATTGCGTTTTCTTGAAAGATACGCGGGAGATATTGCGGAGTGGCGTGTGCCGGAGGGGGGCTTTTATATTTGGGTCACTTTTCATCAAGCAATCGCCGTTCAGAAGCTTTTCACCCGTGCCTTGGAGGCCGGCGTGCTGATCAATCCGGGAGCTCTCTATCTTCCCGAAGACCGGCAAAGCCTGCGTCTTTCCTATTCGTACGCATCCTTACCGGACTTGGAAAAAGGCATTCAAACGATAGTGGACATTGCCCGCCGTTTCGTTTAATAAAAAGATCACGTCACAATGGCTCCGAGCGCTTCTGCGAATGTCACGGCATGAGACGGAGAGATGCGGCATCCTTTCAGCTTATCAAGCGAGACGTGCAGATGATCAAATGTGCACGTGCTGATATCCATATTAAAAAGAGACGTGCCGATGAAGTTTGCGCCGTTCAAATCACAGACGTCAAGATCTGTGTATTCAAGAACGGCATCATTCCACTCACTTTCTGATAGGCCGCACGTGTCAAACCGGACATGCTTCATATTGGAATAGCTGAAGGAGCTGTAATGTGCGAGGCAGTCTTCAAACCGTACATGACGCATGGCGGAATCCGCCAGATTCAAGCCGAGAAGTTTTGAATGCTGAAACGCCGTTCTATGGATGATGCTTCCGCTGAAGTCAGCGTTTGAGACATCACATTTGTCAAACAGGACATCCGTACATTCCATATGTCTGAAAGAGACATCCGTAAAAACGGTGTTTCTGAAAATGACTTTTTCGGCGCGCAGGCCGTCCAGTTTGCCGCTTATCACGGCGTTTTCTATGACGACTTCTTTGATGAGGTCGTCCTGAAGCGCTTCTGTGAAAGAAAGCACCGGCAATTCTTTCGGGATTTTCGGTTTTTGGATCGTATTCATCTCATACTTCCTTTTCTGAATTAATCGCTGAAATCGGCAATTGACAGATATCGTTTTCTGCCTGCCATCTTTGCTGTTGCGTAAAAGCGGGAGGACGTCAATAGTGTCGCATATAAAAGCAGACGTGACCTTCAAGGTAATGCCCTTAGAGACATGTCCCCAAGGGCTTTTGTCTGTTTCAGGCGAGTTCTTTATACATGATTACATGCGGGCCGATGCCGGGTATATCAAAGGGGCTGCCCGTGCTTTTCCAGCCGAGCTTTTCGTAATATCCCTTTACGTGACATCTGGCGTTGCACCAGACAAGCGCCGCCCCCATATCTGCCAGTTTCCGTTCCGCATAGGCGATTAACGTGCTTCCCGCTTTTTGCGTCCGGTATTCCTCAAGCGTCGCCATGCCGCGCAGCTGGTAGGCGGGCGCTGCCTGTAAAGCCTGCTGGTTCTGCGGGTAGAAAGAAGCGATGCTGATCAATGTTCCGTCGTAAAAACCTCCGAGATGAAAGGCTCCTTTGACGCTGTCCTGATCATATTTACAATCCTCAATCGTCTGATGGGGGCGCAGCACGCTGTGTCTGATCGCGTATGTGTCTTCTGCGGTGATGGGTTTTACTTCAACCATGAAAAAATCCTCCTTTGCTTGATTCTTTTTCTGTATCGTACCATGAAAAAGCCGCCTGTCATATCAGGCGGCTTCTTTCGCGTCAATGCAAATATACATCAGCCCGCTTTTCATCCTTTTGCTTAATATAAGCTGCAAGCTCTGACGTCAAATCAGAACGGAGAAACGGGGTGATTAAATAAATTCCGTTAAACAGTTCGCACGCCGTGTCGAGAAGCGACTTGGCGATGGCGAGGCCTTCGGCTTTCTGCTTTCGCTTGTCTTCGCCGGCGAGCGCCATTTTTTCGCGGATGCTGTCTGACAGCTTAATGCCCGGGATTTCATGATGAATGAACTCTGCGTTGCGGCTGCTCGTTAACGGCATGATTCCGATATACACCGGTGTTTTGAGATGCTTCGTTTCATGATGAATGTCAATGAGCTGCTGCTCCGAGTAGACAGGCTGGGACACAAAGTAGTCAGCTCCGCACTCGATTTTTTTCTCCAGCCGTTTGACTGCTTTATCAAGGTGGCGGACATTCGGATTAAATGCTCCGGCTACGGAAAAGTTCGTTTTCTTGCCGAGCGGTTTCCCTGATAAAGAAATGCCCTCGTTGAATTGTTTAATCAGCCTGATCAAATCAAAGGACGTTAAATCATAGACGGAGGTAGCCCCCGGAAAGTCGCCGATTTTTGAAGGATCGCCCGTGATGGCTAAAATGTCGGTGAGCCCGAGCGTATCCAGGCCCATTAAATGTGACTGAAGGCCGATTATGTTGCGGTCTCTGCATGTAATGTGAACGAGAGAACGGATATCAAGGCGCTCTTTCAGCAATGAACCGCAGGCGGCATTGCTGATCCGCGGTGTCGCCAATGAATTGTCGGCGAGCGTCAGCGCTTCTATGCCGGTCTCTTTTAATTCAGCGGCCGCTTGCAGAAATTTGTCAAAATTCAATTTCTTCGGCGGATCAAGCTCTACGATAATTGACCGTTTTTGAGCGGCGATTTCGTTTAAACCAGGCTCGGTCCGTTCATTACGGACTGAGATGACTTCCTCTTCCCGTCTGATTTTCACTTCTTTATCAGTGACGGGAGAAAGTCCGCGGACCGCTTCAGCCATGGCTCTGATATGGTTTGGCGTCGTACCGCAGCAGCCGCCGATAATGCGCGCGCCCTGAGTGCGGAACTGTACGGCGCTCTCCCGGAAATAGGCATCGTCCGTATCATAAACAAGCCGGCCTTCTTCTAAAGACGGAAGGCTGCTGTTCGGATAGACCGATAAATAAGCGTCACGGAAAATCGGCACTTCGGTGAGCGCTTCAATCATGTGGTACGGGCCGAGCCGGCAATTGATTCCCGCTATGTCAGCGCCGAGATCGGCAATGGACCTGAGGGCTTCCCGAAGCGGCGTTCCGTCCTGCAGCACGCCCTGTTCGTGCATGGATACGTTCAGCATAATCGGAAGTTCCGTTTCTTTTCTCGCGATCTTCAGCACTTCGCGGGCCTCTTCTAAATCATAGTATGTTTCCAGAAGCAGACCGTCCGGCTCTTCGTGCAGCAATAAATAAAGCTGCTCCCGAAAGCTGCGTTTAATCTCCTCCAGGCTGTAGGCGTTTTTGTTAAAGGTGCGGATGCCGCCCATCGTTCCCAATACATAAGCGCCGTCTGAGGAAGCGCGCGCGATTCTGACCGCCTCCTGATTGATTTTTTTCGTTTCATCCTCAAGTCCGTATCTTGAGAGCTTAATAAAATTCGCGCCGTACGTATTTGTCTGGATGATGTCTGCCCCGGCTTCCACGTAAGCCTTATGTATCCGCTTGATTTCTTCGGGCTTTGATACGTTCAGTTCCTCAAAACATCTGTCAATGCCGTAGGAATAGAGGAGAGTGCCCATCGCGCCGTCTCCGATTAAAATCCGTTCTTTTAAGTCTTGTAATAGTCCCATTGTTTGCCTCCTTCATCACATTCAGCAAGGAAAAAAGAGAAATAAAAAAAGTCTTCTTAAGAAGAAGACTTTGTAATCATTTGTCTCTCTTCTTATCTTCCAAGCTGTTTTTAGCTTGCTGGATTTAGCACCTTGGTCATGGTTTGGGTAAACCACTACACCGGTTGCTGAAGCGTCGTCGGGCCAGTCCCTCGGCTTCTCTTGATAAGAACGTTCATGTAATTGTCATGGGTTTCCAAAACTTAACTGTGAAAATCCCTTTCTCCAAATTTACCGAAAATAGAGACAATAATCAATAGGAATCACATAATTTATCTAAAATTAATAAATTGAACGTCAATCGGCAGGTCTGCTCCGCGGACGGCTGCGATAATCTGCTGCAGATCATCTTTATTTTTTCCGGTGACGCGCACTTGGTCGTCCTGAATCTGCGACTTGACCTTCAAGCCGGAGTTTTTAATCACCGCGTTGATTTTTTTGGCGTTGTCTTTATCAATGCCCTGTACAAGCTTCGCGCGCTGGCGCACCGTGCCTCCCGATGCATTTTCGATTTTGCCGTATTCAATGTTTTTCGTCGGCACGTCCCGTTTGATCAGCTTGCCGCTCAGCACATCTTTGAGCTGATTCAGTTTAAACTCGTCATCAGAAATCAGGACAAGTTCTTCCTTTTCTAACTTCACATCGCTTTTCGATCCTTTAAAGTCATAGCGCGTGCCGATTTCTTTCAGCGTCATCTGAATCGCATTCTGCACTTCGGGAAATTCAACTTTGGATACAATATCAAAAGAACTTTCTTTTGCCATGAGAAAACCTCCTATAACATTTCACTTATGAGTTGATTATAGTAGAATAAAGAGAAATGTCCAACAGCGTAAAGCATGAATTTATGCATATTGGAAAAAATGAGAAAAACATCAGCCTCATACGGGCGAATCAGGAAGGACGATAACATGAGACCAGGGCAGCAGCTCACGCTTAGTATAGATCACCAAACCGATTTCGGTTATTTTTTAACCGACGGCGAGGATACGGTTCTTTTACATAACAGTGAAATCACAGAGGATATCGAAGACAGAGATGAAGTGGACGTATTTATCTACGTCGATCATCAGGAAAGACTCGCGGCGACGATGAAAAAGCCGCTCATCAGCTTTTATGACTACGGATGGGTGGAAGTGACGGACGCTGTGGAAGATATGGGCGTATTCGTCGACGTCGGTCTGTCAAAAGACGCGCTCGTTGCAACGGAGCACCTGCCTCCGTACAAATCCGTCTGGCCGCAAAAAGGAGACAGACTGTATTGCATGCTGAAGGTGACAAGCCGCGGGCGCATGTTTGCCAAACCGGCGCCTGAGGATATCATCAGTGAATTATTTACGGATGCAGAGGAAGACGTCATGAATAAAGACCTGACAGGCACGGTGTACAGACTGATTGCATCAGGATCTTTTCTGATTACCGATGAAGGCATCCGCGCGTTTATTCACCCTTCAGAAAGAAAAGATGAGCCGAGACTCGGCAGCCGCGTGACAGGGCGTGTCATCGAGGTGAAGGAAGACGGCTCCGTCAACATGTCCCTGCTGCCGAGAAAGCAGGATGCGCTTTCGGTTGACGCGGAAGAGATTCTGACCTATCTGAGATCAAGAAACGGCGCGATGCCTTACGGAGACAAAAGCCATCCTGACGATATCCGCGAACGGTTTCATTTAAGCAAAGCCGCCTTTAAGCGGGCGCTCGGGCATCTGATGAAAAACGGCAAGGTCTATCAGGAAGACGGCTGGACATACGAAAAACAATAAATGTTCTGCAAAAACATCGGTGAACCAAAACCGATGTTTTTTATTTTCTCAAAAGCTGCTATATTCCTCATTTGTTTAACACCCTGCCGAACATACATATTTTATTGAAATAAAATATTCTGACATCCGAACCGATATATAACTATAGAAAAAACAAAAGGAGAGTTTCAATGAGAAAAATGGCGATATTTGCGGCTGTACTGCTGCTTGCGCTCAGCGCGGCGGGATGTGCCGGCAAATCTGAGGAAACGGCGGCCGAAAAAACGAAAACAATCGGCATCATGCTGACAGACAACGGCCTCGGCGACCAATCATTTAATGATTCAGGCTTTCAAGGTTTGATGAAAGCGAGAGACGAGCTCGGCATCACATTTGATTACCGGGAAATAAAAGATACCGGTACATACGAAAAAGGACTGACCCAGCTTGTCCGGGAAGGCAATGATCTTGTTGTGGGGCTCGGTTACAGCATGCAGGCGGATTTAGAAAAGGTCGCCAAAAAATATCCGAAGCAGCGGTTTGTGCTGATTGATTCCGTATCAGACCTGGATAATGTCACCTCCGTCACGTTTAAAGAGGATGAAGGAAGCTTCTTAGCCGGAGCGCTGGCGGCCATGACGAGCAAAACCGGCACGATCGGATTTATCGGCGGTTCCGATGCCGACGTCATTAAACGGTTTAAAAAAGGCTATCTGAAAGGCGCGGAATCAGTCAAACCGAACATCCGCGTACTGTCGGACATCAGCGGTACGTTTGATGATGATAAGCTCGGGAAGCGCATCGCCCAAAACATGATCCGAAAAAAAGCCGATGTCCTGTTTACGGCGGCCGGCTTCACGGGCGTCGGCGCACTGAAAGAAGCGGAGGCGCAAAAAGTATACGCCATCGGTGTTGACAGCGATCAATATTACACCGCCGAGCACGCCGTTATCTCATCTTTAGTGAAAAATGTCGACCATGTCATCTATGAATTGGCGAAAGATTTAAAAGACAACAAGGAGATCAAAAGCGGTGAGATCGTTTACGGACTGAAGGAAAACGGCATGGTCTTAGCTAAGATCAGAGTTGTCAAAAACGCAGGCGGGCTGACGAAAAAGATCACGGATATGAAAAACAGCCTGATTGAAAAAGGAGGCGATCTGAAGTGACATTACGGACAAGGCTGCTCGTTAACGCAGCCGTTACGATGATTTGCTTCGCCGCCGTCATCGGCTTTACCATCGTAAACATGATGAAGATTCAGGCTTCAAATGAAGATGAAGTGGACACTCTGTTAAACGTCCAGGAAGCAAAAGCTGACCTTAATACGTTAAAAGAAAGCATCACCGGCTATTCCTATACGCTCGCAGACGCTCAGAAAGAAGATGTGCGAAGCTATATGAAAAGCAGCTCAGACAAACTGGCGGCGCTCGAAAAAACGATGACGGACGATGCGGACAAAGCCGCTTATGACAAACTCGCCAAAAAATACGAATCGTGGCAGGCGGAGGCGGACGCTGCTCTTGATTCGAAAAGCCCGGCTGAAGCGACAAGGACGGCGGCCCGCATCAACGGTCTTCTGAATGATATTTATATGCTGAATCTGAAAAGCCGGGATCACTATGAAGACATGCAGAAGCAGACGGCTGACCAGATTCAGTTTATCGTTTACAGCGCAGCCGTGCTGACCATCGTGATACTTATTGTTACCGTCATATCTTCCATCAGGCTGACGAAGAGAATTGCAGGGCCGATCCGCCGCATGGCTGAAAATGCCCGTCGTATTGCGGGAGGGAACCTTGCTGTTGAAATGCTTGATTATAAAGGGAAGGACGAACTGAAAGAGCTGAATGACTCATTCGGAATGATGGCTGAACAGCTCCGCACCTTAATTCAGGCGATCGGAGAGGTCGGCCGTGAAGTCGAGACGTTTGCGGAAGGTTTGACGAAGGAAAACCAGACGCTGAAGGACATGACCGAGCAGGTGTCCGTGTCGACGGAAGAAATGGCGCAAGGCTCCCAAACCATTTCAGAAGATCTGCAGCATGCGGTGCAATTCATTGAACAAATGGATGAACATTCAAAGGCGAACGCCGAACGTTCAAAACAAACGACGAGAAGCAGCGAAGAGACGATTGCGGCGGTGGCTGCGGGGCGCGGTGCTTTAGCTGAGACCAAGCAAGCCATTGATAAAAGCAATGAGACATCAAAAGAGATTTCCGAAGCCGCCGATCTCTTCATAGAGCATGCGGCAGGCATCAGTATGATGGCGCAGACCGTTTCTGACATTGCGGGCCAGACCAATCTGCTGTCATTAAACGCCGCAATCGAGGCGGCCAGAGCAGGCGAGTCCGGAAAAGGATTTGCCGTCGTTGCCGAGGAGATACGGAAGCTCGCAGACGGATCAGCCAAAGCGACAGCGCAGATTTTCGATATGGTAAAGCAAATTGAAGACGGCATCACGTCTATTACCGGAGCTGTCACGACCGGCGTCGCTTTAGCGGACAGACAGCAGGAGCTGATGGAGAAAACGTCAGAATCATTCGCCCATATTGAACAAAAAGCCGCCCATATTAAAGCGGAGCTTACTCAATTGGATGGACGGATCATCGAATCGAAACAGCTTGGCGGGCAAGTGCTGCATCATGCCGAAAGCATCAGCGCCGTCGTTCAGGAAACGGCTGCAGGAAGCGAAGAGATTTCTGCCTCCGCGCTTGAGCAGCTGTCTTCTTTTCATAAAATGGCGGAAAGCGTCAATAATCTGGTGAGCCTGACAGAGCGGTTAAACGATCAGGTCCGCCGGTTTACTTTGTAACGGGCTTTTGCCCCGCCCCTGATTTTTGCAGCCTGACATGAGTAACTTCTGAATGAAACACAAATACTGAATATACATGTGTTTATATTTATTCTTTTTCGTGAAAGGTGAAAAAAGAAGGGAGGAATCGGGATGGATGAACAAATTCCGCATGAAAAGGGTCTTGATAATAGTCTGGCTTTATTACGCGATGGTTATGTATTTGTGAAAAAACGAGCGGAGACTTATCGCTCAGATGTGTTTCGCGCCCGTTTATTAGGGAAGACATTCATTTGTATGAGCGGAGCGGAAGCCGCAAAGCTTTTTTATGACACAGAACGATTTCAGCGGCAGCAGGCCCTCCCCAAACGGGTGCAGAAAACGTTATTCGGAACAGGGGCAATCCAGGCAATGGACGGTGAACGGCATAAGCACAGGAAGCTTCTATTTATGTCGCTGATGACGCCGCCCCGGCAAAAACGGCTTGCGGAAGCGGTGGCAAAACAGTGGAAAGCATCTGCGGAAATGTGGGAGGGTTCAAACCGAATTGTCCTTTTTGATGAAGCGAAGAAAGTGCTGTGCCGGGCTGCCTGTGAGTGGGCCGGCGTCCCGCTGAAAGACTCAGAAGTGAAAGAGCGGGCAGAGGATTTCACCGATATGGTAGACGCATTCGGCGCTGTCGGACCGCGTCATTGGAAAGGCAGAAGGGCGAGGCTGAAAACGGAGAAATGGATAGAGGAGGTCATTGAGGATGTGCGGTCCGGCAAGCTGCAAACGCCGGAGGGCTCAGCCTTGTATGAAATGGCTTTTCATACTGAACTTGACGGGAACAGACTTGATTCTCACATGGCTGCTGTTGAGCTTATTAATGTTCTGCGCCCGATTGCCGCCATTTCTTACTTCATTACGTTTTCAGCTCTTGCATTGCATGATTACCCTGAATATCGGGGCAAACTTAGATCGAGAGATGATCAGGAAGCCGAAAGATTTGCACATGAAGTTCGGCGGTATTACCCGTTTGCCCCGTTTTTAGGAGCCGTTGTGAAAAAAGATTTCGTATGGAAGAACTGTGAGTTTAAAAAGGGTGCTTCCGTCATGCTTGACCTATATGGGACAAACCATGATTCCCGGCTTTGGGAGAATCCGAATGAATTTCGCCCGGAACGTTTTCAGGGGCGGGAGGAAAATAAATTTGATTTCATTCCCCAGGGCGGAGGTGATCCGGCTAACGGCCACCGCTGTCCGGGTGAGGGAATGACCGTGGAAGTCATGAAAACTTCCCTTGCGTTTCTTGCCAATGAAATAGAGTACGATGTTCCGTCCCAAGATTTAAGCTTCAGCCTGTCCAGAATGCCGGCATTGCCTGAAAGCGGATTCGTGATAAGTGATGTTAGACGCATATAGAACAAAAAACAGCCCTCTTTCTTCTAAGACAAAGAGGGCTGTTTTGCTTTTACAGATGGTCCGGTTTTTTGGAATTCTGGTTTTTTCCCGCCTGCCGGTTTTTTTCGGCAAGCCGGTTCTTTTTCTGATTTACGGCGTTATTGTCCAACGGTTTTTTGTCATCATCTTTCATGCGGCAAAGCCTCCCTTCTGTCCGTTAGGATGCCCGCCCGCATTGAAATTATGGCTTCAGGAAAAAAATCGCGAGCGTGCCCGGCCCGGAGTGGGCGCCGATCGCAGAGCCGATTGAATGAAGAATGATCTCTTTCGGATGGAACGCTTCTTCAATCATTTCCTTCATCCGAAGCGCTGTCTCCTCATTATCTGCATAGCTGATCCCCACGGTTTGATCCGCCCAATCGCCGCCTTCTTCCTTCATCATTTCTATAATCCGTTTAAACAGTTTCTTTTGTCCGCGCAATTTTTCGAGCGGCACGAGCCTGCCGTCATCCACATGCAGAATCGGTTTGATGTTCAAAAGCCCCCCGACAAAAGCGGACGTTTTTGAAATTCTGCCGCCCCGCGCGAGATAAGCGACATCATCGACCGTAAATATATGTTTCATCCGTGCGCAAAAGCTCTTTACAGACGTTTCGATTTCTTGTATTGTATTCCCGTTAACACAGAGTGTTTGCGCGTGCATCACCGCGAGGCCGCAGCCCAATGAAGCGCATTTGGAATCTACAATCCGTAAATCAAAATCGGGAAATTCCTCTTTTACTTCATTGGCCATCATTACGGCCGTCTGATAGGTGCCGGAAAGACCTGAGGAAAAGGCGACGTATATCGCCGGTTCTCCCAGTTCCGCGTATTGTAAAAATACTTTTTTTATCGTATCCGGTGATGCCTGGGATGTTTTCGGAACTTTCCCGTCCCGCATCGCTTGAAATATATGATCCGCCTGAATGGTGACCGCGTCCTCATATTCGTTTCCGTCAAGTGTTACGTGCAGCGGAATGAACCCGATCCGGTTTTCTTCAATATAAGATTTCGGCAGGTCAGAGGCGCTGTCAGCAATAAGGTGAACTGTCATCATAATTCCCTTCTTTCCGATTGGTGAGAGTGATGCCAACTATATCATATAAATGTGGCAAAATAGTGTTCAAAACTTTGTTTTAAGGGAAAAGCTAATAATGAAAATGAGCGGAGGAGCAAGCCATGGTACTAGAACAAGCAAAAAAATTAGCAATCGTCGTCATCGGCGCGTTTCTGTATGCGGCGGGACTGAATTTATTCCTGATACCGGCGAATGTATATGCCAGCGGTTTTACCGGTGTCGCCCAGCTGCTGTCAAGCGTCGTTGATCAATACGCCCCCTTTTATATTTCGACAGGAGTTCTCATGTTCCTCTTAAACATTCCCATCGGTGTGTTAGGGTGGCTGAAAGTCGGCAGATCATTCACCGTATACAGCATATTAAGCGTAGCGATGACGTCCGTCTTTATGGGAATTCTCCCGGAAATGAGACTGTCGCACGATATTCTTCTGAATACCGTATTCGGAGGAGTCATCTCAGCTATCGGCATCGGTTTAACGCTGAAATTCGGTGCTTCGACAGGCGGTCTTGATATCGTGTCGATGGTGCTGGCCAAATGGAAGGATAAACCGGTCGGCACATATTTCTTCATTTTGAACGGGATTATCATTTTGACGGCAGGATTATTGCAAGGATGGGAGAAAGCATTATATACCCTTGTCGCTCTGTATGTCACAACAAGGGTGATTGACGCCATTCACACCCGCCACATGAAACTGACCGCCATGATCGTTACGAAAAAAGCCGATGAAATCAAAGAAGCGATTTACGGGAAAATGGTCCGCGGCATTACGACGGTGCCGGCAAAAGGCGCTTACACAAACGAACAGAAAGAAATGATGATCATCGTCATCACGCGGTACGAATTGTATGACCTTGAGAAAATCGTGAAAGAAGTCGACCCGAAAGCCTTCACAAACATCGTGCAAACGACGGGGATCTTTGGTTTCTTCAGAAAAGACTGATAGGAGCGGATAGAATGAAGTGGCTGTTTGGCCTGTTATTACCGGTCATTTTATTGATCGGGTGCAGCAGTCAATCCGGGCAGAAGGAGCCCGCTGAGGAGGTATCCGGAGAGATGAATGAACAGCAAGCGGAATTAGCCGTAAACCCTGTGCAGACGGATCAGCAGATCGAATTTCAAATGTCTTTAAAAAACAAAAGCGGCAGCCCGATCGATTTCACATTCAGCTCTGGGCAGAAATTCGAATTGACCGTACATGACCAACATCACAAAGAACTGTACCGCTATTCAAAAGACAGAATGTTTACTCAGGCGTTTCAGACCGTGACCTTAATGCCGAATGAAACGTATGACTTTTCAGATGTGTGGAAAAACGTGCCCGGTCCGGGAACATACACGGTGACGGTGACGTTTTTAGGGAAGTCCGATCAGATCGGAAAAAGACTGAAAACGGTAAAAACATTTGAAGTGAAATAAAAAAGCGGCGCCCTCGTCTAAACGGGGCGCCTTTTTTTATTGCAATTTCTCCAGCTGATCCTGAAATTGGTGCAGCTGCTGACGTTCTGCATCCGTCGAATTGGCGTACGCGGAAGACACGGCGTTTTTGGCGCGTGAGACAGCTTTTTCCTGATCGCCGTCCTCGAAACCGTTAGCAATCATGACGGCCTGCTGGACAAATGACTTGGCTTGAGAAAACAGTTCGTTTCTCATTAAAAGTCAACCTGCCTTTCAGCCGAATCTTTTGCTGCATCATGCTGTGCTTCCTCTAATGTAGACCGATATGGAAATCTTGCGTCATGAAGACTGACAGAGTCCTTGCCTTGCTGAATAAACCGTTTTGATTTGTTTCGTTTACCCATTGCAATGTCCCCCTTCCATATTTAGACGAGATGAGTCGTCTGTTTTAGTATGGGCGGAAGGCTTTGTGTTATGAGCGGCAAAACCTCACAGGGAGAAATAGGATTTTAAAAATTCGGCGATTCCGTCCGCTTCATTTGATCCCGTGACGCGGTCGGCGGCCTGTTTGACTTCATCCGTGCCGTTTCCCATCGCTACGCCGCACCCGGCAAATCGGAGCATTTCAAGATCGTTGTCTTCGTCGCCGAACGCGATGATCCGTTCTCTCGGCACTTGGTAATAGTCGCTGATTTTCTTCAGGCCGACCGCTTTATTCATCCCGTGTTTAATAATTTCAATCACATGCCAAGGAGCCGCCCATCTTCTGTGGTCAATGACCTCGGCGTGCACATCGGATAAATGCGCGCGTATGTCCGCGACGTCCTCTTCCTTTGCATGTATCAATACGGACGTCACATCTTCTTGGACTGTTTCGCGCAGATCGCCGAATGTGACATTCGCCGTATTCATATGAAACGCCTCAATTAAATGCTCATCATGATAATGGAAGTACACATCATCAATGATCTCAGCGAGCACATTATGTATTTGATAGGTCTCTGTAAGTTCGGCAAGCTGTCTGACCACATCGACAGATAAGGACGTGTGGTATCGTCCCCATGACTCGTCTTTCGGGTGGTGGACAAATGCCCCGTTAAAATTGACAATCGGCGTTGTCAGCCCGAGCTCGTCATAATACATCGAACTGGAACGGAAAGGGCGGCCGGTTGAGATGCAGACATGATGACCCGCTTCTTTCAGCGTCTGAATCGTCCGCGCCGTTTCAGGGGAAATGGTTTTATCATCTTTTAATAAGGTTCCATCCAGATCTAAAGCGATGAGGTAAGGTTTTGTCTCCATAAATAACTCCTTTTGTCATGTAATTTGCTGTTTTTCTCTTATATACAGTGTAGCTTTTTACCATCTTTATTGTCTACATGTTACACTTATGATTATGGTTATCCTAAGGAGGGAGTCAACGTGATTCTTATTGATCATCAAACCGTATCAGGCATTCCGTTTTTACATATTGTAAAAGAAGAAAATCGGGACCGTCCCGCTCCCCTTGTTTTCTTTATTCACGGTTTTACAAGCGCGAAGGAGCATAATCTTCATTTCGCTTACCTGCTTGCTGAAAAGGGCTTCAGGGCGGTGCTGCCGGAAGCTCTTTACCACGGTGAACGCGCTGAACAGCTGTCAGCAGAAGAGCTCGCCGTCCATTTTTGGGACATTGTATTAAATGAAATCGAGGAGCTTGACGTGCTGAAAAAGGATTTTGAAGCGCGCGGTCTGATTGAAGACGGGCGGATCGGTCTTGCGGGCACGTCAATGGGCGGAATTACGACATTCGGCGCGATGGCCGCGTATGATTGGGTCAAAGCCGGCGTCAGCCTGATGGGAAGCCCGAACTATACGGCGTTTTTTCAGCAGCAGATTGACCACATTCAAAAGCAGGACATCGACATTGACGTCACAAAAGAACAGGTCGATGAACTGTTTGCGCGGCTCAAACCGTTCGATCTCAGTCTGGAACCGGAAAAACTCCGGAGCCGCCCGCTGCTGTTCTGGCACGGCGTTCAAGACAAAGTCGTTCCGTATGCACCGACCCGCGGCTTTTATGAAACGATTAAACCTCATTACAGCAGCCGGCCTGACCATCTTCAGTTTCTGAAAGACGAACGGGCTGACCATAAAGTCCCGAGATACGCCGTTTTAGAAACCGTCGCCTGGTTCGATAAGCATTTATAAAGCACAAAGGTGTTAACAAAACCCGCTTTTACGTTATACTGAGGAAAAAGGAGTGATGGAACGTGGAAGAAGCATTAAAAGAAAACATCATGGGCGCCTTGGAGCAGGTTGTTGACCCTGAGCTCGGCGTCGATATCGTCAATCTCGGCCTTGTATACGACGTTGATATGGATGACGACGGCCTGACGCACGTTACGATGACACTGACATCAATGGGGTGCCCGCTCGCTCCGATCATCGTCGACGAGGTGAAAAAAGCGCTCGCCGACATTCCGGATGTAAAAGAGACGGAGGTCCACATCGTCTGGAATCCGCCGTGGACAAGAGACAAAATGTCACGCTACGCAAAAATCGCATTAGGGATTCAGTAATAAGAAAATGCACCTCGGATTTTAGGTACATCCTAAAGTTTGGAGGTGCTTTTCTTTTGTCTGCATATAAGCGACAGTGAGGGTTTGTTTTGGATCGCAAACAAACCTTTATATATAAAATTTCATATGAGGTTTATCTTTTTTGTAATAGGACAGTCTGTCTTGGAGTGTGCCTGTGTGGAATTCAAATTTATGTCCATCAGGATCAGTAAAATAAATTGACTTTTGATCTTGTTTATCTCTAGGACGCCCATTTAATATATTTACATTTAGATTTTTTAGCCGTTGATGTATTGCATCAAAATCTTTTGGGTCAATTGTAAAGGCCATATGCGTATAAGATTTATGTATTTCATTTCTTGGTATATCCGCCTCTAAGTTAAGTGCAAGCCAAAGCCCGTTCAGATCAAAATATGCTGTTTTTTGCCCTTTAACCAGGAGTTGTGCATGAAATACTTTTTCATAAAATTCTATAGATTTTTCCAAATTTGAAACAGAAAAAAGAAGATGATTGATTCCTTTTATGTTTATTTTCCCCACCTCATTTAACATGTTTGTCTTAAACAATCCCTTTGGTAATACATCTGCATATATATCGATTATATACTGACTAAAAAATCATTTTAAGGATTTCTGTGTATTTTTTATGCCGTGTGTTTTCCGGTATCGGATTAAAAAGGAAAAAAACGGACGTAAGGCATGATATAATAGACCGGCTGCATGCGAGGGAGGAACCCATGAAGAAAAAATTACTTCTCATTATCCTTAGCATTCTTGTTTATACGGCGCTGTTCGCTGTTTCCGCTTTTCACAAAGAGCCGGAGCAGCAGGCAGGGACAATGACGGATGTCAGCCGTCTCATGCCCGTGAAAATTAAGCAGACGGTCAAAGGAAAAGAGAAAGAAACATTGATCGAAACCATTAAGGAAGCAAAGAGAAAGCATCTGAAGATCTCAATCGCAGGCGCCCAGCACTCAATGGGCGGCCAGACGTATTATGAAGACGGTATCGTTCTCGACATGACGGGCTACAACAAAATACTCGGTCTCGACCGAAAGAAAAAAATCATCAGAGTGCAGGCGGGAGCGACGTGGAATGATATTCAGCGCTATGTCAATCCGTACGGGCTCGCGGTAAAAGTCATGCAATCGCAAAACATTTTTACGATCGGCGGCTCACTGAGCGCCAACGCCCACGGCCGGGATATCCGATACGGTTCGCTGATTGATACGGTCAAATCGTTTCATCTTTTAAAGGCGGACGGCACAATCATCACCGTTACTCCGAAAGATGACCTGTTTTCAGCCGTCATCGGCGGCTACGGCCTGTTCGGCGTCATCCTTGACGCGGATATTGAGCTGACGGATGATGAACTTTATGAAATGAAAACGAAACGCATGAACGCTGATACATACAGTGAATATTTTACGCAGCATGTTCAGCGCAACCCCGCCGTGCGCATGCATCTCGCACGGATCGCAACAGGGGATAAAGGCTTTTTGCATGACATGTATGTGACTGATTACACGCTCTCAGACAATCAGAAAGAATTAAAGCAGCACAATGAACTGAAAGAAGATGAGCATCCGGCGCTGACGAAATTCGCGCTCGGCCTCTCCCGCCGGTATGACTGGGGGAGAAATTGGTTCTGGTCAACCCAGCAGTCTTATTTTCTCAGCCAAAACGGCGTGAAAGTCTCCAGGAACAATGTCATGCGGTCAGAATCGAAATTTTTGGAATATGAAAACACAGACAACACCGACGTGCTACAAGAATACTTCGTGCCCGTCGGCGAATTTGCGCCGTACATTCATGATTTACGCAAGACGCTGTCACATGAAGATCTCAATCTCGTAAATATTACGATCCGCTACGTGCAAAAAAATGAAAAAGCCGATCTGTCATACGCAAAGGAAGACATGTTTTCACTCGTCCTTTTAATCAATGAAGGGTTTTCAAAAGACGGCCAGGCGAGTGCGGCGCGGATTGTCAGAAAAATGACGGATACGGCATTGCGCCACCGCGGCAGTTATTATCTCCCGTATATGCTGTACCAAACGAAAGAGCAGATGCGCGAGGCATATCCGAAAAGCGATATGTTCTTTCAGAAAAAACACAAATATGATCCGGATGACTTGTTTATGAATTATTTTTATCAGAGGTACAAATCATGAAACACAACCATTTAAAATGGCTGATCCTGTCTCAGAGCAGTGTCTTTTTTGCCGGCAGCCTGATCTTTCCGTTTTATATTTTATTTATTAAAAACATCGGTTCCAGCTACACGCAATTCGGTCTCTCATACGGCTTGTTCGGCCTGAGCGGCGCATTGATTCATCCGCTGCTCGGCCGGCTGTCGGCAAGACTGGACCCCCGCTGGTTCCTTATGGCAAATTCGTGGGGGATGGCGGTGCTTCTTCTGACGCTCCCGCACATTACCGGCGTGCACCAGGTTTATGTTGTGCAGGTGCTTTTGGGCCTGTTCGGCGCGATGCAAAAACACGGCGAGAAAATCATGATCGCCGATTACACCGACGGCGGGGAGCGGGGAAAAAAAGTCGGCAGCTATCATTTCTGGACGGCCGTATTTTCAGCTGCCGCCATTATTCTCGGCGGGTTTCTCGCTGATTTCTTTACGGTTTATATTATTTTTTACGCCAGCTCCGTGCTGTTTTTTATAAGCGGGCTGATGATGCTGAAGAAAACAGGCTGATCCGATCAGCCTGTTTTTTTGTCCGCAAAAGCAGATGGAAAATGAATGAAAAAATATTAAATATACAATTGAATTAATTTTTATTCATGTTATAATGTTAAATAATTTCACAAAAACCAAGAAGGTGAACCCGTTGAAAATAGGTATTATAGGCGCTACTGGTTATGGAGGCGCCGAACTTGTCAGGATTCTTAACCATCACCCTTATGCAGAGGATTGTATATTATATTCATCGAGCGACGAAGGAAAAGAATATGCCGCTTCATATCCGCATTTGAGGAATATAGCGTCACAATCACTTCAGCCGCTTCACATAGAAACGATCCGAAACGAAATTGATGTCATGTTCATAGCCGCGCCGCCCGGCGTCTCCGGAGAGTGGTCGCCCAAGCTGGCGGAGGCGGGCATCCCGGTCATTGATCTATCCGGCGATCTGCGGATTCAAAACCCGGCCGTGTATGAAAAGTGGTATAAGCGGAAGGCCGCTCCGGAAGAAACGATTCAAAACGCGGTTTACGGTTTAGCCGAACTGCAAAAAAAAGAGATTCAGACTGCAAAGCTGATTGCCAATCCGGGATGTTTTCCGACGGCTGTGCTGCTCGGGCTCGCCCCGCTGGCGAAGAATAAGCTTTTACAAGATTCATTTCTGATTGTTGATGCGAAAACAGGCGTATCCGGCGCCGGCCGAAAAGCATCCATGGGCACTCATTATTCTGAGCTGAATGATAATTTCAAAATTTATAAGGTTAATGAGCATCAGCATACTCCGGAAATTGAACAGCAATTAGCGGCTTGGCAGCCCGGCACAGGCCCGATCACGTTTTCCGCTCATTTGGCGCCGATGACAAGGGGCATTATGGCGACGATGTATACGGAGGCTCCCCCGGGTATGTCTGCTGCACAGGTAAGAGAATTGTATTCCGAATTCTACAAAGATTCATATTTTGTCAGAATCAGGCCGGAAGGTGAATTTCCGGCGACGAAAGAGGTATACGGCAGCAATTTTTGTGATATCAGTGTCACTGTGGACGAAAGAACAAACCGTGTCACCATCGTTTCTGTCATAGATAATCTGATGAAAGGCGCCGCAGGGCAGGCGGTTCAAAATTTAAATATCATGAATGGCTGGCAGGAAGAAACGGGACTTACGATGACGCCAGTCTATCCATAGAACGAAAGAGGGATTCAAAAATATGATTCAGCTGAGTGAGGAAATCACGAAAATAAAAGGCGGCGTATCCTCGCCGAAAGGGTTTGAGGCAAAGGGCGTGCACTGCGGTCTGCGCTATTCAAAAAAAGATCTCGGAGCGATTATCAGCGAAGCGCCTGCAGTCAGTGCAGCGGTATATACGCAGAGCCATTTTCAGGCAGCGCCGCTGAAAGTGACGCAAGCCAGCTTGAAAAAAGAGGGTGTGCTTCAGGCGGTTATCGTCAACAGCGCGATTGCCAACGCCTGTACGGGAGACCAAGGATTAAAGGACGCCTATGAAATGCGGGACGGCTTCGCGAGCCAGCTCGGCATTGAGCCGGAACTCGTTGCGGTTTCGTCAACCGGGGTGATCGGCGAGCTTTTAGATATGAAAAAAATTCAAGCGGGCATTGAACAGCTCGGTCAAGCGCCGTCCGTGTCCGGAGCATTTGAAGAAGCCATTTTGACGACGGATACAGTGACGAAACAGACGTGTTATGAACTGGTGATCGGCGGAGACATCATCACGATCGGCGGAGCGGCGAAAGGCTCCGGCATGATCCACCCCAACATGGCGACAATGCTCGGCTTTGTCACAACGGACGCGGCCGTGGAAGAACAGGCGCTCAAAAACGCGCTCAGAGAGATTACGGATGTTTCATTTAACCAAATCACCGTTGACGGAGAAACATCGACGAATGACATGGTGCTTGTGATGGCGAACGGCTGCGCGGGGAATGATTGCCTGACGGAGCAGCACCCTGACTGGCCGGCTTTTAAAAAGGGATTAAAGCTTGTATGCGAAGACCTTGCCAAAGATATAGCCAGAGACGGTGAAGGAGCGACGAAATTAATTGAAGCCAGAGTCGAAGGCGCGAAAAATAACCTTGAGGCGAATATTATCGCCAAAAAAATCGTCGGTTCAAGCCTTGTGAAGACCGCCGTTTACGGCACAGACGCCAATTGGGGGCGCATCATCGGCGCAATCGGGCACAGTGCGGCAAGCGTAACGGCCGAACAAGTGGAAGTTTTCCTCGGCGGCCAGTGTCTGTTTAAAAACAACGAACCTCAGCCGTTTTCGGAAACTGATGCCAAGGAGTACTTATCAGGTGATGAGATTATGATTGCAGTCCGCATGCAGGAAGGCTCCGGCAGCGGCCGGGCATGGGGCTGTGACTTAACCTATGATTATATCAAAATCAATGCGAGCTATCGCACATAACAAAGGGGAGCGGCATGAAGAAAACCATCGTTTTTAAGTGCGGCGGAAGCGTGATCCGCGAGTTATCCGCCGATTTTTTTCAAAATGTAAAAGAGCTTATGCAATCGGGCTGGAACATTGCCGTCGTGCATGGAGGCGGCCCGGACATTTCAAGAATGCTGAAAACATTGCAGATTGAAACGGAATTTGTCGATGGACAGCGGAAAACGACCAAACCGGTGCTGGAAACAGCGGAAATGGTCTTGTCAGGGACGATCAATAAATTTTTCGTAACCGAACTCGCGAAAAACGGGCTGAAAGCCGCGGGAATATCAGGTAAGGACGGCGGTCTCCTTCAAGCATCCTATCTTAATCAAGACAAATACGGAGAAGTCGGCGAAATACAAAAAACCGATCGGTCAATCATCCAAGCGTTAATGAAAGCAGGCATCATTCCCGTTATCGCTCCGCTTTCCATGACAAGTGATTTCGAAACGCTGAACGTCAACGCAGACGCCGCGGCATCGGCCGTTGCTTCAGCCTTACACGCCGATAAACTTTTATTTGTCACGGATGTCGAAGGAATTATGGACGGAGAGAACAGGCTGGATACTTTGACGCCGCAAGAGATTCAGGCCCTCATAGATGACGGCGTGATTTCAGGAGGGATGATTCCGAAGGTAAACTCGGCATTATCGGCACTGAGTGAAGATGTCGAGGAAGTGATGATCGTAAACGGAAAAGGAGCGTTTTTCACCGATCAAGCCTTCCAAGGAACAAAAATCGTCAAAGAAAAGGAGAGCGTGTCATGAGCAGTCTATTTCAAACCTACAGCCGCTGGCCCATCGATATCAAAAAAGCGAAAGGGACAATCGCAGAGGATGAAAACGGAAAAACGTATCTCGATTTTATTCAGGGCATCGCCGTTTCCAATCTCGGCCATTGTCATGATGAGGTCACAGAAGCGGTGAAAGAACAGCTTGACAGCGTATGGCACGTTTCCAATCTGTTTGAAAATGATCTTCAGGAAAAAGCCGCGGCAAAGCTTGCCGAACATAGCGCGGGGGATCTCGTTTTCTTCTGCAACAGCGGGGCCGAAGCGAATGAAGGCGCCATTAAGCTTGCCCGTAAAGCAACGGGAAAGACAAAAATCGTAACATTTCATCAATCCTTTCACGGCCGGACCTATGCGGGGATGGCCGCCACCGGACAAGACAAAATCAAGACCGGTTTCGGACCGATGCTTCAAGGCTTTCACTATCTTCCGTTCAATGATCCGTCGGCATTCAGCACGCTTTCAAAAGAGGATGATATCGCCGCCGTCATGCTTGAGACGGTGCAGGGAGAAGGGGGAGTCAATCCCGCCGATCCGGAATTCATCGAAGCCTTACAGACATTTTGCCAAGACAAACAGACGCTGCTTATCGCAGACGAGATTCAAACCGGAATCGGCCGGACGGGCAAGGCATTCGGCTATGAGCATTTCGGCATCTCTCCGGACATCATCACTGCTGCGAAAGGGCTTGGAAACGGTTTTCCCGTCGGAGCCGTGATCGGCAAAAAGAAGCTTGGCGACGCCTTTACGCCGGGTACGCATGGTACGACTTTCGGCGGTAATAAGCTTGCCATGGCAGCTGTGAAAGCAACCTTGGACATTGTGTTTCAGCCGGACTTTCTCCAGGCGGCGGCAGACAAAGGATCATTTTTAAAAGCGCAGCTGAACCGTGAACTGACAGGGCCTTTTGTAAAAGAAATCCGCGGAAAAGGGTTATTAATCGGCATTGAATGCGCAGGTTCCGTGTCCGGCATCATCGGAGATCTGCAGGAACGCGGACTTCTCGTGCTTCCGGCCGGACCGAATGTCATCAGGCTGCTTCCGCCGCTTACAGTTTCTGAAGAAGAAATGCTGTCGGCCGTCAGTATGCTGAAAGCAGCGATCGAAGCGCATTCGGCAGTGAAACGGTAATTTTTTTTCGATATAAGGGTATAAAAATTCATGTTTTTAATTAATTATTCATCAAGAGGTGGGCTTTAGATGAAAGGCTATTTAGTATTGGAAGACGGAACATCATTCGGCGGTGAACTTGAAAAAGAGGCCCGCTGTGTTGGCGAAGCGGTTTTTTTCACCGGAATGACGGGCTATCAGGAAGTGCTTACTGACCCGTCATATAAGGGTCAGATCGTCGTCTTTACGTATCCTCTGATCGGAAACTACGGAATTAATGAAAAAGACCTCGAAAGTAAGATTCCTCAAGTCAAGGCTGTTGCCGTCTATGAAGCGTGTGAACATTTTTCTCACCATGAAGCAGTTTCAAGCTTGAGAGAGTATTTAAATAAATGGAACATCCCGCTCTTAACCGAAGTGGACACACGGGCCGTCGTCAAAACCATCCGCTCCGGCGGCACGATGAACGCTGCCGTGTCAACAACAGGAGAGATTCCCGCAGCATCCGGAACAGAAAACCCGGCGGAGCTGGCGCAGTCTGAAGACATCACGTCAATGGGAAACGGAGACCGGCATATTGCGCTGATTGATTTCGGTTATAAAAAATCAATCGCCTCGTCACTTGTAAAGCGCGGCTGTAAAGTAACGGTCATTCCGTATCAGCAGATGAACGCCGTTTATGACATTCAGCCTGACGGAATCGTGCTCTCAAACGGCCCGGGCGACCCGAAAGCGATTGCGCCGTACATGAACCGGATTAAGGCTTTACTGAAGGCTTTCCCCGCACTCGGCATTTGCCTCGGGCATCAGCTGATTGCCCTGGCTTTCGGAGGAAATACGTATAAGCTGCCGTTCGGCCACAGGGGTGCCAACCATCCCGTCATTGACCGGAAAACGAAACGGGTGTTTATGACAAGCCAGAACCACAGCTATGTCGTCGATGAAGCATCAATTGACGAAAACGAGCTGTCCATCAGATTTCACCATGTCAATGACACATCGGTGGAAGGGCTCATTCATAAGCGCCTTCCCGTATTAAGCGTCCAGTTCCACCCTGAAGCTCATCCCGGCCCGGCTGAGAGCGAGTGGATATTTGATGAATTTCTAGAGAAAGTGATACCAGCAAGGAGAGAAATCGCTCATGCCTAAAGATACAACCATTTCCAGCATATTAGTCATCGGCTCCGGCCCCATCATCATCGGCCAGGCGGCAGAATTTGATTATTCAGGAACGCAGGGCTGCATGGCTCTGAAAGAAGAAGGATACCGCGTTATTCTAGTCAACAACAACCCGGCAACGATTATGACGGATGAGGCGTTTGCCGATGAAATATATTTTGAACCGCTCACAACCGACAGCATCGAGGCCATTATTGAAAAAGAAAAACCGGACGGTCTGCTTGCCAATTTGGGCGGCCAGACGGCATTGAATTTAGCCGTTAAGCTTGAAGAAGCAGGCGTGCTGAAGAAGCATCACGTCAAGCTTTTGGGAACATCAGTGGAAACCATTCAAAAAGGCGAAGACCGGGAGCAGTTCCGCGCCCTGATGAAAGAGCTCGATCAGCCCGTTCCGGAAAGCGAAATCGTCGACAACGAAGAAGACGCCCTCCGTTTCGCTGAGTCTATCGGATTTCCGGTCATTCTGAGACCGGCGTACACGTTAGGCGGAAAGGGAGGCGGAATCGCGAAAACGAAAGAAGCGTTTCAGACGCTTATTAAACAGGCGCTGTTAGCAAGCCCGATCAGCCAATGCCTCGTCGAAAAAAGCATCGCCGGATTTAAAGAAATCGAATATGAGGTCATGCGCGACAGCAATCATACATGCATCACCGTCTGCAATATGGAAAACATCGATCCCGTCGGCGTGCATACAGGAGACTCCATCGTCGTCGCACCGTCCCAGACGTTAACGGATGAAGAATATCAGATGCTGCGTTCAGCAAGCCTGGCGATTATTTCGGCGCTGGATGTGGTCGGCGGCTGCAACATTCAATTTGCGCTGGATCCGTTCAGCAAACAGTACTATGTCATTGAAGTGAACCCGCGTGTCAGCCGTTCATCGGCCCTCGCGTCAAAAGCGACCGGCTACCCGATTGCCAAAATGGCGGCGAAACTTGCCGTCGGCTATACGCTCGACGAACTGAAAAATCCGCTGACGGGCTCTACTTATGCAAGCTTTGAACCGGCGCTTGATTATGTCATCGTCAAATTCCCGCGCTGGCCGTTTGATAAGTTTAAACATGCCGATCGCACGCTCGGAACGAAGATGAAAGCGACGGGAGAGGTCATGGCGATCGAAAGAAATATGGAAGCGGCCATTCAAAAAGCGGCGGCCTCCCTTGAGCTGAAAACGATCGGCACCCGCCTGCCTGAACTCGGCGGCTGTACGATCAATCAGCTGTGGGAATTAGCGGTAACGCCGGATGACCGGAGATTTTTCGTCGTCATGGAACTGTTAAGCCGCGGTGAAACGATAGAAGACATCCATGCCAAAACGAAAATTGACCCGTTTTTTCTCCATGTATTCCGAAATATCATCACATTGGAAAACAAGCTGATGGAAGAAGGGGATCATCTGTCTGTCCCGCTTTTAAAGCAGGCGAAGGTAAAAGGCTTCACTGATGTCATGATCGCATCTCTCACGGGAAAAACGGAAGAAGACATCCGTGCTCTCAGAAAGAAATCAGGCATCGTCCCGTCGTTTAAAATCGTAGATACATGCGCCGCTGAATTTGATGCCAAGACGAATTATTTCTACTCCACCTATCTAGGGGAAAGTGATGGAGATATCAGCCGAAAAGAGAAAAAACGCGCCCTCATCATCGGCTCCGGCCCGATCCGCATCGGTCAGGGAGTGGAATTTGATTACAGCGCCGTCCACGGCGTTCTGACCCTGCAAAAGCTGGGGTATGAAACGATTATGATCAATAACAATCCGGAAACAGTAAGCACGGATTATGAAATCGCCGACCGGCTTTATTTTGAACCGCTGACGACAGAACATATTTTGAACGTGGCGGAACATGAAAACATTGATTTTGCCATCGTCCAATTTGGGGGACAGACCGCGATCAATGCCGCTGAACCGCTGGAAAAAGCGGGCATTCCGCTGCTCGGAACATCCTTTGAAACCCTTGATGCGCTGGAGGATCGGGATCTGTTTTATCAGCTGCTTGATGATCTTGACCTGAAACATGCCAAAGGCGAAACCGCTTATTCAAAAGAAGAAGCAACGGAAAAAGCAAGCCGAATCGGCTACCCCGTGCTGATCCGTCCGTCTTATGTCATCGGTGGGATGGGCATGATCATCGTTGATTCAGAAGCGCAAATGTCAGAACTGCTGGAAAATGAAGCGGGCATGCCGTATCCGATTTTGATCGATCAGTACATTACAGGAAAAGAATTGGAGATCGATCTGATTTCCGACGGACATGAAGTATTCGTGCCGACTTACACAGAGCATATTGAACGCGCCGGCGTCCATTCGGGCGACAGTTTTGCGATTCTTCCGGGTCCGTCTGTCACACCTGATATGCAGCGGAATATAAAAGAGGCCGCCGAAAAAATCGCGGTAAAACTGGCTTTTAAAGGCATCATGAACATTCAGTTTGTCATTGATGACAAAGGAGATATTCTCGTTCTTGAAGTGAACCCGCGGGCAAGCCGCACGGTTCCTGTCGTGTCTAAGGTAATGGGGGTGCCGATGATCCCGCTTGCCGCCAGATTGCTGGCCGGCGCTTCCCTTAAAGACATCAAGCCCGAGGTTCAAAATCAGCACGGAACGGCAGTGAAATTCCCGGTTTTTTCTTCGCACGCCATTCAGGATGTGGACGTAAAGCCCGGGCCGGAAATGAAGTCGACCGGAGAAGGCATGTGTGTCGCGTTTGACGCAGAAAGCGCCCTGAAAAAAATCTACGCGCACGTCTGGGAGAAAAAAGGCAGCATCTATCTGGAAGGCTGTGATGCGGAATTGGAACGTCAGGCTCAAGAGGCGGGATTTACGGTATGCAAAGATGCGTTCCCGGCATGGGCAGAGCGAAAGGATAAAGCGGTCCATATCAATTTCAATTACTCTGAAGAAGCGCGTAAACAACGGATCGAAGCCATGACGCACGGCGTGACGGTCTTTACTGAACCGGAAACCGTAAAGGCATTTTTAGCAAGCGGCTCCGGCAAACCTCAGCCTGTATCGCTCAAAGATCTTTATCAAAAGGAAGTGGCATCATGCACACAATAAAAGCGGAACACACATTAACCCATTTGTACGGCAAAGATTTTCTTTCCTTAAAAGATGTCAGCCCGTCAGACATCAATGCGCTTTTGACAGAAGCTTCATTATTAAAACAACATCCGATACAGCCGATTTTCCAAGGGAAAACATTGGCGATGATTTTTGAAAAATCTTCAACCCGCACACGTGTGTCTTTTGAAGCGGGAATGGCCCAGCTCGGGGGAACGGGACTATTTCTTTCAAGCAGCGACCTGCAGCTTGGGCGGGGGGAGACGGTCGCGGATACGGCGAAGGTGCTGTCCGGCTTCGTTGATGCCATAATGATCCGCACCTTTGAACATGAAAAAGTCGAAGAGCTTGCTGAGCATGCAGATATTCCTGTCATAAACGGGCTGACCGACCGGTATCACCCGTGTCAGGCACTCGCGGATCTGTTAACGATACAAGAAATAAAAGGAAAATTAAAAGGAGTAAAAGCCGCCTATATCGGTGACGGAAATAATGTAGCGCATTCACTAATGATCGGCTGCGCAAAAATGGGCTGTGACATTGCGGTTGCTTCGCCGAAAGGCTATGAAGCCGAAGAAGAGGCTGTGAATGCCGCAAAAGAAGCGGCGGCTGTTTCCGGAGCGAAAATCACACTTACCGAAAATCCGCAGGAAGCGGTGCGGGATGCAGACGTGATTTACTCCGACGTCTTCACGAGCATGGGGCAGGAGGAAGAGACGCAGCAGCGGCTGAATGTGTTTGCCCCGTATCAAGTCAACGCCTCACTTGTCAGTCTCGCCAAACCTGACTATACATTTTTGCATTGCCTGCCCGCGCATCGGGAAGAAGAGGTCACGTCCGAGATTATCGACGGCCCGAACTCTGCGGTATTCCAGCAGGCGGAAAACCGGCTTCACGCGCAAAAAGCGCTCCTGAAAGCTCTTCTATACAAACAGGATGAACAAAAAAACCGCTGAACCTCATTCAGCGGTTTTTGATATTTCTCCGCATACAAGCGCATACTACATAAAAAAGAAAAAGGAGGAAATGACGTGGGACAGCAGCATCAATTCCGCCCGGGACAAAAAGCGCCGAATAACGGTGTGTACGTTGAAATCGGCGAAACGGGAAGCATGGTCAAAAATCCGCAGAAAATCAAGCTCACAGTGGGAGAAATGTTCCCTGAAACTTCAAACCACAACAGATTATGGACGTATCAACGAAAACCGTGAACACAAAAAAACCTGCTGAATAGCAGGTTTTTTTATTTAATGCTGGCTTGCATCCTGTTTGACAGGCATGATCTCCGCAAGAACAAAGACAAGCACCGCAATAACTACGGCAATAACGGATGATTGCTTGAAATTGTACGCCGCACTGTTCATGGAGGCGACCAAATAACAGGCCATATGTGTTAAAAGGAACGTCCAAATAAAACCGATAATAAACCGCACGTTTCCACCTCGTCCTTCATTTTATTCTACGTTGTATCATACCATACATAAAGCGCGGGCGGAAGGTCATTTTCTCATCAAAAAGCGCGCCTGAAACTGACATTTGCCCGCCTGTCAGGCCGTCTGAAGGAAAATTCGGTTCCCGTGCTCGGGATAATAGCCAAAACATAGCAGCAAATAGGAGTTTATCCGATCCGTTTTCATTCTTCTTACATATGATAGCCAATAGAGAGATTAGGAGTAAAAGGAGGCGGGCAGGCATGGGGATAACGGAAAGATTCTTCCAATTCGGATCTGAGCTGAACGTCATCCATCTGCCGTATCGGCCGAACGGCTTCTGTATCTTTATTCTGGGGGACAGAACCCACTTTGTCAGCCGGGACTCAAGCTTTTGGCTCGAACATGAAGGGAGAAACCAGCTGTTAAATACGATGCTTGACAGAGGGTACACCATTTTCAACAGCAATTTATACGGACGGCATTGGGGTTCGGAAAAAGCCGTCCTTTACGCCAGACAGCTGATTCATTATGTGCTGAAACAAGAAACCCTCAATCCGAAAATACACTTGCTCGCAGAAGGCATGGGCGCCCTCATCGCCGATCAATTGCTGCAGTCTTCACCGGAGCATATCCGTTCAGCCGCAATGTTAGATCCTTGTCTTGATCTTCAAGCCCATTTTGAATCAGAGAAAGAAAATAAGTTTTTTTATAAGCAGTTTCTGAGGGAAACGGCACAAAGCTTCGGTGTTTCTGAAAAAGAGGCAAGCTCACTGAGCTATCAGACCATTACCGGCTGCCGCACCCGCGCGCCGGTACATATATGGCAAAGAACGACCGGAGCGCCGTACCCGTACACCCTGCATGCGAACGCGTATAAAGAAGCCCGGGAAAAGACCGGAAGCAAGACTGATATCACGTATCACCTGCTTGAGAACCCTGCGCGTATGTACAGAGCCATCTGCCGGTTTTTCCGCAGTCATGAAAAAGACCTGTAATGAATAGAATACAACAGCCATCTCTTTTCAGAGGGCTGTTTGGCTTGTGTGCGAATGAATAACCGGAAAGGCGGCAGATGTGATGAAGACAGCGTTGATCATTGGAGCAGATGAATTTCTCGGCCTTTCATTGTGCGAACGGTTGATGGATGAGGGTGTGCATGTTGATGTCATTTTGGCAGAACCGGAGGACAAAACGAGGCAGCTGTATTTAGAAGAACGTTTAATGTGGCTCGCGAGAAACGGGCTTTTTCAAATAATAGATGAAATCGGTGAAAAGGAATACGATCGTATCTGCGTTCAATACGGGAGCGGGTGTCTGCCTGAAGAAAGGGCTGAGCCTTTATATTGGATTGTTTACAGTGAGGATCACGGAGACTGGGAAAAAAACGGTCAGCGGGATACGGCAAAAGCGATTATCCTTCCTCCCCTCTACGGTCCGTGGACGGAAGCAAAAGAAGATGGCGAAAGCAGGATCTATTTAGAAGACGCAGTCTGCGGGCTGATGAATCAGCTTGAGGCTGACGGTACAGAAGACGAAAACCAGATTATTACCCTGGAAATAAAAGAAAAAACACAAAAAACGGAAGCGGAAGAAAAAATTAAAGAGTGGAAAAGACAATTTTCATCAATATTCGACATTTTTTAAGAAATACCTTCCATGTTATGTGCATTACCGCTACAATAAACGTATATCAATTTATACATGTTATGAGTTTGAAAAGGGGTTGAACATGGCTTGATCACCAGGCTTGTCATGACCTTTTCTGTCCTCCTTTTATTGAGCGGATGCGCACAAACTCCGTTTAAAGGAAAAATTGAGAAGGTCGGAATGCTTTTTCCCGATACCATCAGTGACTTGGTATGGGGGACAAAAGGTTACAAAGGTTTATTAGCGATACAATCTGAATTTAACGTTGACGTTTATTATAAAGAAAATATCAGATCCGATGAAGATATTTTAAAAGCGATAGATGATTTTCATAAAAAAGGAGTCAATCTTTTATACGGGCACGGAAATGAATACGAGGAAATTTTCAATATGATCAGCAAGGATTATCCCGACATGGAATTCGTCGTCGCAAACGGAACGGCGAAAAGCGATAATGTCACAAGCGTTCATCTTATGGGAGAAGCAATGGGCTTTTTCGGGGGAATGACGGCCGCCCATATGTCAAAAAACAATGAGGTCGGCGTCATCGCCTCTTTTTTGTGGCAGCCTGAAGTAGACGGCTTTATCAAAGGAGCGAAATATGAAAAGCCTGATATCACCGTCAATACTGAATTTACGGACCACTGGGATAACGGCAATGAAGCGCTGCATCTTTACGAGAAGTTAAAAGCGGAAGGCACGGATGTTGTATATCCGGCCGGAGACGGGTATAATGTTCCTGTCATTCAGCAAATCAAAAAAGACGGGCTTTACGCCATCGGCTATGTCGCCGAGCAATCGAATCTCGGCAAAAACACGGTGCTGACAAGCACGGTGCAAAACGTAGATAAAGCCTATACATTAATTGCCGAGCAATATAATAAAGGTACGCTCAAGAGCGGAGATCACAACTTTGATTTCAGGGAAGGAGTCGTTGAAATGGGGACGTTCAGCCCTCTGGTGGACAAAGCATTTCAAGACAAAATCTCAGACCTTGTCAAAACGTATAACAGAACAAATGAACTGCCGTCAAATGAATAGAGGTGGATATACATGCAGCATGAAAAGTCTCTTGAATTTATGCAGATCGCGATGAAATACCTGCCGGAAGCAAAGGCGGAGCTTGAGAAATCCGGCATAGATCTGTCTATGGAAATAATTCAGCCGTTTATGGACCTGTTTACATCGGTCATGGCGGAAGCGTATGAGCTTGGCAGATCTGATGCCGGGGAGCTGAATAAATAAAGAGAGCCACTTTTCATGAAGTGGCTTTTCACATGATTTTTTTCTTTATAGCGGACACCATCGGCGCGAAGTCTTTAAATACGGGCTTTAATTGATCCAGAGAGTTCATGATGGACCCCAGCTGATTCATCACGTGGTTGTAATCGATCTCTTCTTCGTTTTCAGCCTGAGGCTGCTCCGGGTTTTCTTCCGGTTCTTTATCCCGGTCTCTGGAATCGCCGAACATCATTTTGGAGAAAATATCCATAGTGAAGCCTCCTTTCGTCTTCCTTTTATTCTATGAGGAGAAGCGTCCGATAGTTTAGACGAATATATTGCCAACAGAAAAAAAATAGGGTAGAATTAGTACCTGATACTAATAATTGATCATAACTAATTAGTTTTAAATTCATTATAAAAAAGGAGTCTTTCCAATGAAAGCTGGAATTCTTGGCGTCGGCCGTTACATCCCGGAAAAAGTGCTGACAAATCATGATCTTGAACAAATGGTAGATACATCGGACGAGTGGATTCGTACGAGAACAGGTATAGAAGAAAGAAGAATCGCCGCGGAAGATATGTATTCATCCGGCATGGCCGCTGAGGCAGCGCAAAAAGCGCTTGATCAGGCCGGCATTTCCGCTGAGGAGCTTGATATGATCCTCGTGGCGACGGTTACTCCTGACCAGTCCTTCCCTACCGTTTCCTGTATGATACAAGAGAAGCTCGGGGCCAAAAAAGCGTGCGCGATGGATATCAGCGCCGCATGTGCGGGCTTTATGTACGGTATCGTAACCGCCAAACAATTCATTGAATCGCAAACATACAAACATGTCCTCGTGGTCGGCGTGGAAAAGCTCTCAAGCATTACCGACTGGGACGACCGCAATACGGCTGTGCTGTTCGGAGACGGAGCCGGAGCGGCGGTCATCGGACCGGTCAGCGACGACAGAGGCATACTGTCATTTGAGCTCGGAGCAGACGGTACAGGCGGTCAGCACTTGTACTTAGATGAAAAAGGGCATACAATCATGCATGGAAGAGAAGTATTCAAATTCGCCGTCCGGCAAATGGGTGAATCGAGTGTAAATGTCATTGAAAAAGCCGGCCTCTCCAAAGAGGACGTAGACTTTTTGATTCCGCATCAGGCAAACATCCGCATCATGGAAGCGGCACGGGAACGTTTGGAGCTTCCGGTTGAAAAGATGTCTAAAACAGTCCATAAATATGGAAACACATCCGCAGCATCCATTCCGATTTCATTAGTAGAGGAACTGGAAGCAGGCAAAATTAAAGACGGCGACGTCATCGTCATGGTCGGTTTCGGCGGAGGATTGACATGGGGCGCCATAGCAATACGCTGGGGACGATAAAAAAAAGTGAGGTGCACACAAGATGAGTAAAAAAAGAGTAGTCGTTACAGGGCTTGGAGCCCTGTCTCCGCTTGGCAACGACGCCGAAACAAGCTGGAAAAATGCAATCGGCGGCGTATCCGGAATCGGACCGATCACACGTGTGGAATCGGACGAGTATCCGGCGAAAGTAGCTGCTGAACTGAAAGATTTCAATATTGAAAATCACATGGATAAAAAAGAAGCGCGAAAAATGGACCGCTTCACGCAATACGCTGTCGTAGCCGCGAAAATGGCCGTTCAAGATGCCGGTCTGAACATCACAGACGAGATCGCGCCGAGAGTCGGCGTTTGGGTCGGGTCCGGAATCGGCGGTCTTGAAACGCTTGAATCCCAATTCGAAATCTTCCTGACAAAAGGGCCGAGAAGGGTCAGCCCGTTCTTTGTTCCGATGATGATTCCGGATATGGCGACAGGCCAAATCTCAATCGCTCTCGGAGCAAAAGGAGTCAACTCCTGTACGGTGACGGCATGTGCCACGGGAACGAACTCTATCGGTGACGCGTTTAAAGTCATTCAGCGCGGCGATGCCGATGCGATGATTACGGGCGGAACGGAAGCGCCGCTGACAAGAATGTCATTTGCGGGCTTCAGTGCAAACAAAGCCCTTTCTACAAATCCTGATCCGAAAACGGCAAGCCGCCCGTTTGATAAAAACCGTGACGGCTTTGTCATGGGAGAAGGCGCGGGGATCATCGTGCTTGAAGAGCTTGAGCATGCCCTTGCCCGCGGTGCGAAAATCTACGGGGAAATTGTCGGCTACGGCTCAACGGGTGACGCCTACCACATTACCGCGCCTGCCCAAGACGGGGAAGGCGGTGCGAGAGCGATGCAGGAAGCAATCAAAGATGCGGGCATCAAGCCTGAAGAAATTGATTATATCAACGCTCACGGCACAAGCACGTACTACAATGATAAATACGAGACAAAAGCCATTAAGACCGTTTTCGGTGATCATGCGTACAAGCTTGCCGTCAGTTCGACAAAATCAATGACGGGTCATTTGTTAGGCGCTGCCGGAGGAATTGAAGCAATCTTCTCCGTCATGGCCATTAAAGACAGCATTATCCCGCCGACGATTAACATCGAAACACCTGATGAAGAGTGTGATTTAGATTATGTACCGGACAAAGCGCGCGAGCAGGATGTCAACATCGTTCTCAGCAACTCGCTCGGCTTCGGCGGACATAATGCCACTTTGATCTTTAAAAAATATCAATAATACAGTTTTTGACCGGCTGCCTGAAAAAGGTGGCCGGTTTTTTTGTGCGTGCATATGATAACAACAAGAGGAGGCGAACGGTATGAGCGTCAAGCAGACATATCAATGGATGGAAAAGGCGGCATCCGTAAATGATCTGGCCCAGCATCTTTTGCCGCTTTTTTCAGGGGCCGATAAGAAAGAGTGGAAGCCGATACTCGGGATGCTGCAAAACCACGGCATGTTCCGCTATTTGAAGGACGGCGTTAGGACCAGTAAACGGCTGAAAGAAAAAGGATGCTACAGCCATATTCAAAAGGAGGAAGCCTATTTAAAGGAGAAGTGGAACGGGCCGGACGTGCCGATCGTAGTTTTGCCCGTCGATGAACGAAACCGGAAAATCCGTCAGGAATTCGGGTCAAAATCCGGTCTGGCCTTTCGGGACAAAATGTTCCTCTTTCTATCATCGGATAGTTCCAATTCAGCTGTATCCGCCCTTATGACACATGAATATAATCACGTCTGCCGGTTAGAACATGTGACAAAGGACGAAAAAGATGAGACATTCCTTGATACAATCATGATGGAGGGACTGGCAGAATATGCTGTATATGAGCGGTTCGGCTCAAGTCTTACGGCGGAATGGACGTCCTACTATACGCCTGAGCAGCTTGATTTTCTGTTTGAAAAAAGAGTCAAGCCGAACCTCCGCTTAACGAGAGACAGCAGAATGTTTTCCCAGCTGTTATACGGAAAAGGATACTTCCCCTCAATGCTCGGCTATGCCGTCGGATTCAATATAGTAAAAAAATATTTAACCGACCATCAAAAAACAGTAAAAGAAGCATTGGCCATTCCTTCAAAAACCTTTCTGGAGGCAACGCTTTAATAGATTAAAACAATGGAAATTATTTAAGGATATTACATTTATCCTAAAAAATTCTTGCTTTTGTAATAATGATGTAATAATATACAACTATAAAATTTTTCGACTATTCTATATTTTGTGATAGCGAAACGTATGTTTCCCTCTGCTTCAGCGGAATGAGAAAGGGGCGTATCATGAGCACACTATTAGAAGTGAATAATTTAAAGACCTATTTTTTCAGAAAGAAACAGCCGATCCCCGCAGTCGACGGGGTTGATTTTCACATTAACAAAGGCGAAACCGTCGCTCTTGTAGGAGAATCCGGCTCGGGCAAAAGCATCACCTCGCTTTCTATTATGGGACTTGTCCAAGGCTCGGGCGGAAAAATTATGGATGGCTCGATTAAGCTTGAAGGCAGAGACCTGGCCTCCTTCACCGAAAACGAATATTGCAAAATCCGCGGAAATGACGTCTCTATGATCTTTCAGGAGCCCATGACTTCCCTGAATCCGGTGCTGACTATCGGCGAACAAATTACCGAAGTGCTTGAATACCATAAAAAAATGAATAAAAAAGAAGCGTCCAAAAAAGCCGTTGAGCTTCTGGAACTCGTCGGATTCTCCAGAGCGGAACAAGTGATGAAAGAATATCCGCACCGCCTTTCCGGGGGGCAGCGCCAGCGGATCGGGATTGCGCGGGCTCTGACATTGAATCCCGAGCTGATTATTGCGGATGAACCCGTTTCCGCACTCGATGTCTCCATTCAGGCCCAGGTCATCAATCTGATGGAAGAACTGCAGGAAGAATTCAACCTGACCTATTTGTTTATTTCTCATGATTTGAGTGTTGTCCGCCATATCAGCGACAGAGTCGGCGTCATGTATCTGGGAAAAATGATGGAGCTGACTGAAAAACACGAGCTGTACGGCAATCCGCTTCACCCTTATACGCAGGCGCTTTTGTCTTCAGTGCCCGTCACGAGAAAAAAAGACGCCGTCAAGCGGGAACGAATCATCCTGAAAGGAGAACTGCCAAGCCCGGCAAACCCGCCGAAAGGCTGCGTGTTCCACACGCGGTGCCCGATGGCCAAACCGATCTGCAAGGAACAAATCCCGGCATTTGAAGAAGCCGCTCCCGGCCATTACGTCGCCTGCCATTTATATGCCTGAAATGACAAGCATCGAGAGGGGGTATGCCGGATTACATAACCAGTTTGCTGCATATATATCACAAAGGGGGAATTGATATGAAATTACGTAAAAGCGCACTGATGATGCTAAGTGTTTTTATGGCGCTCGCCATCTTCCTGTCAGCCTGCTCCGGTTCAAAATCCACAAGCACCGAATCCAAACCGGCAGGAAAACCGCAAAAAGGCGGAGATTTGGTTGTCGGGTCAACCGGGGAACCCACACTTTTTAATCCACTTTATTCTACCGATGTTGCAAGTTCTGATATTGAAGGAATGATTTACAGCACATTATTGGAAACTGATGAGAAATTAAACGTCAAGCCGTCGCTGGCTGAAAAAGTAACAGAAGCTGACGGGGGATTAACGTATGATGTAAAACTGAAAAAAGGCGTTAAATTCCATGATGGAAAAGAGCTGACGGCCGATGATGTTGTTTTCACCTACAGCATCCCTCTTAACAAAGATTACAACGGTGAGCGTGGCTCGGGTTTTGAGTCCCTTAAATCCGTAACGAAAAAAGGGAAATATGAAATTCAGTTTAAAATGAAGAAAAAAGATGCCTATTTCTATAATGTCGTTCTCGACAGTTACGGCATTTTGCCTAAACATATATTGGGTAAGGTGCCGGTTGCAGATCTGGGAGAGAATGAATTTAACCGTAAAAATCCAATCGGTTCCGGTCCGTTTAAGTTTGTTGAGTGGAAAAAGGGCGAGTATGTCAAACTGGAAGCAAATGATGATTACTTTGGCGGCAGACCTTACCTTAATACAGTGACAGTAAAAACAATACCTGATTCTAACGCTGCTGTGGCTCAGTTAAAAGCGGGGGATATTGATTTCTTCGTTGTGCCGGGCACAGATTTTGATACGGTTAAAACGTTTGGAAACGTGAAGGTCAAATCTGACCTTGGCTTAAACTACAGCTATATCGGCTGGAATGAGAAAAAAGAGATCTTTAAGGACAAAAAAGTGCGTCAGGCATTGACTTACGCTCTTGACAGGCAGGCAATGGTGGATCAAGTGCTGAACGGAGACGGTAAGGTAGCGGATGTTCCTGAGAGTCCGCTGTCATGGAATTATCCGAAGTCTAAAGTGCCGACATTTGATTATAATCCGAAAAAAGCAAAGCAGCTGCTAAAAGAAGCCGGATGGGAAGACCATGACGGTGACGGCTACCTTGATAAAGACGGGAAAAAATTCTCATTTGAAATTAAAACGAATCAGGGCAATAAAATTCGTGAAGATTTAGCTGTTGTCGTTCAGCAGCAATTAAAAGAAGTGGGAATCGAGGCTAAACCGCGAATTGTTGAATTCAGTGCGTTAATCGAACAGACAAGTGCCCCTAATTGGGATTATGACGCTCTTCTTCTCGGATGGAGTCTTGCAACGTTCCCGGATCAATTCTCTATCTTCCATTCAAGCCAATCGAAAAACGGGCTGAATAATATCTGGTATAAAAACCCGAAAGTCGACAAGCTGCTTGAAGAAGCGAAGTCAATTACTGACAGAAAAGAATACCAAAAGAAATATGAAGAGATATACAAATTGATTGCTGAAGATCAGCCGTACAGCTTCTTATTCTATTACAATTACCACAGAGCGATGCCGAATAATTTACAAGGCTATGTATTCCACCCTAAAAATGACTTGTACAATATCGAAAAATGGTGGCTGGATCAAAAATAGCAAAAGCCCTGGAGAGGGAAGGAGGTTCCTTTCCTCTCTTATCCTATTTAAAAAGGGGACAAGAACATGGTTACATATATTTTACGGCGAACATTAATGTCCTTGCCGATTCTCTTAGGCATTACAATTTTGTCGTTTGCCATCATGAAAGCAGCGCCGGGAGACCCGATGTCACTTATGATGGACCCTACAATCAGTCAAGCGGACAGGGCGAAATTCATTGAAAAATACGGGTTGAATGATCCGGAACCTGTTCAATATGTGAAATGGCTGGGGAATATGCTGCAAGGGGATTTCGGGACTTCTATCGTCAAGAAAGGCACTCCAGTTTCTGAACTTATCTTATCCCGCTTACCGAATACGATTGTGCTTATGCTTTTCTCAACCCTTGTCGCTCTTCTTATTTCTATTCCATTTGGTGTTCTGTCAGCGAAACGTCCTTATTCAAAATTGGATTACGGGATAACTGTTACTTCATTTTTAGGGCTTGCCATACCGAATTTTTGGTTCGGTTTGATTTTAATCATGGTTTTATCTGTAAATCTGGGGTGGTTTCCCACTGGCGGAGTAAGCACTTTAAATGCTGACTTTAACATATTTGACCGATTGCATCACTTGATTCTGCCTGCTTTTGTGCTCGCCACGGCAGACATGGCAGGGATAACGAGATACACAAGATCCAGTATGCTGGATGTGTTAAAACAGGATTATATACGAACGGCGCGTGCGAAAGGATTCCGAGATAATAAAGTGATTTTTAAACACGGTTTGAGAAACGGACTTCTTCCTGTCATCACTATTTTTGGTCTGATGATACCGTCATTTATCGGGGGAGCGGTAGTGGTAGAACAGATTTTCACTTGGCCGGGTCTCGGCAAATTGTTTATTGATTCAGCCTTTTCGCGGGATTATCCGGTTATCATGGCCATGACGGTCATTTCAGCTGTTTTGGTTGTAGTGGGGAATTTAATTGCGGACATCTTATATGCGCTGGTTGATCCCCGCATTGAATATTAACAAAGAGAGGTGAGAGGTCAAATGTTACAGCCCAATACCGGCACACCCCCCAGTGAAGTAAAATTAAAGGAAAATATTCAATCCAAACCGGAAACAATGACGAAGATTTTTTTCGAAAAGTTCTTTCAAAATAAACTAGCTGTAATCGGAGCCGTTATATTAACCATCATCATCTTGTCAGCCTTATTCGCTTCGGTAATCGCTCCTTACTCTCCGGAGAGTCAATCTCTTATCAATCGTTTGAAGCCGCCGAGCTTAAAACATCTAATGGGAACTGATAAATTCGGAAGAGACATCTTTACGAGGGTTCTGTACGGGGCGCGCGTCTCCTTGCTTGTCGGATTCGTTTCTGTGATCGGCGCGATTACAATCGGGACAGTTGTCGGAGCCGTTGCCGGATATTTTAAAGGGATTGTCGATGCCGTTCTCATGAGAACCGTTGATATCGTATTATCCATACCTGATATATTTTTGCTTATTACACTTGTTACGATTTTTCAGCCCGGAATGGATAAATTAATTTTAATTTTCTCCCTTACAGGCTGGACAACAACGGCACGCCTTGTCCGGGGGGAATTTTTATCGCTTCGTTCCAGAGAGTTTGTATTAGCTGCAAAGACGATCGGTACAAAAAATCATCACATCATCTTTTCTCATATATTGCCGAATGCGCTCGGACCGATCATTGTCTCAGCGACATTAAAGGTGGGAACGGTTATTTTGGCGGAATCTACATTAAGTTATCTCGGTTTCGGGATTCAGCCGCCGATCGCAAGCTGGGGCAATATGCTTCAGGATGCACAGAACTTTACGCTTATGATCCAGGCTTGGTGGTACCCGTTATTTCCGGGACTGTTCATTCTTCTTACCGTATTGTGCTTCAACTTTGTCGGAGACGGGCTGCGTGATGCGCTTGATCCGAAAAATGTGAAATGATCTCCCGGACGGAACGGGAGATTTTTTTGTTGCAATGCAGTCAGAAATCCAGTTCCGTATTGCGGAAATCTCATATCGAAATGGAATAATTTATCTATCCCTTGCCTATACTGTGGACAACAGTTTTTATAAAGTGAGGGGTCGAATATGTTATTTCTTCATGATGTATGGGTCAATTGGTTTGAAGGGGAAGAGAACGGCTACAATGTATGCCATTTTCACGAATGGCGGAAGGAAGACACGGTTGAGCTTTTGGATCAGACGCCGCTGCTCAGAGTGCCGTCGGTATTATTTCATTACATAGAAAACGACTTATCAGAGCTTCCGAAAGAGCTGCTTGACCAAGTCCACCAAAAGTCATACGTGCGAAAAAATCATGAGCGGACAAAGCTGGAGTATTGTTTTGTCGTGACAGACGGGATCGGCATCATTGCCGTGGATACGATCGGATATACCATTCCGGTCAGAAAGAGCCGCCTGATTCCGAGACAGGAGCAGCTTGTTTATGAAATGGTAAAGGATGTAGAACCGGAATCGTTTCAATTTGAGCCGGCGCAATTGGAGTCTTCAAAGGAATATCACATTTTGTCATTGGCGCCGGAGCATGTCAGAGGGCTGACGAGAAAAGAGCGGCAGATCAAGCAGCTGATGTTTATGGCGCTCGACCAGCTGAAAGGGCTGAAAAACCGTGCGGAAATTGTGTATTGGTACACGGAATGGAATCCGCATATGTATGAGCAGATCAAACGGATGAGCTTTGAAGAAATTTGGGACATGCTTTACAATGAAACAATTGAAGGCTGGTCAGATAAACATCTTGCGTTCTGTGAAAATTTGATTAAAGGGCAGCCGTTTTTCGAAAAGCTTTGGGAAATGGAGCAGGAATCAAAAGTGAACTAAAAAAGAGGCGGGGATTCTCCCGCCTCTTTTCTTTATCTTCTTTTCCGTCCGAGACCCATGGCGTTTTCCATTTTTTTCACCATTTTGCCGGCCGTTTTGTTTGCGCGCGCCGCTCCTTCGTCGAGAATGCGGTCAAGCTCGTCGCTCTCAATTAATTCACGGTAGCGCTCTTGGATCGGTGTCAATGCGCCGATAACGACTTCGGCTAAATCGCTTTTGAATTCACCGTACCCTTTGCCTTCATATTTAGCCTCTAAATCTTCAATTGATGTGTTTCCTAAAATAGAATAGATCGTCAAAAGATTAGAAACGCCCGGTTTGTTTTCTTTATCATACTTTACAATGCCTTCAGAATCAGTCACGGCGCTCTTGATTTTCTTTTCGAGCTGCTTCGGCTCATCAAGCAGCGTGATGTATGCCTTTTGGTTCGGATCTGATTTGCTCATTTTTTTGAGCGGATCAGCCAGTGACATGATGCGCGCGCCTGATTCAGGAATTTTCACCTCAGGAATCGTGAAGATGTCATTATATTTTTTATTGAAGCGTTCCGCCAGGTTGCGGGTCAGTTCAAGGTGCTGTTTTTGGTCTTCTCCGACCGGAACAAGATCCGTTCCGTACAGTAAAATATCGCCGGCCATCAGCGGCGGATAGGTTAACAGTCCTGACACGACGGCTTCTTTGCCCTTTGACTTATCTTTGAATTGCGTCATCCGCTCAAGCTCGCCGATATATGCGACGCATTGGAGCATCCACCCCGCCTGGGCATGAGCGGGAACCTCCGACTGGATAAAGAGGGTCGCTTTCTCAGGATCAAGTCCGACGGCCACGTAAAGGGCCGCGAGATTGCGAATGTTCTTCCGCAGTTCAAGCCGATCCTGCGGAACCGTAATCGCATGCTGATCGACAATGCAGAAGTAGCCGTTGTAGTCATGCTGCAAATCGACAAATTGCTTCATTGCGCCGATATAGTTGCCGAGGGTAACGGAACCGCTCGGCTGAATGCCTGAAAAAATCGTTTTCTTCATATTTCTTACCTCATTTCTTAAAACATAATAAAAAAAGCCCATTCTTCCCGTAGAAAAAAGGGACGAATGAACCGTGGTGCCACCCTGATTATTCCATTACAATGGAATCGCTCGAGACGTTGGTAACGGAGGCTGCTCCGGCTGGGCCTACTAACGTTCGGTCAGCTGCTCAGAAGTCCATTCCACATCGCCCGTTATCTGCTCCCAGCACCGCAGACTCTCTTCAAACGGATGAAAATGTGTACTACTCTTCATCATCGCAATCACAACAAATGTATTTGATTGATCTATTATAAATCAATTATAGCCAAATGTCATCAGAGGAATACAAGCTTATTTCCAGTTTGCTAAAGGGCTGGAAATCCTCAAAAAGAACTGAAAATGCTTAAATGATAACGTATATCAACATTTCGTATAACGAATATTATATGTAAAAAGCAATATGAACTGGAAATTGCAATAAAAAAATTTAGTTAGGTCATGCTTTAAACTATAGAAGTGTATCACCTTTTTGACAGAAAAACTGACCAAATTTAAATATTTTAAATTGAGAAAATAGTATTGCAATAAATTATTCATTTCATTATAATGAACTTGTTCACTCTATTGTTACAGCTTCTTTACATAAAATAATCAGAAAAGACGGAACACAATTAAAGTTTAGAAAAATATTAAGTTATTTTGTCTGATATTTCTGAGTATTTAGTAGTAAAGGCTGAAAAATTTGATTAGGGGGTTAGTGCATGAAAAAGCGTTGGTCTATTGTAGGTTTGATGCTTATCTTCTCGCTTGTATTAAGTGCGTGCGGCGGATTCAGCGGCGGATCAGGCGGCGGTAAAAAAGACACCAAAGGGCAGACTTCACTTAATATCAATATTAAAACTGAGCCGTTCTCACTGCATCCGGGTTTAGCGAATGATTCCGTGTCAGGAGGCGTAATCCGACAGACTTTTGAAGGATTGACACGCGTAAACTCCAAAGGTGAGCCTGAAGAAGGAATGGCATCTAAAATTGAAACAAGCAAAGACGGAAAGACCTATACATTTACGATTCGTGACGGTGCGAAATGGTCTAACGGCGACCCTGTGACGGCGCAGGATTTTGAATATGCGTGGAAATGGGCGCTTGACCCGAACAACGAATCACAATACGCTTATCAGCTCTACTACATCAAAGGCGCTGAAGCTGCCAATACAGGAAAAGGCAAGATTGATGATGTAGGCGTAAAAGCCGTAAATGACAAAACATTAAAGGTTGAACTGAATAACCCGACACCTTATTTCACGCAATTAACTTCATTCTATACGTATATGCCGGTCAACAAGAAAATTGCGGAAAAACATAAAAACTGGAACACAAACGCGGGCGAAAATTATGTGTCAAACGGCCCGTTCAAAATGACGGCTTGGAAACACAGCGGTTCCATCACGCTCGAAAAGAACGATCAATATTGGGATAAAGACGCTGTGAAATTGAAGAAAATCAACATGGTGATGATTAACAATAACAACACCGAACTGAAAAAATTCCAGGCCGGTGAGCTTGACTGGGCAGGAATGCCGCTCGGCCAGCTTCCGACTGAATCTCTGCCGACATTGAAAAAAGACGGATCTCTTCACGTTGAACCGATCGCAGGCGTGTATTGGTACAAATTCAACACAGAAGAGAAACCGCTGAACAATGTGAACATCCGTAAAGCCCTTGCTTATGCGATCGACCGCTCGTCCATCGTGAAAAATGTAACGCAGGGCGAACAAATCCCGGCCATGGCTGCGGTGCCGCCGTCAATGAAGGGATTCAAGGATAACACAAAAGGTTATTTCAAAGACAATGACGTCAAATCAGCTAAAGAATTCTTAAATAAAGGACTGAAGGAATTAGGCGTCAAGAATGCCTCTGACCTTCCGGCGATCAAACTGTCCTACAATACGGATGACGCGCATGCGAAAATCGCACAGGCCGTACAGGAAATGTGGAAAAAGAACTTAGGCGTCAAAGTTGAGCTTGATAACTCCGAATGGAATGTTTACATCGACAAGCTGCACAGCCAGAACTACCAAATCGGACGTATGGGCTGGCTCGGCGATTTCAACGATCCGATCAACTTCCTTGAATTGTTCCGTGATAAAGAAGGCGGAAACAATGATACCGGATGGGAAGATCCTGAGTTTAAAAAGCTGCTGAACCAATCTCAGCTTGAAACGGATCCGGATAAACGTATCGAAGAGCTGAAAAAAGCAGAAAAGATCTTTATTGACGCAATGCCGGTCGCGCCAGTTTATTTCTATACGGATCCTTGGGTGCAGGATAAAAACCTCAAAAATGTAATCTTGACCGGAACAGGCGAAGTTTACTTCAGAAACGCTTCTTTTGAATAAAAGACGGTTCTGAAAACAAAAGACCCAAGGTATATGGGGAGGATGTCCCCATATACCTTTCTTACTGATTACGTATAAAATTGTAAAAAACATGGAGGTGTTCACCTTGCTGAAATATATCGGTAAACGATTCATTTACATGATCATCACATTGTTTGTGATTGTGACCGCCACATTCTTCTTAATGCAGGCAGCGCCGGGCGGACCATTTTCCGGCGAAAGAAAGCTGCCGCCTGAAATTGAGGCAAACTTAAACGAACACTATGGCCTGGACAAGCCTCTTTTCGTTCAATATGCCAGCTACTTAAAATCTGTGGCGATGTGGGACTTCGGACCTTCTTTTAAATATAAAGGCCAAAGTGTTAATGATTTAATCAATTCAGGCTTCCCCGTCTCATTCACTCTCGGTGCAGAAGCTATTCTCCTCGCTTTAGCGTTCGGTGTGCTTTTCGGGGTGCTTGCTGCCCTGTACCATAATAAATGGCAGGATTATACCATTGCGATTTTAACGATCTTTGGGATCTCAGTTCCGAGCTTTATATTGGCGACGATTTTGCAATATATTTTCTCAATTAAATTAGAACTGTTCCCGGTCGCAGGGTGGGAATCCTGGGCATACACCTTTCTGCCCTCTATTGCGCTCGCTTCCATGCCGATGGCGTTCATTGCCAGACTCTCCCGTTCAAGCATGATTGAAGTGTTAAACAGCGATTACATACGGACTGCAAAAGCTAAAGGACTTTCCCGTCCGTCAGTCACCGTGCGCCATGCGCTTCGAAACGCGCTTTTGCCGGTCGTGACATATATGGGGCCGATGGCGGCATCCATTTTAACGGGAAGTTTCATCATTGAATCCATTTTCGGAATTCCCGGTTTAGGCGCGCATTTTGTAAACAGCATTACAAACCGTGATTATACGGTCATTATGGGAGTTACCGTGTTCTTCAGCGTGCTCCTGCTTTTATGCGTATTAATTGTAGACGTGCTGTACGGATTAATCGAGCTGTTTACAAAATGCGCGCCTAAACCGGGAATTCCGAAATCCGAGAATCAAGCTTTCCAAAGCAAAGAAAGGAGCCTAGACCATGCAGAACATTCCTAAAAATATGTTTGAACCAGCTTCAGCTAATGCCGGCGATGCCGAAAAAATAAATAAAAAAAGCCTTTCCCTCTGGAAAGACGCCATGCTCCGCTTCCGCAGCAATAAGCTTGCGATGGTCGGGTTCGTACTGATCGTTCTTATTATTCTGATGGCGATTTTTGCGCCTGTCTTTTCAAGGTATGATTATGCGACTACCAATCTATTAAATGCGGATAAAGCGCCGTCGAAAGATCATTGGTTCGGCACGGATGACCTTGGAAGGGATATATTCGTCCGGACATGGGTGGGCGCGCGGATTTCCATCTTTATCGGTGTCGCAGCTGCCGTGCTTGATTTATTAATCGGCGTAATCTGGGGCAGCATTTCCGGATTCCGCGGCGGACGCACAGATGAAGTGATGATGCGCATCGCCGACATTCTGTGGGCTGTTCCTTCATTATTAATGGTTATTTTGCTGATGGTTGTCCTGCCGAAAGGATTGCTCACCATTATCGTCGCCATGACAATCACGGGCTGGATCAATATGGCGAGAATCGTCCGCGGACAGGTGCTGCAATTAAAGAATCAGGAGTATGTGCTTGCTTCACAGACACTCGGCGCCAAAACCGGCCGGCTTTTGTTTAAGCATATCGTCCCGAACGCGATGGGCTCTATCCTCGTAACGATGACACTGACGGTTCCGACGGCGATTTTTACAGAAGCGTTTTTAAGTTATTTGGGCCTCGGCGTACCTGCGCCGCTTGCGAGCTGGGGAACGATGGCCTCAGACGGATTGCCTGCATTAACCTATTACCCTTGGCGTCTGTTCTTCCCTGCCGGCTTTATCTGCCTGGCGATGTTCGGCTTTAACGTTGTCGGCGACGGGTTAAGAGACGCGCTGGATCCTAAGTTACGCAAATAAGGAGTGATATGAGTGACACGCTTGCTAGAAGTAAAAGACTTAGCCATTTCATTTAAAACATACGGCGGAGAGGTACAGGCAATCCGCGGCGTGAATTTCCATTTGAATAAAGGAGAGACGCTGGCGATCGTGGGGGAGTCGGGTTCCGGAAAAAGTGTGACCTCCCAAGCGATTATGAAGCTGATCCCGATGCCGCCGGGCTACTTTAAAAGAGGACAGATTCTTTTTGACGGACGCGATATCGTGCCGATGTCTGAAAAAGAAATGCAGGCCATCAGAGGAAAGGACATCGGAATGATTTTCCAAGACCCGATGACCTCTCTGAACCCGACGATGAGAGTCGGCAAACAAATTACGGAAGTGCTTTTCAAACATGAAAAAATCTCAAGTGAAGCGGCGAAAAAGCGCGCCATAGAGCTGCTTGATCTCGTCGGGATTCCGATGCCCGAAAAACGGATCGGCCAATTCCCCCATGAATTTTCAGGCGGGATGAGACAGCGTGTCGTCATCGCGATGGCGCTTGCGGCAAATCCGAAACTGTTAATTGCCGATGAACCGACAACAGCGCTTGATGTGACGATTCAGGCACAGATCCTTGAGCTGATGAAAGATCTGCAAAAGAAAATTGATACGTCTATCATTTTTATCACGCATGATCTTGGCGTTGTCGCCAATGTCGCCGACCGGGTCGCCGTCATGTACGCAGGTCAGGTCGTCGAATCGGGCACGGTGGATGAAATCTTTTATGATCCGCGCCATCCGTATACGTGGGGGCTGCTTGCCTCAATGCCTAGCCTGGACAGCACCGATCAGGAAAAACTGACGGCCATCCCGGGCACGCCGCCTGATCTGACGAATCCTCCGAAAGGGGATGCATTTGCGCTCCGCAGCTCATATGCGATGAAAATTGACTTTGAACAGGAACCGCCGATGTATAAAGTGTCTGATACGCATTTTGTGAAATCGTGGCTTCTGCATCCTGATGCGCCTAAGGTCGAGCCCCCTGAAGCGGTGAAGGCTAAAATCCGTCAGCTTCCGAATACGTATCAGCATCCTGTTTTAATGAAGGAAGGTGAAAAAAATGACTGAGAAACTTCTCGAAATCAAACATTTAAAACAGCATTTTTTCACGCAGAAAGGAACGGTAAAAGCCGTAGATGATTTGTCATTTGATATTTATAAAGGCGAAACGCTCGGCCTTGTCGGAGAATCGGGCTGCGGTAAATCAACGACGGGCCGCAGTATTATCCGGCTGTATGAGGCAACCGGCGGGGAAGTTCTCTTTAACGGGGAAAATGTCCACGGGAAAAAATCCCGCAAGAAGCTGCTGGAATTTAACCGGAAAATGCAGATGATTTTCCAGGATCCGTACGCATCTTTAAATCCGAGAATGACAGTCGCCGACATTATTGCCGAGGGAATAGATATTCACCGCCTGGCAAAAACGAAAAAAGAGCGGATGCAGCGGGTTCACGAACTGCTGGAAACGGTCGGTTTAAATAAAGAGCACGCCAACCGCTACCCGCATGAATTTTCGGGCGGACAGCGCCAGCGTATCGGAATCGCCAGAGCGCTGGCGGTTGATCCGGAGTTTATCATCGCGGACGAACCGATTTCGGCGCTTGACGTCTCCATTCAGGCGCAAGTCGTCAATTTAATGAAAGAATTGCAGAAAGAAAAAGGGCTCACTTACCTGTTTATTGCCCATGATTTATCAATGGTCAAATACATCAGCGACCGCATCGGCGTCATGTATTTCGGAAAATTGGTGGAGCTTGCGCCGGCGGATGAGCTTTACGAAAACCCGCTTCACCCATATACGAAATCATTGCTGTCCGCTATCCCGCTCCCTGATCCGGACTATGAAAGAAATCGCATGCGAAAGAAATACGATCCGTCCATTCATCAGCTCCAAGAAGGAGAAAAAATGGAATTCAGAGAAGTGAAACCGGGACATTTTGTCATGTGCACAGAAGCTGAATTTAAAACCTATCTATAAAAGTATCATCCTCCAAGACTCAGTCTTGGAGGATTTTTTTGCGCACATTCAAGTTTATTAAGCCTGCTCCCGTTTTTCTATAATGGAAAAAAAGGGGGAGATCAGTATGAAAACCATTTTGTGCGCCATTTGTGCGGGACTGTTTATCAGTGCAGCCGCTTATCCGGCCCACGCCGCTGCGAAAGAGGAGCAGCCGCTTGTAAAAATAGCGCTGGCTGAAAAAGAACTGCCGAAATCAAATTCACGGTTCGCTTATCCGTCAGGGCTGCATTTTACACATCCTGATAAGGTGCGGGGCATTTACGTCACAGGGCATTCAGCGGGAGGAAGCAAATTCGGGGAGCTGACAGACTTTGTGGACAAAACGGAGCTCAATACAATGGTGATTGATGTCAAGGACGACAACGGAAACCTCACCTTTAAGCCGGACGGCCATTCTGAGTATGCCAAAATCGCCAAGCCGTACATCAAAGATCCAAAAAAGATGATGAAAAAGCTGGAGGAAAAAAAGATCTATCCGATTGCGCGTATTGTCGTATTTAAAGACAGCGAACTCGCGAACAAAAAGCCGGAGTGGTCCTTTAAAGAAAAAAACGGAAGTGTCTGGAAAAACGGCCGCGGCGAATCGTTCGTCAATCCGTTTATGAAAGAAGTATGGGATTACAATGTAAAGATTGCAAAACAAGCCGTAAAGATGGGTTTTCAAGAAATTCAGTTTGATTATGTCCGTTTTCCTGAAGGATTTGAAAAACGTGATGACGAACTGACATACGGTCACGGCGATTACGGAAAAACAGCAGACAGCAATGTGCAAAAACGCGTTCACGCCGTCACCGATTTTGTCGGTTATGCGAAGAAAAAACTCAAGCCGTACGGCGCGGATGTGTCGGTTGATATTTTCGGCTATTCTGCCACGCTGCCGGAAGCGCCGGGGATCGGCCAGAATTTCAGCAAGATTTCAGAACAGGTCGATGTCATTTCATCCATGATTTATCCGAGCCATTGGACAAGCTATTTCGGCATTGATAAACCGGATCTTGAGCCTTACAATGTCGTCAAAGAATACGCGAAGGTGGAAAATAAAAAACTGTCTAAGCTGAAACACCCGCCTGTATCGCGTCCGTGGCTTCAGGACTTCACGGCATCATATCTCGGCAGCGGAAATTATCAAAAGTACGGAAAACGCCAGGTGGAAGAACAGGTTAAAGCGCTGCATGATGAAGGAATTGACGAATTTTTGCTGTGGGACGCGGCAAACCGTTATACCAAAAACGTCGATTACACACCATTTTTAAAAAATTGAAACCATGTTAAAGGATCACACGTCTTAATAGATGTAAGATTGTTTAAACAATCGGAAATGGGGTATATCTAAAAGTGTGAAGACAACGAACCCATAAGGAGCAAATGAATGAACTGGTACGAAAAGCTGAGTGAATATTTTCCGATTGAAGAAATGAAATCAAAAGCGCATATGGAAGCTCTGTTAAAGGAGCAAAGCGATGTTTATCATAAAGAAGAGGGGCAGTACCACGTGCTGATGTATGCGGAATTTGACTCTTTCATCTTTATTGATTACCTGTTTGTGTCAAAGAAATCCAGAGGACAAGGCCTCGGAAGCAAGCTGATCGGCAGGCTGAAAAAGAAAAACAAGCCGATTCTGCTTGAGGTGGAGCCTGTTGACGAGGATGACACGGATACACAGAAACGCTTGCGTTTTTATCAAAGAGAGCATTTCAAGCACGCGCAGTCAATCGGGTATCGGCGCCGGTCATTGGCTACGAATGAAGTGAACAAAATGGAGATTCTGTACTGGTCACCTAAGACGGAATCAGAAGAAGAAATGTTTGAAGCGATGAAACAGACATATGAAAACATTCACACTTATAAAGATGAAAAATGGTACGGAGAATCATACGAAAAAACGGATGAAGTTCTCAAAGTCATTGATGAGAAAAAACGAAAAAACATTTTCGATCAGCTGAGCTAATTGAGAATGGGGAAAAATCCGCCAGCCGTAAATTTGCCGGATTGACACATTTTTTTCTCAGGAGACTGTTCACACTTACTTTTTTATAGTATAATACCTATAAAGATTCCTTTTTTAAAGTCATTTCAATTTGAGAATACAAACATGTTCATCCTACTAATTAGAGGAGTGAAGATTAATGGTTACATTATACACATCACCTAGCTGTACGTCATGCAGAAAAGCAAGAGCTTGGCTTGAAGAGCACGAGATTCCGTTTGTAGAGAGAAACATTTTCTCCGAGCCGTTATCAATTGATGAGATCAAGCAGATTCTGCGTATGACTGAAGACGGTACGGATGAAATTATCTCTACCCGTTCTAAAGTATTCCAGAAACTGAACGTAAATGTTGAATCTATGCCGCTTCAAGACTTATATACTTTGATCAATGAGCATCCGGGACTGCTCCGCCGTCCGATCATCATTGATGAAAAACGTCTGCAAGTCGGCTATAACGAAGATGAAATCAGACGATTCCTGCCAAGAAAAGTGCGTTCTTTCCAATTAAGAGAAGCACAGCGTCTTGCCAACTGATATAAGCTTACGATAGCATGGAAAAAGCCCAAAACCATCGCGGTTTGGGCTTTTTGTTATTTTTCAGTCTGCTGGTAAATCATACTGGCGAGGATAACAAATACGACGGTCAAAATCGGCAGCATCATTTGTATAATGCCGTGTTCTGCCATGAAAAATGACAGCTTGCTGTCTCCGGCAATCATTTCACCGCCGGTAAATGCGAGAAGACCGCTCCCGGCGTACATCAATAAAGGCATTTTGTCCATGGCGGCATGAACGAGCTTGCTGCCCCAAATGATAATCGGCACCGAGATGAAGAGGCCGATCACTACAAGTGTCAGCTCACCGTGAGAAGCGCCGGCTACTGCGATGACATTGTCAAGCGACATAAAGATATCAGCCAGAACGATTGTGCGGATGGCTTTCCAAAGAGAAGAACTGCTTTTCACATGCTGCGCATCTTTCTTCTCAATCAGAAGCTGATAGCCGAGATACAATAAAAATACCCCGCCTGCGCATTGTAAAAAAGGAACATTCAATAAATAGACCGCAGCGCTCGTCAGAACGATTCTCAAGACGACTGCGATAAACGTTCCGAAGATGATCGCTTGCTGTCTTTGTTTATGAGCCAGATTCCGGCTGGCCATCGCGATGACGACGGCATTGTCGCCGCCGAGAATAAGGTCAATCCCGATAATAAGCAGAAGGGACAGCAGGTAATCGTGCGGCATGGTAACACCTCGCTTATAGATCGATTGCTTGTACAGCTAATATATGAAGCAGTGCGCTATTTATGATGGGAACCGGGAGAAAGCCTGTTTTTCGGTGTGAAAATGCTTTTTTATTTCTTTTATAACTGTTTTATCATAAAATAGAAATATAAAGAATTTGCGCTGTCCTCTATAAGGTTAAGATGTGGACGGAATGGGTAAAGTGTAGTAAAGTACTATTCATCGGGAGCTTAGATGTCCCTTCAACATCTTATAAAGAAGGGAAGGTTGGCAAAATGGAAATAGAAAGAATTAATGAGCATACTGTAAAATTTTATATGTCTTATGGTGATATTGAAGATCGCGGTTTTGACAGAGAAGAAATCTGGTACAATCGCGAGCGCAGTGAAGAACTGTTCTGGGAAGTCATGGATGAAGTGCATGATGAAGAAGAATTCGCTGTCGAGGGTCCTCTTTGGATTCAGGTTCAGGCATTGGACAAAGGACTGGAAATAATCGTAACAAAAGCCCAGCTTTCAAAGGACGGACAAAAACTCGAACTGCCGATCCCGGAAGATAAAAAACAAGAGCCGGCAGATGAAAATCTCGATGCTTTACTTGATGATTTCCAGAAAGAAGAGCAGGCCGAGAGCCGGGAAGATAAGGAGCAAAAGCTTCAGTTCACTTTGCGGTTCGATGATTTTGAGGATCTCATCTCGCTATCAAAATTGAATCTTAACGGAATCAAAACGACCCTGTATTCGTTTGAAGACCGATATTATTTATATGCAGATTTTTATGAGCAAACTGATGAAGAGGTTGAAAATCAGCTAAGCATCCTGTTGGAGTACGCGCACGAATCATCAGTCAGCATTCACCGTCTTGAAGAATACGGCAAATTGGTGATCGCTGATCATGCGTTATATACAATAAAAAAACACTTTGCATCATAACAAACCGATTTCTCTCAGCAGAAATCGGTTTTTTTTGTTCTGAATGACACGATGAACGGCTGAAAACCGTATAACGGGCTCTCATCCGCAAACAGGATTATGCCTTCTTCCTGCTGAATACAACAAGATTCAGGAAAGGAGAAGATGCAACATGTTCAGTGCTGTGACTGCCGACGGACGGCTCATTCAGCTGGCCGGAAGCTATTCAAAGGAAAAAGCGGCGGAGCTGAGAAAGAAAAGCTGGTTCTGCCCTGTTTGCAAAAGTGAGCTTGATATCAAACTGGGACGGGAGAAACTGCCGCACTTCGCTCATAAAAAAAGCAGGCTGTGTCCGGGGGAATCCGAACCCGAAAGCGAATACCATCTGGAAGGAAAAAGGCAGCTTTTTCTCTGGCTAAAGACACAAGGGTGCAGTGTCAGCCTGGAACCGTATCTGACTTCCGCTGGACAGCGGCCTGACTTGACGGCAGTAAGCGGAGAAGAGAGGCTGGCTTTTGAATTTCAATGTGCGAACCTTTCGGCGGACTCTTTAAAGAGCCGGACGGCAGGCCTGAAAAATGCCGGTTACCGGCCGGTCTGGATCATCGGGGCAAAACGGTTAAAACGGATGGCCACGCAATTTTTCCGGCTTTCTGCTTTTCACTGGCAGTTCTTTGAAGTCCATTCATTTTCCTCCTTACTGTTTTACTGCCCCGACGCCCGCTCCTTTTACAGGCTGCATTCCATCACTCCGTTTTACACCGGCTATTCTTATGCCGGCTTAACCGCAATCCCTCTTCACAAAGCAAACCTGAACGACATTTGTCATCCGGAAGGGCGGCACAGCGTCAAACTTTCCTCGTGGGGACGTGCCGTAGCCGGCTTCCGCAACAAAAGCGGGCGGTTTTTATCTGAAGATGCCGGTCTTATCCGGCGTCTTTTTTACGAAAGACATCAGGTTGCATTTCCATTTCTCCCCTCTGAAGTGTTTATTCCCGTTTCAGCGGGCTTTGTGTTTGCAAGTCCCGTTTTTGTGTGGCAGAGCCATTTATACTTGCGGCTTGAGGAACTTTTTAAAAAAGGCGCGCCGATCCGATTATCCGGCATGGTTCATGATTTACGGCAAAAAATCAGGGGTAAGGAGATCCGGATGAGGTATGGTTCACAAGATAGCCTTATCGGAATGGCGGTAAAACAATATGCTGATTTCTTATGCTTGCAGGATTTTTTAAGGGAAATTGAGAATGAAGTATATATGCCCTCATCTCCATGGAAGCGCCCTCAAACGGCAGAAGAGCTGCGCCGGCGGGATCTGCTCTTTTTTGGGGAATGAGAATGCTTCATTTCGTTCACCCTAACGTCAAGGTGGTGGCGAATGTGAGGGGCGTACAAGCATTTTGTTTTCGTTTTTTCACTGTATTATTGGTATGCTCGGTCTTATATGCCGCATATGATTTGACAAAAGGCAGTGAAAAGCCGGAAGATAATCACAACACAAGTTTTTGGAGAAACAATCGTTTTTTCAATTGGCTTGAAGTAAAGAAAACGAGGGGGATCACCATGACTGAGGAAAATAAAGCAGCACAGCTGCCTGACAGAAGTGAAGTAAAGGCAGAGCATACATGGAGACTAGAGGATATTTTTCCTAGTGATGAGGCCTGGAATAAAGAATTTCAAGCAGTTAAAGAATTAATCCCGAATTTATCTTCTTTTAAAGGAACGCTTGCTCATTCGGCTGACAATTTATACGCGGCGCTTACGGCACAGGATGAAGTGACGAACCGCCTTGGCAAACTTTATGCATACGCGCATATGCGCTCAGACCAGGATACGGGAAATTCTTTCTACCAAGGGCTGAACGACAAAGCCGCAAGCCTGTATTCCCAGGCTGCCAGCGCGACTGCTTACATTGAACCGGAAATTCTGGCGATTCAGGAGGACAAGCTGCACCAGTTCATTCTGGAAAAAGAAGAGCTTAAGCTTTACTCCCATGCAATTGAAGAAATTACAAAACAGCGCCCGCACGTGCTGAGCGAACAAGAAGAGGCCCTGCTTGCGGAAGCCTCAGAAGCGCTGTCGTCGCCTTCCAATACATTCAGTGTTTTAAATAACGCCGATATTACGTTTCCGTCGATTAAAGATGAAAACGGCAAGGAAACTCAAATCACACACGGCAACTTTATTAATTTCCTGGAAAGCAGCAATCGTGAAGTCCGCAAAAACGCATTTGAAGCCGTATATAAAACATACGGACAGTATAAAAACACGATGGCGACTACACTCAGCGGCACTGTGAAAAAAGATAATTTTTACGCCCGTGTGAAAAAATATAAATCAGCACGGGAAGCGGCTTTATCCAATAACAGCATCCCTGAAGAAGTTTACGATAACCTGATTAAAACGATCAATAAACATCTTCCGTTATTACACCGTTACATTGACCTGCGGAAAAAGGTGCTCGGCCTTGATGAAGTCCATATTTATGACCTTTACACACCGCTTGTAAAAGATTCGGGAATGAAGGTCACATATGAGGAAGCGAAAGATTATATGCTCAAAGGACTTGCTCCGCTGGGCGAGGAATACGCGTCTATTTTAAAAGAAGGACTTGAAAACCGCTGGGTCGATGTATACGAAAACAAAGGAAAACGCAGCGGTGCTTATTCGTCCGGTACATACGGCACGAATCCGTACATCTTGATGAACTGGCATGATAATGTCAATAATCTGTTTACGCTCGTTCACGAGTTCGGCCATTCCGTGCACAGCTACTATACGAGAAAATATCAGCCGTATCCGTACGGTAACTACAGCATTTTTGTCGCTGAAGTCGCTTCAACGACCAATGAAGCGCTGCTCGGTGAATATATGCTGAACAGCTTAAAGGATGAAAAACAGCGTCTGTACCTGCTCAACCACATGCTTGAAGGATTCAGAGGCACAGTGTTCAGACAGACGATGTTCGCTGAATTTGAGCATCTGATTCATACGAAAGCGCAGGAAGGCGAGCCGCTGACGCCTGAACTGCTGAACGAACTTTATTATGATCTGAATAAAAAGTATTTCGGTGACAACATGGTGATTGATAAAGAAATCAGTCTGGAATGGTCAAGAATTCCGCATTTCTATTACAATTATTATGTGTATCAATATGCGACAGGCTACAGTGCGGCCCAAGCGCTGAGCAGCCAGATCTTAAAAGAAGGCAAGCCTGCGGTGGAGCGCTATACCGAATTCTTAAAAGCGGGAAGCTCGGAATATCCGATCGACATACTGAAAAAAGCGGGAGTCGATATGACATCGCCTGAACCGATCGAGGCGGCCTGCAAAATGTTTGAAGAGAAACTGAATGAAATGGAAGAGCTTCTTTCGAAAGTGAACCCTTCGTAATTCAAAAAAGCCTGTGCATAAGATGCGCAGGCTTTTTAAAACCCTTTAAACGTTTTTCTATGGTTCAGTCGGTACAAGGCAAACAATATGGACAGAAACAGCAGGGGAGATGTAATGTAAATCGGCAGCATATGCATCATGGCCAGCAGGTTTAAAAAGAAGAAAAACACAATCATTCCGATGATCAATACGGTGCGGAGCATTGATTTCCCTCCTTGTTTTTCATTGATATATTCTATGAAAACAAGCAGTCAGTTATGTTTTGTGACAAAAATATGAACATTAATCTTATGGCTTGTCAAAACTCGACAAGATTTGATATGATAAGGATGTGAAATTGATCACAAACAAACATTACCCCTTTGTTTGACCGTGAAAAATTTCTCCCATCCCCTTTGTTGTCGTTAAGACATATGAAACCGCGCTTATCCCGGCGCGGTTTCTTTATTTGCACAAAAAAAAGCCGGCTCCGTAAGGAATCAGCTTTTTTTAATGATCACAACAGGTGACATCCTCCTGGGTGCCGGCCAGAGATTTCCAAAACAGACCGTGCTTTGCTTCCACTCTGGCGACCTTTTTGGCGAATGCCAGTTTTTTCATTTCTTTTTCAACTTCTTCTAGACTCAAATCATAAACGAGTGCGATTTCTTTCGATGCGACAAACCGGAAATATTCAATGAAACATTCCAAAGGCGGCGTTTCAGAAGGCTTCGGTTCATCCCCGAGCATTTCGAATAAGATCTCTTCGTATACGTCATAAGAATAGTTGCCGGGAACCTTCAGCCCTTCATCATCATGCAGGCTGTTAAAGAACGTCAATGTCGGGTTGACGGTGACGTCCATTTCCGCCGCGATTTTCATATCGCACTGAAGCGCTTTTACCGCGCTTTGCGAATGGAGGTCGCGCTTGAATTCTTTAACATCCAATTTCGTCTTTTCGGCAATTTCTAAAAGAACGTCTTCATCTGTAATATTCTGCTTGGAGACAAACAGGCTTTCCTGCATGCTGCGGAGAAACAGAATGCCCGCTTTTCTTCCCTGCAGTTCAGCCGCTTTTAAAGCGAGTGCGGCAAGGTAGGGCGATGAAAGAGGCTGATCCTGCTCGAGCCAAAGGCTTCCGTCACAGGGCATCCCGGAACGGTTCGCAATTTTTTCCCAAGCTTCGGCAAGAAGGTGTTTTTTCCGTTTTTGCTTATTCAGCGATGTAATGCTCGCGGAAACAATGATCCGCAGCGTAAAAAAACGTCCGTATTTGATTTTTAATTTTTTTATGGCGGGCTCCAGCGACCAGCATTCAGGACATAAAGGGTCGACAAACATGTAAATTTCGAGCGGTTTTTTTGGATGTCCGTGGCAATGGGCGAAGTATTGCTCATGCTGATAATTCGTCAATATGATCGATCCTCCGCTTCTGACTGGTTTACCATATGCCTGGCCGTCAGTTCCAGACGCCCGTACAGAAATTCACGAATATCGCCCTCCAGCCCGACCTGATCCATCGCTTTGCTCATACAGCTTAGCCACGCATCAGCCCTCTCGTCCGTAATCGGAAAGGGGAGATGCCTTGCCCTGAGCATGGGATGTCCGTGCTCTTCAGTATAAAGAGGAGGTCCGCCCAAATACTGGGTTAAAAATTGCTTTTGTTTTCTGGCCGTTTCAGTCAAATCACTTGGAAATATCGGCTTCAGCAAGGGATGAGACGAGACACGCTCATAAAAAGTATCAACAAGTTGCGATAGAAGTTCCTCTCCAATCGCTTCATATGGTGCGTTAAACGATTGTCCCATGTTGACTACTCCTTTATATGGCTAATAGGAATCATAATTCCCATTGCGAATTTATCTTTTTGTTTTACTATCTTCAGTTACTGTATATTTTAGCAATAACATTTTATTTCTACAAACAAAGTGCCTTTCTGTCAGGCGCTTGTATTTCATATCATATCACATCGCCTTCATTCATGTGTAAGATTTCACTCCGCAAAAAAACCAGAGGGCGAAGGAAGCCTCTCTGGTTTACGCGTAATACTGTTTGGTTATGTTTTTGACATACTGCTGTGTTTCCTTAAACGGCGGAATGCCTCCGTACCGATCTACGTTGCCGAGGCCTGCGTTGTAGGCGGCTAACGCGAGAGATACATCTCCGTCGTATTTCGTGAGCATCTGCTTTAAGTACTTCGTGCCGCCCTCAGCGTTCTGGACGGGATCAAGCGGGTTTGACACCCCGAGTGATTCTGCCGTGGAAGGCATGAGCTGCATCAGTCCCATTGCCCCCGCACCGCTGACCGCTTTCGGATTAAAGCCTGATTCCTGTTTAATAACCGCGCGGATCAGCTTTTCGTCCACACCGTATTTTTCGGCCGCTTTCTGAATGGCGCTGTCTATTGAAAAGTTTCCGGTGCTGATGTCAGAAGCCGCATTCGCAGACTTTATGCTTGGGGAAGCGGTCTGTGAAGCTGCCGCGGAATCGGATGAAACGGGAATTCTCGGTGAATATGAAGCGTGAGCGGTCCGCACACCGTTTAAAATCCCTGATTCCGGCTGCTGCCGGACGGCTGTGTCCGTATACTGGCTGAGAAGCGCGCTGAAATTGGCAAGCGGGCTTTCTGAAGATTGTCCGCCTGAAGCCGTGCTTGTATGAGAGATTGATTGCAGCGCCATTGATTGCAGCTGGAGAAGGGCCGCCCAATTCGTTATATTCACTGTGTCATTCCACCTTTTTTTGTTTCTGTTCATAAAAACGCTGGATTTTATTTTTCGTGATCCGCTCTGGGATGCCGAATTGCTTGAGCAATTGTTCAAACGCCCGTTTTCCTTCATCCCAGTCAGCAGCCTCGAATTCCAATTCAAAGTCTTCTTTCTCTAAATATCGGCTGTGATCTAAAATGATTAAGCCTTTTTCTGATTCTTTTTCCGCGCGTGCGGTCGACAGCGTCCCGAAATAGCAAATGTGTTCTGAGTTGATTCCGAGACCTTCCAGCTGACGTTTGACGGGGCCTTCCGGAATCTTGAAGACGTCAAGATCAGGTGCCGCAAGCTCTTGATGCGTTTCCAGCAGACCGACCGCAGCAGGCTCTTTTAACGTCAGGACGAACGCGCCGTCTTTTTCTCGGATGCGGAGTGCTGATTTTTTTTGTTTCAGGGAAAAATCTTTCGTGTCGAAATAATGATTGACCTGCTGTTTAAAATCATGTTCTTTCATGCAGAGTGCTTCACTCAGCTTCAGAAATTCTGATTTTGTCAGCAGGTTTTTGAATTCAATTTCTATTTCTTGGGTCATGACCGTCTTCCTTTCAGGACGAAAAATTGTATAATTCCCATTATCTCTTTAGAGGTTACGTTTATCAATATCGACCTTGATATGATAAAATAAATGCTGTACTTTGTTAAAAAAGGAGAACATTATGCAAAAGAGAATTGAAATCCAAAATGCATCATTAACAGAAGACGCGCTCCGCTTGAAATGCGGAGAGGACTTAAGCGGAGCGGAACGCAAAGCCTCAGGTCAAATGCTTGTTGATTCCGATCACTTTGCTTTTGTATACATACTTGAATCAGCTGACTCTTTTGAATATGTCATTATAAAAGAACATATCTGGCCGGATCTGAAAGAAGCCTTAGACCAAAGAAAGCCGGCGGTCCTTGAGGCCGGCGGAAAAACGGTTGAACTTTCAGGGCTGCATGAAGAACTCGATTATCTTCTTGAAAATATTAAAGATAATGCAAACTACGGAGATATGGAAGAAAAAGTGAAAAACGTATTTCTTTAGAACAGGTTCGGAATTGGGGGATGTACGATGGATGACAAACAATGGGAGCAATTTCTAGCGCCATACCGCCAGGCTGTTGAAGAATTAAAGGTGAAGCTGAAAGGCGTCAGAACCCTTTATGAGTATGAAGATGACCACTCACCGATTGAGTTTGTGACAGGCCGCGTGAAGCCGGTGGCGAGCATACTTGAAAAAGCGAGACGAAAAAGCATACCGCTTCATCAGATTGAAACGATGCAGGATATCGCGGGGCTGCGTATTATGTGCCAATTTGTCGATGATATCCAGATCGTCAAAAATATGCTGTTTGCCAGAAAAGATTTTACCGTTGTCGATAAGCGGGATTACATAGCAGAGCATAAGGAAAGCGGATATCGGTCTTACCACCTTGTCGTTTTATATCCTTTACAAACAACGTCCGGTGAAAAGCACGTTCTTGTGGAAATACAGATTCGGACGCTTGCCATGAACTTTTGGGCAACCATTGAGCATTCACTGAATTACAAATACAGCGGGAACATTCCCGAAAAAGTAAAGCTGAGGCTGCAGCGGGCCTCAGAAGCCGCATCCCGGCTCGATGAAGAAATGTCAGAAATCCGCGGAGAAATCCAGGAAGCCCAAGCCGCGTTCTCGCGAAAGAAAAAAGCGGGAGACCGCCAGTAGGAAAGGAGGGGAATGGCATGAAATTTGCCGTTTCTTCAAAAGGAGACGAGGTTTCAGATACACTGAAAAGCAAAATACAGGCGTATTTACTCGATTTTGATATGACCTTGGATGAAAAAGAGCCGGAAATCGTTATTTCCGTCGGCGGTGACGGAACGCTTCTTTACGCATTTCACAGGTACAGCGACCGTCTCGATAAAACGGCGTTTGTCGGAGTTCACACGGGGCATTTGGGTTTTTATGCCGATTGGGTTCCGCAGGAGATAGAAAAGCTCGTTCTGGCCATTGCCAAAACGCCGTATCATACCGTGGAGTATCCCCTTCTTGAGGTGATTGTCACTTATCATGATGAAGAGCGTGAGGAGCGGTATCTGGCTTTGAACGAATGTACGATCAAAAGCATAGAAGGCAGTCTCGTCGCTGACGTGGAAATTAAAGGCCAGCTGTTTGAAACGTTCAGGGGGGACGGTTTATGTCTGTCTACGCCTTCCGGAAGCACGGCTTATAATAAGGCGTTAGGCGGCGCAATCATCCACCCTTCCATCAGGGCGATTCAGCTTGCGGAAATGGCATCCATCAACAACAGAGTGTTCAGGACTGTCGGTTCGCCGCTTTTGCTTCCCGATCATCATAACTGTGTCATCAAACCGAGAAACGACGTCGACTTTCAAGTCACAATTGATCATTTAACCTTGCTGCATAAGGATGTCAAGTCCATTCTATGCCGTGTGGCAAATGAAAAAGTCAGATTTGCAAGATTCCGCCCTTTTCCGTTTTGGAAAAGGGTGCAGGACTCCTTTATCGGAAAAGGCGAATAGAAAGAGGAAACGGATTGGACAACTTTTTTATCCAAAAGAACATGACTGCCCGGGAAGCCGGCATGACGATAAAAGAATATACGGCGCAGCTCGGCATTTCAAAGCGGCTACTCGCTGACATTAAATTCGGCGGGGGAGACCTGCTTGTGAACGGAGAGCATGTAACCGTCCGCACCGTGTTAGCGGACGGAGACGTGCTTAAGATTGAATTTCCGAAGGAGCATGTGAGTGAAACGCTTTTGCCTGAGCCGGTTCCGCTTGATATTCTTTATGAAGATGACCATGTGCTTGTGGTCAATAAACAGCCGTATGTCTCCTCAATTCCATCAAGAGAACATCCGTCGGGAAGCATCGCTAACGGAGTGATCAGCCACTACCGAAAAAGCGGCGTGCCATCAACGGTTCATCTTGTCACCCGCCTTGACAGGGATACATCGGGGGCGATGCTGATCGCCAAACATCGGCTTTCCCATTCTCTTTTGTCAGCAGCGCAGAAGAAGGGGCTTGTCAGCAGGCGGTATCTCGCTGTCGTACACGGCATCATGCCGCAGAAGGAAGGAACGGTGGACGCGCCCATCGGAAGAAAACACGACAGTATTATTGAGCGGATGGTAACGCCGGAGGGACAACGAGCGGTGACGCATTTTCAAACGGAAAAAGCGGGACATGCGTTTACGCTTGCAGCCCTGCGGCTGGAAACGGGGCGGACGCATCAAATCCGGGTGCACATGAGCTACCTCGGCCATCCGTTAGTCGGTGATACACTGTACGGCGGAAAAAATGAGGGAATTGCGCGGCAGGCTCTTCACAGTGAGCGGCTTTCATTCGTACACCCCATGACCGGAGAAACGCTCGTTTTTCACGCCCCGGTGCCTGACGATATGAAAACATTAATTGAACACATGTAAAGCCCGAACCGTGTGCCGGTTTCGGGCTTTTTTCATGCCTGCCTGCCGTGATCCTCGCGAAATCGTGAAGCATCATACGGCATTGAGCTTTCCACAGAGACGGTTTCGTGCTCGGGAAAACGAAAGCCTGTCAGTTGATTGCCGAAGACGCAGCCTGTGTCAATGTTGATTGTACGGTTGACGATCCGGGGGCGTTTTACCGGGGTATGGCCGTAAACAATCCATGCCTTGCCTTCGTAAGCGGCGGCCCAGTCTCTTCTGACGGGTCTGCCGTCGGGATACGTTTCACCCGTGATATCGCCGTACAGAACAAATTCTTTTACCTTACGCGAGTATTTACCGATATCGTCAGCTTTTATGCCGGCGTGGGCGACAACGAGATCGCCATTATGTAAAATGTCATAAAGCGGCGCTGACTCATATAATCGGATGAATTGTCTGGAGACTTCCGTTCTGTCGGCGGGAGACAGCTCTTTCAGTTCGGCTGCCGTCGTTTCCAGTCCGTGCATCACTTTTACGGGGTTTCCTTTTAAGTAACGATACAGTTTGTTGCAATGATTTCCCGGGACATAACGGACGGCTCCTTTTTCATATGCTTTTGCCACAAAACGCATCACTTCTACGGATTTTGGGCCTCTGTCCGTTAAATCCCCCGCAAAGACAAGCGTCCTGCCTTCAGAATGAACGGGCGTTCCGTCTTTCACTTCATATCCGAGCTTTTGCATTAACGCGATCATTTCGTCATAACATCCGTGTATATCGCTGATGATGTCATAAGCCATTCGTGTCAGCCTCCTTATTAACGGTTTTTTATTTATTATGGGGCTAATTCCTATACCTAATTACGCTGTTTTTGCACAAATTAAAAAAAGAATTAAAGAAATAAAGCCTTATCACTTTTTTTTCGCGTTCAGCCTTGTTAGAATATGCGTTATGTTTTTAAAAAAAAGTAAGGTTTCGCCCGCTTTAAGCGGGCTTTTATAACCCTTGTTTTAAGGAGGTATTTACGAATGGAACACACATCTGTCGCATCTTTAGTCGTCGTTCTGATCGTCGCTTTTTTGACGCCGCTCCTTTTACATCGGTTTAAGCTCAGCATCCCCGTCGTCGTCGCGGAGATCATCATGGGGCTTATTATCGGAAAAAGCGGCCTGAATCTTGTCGTTCAGGGAGACACGTGGCTGGAGACGCTGTCTGTTCTCGGCTTTATCTTTTTAATGTTTTTAAGCGGCTTGGAAATTGATTTTTCTTCATTTGAGAAAGGGAAGAAAAAACAATTCCTTCCGAATGGCAAGGAAGCGCCCAACACGTTTTCTGCCGCACTGATTATCTTTTTCGGCATCTTTATTTTATCATTGCTGCTGTCCTATGCTTTTGTATTAGCCGGTTTTATACAAAACGCATTTTTAATGACGCTTATTATTTCGACGATATCACTCGGCGTGGTGGTCCCGACTTTAAAGGAAGAACGGATCATGAACTCCAATATCGGCCAGATCATCCTGCTTGTCGCTGTTATCGCGGACTTGGCTACGATGATTCTGCTCGCTTTTTTCTCTTCTCTTTACGGAGAAGACAGCGGAAATATGTGGCTTCTGTTGATTCTTTTTGCCGCGGGGGTCGTGCTGTATTTCTTCGGCAGGATCTTTAAACACCGTTCATTTGTGCAGTCGATGTCTAAAGGCACCGTGCAGATCGGCACGCGGGCCATTTTCACACTGATTATCGTGCTTGTCGCTTTATCGGAATCTCTCGGGGCGGAAAATATTCTCGGCGCGTTTTTGGCAGGCGTTCTGGTATCGCTTCTGTCTCCGAATAAAGAAATGGTGGAACAGCTGGATTCATTCGGCTACGGGTTTTTAATTCCGATCTTTTTCGTCATGGTCGGGGTGAAATTGGACATTTGGACACTTTTCCAAGATCCGAAAACAGTAACGATGATTCCGCTGCTTCTGCTTGCGCTGTTTATCAGCAAAATGTTCCCGGTGTTTTATTTAAAGAAATGGTATGACAAAAGAACCGTGTTTGCTTCGGGCTTTTTGCTGACGTCCACGCTGTCGCTTGTTATCGCGGCGGCTACGATCGGAGAAAGGCTCCACATTATCAGCGCCAATATGTCCGGCGCGCTGACTTTAGTTGCGGTTATTGCCAGCATCATCACGCCGATCGGCTTTAAGAAATTATACAAACGGCAAAGCGCGCCGCAGGAAAAAAAGCGCATTACATTTATCGGCGCCAACCAAATGACACTTCCGGTTACGCTGGAATTGCCTGAGGAGGAATATGAAGTACGGGTCGTCCATGTGTATCAGGAAAATGCCGGGGAAACGCTTGCGGAATCGGTTTTTTCGGTTGACACGATTTCTGATTACGAGCCCGGTACGCTTGAGTCGCACGGTATTTTCAAAACGGATATTCTTGTCGTGGCGACGGGAAATGAAGATGTGAACGCCGAAATTTCCTTAATAGCGAAAGAGAAAGGGACTGAGCGTATCATCGCAAGCGTCGGCTCGGTTGAGCATGAAACAAAACTGAAGGAAGAGGGCATCAGTATTTTTTCTATCCTTCTGTCTACAAAAACGCTCTTGCGCGCATTAATTGAGGCGCCGGGTGTGATGAGCCTCCTGACGAATGAGGAGTCTTCGTTATATCAGATCAATCTGGAAAACCCGGCGTATAACGGCATCATTCTGCGGGAATTTCCGCTGATGGGCGATGTGATTTTCGTCCGGATTTTCAGAGGTGTGGACAGCATCGTTCCGCACGGAGACACGCGGCTGAAAACAGGAGACCGTCTCATCGTTACGGGCTCGCGCAACTACGTGTCGGAACTGAGAAAAATCCTTGAAGCTTGACCAAATTGCAATTCGTGATAATATAGAAGGCATAACAATTAAATCATTAATCGTATGACCACTAGGGGTGTCCTTCATAAGGGCTGAGATAAAAGTGAGACTTTTAGACCCTCATAACTTGAACAGGTTCAGACCTGCGTAGGGAAGTGGAGCGGTATTTTTTTGGGGTTCCTTTTATCCATTTAAATTCCAAACCACTTTTCCGATGCGGGAAAGTGGTTTTTTTATTTTATCAGGGGGGAAGACATGATGACATTTTCTGAAGAATGCAGACAGGCGGCTGCCGAATGGTGGGACGGAAGTTTTGTTCATCCGTTTGTAACGGGAATCGGTGACGGAAGCCTGCCGATAGACCGTTTCAGCTATTACGTGCTGCAAGATTCCTACTATTTGACGCATTTTGCAAAAGTTCAGGCGTTCGGCGCCGCATATGCCGAAGACTTGTTTACGACGGGCAGGATGGCGGGCCACGCTCAAGGGACATATGAAGCGGAAATGGCGCTGCACCGCGAGTTTACGGAGCTTTTAGGGATTACGGAAGAAGACCGTGCGGCATTTAAACCGGCACCGACCGCCTATTCTTATACGTCTCATATGTACAGATCGGTGATGAGCGGCAATTTTGGAGAAATATTAGCTGCGCTTCTGCCCTGTTATTGGCTTTATTATGAAGTCGGCGAACACTTAAAAGAGTGCAAACCGGAGCATCCGATTTATGAAAAATGGATCGGTACATACGGCGGAGACTGGTTCAGGCAGCAAGTCGAAGAACAAATCAGCCGTTTCGACGAGATTGCTGAAAACAGCACAGAGGACATCCGCGCGAAAATGAAAGAGAATTTTGTGATTTCAAGCTATTATGAATATCAATTTTGGGGAATGGCCTATCAAAAAGAAGGCTGGTCCGAGAAGGGCGGAAAAGAGGTGGAATCCTTTGGAGCTGCACGCGGTAACTGATAATCGCAAACCCGTTGCCGAGCTGGCCGAGGATATTCTTTCGATTCAGCGCGAAGTAAGCTTTATCCATATCCGTGAGCGGGATAAAACAGCGGGAGAGATCATGCAGCTTTTGTCCCTTTTGAAAAAGGGCGGTGCGGATAAGGACAAATTGATTATCAATGACAGGGCGGATATCGCGCTTTTTGCCAACATACACCGTGTTCAGCTTCCGTCCCGCAGCTTTTCCGTAAAGCAGGTGCGAAGCAGATTTCCCCATCTTCATATCGGACGTTCGGTTCATTCGCTGAAAGAAGCCATCCAAGCTGAAAAGGAAGATGCGGATTATGTGGTGTTCGGCCATGTATTTGAAACCGAATGTAAACAAGGACTTGAAGCAAGAGGCATCAGCCTGCTTTCAGAGATCAAACGCACGCTTTCCATCCCCGTCATCGCAATCGGCGGAATGACAATGCAGACGATCGGACACACAAAGCAGGCGAAACCGGACGGAATTGCCGTCATGTCAGGTATTTTCTCAGCTGAAAATCCTGAGGAGGCGGCAAAACGGTATGCACGCGCGGTAAGGGAGGCCGATTATGAAGAAGCACTATGATACAGCGGTGATCGGCGGCGGAATTATCGGGTGCGCCATTTCTTATGAGCTGGCGAAGACGCAGCAGAACGTTGTCTTGTTTGAAGCCGGAGAAGTCGGCCGAAAAACGACAAGCGCTGCCGCGGGAATGCTGGGCGCTCATGCGGAATGTGAAAACCGGGATGCGTTTTTTGATTTTGCCATGCACAGTCAAAGGCTGTATGAAGCGGCGGGGCAAGAGCTTGAGGAAGCTTGCGGCATTGACATCAGGCGCCATAACGGCGGAATGCTTAAACTGGCGTATACCGAAGAAGATATCGCCCGTCTACGGAAGATGGATGATCTGCCTTCCGTCACCTGGCTTTCAGCGGAAGATGCCCTTGAAAAAGAGCCTTACGCTTCAGAAGACATTCTCGGCGCAAGTTTTATAAAAGACGATGTCCATGTCGAACCGTACTATGTCTGCAAAGCGTATGCAAAAGAAGCGCGGCGCTATGGCGCTGACATATATGAGCATACACAAGTCACCTCCGTAAAACGGGTGAACGGAGAATATTGCATCACAACATCCGGCGGGGATGTCTATGCTGACAAAGTCGCAGTTGCAAGCGGTGTATGGAGCGGCCGGTTTTTCAGCCAGCTCGGCTTGGGACAGCCTTTTTTTCCTGTGAAGGGAGAATGCCTTTCCGTGTGGAATGACGATACCCCGCTGACCAAAACCCTTTACCATGATCATTGTTATGTCGTCCCGAGAAAAAGCGGCCGGCTTGTCATCGGCGCCACGATGAAACAGGGCGACTGGAGCGATACGCCTGACATCGGAGGAATTGAGGCCGTCATTGGAAAAGCGAAAACCATGCTTCCCGCCATCGAACATATGAAAATAGACCGGTTTTGGGCGGGACTCAGGCCGGGAACAAGAGACGGAAAGCCGTTTATCGGGCGGCATCCTGAAGACAGCGGCATCATCTTCGCCGCCGGCCATTTTCGGAACGGCATCCTGTTGGCGCCGGCAACGGCTGAAATGGTGCGGGATATGATCCTGGAAAGACAGATTAAACAGGAATGGGAAGAAGCGTTTCGAATTGATCGCAAGGAGGCTGTTCATATATGATTCTTCAGCTGAACGGAAAACAAATTGATTGGAATCGAAATGAGGGGACGGTTCAGGATTTGCTTGAATCGTACCAGCTTGATCAAAGAATCGTAGTTGTGGAGAGAAATAAAGAAATCATTGAAAAAAAGAATTATGAAAATACAAGTTTGTGTGACCGCGATGTCATAGAAATTGTCCATTTTGTAGGAGGCGGATGAGGATGTTAACAATAGGCGGAAAACAGTTTCAGTCAAGATTGCTGTTAGGAACGGGAAAATATCCGAGTTTTGAGATTCAGAAAGAGGCGGTGGCTGTCTCGGAATCAGATATTTTAACCTTTGCGGTGCGGCGGATGAACATCTTTGAAGAGTCTCAGCCTAACTTTCTCGAACAGCTTGATTTGTCTAAATACACGCTTCTGCCGAATACGGCCGGTGCCGCAACGGCTGAAGAGGCGGTCCGAATCGCAAGGCTTGCCAAAGCTTCAGGGCTTTGTGACATGATAAAAGTAGAAGTCATCGGATGCAGCCGGTCACTTTTGCCTGATCCGGTTGAAACGCTGAAAGCATCAGAACAGCTGCTCGAAGAGGGATTTATCGTGCTTCCGTATACGTCAGACGATGTCGTGCTCGCAAGACGTCTTGAGGAGCTCGGAGTGCATGCCATTATGCCGGGCGCTTCCCCGATCGGTTCCGGTCAGGGAATTTTAAATCCGCTGAATCTATCCTTTATCATTGAACAGGCGAAGGTGCCGGTCATTGTCGATGCCGGCGTCGGATCTTCAAAAGACGCCGCCTACGCGATGGAGCTCGGGGCTGACGGCGTGCTGTTAAATACCGCTGTGTCAGGCGCTGATGATCCGGTCAAGATGGCCCGGGCGATGAAGCTTGCCGTAGAAGCGGGCCGCCTTTCTTATGAAGCCGGGAGAATTCCGGTGAAAGATTACGGAACTGCAAGCAGTCCGCGAGACGGTCTTCCGGTATGACGGACAGATATTCCAGACAGGAGCTGTTTCAGCCGATCGGTCCCTCCGGCCAAGAGAAGCTCCGGTCGTCTCATGCCGTGATTATCGGCGCGGGTGCGCTTGGGACGGCAAGTGCGGAGATGCTTGTCAGAGCAGGAGTCGGGAAGGTAACGATCGCTGACAGAGATTATGTGGAGTGGAGTAATCTCCAGCGCCAGCAGCTTTATACCGAAGACGATGTCAGACAGGAAATGCCGAAAGCCGCGGCGGCTGAAAAACGGCTTCGATCTATAAATAGTGATGTAGAGGTCGAGGGATTTGTCATGGATGTCACTGCGGAAAACGCACCCGGATTGATTCGTGACGCCTCTCTCATCGTGGATGCCGCCGACAACTTTGAAACGAGGCTGATTGTGAATGATGCGGCTGTGCAGAAAGGGATTCCCTTTCTGTACGGCGCCTGTGTCGGCAGCTACGGGCTCTCTTTTACCGTCATTCCCGGTGTCACGCCGTGCCTTCACTGTCTGCTTGAGACATTGCCTTTAGGCGGTATGACATGCGATACGGCGGGAATCATCAGCCCGGCTGTATTGCAGACGGCCGTTTTTCAGGCAGCAGATGCGCTGAAGCTGTTAACGGGCGGATCTATCGAGCATGTTCTCCGTTCCTTTGATTTATGGAAAAATGAACGGTCAGAAATAAACGTCGCCCGTCTTAAGTCGGCTGATTGCCCAAGCTGCGGCACAAACAATTTTCCGTTTTTATCCTATGAAAATCAGACAAAAGCGGCGGTTCTGTGCGGGCGGAACACGGTGCAGATCAGAACGGGGATCTCCGAACAGTTTGATCTGCAAAAACTTGCGGGACAGCTCAGACGGACAGGGCTTGATGTTTCAGCCAACCCGTATTTAATTTCGTTTTGCACAGACAAGTTCAAGATGGTTCTGTTTCGTGACGGCAGAGCATTAATACACGGCACAAGTGATATCAGCAGAGCGAAATCTTTTTATCATAAATGGATCGGATAATGCGAAAGGAGAGAAAAACATCATGAGCATATGCAAAGCATTGACGATTGCCGGATCAGATTCAGGAGGCGGTGCCGGTATACAGGCGGATCTCAAAACCTTTCAGGAGCTCGGCGTTTTCGGGATGTCAGCCATTACAGCGGTAACCGCCCAGAACACTTTGGGCGTTCACGGCATTTATCCGCTCACCCGGGAAGCGCTGGGCAGCCAGATTGACGCGGTGGCGGAAGATTTGCGGCCTGACGCTGTAAAAACGGGAATGCTGTGGAGCGCGGAAATGATTGCGGAAATTGCGGAAAAAATGGATCAGTACGGGCTTGATCATGTCATCACCGACCCCGTCATGATTGCCAAAGGAGGCGCTTCCCTGCTGCGTGAGGAATCTCAGGCCGCGTTAAAAGAGCTGTTAATTCCGCGCAGCTATGCGGTGACGCCGAATGTTCCGGAAGCTGAGGTATTGACGGGAATGGAAATCCGAACGTTTGAGGACCGGAAAAAAGCGGCCGAATGCCTTTGCAAGCTTGGTGCAAAGCATGTCATCATAAAAGGCGGACACCAGCCTGAACAGGGGAGAATCGTTGATTTATTATTTGACGGTTCGTCTTTTACCCAAATCAGCCACGCTTATATTGACACCAAACACACCCACGGAACAGGCTGCACGTTCGCAGCCGCGCTGACGGCGGAAACGGCAAAGGGGAAAAGCATTCAGACCGCGTTTGAGACAGCCGTCAATTTTGTGCGGGAAGCCGTGGAACATACGCTCGGCATCGGAGAGGGACACGGCCCGACCAATCATTTTGCCTTTAAAAGGAACAGTCTGCAGACGAGATAAAAAAGAGACCGCTTCAACATCCGCGGTCTTTTTCCCATGCTTTCAATCTGGACAAGGTTATGATATGATAAAAATTAAGATCAGGTACTAAAACTATGTCTTTAAGACGATTACAGGAGGCTTTATACATATGAATTTCTCACTTAAAGGCCGCAACATCGTTGTGATGGGCGTTGCCAATAAACGCAGTATCGCATGGGGAATCGCCCGTTCGCTGCATGAAGCCGGAGCGCGCCTCATTTTCACTTACGCGGGAGAGCGCTTGGAAAAATCAGTTCATGACCTTGCGGCTACATTAGAAAGAAATGATTCCATCATCCTTCCGTGTGATGTGACAAATGACGCTGAGATCGAAACTTGCTTTGCGAGCATTAAAGAGCAGGTCGGCGTGATTCACGGCATCGCGCACTGCATCGCGTTCGCAAACAAAGAAGAGCTTGTCGGCGAATATTTAAATACGAACCGCGAAGGATTCCTGCTTGCGCATAACATCAGTTCTTACTCTCTGACAGCGGTCGCAAAAGCTGCGCGTCCGATTATGACTGAAGGCGGAAGCATCGTTACACTCACTTACCTCGGCGGAGAGCGCGTCGTTTCAAACTATAACGTAATGGGTGTGGCAAAAGCGTCCCTTGATGCGAGCGTCAGATATTTAGCCGCTGACTTAGGAAAAGAAAACATCCGCGTCAACAGCATTTCAGCAGGACCGATCCGTACGCTGTCTGCAAAAGGAATCAGTGATTTCAACTCTATCCTGAAAGAAATTGAAGAGCGCGCGCCGCTGCGCCGCACGACAACACCTGAAGAAGTGGGCGACACGGCTGCATTCTTGTTCAGTGACCTGTCAAGAGGCATCACGGGCGAAAATCTTCACGTTGATTCAGGATTCCATATTACCGCTCGTTAAATAACAAGCAGTCCCTTTCAGGGATTGCTTTTTTCTTTCTTCTGATTTTAATCATTCCGTCATATAAATAAAACATGACAGAATCGGAGGGATGAAGATGTCAAAACAAAACAGAAACGCGGAAAAAAAACCGCTCATGTATATTGTTCAGGCGGATTATTCAGACACGCAATCATCAATGCAGGACATATTAATCAAAAAAAGGAAAGCGCCTCAGCCGCCGGAAGAAGAGCCGATGCATGAAAAGCGGGAGGAAGAATGTAAATCTCAGCCTGAAGGAGCAGCGGCTGTCGAACCAGAAAAGCAAGTGCCTGAACAGCACAGCCGCGCAGAAGAAGCCGTTCAAGAAGTTCCGGCGCAAGCGGAGCAGGACACTGCCAAGCCTGACGCCGCTGAAAAAGAGCCTGAAGCGGTTCACAATGCCGCCCCAGAGGAAAAGGTTCCGCCAAAGCGCGTGAAAAAGCCGATGAGCAGAATGTCTATTCTTGAAAAAATTGATTTCTTAACGAAGCTGCCGCATAATATGCCGCGGACCCTTTGTCTGATAGAAGCCAACGGGAAAACCTACAGAGGCGTAATCGTCGGCAGAAAAAATAATGCGATCTTCCTGCGGACGACAAGCAACGGAGCGCCGGCAGAACTCGCAATAGACGATATTACCTCGCTGCATCCGCTTGGATTTTAACCATACAAAAAGCTGCCTGAATTCTTTAATCCGGCAGCTTATTTTTATGCTTTTTGATTTAAGAATGTGTGCGGTTGATCAGTCTCGGGTTCAGGCAATTGATGGCGCAGAAGCTATGGAGATCGACTTCAACGCAATAGTTCGTTTTTTCTAAACGGAATACATCGCAGAGAGAGTCTTTATCTGTAAAATCAAGAATGTGCTTATGCTCGTCAAAAGCAATAAGCAGGCTTAATGTGGCACAGCCGTCACAGACCCTTTCAACTCTGAAAAAAACGGTGTTAAAACACGGACCGTTATCCAGCTCGCCGACATTTCCGAATGCGGTAAACGGTGATGATTTAGAAGTGAAAAGCACAAACGGAACTGTATCGCCTAATGAAAAACCCGGCGATAAAAGGTTGGAATAGCATCCGGTCGGGCAATCTTCCTCGACCGCATTTTGCAGGTCTTCAATATTTTCTACCGCTTCACGCACACAGTATGTTGTATGCTTGCTCATAATATCCCTCCTGACTTCACGTTTTATATACCGGATTAAACGATATCGGAGAGTCAGCCGCCCGGAAGTCCGGGCGGGCTGATGATTGCATCTGTAATAGAAGGTTGGAAGGGGATTCTTCTTTAGGAAAGATGCGAATCAATGACTATCCGTGATGCTTTTTCTCTTTGTGCGGCGCAGGCCGGTCAACAAGCTCCGGTGAAAGGCATTGAATGGCGCTGAAGCAGCTCAGATCAACTTCAATGCAAAAATCTGTTTTTTCTAAACCGAAGAAATCCGGGTCACAAGGATGGCAGACGCTGAGGGTGTCGCCGTGCACATCTACGGGGCGCAATACTGAAAGCGTTGCGCAGCAATCACAAACTCTTTCTGCCCGGAAGAAAATAGACTCGAAGCACTGGCTGTCATCCGCAAATCCTCCGACGTTCCCGAATGTGGAGAACAAACCGCCTTTTTTATCAAACAAGAGAAACGGGATGGTATCTTTACCGGTAACCGTCGGGCTTAACAGATTGGTATAGCATCCAGTCGGGCATTGTTCTTCAACAGCCTCTTGTTCTGCTAAAATCTTCTCGACTGCATCGCATACACAACTTTCATCTCGGCCATGGTGTTTTCCGCAGCTCATGGATTTCAGCTCCTTCTTTTAGGGTATTTGACTTTTGTCTTTAACAACATATGTACGCGAGCCTCACTTGGTGTGGGTGAACGTCTATATATTCATCATATGCGGAGAAAATAAGAAAAAGCAGAGCATTTTTAGCTCTGCTTTTTCTTTTTAGAGGATCAGGGTGATGACTAAGATGGCAACCAGTGTATTTGTCGCTGTTGAGATCAACACTGCGATATCGGCATCTACTGTTGTCACGTTTACGCCGCGGGAGTTTTCGATGAGCAGTTTTTGACGGTTGATTTGTTTGTTAGCTGTTAGCTGCAATAAGTCTTGTGCGACCAATTCAGCGATGACTCCGTCAGCGATTGAAGTGAGAGTGGCCGTTACGACTGCTGCATTAAGAGCTGTCATGACTGAAGCGACTGCCTGAACGTCTGTTGACGTTACGTTAATATCACAAGAGTCTCTGATAATAATCGCTTCTTCAGAAACTTGTTTGTTGAGATTCGCTTGAGCCAGGTCCTGGTCGATGAAGGCATTATCTTCGCCGAATCCGTTTCCGTTACAGCAAACACTGCATCTTCTGCCTTCTTTTTCTTCTTTTTCTTCTCGCGGATGTTCGCATTCAGGATCAAGTGCAACCCAAGAGTATGGTCTGCTTTCCATATCTATTCCTCCTTTTCTTTTACTAATATTAAATGAGCCGGCCCCTTACTTTGACTCAGGCATCTATCCTGATAAAAATCACTATTTTTTAGTTATTGACCGGGATTTTGGCGTCTTTGCCGGAGCTGTTCGATTAATTGTTCTCTGCGGGTTTGCGGATTTGTCTGCTGTTCTTGCGCTTTTTCCTGCTCTTTTTTCTGTTTCTGGCTTTCAAGAAAAGCTTCTGATTTCGCCTGCATGTCTTTGACTAATGCGATCAGCATTTCTTTTTCTTCATCAGGGATTTCCCTCATTTTATCCTTTGTCACGCCGTGTTTTTTGAAGACATTGCTGACAAGCACTTTTAAAAGCGGATCCACTTCTGGTAGACTTTCGAGTTCTTTTTTTATTTTTTCGTTATCTGCCATTTGTTCTCACCTCTATTTAAATATTTGAAAAGAAAGGTTAAAGGATGTCTAGTTCAGCAAAAAGTATATTTAATAATTGAAACAAAGTTTGTACAAAGGCCATGATATCGTCTGCAGTCAGTGTGATTTTGACATTGCGGCTGTTAATGACTTGAATGAGGGTTCGCTTTTTTATTTGGCAATCATCGAGGATCAGCAGTTCGGTTGCCATTTGGTCGGCTGTGTCTTCATCTGCGATCGCGAGCTGTGTCGCAAGGATAATCGCCGTAGTAACTGAAGCTTGTATTGAAAGAGCGGCCGTTATAAGTGTTGTATCTATTGTGACATTTTCGCAATCAATCACTTCGATCTTCTGCTCGAATTCGTTGGATAATTGTTCGAATATTTGCGGCTGCAGTGTTTCGACTTTTTCTTCAAACGACATAACCTTCACTCCTTTCTCATTCATACTTTATATAATGCAAATGAAACGCCGAGCGGAATAAGAAAAACAACTAAATCGCACCTATTTTTTTATCGGACAAGGTGCGATTCATGAAGATCAGGGTTTTCGCATATGTATAAAGAGGTCAAGTTTTGAAAAGGAGTGAACAGGTGGTTATCAATTGGCTTTCATTTATTCTGTTATCGTTTGCCGTTTTCCGGCTGGCCAGGCTTTTCGTATTTGACACCATTATGGCGCCGCTTCGGAGCCTTTTTCACGAGGAAAAAACAGAAACCGCACCAGACGGCACGACAGAAACCTACATTGTCATAAAAGGAAAAGGCATCAGGGCATTTATCGGTGAACTTCTCAGCTGCTACTGGTGTACGGGCGTGTGGTGCGCCGCCTTTTTAATTGCGGCCCAGATTGTGGTACCCGAGGCTGCGCAATGGCTGATTTTGCTGTTAGCCATCGCCGGCGCGGCCGGGATCATTGAAGCTGCGGTTTCTCGTCTTCTGCAGGAATAAGGCGGTTCCACCAGCAACTTACCGTCACTTTCGGCATAAACTGGCATATATGACATAAGGAAAGGAAGGATCACCATGAATCAATCAAGCAAACCTTCCCAACATTCTCCATACAAGTCAACTGTGCATCAGCCTTACGAAAAAAAAATTAAGAAAAAAGGCTGCGGCTGCGGCCAAAAGAAAAAACCGAAATAGCCGTTTTCTAAAAAACCGGAACTTCCGGTTTTTTTGTTTTTTGCCGAACGCCGGCCTCTGTTCGGCATAGATCATAGAAGGAGGGGATGTTATGAATATATTTGAATCATTCATAAACGGTAAATACCGCCGGCACAATCAAAACCAGCGGGAGCATGACAAATATATCTTATCTATTGAAAAACAGCTGTCTGAGTTTGATGAAGCGGGATCGCGCTTTGAGGAATGGATAGATGTGTTTGCCGCCGAAACAGAAGCAAAACTGAAGAAAAATGAGCATTCTCACTAAAATGAATGAAATCCGCACCGGCCCTATGCATTTATCCAAGCCAAACAAGTCGGCTCACATAGAGTATAGAGAGTAAAGGAGGTGCTTAGATATGGGATTCGGATATGGCGGATTCGGCGGCGGCTACGGCGGTTATGGCGGCTGCGGCGGATACGGAGGCGGCTATGTCGGAGGCGGATACGGCTCAACATTTGTTCTTGTTGTCGTATTGTTCATCCTTCTGATCATTGTCGGTGCATCCTTTTTTGGCTAAACCTTAGCAAGACCTTGGATAAGCGCGGGACCGTTCAGTCCCGTGCTTCCCTGATGTATGAAGGAGTATAGAGACGGGGCACTCGGAATTTTTTCCTTGTCTTACGGGCACATGTTCCGCTCTTTATTCATACAATATCGTATTACTCCACAAAAGGAGGCACACCATGGATAATCAATTTTTCAAAAATATTGAGAAGAAAACAGGCGTCAGCATGAAGGATGTCATGAACCTTGCAGGATCATTGCAAAATGCCAATTTCAAAGATGAAAACACGGTGAGAGGCGTCATTCAGAAGGTGTCCCAGCTGGCTAACAAGCGTGTTCCGAAAGAATTGGAAGACAAAATCGTTCAATCTATTACAAGCGGTAAAGAGAAACTTGATTTTGGCACCATTTCTAAAATGCTGAACAATAAATAGGCATCAGCCGGCCTTGCTAAAAAGGCCTTTTTATGTGAGAAGAACCCGGCAGTGATCTGCCGGGTTCTTTATATCCTGAGTGCGCTCCGTCTGTCCGTCCGAAGAAGGGGCTCGAGAAATCTTGAGCTGCGCGCTGTTTTTCCCCGCCTGTACGCGGGACAAGATACATATAAATGCTGCATGGCCCTTGTCATTGCGACATACAGAAGCCGTCTTTCTTCTTCGAGCGGAGCGGGATCGCCCTGTCTCGCCGTCTCAAGCGCGAAGTCATGGGGGATCGAGCCGTCAGCCGCGCCTAAAATATAGACCGTATTGAATTCAAGACCTTTAGAGCGGTGAATGGTCAGCAGTTCGACGCCGTTTTCATCAGTTTTCAGATTCTCAGCGGCGCGCATATGATCGACATGCGCAAGAAAATCGGGAATCGTTTTGAATTTTTTGGCGGCCACTTTGACATCCCTGAGATCATCAGAGCCTTTTTCCAGTTTGTTCCCCTCATTGCCCCGTTTTTTTAAATACTCGGAAAAACCCATTTTGCTTTCTGCAAAGGTGATGGCTTCAACCGGCTTCATTGTCCGGATGCTTGCGAAAAACGGAACGATCTGCTTGATCTTCCCTATTTGAAAAGGCTTCAGGTTAGGCAGTTTCGTCAGTGCCTTAATCATCGTGCAATCTTCCGTGATTGACAGCGCCTTTAACGTTTGCAGGGCGGATTGCTTTAAAAATAAGGCGGGCAGCAGGTCTTTCACCGCATCCGGATCATCTTCATTCTGACTCGCATATAAGTAGGCGAGGATCTGGCGTACGATTCTGCGGCTGTAGAACGTCTGCACACCCCTGTCGGCATGATAAGGAATCGATGATTGATGCAGTCTTTCATAAATGGCCCGTCCGGCGCTGTTTGTCCGGTAAAGCACGGCAAAGTCGTCAGGACTCGCCCCGTTTTGAATCTTCTCTTTCATATCCGAAACGATCATGGTCGCTTCTTCTTCTTCATCGTAAGGATAAAATATCACGGGATTGTGAACGCCGTCTTTGACGGCAGAAAGTGTTTTTTCATACCGTTTTTTATTTTTCTTTACGACGGCATGAGCGCTTGAGACGATCGGATGCGGCGATCGGTAATTTGCCGTTAAGTAAATGGTCTTTGCAGCCGGATAATCCTTTTGAAAATCTAAAATGAAAGACGGGCTGCTGCCGCGGAACGCATAAATGGATTGGTCGTCATCACCCACGCAGCACAGGTTATTCTCAGGGCTTGCGATCATTTGCATAATGTTGTACTGGACAGGATTGATATCTTGAAACTCATCAATCAAAATATGAGAAAATCTGTTTTGGTACTGTGCGAGAATATCAGGCCGGCTTTGAAACAGTTCATAACAGCCTTGGGCCATGTCATCAAAATCAAATTGCCGTTTTTCCCGCTTTTGCCGTTCGTAATGTTCGTAGAGCCTGTACACTTTTTTCTCCCAGTCGTCCGCAAGCGGAATGGTCTCATGGGGGAGATATGTGTTTTTCCAGCAGCCGATAAGCTGAAGCGCCTGGTCGACGGGAAACTCTTTTTCATCCAAATTTTCTTCATAGAGCGCCTTTTTCACATATTGCTCTTTTTGCCACTCCATTTTTAAAAGCTGGCTGCCGTTCCATTTTGAAGAATCATAGTGATAGAGTATTTTATAGAAAAAGCTGTGGAATGTTCCGGTCACGAGACGGGAGACTTTTCCGGCTGCCAGACCGTACTCATTCGCCATCCGCTCTTTCATTTCGGCGACGGCTTTTGTCGTAAAGGTCACAAGCAGCATATTCTCAGGTGAAATGCCGAGGTGTTCAATCATATGGGCGGCGCGTGCTGTCAGCACCCTTGTTTTTCCGCTTCCCGCTCCGGCAAGCACTAACAAAGGTCCGTCCGTTTCAGTAACTGCCTTCATCTGTTCACGGTTCAGGCCGATGCCGGGGAACAAAGATGTATCAGCCGCCTCGGATGTTGGTGAAAACGGTTCGGCCGCAGGCACTTTTTTCGGGCTTTTCCATTCTGAGACGATCGGTTTCGGATTCTCTGAAATCGCTTTTCCTTTCGGCAGGCGGAACATGCCGGCTTTCTTATACTCTTCTTTTTCTTTCTCCGCTTGCGGTTCCTCGGCCGCGCATGCTTTTTCACAGGCGGTGAAGTCTCCCTTTTGCCGGTGATAAAATGCCGGCTGCTCTAAAATCGAAAGCCGCATCAAGACGGGCTGCTCACAATGTGCGCAAAAAATATTTCCTTTCTGAGCTTCTTCAAAAAGGAATTGGTAATGTTCTCTAGAATATTTATGTAAATGTATCGTTCGGTTATTCATTCGGGCGCATTTCAAAAAGGGGTCCTCCCATTAAAAGGTGTTCATCCATTTGATAGACAAAGAATATCATAACAAAAGAACCGCGTTTCAAAAAGTAAGATTAAGGGAAATGAAAAGCGAAGGGGAGGGGTACATATGATTTATGCAGGACGGATTCAAAACCAGCAGTATTCTCAATACGCAAACCGGGCAGCGGGTTATAAGCCTGATTACGCCGGCATTACGAAAGCAGCCGCCCTCGCCAATGACAGGGTGTACAGAGAGGTGGAACGCCGCCAGGAAAACACCGCAGCCGCAGAAAAGAAAGTACTTGAGGAAAAACGTAAGCGCTCTCTTTCCCGTCTGCCGCAAATCATGGGAAAAGGCCGGTTAATAAATCAATACGTGTGAAAAAGCCCGGAAATATCCGGGTTTTTTTGAGTCGTATATATGAAAGATGCGGAAAGGAATGATTCAATTTGAGAAAGCTTTCATTATTAATTGCGGGGTTATTTCTATTCGGCCTCTTTACTGCCGGAATGAAACCGGCACATGCGGCGGATGGCTCCGCAGCAAAAGATGTCACTCTCACACAGCTGGCGCCGCATGTCTGGATGCATACAAGCATCGGTACGGCAGACGGAAGTCCCGTCCCTGCGAACGGATTGCTTCTTGAGACTTCCAAAGGAATCGTACTGATTGATACTCCGTGGAATGACAGTCTCACAGAGCAATTAATGACACAAATAAAAAAGCGGTTTCCCGGAAAAAGGATGACCGATGCCATTGTGACACACGCCCATGATGATCGTATCGGCGGTCTGAACACCCTGTACAAATACGGTGTAAAGGTGCACAGCACGAAACTGACCGCCGACTTCGCCCGACAGCAGGGATATGACCGGCCGCTCGGAGATTTGAAAAACGTGACAAAGCTGCAGTTTGGCGATATGAAAATTGAAACGTTTTATCCGGGAAAAGGGCATACGGAAGACAATATGACCGTCTGGCTGCCTGAGGATAAGCTCTTATTCGGCGGATGCTTAATCAAGGCTTTAGAAACAAAGGAAATCGTGCCTACTCCGGGCTTTTATCCGGATCAGTGGCCGCGCGCCGTCCGCAAAGTCATGAAAAGATATCAGGACATCAGCATTGTCGTTCCGGGCCATGGCAGTCCGGGGGATGACCGTCTGCTGCCGCATACGATAAGCCTTCTGAAAGAAACGTAATAAAGAAGACCGGCGCTCCCATTACGGAGTGCCGGCTTTTTTTATTTCTTCCTGATTTTCATAAAACTGAGGAAAGCAAGTGCAAGCGCCAAAACGGTATATCCCGCTATCGGCCAAATATGCTGATGAAATGAAGAATAATCTCCGGATATGACTTCCTGGGCCAGCTCGATCGAGTGAATAAACGGTAAGGCATAAGCGATATGTTTGAATGTGTCACCGAGCAGGCTCACCTCCATCCAAGCCCCGCCCAGAAATTGCACGAGTGTAATATAAATCGTTCCGATACCTGAAATTTGTTTGTCCGTAAACACAGCCCCTAAACATAAACCGAAGAAAACGGACATCATCGCAATCGGCAGCAAGACAGCGATACCTGCGAGAAGATTCATCCACTCGGCGGATAAACCGGCAGCCGCTGCTGCGATAAAACAAATGACGATTTGTAAAATGGCTAACGGCAGCATCGGCAGTGCATAACCGATGACATAATCGGCTGTTTTTAAAGGGGAAGCAAACAAACGGGTCAAAAGGGCGGTCTGTTTGTCTTTTGCGATCAGCAATGCAGAGAACATCGTAAGGAAAGCGAAACCGAAAACAATGAGTCCGGGTGCTAAGTGCTGAATTTTAAAGGTATCAAGCGGCGCATTTTTTTCAATCGCCGTAAACAGAAACAATAGAATAACAGGCAGTGCGATTCCAAGGATAATAGACAGGGGGTCACGAAAAATTTCTTTGCGGTTGCGAATGGCGAAATCAAGCATAAAGACCCGCCTCCCCGTCACAAATCGCTAAAAAGGCATCTTCAAATGTGGCTGAATGAGTTTGCATTTTCAGAGCCTCCGCCGTGCCCAGTGCTTTTAAAGTCCCATTTTCTAAAATGCAAATACGATCTGCCAGGGCTTCAGCCTCTTCTAAATAGTGTGTCGTTAATATAATCGTCATGTCTCCCTTTAATGCCTCAAGATTTTTCCACAACTCGCGGCGTGAACGGACGTCCAGCCCTAATGTCGGCTCATCTAAGAAATAAATATCCGGCTTGGTGATCATTCCCATTGCGATGCTGAGGCGGCGCTGCATTCCTCCTGATAATGTTTTTGTTTTTGCTCTTTCTTTCTCTTTTAATTGAAACAATTCGAGCATCTCATCTGTTCTTTTTTTTGCTTCTTTTTTCGGAATTCCGTAGACTCCGGCTATAAACTCTAAGTTTTCCCGTACGGTTAGATGAGGAGCGATGGCTGTTTCCTGCGGGGACATATTCAATTTCGGTTTTATTTTATCCAAATCAGTCAAAATACTGTGTCCAAGCACTGATGCATCACCGTCATCCGGAGAAAGAAGTCCGCAAAGCATACTGATTAATGTCGTTTTTCCGGCTCCGTTCTCACCGAGTAAAGCGAAAACTTCCCCTTTCTCAACTGAGAACTCAAGACGGTCAACGGCGGCGGTTTCTTTATAATGTTTCGTTAATTGCTTCAGCTCAATCGCGTGCATTTACTCATCCTCGCTATCTTCATCGATTTGCTTAGCGTTTAAAATATCTTTTGCAAATTCGAAAAAGAGTTCTTGTTTTACAAGTGCGATACCTTGCTGGTCATCCCCGAGCATAAGCAGTGAGTCCCCCGGATTTATATCGAAAACATCTCTTGCTTCTTTAGGAATGACAATCTGTCCTTTTGTACCCACTTTAACAGTCCCGAATATGTGTTTTCCTTTTGGTGCCGTCATGTTTATCCCTCCGAAATATGAATTGTATTTTTTGTATGAATTGTAATACTTCGTATACTAAACATACATTAACCTTCCATAAAATGCAATAAAATTCATGAAATAGTATTATTTTCATAAAAAAAGCACTCCTGCTATAAACAGGGGTGCTTTTGATTTTATCGTTTGTGTTCCTTTATCATTTCCAGATGGGGGATGCCCGCATCGAGAAATTCTTCGCCGGATGTGACGCGGTAGCCTTGTTTTTCGTAAAACGGAACCGCCTGCGTCTGCGCATGTAAGAGAAAGCTGTCGGCGCCCTTGGCTGCCGCCGCTTTTTCAAGCGCCTGCATAATGATGGCTCCGACGCCTAAAGAACGATGGCTTTTCATCACGCAGATGCGTTCTAATTTTCCATGTCCGTCTTTCATGCGCCATCTGCCGGCTCCGACCGGCTGGCCGCCGTCATATATGACTATATGTTCTGACGTGTCCTCGAATTGATCAATCTCTTCTTCTTCCGGAACGTGCTGTTCTTTAACAAAGACCTCTTTTCTGACGAAAAAAGCGTCGTTCAGCTGTTTTTCAGTTTTTGCGATGATGGATTCCAAGCAGCTTATTCTCCTCCGCCTAATAAAAATGTTTCGTACACAGTCCATGAGCCGTTATCCAGCTGATAGAGCAGGTGAAAACGGTCGATGACTTCTTCGTGGGAAATGTCCTGCATTTTCAGCTGTCCGAGTACGTCGGAATGTTCATCTGACGACAGCTTCTGGCCGACCGTGACATGCGGAACGAAGCTGTATTCCGGCTCGCCGGATAATGCTCCTGAGTAGCATTTCTCACTCAGAGATTTTAATTCCTCCGTCGGTTCTGCTTTCATATATATCACATTATTCACAGGAGAAAACGAGCTGTATTTTGTGATTTTCAGAACGAGCGGATGCGACTCTTTCGCCGTCTGTCTCAGCTGTGATACGACCTGCTCGATTTCCTGTTCTGTCGCTTCAAACGGATCTCTTACCGTCAGATGCGGCGGAATGAGCGCGTAGCTCGGGTCGTAGCGTTTCCGGTACGAATTTGCGAGATCCTGTAATTTTTTTGATGGAAATAAAACAATACCGTATTTCATGAAAGTTCCCTCCTTAAATGAATGGTTACAGCATTTTTTTCAGCGCCGGCGTGATGAGCGGCTGCCAGTAGGTCCATTTATGATCCCCGTCGAAGGTTTCATACGTGTATTCGGACTGTTTGCTTTCCAGCAGCTGTTTGAGCTCTTCGTTCGGCGCGGTGAAATCAAGAACCTGGCCGTCCGTCGTGTGAACGGCGGTTTCTTTTTCTCCGATTTGATGATAAACGGAAATCTGTTTGAGATCCTCCGACTGCCGGACGGCATCCAGCACGTGCCCGTCAACATACGGAGACTGCATGATGACGTTTCCAAACATGTTCGGATAGTCAATCGCCGTCATGAGCGAAACGGTTCCGCCGAGGGAATCCCCGATCATCGTGCGGCCGTATCCGACTTGATAAGTCGGGTATTCTTTGTCGATAAAAGGAACGAGCTCATTTGCGATAAACCGCTTATATGAGGCGAACTTAGAGCCTTCTGGATGGTATGTGTTTCTTCGCTCCCGCACATTTTTATAAGGGACGCCGATAATGATGCAGCGGTCAATTTCCCCTGTTGACATAAGCTCTTCCGCCTGCCGCCCGATTCTTCCTAATCTGAAATAATCATGGCCGTCCTGAGCGATGACCGTATGATATTTATAGAGAGGGGAGTAGGTGGCGGGCAGGTAGACCAAAACGGTCATTTCCTCTTCAAGCTCATGGGAGAAAAGTTTTTTCTCATGAATGATTCCGTTTTTTGATGCCACATCGCATTCCTCCAGGCCGCTTCTTATCTTGATGGTTTTTTCCTATTGTACCATGAATTATTAGAAATTTCTTTCTTCAGGTGCACTTCTTGCGAGAGTTCAGATAAATAAAAAGTTGTTGAAATCCATTTTATTGTGCGTTAATATAGAACAATCAGAAAATACAAAACAATATTCTTATCACGAGAGGTGGAGGGACTGGCCCTTTGAAACCTCAGCAACCGGTTTGCTTTGCCGCGGGAAGGCAAAGTGCCAAGGTGCTAAATCCAGCAAGCGATTCACATGCTTGGAAGATAAGAGGAAGAGAAAAGCTCCTTCTTCTTATGAAGAGGGGGCTTTTTTATTTTTGAAAAAGGATGGTGCTTACTGATGACGCAGCATGTTGATACAAAATTAGCCCAAATCGGAAATAGAAGCGAAGAAGCAACGGGAACGGTCAGTCCGCCGATTTATCTGTCCACCGCTTACCGCCATAGAGGAATAGGAGAATCTACAGGTTTTGACTACGTGCGCACGAAAAACCCGACACGCCAGCTCGTCGAAGACGCCATCGCCGTGTTGGAAAACGGTGCGAGAGGATTTGCCTTCAGCTCGGGAATGGCAGCCATTCAAACCATTATGGCATTGTTTAAAAGCGGGGATGAATTGATTGTATCCTCCGATTTATACGGAGGCACGTACCGTTTGTTTGAAAACGAATGGAGAAAATACGGCTTAAGCTTTATTTACGATGATTTCAGCGATGAAGACTGTTTACGCTCCAAAATAACGGAAAACACGAAAGCGGTATTTGTTGAAACGCCGACAAACCCGTTAATGCAGGAGGCGGACATTGAAAAAATTGCCCGGATTACGAAAGAAGCCGGCCTGCTTTTAATTGTGGATAATACGTTTTATACCCCGGTGCTCCAGCGCCCGCTTGAACTGGGAGCGGACATCGTCATTCACAGCGCCACAAAATATTTAGCCGGGCACAATGATCTTCTTGCCGGTCTGGCTGTCGTTAAGGATGAAGAGCTCGGCGAGATCATGTTTAATCACCAAAATGCGATCGGCGCGGTTCTTTCGCCGTTTGATTCGTGGCTTTTAATGAGAGGGATGAAAACACTCGGACTCAGAATGCGCCGTCATGAAGAAAACGCTCGTGAACTTGCAGAATTTTTAGAACAGGAAAAAGAAATCGCCGACGTATTATATCCCGGAAAAGGCGGAATGCTGTCTTTCCGGCTGCAAAAAGAGGAATGGGTCAATCCGTTTTTAAAGGCGCTGAAAACGATCTGTTTCGCAGAAAGTCTCGGCGGGGTGGAAAGCTTTATTACATATCCCGCGACGCAGACGCACATGGACATTCCGGAAGACATCCGTATCGCAAACGGCGTCTGCAACCGTCTGCTGCGTTTTTCAGTGGGCATTGAACATGCAGAAGATTTGAAGCGGGATGTCAAGCAGGCATTACAGCAAGTAAAAGAGGGGGCCGTATCATATGAGTAATCACAATTGGACGCTGGAAACCCAGCTTGTGCACAATCCATTTAAAACAGACGGAGCCACCGGAGCCGTCAGCGTCCCGATCCAGCATGCTTCCACATTCCATCAGTCTTCATTTGAAGAATTCGGGACATATGACTACAGCCGCTCGGGCACACCGACAAGAACAGCGCTTGAGGAAACGATCGCAGGTCTTGAAGGCGGAACGAGAGGTTTTGCTTTCAGCTCCGGTATGGCGGCGATTTCGACGGCATTTCTGCTCTTATCCCAAGGCGACCATGTCCTCGTCACGGAGGATGTGTACGGCGGAACATTCCGCATGGTGACTGAGGTTCTGTCCCGTTTCGGAATCGAACATACCTTTGTTGATATGACGGATATCAACGAAGTGGCGCGGAATATCCAGCCGAACACAAAGGTCATTTATATGGAAACACCGTCAAATCCGACGCTCGGCATCACGGATATTAAGGGCGTCGTCAAACTGGCAAAGGATCACGGCTGTCTGACATACCTTGACAATACATTCATGACGCCTGCTCTGCAGCGTCCGCTTGATCTCGGCGTTGATATTGTGCTTCACAGCGCAACAAAATTCCTGAGCGGACACAGTGACGTGCTGTCAGGCCTTGCCGCCGTAAAAGATGAAGAGCTCGGCAATCAGCTGTATAAGCTGCAAAATTCATTTGGAGCGGTGCTCGGCGTTCAGGACTGCTGGCTCGTATTGAGAGGCTTAAAAACATTGCAGGTCAGACTGGAAAAAGCGAGCCGGACGGCTGAGCGGCTGGCTGCCTATTTTGACGGGCATCCCGCCGTCAAAAACGTTTACTATCCCGGCCTTGCCGGACACCCGGGAGCCGATACCCATAAACGTCAAGCGAGCGGAGCGGGCGCCGTCCTGTCCTTTGAATTGGAAAGCAAAGAAGCCGTCAAAAAGCTGGTCGAAAACGTATCGCTTCCGGTATTTGCCGTCAGCCTCGGCGCCGTCGAGTCCATTCTCTCATACCCTGCAGCCATGTCGCATGCCGCCATGCCGAAAGCAGAGAGGGAGAAACGCGGCATCACAGACGGCCTTCTGCGCCTGAGCGTCGGAGTCGAAAACGCCGAAGATTTAGAACGGGACTTCGAACAGGCATTGAAAAAAATAACCCCCGCCCAAGTGAGATCATAAACGAAAAGGGCGCCGTCAATTTTGCGACGCGCCCTTTTTTTTATTTTAGATAAAAAAAGTGTTGACGAATGAGAAATCAGGATATATAATTATAAATGTCAGAGAGACAACAACATACCCAGCAACACATACATATCATGATTCCGTAGCTCAGCTGGGAGAGCGCTACCTTGACAGGGTAGAGGTCGCTGGTTCGAGCCCAGTCGGAATCATAGCCAAAACCCTTGCGCAGCAAGGGTTTTTTACTTTTTATTGAAACAGCTCTAGAGGCTTACATTATTTCAGTAAGAAGGGCAAGGAAATGGCATTGATAGCTATTATGCACTGAAAACCGAAAATTCGTCAGACGGTTCCTAATGAGTTCTCCAGATAGTAACTGCGGATCGAAAACAAAGTGAAACTTGAAGCGGTATTAAGTAATAAAAAGGTCCCTTGAATTTCAAGGGACCTAAAGTTTCAATCATCACTCTTATACCTTTGGGGGATCTTGTCTCTCCAATCGAGTATAAGTTTTTTGAATTTTTCTGTCTCCATGGAGCTTCTATCGTTTTCATTTTCTGTATAAAGGTGTTCTATGACTGTTTGATCTTCTTTTATATATGCAATGGTTGTATTTAGTTGAATCTCATATTCTTCAGAAGAACCATCCAATACATCTTGAATCAATTTCAAGTATTCATCAGCTTCATCTACTGAAACAATGTCTTCAATGAAATCAGAAAAGTATTCTAACTCTGCGGGGAGAATTACTCGTAAGTATCCTAAATGATCTCTTTTACATTCAAATGAATATTCCATAATAAAATCAATCATTCCCTTGGTTTTTTATATAAAGGATATGCAGTAGCTATTGAGCCATCTTTATTAATATACATCTCTACATCTAATACAGCCGATATGGTTTAGCGACTTTTTGTTCATCAGAGAGATGGGAAAAATCCCATAAAATGAGATTAAAAGAATATAAATTAAGTCCATTATTATGGGTTTTTTTATTACCCTCTTTTTCTGCAGTTTATACCACTTCAATTTATCTGTCATCAAAAATGCGGTCGAACGATTCAGTCCATGTTTGTTTTGAAGACATACGGCATTTACGGACTAAAAACGAAAGCGGAGCTAGAAGTGAAATTGAAATTATAAAAGAAGCCCTTCTTATAAGAGGGCTCTTTTTCTAACTATGTTGTTTTAAGGTGTTTTTTAATTTGTTCAGTGACTTGCTTAAGCCATTCTAATGGAGTTATATCATCTTCAGGAAAGTATATGCCATCCGCTGCTTCCTCTATAAATTCATTCTTGTCTTCTTCTGAATAATCACTATTTACAAACTCAGTTAGTGCTATTAAATCTCTTTCTTTTAGTTTTTGTGATGCTTCATTTAAATATTTATCAAGTGCATTTGCCGGAGACTCTATTCCTTGGTGGAAATGTCCACCGAGAAATCTAAATACAGGATCAGAAACTTTAATTTCAATCATTACTTATCACCACCAAGAAATGAACTTCAAATCTGAGAAATGGTGCGTATCGTTATTCTATATAACTTTCTGCTATATCAATATCGTTTGTCATTTCTAAGTCAGGGCACTTTTCATCTAATTTTTTTAAACAATTAATAAGTTCTTTACTGTGCAAACTTTCAGCTAAATCTTCAAATACCTCACTGACCCAATATAAATCTGTTTATTACAATTTTCTAGATAGCTGATTGTATTTTCTTCGTTTTCTGAAAGCACTTCAATTATTTCATCCCAACTTTTTTGAATGCCATAGTCATCATTAAGATTAAGTTTTTTTCTTTTAATTAATATATCTTTCATTTTTTTCTCTAAATTCATATTGATTCTCTTAACTAAGAAGGGCTAATATTTTCATATTGCTTTTCCTATTGTTACATCTCCATCATGGAAAAATTCAATAACATAACCAGATTCGCTGAACATGAAGGTATCTGAACCTACAGCAGTTACATCATCAATTACGTTTAAGGCGTTGTCTAAGCTGGTTTTTACAGCTGGATAATCACCGTAAGCCCAAAGGAGAATAACAGTTTTATTATCTATTTTATTCTCAACTAACCATTCATCAATATCTTCAGCGTAATCAATAGATCTGTGATAAGTTACTTCATCCCATTTAATTCTTCCCCATGATGTGAAGGGGAAACTTTCGCCAAGATGCTCATGATATTTACGTGTCTCAGAAATAGTGAGGACTTCTTTGTTATCTCCAAGAGCTTCTAGACATTCTTCGTATAAGGTCATATTAACACTTCCTATTTATTTAAATGTTTTAAAAGGGATTTATAAGTATCTTCGTTTCCGTTAAAAGGTATATAATATTTCTTTGCCATATCTCCTTTTCCATTTCTATAATCCTCAACATTTATATGAGGTCCCTTTTCGGGATCATAATCTAATCTCCAAAGGACTTTATTATCTTCAGACATTCGGCCAGTAACTTTACCAAAGCCTGCGCTTTTAGATAAAGTACCTATAAAAGGCTTTGAATCTATTCCTAAATCACCAATTAGATTTAGCGCCTCATTTCTAGCTTGTTCATATGTGTCTACCTTTGGAAGCGCAACTTCTCTTGATTTTTTGGAAAGGCCTTTTTTAACTGCCTTGTTTTTTGATGACTTACCATTGATTGATTTAAAGAGTACCCTATCTTTAGTGGAATCGGCTATTCCTTTTAGGAGTGGTGTATTTTTTACGTTAATAGTATGCTCAGCATCTTGAAGGATTCCTTCTAATGCAGGAGTATACCGATTGACAGGAGATTTGTAAAACTGTTTTACAGACTTTCCGCCTTTCTTAATTGTGCCGCCAGCTTTAGCAAGATCTTTTGAGCCTGTTGAGACAGAGGACTTTCCGCCTTTCAATAACAGAAGACTTCCGCCCAAGTAAGTAACATAGTGCATCCGTGTATATGCATCGCCGTGAATCATCTTTTTATCCCAATCATCCTTCAATGTGTCAACCATACTTTGAAAGACACCTAGATAGTCGTATTCCAGAACAGTATCCAGAACTTTTTGAGGATCTTTGTTTAAGTTGTCAATTGTCCAACCAATATTCCGTCCGAGTTGAAGTGCTCCTTCACCGGTATCCTTGGCAAGATCGTATACACCTACAAGCAGACCTTTGGCGCCATCACCTATGATTCGCAATGCTTCTTTTCCGTTATCAATGAAAGCTTTACGCTGTTCCAGAAATGAAACAAATTCAAGCTGTTCAGGGGTGAGATTCTCATAGCCAACCTTTTTGGCGATTTCTAAGTATTCATCCGGATCAGTGACTCCATCGGCCAGCTTTTTCTTCAGATCCTTGATTTCCCGCTCTTTCGCTTCTTCCTTTTTAATCGTCAAATAAGCATCCGAATGCCTAGCAATCTCGCCTTTTTTCTTATGAATATCACTTTCACGGTACGCCTTGGCATTGTAATGAAGCGGCGTGGCGCTTTTTCCTTTGCCCGTGGCGTTTTGGAGCTGCTGGAAGTCGGCCTGGATGAACTGTTCGTTTGCTTCGGTTTCTGCGTATTCTTTCGTTAGATCGTGGTCAAGCTTGCCGAGCTTATGTATTGTTGCGCTTCTTTTTTTGTCAGCTGAAGAAAGCTCCTGATCCGTGCTTTCGGTTGAAAACAATTCGAGCGAGATGATGTCTTTGATCTCTCTGAGGATGGACCCCATGTCTTTTTTTTGCCCTTCCATAATTGCCTTTGATTTACTGAGGGCGTGGGTGAGCTCGTGCTCCAGAAAAGATTCTTCCACATGCGAACCGGAAAGTCCGGCATCTTCGACTTTGCCGGGAAGGCTTGTGAGAAATGCGATTTTCATATCGATCAGATCAAGCCAGCTGTCTGTGACGCCGGCGTGGTCCTTGAAAAAAGCTTTAATGTTATTGGCGCCCCGGCCTGAGAAGTCGCTGTCACCGAGGTCAGCCATACCTTGAAACGCTTTTTTCAGATTGACCATCTGGCCGCGCAGTTTTTTGTATTCATCGGCACGCTGTTTGGCAGCGGCGAGGAGGGTGGTTGCTTCGAAAACTTTCATGACCATAATCCTTTCATTCGAAATACTTCAACAAGATTTTACCATGGAGGAATGTGGAATAAGGTCAATGTACTATCTAAAATGGTAAAATGAATCATTTGACCCACTTCTTTGTCCTTTTAATTATGTGATTAAGCATTTGAGAAGAGAGCTTATGGATGGGAAACCGGAGTGCAGGAATTACTCGGCAGTGTTTGAATGAATTGGAAATATTAAGCCAGTTAAAAGGCTGGAACATATTTTTAGATAATGAATTGTAGTGTGTAAAAGATGAAAATGGCGTAATTCAAGATGCAGGTGAGTTATTAACCGGAATTGATATATTAACGGAAAATAATGTATAATGTACCGGGCAGCTTTGAACTCATTGAATGTGATGAACATGAAGAAGTGGAAAGTTTTTATAAGATAAATCCTGACTGAAGAGACTTAATTGAATGAAAGTTAACATAAGTCTATTTACCCTGTTCTTTTTTAGGAGGAAGGTATGTAAATATTAACAATAATTGAAATCGCATTAGTGGCAACTGTATTAGGTTTATTTGCATGGACTTTTAAAAAAGAGAAAAATACTGATGAAGATGTATTAAATTATGCTAGATATATGATTTATTTGCTTGTAGCTGAAGTTGCATTGTATGCCGTGTTTCAAATGGTTTAAGTTTAAACACGTCTTTACTCTAACAAAGAGAGATGTGAACAATGATAAATATCTTAACTAATATCTTAAAAAATGACAGATTAGATGAATACCCATTATTACATAGAGAGTCTCGATTTCTAGGGTAGCATATAGTGTTCTAAGTGATGATAAGGGTTTAAAAGAAGTATTTTTTAGAGAAGAAGAGTTTATTGGAATGAGATGATGGCATTTGACTAAAAAAATCAGAGACAGAATGCCCCGTTTTAACCTATAAATCTAATGATTAAACACTGGAGGTTTTTGTATGAATAAAATTACCAATACTGGCAAGATGCAAGATATTGGTGGTATTAAGCTCTATTACGAATTTTTTGAAAGGCAAAATGAAAACATTACAGTCATATTTGAATCAGGGTACGGATGCCCTTCTGCTTCTTGGGACCCTATAAAAGGTGAAATTTCAAAATTTGCGCAATTTTTCATCTACGATAGAGCAGGTTTAGGAAAAAGTGAAAAAGACGATAGACCAAAAGACAGCAAGCAGTCTGTTGAAAATCTTCGTACTCTTTTACAAAATGCGAATATTAAACCACCATATATGCTCGTAGGGCATTCATTTGGAGGAGCAAATGTAAGATTATATGCTTGTACATATCCAGAAGAAGTAGCAGCGGTTATTCTCTTAGATTCCTGCCATGAAGATCAAAACAAAATTATGCCACCACTATTCAGTGAAGAAACAAGATCTCTTTACTTTAATCAATTTTCGGTAGAAGGTTCTTTAAGTGAAATTCAAGATAGTTTTGAACAAATAGACAAATGCACATCATTAGGAGATATCCCACTTATAGTTGTCAGCGCTGGTTTACAGTCTTATCATACAACTGAATCCTTCGCTGCGTGGAATCTATTTCAAAGAGACTTTCTGCGTTTATCAACAAATAGCAAACATATTGTTGTGAAGAATGCATCACACGGTCTACATGTTGATCAACCCCAGATTATTGTTGACATTATTAAAGATACATTGAAAGAGATACAAAAATTAGTTTAGTTAAAAGCAGTAGATGAGGGCAGTCTTGTATTGGTTAGAATAGGTAGCAATCCTTAAACACCGTATCAAAAGCGGCTGGATTGCACGGAATGGAAAATTCTATAAAGCAATACGATAAAGAGTAAACATTTTATTTAGACATTATTTCTTAGAGGAGAAAGCTTATGAATTTACTTAATTGGACTTACATTATATCTACAATTATAGGAGCTGATGGGTTCATAAGTTTATTGTGGTTCTCTTATTTTAATGATAAAGGTGAAAAATAAAGTAGAGCATTGGGTTAAATTTGTATATTGACTATGAAGATCAACGCTAAAAAGTAAGGGGGGGATTAATGATGACAGAAGATTTTTATTGCGATGAAGTATTAAGCGGAAAAACAAAAGTAAATAAAGTTTTAGAAACCGAGAATGTATTGGCGTATCATCATACAAGACCTTTTTGGCCGGTGCATATTGTTGCTATTCCTAAAAAACATATCTCTTCTTTAATCACTTTGGAAGAAGACGACAATGAACTTTTACTCGAGTTGCTGGGTGTGATTAAAAAGGTTGCAGCGAAGGTGACAAAAGAAAGTGGTTCTTGCAGGGTGCTTACAAACTTAGGAGATTATCAGGATTCAAAGCATCTGCATTGGCATATAGCTTCAGGAGATCCATTGAGATAAAAGAATCCTTTTAAAGTGAAAATAAATTCCAAAGAAACTCCAAGGAGCAGTAAATAGCCAAAAATTGAGGATATAAAATGAAATTGTATAATGAATTTATAAATATAGCTAAAACTCTTAATAAAGAGTTAGACATTACCCCATTATTATATGGCTCTTTAGGTCTTGAAAAGGTAACTGGGTTGAACTTTTCACCAGAAGATATTGACATCCTTATTCCTTTAATATTTTTAGAGGAAAAGTGGGAAAAACTTAAAAAAATTATGGAACTGCAAGGATATAAATTGGTTGATTTACATGAGCATGAATTTAGGAAAACTAATACTAAAATAGGCATTGCTTACATTGAGGATTTAAAACCATTTGCAGATGTAGATTATCATAACCTAGGGGTTTTTGAAGATGACGGAGCCAAATATCATTTGCTGACTATTGATGATTACCTCAAGGTTTATAATATGTCTTTATTAGATGGATATAGAAGAACAAAGAAGAGTAATAAAGATCAAAGTAAAATTAACATATTGAATAAACTGATACAGTATTAATTAAATATTTGTACATTAACATGGCGGCAAAATCATCACCTCTTCAATCCATTTTTGCATCTCTTCGTTTGGAGTTCAATAAAGAAATATCGGCCGCATACTCAAGACCCCCTCACCATTAACTTTGAGGGGGTCTATTTTTATTTATCTTATTAATTTGGAATATGCGTTGACTAACAATCCATATTCAAAAAGATCAATTACTTTTAGATTCACCGTTCTTTTTGTTCTCGGCAATCTTTTTGTCGACTAAATCACTTTGTTCAGGTTGAATCGGTTGTTAGAACATCATGTGATGCACCTCCTTTACAAAGCATACACACATATGAGAGGGCTGAAATTCACCCGTATGAATTGGGATACGGCTTTTCGCATGGAACCAACATGTGGAAACTGGTCAACAGCTTTAGAAATTTCATCCTAACAGGGAAGTGCGGCAAGCATTGGGAATATAAAGGAATATAGGCTTGCAGCTATGAAGGATGTATGAAAATCCGTCAGATGGCGGTGTCGTGACAGTTCGAATGCGAGTGTATGGAACTTCCCGTTCATCCGGAGTTATGTGAGAGGGACGAAAAGACTTTTTTTGAGGAGGAAGCGGAATGATTGAATTTACACGGCTATCACCTATGAAGAAAACATGCACGATGCACCCGGAAAAGGAATCTGTCAGATCGGTTTCGTTTACTGATTTTAACGGCAATTCTGTAACAGTAACACTTTGTCAAATGTGTCTGGCTGAATTAAAAATGAAAGCCGCGACTGAATACAGGAGCATGACCGAGGAGCGGGCCAAACAGAATCGTTTCAAGATTGGTGATCATGTGTATTTAGAGCATTTGGGAATAGTCAGCGAGATAAAAAACATGGAAGGCGTTCAAGTGGCAAACAGGACAGACGCAGACGGAGTGCGGAAGGCTACCCCTAAGGAAATCGCAGAATACAAAAAACAGGGGAAGCAATAACAAGGAAAATTCTATCAGCGGTATTACTAACGGGAGCGGCGGCCGGATGTTTACGGATGCGCGACTTACACGGCGGAGAGGAGGAGAATTCAAACTACGAATGTGAATTGATCAAACGCAGTTTCATGAATCTCCGAAGGCTTTCATCCGAAATTTGGGTGCAGTATGGGAAATTTTTTTTGGAAACTTGACATAATGCTGTCAGGTCCCTATTGTATGATTAAATGAATGGCCAGTAAAAATATAGGAGGCGTTCAATATGAAGTTGCTGCAAATTAGACTATTGGTTAATGACTTTAAGAAAAGCGTCGAGTTTTATAAAGATTTATTAGGACTTCCAATAAGTTGGTTAGAGAAGGAAATGGAATATGCACTTTTCGATAATGGAGAAACGAAAATAGAGCTTTTATCTCGAGAAAATATGGCTGAAATAGTTGGAGAAGAAAGAAAATCTTTAGACGGAGATGCGCAATCAAGATTTTTGCTTCAGTTTAAGGTAGAAGATGTTGATAAAACGTATGAGTATCTGCACAAGCAAGGGATTAAATGCGTCAATGAACCACATGATCGTCAGGAATGGCGTGCACGAGTTGCTCATTTCAGAGATCCAGATAATAATCTTATTGAAATATATAAAATGATATAATTTTTTTACTGGCGAGATTAAGGTAATGCGTTTGTTAACTTACTTATGATTTTTATAGTCTGCAAGAGAAACATATATAGGTCCAAGACGGAAAGCCTGCGGACTCTGATCATTGCACAGCATCACTGTGCTCTGATTGGTGTCCGTTTTTATTTGCACGGAGGGATAACAAATAGATGATGAACACGAAACATGCAAACACTTAAACGCGGCAAGGGCGGCGCATTTAATCATTCACAGGAAATATATTGACTTTCATCCTGTTTGTAATGTTAATTAGAAGATGTATACAAAATCATTTTAATGAGGAGGCCTGAATGTGAAAAATAAAGCGGGAATACAAGTTGGAATATGCATTGGACTTTTATGTTTAAGCTTTACCGGTTTCAATCCTTTATTCGGCTCAGCGCATGCTGAAGCGAAGTCTATAGAAGACACAAAAATGACAAGCTGTATAACGAATCAGAAATTTGTTCAGCTTGAGAAAAAATTTGATGCCAGGCTTGGGGTTTATGCGATTGATACAGGTTCAAACAAGACAATCGCCTATCGGCCGAATGAACGGTTTGCTTACGCATCAACTTATAAAGTTCTGGCCGCGGCTGCTGTTCTGAAGAAAAGCTCAAATGAAAAACTTAATGCCATCATCCGCTACAGCAAAGACGATTTAGTTACATATTCTCCAATCACAGAAAAACACCTGGATACAGGCATGAGCCTGAAAGAAATCTCAGAAGCCGCTGTCCGTTACAGCGATAATACCGCCGGGAACCTATTGCTGCAGCAGCTTGGCGGCCCTAAAGGTTTCGAAAAGTCATTGAAACAGATCGGGGATCATGTAACGAAAGCTGATCGATTCGAGACGGATTTAAACTCGGCGATTCCCGGGGATCGTCGTGACACAAGCACCGCAAAAGCACTGGCAACTGATCTTAAGACTTTCGCTTTGGGTAACACTCTAACGACTGACAAGCGCACGATCTTAACGGATTGGATGCAGGGCAACGCTACCGGCGACGAACTGATTCGGGCAGGCGCTCCTGCAGGATGGGAAGTCGGCGATAAATCCGGAGCCGGAAGCTACGGCACACGAAACGACATTGCCATCGTTTGGCCGCCTGACAGAGCCCCAATTGTTTTGGCAATCCTGTCAAACCGGTTTACGGAAGATGCCAATTATAATAATGCTCTTATCGCTGAGGCTGCAAAAGTCGCTCTGAATGCCCTTAAATAAACATTGCCGTTCATTTTTTATGGACGGTTTTTTATATGTTGAGAATGCGGTATGCCGGTTTCGATGTTATAATGTAAAGCCATAAAAAGATGGGAAGAGGGGGAATTTCGATGCATTACATAACGGCATGCTTAAAAATCATCAGTGATAAAGACCTTAATGAAATAATGAAGGAATTCAAAAAACTTGAGGAAGAAACGAACAAAGAAGAAGGCTGTATTCAGTTCCATGCTCATCCGCTCGAACCATCAGAACGCAAAATCATGCTTTGGGAGATTTGGGAAAACGAAGAAGCTGTTAAAGTCCATTTTACGAAAAAACATACAAAAGACGTTCAAAAACAAGAATTAACGGAAGTAGAATGGTTAATGAAAAGCAATGTGAATGAGTAAAAGGCTTTGTCTATTGTTGGCCGACTCTGTCAACAACAATCATCAGTTTCGTTCACTAAAACCCTTGCTGCGCAAGGGTTTTTTACTTTAAAAAGTTCTTTATATCGCAGTCTTTTTATGGGTAAGGAACAGACTTGGAATGAAGATGGCCGCAAGGATGATGACGGATATTAAGAATCCGGCATGGTAGCCTTTTAAACTGTTCGGAATCGTTGGCTGCAATCCTTGTATGACAGTTGCGGTAACGGTTGCGATCACAGCTGAGCCAAAGCTGGAACCGAGGTTTTCAATCATATGAATACCGACACCCGCTTCCGGAAGCTGTTTGCTGTCAAGGCCTGTATAAGCGTCACTCATTAATGGGAGCATAATTCCTCCAAAACTGGTGCCGCGGATAAATAATACGACGGAAATCCAGATCATACTTGTGTTATCGGTGATAAAAATAAGCGGGATAGATCCGATCAGCGAAAGAACAAGACTGACCGTAACCACGTATTTCGCACCGATTTTATCAATCATTTTTCCGATCAGCGGACGAGTCACGAGCATTCCGACTCCTTGAGGGATTAAAGCGAGTGCTGCTCCGACTGCCGTGAAATGACGAATGTTTTGAAAAAACAGCGGAAGTATTAACATCGGCCCCATGATGGCAACATTCGCTAAGAACAACCCGATCGAAGATGATAAGAAGCTCTTGTTTGCAAACAAATTCATAGGCAGCACGGTTTGGTTTTTCTTGATCAGATTATATACAAGATAAATGGCTGCTGAAACAAGACCGATGTCCGCCCATAAAATGGTGTCGCTATTGTTAAATGATGCATGATCCGCCGCTTTTGTAATAGCGTAAATCAATGCCGCGCTCATTAATGACAAATTGATAATCCCGAAAATATCGAGTTTACGATCTTTGTTGAATGGTTCAAAGTCTGGAATGGTTTTCATCATAAGCGGTGCGGCAATCAAAACGATGAACACGTTGATGTAAAAAATCCAATGCCATGAAGCGCCTTGGACGATGAAGCCTCCGATGACAGGTCCTAAGATCGGGCCGAAGATCATAGGGGTGCTGACGATTGCCATCACTTTTCCCAGGTTTTCCGGACCTGCCGTTTTAACCAAGAGTGTTGACATAAGCGGAGTCATAATGCCGGCGCTGAATCCTTGAAGCAAACGAAAGAAGATGAAGCTGGAAACGTCACGGCTCATCCCCGCAAAAACAGAAATGACACCAAAGGCGATGACTGAGCCGATGAAGATTTTCTTACCGTTATATTTGTTCATAAGCCAGCCGGATACGGGTACTGCAATCGCAAGTGCTAAGACATAGCCTGTAACGGACCACTGAATGGTATCCAATGTCGTGTTGAAGTCTTTGGTCAGTTTGTCGATGGCGATGTTTACCATCGTAGAGTCAAGCATTGGAGCGATTGCTCCCAGTGCAATAGCCCAGGCGGCTGTGAGAACTTCTTTTGGCAGCCGAAGTTCCTTTCTTTTATGTCTTGACATAGTATTCTCCTCTCAAAATCGCTGTCTTTGTTTCCTTGTCAACAAAATAATAGAGTGATTTTGTTTCTTTGTCAACAATAAGAGGGATATAAAAAGGCAGCCCGTTTTCATGGAGCAGGGCTGCCTATGGTTTTATTCATATTTATTCCGATTTCATGTCTGCACCAAGTTTCTTTATTTCTGAATCCAAATGCCTGCTGTATGTTTCCACGAAGTTCAGCATCGTGTCAAATTGTTCATCGGTTACTTGTTCAAACACGATTTTGTCGCGTTCTTGAAACTCTTTGTGCAATTCCTCGTGAATTTTATAAATGACTTTTCCTTGCTCAGTAAGCCTGAAATAGATTTCTTTCTTGTTAAGCGGCTTCTGATAGCTTTCGATAAGGCCTTTATTGATAAGCTTCTTCGTTAATTTACTTATGGCGCCTCTTGTCATATAAAGAGACTCCGCAAGTTTTGTCACATTGGCGTCTTCAATTTTTTCGATGAATTCGATGCAATGCACTTCAGAAGGTTTATGCCCCTTAAGGCTTTCTTCCATCTTCAGCCTATTCAGCCACACCATCTTGTTAAAAAAGTCCCTGAAATCCGTGAGGAGCTGTTCTTTTTTGTCCATGGCCCGTCCTCCTGCTCGGTGGTGCTTACACAATATTATAAAATTTTTGTTTCTTTTTCAACAATCGTAAAGTTATTATTTAGGAACTGAGAGATAGTGCGCAGAAATAAGAAGGAGGGGGAACAGAAGAAGTATTCTATTTAAAAAGCGGCTTTTCGGGTATCTTTCTTTCCGTATTCGTTACTTTCTCTGTTTCATAACAGGCTAACTCTACAGCCTTATAAAAAAGCAGGCTGCGCAATGAGCCTGCTTGAGATTCGCATCAATCATTTTCCTGTTGCGGCGTCATAAAAAGCGTCAATTGCGGTTGTGTATTTCAAGACGTTTTTAGACACTTTGGCGGTTGCGCCTAATGGATACGCGTCTGACAGAACGCTGGAGTGAGCCTCGGGCTCCCAGTAAAATACGCCGGTTCCTTTACCGTTCGGAACCGCTTTCACCAGTTTTATGGTGTCTTTTATGGTCCAGTAGGAATCTTTCGGATTATTTTCATCTCCGCCCAGTTCAACCACCATAACTTCCTTGTTGTAGCGTGAGGCGATGTCATTTAAATTAGAGGATAATTGGCCGGTGAGCTCCCAGTACGGCTTACCCTCCCAATAGGGATAGAACGAAACGCCGATGATGTCGGTTTTTCCTCCGTTTTTAAAGAATTGATCAAACCACCATCTGAATAGGCTGTTGTCCGTGCCGTGTGCCAAATGGCTGATGACCTTGGTGGCCGGGCTGACGGATTTCACGGCGTCATAGCCTTTGTTCAGTAAGGCGGTCAATTTGCTGAAATCGTTCGTGCTGCCGTCGGGCAGTAAAATTCCTGAATTCATTTCATTCCCTACTTGCACCCAATCAGGGGAGATGCCGTGATTTTTAAGTTCTTTCATGACATCGTACGTATGGTTATACACGGCTGCCTGCAGCTGGCTGCTTGAATAGCCGGTCCATTGGTTCGGCTTGGTCTGGTGGCCGGGATCAGCGAACACATCACTGTAATGGAAGTCAACCATTACCTTCATTCCTAACGCTTTTGCCCTTTTGGCCGCCGCAAGTACGCCCGCTTTGTCACTATAGCCGAGCATGGTCCATGTTGTGCCGTCTTTCAGCCAATAATAGCTGCTTGGCGGATTCACAAACACTCTCAGTCTCACGGCATTTATTCCGTGATCTTTAAGAATCTGCAAGGCATCTTTCTGTTTTCCGCCGTCATCCAGCCAGCGCACACCTTCGTCCTCCATTTGTTTCAGCCATCCTATATCAGCGCCATAGGCAAACGGGGCATCCGCTTTTGCTTTAGGAGACTTCTCAAAGAATGTAAAAGCAGTGAAAATGAGAGAAAGACAGATTGCGTTTACAAATACACGTTTCAATCGGTTTTTGAACATCACAATACCTCCTGATAAAAAAGATTGTTGATTGATTTCACTCTGAATGTTTCAGCTGCCATTCTCCAATAACGTCGTGAAACGCTGAAACGCCTGAATTCCTTCGGGTGTCATTTTAAAAACGCCTGAATCGGTCAGCGCGCGTAAAAATACATTCGCGGTTTCTTTTTGTAAAACAGCGGCTGCATTTTCCGGTGTCACGTCTTCATCCGCTTTGATGTTTTCAGCCCACGGAAGATGAATGTCTTTGATGTCATGAGGTTCATTCAGTAAATACTTTTTCACTTCTGCCAGCTCATCTTTCAGGCGGGGAGGTAAAACGGCGAGCCCCATCACTTCAATCAGACCGATATTTTCTTTTTTGATGTGATGGACATCTTGATGCGGGTGAAAAATGCCATCCGGATAATCTTCGGAGGTGCGGTTGTTTCTGAGAGCGAGATCGATTTCGAAATCCGTTCCCCTGCGTCTGGCAATTGGGGTGACGGTATTATGGGGTTCATTTGTCTTTGCGATGATGCTGACGGTTTCGTCTGAATATTCCCGCCACTTTTCAAAAACATACGCAGCGGCATCTGTCAGCAAATTCGGATCTTTTGCGCGAAGGCGGATCACTGATACCGGCCACTTCACGGCTTCGGCCTGAACGTCTGGAAAATGACGCATATGAAAAGGGTAGAGGGAACCCGCTTTTGCCATCGGAAACTCATGGGCGCCGCCTTGATAATGATCGTGTGAAAGAATGGAACCTCCTACGATCGGCAGGTCAGCGTTTGATCCCGCGAAATAATGCGGGAAAATTTCCGTAATGGCCAGAAGCCTTCTGAAGCTGTCACGGCTGATGTTCATCGGCTTGTGCACGCTTGAAAGAAAGATAGCATGCTCGCTGTAATACGCATAAGGAGAGTATTGAAACCCCCACTGTTCTCCCGCTAAGTCAAGCCTGATGATGCGGTGGTTTGAACGGGCGGGGTGATGCGGTGTTCCGGTATACCCCTCGTTTTCCATACAGAGCAGGCATGTCGGATACCGGTTTTCCGGGCTGTTTTTTATCGCGGCGATGTCTTTAGGGTCTTTTTCGGGCTTTGATAAATTAATGGTGATGTCCAATTCTCCAAAAGGTGTTGGTGAGCTGTACACGATATTTTTTCGAATGGCCTGCGTCTTAATATAGTCGTTGTTTTGACTCAATCTATAAAAATAATCTGTTGCTTTTTTCGGGCAATCTGATAACAATTTGCTGAATGCGGCATTGATCAGAGAAGGGGCCGGTGTGATCACGTCCATGATTCTGCTTTCCAGCATGTCTCTTTCAGCCGGCGTATCGTTAATGATTGACCGTTTTACCGCGTCTTTCACCATTTCGTCCAAATAGTGAAGCCTGTTTTGTTTCTTGATATGTTTCGGTTCTGCATAATTCGTCAGTCCGAGCAGATCGAGAAGTCTGTTTCTTGTATAAATCACATCTGTTTCATTTATGTCGCCTAAGACAGTGCTTTCTTTCAGAAACCCTGCGACTGATTCAAAAACGTCAATGACCGCCGCCTCCATTTCATTTGTCCTTGTATCCGTTTGGATGATGCCGATGCCAATTCCATGCTGACGCAATGATTTCCGATATGTTCGTTTGTTTCGGATTCCAGCCCAGAATGTTCCGCGCTTTATCGCTGGAAGCGATGAGGGTGCTTGGATCACCGGGTCTTCTTGCGGCCGCTCTTACTTTTATGTCTCTTTTGGTCACTTGCCGGGCCGCTTCCGCCATTTCTGATACGGAAAACCCGGTGCTTGATCCTAAATTGAAAATGCCGCTGTCTCCGCCGTTTTGCAAATATTCCAGAGCGAGAATATGAGCATCGATTAAATCGGAAACATGGACATAATCGCGGATGCACGTGCCGTCTTTTGTATCATAGTCAGTGCCGAATATCAAAACCTCCTCGCGCTGACCGAGCGCGGTTTGTAAAAGGATAGGGATAAGATGGGTTTCCGGATGATGATCTTCTCCGATGGAACCGTCCGTTTTCGCGCCGGCAACGTTAAAATACCGAAGCGAGACATATTTTATGCCGCAGGCGGTTTCACACCACTTCAGCATTTTTTCTGCCATGAGTTTTGATTCGCCGTATGCGCTTTCCGGCTTTTCCGGCATGTCTTCTGTGATGGGCACTTTTTCAGGTTCGCCGTATACAGCGGCGGATGAAGAAAACACAATGTGTTTCACCCCGAATTCCTGCATGACCTCCAGCGTAATTTGTGTACCGTACACATTATTATTGAAATATGAAAGAGGGTCTTTCATTGATTCGCCCACAAGGGATTGAGCGGCAAAATGGAGAACGCCTGTTACGTTCTCCTTCGCAAACACAGAGCGAAGAAACGGTTTGTCACGGATATCTCCATAGTAAAAAACTGCTTTTTCATGGACAGCTTTCCGGTGGCCTGTCTGCAGATGATCCACAGCTATCGTTTTCAATCCTTTGTTTAATAATTGATCAACCGCATGAGAACCGATATAGCCGGCGCCGCCGAGAACGAGAATCGCCATGATTAGTTTTCCCTCCATTCAGCCGCGCCATCGCTTATATCTGCGATGTAAAAAGAAGCTTCAAGACCTGTCCTGCTGCGGTAGTGAGATGAAACGGCCCGTATAAAGCCGGCGGTTTCTTCACTTTCTACAATGGCTATGGCGCAGCCGCCGAACCCCGCGCCCGTCATCCGCGCTCCGAGTGCTCCTTCTTTCCAGGCTGCTTCAGCGAGCGCGTCTAATTCGTCACCGGTCACTTCATAATCATCGCGTAACGAACGGTGGGACGCATTCATCAGCTCGCCGAACGTTTTCAAATCATTCGATTTGAGAGCTTCCGCGGCTGAGAGGGTTCGCTCGTTTTCATTGACCGCGTGCCGGGCTCTTTTACGCAACGTTTCACAGGAGAGAAGGGATTCGAGTTCGTTGAATTCTTCTGCCGTCAATTCCGCAAGTGATGCGATATTCCGATATTGCCGCAGTTCCGAGAGAGCCTCGTCACATTCGCTGCGGCGTTCATTATATTTTGAAGCCGCCAGCTCCCGGCGCTTGTTCGTATTCATAATGACGATTTTATATCCGTTAAAAGCAGCCGGAATCATTTCGTGCTCAAGCTTATCGCAGTTTAACAGAATAGCCATGTTCTTTTTGCCTTTTTGCACTGCGAATTGATCCATAATGCCTGAATTCACGCCGATAAATTCATTTTCGACTCTTTTTCCGATAAGCGCCAGTTCAGTATCGGAAACATCCAGACTGAATAACTTCCTTAAAATGGAACTGGTTAACATTTCAATAGAAGCGGAGGAGCTTAAACCGGCTCCGTTTGGAATCGTACCGTGAAAAAGAATATCCATTCCGCTGTCTATTTGGCCGCCGGCTTTAAGAAGGTAATGGATCATCCCCTTCGGATAATTGGCCCAGCCGTCTTCTTTTTTGTATGCTGTGGCGGAAAGATCAAGGCAGACAATGCCGCTGTCAGGAAAGTTTTCTGAGTATAACCGGATCTGATGATCTTCGCGTTTTGCGCATACGGCATAAGTTCCGATCGTGATCGCGCATGGAAGAACGTGGCCGCCTATATAATCCGTATGTTCCCCGATCAGGTTGATCCGGCCGGGTGCGAAAAACAGTTCTCCGTTACTTCTCTTGAAAACGTCTTCGAATCTTAATTTCAAAAGTTTGGCATCCATGATAAACCCCCGATTCTATTTTGAGGTATGCTCCAGTATGAACTGAATGGCTTTTTGTGAATTTCTGGTGAGGCTGATATATTCCGCTCCTTTCGTTGCGATGAGTTTCACTTGCAGGCGATCCGCATCTTCTTTAATGTCATCGTAATAAGAGCCGACTTGCGGAGCCAAAATGATCATATCGAAGTCTTTCATGATGTCGTAATGGGAACCGTAGGCGCCTGCTGAGGCGGTAATCGGCACGTTATATTCTTCGGCTCCTTCTGTCAGTGCGTTCGCAAGCATGGCGCTCGTTCCCGCTCCGGCGCACAGCACTAACACATTGGTGCTGTGTTCCAAGGCGGATGAGGATTCCTGAAGATTTGTGCTGATGACGGAGGCCGCGTCTTCGGAGGCGCCGGCCATGGCGGGCTGTAATGTTTGCGGCGCGCTTTCAGGTTCGGTGTGTTGGGCTTCTTTCGCCGCTAATACTTTGTCATAAGCTTTGCAGAATGGCAGGTATATCAGGAAATCGACGATGATTAATACAGCCGTCAGTACAAAAGCCGAGAGCCCCATGCCGGTTCCGAGAATCAAGCCGGCGGGCGCCGGGGTGGCCCACGGAAGAACATACATAAAACTGTTCATTCCGATGACATCCACAAAAAATTTAAACAGACAGACATTCACCATCGGCGTTACAACAAACGGAATGAAAAAATAAGGATTTAAAATGATCGGCGCAGCAAAGAGAAGAGGTTCGTTTACTGCGAAAGACACCGGAACCGCGGATGCTTTTCCGACTGCTTTCAATTGCTTGGATTTCGCGAAAAGAAGAAAGATAAACGGAACAACAAGGGTTGCGCCGGTCCCTCCCATTGTGCCGACGAAGTTCCCGAGTCCGACGGTCAGCACGTTGGACGCTTGCTCGCCGGCATTATGAAGCTGAAGATTCGCCTCCACATTTGCGTAAATAATAGCTGCGATGGCAGGTTCCACAATAGAAGGCCCGTGAACGCCGACAAACCAGAACAGCGCCATCATTCCCCAAATGATACAAATCCCAAGATAACCGTCTGCGGCGGTAAAAAACGGCGATAAGAGAGAGGAGAGAGCCTCTGCAAACGATACATTCAGCGTATTCCTGATCAATAAATCAACGATCACCATAGCCAAAACGGAAAAAGCGAACGGAAAAACATCTTTAAATGTTTGTGAAATGGTACCCGGTACTTCTTTAGGCATTTTAATCGTAATATTTTTCAGCACGCAGAATCTGTAAACGTTCACTGTTATGAAAGCGGATACAAAAGCGGCTAAAAGACCTTTTGTGCCGAGGTATTCCGTGGAGAATCCGCCATCGATTTGAGTGACGCTTAAAATGAGAAACCCGACGACTGAAGCAAGCATCGCTGAAACGGGGTTGATCCCTTTGTTTTTAGGCATTTTTCGGTTCATTGATTCACTCAGGCATTTCGCACTTGTTGCCGCAACGATCAGACCGAGGGCGCCCATTGAATAGTTATAAACTTTCCAAAGCCATTCAGAAACACTTTTAGGCCAAGTGAAACCCAACACTTCCGGCACAGCGGCGGTGAGGATGAAAATGCTGGCGAATAAAATAACAGGCATGGCAGTTAAGAAGCCGTCGCGGATCGCGCCTAAATAAATGTTTCTTGAGATTTTTTCAAAAAACGGTTTTCCCTTTTCGATTTGCTTGATGATACCGTTCATTTTTCCACTCCTTATCGGCGGCTTCGGTAGAGTTCTATAAAATCCTGAATAAGATCACGGAGCAAAAGGGTTGTCATCAAGTGGTCCTGACCGTGAACGAAAATAAACCCTAATTCCATGTCCTTGCCGTCAGCTTCTTCAGCTAACATTTTCGTTTGCGCATTGTGGGCGAGGGTTAAATTTTCATCGGCGCTTTTCAATGCTGCTTCCGTGTTTTCGAAGTTTCCGGCACGGACTTCTTTCAGGACTTTCAATAAAGTGCTTCTGGCGTCGCCGGCATAGGCGACGATTTCAAAACCGAGCATCTGCAATTCTTCCTTTGTCATGAAAAAAACCTCCTAAAGACGGCACACATGATGAAAAGAGACTCTTTTCACCATGTATGATCGTTAAATGATTGTTTTTGTTTCACTTACAAGTTTGTACCAGTAGGCCGATTCTTTCGGATACCGTTTTTGGGTGTCAAAGTCGACGTAAAAAAGACCGTAACGTTTGTTGTAGCCGTTGGTCCATGAAAATAAATCCATTAAGGACCATAAGAAGTACCCCTTTACGTTGACCCCGTCGGTAATCGCTTTACTGACGGCTTCTAAATAGACTTTTAAATAGTCGATTCTTGCCTTATCCATAATGATGCCGTCTTCAAACTCATCTTTATAGCCCATGCCGTTTTCGGTAATGTAAATTTTGTTATATTGCGGATAGTCCCGTTTGATGCGCATCAGCATGTCATACATGCCTTCAGGATAAATGAGCCAGTCCCAATCGGTCCGCTTCAGGCCTTCTTTGTAAATTCTTTCGCCGATTCCTTTTACTTTATAGACCGAAGTGCCCTTATCGCCCGTTCCGTTATGGTGAATAACGGTTTCTCCGTCGTACGCTTTGACGAAATGGCATTGATAATGATTGATGCCGAGATAATCATTGCGCGTTGAAGCTTTTTTCATCACGTCAAAGTCACTGTCTGAAAACTCGTAGGAAGCGCCGTTTGCCTCACAGATTTCATCCAGAGCCCGCATGGTTTCCTCAGAATAATAGCCGAGGTAGGTGGCGTCGAGGAGGAATCTCACTGATAACGCGTCATCCAGAAAACAGGCGTGGCGGTCATCTTCTGAGTCGCTGGCGGGATATTTTGTTTCTAATGAGTGAACGACACCGATTTCTCCCGGATAGCCGCCGTCTTTAAAAAGATTGACGGTCATCGCATGCGCTACCATCATGTGATGGAGGCATTGAATGACTTTTGTGATATCACCTTTAATAGATGGCGGGAAAACCCCGAGTAAATACTGGTTGGTGGCTGTGGGATAAATTTCGTTAAACGTGCTCCAATATCTGATTTCGCTGAATTCTTTAAAGCAAAACTCCGCATAGCTGACAAACGCTTCTATTGCAGCGCGGTTGAGGAAATCTCCCTGATCAAATAATCCTTTCGGTGTATCGAAATGATGCAGCGTGACAAAAGGGGTGACGTTGCGTTTATGGCACTCTGAGAAAATACGATGATAGTAATCAACACCTTCCTGATTGATTTTGCCCGTGCCGTCAGGGAAAATTCTCGTCCAGGCTATAGAAAGGCGGATGCCGTTTATTCCGAATTTTTCACATAGTTTAATATCTTCCGGAAACTGACGGTAAAAATCACTTGCCGGATCAGGGCTGAATCTTCCCTGTTTTTCAAGAAATTCATCCCAGGCTACAGGTCCTTTGCCGCCTTCTTTTGTGGCGCCTTCCGCTTGATATGCCGCAGTCGCCCCGCCGAAAATAAAGTCATGAGGTAATTTGAGCATTACTGAATCCTCCTTCGCCAATGTGTGAATTGGAGTTTGTTAATGTTCGTAATTGTTATCTTTTGTTTAATAGTAAACGCATACATTTTTGTTGTCAATAGCTTCGTAAAGAAATAACATCTGTTTTAATAGGGGTTTTATAAGTTTTTCGTTGTTTTATATGCTGATTATATTGTTTGTTAGTGTTTGTTTTTGTTGACCAGATTGCCGCAGTGTGTTAGATTGTGTGTAAAGTTGAGGGGATGATTGAACATGTTAAAAAAAGAGCGTCTTTTAAAAATCGTCGATATCGTAAACTCGCGGGGGTTTATTACGGTGAGTGATATTATCGATGAACTGGATGTTTCTGATATGACAGTGAGAAGAGATCTGGACGAGCTGGATAAGGCCGGAAAAATCGTACGTATTCACGGAGGCGCACAGAGCATATCTTATTCCATTGATCACGAATTATCGCATAATGAAAAACTGGGTGTTCAAATGGATGAGAAGGAGAAAATCGCGGAACTCGCAGCTTCATATGTAAATGACGGCGATACCGTTTTTTTAGGGCCCGGCACGACGATTGAACTTTTAGCCAAACACCTGCTGCATAAGCGAATCAGGATTATCACAAACAACTATCCCGTATTTGATATTTTAAAACATGGTGACACTGCGGATACCATCCTGATTGGCGGCGATTTCCGAAAAAATACCGGTGCCTTCGTCGGGCCCATCGTGAACGGCAATCTGCAGAAATTCAATTTTACGAAAGCTTTCATCAGCGCAAACGGCATACATAATGATGAGATTTCTTCTTACAGCATTGAAGAAGGGGAAGCCCATCAAATCGCGCTGAATAATTCGCGGACGAAATTTTTACTGGCGGATAATAAAAAATTCAACCGGGAAGATTTTTACGTGTTCTATAACTTACATGATATGGATTATCTGATTACGGATGATAAAGTGATGAAAGATGTTCAAATTCATTACGAGCAATATGTAGATGTCAAAATCGCAAAAAAATAAAAAAGGCGGGCGGTTCGATGAAAGGGGTTATTTTTGATTTCAACGGCACGATGTTTCAAGATTCGCATCTGCACGAAAAAGCATGGTTTTTCATGGTGAAAAAATACGCGCCGAAAACCATTTCTGATGAAGACATTTTCGTTAACATTCATGGGAGAACAAACAGTGAAATCCTGACGTGTTTTATTTCCGGCGATTTAACAAATGAAGAAATCGAGAAGCTGTCTTTTGAAAAAGAAGCCTACTACAGAGAATTATGCCTTGAAAACAAAGATGAGTTAAAGCTGACGAAGGGACTGACCGGCGTATTGAACCATCTGAAAAAATCAGAAACGCCAATGACCATTGCCACGGCTACGGTAAAGGAAAATGTCGAGTTTTACTTTGACGTCTTTCAGTTGGATCGGTGGTTTGATTTTGACAAAGTCACGTTTGATGACGGGAGCTTCCCCGGAAAACCGGCGCCGGATATTTTTCTCATCGCATCGGAAAAGTTAGGCCTCAGACCTGAAGAATGCTTAGTCATTGAAGATGCCTTTTCGGGGCTCACAGCGGCGAAAAAAGCAGGTGCAGGCAAGATTATGGCCATTGACCCGCTCGGAAAAAACCGCGCGCTATTTGAAGAAAAGCAGCTGGCGGATGACGGGATACTGACAGATTTCACCTCGTTTTTTGAGGTGATTGCCGGACATTCTGTTTGAGAGATCAGCCGGTTTTTTATGCCGATATGGCTGTACAGGCTGCGGACTCCGTTCGCAACACGGGATGTTTTTGTGTTCGGCGGTGTCTGCTTCTCGTGAAGAAAGGGGGTTCGCTTTTTAATCGGAGTCACTTTTAAGACAGGGGTATCCCTGTTTTTTTAAATTCCTCGTATTTACAAACAAGCGCTAAGATGCTTATTGCTGACTGTTTATATGTTTTACGATAAAATCCTGAGCATACAAGAAAACCAGCCATCCTGTAAGTCCAAGCCCTGATGCGGCAATGAAAGACAGTGAATGGCGAAGGGCGATGCCGATAATGACCAGCATAATGACTGTGGAGGGGATGCCGTAAGCCACGCTGAATGCAAAATGACTTAATGTCTCCTTCGTTTCGCCTTGGATGTACAGCCAAACCATGCTCAGCATACTGACAATTGGTAATGCCGCTATAATACCTCCATAACTCGGGCTTCTTCTTGATATTTCAGTGATAATCCCAATAATAGCAGCGGAGACAATGATTTTAACGATCGTAAACATCTTCAGCACGCTCCTTCATCAAACTGAATGCTTTTAAGACAAGTGTTCGTTCTTCATGATTCATGCTGTCAAAAAGAAGCTGTTTAAGCTTTTCTTCATCAAGACCGGAATGCCGGTAAAGGACATCCGCCCCCAAACTGGTAAGTTTTAAAATGACTTTCCGCTCATCCTCAACACTTCTGGTTTTATAAACGTACTTTTTCTGCAGTAACCGCTTTATATGTTCCGAAGCGGTATTATGTGATACTTGAATCGCTTCGGCAATGTCTTTTATTCCGACTGCCTTCTCTTTTTGAATGACTTGCAGAATCCGTACACCTTGGTGAGTGATTTTTTCATGGTGCTGATAACGGAGCCGGTAGTAAATATCTGTCCAGAGGTCATTTAATCGCATGATTTCGTTTGACATCATCATCCACCTTACATCGTTTATTAAGATTATATCTTATATTACGATATATCTTTGCGGATTGAAAGCAATTTTTGAGCATGAGGGAGCGGCATTCGTTCTGTTTTTAGAAGATTGGAAGAGACAAGCGGCCGCGGCTTCAACGAATAAACTTGTTGAATATACTCTCAATAAGTTATTTTCCTTATTTTAGAAAACGTCAGCTTGATACCTTCCGCATATAAATAAGAGCACTGACAATATGATAAAGAACCAAAGTATATATTCAAATGCAGTTTTTTTCAGCTGGGCAGTCCTGGGCTGATTGAAAAAGATACGGGGGATAAAAAGCGGGTAAGAAGATAAGGAAAGGAGAGAGACGGATGGAACTTGATTTTGTGATTCGTCTGGCGGTTGCGGGTCTGCTTGGGGCTCTTATTGGATTAGAGAGAGAATTCAGGGCGAAGGAAGCCGGTTTGAGGACGCATTTTTTAGTGGCCGTCGGCAGCGCCTTGATGATGATCGTTTCTAAATACGGCTTTTTTGATTTGTTATCCAACAGCCATACGTCCTTTGATCCGAGCCGGGTGGCGGCGCAGGTCGTCAGCGGCGTCGGATTTTTAGGAGCCGGCACGATTATTTTGCAGCGGCATGTCGTGCGGGGGCTTACGACGGCCGCGGGGATTTGGGCTACGTCGGGGATCGGGCTGACGATCGGGGCGGGTATGTATGTCATCGGCATCAGCGGCACGATTTTGGCGTTAATCGGGCTTGAACTGTTAAATTTTCTGTTTAAACCGGCGGCGCATTCTTTGTCTGTCAGTTTCAGGATTGAGGAGAAAGCCGTCATGCATGATATTTTAACTTCTCTTGAGGAAAAAGGAATTCTTATTACGTCCTATGAATTGAATAAGGCGGTGCTTGAAGTGAAGGGAAGGGTGAAAAGCAAAAGCGGGAAAGCGGCGGTAATGGAAAAAGTTCAAGCTCTCCCGTATATTCTGTCGGTCAAAGTTGAATAGCAGACAGGAGAAGCCTCCTGTCTGCAGTCATTTCTTTTCAAACATTAATACCAAGGATAGTACGGGATATACGGCCGCGGATAGTATGGATACGGTCTGGGGAAATAATAAGGCGGCCGCGGATAGTATGGATATGGTCTGGGGAAATAATAAGGCGGCCGCGGATAATGATATGGCACCCGTTCGTGGCTCTCGGCTGTGTATTCATGATAGAAAGGATCGTACAAGAGGAAAACCTCCTTTTCAAATGTTGGTTCCGTTTACCTTATTCCTGTATGCCCGGTATGGTGTACGTACAACGGGCAAAAAAAAGACGCCGGTTCTCATCCGGCATCTTTTTTTACACTTTCACATCAATTGAATGTCCGGCAGTCGGGTGCTGGGACGGCAGCATTTTCACTGTTTCTTCCGCCGCAGCCTGTGCATGCTGCATGACCGTTTTTGTTAAAGCGATATTTACATTCTGCGCCAGAGATGCCTGGTGCATAGCGATTGATAACGCAGGGATATCCATAGCTTCCACCTCCTTATCCCTTCATATCGGCGGCGTGCTCCGATTATGAAGGGGACTGGCGGTTTCTTTTTACGGCCCATTCTAAAAGTGCGGCAGCGCATACCCCGAGAGTATAGGCAAAAATGTCACTCCAGACAAATTGCCAGCCGAGGATCAGCCCGCCGAGCGTGCTGCTTCTGATTGCGTCAATCCAAGGCGCGTGATACAGCTGGCTGCATTCAATCAGACAGCAAAACGAGAGGCTCAAAAATGCGGCTGTTTCCGTCCGGATGTGCCGAAAGAAAAGCCCGAATCCTGTAAAAATCATTGCCGCCCACAAGGCATCTCCTAAATAAGCGTTTATGATGCCGGGCAATAGGGCGGTGATGTATGCGGTTCTGGACAGCAAACCGAGGGCGATGATAAAAACGGTACATATTCCGTATGTCAATGGATGTCTATTCACTTCACACTGTTCCCCTTTTTTTGTACTCCCATGTATTGTAAGGAACGACGGAGAAGCTGTCTATGAAAAAAACGGCCCGGGAGGCCGCTTTTTTGCGTTATCTGGCTTTTAGGTTGACGTGGTCTGCTTTTTGGTCACTGCCGATGACGAAGCGGAGCTCATACTGCCCCGTATGGTAGACGTAATCTGTTTCGCCCGTTTTTGGCACTGTCAGGATTTTGTCAGCGCTGCCGATTTGTTTGCTTAAGACGTCAGGTGTGACGCTTCCGAGGTTTAAGCGCCGCTCGACCCCTGTTCCGAAATAGCGTATTTCCGAGATTTTTTCGTTTTTATGATAGGAAAATCCATAACCGGGGTTTCCCATGTTCCAGCTGTATAAATCAAATGGATTGCGGCTGTCTGCTTTTTGTTCCGGCTCGCCGATTTTATCGTAAACGTCCTGTCTTGTGCTTTGGTTGATTTTCAGGCCTTCCACATGTTGCGGCATTTCCCCTTTAAACGCCGATTGGTAAAGGCTGTTCACCAGTTCTTGTGCACGTTGGTTTTCCGTTTTTGAAGCGGCTGCGGCATGGACGGGCTGTGTATCTGAAAATGCTTCTGCGCCGAATGCGCATCCCGTGAGCATCACTGCCGATAATCCCGTGGCGAGTGTTTTTTTCTTCAACATATGTGAACGCCTCCTTTTTACCGCTCATACCCGTATGTTTCCTGAGATAAACGAGATGTTTTAGTAAAAGGCCTGCTGGGAATCATAGAGGATGTATAGAGGGGGACAGAAAGGGGAAAAGAAAATGGCTGATACAAAGAAAGTTACAATCAATGGGGTTGAAATGGAAGCGCCGGACGGCCAAACCGTTTTGCAGCTTTTGAACAATAGTTCAATTGACGTGCCGCACGTGTGTTATCACCCGAGTCTCGGGCCGATTGAAACGTGCGATACCTGTATCGTCAATGTTAACGGGGAACTGGTGCGTTCGTGTTCCGCGCAAATAAAGGACGGAGATGTCATCGATACGCTTTCGTCCGATGTGAAAAAAGCGCAGATTATCGGCATGGACAACATTTTGCACAACCATGAATTGTACTGCACGGTCTGTGATTACAACAATGGGAGCTGCGAAGTACATAATACCGTAAAGGAAATGAAAATCAATCATCAAAGCATTCCGTTCGATCAAAAACCGTATCCTAAAGATGAATCAAATCCGTTTTACCGATATGATCCCGACCAGTGCATTTTGTGCGGACGCTGCGTCGAAGCCTGTCAGGACGTACAGGTAACCGAAACGTTAAGCATTGATTGGGAGCGGAAACGCCCGCGGGTCATTTGGGATCAGGATGTGCCGATCAATGAATCATCATGTGTTTCCTGCGGACATTGCTCGACGGTATGTCCGTGCAATGCCATGATGGAAAAAGGCATGGAAGGCGAAGCGGGGTATTTAACAGGCATTAACCAAGAGACGCTTCGGCCGATGATTGACATCACAAAAGGGGTCGAAACCGGGTACGGATCGATTTTGGCCATATCGGACATGGAATCGGCCATGCGGGATGAAAGAATCAAAAAAACGAAAACCGTATGCACTTACTGCGGTGTCGGCTGCAGTTTTGATATATGGACGAAAGGAAGAGACATTTTAAAGGTTGAGCCTCAGGCCGAGGCGCCCGCAAATGGCATTTCGACGTGTGTGAAAGGGAAATTCGGCTGGGATTTCGTCAATAGTGAAAAGCGCCTTACCAAACCGCTTATCCGGGAAGGAGACTCGTTTCGGGAGGCGGAATGGGATGAAGCGCTGCAGCTGATCGCTGATAAATTTACCGATATAAAAGAACATTTCGGCCCGGATGCACTTGCCTTTATCACATCTTCCAAATGCACGAATGAAGAATCATACGTGATGCAGAAGCTTGCAAGAGCTGTCATTGGCACAAATAATGTCGACAACTGCTCACGCTACTGCCAGTCTCCCGCCACGGCCGGATTGTTCAGAACGGTCGGATACGGCGGTGATTCAGGATCGATTACAGATATAGAAAAAGCTGAGCTCGTGCTGATTATCGGTTCAAATACGTCTGAGTCTCACCCCGTCCTGTCCACACGCATTAAACGTTCTCATAAGCTGCACGGACAGAAGCTCGTCGTCGCTGACTTGCGAAAACATGAAATGGCCGAGCGCTCCGATGTGTTTTTCCAGCCGCGTGCCGGATCAGATATTGTCTGGCTGAATGCCGTATCGAAATATCTGCTTGATCACGATTTGGCGGATACTGCATTTCTGAATGAGAGAGTGAACGGATTAGATGAATTCGTGAAAAGTCTTGAACCTTATACAATGGAATATGCGGAAAAACATACCGGTGTGGACAAGGATACCCTAATCAAAGTGGCCCGGATGATTCATGAAGCCGGCAGCGTGTGCGCACTGTGGGCGATGGGGGTCACCCAGCATATCGGAGGAAGCGATACGAGCACGGCCATTTCCAACATGCTTCTCGTGACCGGAAATTACGGCAAGCCCGGCGCAGGCTCATATCCGCTTCGTGGCCATAATAACGTGCAGGGAGCCAGTGATTTCGGCAGTATGCCTGACAGCTTCCCCGGCTATGAAAAAGTAACGGATGAAAAAGCCCGCAAAAAGTATGAACAGGGCTGGGGAACAGACCTGCCGAAAGAAATCGGAATGACAAATCATGAAATGATCGAAGGCATCCACTCAGGAAAACTGAAGTCCATGTACTTAAAAGGAGAAGAAATGGGGCTTGTCGACTCCAATATTAACCATGTTCATGCCGCATTTGAAAAGCTTGATTTCTTCGTTGTGCAGGATATCTTTCTTTCGCGTACGGCCGAGTTCGCCGATGTCGTGCTTCCGGCAAGCCCGAGCCTTGAAAAAGAAGGGACGTTTACGAATACGGAACGGAGGGTGCAGCGCCTTTACGAAGTGTTTGAACCGCTGGGCGATTCAAAGCCTGATTGGCAGATCATTACGGACATCGCCAACCGTCTGGGCGCTGATTGGCACTATGAACATCCGGCAGACATTATGGAAGAAGCGGCAATGCTTTCGCCGCTCTATGCAGGCGTCACTTACGAACGTCTCGAAGGCTACAATTCACTGCAATGGCCGGTTGCAGCGGACGGAACCGATTCACCGCTTTTATTTACGGATAAGTTCCCGTTTTCAGACGGCAAAGCGATTTTATATCCCGTTCAGTGGACCGAGCCGAAAGAATTTGGTGAAGAATATGATATCCATGTGAATAACGGGCGGCTGCTCGAGCATTTTCACGAAGGAAATCTGACTTACCGATCAAAAGGAATATCCGAAAAAACACCGAGTGTGTTCCTTGAGGTCTCGCCCGAACTCGCCGAAGAAAGAGGGCTGGAAGACGGAACGCTTGTCCGTCTGACATCACCGTACGGAAATGTGAAAGTCAAATGCGTCATCACAGACAGGGTAAAAGGCAAACAAGTCTATCTTCCGATGAACGATTCAAAAGACGCCGCCATTAACCTTTTGACAAGCAGCTATGCGGATAAGGATACCGATACACCGGCTTATAAAGAAACATCAGCGAAGATGGAGATTTTGAAAAAAGAAGGCGTTAATCCGCTTCCGAAAATCAATTTCCGTTATGGAAACCCGCAGCCGCAGATCGGTGTCCGGGTTGAGCGGAAATGGGCGCGTAAAGATTATGTATTTCCGGGAGACGCCGTAAAAAGGGGGAAACAGCAAAATGGCTAAAGCAATCAGCGGCATCCGAAAACAGACCGTCACAGAAGAAGACAAACGAAAAAAGGACTTAGAAGAGATCGAGACGGCTCTTTTACGAAATAAAGACGCGATTTTGGAATCTCTGCACATTCTTCAGCACATGAACGAGCGCGGCGTTTTGGCGCTTCTGCGCGGGCTCTTCGGCCAGGGAGACAAAGTGATGGATATCCTGGTGAAGAAGGCGAATACTCCGGAAACGGCCAATATGCTGAAAAATCTCCTGCTGTTAAGCGGCGTTCTCGGCATGCTCGATGTAAAACAGCTTGAGCCGTTTATCGTTAAAATCAATGCGGGCGTCACAAAGGCCGTCGAGGAAAAAGACAGCGGCAGGAAGACGGGGTATTTTGATATCGTCCGCGCTTTAAAAGACCCGGAAATCAACAAGGCCGTCACTCTGCTGTTTTCTTTCCTGAAAGGCATGGGCGCTGATACGGACGATATGGAAAGAAATACGCAGCCTCCTGAAGACCAAAAGCAGCACCAGAAACCGCAGACGAATGAGTGAACATATCTCCCGAGCCTGGCCGAAGGCTCGGGTTTTTTGTGCGCTTCTGCTGTTTTCTTGGGAGAAATTTCACCTCCGGATTTATGACTTTTGTTGTGTTATGTTAATAGTTCAGGTTATGAATAGAAAAAAATTGAAAATATGTGCTAGGATAAAATTCAAGGTACGTCAACTATTCAAATATGAAACAATCAGGAGTGATGAAACATGAGTAAGCTGAGGAGCACGAGACAAGCCATCCAAAGAACCCTGATGAAAGGAAAAAACGGCCTGGACGTATACAACCCTTTTCCTTGGTACGAAAAAATGAGACGGGAAAGCCCTATACACTTTGATGAAGAAACGAAGGTTTGGAGTGTGTTTTTATACGATGATGTCAAAAAAGTCATCAGTGATAAAGAGACGTTCTCAAGCCTCATGACTGATGTGAAAAGCTCGATTGCAAAGTCCATGCTGAATATGGACCCGCCGAAGCATACCCAAATCAGATCTGCCGTCAATCGCGCTTTCACTCCCCGCGTCTTGAAGGAATGGGAGCCGAGAATTAAAGACATTACCGATCATCTCCTGAAACAGGCAAAGAACAAAGGGCGGATTGATATCGTTAAAGATCTCTCTTACCCTTTGCCGGTCATAGTGATTTCAGAATTATTAGGCGTTCCGTCCGAACGTATGGATCAGTTTAAAAAATGGTCGGACATTCTCGTCAGCATGCCGAAAGATGCGAGTCCTGAAGCGGCGGAGAAAAATCAGCAGGAACGTGACCAATGTGAGGCGGAGCTGGCGGCGTTTTTTGCGGAAATAATAGAAAGTAAACGAAAAAAGCCCGGCCAAGACATTATTTCTATTTTGATAAAAGAGGAAGAAGAGGGAGAGAAGCTCACGGCAGAAGATCTGATCCCGTTTTGCAACCTGCTTTTAGTGGCGGGAAATGAAACAACGACTAATCTCATTTCAAATGCGGTTTACAGCATATTAGAAACGCCCGGCCTTTATGAAGAGCTGAGACAGGACCCTTCTCTCATCGCGCAAACGGTGGAAGAAACGCTGCGTTTTCGCGCTCCCGCTCCGTTTGTCAGAAGGACGGTCCGGCACGACACTGAACTGCGCGGACGCCGCTTGAAAAGCGGGGAGATCGTTCTCTGCTACGTTGCATCTGCCAACCGTGATGAAAACAAATTTGAGAAGGCGGGCGTATTTGATATTCATCGCCAATCGAATCCGCACCTTTCCTTCGGATTCGGCGTACACTTCTGCTTAGGCGCTCCGCTTGCCAGACTTGAAGCGGAAGCCGCGCTGAAAGGAATTGTAAAAACCTTTTCACACCTTGAGCCCGTCGGGATTGAGCCGATCCGAAACAGTGTCATGTACGGGCTGGAGTCTTTAGAAGCGGAGATAAACGAAAATGAGGGAGAAGAAAAAAGATGAGAAAAACACACATCGCCATAATTAATGTGGCCGCTCACGGTCATGTCAATCCCACGCTGCCTGTAGCCGAGGAACTTGTCAATCGCGGGTATAAAGTGACATTCGCTGTGACTGAGGAATTTGAAGCTTCCGTTGCCAAAACGGGCGCCATTCCCGTTTTATACCGCACAAGCATAAAGGCGGACCCGGAGACGATAAAAGAACGGGTAAATAAAAATGACGCGTTTGTGATGTTTCTGGAAGAAGCGGTTGAAGTGCTTCCGCAGTTGGAAGAGCTGTACAAAGACGACCTTCCTGACATCGTCCTGTTTGATTTTTTAGCTCTTGCCGGAAAATTGTTTGCGGATAATGGCGGCATCCCGGCCGTAAAGTTCTGCCCGAGCTATGCAATGAATGAGTATTTTCAATTAGGAAGAGACGAAGAAACACTGGAAGCCGCCAAACAGGCGATAGAAGAATATCAGGAGCAGATTGAAAATGAACAATTGAAACGGATGACAATGGAAGAATTTTTTATGCCTGAAAAACTGAATATTGTCTTTATGCCAAGGGCCTTTCAGCCGAAACAGGAAACCTTTGATGAACGATTCTGTTTTGTGGGTCCGTCTCTTGGAGAACGCACAAATACGGGAAGTCTGGAAATTGATGCAGCCGATGACCGTCCGCTTATGCTCATCTCACTGGGAACGGCGTTTAACGCCTGGCCTGAATTTTACCGGATGTGTATTGACGCGTTTCGGGACTCGGACTGGCGGGTTATTATGTCAGTCGGCACAACAATTGATCCGGAAAGTTTTTCGGATGTCCCCGATCACTTTATCATCCGCCAGCACGTTCCTCAGCTTGATGTGCTGGAGAAAGCAAAGCTGTTCGTATCTCACGGCGGGATGAACAGTACAATGGAAGCGATGAATGCGGGTGTCCCGCTCGTTGTCGTTCCGCAAATGCACGAACAAGAGGTCACCGCAAAGCGTGTGGATGAATTGGGGCTTGGCGTGCATCTGCCGCCGAAAGAAGTCACTGTGGCCCGTTTGCAAAAAGACGTTCAGAACGTATACGGCGATAAGAACATCCTCAGCCGCGTGAAAAGCATGCAGCAGAAAATAGAAGAAACCGGCGGCCCCAAACAGGCTGTTTGCGCCATTGAAGAATTTTTGAAAACGGCGGCCGTCGAAAATTGATTGAGAAACAGGCAGCGCACCGGAAGACGGCTGCCTGTTTTGTTATATGTTTTTCTTCATGCCGCATCTCCGGCATTCCCTCAAAAATTTTCCGCCCTTCACTGAACTTTTAAACAGCGTGTAGTCGCAATTGTCACATCGGCCGCTGTGAACATCAGGATATTCATTGAACTCATAAATGACCGAAGTATCGTATCCTTTTGTCTCGAACTCTTTTTTTGTTTCCATGATTGAAAGTCCCTCCGCGAATCAAATCGTTCTGCCCGGTTAATGATACAGCAACTGCACGGGGGATTCAACGGGAGCATAGCTTGATTTTCCCGGCTGATTGCGTAACAATAATAGAAATAAATGACGGCCTGCCATAGGGCGCCCGGCATCTGAAGGGAAGAAGAAAACAGCGATGGGAAAAGGATTGAACGGGAAACGGATTGCCATCGGCGGTTCGCGGAAAACAGAAGAGATCACAAAATTAATAGAAAAGCAGGGCGGAACGGCAGTCGTCCGTTCCCTCCAAGGAACCGTATACCTGGCGGAGGATCAAATTGAACCCGACGTAAGAACATTTGCCGGGCAAAAAGCCGATTGGGTGATATTCACCACAGGCATCGGTACGGAAACGTTATTGTCGGTATCAGAAAAAATCGGTCTGAAAGAAGAATTTTTAGCGGCCGTTCATGAAGCGAAAATCGGCTGCAGAGGCTATAAAACATATGCGGCCTTAAAAAAGCTCGGCATCACGCCGCATGCCTCAGATGAAGACGGTACAACAAGAGGGCTGATCCGCTCCTTGGAACGATTTGACTTTAAAGATAAAAAAGTCATGATACAGCTTCATGGCGAAAAAGCGCCGGTCTTAACGGAGTTCCTTGAGAAAAACGGAGCGGAGGTATTCCCTGTTCTGCCGTATCAGCATATTCCGCCTGAAAGGGAGACGGTCGATAAACTGCTGGGAGAGCTGTTAAACGGAGAGGTCGATGCCGTATGTTTTACGACAGCCATTCAAGTGCGCTCTCTCTTTGATTATGCAAAAGAAAAAGGGTTCACAAAAGAATTGCAGCAGGCATTCGAAAAACATGTGCTTGCCGCCGCAGTCGGCAAAGTGACGGCTGAAGCGATCCGGGATGAAGGGGTAAAGAGGGTCCTTGCTCCGGACATTGAGCGGATGGGAGCGATGATTATTGAATTATCCCGTTACTATGAATCTCTGACCTTGTCATAAACCATCATTCAGCAGGGAAAAAAGCCTACGCTTCCCTGCTGAATTTTTTTAATTGCCAGTGTTCCGTGAAAAGGGAAGGATATGTCAAGGCGCTGAGTATGATACATGTAAGAAGAGCGGAGGCCATCGTTGTAAAAACGATCAGCAGCTGAAAGCGCACCGCCTGTATCGGATCAGCCCCCGCTAAAATCTGCCCCGTCATCATGCCGGGAAGCTGAACGAGACCCAATGTTTTCTGGCTTTCAAGCGTCGGGATCATACTGAGCTTCATACTGGACGTCAATATCTGCCGGACGGCCTGCTTAGGCGTCCCTCCGAGAGAGAGAATCAGCTGGATTTCTTCTTTCCGCAGGTCTGCTTCCGAACTGAGCCGGCTTAAAAACAGGCTTGAGAGCACCATGGAGTTTCCGATGACCATACCGCTTATCGGAATGACATATCTTGAAGTGAACGGAATGATATGCAGGGTCAGTAAAAGTCCCTGCGTCACGGTTTCCGCGATCGCCAGTGTCAGAAAAACGCGCCAAAATGAGCCGATCCGTATTTTTTTCCGTTTGGCGACATTGTGCGAAGCGGCCGTGAGCATGAGAAGCACCATTAATATGATAAACACCGGGTGATCACCGCGAAAAATCAGCGACAGCACATAGCCGATGATGAGAAGCTGAATGACGGCCCTGACGGTTGCGACGATCATATCCTTTTCGACGCCGGCTTTAAAAGATTTAGACAGGAATAAAGCGATAATGACAAATATACTTGTTAGTAACAGAGAAAGATCATTCATATCAGCACCCGCTCCCTTGTAAAAGCGCCCGGGCCTTTTCGTGTTTCGGTTCTTTAAAGAACGTTTTCGTTTCCGCGGTCTCTAAAAGCCGTCCCTCAGCCATAAACCATACTGTATCGGATAATCGTTCCGCTTGTTCAAGGTTATGGGTGATCCACAGGATCGTCAGCTGTTTTTGCCGATGGAGTTTCGTAATCAGTTTCTCAATGGTGAGAACGGATGACGGGTCCAGCGCCGATGTGATTTCATCCAGCAGCAGGATGGACGGCAGTCCGGCGAGAGTTCGCGCTAATGAGAGCTTCTGCCGCTGACCTCCGGATAATTCTTTTGCATTTCGATCCAGAAGCCCGCGCGGAAGATCTGTAAAATCTGCGAGCTCTTCAGGCGTATAGTGCTGCGCCCCGTGGAGTTTTTCTGCGAGCAGAAGGTTGTCCCGCACCGTGCCGTCCATGACGGGAGCTGATTGAAATGCAAGGCCCGCGGTTTTTCTGAGCTCTCTGATGTCCCAGTGTCTTATTTCTTTTCCGAATACAAGCACTTCCCCTTCATCAGGTGTATTCATCAGATTGCAAAGTGACAGCAATGTGCTTTTTCCCGCGCCGGAAGGCCCTATCAACGCCGTGATAGAACCTTTTTGAATATGTCCGGTTACACGGCTTAGGACATCAAAGGACGTATTGTTTTGTTCAAAGCGTTTGCCGGCTGACAGAAAAGATATTGCCGGAGTTTCTTCTTTCATACAGGATGACACCTTTCGTAAAAAATCAGGAACCGGTGAGATTGGCTGACGTTTGCTCAGCCGTTTTCTGGTCTGTCTGCCGGGAAGCGAATGTATGCATGACCATTCCCGCAATAATAATGAACAGTCCGGCAAATGAAAGAAGTGACGGAAACACCGCGGATAAAAAGACGATTTCGCCGATCAGTGCAAAAAGAACCTCTCCGGACTGCGTCGCCTCAACAGCAGCGAGCTTCTGCGGCTCATTCCTCACCATATCGGTGGCGCGGAAAAATAATACTGTTGCGATAACGCCAGAACTGAGTGCGACGATAAAGGATTGGAATGTCTGTCCCATTGAGGGAAGCCCGTCTCTATGCCAGCCGAAAGCGGCGATCAAAAGCCAAAACGGAAGGCTTGCGAGCGTCATGCCGAGCACCCGCTGAAACGTATCGAGTTTTCCGCCGTATTGTTCCAGCATTTTGCGGTTGCCGAGCGGATAGGCAAAAGCGGCAATGACGACCGGCACCACGCTGAATAGTATCGTGCGGCCGGACAGAGAACCCGCATGCTGAAGCTGAATCAGACCGGCTCCGATCAGGATGATGACGGAAGTAACCAGCGAAATCAGCGGGATCTTTTGTCTGACAGAAACCGAGCCCGCCGGTGAATGTTTTGTTTCGTAGAAAAACGGCGACAGAAGCACACCCGCGACAATTGTAATCTGCCACGTGCCGGCGATCAGCCAGCCCGGCCCATATGCCGCCGCAAACGTAATCGGGGCATAAAACAGCACGAACCCGGTAAAACTCCACTTCAGCCAAAAAAACGGTTTTTTTCGGATTTCATGCCAGAGCGGCGCCCATTTTCCTTTCGCATAAACGATCAAAAATAAAAACGGAACCATAAAAAGAAAACGCAGGGAAGAGCTCCACATCCAGCTTCCGCCGGAAAGCTCCATCGCCCTGTTTAAAATAAAGGTGACTGCAAAAAACAGAGATGCCAATATTCCGATCACGATGGCTTTCATTAAATCCCTCATTTTGACACATATTTTTTTATACTATACTATTCACCGGCAGGCTTCGCAATGGAATATGAGAAAATAGCGTTTTAACAAATGATGAATGGGAAACAGACATATACGGAGGTGAAAACAGTGCAGAAAGAGGATATTCAAGTGCTTTATTTCGAAGATGACGGCCGCATTCCGAATAACCCGAATCTTCCGCTTGTTATTTATAAAGCGGTATTTAATGAAGAAACGGTACAAAAAGCAGAGTCCGTCCTCCGCCGGCACGATTGGTCGAACAGCTGGACGGGCGGAGTATTTCCGTATCACCATTTTCACAGCACCACGCACGAAGTTCTTGTCGCGGTAAAAGGAAACGCGGTTTTGAGGTTCGGCGGGGAACAAGGAGCGGACGCCGTTCTTCAAATGGGAGACGCAGCGGTCATTCCGGCCGGCACCGGACATAAAAAACTGTCGGGCAGTTCTGATTTTACCGTGATCGGGGCTTATCCGGGCGGCCGGCAGTACGATACAAAAACGGAGAAAAATGATAGAACTTCAGAAGAAATCAGCCGTGTCCCGCTCCCGGAATGCGACCCCTTTACGGGAAAATCGGGCCCGCTTTTAAAATTGTGGGAAAAATGACAGGGGAAAAGCGGATGGTCTGTAAAAAAATAGCCTAAAAGAAACGTTATTACACCCCCGCCATATAAATAATTTCATAAACGAAACAATTCACGTTCAAATTTTGTTCAAAAAGTGTTATTATATAAGAGTAAATCAAATTGGGGTTTTTTATGTTTGCTATTTTCAGAGAGGAAAAAGAAATTTTGACTTATTCAATTGTTTTTGTTGATATAAAAATAATACTGGATATGGCAAAGTGAAAAACTGGGTAGTAAACATTTATTTTTGTAAATGATTGTGCATGAATTCACAATCTTGCTTTTTCATGCTTTTCTGCATGAAGGGGGAAAGGCTACCCTTTCCAAAAAAATCAGCATACTGCTTATAGTAAAGGAGAATCGGATATGCCAGAAACAATCGATCAAACAAATGCATCTGTCAGCCAAGGCCAACGCGATCTTATTGATCAGCTGCTAAAACCTGAAGTTCAAGAATCACTGACTGTTTTAGTGGATCAGCTTCCAAAACTGACTGAGTTAGTAAATATTTTAACGAAGTCTTATGATTTTGCACAGTCTGTAGCGACAGACGAAGTATTGAAGAGCGATACAGTGGGTGCGCTTACAGAAATTCTTGAGCCGGTGAAAGAAACAGCGAAAGAAGTGGCGGCTACTGCGATCGAAGCAAAAGACCGCGCGGATGCAAGCAATGAAACGATCGGACTTTTCGGCCTGCTGCGCATGCTGAAAGATCCTCAAGCTCAAAAGCTGTTCCGTTTTGCTAACAGCTATCTTGAAATCATGAACGAAAAACAAAAATAATCTCAGATTCAAATTGATATAAAGGACGGAGGATATACGATGTCAAAACATATTGTCATTTTAGGCGCTGGTTACGGCGGAGTTCTTTCTGCTTTAACCGTTCGCAAACATTACAGTAAAGATGAAGCACGCGTAACCGTTGTGAACAAATACCCGACTCACCAAATCATTACGGAACTGCACCGCCTTGCAGCAGGCAACGTGTCTGAACAGGCTGTTGCTATGCCGCTTGAAAAACTTCTGAAAGGAAAAGACGTCGACATTAAAATCGCAGAAGTCAATTCTTTCTCAGTTGATAAGAAAGAAGTTGCCCTTTCTGACGGTTCTAAGCTGACTTATGACGCGCTTGTTGTCGGACTTGGTTCTGTTACGGCTTATTTCGGCATTCCTGGACTCGAAGAAAACAGCATGGTGCTGAAATCTGCTGCTGATGCCAACAAAGTATACAAACACGTGGAAGACCGTGTGCGTGAATACGCTAAAACGAAAAACGAAGCTGATGCAACGATCCTTATCGGCGGCGGCGGCTTAACAGGCGTCGAGCTTGTCGGTGAGCTTGCTGACATCATGCCGAACCTTACGAAAAAATACGGCGTAGATCCGAAAGAAATCAAACTGAAATTAGTAGAAGCAGGTCCGAAAATTCTTCCTGTTCTTCCTGATGACCTTATCGAACGCGCGACAAAAAGTCTTGAAAAACGCGGCGTTGAGTTCTTAACAGGTCTTCCTGTTACAAATGTTGAAGGAAACGTTATTGATCTGAAAGACGGTTCAAAAGTCGTTGCCAACACATTTGTATGGACAGGCGGCGTACAAGGCAACCCGTTAGTCGGCGAATCCGGCCTTGAAGTGAACCGCGGCCGTGCGACGGTTAACGATTTCTTACAATCTACTTCTCACGAAGATGTATTCGTTGTCGGAGACAGCGCTGTATACTTTGCGCCGGACGGCCGTCCGTACCCGCCGACAGCGCAAATCGCTTGGCAGATGGGTGAACTTGTCGGTTACAACCTGTTCGCTTACTTAGAAGGAAAAACGCTTGAAACATTCAAGCCTGTAAACTCTGGTACGCTTGCAAGCCTCGGACGTAAAGACGCGGTTGCCATCATCGGAGCGAACTCTACTCCGCTGAAAGGTCTTCCGGCATCTTTAATGAAAGAAGCAAGTAACGTACGTTATTTAACACATATCAAAGGATTATTCAGCCTCGCTTACTAATCCTTAAGATCACACAGAAGACATTGCCGGACTTTCTCGGCAGTGTCTTTTTTTGTATGAAAATGTTAACGGATACAATTTTCTGAAAAATAAAATAAAAATGATTGATATGTGAGAAAGAGGAAGCTAAAATAAAAAAGAACCATTTTGTTAACGTTAACATTTTTAAGAGGGAGGATGAAAGTGTGAAAGCTTTTATGGGTGATGATTTTTTACTGGATAGTAAAACGGCCGTAAAGCTGTACCGGGAATACGCTGAAAACATGCCGATCATTGATTATCACTGTCACTTAAGCCCAAAGGAAATCTATGAAAATAAAACCTTCGCAACCATTACGGAGGCATGGCTTTACGGTGACCACTACAAGTGGCGGATTATGAGGGCCAACGGCATTGAAGAGCGCTGCATTACCGGAAACGCTTCAGATGAAGAGAAGTTTTTCGCCTGGGCAAAAACGGTGCCGATGGCGATAGGCAATCCGCTGTACAGCTGGACGCATTTAGAGCTGCAGCGCTGGTTCGGCATTTATGACGTATTGAATGAAAAAACGGCCGCGGCCATTTGGAAAAAAACGAATGAGCTCCTGCAGGGAGACGGGTTTGGCGCAAGGGATCTCATTCTGAAATCAAATGTCAAAGTCATTTGCACAACCGACGATCCTGCCGATGCGCTGACATACCACGAACTGTTGAAAGAAAGTGATTTTCCGGTTCAAGTGCTGCCCGGATTTCGGCCTGACAAAGGACTGGACATCAGCAGACCGGGTTTTGCCGATTGGGTCCGTTCACTGGAGAGCGCTTCCGGAATAGCTGTCACCACCTACCAATCGTATTTAGATGCGTTAGAATCCCGCGTCCGCTTTTTTCACAATGCCGGGGGAAGAGTGTCGGATCATGCGTTAGATCAAATGGTTTATGCCGAGACGACCGAAGAGGAAGCGGCCCGGATTTTTGCAGCCGGATTAAGCGGAGAGCATGTGTCTTTTGAAGATGAAAAGAAATTCAAAACACGGACGCTGCAATATCTTTGCGGTCTTTACGCCGAACTGGACTGGGCGATGCAGTTCCATATTAACGCGTTAAGAAATACCAATACAAATAAGTTCAGCAGCCTCGGTCCTGATACAGGATATGACTCAATTAATGATGAACGTATCGCAAAACCGCTTGCCCGGCTGTTAGATTCCGCCGAAAAAAAGCGGCAGTTGCCTAAAACGATTTTGTATTCTTTGAATCCGAATGACAACTATATTATCGCCAGCATGATCAACAGCTTTCAGGATGGGAAAACACCGGGGAAAATTCAATTCGGCACAGCCTGGTGGTTCAATGACACGAAAGATGGAATGCTCCAGCAAATGAAAGCGTTATCAAACATGGGCCTGTTCAGCCGTTTTATCGGGATGCTGACGGATTCAAGAAGTTTCCTGTCCTATCCCCGCCATGAATACTTCAGGCGGCTTGTCTGCACGCTGATCGGCGGCTGGGCGGAACAAGGCGAAGCGCCTTACGATATGGAGCTTTTAGGAAAGATTGTTGAGGGGATTTGTTACCGGAATGCTGAGGAATATTTCCGCTTTTAAAAAATGGAATGAAAGAGGTGGCCTATGAGTAATGTGCCTGTCGTGACAGCACCTGCCGCAAAAGTGAAGGAGCATAAGCTGAGTCTGAAAGAAAAAGTATCCTATGGATTTGGAGATTTTGGGAACGGATTTATGTTTGATCTCGGGCAGATCTATTTGCTGAAGTTTTTCACAGATGTCGCAGGCATTCCGGCAGCGTTCGCCGGCAGTATTTTTTTGGTCAGCAAGCTGTTTGCGGCTGTGACTGATCCGATTGTCGGCTCGGCCATTGACTACAGAAAAAAGATCGGACCCCGGGGTAAATTCAGGCCGTATTTATTATTCGGAAGTATTATTCTTGCGGTCATGACCGTATTGATTTTTGTGTCACCGGACGTGAGCGTCACCTGGAAGCTTGTGTACGCCTATGCTTCTTACATGCTGTGGGGGGTCGCTTATTCTTTCGTCAATATTCCGTACGGCTCCCTCGGCGCGGCCATTACACAGGATGCGGAGGACAGAACGGCGCTTTCTGCATTCCGCCAGATCGGCTCCCTCGGCGCGCTGCTCATTACAAGTGTCATCGTCATCCCGATTCTCGTTCATTTTGATAACGTTCACATCGGCTACCCGGCAGTCATGGGAATGATGGCCGTAATCGGAATCGCGGGATTTATGATCTGCTACCGAAACTGCAAAGAAAGAATTATCGTCCGTGAAGCGCCGAAAGAAAAGCTGTCCGTCATGTCGGTTTTCAAATGCTTTATCGGCAACAAACCGCTTCTGACCGTCGTTTTCATGACGATTTTCTCAATATCGGCATATAACATTAAATCCGCTATGCTTGTTTACTTCGCCCAGTACAATCTCAACAATGCGGAGCTGATGTCCTACATGAGTTTTATCATCATCGGTTCTTCATTTTTAGGTGTTTTGTTTATGCCGAAACTCGTCAAACGCTTCGGAAAAAAGCAAACGGTGATGATCGGTTTTGCCGTCAGCGCCGCGGCTGATGCGCTGAATTTCTGTCTCCCGTCAAATGTATATATCTTTACGGCGTTAGCGAGCATTGCTTTTATCGGGATCAGCATACCAAACGGCATTACGTGGGCGCTTGTGTCGGACATTATTGATTACGGAGAATGGAAGACGGGTGAACGGAAGGAGGCGACGACATATTCGCTTTTCAACTTCTCCAGAAAACTCGCCCAATCTTTATCAGGTTTTCTTTCAGGCATCGGGCTGAGCGTTATCGGCTATATCCCGAATGCATCTCAGACAAAAGGCACGTTAATCGGGATTAAAGGGCTTCTGCTGCTGTACCCGGCTTTCGCTTTAGCGTGCGCCATGCTGATTATCGGTTTGATGTATAAACTGACGGACCGGCAGCATGCCGAGCTCGTTCAGGACTTACATCATGCAAAACCTCAACTTTAGTGATTTTATGGGCTGTCCGTTAATGGTACAATAGAAATAAATGACAGCATACAGAAAGAAAGGAAAAACGATGGTAACCATAAAAGATATCGCAAAACTCGCCAACGTATCCCACACCACCGTATCCCGGGCACTTAACGGCAGCCCCTACATTAAAGAGCATACAAAACAGAAAATATTAGAGCTCGCTTCACAGCTGAATTACACACCGAATGTAAATGCAAAAAGCCTTGCCATGCAAAAGTCCCATACGATCGGACTGTTTTTTACAAGCATCACAAACGGAACCTCACACAGCTTTTTTTCCGATACCATCAAAGGTGTAAACCGCACAATCAGTGAGGAATACAATTTGTTCGTCCGCGCGATTGACGACCTGAAAAGCTTTGAAACCATTACGCCCATGAGATATGACGGAATCATTTTAATGAGCCAAAGCGACAGTGATAATTCATTTATTTATCATATTCGCGAGAAAAACATCCCGCTTGTCGTGCTGAACCGGGACATTGATGACCGGAGCATCACCAATATCCTGTCAAACGATAAAGAAGGCTCCAGACAGGCGGTCGACTGCCTGATCGCAAACGGACACAGAGATATCGCGATCATTGAGGGAAAGGAAGGATTCAGGTCAACTTCTCAGCGGAAAGAAGGCTATTTGACATCTTTAATTGATCATTCTATCCCGATTAAGCATGAATACAGTGTAAAAGGCCGCTATGATATGGAAAGCGGCAGTCAGGCGATGGAAAAACTCTTGGCGCTTCAATCACCGCCTACGGCTGTTTTTTGTTCAAACGATGATATGGCGATCGGGGCGATGAATGCCATTTTCGCCAAAGGCCTGAACGTTCCGGAAGATATATCCGTTATCGGGTTTGATGACATCGGCATTTCCCAATACATGACGCCGAGGCTTTCGACAGTAAAACGCCCGGTTGAAAACATCAGCATACTCGGCGCAGAGAAGATTTTGGCGCTAATCGCCGACCCGGATACGGCGGCGGAAAAAATATACGAAAACACCGAGGTGATGATAAGAGATTCAATTAAAAAACTCACATAACGGCCCGTCTGATTATCCGGGTTTTCGTACAGAAAAATGTTAACGTGTGCATAAATGCAGAAGGAGGCGGACAGCTTGCGTCAGCTGAATAAAAAGATGTGCGGTGAATACATTCAATATCCTGAAAAAGTCCTTCAGTTCGGCGAAGGCAACTTTTTGCGGGCCTTCGCAGACTGGCAGATCGATCAAATGAATCAATTGACGGATTTTAACGGAAGCGTTGTCGCCGTACAGCCGAGAGGCTCTGAGAAAATCAAACGTTTAAACGAGCAGGACGGTTTGTTTACGCTTTTTTTGCGGGGGATAAAGGACGGAAAACCGTCTGAAGAACACATGATCGTCAAATCCATCAGCCGCGGCATTGATCTTTTTTCTGACTATGATTCCTTTAAACGGCTGGCAGCACAAGAGGAGCTTCGTTTTATCATTTCCAATACGACAGAAGCGGGAATTACGTTTGAGAAAGGCGACCGGCTTGAGGATAGACCTCAAAAAACATTCCCCGGGAAATTAGCGGCGTTCCTTTATTTCCGCTATAAGGCATTTGCGGGTGACGCCGAGAAAGGGTGCATTGTGCTTCCATGTGAACTGGTCGAAGAAAACGGACGGAAACTGAAGGCTGCCGTGCTTCAATATGCCGGGCTGTGGGAGCTGGAGCCTGATTTTACTCAATGGATTCATGACGCGAACATCTTCTGCAATACTCTCGTGGATCGGATTGTTCCCGGATTTCCTGTTGATACCACGGAAGAACTTACCGATTTTCTCGGATACGAAGACCGTCTGATTGTGGTCAGTGAGCATTATTATTTGTGGGTGATAGAAGGGCCGGAACAGCTTCAGAATGAGCTTCCTTTTGCTGAGGCCGGGCTGAACGCACTGATCACGTCTGACCTTACGCCTTACAGGACAAAAAAGGTGAGAATCTTAAACGGCGCTCACACGGCATTGGCGCCAGTGGCTTTACTATACGGACTGCAAACCGTCCGGGAAGCGGCTGAGCACGAGGTGACGGGCAGATTCATCGAAGAGCTGATCAATGAAGAAATCCTCCCTGTGCTGCAAATGGAGGGTGTCACCCAATACGCGGCAGATGTGTTACAGCGGTTTAAAAACCCTTATATCCAACATTATCTGCAAAGCATTACCCTTAACGCTGCCGCGAAATTCAAAACAAGAAACCTGCCGACGCTGAAGGCTTATATCGAACAGGAGGGCCGGCTACCTGAGAAGCTGGTATTTTCGTTCAGCGCCATGATCTATTCATACTGGAACGGACCGAACAAACCGGCTGACGGCGAGGAGGTTCTTAACCGTTTTCAAATGGCGCGGTCCCGTTGCAAAGATGATATGTTTCAAGCGGCATCTGCCATATTAGGAGAAGAGCGATTGTGGGGGAAGAATCTGAATCATCTTCCGGGGCTGACTGAACGAACGGCTTTTTTTCTGTCTGTCATTCATAAGCGGGGTATGAAGCATGCGTTACATGAATGCTGCGGCAAAAAGGGGGAAGTGAAATGAAAGAGGTCATAAAAATCCATAAAAACGATAATGTGCTTCTCGCCATGCGCCATTTTAACAAAGGGGAGCGGCTGCATACACACGGACTGACGATTGAAGTGAAGGACCCTGTAAAGCGGGGGCATAAAATCGCGCTGCAAACCATTGAAGAAAACGGCAGCATCATTAAATACGGTTTTTCGATCGGGCGTGCGACAAGGCGGATTTCGGCCGGCGAGCATATTCATACCCATAATCTGCAAACGAATTTATCCGATGTGCAAGAATACACGTATTCACCGCGCTTCGAGGACAATCCTTTTACAAATGAGAACCGGACATTTAAAGGCTACAAAAGAGAAAACGGTACATCCGGCGTCCGGAATGAACTGTGGATCGTACCTACAGTCGGCTGTGTAAACGGCGTCGCTGAGAAAATCCTGCAGCGCTTCGTAAAAGAGGCGAAAGACATTGCGCCCTTTGACAATGTGCTGGTTTTAAAGCACCAATACGGCTGCTCCCAGCTTGGCGATGATCATGAGAATACGAAACAAATGCTGATAAACGCCATCCGTCATCCAAATGCGGGCGGTGTGCTGGTTTTAGGGCTGGGCTGTGAAAATAATGAGCTGGCGGCGATTAAGGAAACGCTTTCTGAAGTGAATGGAGATCGGGTGAAATTTCTCGAATCACAGGCTGTCACAGATGAAATTGAAGCGGGGACTGCGCTACTTAAAGAGATACACCTTGCGGCAAAGGGAGATAAACGTGAGGAGATTCCGCTGTCAGAATTGAGCATCGGATTGAAGTGCGGCGGGTCGGACGGTTTTTCCGGCATCACCGCAAACCCTTTATTAGGGAGATTTTCAGATTACTTGATTGCACAGGGAGGGAGCACGGTCTTAACGGAGGTGCCTGAGATGTTCGGCGCTGAGACGATTCTCATGCAGCGTGCGGCGAGCGAAGAAGTGTTTCATAAAACAGTCCGATTGATCAATGATTTCAAGCAATATTTTATGAAGCACGAGCAGCCGATTTATGAAAACCCGTCACCAGGGAATAAGGAAGGCGGCATTTCAACGCTCGAAGACAAGTCGCTCGGCTGCACCCAAAAAGCCGGTCTTGCACCGGTTTCTGATGTGCTGACATACGGTGAAACCCTGAAAACAAAGGGATTGACACTGCTCAGTGCGCCCGGCAATGATTTAATCGCTTCTTCAGCGCTCGCAGCGGCGGGCTGTCACATCGTTTTGTTTACAACCGGAAGAGGCACGCCGTTCGGCACATTTGTCCCGACTGTGAAAGTATCAACAAATACCGATTTATTTCAATCAAAGCCTCATTGGATTGATTACAACGCGGGCAGATTGGCGGAAGACCAAACAACAGAAGATCACATTGTAAGAGATTTTATTCAATACATTATTAAAGTTGCAAGCGGAGAATTCGTCAATAACGAAAAAAACGATTTTCGGGAGCTTGCAATCTTTAAGTCCGGTGTGACGTTATAAGGGAAAAGGCGATCTGACAACAGACCGCCTTTTTTATATTAATTTTATTCCGCTGATTAAAATAATCGCCGCCATCACAAATTGCAGCGGGCGCGGTGAGAATTTCGGCGAAAAGAAGCTGCCGAGAAGCACACCCGGCACAGAGCCGATCAACAGATTCAATACAAGCAGGTAATCGACGCTTCCGAAGCTTGCGTTTAACAGACCGGCAGCAGTTACGAGCAGAAAGGCATGTGCGATATCCGTTCCCACTACTTCTGCCGTTTTCATTCTGAACAGGTATAGCATGGCGATCGCAAATAACGAGCCGGACCCAATAGATGTCAGGCCGACGATGAAGCCGAAAATGACGCCGATCAATATCATGAGTGTCCGCTTTTCTTCAAGCGTTTTTTGCTGCCAGCGGTTCGGCCGCAGTTTTTTATCGAAAAAAAGGCGGGCGATAATGGAAATGGCGACAAGGGTCAGCACGTAGCCGAGCGCCTGTTTGATAATCTGCTCCTGATGCTGGTGAAAAGCGGGAAACAAGTGAAGAACACCGATGGCGGCTGTTGCGCTGGGAATGCTTCCGAGCGCCAAGTAGCCGACAAGTTTAAATTGAACGGTACGCTGCTTCCAATGAGAAACGACACCGAACAGTTTGGTGATGGAGTTATATAAAAGGTCAGTGCCGACGGCGATTGAGGGGTTGATCCCCAAAACGATCAGTAAAGGAGTCAAAAGCGCCGCTCCTCCCACACCCGTCAATCCGACAAGCGTTCCGACAAAGAAACCCATAAACACAATGCTTACAGTCATCTGTGTGCCTCCTGAATAATCCTACTATTTTTATCAGATTATATATGATTAAGAGGCGGTAATCAATTAAATTTTCGGAAAATTTTATACAGAACAAAAAAATCCGCCAGCCTGCTGTTATGTCGCAGACCGGCGGATGGCCGGATTATGATTTTTGCTGATAAAACGGAAGTTCCGTGTGGCCCATTTCTCTGACATACACGAAAAGGTTGCCTTTATGATGAATTTCATGCTCCATGGCAAGCTGAAGGAGAGCAGCGCCGGTCACTTTTCTGCCGAAAGAGGCGGTCAGGTCAATTTCGCGGTTCAGCTGCTCTTCAGTCAGCTGTGACAGAATGTCTGTCGTTTTTTCAGTACATGCTTCCGCCAGTTTGACGAGGTCTGTTTCCGCTTCTTCTTTCGGTTTGTTCTGGATGGCTGATCCGTTTCCGTCGTTAATGACGTTTGCAAACATAAGAAAAGAATAAACGATGTGTTTTACAAGTTCCTGAGCGGACATTGATGTCTCTGCCGGTTTGTAGTCGTAATGCTCGCGGCTGATTTTTTCCGCCAGTTCAATCGTCACGTTTCGATGTGACAGAAAGTGGCTGACCAATTGATTTTGTGCTGTCATGTGAAAACCCCCATTTAATACAGAATAAAAGCTGCAAGGATATGCTATATCAACGGCACGGAAGAAACAAGCAATAAGCTTGTGACGGAGATAAATCGTTGCGGATATCCGAAATTCGACAATTGCGGTCTTTTTGCGTTCTTCTTTTTCTAGCAAATATGATAAAATATGACATATCTCGGTCATTCCAAAAGGGGGGATTTATTGAGGATGAAGCAGACTATTCCGTCCTCTTTTGTCGGGCTCAAAATTAATGAATGGTATACCCATATCCGGCAGTTTCACGTCCTTGAGGCGGAGCGCGTCAAACGTGAAGTAGAGAGAGAGATCGAGGATATGGAAGAAGATCAGGATCTGCTGCTGTATTATTCATTAATGGAATTCAGACACCGTGTCATGCTGGATTACATCAAGCCCTTAAAGGAGGACCCTTCTCAGCCTGAGTTTTCAGAATTATTGGAAGACATTGAAGGCAACCAGTATAAACTGACAGGACTGCTTGATTACTACTTTAATTTTTTTCGAGGAATGTACGAATTTAAACAGAAAATGTTCCTAAACGCCATGATGTATTACAAACGGGCTGAAAAAAACCTTGCACTCGTTTCTGATGACATCGAGAAAGCTGAGTTTGCTTTTAAAATGGCCGAGATATTTTACAACCTGAAACAAACCTACGTCTCCATGAGTTATGCCGTTCAAGCCCTTGAAACGTACCAATCGTATGAGACGTACAACGTCCGCAGAATCCAATGTGAATTCGTTATTGCAGGGAATTATGATGACATGCAGTATCCAGAAAGAGCATTGCCCCACTTAGAACTTGCTTTAGATCTTGCAAAACAAGAAGGCAATCCCCGTCTTATCAGTTCAGCCTTATATAATCTCGGAAACTGTTACGAAAAAATGGGAGACCTCTCTAAAGCAGCCGAATATTTTGAGACATCCGTTTCCATTTGCAGGTCAGAAAAGTTCGATAATCTTCCGCATTCTATTTACTCATTAACACAGGTTCTTTATAAACAGAACACTACAGCCGAAGCAGAGAAGCAATACCGCCTCGGGCTCAGTATCGCCCGCGAATACAATGATGAATTGTTTGTGAATCTGTTCCAATTTTTACATGCGTTATACGGCAAGGAAATGGATAACGCATCCGTCAGGCACACGTTTGATTTTCTGGAAGAACACATGCTGTATCCGTATGTGGAAGAATTGGCGCATGATGCTGCCAAATTTTACATGAAACACGGACAGCCTGAAAAAGCGCTCACGTTTTATGAAAAAATGGTGCACGCCCAAAAACAAATCCAGAGAGGAGATTGTCTATATGAAATCTAAACTGTTGTCAGGATTGCTGCTTGTTGCTGTCGGGTTCAGCTTTACACAGGTGATCGGCCATGAAAGCCATTTGGAAAACCAAGCGGACGGCACATTCCATATTGCCGCGCGCAACCAAACATAACATAAAGACCCTTCTTTGGAAGGGTCTTATTTTTTGCATGCGTATCCATTCCATTTTTATCCGAATGCAGGGTCTATATGCTCAAGTTATCTGTCCTACGAATGCCACCTATTGATGAAAAAGGCATAAGGAGAGATGAAGAGTGGGGATTGAAGTGAAAAAACGGCTCGTATCGGCTGATAAATATGCGTTAAAATGTCCGAATCCGATGACGCCGGAGTATATTACCATTCATAACACGGCAAACGACGCATCCGCCGCTAATGAAATCAGCTATATGACGGGAAACAGCGAATCAACGAGCTATCATTTTGCGGTTGATGACAAAGAAGTGATCCAGGGAATTCCGTTGGACCGGAATGCCTGGCATTCGGGAGACGGCACGAACGGTACCGGAAACCGAAAGTCGATTGCTATAGAAATCTGTTACAGCAAGTCAGGCGGCGAACGGTACAGAGCCGCAGAAGAACTGGCGATTGCGTTCGCGGCGCAGCTTTTGAAAGAACGGGGCTGGGGGATTGACAGAATCAGAAAGCATCAGGACTGGAACGGAAAGTACTGCCCGCACCGCATTTTGTCTGAAGGCCGCTGGGATGAAGTGAAGGCGAAGATTGCAAAGAAATTAAGCGGAAGTATGCCGGCGAAAAAAGCCTCTATTTCTTCTTCCGCCTCTGAATACCATGTGAAAAAAGGCGACACCTTATCGGAAATCGCCGCATCGCACGGTGTCAGCGTAAAATCGCTGCAAAGCATCAACCATATCACCGATCCGAATCACATTACAGTCGGACAAGTGATCAAGCTCGCTCAGACGGGTTCTTCTTCAAAAAGTCAGGCTGTGCCTTCCTATCCGCTTCCATCCGGTGTGATCAAAGTGACGAAACCGCTGACGAAAGGGACAAACGTAAAACAAGTGCAAAACGCTTTATCCGCTCTTTATTTTTATCCCGATAAAGGAGCAAAAAATCATGGGGCGGACGGCGTTTACGGTCCGAAAACGGCAAATGCCGTAAAACGTTTTCAATCCGTCAGCGGATTAACGGCAGACGGAATTTACGGCCCGAAAACGAAGGCCAAAATTGAAGAAAAACTGTAATCAATAAAACGGAAGCTCCCCGGGCTTCCGTTTCTTCTTACATACAAACTGCGGCAAGGGCCTTTTGAATATCATAAATGCTTTCATCTTTTTTAAACTGCTTTGAGACAGCGGGAAGTTCCGCTCCTGAAATCCAAATTTTCAGCTCTGAATCAAGGTCAAAGCGGCCGGCGGTTTCTACGCTGAATCTGGAAATGCTCTTGTACGGAATGGATTGAATCTCCGTTTTCTTCCCCGTGAGTCCCTGTTTATCAACAAGAATAAGACGCTTATCCGTAAAGACAATGATATCTCGTACGAGCTTAAACGCGGCGTTGACATTCTCACCTTCCAGCAGAATACGGGCCAGTTCTTCTTTTGCTTCAGCCGTCGATATTGTCGACGCATTGCCCAGCAATCCATTGATGAACCCCATGATATATCCCCCCTGATACGTATTCTATCAAATCATACTATAAAAAGGTTTCCATTCCCAGATGAGTAGAGTAAACTGGTGCTGACTGGAAAAGGAGAGCATGTTACACATGAAAGATAGATATGACAATTTCGCAGCCCTTTCAGCTGCTGAATCGGAATACAGAATTATTTATGAAGAAAAAGAGGGAAGTAAATGTATCGTCCTCGCTCCCCACGGCGGCAGGATTGAGCCGGGAGTCAGTGAGTTGGTGCGGGCATTTTCTGACCAAAGCTCAATTTATTTATTTGAAGGAACGAAGCGGTGCAATAACCGTTCTCTCCACTTGACAAGCACACGCTTTGACGAACCCCTGGCTTTAGAAAAAGTGAACGCCCATCATTACGGATTGGCTTTTCACGGGTATCATGATCTGAAAAAGGCAAATACACTCGTCGGGGGCGCGGATCTGGAAAAAGCAAGACTGATTTGTGATCTGCTGCGTGAAGCGGGGTTTGATGCCGAGCTGACAGAGAAGAACGATCGGCTGGCAGGTGTAAATCCCGGCAACATTGTCAATCGGACAAAAAGGAAAATGGGGCTGCAATTGGAAGTGAGCACGGCGCAGAGACACGCGCTGTTCAGCAATTTTGGCTGCCGGGGAGAAAAATATACGCCAACCGATCTGTTTTTTCGGTATGTAGAAGCCGTGAAGGCCGGTTTTTATGAGTAAAGAAAACGGACTCGCACCGCCTGCCCATTCTTTCATACACTAAGATTGTTTGAAAGAATGGGGGAATAGTATGTTTTATCATATTAAAGAGCTTCAATACCGCGCAAAGCCGTCTTGTCCTGATCCGGCTTACGCGAAAAAGCTTCAAGAAGTACTTGGAGGGCAGTACGGTGAGATCAGCGTCATGATGCAATATTTGTTTCAAGGCTTTAACTGCCGTGCCGATGAAAAATATAGAGATTTGCTGCATGATGTCGGAACGGAAGAGATCGGACATGTGGAAATGCTTGCGACGATGATTTCAAGGCTTTTGGACGATGCGCCGGCTGATGTGCAGGAAAATGCCTATAAAAGTGACCCGGCCGTCGCGGCTGTTATGGGGGGAATGAATCCGCAGCACGCCATTGTTGCAGGTTTAGGCGCAATGGCGGCTGACGCTGAAGGATACCCTTGGAATGCGAAATACATTATTTCCAGCGGGAATTTACTTGCAGATTTTCGGGCAAATTTAAATGCGGAATCCCAGGGACGCCTTCAGGTGACCCGGCTGTATGCGATGACTGACGATCCGGGTGTCAGGGATATGCTGTCCTTTTTAATTGCAAGAGATACGTATCATCAAAATATGTGGTACGCGGCGATAAAAGAGCTGGAAGAAAGAGAACGGGACATTGTCGTGCCTGCGACGTTTCCGCGTGAACTCGAAAAGCAGGAAGTGTCGTATGACCTGTTTAACTTTTCCAGAGGAGATGAGAGTTCACAAGGAAGATGGGCCCGCGGTGAAGCCTTTGACGGACGGGGCGAGTTCAGGTATATTTCGGTCCCGGTCGCGTTCGCATCTGCGCCTCATCTTAAACCGGCGCCAATGTGGCTTCACAATACACTTCTTCCGATGTCAAAATGCTGACACTCTTCCCGCAGAGTGCCGCTAGTTTTCAATAAAATACGGCGTTTTTTCTTCAGCGGCATGCAAGTGTGTCTGTCCGCTTTCATAATACCCATTCGGCCGCTTGTCGGATAACAGACAAGCGAGCCGCTTCTGAAATTGAATACCTGCTTTACGCCGTTCAAACAGCTCCAGCCTTTTTTCCGCAAATGATGCCGTCACCCGGAAAGCGGCTGCGATTAAAATAACGGCATGGCTTCTCCGCTGGGGAAGCTCCATGTTTAACAGCATAAAGGTCGGCACACAGAAGTGGTACATAAAATGGTTGGCCTGAAATTCCTGCAGTTCCCTGAACAGCTTGTTCATATGAAAATGGTTGCCGGTATGCTTCAGCACATGGCACAGTTCGTGCGCAAAATCCTGCCATTGCTCTTCGGGTGACTTTTTTTGATTCAGGACGATGCTGTACATGCCGTCCCGCTTCAGCATCATACTGTGCGTATCTTCAAAATGAATCCAAATGTCAAGCTCCTTGGCAATCATCTGCATATCAATATGGAGAGGGGCGGTCATTCCCATGCGGCAATATAAGTTTTTGACGTATTCCTCAAGATGTGTTAAAAAATCGCCCAATTGAATACACCCTTTCGAACATATGTTCTTTTTTAAGCGAGAAAGAAAAGCCCTGATCGGACTTTGAATCAATTCCCTTTTCTTTTAAAAATAAACATTCATCTTTTATATCGGCTGAACGTTAAGCAATTTAAAGGAAAAGAGCGGATTATTTATGTTTCGGCCTGCGGTTTTTCTCTTTTTCTTTTAAATAATTAATGAATTCAATGGCCTGCTGCTTGCTTTCCGGCGAAAAGTCCTGCATGTCCCGATATGCAATCTGCAGGTCGGGATCGGCAAACATGTCTTCATCTGAAGGTTCTTTTCCGGTTAACAAATAATCAGTCGACACTTTGAAATAATCCGCAAGCTTTTGCAGCGTGTCGTAATCGGGTTCAGATCGGCCGTTTTCATAATGAGAATATCTGGCGCGCGAGACACCGATATGATTTGCGACTTCTTCCTGCGTTTTCTTTCCTCTGAGACTCTTTAATCTTCCGCCTATCATCCGAATGACCTCTCTTTTTTCAACACCCTAAGTTACTTATGATTATAGATACAAAATGTATCAAAATAAAGAGATGATAAAAAAAGTATCAAAAAGGTCTTGATGATACGAAATGTATCGTATATAATCAACAACATAAGGATACGTAATGTATCAAAATACGATAAGAAATTGATCAGGAGGGTGAGAGATGCAGCCGATAATCATCCGTTTCAGCAGCAATCCGGCTGACCAGAGATGTTTAGGAAAAGCAGGCGGTTCGATATCTTTTACCGCTTGCGGACTTCCGGTATTCCGATTTGATAACCGATTGCAGTATGAACGCTATATAAGTCTGAAGAAAAACGGAGACGTCCAATATGAATCGTAAAAGCTACCCGTTTTTCATCTATTCCGGATTATTGAATTCAGAACATTATGAAAAGATAGGGTCCGCCATATGGCTGTTTTTATGGTTCATCAGCTCAACGACAAAGGAACACGTAAAAGACGGCGTAAAGTGGGGGATCGTCCTCGGTCATAAGCCCGTAAAAGCAAAAGAAATGGCCGACGTATTTGCCGTCAGCGAAAAAACCGTCAGACGGTGGCTTGAGGTTTTGGAACAGCATGAATATATCAAAACCGTCCGCGCCCCTTACGGACTCATCGTCTCCGTAAAGCACTCGAAAAGATTCACGCCGAAAAAGACATTGACCCGCCCGGAAGTCACAGACCGGACAATATCGGCGGATCACCGGGACAAAAATGTCCGGAGAGAAATAGATATAACAAAAAATCATACTGCTGAAGAAGCGATTAACGACATTGCCGCCCATTTTATCAGATTAAGGTCTGCACAGGAGGGGCGGAGCGTATACCCCTCGCCCCGGGATTATCAGGCCATCGCCCGTATTGTTTCCCTCGGTGCGTCAGCACAAGAAGCAATCAAATGGCTCGGCGAATGCTTTACCGCTTTTGAACAGCGGCGCACCTCTTCAGCTGAAACGATCAAGGCTTTCAGCTATTGCGCCAAGTATATGGAAGACCGCTTGAATGCACGAATTGCGGGAAGGACAATCACAACAAAAAAAGAGAGGAATACGATACATGACAAAACGAACGATCGAGCAAATACTGGCCGACCTGAAAAACGGAAAACGTCCATTACTGGCGGACAGACCGGAAGAATCAGACGAAAGCCGCTTTGACTGTCCGCTCTGTAAAGATCAGGGCGGTTATCTCAAAAACCAGCTGGGAATGGATGTGTGGGTTAAGTGCCGCTGCGCCGCCGAACGAAAAGCAGAGCGCATCCTCAGCGCAAGTGAGATTACAGATGCCTTTCGGAAGCTGGATTTCAAAGGATTTATCACGCGGGGCAAGCCTCAGGCAGTCGTCGACGCATATGAGTGCGCCCTTGAATATGTTGAAAACTTCGACAAGATTAAAAACTGCCGGAAAAACAGCATTGCCCTTTTAGGGCGTCCGGGATCGGGAAAAACCCATCTTTTGACCGCTCTCAGCAATTATGTCATGAGACAGAAGCAGACACCGGTGCTGTATTTTCCTTTTGTGGAGGGCTTTACGGATTTAAAAAATGATTTTGATCTGCTTGATGCAAAGCTTGGCCGTATGAAACAGGCGGATGTGCTTTTTATTGACGATCTGTTCAAACCGCTGAACGGAAAACCCCGGGCGACCGATTGGCAGATTGAACAAATGTACGCCGTCGTGAATTACCGCTATTTAAATCATAAGCCGGTTCTTATCTCGAGCGAGCTGGCCTGTGACGGACTGGTGCAGGTTGATGAAGCCTTGGGCACAAGAATTTATGAGATGTGCAACGATTATTTAGTCATCATTAATGGCAATTCATTTGACGTAAACCACAGATTAGAGGGGGCGAGATAATGTGTAAACTGTGCGGGCCGAAGAAGGTCGTTGTGACGGAAACGGGTTTCGGCGCTGTCTTTCACCCTTGCCCGAACTGCAAAACAGGCACTGATTTAACGCCGGTCATTAAACGTCTTGAGCGAATGGTTCAAGACGCAAAAGCGAGGCTTGATGCACGTGTATAAATATATCAAGTGGCTTTTTTGCCTGCTGTTCAGGGCGAAACGGATAGAAAAGCAAATTGAAGCATGGCATGAGGCTGATGGAAAGTGAGGATAACCATTGCAAGAAAAACACAGCCCCGCTCCATGGCGGGCCGTACACAGCGGAGAAGAAAAACCCATTTACATTTATTCCGCTTACAGCGAAGCGGATAAAGAGAAGTTCCCTTATTCAAACGGAAGGCTCATCGCGGCCGTTTTCAACTTAAGTTCATACTCTCAGCAGATCAACGCGGCATTGATGGCGAAAGCCCCGGAACTTTTTGAGGCGGCCGAAACGGCTCTCCGCCTGCTCCGGGGAGAAAGTTCTGAAGAAAAAGAAGCGTTCATAAATGAGCTCGGAAGCCTCATACATGAAGTAAACATCCTGAAAAAGACGGAGGACGTAAAACATGAATCCTAAAAAACTGACCGACATTGAACATACAACATTAAAAAGCCAGCTGGAAGAAGGCAAGGTTCGGGTGATTATTGTAGACGGACTGAAGAAGGAAGCGTGGCTCGCCGAAGCGCCGGAGCACGGCAAAACGCTTGTCGAAACGCGAAAAGGGGATCTGGCCCGGATCGAATATGAAATCGGCTTTAAATTGAATTAAAAACAGAATACGTCCAAGACGGAAAGCCTGCGGACACTGATCAATCGCGCACATGCTGCGCATTGGTTGGTGTCCTTTTTTTGTTCCGAAAAAGAGGAGGATCTACATGGAAGACTTACTATTTGAATATAAACGCACGCTGAAAGAGACGAAAAAGTGGTACAAGCAGCTGGAGGAAGCCGATGAAACGGTGCTTACTTCAGAAGAACTGAAAGATAAAAAAATCATCAGAACAATCATTACAGATGTGGAATATGTCATCGAATGGCTTGAAAAAGGCCGGCAGCCCGGCATAAGAAGAGCGATAGACCGCAGAGACGCTTATCAGAGAATGCTGATTAAAGATCCGAGAATTATAGAAACCTATTCACAGGCGCTGATGTTTGAACCTTCCGGGAATGTGACTGAAGAAGACAGAATCAGACTGCGGGACGCATTAGCCGTTTTAACGGATAGAGAAAAAGAAATGCTGCTGCTCCACAAAGCGGAATGCTTTTCATATGAACGGATCGCCGCCTTGCTGAATGTAAAGAAATCAACCGTACAGACGACGGTCAAACGGGCGCTTCTAAAAATTCAAAAACAGCAAGAACAAAGAAATCAATCGCCTGCTTCATAAGTTGTCATACGTTTGCCACCTAGAAGTGAACAGACGATCACAAAAAGCGGCCCGATTAGAAGCCGCTTTTTATTATAGACAATCATGTCGGAGGTGGCGGTGATGCCGTAGCATGAAAAACGCAAAAAGAGAACAGGCATTTACAATCTATCAGTCTCATAAAGGCCGCATCACAAATCGCGCCCTTGCCGGCAAATCAGGCGTATCCGCAAGAACGATCGGCAGATGGAAAAAAGAAGGGCGCTGGGACGAGGCGCTCCATAAGAATGCGGAAAGCGGCGGAAAAAACAACCCGGGCGAAGGTGATGAGTTAAACGAACGCCAGCGGCTGTTTTGTCTTTATTATGTGAAAAGCTTTAACGCCACCCAATCTGCGATAAAAGCCGGGTATTCACCGGAAAGCGCGCATGTGACGGGAAGCAGGCTGTTAAAAAACAGAAAAGTCGCCAAAGAAATCAGCCGCATGAAAAAGGAAATGGTCAATAAAGTGTTTGTCGAAGCGATGGACGTTCTTCAAGTCTATGTGAAAATCGCTTTCGCCGACATTACCGATTATGTAACCTTCGGAAAAAAAGAGGTTCAGGCCTTCGGAAAATCAGGGCCGCTCTTTGACGAAAATGATAATCCGATTATGCAGGAAATCAGCTACGTTGATGTTAAAGATTCGCACCTTCTGGACGGAACCATCGTCACGGAAGCAAAACTCGGAAAAGAGGGCATTGCAATCAAGCTTGCCGACAAGATGAAGGCTCTTGAAAAGCTGTCCTTGTACTTTGACCTTTTCCCCGATCAATTTAAACAAAAAATCGAAAATGAAAAATTAAAGCTGGCACAGCAGAAGATGGAAAAAACAGAAGACAGCCAAAAGCCGATTGACATTGTCATTACGCGAAAAGAGGAACGGTCATGATTGAAAAAGCGGTCAACCCGCGCTTTGAAGATTTTTTGTTCAATTGGAATGAAACGTACCAATTTCTCGTCGGAGGCTACGGCTCGTCAAAAAGCTATCATACCGCGCTGAAAATCATCTTGAAGCTGCTTCGTGAAAAGCGGACGGCGCTTGTCGTGCGGGAAGTTTTCGATACGCACAGAGATTCTACCTTTGCCTTGTTTGAAGACATTATCGGGGAGCTTGAGCTGGGACATGCCGTAAAGGCCGTGTCTTCGCCGATGCAGCTGAGATTTTCAAACGGAAGCCGGATTATGTTTAAAGGGATGGACAACCCGGCCAAATTGAAATCCATTCATCATATTTCACTGATTTGGATTGAAGAATGCTCTGAAGTGAAGTATGAAGGCTTTAAGGAGCTGATCGGCCGTCTGCGCCATCCCGAGCTTTCGCTTCATATGATATGCACCACAAATCCCGTCGGCACCTCCAATTGGACGTACCGGCATTTTTTCCGTGATGACCAAAAAAAACGGTTCGTATTGGATGATCAGACGCTGTATGAAAAAGGCACCGTCGTTAAGGGAGATACGTATTACCACCATTCCACAGCGTGCGATAATCTGTTTTTGCCGAAAAGCTATATTAAGCAGCTGGACAGCTTACGGCATTACGATCCCGATTTATACCGGATCGCCCGCAAAGGACAGTTCGGCGTTAACGGCATCCGCGTGTTTCCGCAGTTTCAGGTCATGGAGCACAACGAAGTAACGGAGCGGATTGCTTCCATCAGGCGCCCCCTGTTTCGGACGGGCATGGATTTCGGTTTTGAAGAGTCATACAATGCGGTCATCCGGCTTGCCGTCGATCCGGATCAAAAAGACCTTTATATTTTCTGGGAGTATTACAAAAACAAAATGACCGATGATCAGACAGCTGAGGAGCTTCAGGAATTGGCGGATCAAAAAGAGCTGATCAAAGCGGATTCGGCTGAGCCGAAAAGCATCCAATATTTTCGCAGGCAGGGCTTTTGCATGGTTGCGGCCAAAAAGTTTCCGGGCTCAAGACTTCAGTATACAAAAAAGCTGAAACGGTTCAAACATATCTATTGCTCAGACAACTGTCAACATACGATCCGCGAATTGCAGAACTTAACGTACGCAAAAAACAAAAACGGCGCTCTGTCGGAAGATGAGTTTTCAATTGATCCCCACACACTTTCAGCCATTTGGTATGCGCTGGATGACTATGACGCGGCGGATCTGAAAGATGCATCACAAAAACGGAGACGTCCGAATCGGGAAAGGAGGAGGTAGGCGTTGCCGAACTATCAAAACGTTAGAGCCACCGTCTTTAAATCAAAAATGGCCGCGCCGCAGGCAAGGCAGATGAACGAAGATCAATTTGCCGATCTGTACGGCGAAGACATCATTTCACCGCCCTATAATCTCATTGAACTGAAAACAATCGCCGAATATTCGACGATTCTTCAGCAGTGCATTGACGCGTATCGGGTCAATATTACGGGTTTTGGGTTTGATGTGGAATATACCTTTGATGTAAATAGCCCAGATTGCTCTCCGACAAAAAAGGCCCGGGCCGAAAAAAACTGGATGAAGCTGGAGAGCTTTTACAAATGTCTTCATTTTGATGAATCGGCCGAGACGATCCTCGGATATGCGATAGAAGACCGTGAAAAAACGGGCAACGGTTTTCTCGAAGTGCTTAGGGACGGGGCGGGAAAACCGGCGGGGATTGAATATCTGGATGTGAAACATATGCGCGTATGCGGTGTGACTGATCCCGTTGAAGTTACATTTTCATATGAAGAAAACGGCGCATCCAAAACGATTAAAAGGCAAAAACGGTTTCGTAAATATGTTCAGATGCTGAACGGTCGGAAAGTGTTTTTTAAAGAATACGGCGATCCCCGCATGATGGACATGAGAACCGGCGAATACGTAAAGACCCTGTCTGAAGAATATCGGGCAAATGAAGCCATTCACTTAAAAATCGGCAGCGGCACTTACGGAATTCCGCGCTGGGTCGGCAATATCGTCAATCTGTACGGCGCCCGGAAAGCGGAAGAACTGAATTTTATGTATTTCAAGCAGGGCCGTCACGTGCCGGCCGCCATTACGGTTGAAAACGGCATGCTGTCAGAAACCTCGTACAAAGAGCTCCAGGATTATATGAATGACCTGGAAGGGGTGGAAAACGCCCACAAATTTCTGCTGATTGAGGCGGAAGGCATTGCGAAGGAAAAAGACCTTCACGGAGGCGAAGACATTACGCCCGTGTCTGTGGAAATTAAATCACTTGCGGAAATTCTGCAGGATGATGCGCTGTTTCTTGAATATGACGACAAAAGCAGAAATAAACTCCGTTCCGCTTTCCGTCTCCCGCCGCTTTATACGGGCGAGGCGCAGGAATACAACAAAGCCACCGCCGATACGGCACGGAAAATAACGGAGGAGCAGGTGTTTCAGCCGGAGCGGAAAACGCTGATTAATAAGCTCAACACGTTATTTTTGCCTGAATTGGGTCTCCACGATGTACAGCTCACATTAAAAGGGCCTGATTTTCGCGATCCGCTTGAAATTGCGAAGGTGCTTACGCCATTTATTTCCGCCGGCGCGGTCTCTCCTAATGACCTCCGTGATCTGGCGGGAAGAGTGCTCGGGAAGACGCTTGAGGAATGGCCTGAAGAGTACTACAGCCGGCCGGTGCTGAAAGGGAAAAAGGAGCAATCCTGAAAGGGGGTGAAAACATCTCGTGCCGAGAGAATTGAGAAATGCCGTCATCAGTTTTGTGAGCTATGTCGATAAGGCGGCGAACCAAACGGAATTCTTTTTTACAAAATCAGCCGGAGGCCTTCCGTCATTTGAAAAAAAGGTGCAGGTGTTTACAAAAAGCGAATCGGATGAGCAGAAGCTTGTTTACGGCATCGTTTACGAGCCGGATGTCCCGGATGCACATGGCGATTATATGACGGCTGAAGAAATTGAAAAGGCCGCTCACGGTTTTTTGGCGGACGCCCGCAACATCGATACAAATCATAATTTTGAAGGCGGGACCGGCGAGGTGGTGGAGTCGTACGTCGCCCCGGATGACTTTGAAATCGGGAATGCTGTGATCCGGAAAGGATCTTGGGTGCTTGTCACCAAAGCTTCCGATGAAGTATGGGATCAGATTAAAGCCGGTATCATTACGGGCTACAGCATGGCGGGAACCGCTGACGTTTACGAAGAGCCGGCAGAAAAGCAAGCCGGCTTATTCGGCGCGGTCAAGCAATTTCTCGACCGTGACCGCAAATCAAGAAACCGCAAGGGAGAGGACTTGAACAAGATGAGAAAAGAAGACGTAAGAGAATCAATTGAACACGCGCTGCACCCGCTTTTAAAGCGGCTTGACAGCTTGGACCAAAACACGGAAGACAAAGACGGGGCGGCTGCGCCGTCTGATGAAGAAAAGCTGAAAACGCTTGTCGAGGACATGCTCGCGCCGATTATTAAACGCATTGAAGCGCTTGAAAAAGTAAGAGGCGCATCAAAGCAGCCGGAAGAAGAGACGGGCGGCCAAGAGCCTGTTAAAAAATCCATTTGGAGCGGACTGCTTTAAGCCCAGTCAGAAGGAGGAACTGTAGAGTGAGAAATCAAGATATCATCAGAAAGGCGGAAATGTCACTTTCCGCTTTAAAAAGCGGCGGTTTAATGAACCCCGCACAAGCTTCAGCATTTATCCGCATGGTGCAGAACACGCCGACCATTTTCAGCGAATCGCGTGTGATTCAAATGGAAAATGACTCGCAGAAATTTGAAAAAATCGGTTTCGGCCAGCGGATTCTGCGTGCCGCTGAGGAAGGAAAAGCCTTAACTGACGATCAGCTGACCGTCCCGGCAACAAGTACGGTGCAGCTGAATACGAAAGAAGTCATTGCGGAAATTAATATCACCTATGACACGCTTGAAAACAATATTGAAAAAGACGGCCTGCAGCAGACGATCATGCAGATTTTGGCGGAGCGGGCGGCAGTCGATATTGAGGAGCTTGTCGTAAACGGCGATACATCTTCTTCTGATCCGTACTTGGCACAGCTTGACGGAATCCGTAAGCAGACTGTATCTCATGTCATTGACGGAAACGGGGAAGAGCTGTCCAGAGCCACATTTAAAAAAGGCTTAAAAGCCATTCCGGCAAAATATTTGCGCCTGCCTCAGGAATTCAGATTTTACACATCTCAAGGCATGGAGATTGAATGGAAAGACCGTGTGGCTGACCGTCAGACCAATCTGGGGGATCTTGCGGTGCAGGGCGGTTTGTCTTCAGCATTCGGCGTTCCGGTCAAAGGAGTGTCCAATCTGCAGCCGTACTCGGTCGGAGAAGGTGACTCCCAGTACGATGCGTCTGACATCATTTTGACTCACCCGAAAAATATCATTCTCGGTTTTTCACGGAATATCCGAATCGAAGTAGATAAAGATATTCGCAGCCGCAAATTTATTATCGTACTGACGGCTAAACTTGACAGCAAATTTGAAGAAGAAGATGCAAGCGCCAAAATCGTAAACGTTAAAGAATAAGACGGGGGTGGCAGTTATGTTAATTCAGCCGTCTGACGTTGTTTCATATTCAGTTTATGATCAAGTCAAAAACAGGCCGGAGCCGCTTCTTATACAGGACATTCTGGAGGCGGAGGCGGAAGCGGCCAGAATGACGGGGCATTCGTTCACTGACCCTATTTACTCACCGCTTCCCGAAAAGATTAAGCTTGCGTTATTAAAGCTTTCTCAATATTTTGCGCTGATCAACCAGAATGAAGCGGCCGCTTCCGCCTATCAATCTGAAAAGATAGGTGACTATTCCTATACGGTGGCAGGTGAAGGCGGGATCAGAAAACCGGCTGTGCGCCATCTTCTCTGTGAATATATCGCGCCGGGTTATTCCCCGGTTTCTGCAAACGCAAAGGTGAGACCGTTATGAGCTACGAACGGCTGCTCACTGACAGATGCGATATTTATCATGAGACGGTGTCAGTTCCGAAGGCCGGACGCTTCGGGATTCCCGCCGAAAAGCTCCAGCCTGTCTTTTCTTATCGGGAAGTTCCCGATGCTGAAGACGTGCCATGTCTGTTTGTTGAAAAACAGCAGCAGCTTATTCAGCTTGATCCTGATCATAAGGTATATCAGCGGTTTCTCATTCATTTTCCGAAAGAGGCCGTTGTGCGTGTCAATGACAAAATCATTTGGGAAGGACAGGCGTATATTCTGGAAATGCCGAAGAAAGCAAGACAGCACCATTGGGAGGTTATCGCTGTGAGAGATGACAGACTATGAGCATAAAAAACCTTGAACAATGGAATCGGTCGCTGCAAAAGGCATCATCCGGAGAATTTGCCCGACAGGCATGCGAATGGCTGGAGCAGTCAGGGAAGGATTTTCTCGACTTGGTACGGGAGGAGCTTATTCATTCGGGAGGGATTGATACAGAAAACCTGCTGTCTTCTTTCCGAAAAGGAGCGCAGGATCATATATGGATCATTGAAAACGGGGGACTGACCCTTGAAATCGGCACCAATGTAGAGTACGCCTCATTCATAAATGACGGACATTGGACCGTCTCAGATGAAAATGTCAGATGGGTGCCCGGGTATTTTCAAGGCTCCCGGTTCATCTATGATCCGTCAGCTTCAACGGGAATGGCGCTCAAAAAACAGTGGATCAGCGGGAATGGGTTTTGGGACAAAGCCCTTCTTTTGTATGAAACACTCTTCGCCGAATCGCTGGACAAGCGTTTCGATCAGTGGCTTAACACGTTGGGGGGAGATATCGGATGAATCGCGAAACCGGTTCAATCGCCGCTTTTTTGTATCAGCAGTGCGGCGTGCCCGTATATGAAAATGAACTGCCTGAACAATTTCAGGTGCCGTCACTATATATTCCGCCCCCATTTGTTTTTGACGAAAATGACACAGTCTCCACTTATAAGAAAACGTACAGTCTGAATGTGAAGCTGTTCCATGCCGACTCGGTGCAGGCGCTCTATGCAGCCGACCGGATCGCCGATGCGGTGAGAGAATCAAGACAGCTGATTCCGCTGCTAACGGAATCAGGGGAGGATACCGGTGATTTCGTCCGCATCAGCCGTATCGAAACAAGAGTCGGAGACAAAGGCGAGGCAGTGATCACAATCCGCTGGACGAGCCGCTACTACTATCAGAAACAAACATCTCCCGCACTGCGGGATGTGGACATTAACAGCGGGGTGAAACAAAAGTGAAACAACATAAAAAGAAAAACGCCGCAGCGGCGGAACGAGCGGTTCTTTATGACACGGCGGATTTAACAAAGCACGCGAAGGAGCTTTTCGGCGTAAAACCTGAGATTCTCCAGGGGGCTTTATTCGGCGTGAAGCAAAAACAAATGACGAAAGCGCAAGCCAAGTCTTACATTGAAGCATTTTTAACCAAGGAGGTCATGCAATAATGAACGGCGGAACATTTACGCAAGGAAAAGAAAAAGAACGTGCCGGAATCTATTTTAACTTTAAAACAACCGCCCAGGAGCGGGTATCGATCGGTGAACGCGGGATTGTCGCCCTTCCCGTCGCATCCGGCTGGGGGGAAGCGAAAACATTCGTTTCCATTTCAAGCATTGAAGATTTGAATAAAAAAGTGGGGCTCAGTATTGAAGATCCGTCACTGATTCTGCTTCGTGAAGCGAAAAAGAAAGCAAAAACCGTTTTGATGTACCGTCTGACAGAGGGAATCAGAGCAAGCGCCGACCTTTCGCAAGGTGTTAAAGCAACCGCATTGTACGGCGGTTCAAAAGGAAATGACATCATCATCCGCATCAGTGAAAACGTCCTTGATCAGACCGCTTTCGATGTGACCACTTACATGGATGAAGCGGAAGTTGACAAACAAACGGTGAAAAAAGCCGAAGAATTAAAAGCAAACGGCTATGTCACATTTACGGGAACGGGCGAACTGTCGGCTTCCATCCCGCTGACAGGAACTGAGGAAGAATCCGGGGAAACGTTAAACCCGCAGGCAGGCATCCGTCTTGCGGGAGGAACTGATAAAGCACCGGTCAACTCAGACTATACGGATTTTTTAGCTGCGGCTGAAACGGAGAATTTCGATGTCATCGCTCTTCCTGTCGCGGAAAACGATCAGCTGAAAGCGACATTTGCCGCATTCATTAAACGCCTTCGCGATGCGCAGGGACAGAAGGTGCAAGGGGTGACCGCCCATTACAGCGGAGATTATGAAGGCATTATCAATGTTACTGAAGGTGTGCTGCTGGAAGACGGAACCGAGATTAAAGCTGAAGATGCGACCGCCTGGGTGGCAGGCGCAAGTGCCAGCGCCGCATTTAATCAATCCTTAACATTCGTTGAATACGAAGGCGCCGTCGATGTGCTGCACCGCCTGACTCATGATGAAGTGATCGAACGTCTTTCTAAAGGTGAATTCCTTTTCTCTTATGATGCCCGTGATAAGTCAGTCAGCGTTGAAAAAGATATCAACTCATTGGTGACATTTACGGCAGAGAAAAACAAAAAGTTCGCGAAAAACAAAATCGTTCGTGTGCTTGATGCGGTGAATAACGATTTGACACGTGAACTGAAAGCCTTAATTAAATCGAAAAAAGGCACGGGCAGCGATCTTCCTGCGACAAATGACGGCCTTCAATTCGTCAAAACGATGATCATTCAATATTTGACTACGCTTCAGGATGCGGGCGGCATCGCAAATTTTGATTCAGACAAAGACATTACAATCGGGCTGAATGAAGACCGCGACGGCTTTTTAATCGATCTCGCCGTACAGCCTGTGGATGCGGCAGAAAAATTCTACTTTAACGTGGAGGTAAACTAAGATGGCATTAAAAGCGCAAAACACGATTTCAGGAAAAGAAGGCCGTTTATTTCTAGACGGAGAAGAGATGGCGCATATTAAAACGTTTGAAGCAAACGTGGAAAAAAACAAATCAGAAGTAAACATCATGGGCCGCCGCATGACGGGACATAAAACAACAGGCGCCAACGGAACGGGCACGGCAACATTCTACAAGGTCACATCCAAATTCGCCGTCCTTATGATGGATTACGTCAAAAAAGGCAGCGACCCGTATTTTACGCTGCAAGCCGTTCTTGATGACAAATCATCGGGCCGCGGAACAGAACGCGTCACTCTGTATGACGTCAACTTTGATTCTGCAAAAATCGCCGGACTGGACGTAGACTCAGAAGCACTCGAAGAAGAAGTGCCGTTTACCTTTGAAGATTTCGATGTGCCGGAAAAGCTTTCTGAAACGTTTTAATTAAGATCGGTATGAGTGAAACAGGCCTTTTTACAGGCCTGTTTTTTATAAAAAAAAGTAAGGGAGTTTTCATCATGAGCGAAAAAAACGAACAAGTATTTGATCTGTCATTCTTTATGCCGGGTAAAACAGTCGAGGCTGAGGAGATTCGGGTTCCGCTTTCAAAGCGTTTTGTCGATAAAAAAGGAAACATCGTGCCTTTTATTTTTAAAGCCATTACGACTGAGCGCATTGACGAACTGGAGAAGGAAAGCACGACATATAAAAATGTGAAAGGCAGAGGCCGCGTAAAAGACTTAGACAGCCAGCGCTTCTATGCGCGGATCGCGGTTGAATCTACGATTTACCCTGATTTCCGGTCTAAGGAGCTCCGCGACGCTTACAAAACGGCAGATCCGGTCGAGGTGGCAAAACGCGTGCTTTCAGTCGGCGGTGAGTATGCAAATTGGCTGAATAAAGCGATTGAGATCAATGGTTTTGAAGATGAATTAGAAGATCTGGAGCAAGAAGCAAAAAACTGATAAAAGATGGGAATAAGGAAGCCGTGTATCTCTATTACGCGATGCATGAGCTTCATTATTCTCCATCAGAACTGAAAGAGTTATATGAAGCACCGAGACATTTTAAGGCGCTGTTGTACGGTTTAATCGGTTACAAGCTGGACATTCTTGAAAAACAAGCGAAGAAAGGGGGAGCGACATCATGGCAAAGCTGACCGCCCGTTTTGAATTGGAAGATCGGGTTTCAAAGAAAATAAGGAAAATCCAAAATGGCTTCAGAGCGCTTGAGAAATACAGGAAAATGACAAAACGTCAAAGTGAAATTGATATACGCAAAGAGAGTAAATCTGTTTTAAGAACAATTGACCGCATCCAGCGCTCTATGAAAAGAAAGCTGGGCGCACAAATGATCTCTATTTCAGCTGAAGACGGAGCCAGTGCCGTCATTCAAAAGGTGCAAACCCAATTAGCGGGTCTGCCTGCGTCTTTAACCGTTAAAATAGGAGCAAAAGACAGCGCGACAGCGGCATTTGAGAGATTGCGGGATCTGGCTGCCGGTTTTAAAGGATTTACCGTTTCACTGTATGCGTCAGACGAAGTGACCCCTGCCATGGAACGCATCAAACGCTATATGCAATCTGCGTTAAAGAACGGGTACTCTGTCACTATACGCGTCATAGATCACGTCATGAAAACAGTCGGCCGAATTTCAGCGGGCATTGATTCGCTGACGGGAAAAAACAATGTCATTCAATTATCGTTAAACGAAAAGGTGACAGCACAGCTGGCTGCAATGCAAAAGAATATGCCGGACGTCGGAAAAGCTTCTGCTTCTGCTGCTCCTGCTTCGCCGAAAAACGATTTTTCAATGCTTGACTCCATTGCAGACACCTTCATGAAAAAAGTCAATGACATCGCATCCAAATTTTATCCGGAAACAATCATAGCGGAACTGGATAAATTCGCTGAAAGCTTTATGAAGAAAGCGGACGAAATCGCAAGCAAATTCAGCCCTGAGACGATATTAGCCGAACTGGACAAGTTCACAACGTCATTCATGGGGAAAGTAGACGAAATCGCGAGCAAATTCAGCCCTGAGACGATATTAGCCGAACTGGATAAGTTCACGACCTCATTCATGGGGAAAGTGGATGAAATCGCAAGCAAATTCAGCCCTGAGACGATATTAGCCGAACTGGATAAGTTCACGACCTCATTCATGGGGAAAGTGGACGAAATCGCGAGCAAATTCAGCCCGGCAACGATATTAACCGAACTGGACAAGTTCACAACGTCATTCATGGGGAAAGTGGACGAAATCGCAAGCAAATTCAGCCCTGCAACGATATTAGCTGAACTGGACAAGTTCACGACCTCATTCATGGGAAAAGTAGACGAAATCGCGAGCAAATTCAGCCCTGCAACGATATTAACCGAACTGGACAAGTTCACGACCTCATTCATGGGGAAAGTGGACGAAATCGCAAGCAAATTCAGTCCGGCAACAATCTTAGCAGAGCTGGACAAATTCGCTGATTCGTTTATGAAAAAGGTAGACGGGGTCGTGAGTAAATTCAGTCCGGAAGCCATATTGAAAGAACTGGATAAATTCACTGATTCATTTATGAAAAAGATAGATGACGTTGTCAGCAAATTCAGTCCGGAGACCATATTGAAAGAGCTGGATCATTTTACTGATTCGTTTATGAAGAAAGTCGACGACGTTGTCGGTAAATTCAGTCCTGATAAGCTAATCGACCGCGCCGAACAATTTGTAAATGACACGATTGACCGAATTTCTGAGAAATTCGATTTTCTCAATCCGGATAAGATTTTGGAAAAAGTGGAGCAGTTTACATCCTCACTGTTCGGAGGCATTGATAAAAAGTTCGGCAAATTCAGTCCTGATGCGATCATCGAAAAAGCCGGGGAATTAATAGAAAAAATATTTTCAGGAATCGCTGAAAAATTAGGCAAACTCAATATCGGCGGATTATTAGGAGGCGGCACGAAAAAAGAAAAGAGTAAGGGCGGCCTTTCTGCCGGCGGCTCCAACGGCCCGAAGCGTCCTGATCTGGCAAAGGGTTCACAGCGCACGGTAACAGCGCCAAAATCTTCAGGAAAGTCAGCCAAAAAAACCGGCGGGGCTTTGGGGGGCTGCTGCTGCTGTACCGGAGTGACGAGGGGCAAAAGCAGTAAAGTCGAAGGGCGGAATAAATCCTCGAAAGGAGGTTCCTCCGTAAAGGAAAGCAAACAGGCATCCGTAAACACGCCGAAAACAAAAGGGGCAGGTAAAGGCATCGGCGCGCTTTTGAAAGGCTTAGGAGATTCAAAAGCGCTAAAAGGCGGTTTGAAAGGGTTAAAAGGTGCCGCTAAAGGAATTCCCGGCATAGGTGAATTGTTATCACTTACTGATTTAGCCGGCATCAATAAAGATAATGCAGGAGAGAAGGTCGGCTCAGCAGGCGGCGGTCTTGCCGGAGCTGCGGCCGGAGCGGCAATCGGCAGCGTTGTTCCCGGAGTGGGCACATTAATCGGCGGCGCGGTAGGCGGCATCGCCGGCAGTTTAGGCGGTTCCAGCTTGGGAGATGCCTTTGATTCAGGGGCTTTGAAAGACACATGGAATGATATTTCCAAAGCGGCGCAAAGTGCTTGGACAACAATACAAGATACTTGGGGAAGCGTTTCATCCTGGTTCATGGAAAATGTATGGACGCCGGTTTCATCAGCTGTCGTCGGAGTGGCGACAAGCATCTGGTCAAATATCGTGAATGCGTGGACAACGATTCAAGGGATTTTCAGCACGGTGTCATCCTGGTTCATGGAAAATGTATGGACGCCGGTTTCATCGGCTGTCGTCGGAGTGGCGACCAGCATCTGGTCAAATATCGTGAATGCGTGGACGACGATTCAAGGTGTCTTCAGCACAGTATCCGGCTGGTTTATGAGCACCGTGTGGACCCCCGTAAAATCGGCTGTCGTCGGAGTGGCGACGTCCATTTGGAGTAAAATCACAGGAGCTTGGGATAAAATTAAATCCGTTTTCAGTACGGTTTCCGGCTGGTTCATGGATACTGTCTGGAATCCGGTGAAAGACATGGTAAAAAATGTCGGTAAAGGAATATCAGATGCTTTCCAGACTGCTTTAGATACGGTAAAGGATATATGGAAAGGGTTAAGCGGCTGGTTTGAGAAACATATAAAAGAACCTCTTGTAAAAGTGGGAACGGCCATATCAGATGCTTTTTCTGCAGCATTCGACTGGGTGAAAAAGATTTGGGATAAAACCGGCGGCAAAATGATTTCAGGCATAATGAACTTTGTCACAGGAGGCGGCGGAGATAAAAAGAAAAAAACGGACAAAAACGCCACGGGCGGCTACATTACAAAGCCGACCATTTCCTGGATCGGTGAAGCCGGTAAAGAATTTGTCATCCCCGTCGACAACAATCGCGGACGCGGAAAGATGCTGCTTTCACAAGCTGCGTCTAAGCTCGGCATGCGTGTTGTCGATGATATGGGCGCGGCTTCGGCTCAGTCTTCTGCTGTGCCGGCGGGAGCGGGCGGTGTTTCTTCTTCTGCATCTGTATCGGCCGCGGCGTCTGTAGAGGCATCCGGACTTGGCGGGACGGCTTCATCACTCGGCAAACAGTTTACTGAAGGCTTTGACAGCGGAATCAGCAAAAAAGCGGTGGATATGGACGGCTGGAAGGAAAAAAACATCGGAACGCCGTTCAATGCCCTCATTTCGTCTTCATCCGGTTACGGAAAGCAAGTCGTTGCGGGCTATGTGAAAGGTCAGAATACTTCGCCGACGGGCACCGATTCATTTTTAAAAACAAAGGTGAAAACACCTTATCAATCGGCGGTTAATCAATCGTCATCATGGGGCGCCGCAACGGTGAAAGGATATTCGGCCGGACAGAATGCAAAAGATACGGGAACGTCGCAATACGTAAGCACACATATCAATAAACCGTTTGTGCAATCAAGAGATTCCGCGAACGGCTGGGGGTCAGGCCTGATCGGACACTTCGTATCAGGGATGACTGCAAAAGGAAGCGAAGTCAAACAGGCTGCCAAAGATATGGCCAAAAAAGTCGAGGACGCATTCAGGGAAGAGCTTGATATTCACTCTCCTTCCCGTGTCATGATGAGTCTCGGACGCTTTGCTTCAGTCGGCGTCGTCAAAGGTCTCGGCTCAGTTGACGTGAAAAAATACGCCGAAAAACAGGCAGGCTCGCTTGCAGCAGCCTTTTCCGGCATGGGTGCAGCGGGAGGAAGCGTCAAAGAGTGGCTTTTGGCCGCAATGAAAGCAACCAATACGCCGATCAGCTGGCTTCCGGGATTAATGACGATCGCACAGCATGAGTCAGGCGGCAACCCTAATTCCATTAATCTATGGGACAGCAACGCCAAAGCCGGACACCCGTCACAGGGGCTTATGCAGACGATTCCGAGCACCTTTGAAGATCACAAAGCGCCGGGCATGAATGATATCAGAAATCCAATTCACAACGCCGCTGCCGCTATCGGCTATATTAAAAGCCGATACGGCTCGATCAGCAATGTCCCCGGGATTAAAAGTATGGCTCATGGAGGCCCTTACGTCGGTTATGCCAATGGGGGTCTGATTACCAAGGAGCAGATCGCCCGTGTCGGGGAAGGGAACAAACGGGAGTGGATCATCCCTGAAGAGCGGGGCATCCGCGGCCGTTATCTGCTGCAAAAAGCGGCTCAAGCGCTCGGCATGGAAGTGTCCGACCCGTCACAGACGGAACCGGCGGCGCTTTCAGCCGGCACGGTTTCCGCAGCCGTTAAAGGCGGCGGACAAACCGTTCAAAAAACGGGAACAAAAGAGATTAAAATCGAATTCAGCGGCGATCAGCATTTCCATAACGGACAGGACGCCGACAGCCTCGCCGCCAAAATCAAACAGGCGCTGATTGATGAACTGCAAAAAGACATGTATACCGGAGCAAAGGGGGCCGTTGCTTTTGACTAAATCTGTTTACGAATTTTGGCTGTCTCAGGGAAAGGACAAGCTCCGGCTTCCCGTTCTCCCTGAAGCGATTGATATCGCAAACAGCGTGCAGAATGATTCCGTGAAAGTCACCGGACTTGGAGAGGTGACGTTTATCGAAGAACCGGGAGCGAAAGAAATTTCGTTCTCTTCTTTTTTTCCGAAACGGTACAGCCCGATTGTTGAATATCAAAGCATCCCTTCGCCGGAAAAAGCCATTTCAGCCATTGAAGCATGGATGAAAGCGAAAAAACCCGTTCAGTTTTTGATTACAGGGACAAAAATCAATGTCACATGCAGCATTGAAAGCTTTAATTACAGCGAAGGTGACAATGAAATCGGCGACCGGAATTTTGATATCGTACTGAAAGAATATAAAACCGCTTCGCCAAGAAAAATCAAACAAAAGAAAAAAACGAAAGCGAAGCGCCCGTCCAAAGCTTCACCCAAAACATATACCGTCAAAAAAGGGGATACGCTTTGGGACATCGCCGGCAAGTTTTACGGAAAACACACGGAGTGGCGGAAAATCTGGAACGCGAATAAAACCGCCATGATTAAGCGCAGCAAACGGAATATCCGGCAGCCGGGGCATTGGATCTTCCCGGGGCAGAAGCTGAAGATACCGCAATGAAACGGGTGAAAAGATGATTGAACTATTTGTCATAAAAGAAACGGAGTGGCTCGAGCTTGTCACAGAAAGCGTCACGCTGGAAGGACACAGATATCAGGCGCCCCGCTCCATCGAAGCGAAGATTGTCGTAAAGCAGGGCAGCCAGACGTATTACGGCGTATCAGAAGGGGACACGGTTTTGTTCAAATGGAACGGAAAAGAGCTGTTCCGCGGCGTTGTTTTTGCAAGAACGCCCGATGAGCATACCGTCGCCTTCACCGCATACGATATGCTTCAATACCTTGTGAAAAACCAGGACGTTTACGTGTTTTCCAACAAGCGCGCCGATCAAATATTAAAAAGGATCGCCAGCGATTTTCAAATTCCCGTCACATCCATTGCCAACACAGGCCATACCATTAAATCACTCGTTTTTAAAAATGATACAAGCCTTTACGATATGATGCTAAAAGCGTTAAAGCAGACAAAAAGCCAGACGGGGCGCAATTATCAGCTCTATTCAGAAAAAGGCAGGCTCGGCTTGCGTGAATGGCCGGAGCCGTCTGACATATGGGTGCTGGAAACAGGAGTTAATATCACAGGGTATCAATACAGCACCTCAATTGATGACACCGCAACCCGTGTCGTCATGCGGCTGCAAAAAGACGATAAAACCGTGAAGGCTTCCGCCTCAGACAGCGCGGGCATGAAAACATTCGGCGTTTTGCAGTATACCGAAACGGTTTCTGACGACATTAATGAAGCCCAGCTGAAACAGCGCGCAAAAGTGAAGCAGGCTGAGAAAAAAGGCGTTAAGAAAGAGCTGAAAAATATACAGGCGATCGGTATTCCCGGGTTGGAAAGCGGATTGCCTGTCTATATTTCAATTCCGGAAATCGGGCTGAAGAAAACCTATTATGTAGATACGGACCGCCATGAATTCCAAGGAACAAAACATACTATGACGATTGACGTCACGGAGAAAAATTCACTTCCGGAGGGGACATCCTGATGAGATTAAGTGATGCCATTAAACATTTAGCCGTCGGAGCGGTTGACGCCGAAGCACCGGTGGAGCTGATGCCGGCCGAAGTGACCTCCATTTCGCCGCTCGAGCTGAAACTGAAAGATCACGACAAACTTTTGATTCCGTCTGATGCACTTATTGTGCCGAAGCGGCTGAGATCCGGAGAAGATGATCAGCTCCAAGCGGGAGATCGGGTGATGACCGCCGCTTTAACAGGAGGACAGTCTTTCTTTGTACTGGACAAAATTTAACCGGCATCCGGACGGAAATGTACCAGAATATCAGCCTATTAAAGCCGCTTCATCATCCGAAGAGGGCTTTTTTACATGATCAAATCTAAAAGGAGCGGGTGCAATGGCCCTGACACCGGAAATCGAATTTGAAGATTTGGAGGATGCGAGTGAGGCCGTTGAGACTTCACAAACCTACCGAATTGATTTTGAAAACAACCGGATTACCAATGAACTGATAAACGGACTGGACGCAATCAGACAATTCGTCTATATCGCTCTTCACACAGAACGGTATTCATATTCGGTTTTCAGCCATGATATCGGAAATGAACTGCAGGAAGTGCTTTCAGATCAGAACACGACGGATGCTTATAAAAAAATGGAGATTCCAAGACTGATAGAAGAAGCCTTGCTGTATGATGACCGTATTTTGGCCGTTACCAATTTTGAGATTGAGAAAAAAGATGATGCCTTCATCGTCTCTTTTACCGTTGAAACTGATGAGGGCATGCTTGAGATAGAGGAGGTGCTGGGTGAGGATGTTTGAAGCTCAGACGTTTGACGACATTATGGACAGAATGCTGGCGCGCGTTACGGCGGATATTGATACGAGAGAAGGCAGCGTCATTTACAATGCGCTCGCGCCTGCGGCCGCTGAGCTCGCAAAGTCTTATATTTGGCTTGATACCGTGCTGGAGCTCGTGTTTTCCGATACGGCTCAGGGAGAATTTCTGGACAGGCGTGCTGCTGAAGCGGGAATTGAACGAACACCTGCTACAAAAGCGGTCAGAGCAGGAGAATTCACAGCGGGCATCACCATTCCGCCAGGCTCCCGTTTCTTCGTTGATAACCTGTATTTTCAATATACGGGGGATGGAACGCTTGAATGTGAAACAGCCGGTGAAGCGGGCAATGCCGGCATTTCAGGGCAGAACCTGCTGCCGCTTGATACGATACCCGGGCTTGAGAAAGCAGTCATGCGCGATATATTAATTCCCGGCCGTGAGGAAGAAGACGACAACAGCTTAAGGGCGCGCTATTTTACCCGTGTCCGCCGGGAGGCAGTCAGCGCAAATAAACAGCATTATAAACAATGGGCCGAAGAGGTTGACGGCGTCGGCAGGGCGAAAATCTTCCCGCTTTGGAACGGAGCCGGAACGGTGAAGGTTGTCATCACAAATGCGAATTTGGAACCGGCATCAGATATTCTGATCAAGAAAGTAAAGGATTATATTGATCCGGACGAAGGACAGGGAGAAGGACAGGCGCCGATCGGAGCGGCAGTAACGGTGGAAAGCGCCGTATGGAAGGAAATCGAAATCTCGGCTTCCGTGCTGCCTGAGCTGAACAGCTCGATCGATGACGTAAAAGCGGAGATTGAAAAAGGCGTCCTGAATTTATTTAAGAAAATGGCCTTCGAAGAAAACACCGTCCGTTTATCACAAATAAACAACATCGTTTATAACTCGGCATCCGTCAGTGACTACGCCGATATCAAAATGAACGGTGCGGCGGAAAACCTCGTGCTCAGTGACGTGGAAATTCCTAAACTCAAAGAGGTGACAATCCTTGAGCAGACTCGATGAGATGACGGCGTACCTCCCGCCGTTTTTAACCCGATTAAAGGAGATGGCACAACTGCTTGAGGCGGAAGTTCCTGAGTTTGAGCGGCAGAATAACGATATTTTCGATTTAACGGATCAGCTCTTTATCACGACGGCGACGTGGGGGCTTGACCGCTGGGAAAAAATATTAAAAATACCGCGGGAATCAGGTGACACGGAGGATATGAGACGGCTCAGGCTGATTTCGAAGATGTCGAATATTCCGCCCATCACACATCAAGCGATCGAGCAGGCGCTAAACCGTTTTTTAAAACATCCGTCAGCTTACGTTCGGATGTTTCCGGGGCAGTATCGTTTTTATGCCGATATCGGGCTTGATGACCTGCAGCACATGAACGAGCTGATTGAAACGCTTGAAAAAATCAAACCCGCTCATTTGGCGTATACACTGAGAGCCGCATTAAACGAAACACTGGAAATCAAAGACCGGGTCATTCTCAACAATCGGAGATACCGAAAAGTCAGTGAACTGAAGGTCGGTTATTCCGTCACACTCAACAATAACGAGGTGGTCTTACCATGATATCAGCCGCTTACAGACAGCGTGCCGCAGCCGATCTGAAAAACAGGATCACAAAAGTGCTGTTAAACGGCAAAGAAACTCCGATTGCGGATATTTCCGTAAAAGATGCCGCAGTCACCGTTCTGACACGCAGGGAAGAAGACGTCAAACACATTGAAACCGTGCAGATGCTTGACGAAACAGGAAGCGTCATCACAGAACGAAAAACAAATTTAGATCTCAGCAATAACAGAACGCTTGATTTAAGATTTACCTTTGAGGTGGTGTAACGATGGCTTACGAAGAAAAAACAGACTGGCTTGCGGACGATCCGATTAACGAAGATGACGTCAACCGCTGGGAAAAAGGCATAAAAGACGCCCACACCGATCTGGCGGCCCATAAAAACGACATGAACAACCCGCACAAAACGACAAAGGCCCAAATCGGCCTCGGAAACGTGGACAACGTCCAGCAGGCAGCAAAAAAAGATTTCGACCGGCACAATCAAGATCTGGACCGGCATGTGACGAAGGAAGAGCGCCAGAAGTGGAATAACGGGCAATTGTCTAAAATGACAAAAGATAATGGATCCGCTTTTATTGATATCTCTGACGGACAGGATTTTCATCAGACCGCTGCCAGCCAAAATAAGACCTTTACTTTCTCAGCAGCTGCAACTGGAGTAAATACCCCGCCTAAACCGTCAGAGGGTATATACCTTTATTCTTCAAAGAATAACGGAGAGGCGGCCGCTTTCTCAGATGACGGGGGATTTTGGAGAAAAACGCTGAAAAACGGCATCTGGACGGAATGGATGCCATTTGAAACAGCTGCCGGAGCACAAGCAAAAGTAAATGAGCATGCCGACAAAACAGATCTTCATGTAACCAAGTCTGACAAAGACAAATGGAATGCAGGGCAGTTATTCAATCTGACTGACAATGACGGGAATGCTAAAACGGTAACGGAAACAAACTTAGACAATATAAAAACGTCCGGTATCTACTATATATCAGTTCAGCATACGGAAAATAAGCCTGCGGAATACGGACAATTAATTGTAATGCAAAGAACCCGCGGAGCATCACCGACTTTTGTCCAAATGTTTATAGACACAGTGACCGCCGGAAATCCCATATACGTCCGAAGTTTCAGCACTAAAGGCGTATGGTCGGAATGGAGCCAAAGAGAAACAGATGCAGGCTCTCAAGCAAAAGTAGACGCTCACGCCAATAAAAAAGACATCCATGTCACACAGGCGGATAAAAATATGTGGAACGGCGCACAGCTTTCGAAAATAACAAACGATAACGGCGGCTATCTTCTTACAATTGGTGATGATGATAACTTTCTTGAAAAAATCGTTACAAACGGCAGGGCGTTCGGCACCTTTTATTCAACAGGCAAAGCGGCAAACAGTCCGAGCAACGCTTCGACCCGCGGCATGTTTCATTTTACCTCTCTTGACAGTGAGGGAAAGGGAACGTTTGGGTATGTCATTGCCGTCGATTATAAAAATAATATGTTCACGAACTATTTGGATTTGAACTTGGGCTGGCAGGGCTGGCGTCGCCTCGTTACTGAACTTGATACTGAGAATGTACCTTGGATAAATGTTCCTTATAAAAATGGCGCTAAATCAGGAGACAGGCCGCTTCAATACCGCAAAGTGGGAAACACCCTTCACCTGAACGGACACGTTCTTACGGACAGAGAAGTGGTATTCGGGAGTGTGCCATCCTCTTGTGCGCCCGCCAAAGGCGTTGTAACGATGGTTGCAGCCAGCGGCACCACCGGTTACAGCAAGTTTATTATTTATTCTAATGGAGATATGAAGCTGACGGGAATTATGGCCAATATAGAAAATAACGTGAACGGCTATTATATTGACCTTGTTTTGGCACTCACGTAAAGGAGCGAGAATATGAAATTAATATTTCCGTATGACAATGACAACATTTATACAGGCACTCCGGTTGAGCTTTATCCGGATTCTGAGACAGGAGATTATTTGATGCCGGCTAACGCTGCGGACTTTCCGCCGGAAATAAACGGCGAAGGCATGTGGCGCCCATTTTTTGATGAAGAGAAACAAGAATGGGTGGAAACGGCTGACGAAGCATATAAAGACAGCTTAAAAAAAGATACGGCTCCCGATTCAAACCAGCTTGCAGGCCTCGGGGGACAGCTGGCGAATGAGAAATTGGCCAGAAAAGCAGCCGAACAAGCGCAGCAGTCACTCGGCAGGCAATTAGCGTCTTTAAAATTAGAATTATTAAACATAAAAGGAGAATGAAAAAATGAAGAGACTTAACTTTTGGGTTTACGCTTTGTTTTATAAGTGGGCCTCAATAGAAATGGTAAAACAGGCTATGGGCTATGATGACTGTTCTGCCGAAGATCTGGCGGAAGGTGTGGCCGCGAAGTATATCACGCCTGAGGAATTTCAAGAAATAACGGGTGAAACATACGAAAACTATAAAAATGCTGTGTCATAAGCCGAACGGCTTTTTTTATTTGTCATTTTTAATAAATCAGAAAAGGAGGACGGCCGATGAAAAAGCATTCATTTGAATTTCCCGCCGATCAACTTGGCAGGCCCGGCGCCGTAAAAGCTTATCGCGGTAACAAAAACGATTATGTCACACCGGTTGCTGATTTGTCCGGAATGGCAGAGCTTCTTACCAATACGCCGTTAGAAGCGATTGAAGTATACAGCCAATTCGGACAAGACCGTTTAGGAGCCGTCTTAATAGACAGAGCACAGGGGTGGGCTTATTCGGACCGCAGCGGAACTCTTTTTATCGAAGAGAGCGAGGATAACAATTCGTGGACGGCTTCACATTCTGTCGCAGTTAAAGGCGGAGTGCTGACCGCTTCGGGGTGGGTCAGTCTGACAAAACGATATTACCGGTTCCGTTTTGAAAATGGAAATCAAAAGCAGTCCGAATTTGTTTTATACCAATCTGTCGGTACGGGCGGTGATCTGGCGTTTTCATATACAGACGTAATTTTTCATGAAAATGCAGCAGAGGCGGGCGAGGGAAGCATCTTCTCAGCGGGCGCTTGGAAAAAACTTCTCGTCGAAATCACCGGCACGGCTGAGTCGGGCCATATCGCGTTTTGGGGGAGATCCATCTCGGGAAAAAATGTGCCGATCAGAGGAATCAGGTCTGAAGACGGAACATCAGCCGCCGGTACATCAGGCACAGACGAAGTGTGGTCATTTGATATTGCCGGCTTTAAGGAAATCGTCATGGAAATCAAAAGAATTTCCGGCGGGAGCCTTTCTGTCAAAGGCACGGCATTTTCGTAAGAATGAAACTTCCGAAGGGAGGTGAGAACAATGTAAGAGGGGGGAGCGGAAGTGCTTCTGGATGAACAAGCGGTGCAAAAAGAATTCGCAGGAATCAAAGGTGAACAAAAGGTGCTTGAACAGCGGGTGGCCGTATTAGAGCGGGTATCCGACCGGCACGATCAGCAAATCATGACGCTGAATGAAAAACTGAATAAAATTGACGAAAACACAACATGGATTAAGCGGACCATTACAGGAGCGATCGTGACAGCAATCTGCACGGGCGTCATTGGCGGAGCCATCGCCATCATGTACAATCTGCTGCAAAAGTAAGGGGGAAACCGATATGAAATTCGCGGACAAAGGCACGGTCGTCAGGACGGTGCTTCTTTTGTTTGCTTTATTGAATCAAACTTTGCTGATGTTCGGCAAATCGCCGCTGAATATTCAGGAGGACCAGGTCAGCCAGCTTGCAGATACGCTGTATGCCGCCGGGTCAGCCGTTTTTACAATCATAACGACTGCCGCCGCCTGGTTTAAAAACAATTACGTTACAGCAAAAGGGAAAAAACAGCAGGCTTTATTAAAAATAAACAATTTATCGAAATAGGAGAGATGAGAATATGGTAAAAATCACACAGGATTTTATCCCGGCAGGAAACAATAACCGCCCAGGCTATGCAATGACACCGATTTACATTACGGTGCACAATACAGCCAATACCGCAGTCGGAGCTAACGCCAAAAGTCACGCAAGCTATGTGAAAAATCCCGATACACCGACAAGCTGGCATTTCACAGTCGATGATACGGAAATTTATCAGCATCTTCCGCTGAACGAAAACGGCTGGCATGCCGGTGACGGAAACGGGGACGGCAACCGTAAATCCATCGGTATTGAAATTTGTGAAAACGCAGACGGCAACTTTTCACAGGCCGTGGCAAACGCCCAATGGCTCATCCGCACATTAATGACGTCGCACGGCATCCCGCTTGCGAATGTCGTTGCGCACAAGCATTGGTCAGGAAAGCTTTGTCCGAGAAGACTGTTGGATACATGGGATGAGTTTAAAGCGGGAATCGGTTCTGGGGAAAGACAGACGTATACCGTCCAAAAAGGAGATACGCTGTCAGCGATCGCGCGGAAATTCGGCGTCAGCGTGGCCGATCTGCAGAAATGGAATAACATCGCTGACCCGAACCTGATTAAAGTCGGACAAGTACTGATCGTCAGCCCGCCGGTTGAAGCACTGTATTCTCTTCCGGACGAGGTGATTCAGCTGACAGAGCCGTACACGTCCGGTGAAAAGGTATACCAGGTGCAAAACGCGCTCGCCGCGCTTTATTTCTATCCTGAAAAAGGAGCTGTCAATAACGGCATTGACGGTATCTACGGCCCGAAAACCGCAGATGCCGTGGCCCGCTTCCAATCTGTAAACGGACTGACGTCTGACGGCGTCTACGGTCCCGCTGTAAAAGCGAAAATTCTGATGCAGCTTTAACAAAAAAGGCTGAGTCCCGTTCACATTGCGGGATTCAGCCTTTTTTCTTTTTTAACCGGTTCAATAGCCCGAGATTCCTCGCCCGCATCCTCAGCGAATAAGCGGAAAGCCCGAAGCGTCCGTAATCCACAAACTTTACGCGCCTGACAATTTTCTTCACATCATCACCTGTCGCATCTCTTTGTTAGTTTTATTATATGAAAGATAAGGAAAAAAGGAATAAGGACAAGAGCCGTGTCTCCTGTCCTTAGTGTAATCAAGCTTTTTTTTGTTTATACTTGTCAATCAGCCGCTCGTTTTCTTTGAAAATTCTGGCGGTATGAGGGCTGACCTGGTAACTTGCGATACTTGTCATTGAACGTTTTTTAAACATTTTGAACGGTTTCGCTCTTTGTTCCGGCTGCCCGTTTTGAAATGCCTGCTCCATTTAACCGTCACCTTCCTCTTCTATTGGCAGCATTAAATCATAAATGCTCGTTAGCGATGTGAAAAGCAAATAATCGAATTCCGTCAACAGGTTTTCCGACGTGAGTTTGATCACGTAATGGCGGTTTTGGACTGTAAACGGAATAAGCACAAGCCTGCCTTTTTGATCATAGTAGACGTCTTTACGGTTAAGACGGGACTGAACGTCTGCCGCATCAGGCATATGCTCCGTCAAGCGGTCCTTATCCGATTGTGCGGAATAGTCGCACAAGGAAGCCGTGACATTCATTTTTTCGGCATAAGCGGCCAGCAGTCTGCTGATGCCTTCCGCATAAGCTTCTGTACTTCCATAATATACATGGATCGGTTCATTTTTCAACAGATATTGATAGGTTTTCAGTTTTTCAAGATAGGAGTGAAGCATTTCGTTATTTTCTTCTAAAATTTCCCGCGTATCCGTCTCTAATTCATTGCCGGCGAGCTTTTTGATATACGCGCTCAAAAAGATAAACGCATCAATAAGGGCAAAGCAGACGGCAACAATCAAATATTGTCTCCATGCGGCAAAGAGTGATTCGGGATCATATGTCCAATAGACCATGGAGCCCAGTACAAATAGTAAATACCACGTTTTACGGATGGCAAACATTTTTTCTTTTACCTTTGCCTCATACCGCCAGGATGCGTACACATATAAAATGAGTGCGGCCGCCATCGTCCACACCATAATCTGAAAAAACAAAAGCATGAGCATCCCTCACAATTTGAAAAATGGTCTGCTATGTTCATTCTATGTTATGACATCATTTTCCTGTCACAAAAAAACCGCTTCTGTAAAGAAGCGGATGTCATCAGAAAAACAGATCTAAGATGAAAAAGGCGATGGCGCCGAGTGTACCTGCAATCGGCAGGGTGATGACCCATGTAATGAGCATCCGTTTAGCCGTTCCCCAGTTTACGCCTTTTACGCGGTGGGAAGCGCCCACACCGAGAATGGAAGACGAAATGACGTGCGTCGTGCTGACAGGGAGATGAATAAACGTGGCCCCGAAAATAATGGCTGCGCCGGTTAAGTCGGCAGATACGCCGTTTACCGGACGGATTTTCATAATTTTCCCGCCGACGGTTTTAATGATTTTCCAGCCGCCGATGGATGTGCCGAGACCCATTGCCAGGGCACAAGAGAGCTGCACCCAAAAAGGAATGGCATCACTTTTATGTAAATTGGCAGTCATAAGCGCCATCGTAATGATACCCATCGCTTTTTGCGCGTCGTTCGTTCCGTGTGTATAGGACTGAATGGCAGCCGTCAAAATCTGCACTCTGCGGAAGCGTTTATTTGTTTTCGCCAGATTGCTGTCTTTAAAAATCAGCTTCACGATCGAATATACGATAAAGCCGAGAACAAAGGCGATGATCGGTGATAAAATAAGTGCTTCGATAATTTTAATGAACCCTTTATAATTAAGCGTCGCAAAACCTGACGCTGCAATGGCCGCTCCGGCGATCGCTCCGATAATCGCATGTGAAGAGCTGCTCGGAATGCCGAAATACCATGTGATCAAGTTCCAGGCGATTGCGGCGAGTAGAGCCGCCAGAATGACAACTGACCCGTTGTCTAATGTATAAGGATTCACAATGTCCTTTGTAATGGTTTTCGCCACACCGGTAAATGTCATCGCTCCGAGAAAGTTCATGATGGCGGCCATGACGATTGCGTGCCGCGGCTTCAGCGCTTTTGTCGAAACTGAGGTGGCGATTGCGTTTGCGGTATCGTGAAATCCGTTAATGAAGTCAAATACCAAAGCGCATATGACAATTAATATCGTTAAAAGTAATAGAGTATCCATTATAACCCCTCGTTACGCGTTTTTCATAATAATGGTTTCAAGGTTATTGGCAACGCTTTGGCAAGAGTCGGCAATTTCCTCAAGCGTTTCGTAAATCTCGCGGTACTGAATCACTTTAATCGGATCGGTTTCTGTGCCGAACAGATTTTTTAATGATTTACGGTGCAGGTTATCACAGCTGTGCTCGTATTCCTTAATTTTAATGGCGTGAGGGTGAATGTCCTTCAATCGGTTTTCTGCAAGCAGCTCAATCGTGATTAAAATTTCCTTCGCGCACTCTCTGATGTATCCGCTGAACTTATCGATATGCTCATCGGAAGAAGTGATCGAGAAAATCTCCATCATTGCTGAAAAATGTTCGATTCCGTCAAGCACGTCATCGAGGCTGTTTGTCAGCTCAAGGATGTCTTCACGTTCAATGGGAGTGATAAAAGCTTTGTTCAGCTCTTTAATCATGACATGAACATGATTATCTCCTTTTGTTTCAAACTCTTTTAACGTATCGGCAAATTCCTTTAAAGTCGTCTGGTTCGTCACTTTAAAGTTGACAAAGTATTCTGCGGTTTCGTCTATGTTTTTTGCGATTTCTGTTAAAAGGAGTGAGAACTTATCTTTTTTTCTTTTTATCATTAAAAACCCTCCATTGTTTGAATGAGACAATGCACACATCAAATTATTATATAGCCTTTTGTCGAAAAAAAACAGATAAAGTCGAAAAAAACGCCTCTTGATTTTTTCGTAAAAACGTGTCTCATCCTGTTTTTCTTATGTTACCCACTTCGCCAAAAAAACGTAACATACTTCGAATTCAGACATCTTGCTTAAAAAGTATAACAAAAGATGTGAATTTGCTGTCAACTTTTGCACGTGATTTTGCCAGAAAAAAAACGGCTCCCGTAAAAGGAACCGTTTTTATCAGTTTTTTCTGCCGTTTTTCAGCCAAAAATAAAGCGGCAGCCCGGCGAGGCCGATCAAGAGGGACAGCGCGCAGCTCAGTGTATCTGTAATGATCGTGCTGATCAGCACAAACAGTGAACCCGCGATGGCCAAAACAGGAATGATCGGATACAAAGGCACGCTGTAGGCGCGCGGTTTTCCGCCGCTTTTTTTTCTGAGGATAAACACGGCGAAAAAGGCCATGACGTAAAAAATATAAATCATGAAAATAGAGATTTCAGACAGCTTATCGGGATTGCTGGCGATCATAAAAATAATGGCCAGCGCGATCTGAAATGACACGGCAATCCACGGGGTGCGGAACGTCGGATGAACCCGCGAAATCTGTCCGGCAAACGGCAGCTGTTTCCGTTCCGCCATCGCAAACGAGACACGCGGAAAAGCGAGAATCTTTCCGTTTAAACAGCCGAAGATGCTGACGATGATTCCGACGCTGATCAATTTTCCTCCGATGTCGCCAAACAGCATTCCGGCAGCGGTGCCGGTCGCATTTTCACCGAGTTTGACGATGTCGGTCGCAGGAAGAATGTGCAGCAGCGCAAAGTTAATGAAAAGATAAATGGCGGTGACGACCAGCAGTCCGCCCGTCATCGCTCTCGGGAGCAGCTTTTCCGGATTTTTCATCTCGCCGCCGAGTGCCGCAAGCAGAATCCAGCCGTCATAAGCAAACAAGGTGGCCAGTATGGCAGCGCCGAAATTCATGTCCGACATGCTGCTTGTAACGGCTGTAAAAATATGCTGATCGCCTTTCCAAAGGCCGAACACGATCATGCAGATAATCGGAATCAATTTGCCGACAGTCGTAATTCCCTGGACGATGCCGCCATATTTCGTTCCGATAATATTAATGATGCTTAAAAACAAAACGGCTGAAATCCCGATCAATTTAGACCAGCCGGAATCCCAATTGAACAAGTGCGCCATCAAAGAGCCGAAATACAAGCCGATTGCTCCGATAATGGCGGGGCCGTAAATGATAATTTGAACCCATCCGCACAAAAAGCCCCAAAATTCGCCGTACACTTCTTCGAGATATGTATAAAGTCCGCCCGTTTTCGGAATCTGAGTGCCGATTTCCGCAACGGTCAATCCGCCTGCAAGCGTCAAAATACCTCCTAACAGCCACGCGATAAGCGCGGTTTTCGCATCACCGGAGTAGGCAAGCACGGCGCCTGGTTTCATAAATACGCCGGAACCGATGATGGTGCCGATAACAAGTGAGAGGGCGATGGTAAGGCCGATCTCTTTTTTAAGTCCGTTCTCTTCAATCTGCATATCCTTTCCCTCCAGATGTAAAATCGTCATGATGAAAAAACTATTTTCCATATTGTAAACCCTAATTGCTGAAACGCGAATAAAATAAATTTTCTGATTTTGTTGTTTTCCCTAAAAGATAAAGGTTTCTGCTTTTGAGAAGGAAAAAATACCGTTTTAAAAGCGAACATTAATGGTTTTTTTATATCAAAGGTTCGTTATTTAGGGAGCGGCAGTCTGCTAACCGTCTGTGAAGCAGATGGGTTGACTTTACGATCCGGATAACATAAATTGTATATATAAATATCTCGAAATCGAGATAATTGACTGGAGGATAACATAATGAAAGTTAATGGAATACACCATGTATCAGCATTTACGGCTGATGCGCAGAAAAATTTAGATTTCTATCGGAACATCCTGGGACTGAAGCTTGTGAAAAAGTCCGTAAACCAAGATGAACCGACGATGTATCATTTGTTTTACGGTGATGAAACAGCCAATCCGGGATCTGAATTGACGTTTTTCGAGATTCCGCGGATTGCGCCGTTTCATGCGGGAACAAACAGTATTTCTTCAATCGGGCTGCGTGTCCCGGATGCACAAGCGCTCCAATATTGGAAAAAACGATTTGAAGAGCATCAGGTCTCTCACAGTGAGATCGTGAAAATAGCGGGCAGGGACACACTCGCTTTTCAGGATCATGAAGGACAGCGGCTTGTGCTGACAGCTGACGAAAAAGGAAAAGACATCGGTGAAGCGGTGAAGCAAAGCGGCATACCGGAAGAATATTCTTTCCGCGGTCTTGGTCCCGTTGAATTGACCGTCCCGTATGCAGAACCGACGCTGCGTGTGTTAACCGATGTGCTGGGCTTCACTGAAATCGGGAAAGAAACGCATGAAGACCGGGGCACGGTTACGGTGCTCGAATCCGGAAACGGAGGCGCGCGTACAGAAGTCCATCTCATTGAAAGAAACGATCTTCCGCGCGAGCGTCCTGGAAAAGGCAGCGTGCACCATGTGGCCTTCCGCGTCCAGAATGAAGAGGAGCTTGCTTTATGGCACCGCATCATTACGAAAGAAGGTTTCAGCAACTCAGGCATTGTAGAGCGTTATTATTTCAAAGCGCTGTACTTCCGGGAGCCGAACGGAATTCTGTTTGAATTGTCAACGGACGGTCCGGGATTTATGGTTGATGAAAAACCTGAAGAGCTGGGCAAAACGGTTGCGCTCCCGCCTTATCTCGAACACCGCCGTTCTGAAATAGAAGCGCGGCTGAAACCGATTCAGTAAATCAGAAATCATGACAGATGCCTCCCGGCTTGACGGGGGCATCTTTTTTTTTCTTTTTTACCCGTTTTGTCATTCTTTTTACCTATTTGTAAACGGCAAAATAATTGTCTTTGTTTATTAATAAATTTTTCACATTTGGTTGTTACACTTGTTCAAAGTTAAACAAAAGGAGTGAAAACACAGGTGAAAATGAAAAAACGCGAGATAGACGCAGTCTTAATTCTCATTTTACTCGCTTCCGCATTCTTGAATATGTACAACATCTGGAATGACGATACGGTGAATCCTTATTACACCGCAGCGGTAACGAGTATGCTTCAAAGCTTTCATAATTTCTTTTACGCTTCATTTGACGCAGCCGGGTTTATCACGGTAGATAAACCTCCTGTTACATACCAGATTCAAACGATCAGCGCGCTGATATTCGGTATGCACGGGTGGAGCGTCATCCTGCCTCAGGCATTGGCGGGTGTAGGTTCAGTTCTATTCATGTACTTATTAATAAAGCCGACGTTCGGAAAAACGGCGGCGCGCATCGCCTCATTTGTCATGGCGTGTACACCGATCGCAGTAGCGGTCGCGCGGACGAACAATGTCGATGCTTTACTGGTCTTTTTCCTCTTGTTCGCTACATGGCTTCTCTTTAAAGCAATCAGAAAAGGCAGACTGATTTGGCTTTTGGCGGCATTTTTTGTCGTCGGAGCAGGCTTTAACACAAAAATGCTTCAGGCTTATATGATTTTGCCGGCCTTCTTGCTGTTCTATATGATTGCGGCAAACACCACGATTAAGAAAAAAATCATTTCATTGGTAAGCGCGTTAGCCGTTTTAGCAGCCGTTTCATTGTCATGGCCGCTCATTGTTGACAATATTCCTGCCAGCAAAAGGCCATATGTCGGAAGCAGCCAGACAAACTCCGTATTGGAATTGGCCTTCGGATATAACGGGATTCAGCGGCTGACAGGGCAAAGTTCCGGCGGCGGCCAGGGCGGGCCGGACGGAAACGCATCGAAAGAGATGTCTTCTTCCGGCGGTTCTTCACAAATGCAAAAACCGCCTGGCCAGTCTTCAAGCAGCAGTTCAGCAAGCGGAGACAAATCACAAAACGGCAGTATGACGGCACCTCCATCTAACGGGAAAATGCCAAGCGGCGGCGAAATGCCAAGCGGCGGTCAAGGAGGCCCTCCAAGCGGCGGAGATGGCGGCGGAGGCGGTCCCGGCGGCGGAGGAAAAAGCGGTACAGGCACCGGCTCGAAAATGCAATCAGGTTCAGGAATGTTCGGTACGGGAACCCCTGGTCCGCTGCGCCTTTTCCAAACGGAATTATCTGATCAGATCAGCTGGCTCCTGCCGTTTGCGATTTTTGGAATGGCCGGTTTATTGATCGCCGGGGCGAGAGAAAGAAGACGATTATCAGCAGAACAGAAGGAAACGATCTTTTGGGCAGCGTGGCTTGTGCCGATTGCCGGATTCTTCAGTGTCGCAGAATTTTTCCACCATTATTATCTCATTATGCTGGCGCCTCCGATCGCGGCACTTGTCGGTGCGGGATGGGTCGCCCTCGTTCATCTGTACCGCAAGCAGGCGGGATGGAAAACTTGGCTATTGCCGGCCGCTATTCTTGTGACAACCGGATTTGAGCTGTTTATCCTCAGAAACTACAATGATCAAATCGGCGCAGGCTGGAGCATCGGAGTAGGCGTTATCGGCGCAGTGGCTGCCATCGCTCTGTTCGTATTCAAACAGCGCCAAAAACCGCTCAGTTACTATGTTTCACTTGCAGCCCTTCTCGTCTTGATGGTCATGCCGATTTATTGGGCGAGCACACCGCTTCTGTACGGAGGCAACAGCTCATTGCCTGAAACAGGCCCTCAGCTCGCTTCAACAAGCGGAAAAGGCATGGGAATGGATAACGCATCTGTCAATACAAAACTGATCAACTATTTAGAGAAACACAACGCCGGAGCGGACTATCTATTTGCAACAACCGATTCCAACACTGCGGCGCCTTACATTATTAAAACGAAAAAAGCGGTCATGGCGATCGGCGGATACAGCGGGTCTGACCCGGCCATTACGCTGGCCCAATTTAAAAAGCTCGTAAAAGAAGGGAAAGTAAAATACTTCTTAGCATCCGGAATGGGCAAAGGCGGAAATAACGATATTGTGCAGTGGGTTGAGAAAAACGGAAAGAAAGTATCTTCAGATAAATGGCAATCAAACACAGATCAGAAAACGAAAAATAGTGATGCAGCTGATAAAAAAAGCAGCAAGGCCTCAGGTAAAAACAGCCGAATGAGCGGCGGGCCGGGCGGAATGAACCAATCAGCTTCACTATACGAACTTCAATCTGATGAATAGGAGGAAAAAACATGAGCAGACATATTCAATATTCAATAGTCGTCCCGGTTTATAACGAGGAACTCGTCATTCAGACAACCTATCAGCGTCTGAAAGAAGTGATGGATCAAACAAAAGAGCATTATGAATTGATCTTTGTCAATGATGGAAGCAAAGACCGCAGTATTGAGATTTTAAGAGAGCAAAGTCTGATTGATCCGAGAGTGAAAATTATAGATTTTTCCAGAAACTTCGGACATCAGATCGCGATCACAGCGGGTATGGATTATGCAGAGGGGAATGCAATCGTCGTCATTGACGCCGATTTGCAGGACCCTCCTGAATTAATCCTTGATATGATTGAGCAGTGGAAAGAAGGCTACGATGTGGTGTACGCCGTCAGAACGAAACGAAAGGGAGAAACCTTTTTCAAGAAACAGACGGCCTCTATGTTTTACCGGCTGCTGCGGAACGTGACTGATATTGATATTCCGCTCGACACCGGAGATTTCCGCCTGCTGGACAGAAAAGTCTGTGATGAGATGAAAAAATTAAAAGAAAAAAATCCTTTTGTCAGAGGGCTCGTCAGCTGGGTTGGCTTTAAGCAGACTGCTGTAGAATATGAACGAGATGAGCGGCTTGCGGGGGAAACGAAATACCCGCTTAAAAAAATGCTGAAGCTTTCCATGGACGGGATCACAACGTTCTCTCATAAACCGCTCAAGGCGGCAAGTTATGCGGGAATGATCATGTCCGGAGCGGGTTTTCTCTATATGTTTATCGTTTTATACATGAAGCTGTTTACGAACAGCACCATTACGGGCTGGTCCTCTCTGATTGTGATACAGCTGTTATTCAGCGGCATCGTTCTATTAATGCTCGGAATGATCGGCGAATATATCGGAAGGATTTATGACGAAGCAAAAGATCGTCCGCTCTATATCGTGCAAAAAGCGTACGGCATTAAAAATGAAAAGATTTATCGGGACCAGCATATGTCTTAACCGAAGCACCCTGTCCGGCCAGCGGACAGGGTGCTTTTATGTGAAATAAAAGCCGCGGGATACAGAATGTCCCGCGGCTTTTTTTATTCATCTGCGGCCGGTCTGCGTGTGCAGAGAGCGCATGATCAGTCCGGTTCCCGAAAGGTTCAGTAAAATGCTTGCACCAAGCGTCATTCCCCAAGCAGCGTTTTGCTGAGGAAGCTGAATGCTCAGCTGCAGCAAGATCAGACCGGTAACGACCAGCAAAAGTCCGGTTTGTTTCATGTGTATGTATCCTCCTTTGTACACTAAGTCATACGGCTGATCCAGGCCTAAAGTTTCATCCGTATATAAAAAATCCAAGGCGGCTGCCTTGGATTTTTGTTAAGAAGATGTTTCTTCTTTTTGAGTCAGTTTCATTTTTTTCGTCATTTCCTTGCCGTTTCTGATAATCTTCACGTCAACGGTGCTGCCGACTTTCGTATTCTTGTAGAGAATATTGCGAAGTTCGCTGCCCGTGTCGGTTTCTTTCCCTTTTAAGCTGATAATGATGTCTTCTGCTTTTAATCCGGCTTTGGCTGCAGGTGAGCCCTGCGCCACTTCGCGAATATAAACGCCTTTATTCAGCTGTTTGCCGAAAAGCCCGAGTGTGCCTTCCTGATAGTTTTGCGGCACTTGTTCCAAGTCGATCATGCTCACGCCGATATAAGGGCGCTCCACCTGTCCTTTCGTGAGAAGCTCTTCGGCGATCGGTTTTACATCGTTGCTCGGGATGGCAAAGCCGATGCCTTCTACATCACTTTCGCTGATTTTCATGCTGTTGATGCCGATGATTTTGCCGTCTGTATTCAAGAGCGGTCCGCCGCTGTTTCCGGGATTGATGGCGGCATCGGTTTGGATGACGTTGATGCTTGACTCGCCGGCTGACGTAGAGATCGAGACGGTTCTGTTTAAGCCGCTCACGATGCCCTGTGTGACGGTGCGGGAAAGGTCTTTTCCGAGCGGATCACCGATGGCGATGACGGATTCACCCGTTCTGAGAGCGGATGAGCTGCCGAAGCTTGCCGTTTTTGTCACGTGTTTATCACTGATTTCTAAAACGGCCAAGTCTGTCAGAGAGTCGCTGCCGACGAGTTTAGCTGTTACATCGGTGCCGTCATATAATGACACTTTAAGGGAAGAGGCGCCTTCGACCACGTGGTTATTCGTAATGATATACGCTTTGCCGTTTGCTTTCTTAAAAATAACGCCTGAACCCGATCCCGTTTCCGCATCTTCACCCGATGAATTTGAGTTTGAATCTGAGCTTGATCCGAATCCGAATAAATCGGAACTGCTTTGCTGCTTCTGCAGATTGGTGATTCCGACGATCGCCGGTGAAATGTCTTCCACCATATTCGAAATGCTGCTTGAATTTGCCGATGAGCTGTTTGCCGATTTGCTGCTGCCGGAATCAGAAGATGTCTGCTTGGCGGTTACCGATGACGTTTCCTGAGCGGGAGCCGTATTGGAAGTATCTTGAGTCTGATGGTCTCCAAGCGGCGTAAATGTATAGATGCCGAGGGCGAGCCCTCCGCCGATCACTCCGCCGAGAAGCGGTCTGAACCAGCCGAAGCTTCGTTTTTTCTTGTCCTCGTCCGGCGCGGAATATCTGGCCGGCTGCGGGTTTTCTTTTACTAAAAGGACTTCCTGTTCTTTTTGGTCTGTCCGATTTTCATCACGATAGTTATCCATCATGTTCACTCCGTTTCTCTATTTTCATCATAGCATGATTTGCCTATTATTACTGACTCCATCTTAAACAAAAAGTGTGGGATAATAATGAAAAGATTGTGGGAAATTGTGAAAAAGGCGTAATCGGACGGAGGCGCTTTATATTGACAATTTCCATCGGATTTGAAATAATAAATGAGAAATTATGTTCAATCCTTCACATGAAAAGATATGAAAAATTCTGTCAAGCTAATGGGGGAAATCTGTTAGCTTTTTCACTTTGTCAAATAGTCAGAAAGGAGCTGTCACATGAAAGAAAAACATCACTGGATTATTTCTCTGCTCGCTGTGCTGGCGGTCGGGCCGGGGCTGATGTCGAATACCGCTCTTTCGGCTGTCCAAAGCCTTGTCCGGCAGACGGTCGGCGGGGAAAACTTTGACTCTTTTCATCCGATTATTATCGGTAATATGGCATTTGCCTTATTCGTGCCGGCGGGGCCGTATTTAAGAAAAAGATTCGGCTCCCGGCCTGTCTATATGATTTCGATGGCCGCGGGTGTCATCGGAGCGCTCCTTGCTGCTGTGACAAATGATATTTATCCGCTCGCCGCGGGCCGTTTTTTACAGGGAGCTGCGGCGGGCACTATGCTGATGATTATGATCCCGATGCTGGTGCTTTCGTTTCCGATTGAGCGCCGGAATTACGCATTATTTGTGTTAATCGGCGGATTTTACGGGTCCGTCATTATGGGGACCGTTTTAGGCACGGCGGCGGCAAGCGCCGGCCATTGGCATTGGCTGTTCGGCATTTTTGGCCTGCTGTCTTTTTTCGGCCTCATTTTCAGTTATATGTGGCTGCGGGATGACGCTCATAAAAATGCTGAAAAATCTCCATTTGACGGCATCGGTTTTCTGTTAGCGGGTGTATCAGCCGTGCTGACCGCCTATACATTTATTCATCTGCCGAAATGGGGCTTTTCATCATGGCAGACATTGGCGGGATTTGGAGGAAGCATCGTCATTCTTCTGATCTTGCTGATCATGCAGTACAGAAACGAACATGCGCTGATTTCGATTAAACTTATGCTGATTCCAAAGCCGATTCTGGGTGTTTTCATGATCGCTGCGGGCAGTATTTCCATAGCGGTCAGTCTTTCTGCATTTCACGGGGAGCTTCAGACCGCATATCATATGTCACAAACTCAACTGATATTCCTATATGCGAGCCTTTTGGGAGGCGTGGCCATCGCCGCTGTCATCAGTGCATTAGCATATGATAAAGTCGGTCCGGGCATGCTCGGCATAACAGGCTCTGTTATACTGGTGTTCGTGAATTTCCAATGGATGTCGGCGGATCATCATATACCGCTTATTCTATTTGCGGGGCTTTTCGTGATGCTGGCGGCCGGGACAGGGCTTATTGTGGCAGCCGGACTGATGGGAGCCGCGTTGGGCGGACCGCTTCCGGAACTGGTGAAACGCATGACGGCAGTTCAGTTTTTAAGGCTGTTCATTTATATGGGCGCACCTGTTTTAATAGGGTATTTTACGAAAAGAGATGCTTCCGGCATGCTTCGGGGCGCGCGCGGCACACAATCGCCGCATGACCTGCTGATGGGAACATACAGCGATTTGTTTCTTATTGCTTTCATCTTAAGCTTGCTTTTAGTGTGTTTATCATTTGTCATGAATGCGACCGGCATGGGACATAAGCTGGCGCATAAACCGCATGCCGTCCGTAAGCAGGCGGCTGAACCGATCAGGCATCAGGTCATTCCCGATCGTGAATACAGAAGTGCGGTCAGACAGTTTCAGCGTCATCATATAAGCAAAAACGGTATGTAACTTTTTCTATCAGCAAACCCTTTTCCCGGTGAAAAGGGTTTGTTTTTTCCCATAATAGCAGAATGGTATATTGCATGTTTCATCCTTTTTTAATATAATTTGTTAGAATATTCATAATTTAATATCGAAATTTTAAGTAAAAAAGGAGGCATTACATGAAACTGTATCTATCTGTGGATATGGAAGGGATTTCCGGACTGCCTGATGAAACATTTGTCAATTCCCGCATGCACAATTATGAGCGCGGCAGGGTTCTGATGACCGAAGAAGCAAACTGGTGCATCGCAGAAGCGTTTAATAACGGATGCACGGAAGTGACCGTGAATGACAGCCACTCAAAGATGAATAATCTGCTCGCGGAAAAACTTCACCCTGAGGCAGAGCTGATTACGGGGGATGTCAAGCCGTTTTCCATGATGCAGGGGCTTGATGAATCGTATTCAGGTGTGATGTTTATCGGCTATCATGCGAGAGCGTCGATGCCGGGCGTCATGTCGCACAGCATGATATTCGGCGTCCGCCACTTTTACATAAATGATAAGCCGGTCGGTGAACTGGGGTTAAATGCCTATCTCGCCGGATTTTACGATGTCCCTGTCATCATGGCTGCCGGAGACGATTGCGCCGCAAAAGAAGCGGAGGAGCTGATCCCGAATGTAACGACTGCCGCCGTCAAACAAACCATTTCAAGAACCGCGGTCAAATGCCTGTCCCCTCAAAAAGCCGGACGGCTCCTGACGGAAAAAACAGCCTATGCGCTCAAAAATAAAGATAAGGTCAAACCGCTGACTCCGCCTGAAAGACCTGTATTAGGCATTGAATTTGCCAACTACGGACAGGCTGAATGGGCCCATTTAATGCCGGGCACAGAAATCATCCCGGGAACGACAATCGTTCAATTTCAGGCAAAAGACATGCCGGAAGCCTATCAGGCCATGCTCGTCATGACAGAACTCGCCATGAGAACAACATTCTGTTAAAGGGGTGAACGGCATTGCTGCGGTATTTTATCAAACGTTTTATCGCCATGATTATGACCGTCCTCGTCATCACCACTCTGACATTTGTCATGATGAAAGTGATACCCGGCTCGCCTTTTAACGAAGAGCGGGGCACAAACGAAGCGGTCCAGCGAAATCTCGAATCCTACTACCATCTGAACGAACCTCTTATCACTCAATACGCCATCTATCTAAAATCCATTCTTACCTTTGATTTCGGTCCTTCAATTAAAAAACCGTCAGACAGTGTAAACGCCATGCTTGAACGCGGGTTTCCGGTCTCGTTTGAGCTTGGGATAACGGCGATCATCATCGCTGTTATTTCCGGGCTCGCGCTCGGCATAATGGCCGCTCTCAGGCGCGGCGGCTTTCTCGATTATGCGGCCATGAGCCTTGCGGTGCTCGGGATTTCTATTCCGAATTTTATTATGGCTACGCTGCTGATTCAGCAATTTGCGGTTCATCTGAAATGGTTTCCGGCAGCTACCTGGACGAGTCCCGTTCACATGGTCCTGCCGACTGTTGCGCTTGCCGTCGGTCCCATGGCCATTATCGCGAGGCTGACAAGATCAAGCATGGCCGAAGTGCTGACTCAGGATTACATCCGCACGGCAAAAGCAAAGGGGCTTTCTCCCGTCAAAATTGTGATCAAACACGCATTAAAAAACGCTCTTATGCCTGTTGTGACAGTACTCGGGACGCTTGCCGCAAGTATTTTAACGGGCAGTTTCGTCATCGAGAAAATTTTTGCCATACCGGGAATGGGCAAATATTTCGTAGAAAGCATCAATCAGCGTGATTACCCGGTCATCATGGGAACGACCGTATTTTACAGTGTGATTCTGATCGTCCTGCTGTTTCTGGTTGATTTGGCATACGGCCTGTTAGACCCGCGCATAAAACTTCATAAGAAAGGGTGATCCTGATGAATCTCCCGCAAGAAACGGTAAAACACACAGAAGTGCCTGATGACTGGTTTCAGCCGGGCGCGGAAAGAAAGGGTGAAACCGAGTCGGTCAAGCGTCCGAGCCTGTCTTACAGTCAGGATGCGTGGCGGCGGCTTAAAAAGAACAAATTGGCGATGGCCGGCCTTGTGATATTATGCTGCCTGTTTCTATCGGCTGTGTTCGGTCCGCTGATATCACCGCACAGCGTGACAAGGCAGACGCTCGCCGAGCAGAATCTTCCGCCGTCTTTTTCACACTGGTTCGGAACCGATGAACTTGGCCGGGATGTGTTTACAAGAACGTGGTACGGAGCGAGGATCTCTTTATTTGTCGGTGTGATGGCGGCGCTGATCGACTTTTTGATCGGAGTTATCTACGGAGGCGTCGCCGGCTACAAAGGGGGCCGGACAGACAGCGCCATGATGAGAATCATCGAGGTTCTCTACGGATTGCCGTATCTGCTCGTTGTCATTTTGTTAATGGTGCTGATGGGGCCGGGGCTCAGTTCCATTATCGTCGCTCTGACCGTGACGGGATGGGTCGGCATGGCGCGGATCGTCAGAGGACAGGTGCTGAGGATGAAGCATGATGAACACGTATTGGCTTCGAAAACGTTTGGAGCGAAAACATTTCGGATCATTAAGAAAAATCTGCTGCCGAATACGATGGGAGCCATTATTGTCCAAATGACGCTTACGGTGCCGGCGGCGATTTTTGCGGAATCATTTTTAAGTTTTCTCGGACTCGGCATTCAGGCGCCGTTTGCAAGCTGGGGCGTCATGGCAAACGACGGGCTGCCGGCGATTTTATCAGGCCATTGGTGGCGGCTGTTTTTCCCCGCTTTTTTCATTTCCTTGACGATGTACGCGTTTAACGTACTTGGAGACGGCTTGCAGGACGCGTTAGACCCGAAACTGAGGAGGTAGGAAAAATGGCGCAGCAAGTTCTTTCCGTTCAAAATCTGCATGTTACTTTTTCAACATACGGAGGCACTGTAAAAGCCGTCAGAGGCGTCAGCTTCGATTTATATAAAGGTGAAACGTTTGCGATCGTCGGTGAATCGGGCTGCGGAAAAAGCGTGACGTCACAAGCCGTGATGGGCCTTCTTCCGAAACATTCGGCAAAGATTGAATCCGGAAGCATACAATTTAAACAGAAAGATCTTTGCCGAATGTCGGATCGGGAAATGCGGGGAATCCGGGGGCGCGATATTTCTATGATCTTTCAGGACCCGATGACGGCGCTCAATCCGACTTTGACCATAGGGGATCAGCTCTCAGAAGCGCTGTTGGAACACCGCGCCATGACAAGAAAACAAGCTGAATCCGAAGTTCTCGCCATGCTGGATCTGGTCGGTATCCCGGACTCGAAATCCCGCCTGAAGCAGTACCCCCACCAATTAAGCGGGGGCATGCGGCAGCGGATCGTGATCGCGATGGCTCTGATCTGCGAGCCGGAAATTATGATCGCCGATGAACCGACAACGGCTCTTGATGTGACGATTCAAGCGCAAATCCTTGAATTATTTAAGAAGATTCAAAGAAAAACAGGCGTGTCTATTATTCTGATCACGCATGATCTCGGCGTCGTCGCTCAGACCGCCGACAGAGTCGCCGTCATGTATGCGGGGAAAATCGCCGAAATCGGCACGAGGCATGATATTTTTTACCGTCCGGCTCATCCATACACAAAGGGGCTGCTTCGTTCAGTGCCGCGGCTGGATATGGAGGATAGTGAGCTGTCGCCGATTGACGGGACGCCGCCTGATTTATTCGATCCGCCGCCGGGCTGCCCGTTTGCCGCCCGCTGCCCGGACAGGATGATCGTCTGTGAAAAGGTATACCCGGCAACAACCGTGAAATCCAAAAGCCATATCGTTAATTGCTGGCTTCAGGATCACCGTGCAGAGCGGCTGAAGCAGCAGCTGACGGCAGCAGAGGAAAAAGGGGGATTGAAATGAAAAAGAGATGGGCGATCGGTGTGATTGCTGTTGTTTCGTTTGCTCTGATGGGCTGTACAGCCAATGAACAGGCGGGGACAGAACCCGGCAAAGCAAAAGAACAGGGGGGTGAAACGGTGCTGCGGCTCAATAACGAAAATGAGCCGACCTCACTTGATCCGCCGATCGGATTTAATAATGTTTCCTGGCAGCCGCTGAATAACATCATGGAAGGATTGACGAGGCTCGGAAAAGATAATAAACCCGAACCGGCCATGGCGGAAAGCTGGAAGGTGTCCGCTGATAAGCTGACATATACCTTCAATATCCGTGATAACGCCGAATGGACAAATGGCGATCCCGTTACGGCGGAAGACTTCGTGTACGCCTGGAAACGGATGCTCGATCCGAAAACGGGCGCATCTTCCGCATTTCTCGGCTATATGATCAAAGGCGGGGAAGAATTTAACAGCGGAAAAGGCAAAAAAGAAGACGTGAAAATCACGGCAAAAGATAAAAAAACGCTTGTCGTCACATTGGCGGCACCGCAGGATTATTTTCTGAGCGTCGTGTCCAATCCGGCGTATTTCCCGATTAATGAGAAGGTCGCCAAGGCTGATCCGAAATGGTTCACTGAAGCAAAAACCTTTGTCGGCAACGGGCCGTTCAAACTGACGGAATGGAAGCATGACGACAGCATGACGATGGTCAAAAACGAGACGTATTGGGATAAAAAGACGGTGAAACTGGATAAAGTCACCTGGGCGATGGTCAGTGACCGGAATACCGACTATCAGATGTTCCAGTCGGGGGATTTGGATACCGCCTTTGTGCCGGCAGAGCTGAGCGAGCAGCTGATGGGAGGAAAAAATGTCCGCACGTGGGATCAGGCCGGACTCTATTTCTATCGTTTTAACGTAAAAATGGAGCCGTTTCAAAATGAGAAGATCAGAAAAGCGTTCGCCGCAGCGATTGATCAGAAAGAAATCACGGATTATGTGACCAAAAACAGTGAAAAGCCGGCACATGCCTTTGTATCCCCGGGATTTACTCAGCCTGACGGGAAAGATTTCCGCGAAGCGGGCGGCAGTTTATTAAATCCGGATGAATCAGAAGCCAAAAAACTGCTGGAAAAAGGCATGGCGGAAGAGCATTATGACAAGCTGCCCGCCGTTACATTGACATACAGCACAAAACCGGAGCATAAGAAAATAGCGGAAGCGGTTCAGCAGAAGCTCAAAAGTGTGCTCGGTATAGACGTTAAGCTCGCCAATATGGAATGGAACGTCTTTTTAGAAGAGCAGAAAGGACTGAAGTTCCAGTTCTCTCAAAGCTCATTTTTACCGGATTACGCAGATCCGATCAGTTTTCTTGAGGCTTTCCAAACGGATAATTCCATGAACCGCACCGGCTGGGGCAGCGCGGCATACGACGGCTGCATCAAGCAGGCAAAACAGGAGGCCGATGCCAAAAAACGTTTTGCGCTCATGCATAAAGCGGAAAAGCTGCTCATGAATGAGGCTCCGATCATTCCGATTTACTTTTACAATCAGGTGCATCTGCAGAACAGCGGCGTGAAGGGCATTGTCCGGCACCCCGTCGGTTACATTGATCTGAAATGGGCGGAAAAGTCCTGATCTTACAGCGGAAACATATGCCGCTCTTTATCCATTAAAGGAGCGGCGTGTTTCACTTTTCAATCCGGAAAGGAGATTGAAAAAGTCATGAACCATAAACCGAAAGCACTGCAAAAAGGCGACACGGTCGGTGTGATTGCGCCCGCAAGCCCGCCTGAGAGCGGGACGCTGCAAACCGCGCTGCGTTTTTTAGAGAATGAGCTTGGCCTTCAAGTGAAACTCGGCCGGGCGCTGAAGACTCGTCACGGCTATTTGGCGGGAGAGGACCGGGCGCGTCTCGATGATCTCCATGACATGTTTAGTGATCAGAATGTCAAAGCGGTGATATGCGCGTGCGGAGGATTCGGCACGGGCCGCATTGCCGCCGACATCGATTTCGGCTTAATCCGCCGCAATCCGAAAATTTTCTGGGGATACAGCGATATTACGTTTTTACATACCGCCATTCATCAAAATACGGGGCTCGTCACATTTCACGGCCCGATGCTGAGCACGGATGTCGGGCTTGAAGACGCTGATCCCCTGACAAAAGCGTCGTATCATCAGCTTTTTGCAGAAACGGAATTCACCTATACGGAGGACATTTCTCCCTTAGAGGTGCTGACAGGCGGAAGGGCCGAGGGAGAGCTTGCGGGCGGCAATCTGTCGCTCATTACGTCCACGCTCGGCACGCCGTTTGAAATCGATACGAAAGACAAATTGCTGTTTATCGAGGATATTGATGAGGAGCCGTATCAAATCGACAAAATGCTGAATCAATTAAAGATGGCAGGAAAACTGTCAGATGCAGCCGGAATCCTGGTCTGTGACTTTCACCAATGCGAACCGAAAAACAAAGAAAAGTCCCTTACCTTAGAGCAAGTGCTGAATGATTACATTGTCAAATCAGGGAAGCCCGCGCTTAAAGGCTTTAAAATCGGCCATTGTTCACCGAGCTTCGCCGTTCCGATCGGAGTCCGCGCGGTTATGGATACGGCGGCCAAAGCGGTAACGATTGAATCGGGGGTTTCCGGAAGGGAGTGATCAGGCGTGAAGATTACAGATATTCAAACGGGACGGATGTCCGTGCCGCTGAAAAAGCCGTTTAAGACCGCTTTGCGCACGGTTTACAATGCTGAATCGGTCATTGTGAAGCTCACTTTTGACAACGGTCTGACCGGCTGGGGGGAGGCGCCGCCGACGGTTGTCATTACAGGCGACAGCACGGCCGGTATTGAAAGCGCCGTCCACGATGTGCTGAAGCCCGTTCTCTTGGGGCGGAGCCTTTTCGGCACGGAAGCTGTTCTGTATGATATCAGCCGGCTGTTGGAAAGAAATCAAAGCGCAAAAGCCGCGGTGGATATGGCTGTATATGACGGATGGGCGCAAATGCACGGACAGCCGCTTTACCGGCTTCTCGGAGGCTATCGGAATACACTGGAAACAGATTTTACCGTCAGCGTCAATTCTCCTGAGGAGATGGCGGGGGATGCAGACCGTTATGTGAACAAAGGATTTCATATTTTAAAAATAAAAGTCGGCATAGGTGACATATCGGACGATGTTGCCCGGATTCAGGCGATCAGATCACGTGTCGGCGGAAACGTCAAACTGAGATTGGACGCCAACCAAGGCTGGACGCCGAAAGAAGCCGTGACTGCGATCCGAAAGATGGAAGACGCCGGCCTGGGCATTGAGCTGGTCGAGCAGCCTGTTCATAAAGACGATATCGCCGGGCTGAAGCAGGTCACAGATGCCGTAGACACGCCGATTATGGCGGATGAGAGCGTCTTTACCCCCCGTCAGGCCTTTCACGTGCTGCAGACGAGAAGCGCCGATTTAATCAATATTAAGCTGATGAAAGCGGGCGGCATAAAGCAGGCGGAAACAATCAATGCGATGGCCGAAACGTGCGGCGTGGAATGCATGGTCGGCAGCATGATTGAGACCAAGCTCGGCATCACCGCCGCGGCTCATTTTGCCGCGGGCAAACGGAATGTGACAAGGTTTGATTTTGATGCGCCGCTTATGCTGAAAGATGATTTGATTCAAGGCGGCATCACATACAGCGGCAGTCAGATTACGATTCCCGATGAACCGGGTCTCGGCATTACCGGTGTGTCGATACAAGAGGAGGCGAAAGGATGAGAGCAGCCGTTACAGCGGCGGCAGCCAACGTATGGACGCTGCCGTCATCTCCCCGTTCGGATGATGCGCCGATGCTCGAAAACCCGCCGCAGATCAGAAAATGGTTAGTGTCTATGGGATATGAAGAGCGGCTGCAATTATGCACAGACAACCTTGTCCAAACGCAAGTGCTTTTCGGAGAAGAAGTGATCATTCTCAAAGAGGAAGGGGAATGGGCTTTTGTCGCCGTTCCCGGCCAGCCTTCAAACAAGGACGCGCGCGGATATCCGGGCTGGATGAAAAAAAGCCAGCTTTCAAAAGACGGCTTTCATACATCTTCCCCCGCCGTATGGATTACCAAACCGACAGCTTTTTTATATCACACAAACGGCGAACCGGACTTGGAAGTAAGTTTCTTAACGCGTCTTCCGGCTCCAGGACGTGAAAAAGGTTTTTTCCGGGTGGTGACGCCCCTCGGAGAACGGTTCGTAAATGAAGCTGACGCAGACGAGTGCCGGCATACGGAAGGACGGGCGGCCGATGTCATCGAAACGGGCATGATGTTTCTCGGGCTTCCGTATTTATGGGGAGGACTGAGCGGTTTCGGGTTTGACTGTTCCGGGTTTATGTATTCGATATTTAAAGCAAACGGCTATACCCTTCCCCGTGATGCAAAGGACCAAGCAAAAGCCGGGTGCGGCGCGGCGGTAAACGATATCCGGCCGGCTGACCTTTTGTTTTTCGCCTATGAAGAAGGAAAAGGCGCGATCCACCATGTCGGTTTGGCGCTGGGAGACGGCCGAATGCTGCACTCCCCGAAAACGGGAAAAACAATCGAAGTGCTGTCTTTAGAAGGAACCGTCTATGAAAAAGAATTATGTACCGTACGCCGCTGTATAAGCGAAAAGGGGGAATAGAAAATGACGGCATCTCCGCTCCTTGAAGTCAGCGGGCTGAAAATGCATTTTGACGCAGGAAGAAAGAAAGCCGTAAAAGCAGTCGACGGTGTCAGTTTTCACATTAAAAGAGGGGAAACATTCGGACTTGTCGGAGAATCGGGATGCGGTAAATCGACGCTCGGAAGGGTTATTCTCCGTCTGTATGACCCGACGGCCGGTTCGGTATCATATGAAGGGACGGATATACACCGTGCCGCGGCAGAACAGCGGTCTGTCTTCTTCCGCAAGCTGCAGATGATTTTCCAAGACCCTTACGCCTCGTTAAATCCGCGCCTGACCGTAAGGGAAATTATTATGGAGCCGATGGAAATCCACAATCTTTACAATACAAGAAAAGCCCGTCTGATGATGGCGGATGAACTGCTTGAAGCTGTCGGGCTCCATCCGGATTTCGGCAGCCGGTATCCTCACGAATTCAGCGGCGGACAGAGGCAGAGAATCGGGATTGCCAGAGCGCTCTCTCTGCATCCCGAATTTATCGTGGCGGATGAGCCGATTTCAGCGCTGGATGTGTCGGTACAGGCTCAGGTCGTCAACCTTTTAAAAAGGCTTCAGAAAGAGAAAGGGCTGACATTTTTATTTATCGCCCACGATTTATCAATGGTCAAGCATATCAGCGACCGGATCGGCGTGATGTATTTGGGCCGCATGATGGAAATTGCAGAAAGCGCTGCGCTTTACCGGGAACCGCTTCATCCTTATACGAAGGCGCTTTTATCCTCAATCCCGATTCCTGATCCGCTTCTTGAGGACAAGCGTGAACGGATTATTCTGAAAGGGGAGCTCCCGAGCCCCCTTAACCCGCCGAGCGGCTGTGTATTCAGGACGCGGTGTCCTGAAGCGATGGAGCTCTGCGGTAAGATAACGCCTGAGCTTGAAGAAGTGAAGGCGGGGCGTTTTGTCGCCTGCCATTTATACAAAAAAGAAAGCTGACAATATAAAGTCAGCTTTCTTTTTTGATTAAACCTGATGCAGAAATGACACGCAGACCGGATACGGAACCGGAATGTCAGATTGAAGCAGAGTCAATTTGCCTGTTTCCGGATCACGTTCAAACAAAACCAGATTTCCCGTTTCTTCGTTTGACGCGACAAGGAATGTCTCGGAAGGGTCAAACGCGAAATCACGCGGCCAGTTTCCTTCTGTCGGCACCCATTCAATCAGAGACAATTCACCGGAATATTGGTTGATCTTATAGATGGCGATGCTGTCATGTCCGCGGTTGGCGGCATAAAGAAATCTGCCGTCTTTAGATATGCGGATCGCGCTGCCTTGCGATTTGTCCGTAAAGCCTTCAGGCAAAGCGGAAATGACCTGCAGCTCTCTGAATTCACCTAAGGTCGGGTTGTATTCAAGCGCGATGACTTCATTACTGATTTCCGTCATGACATAGGCGTATTTTTCCGCCGGATGGAAAACGATGTGGCGCGGCCCTGAACCCGGTGCGAAAGAATGAGTTTTCACCTCTGTGAGCGAACCGTTTTTCATTTGGTAAGTATACAGCGTATCCGTCCCTAAATCGACGGCTGCAATGTAGTTATGCTCAGGTGTATAGCCTGCGAAATGGGTATGCGGTTTCTCTTGTCTTTCATGAGGACCTGTTCCCGTATGAGCGGCTTCGGCAGCCGGCTCCCGCAGACTTCCGTCCTCATTGACGGGAAAGGCGTGCACTTTTCCGCTGTGGTAATTAGCGGTTAACACATATTCATGTTTATCATCAATGCTGACGTGGCATGGAGACGGGCCTTCAATCAGCTGATGGTTCACAAAAGTTAATTCCCCGCTGTTCTGATGAATCTGATAGGCTGCGACGCCGCCTTTTCCGTCTGTCTTTTCAATGGAATACAGCATGCTGTTATCAGAATTCGGAGTGACGTATGTCGGGTTGCCGAGCTTTGCTGCCAGCTTCGGCCGGCTGAGCCGTTTCGCTTCTGTATCAAGTTCAAAACAATAAATGCCTTCGCTTCCGCCTTTTGTATATGTTCCCGCGTATCCTATGTACTTAGCCATTCGGTTTCCCCCTTTAGAGTCTTGTCTTCTCTATATTAACGTATCTTGAAGGAAACTGCCTTGTAAATGTTTAAGATGTTCTGACAAGCGGCAAGGTGCAGCAGCGGAAGGAACCGCCTGATTTAATAATTTCGGAAAACTCGGTTTCAATGACCGTATAACCTCTTTTTCTGAGCTCGCGGTTCGTATGACGGTGCTGCGGCAGGCTGATAATTGTCTGATTGCCGATTGACAGGATATTCGGGCCGAGCGTGAATTGCTCTTCTTCAGGCACTTCTATCATCTCAAAACGTTCGGTGAGAAGATCAATTTCTTTCTGCCGCAAGCCATTTTTGCAGTATAGCGCTTCCGTTTCCGAGATCATATTAAATACACAGTCCAAATGTAAGAAATCCTCCTTGAGAGGGATCGGCACAACCGTCATCTCCGGCAGCGCCTCCTGCAGCTCCCGGACAGCCGCTTTATCCGTGCGCTTGCTCAGCCCGGCGTAAACGGTGCCGTCTGCGATCAAGATGTCGCCGCCTTCAATGTTCGCTTTTTTCAGTCGCGTATAAGGGATTTTCTTATTGTCAAGCAGGTCTTGAAACACTGTTTCTTCTCCCTGCCGGACTGAAGCCGCCATGTTTGAAACAAACGCCGTCTCGCCTAAAACAAATCCGATATCCCGGGTGAATACCTGTTCAGGCAATGCGGGATCGGCAGGCAGCAGGACGACTTCAATCTGATGAGATCTTAAAATGTCAATAAACTCACTATGCTGTTTGAGGGCAACGGGTATGTTAATATTTTCTTGTTTGAAATGTTTCTGCGTTCCGTTAATAATATCCTTGATGGCCATGTGTTCCGGCCGGCATAAGATGACTGTCTGCAAAGCATCAAACTCACTGCGGCAAGCCGGTTTCCGCGTGGATTTGGGAATGGATACGTCCATGTGATATCCTCCTATCGGTATTCAATGTGCGTTTATTATTCCCGGATGTGATGAATAATGAAACATTTCTGAGAGAATATCTAACCAACTTAATATTTAAAATTTTAGACAAAACGGTCAAAGTATTGTTTAATAGGGTACAGATGAATGAGTCAAAACGACCAGACACCAAAGGGGAGTTTAAATAATATGAAGTTGCCAGAATCAAGATTTTGCAAAGAAACAAGGGTTGTTAAAACAAGCAGGGTTTTTCCGCTTGATACGAATAATCACAATACGCTGTTTGGCGGAAAGCTGATGAGCTACATTGATGATATCGCTTCAATTTCCGCGGCCCGCCACTGCCGGTGTGAAACAGTCACGGCCTCAATGGATTCTGTAGATTTTTTGCGCCCCATCGGCCAACAGGATTCCGTATGCCTTGAATCTTACGTCACATGGGTCGGCACATCGTCTATGGAGGTGTTTGTCAAAGTCATTAAAGAGCATCTGATGACGGGCGAACGCGAGCTTGCGGCAACGTCGTTTCTGACCTTTGTCGCGCTTGATTCAAACGGGAAATCGGTACCCGTTCCGCGGATCGTGCCGGAAACCGAGGAAGAAGTCATGCTTCACAATACGGCCGTTCAGCGCGCCGGAGAACGAAAAAACCGCTTAAAACACAGCAAAGCCCTGGCCGAGGCGCTCGGAACAGATAAACCTTGGTAATCGTCAAACCGCTTTTTAAAAAAGCGGTTTTTTTATGCTGAGAAAGGACTTTTCCTGCCGGATCCATAATCTATTACAGGGAAAGGAGACGTGGCGTGCATGATGGAACATAAGTCTTCCGGCACCATCCTGACAACCGGGCGTATCCGTCTGCGGACTATGCGGGATGACGATGAAGAAAATTTGTACGGGCTGTTTACCGACAGAGAGGTCATGAAATATTATCCTTCTCTTAAAAGCAGACGGGAAACGAAGGAATGGATTGCCTGGAACAAACGATTGGCGAAAGGATACGGCGTCAGTCTTTGGATCGGAGAGGATAAAGAGACGGGCGCATTTCTCGGTCAATGCGGAATCGTTCCGCAGACGGTAAACGGAAACACTTTGATGGAAATCGGCTATATGTTTGCCCGCCGCCACTGGGGCTGCGGCTATGCGACAGAGGCGGCGAACGCCTGTCTGGACTACGGTTTTCATATGCAGCAATACGGACGCATAGCGGCGCTGATTGATCCGGAAAACGCTGCCTCCGTCCGTGTCGCGGAAAAAATCGGCATGGTGCCCGGTGAGACCGTTACCAAATGGGAGAGGCAGCTGACGGTTTTTGACATCACATCTGACGTTGAACGTTTCGGCGAAATGTAGTATGATACGAACAGACATGTTTTCTAGGGTTCCGCATGTTCATACATGGCCTGGTCCGAGAGAAAACACATATGCGGACATATCCCGCATATGCACACGGAGGGAAAAAAGCCCGGGAGAGTCAATCTCATGAGAGACGACTATCCGGGCTTTTTTGTATTGTCCGGATACAGAAAGGGTGAAGAACATGAAATGGGGTTTAGTGGTCATAGCGGCCGTATTTGAAGTGGTATGGGTCACCGGCCTGAAACATGCTGATTCAGCACTGGCGTGGAGCGGCACGATTATGGGAATCATCATCAGTTTTTATCTATTAATCAAGGCGACAGACAGCCTGCCCGTAGGAACGGTATACGCGGTCTTTACCGGACTCGGGACAGCGGGCACCGTGCTCAGTGAAATCCTGCTTTTCAAAGAACAGGCCGATCCGGTGAAAATCGTGCTGATCGGCGTTTTGCTGATCGGTGTCATCGGATTAAAGCTGGTCACACAGGATAAGCCTGAGACGAAGGAGGAGAAGGCGTAATGCATTGGATCAGCCTGATAGCCGCGGGTCTTTGTGAAATGCTCGGGGTCATTTTAATGAATCAATTTCAAAAAGAAAAGAAAGTCAAATGGATTCTTTTCATTATCGCCGGATTTGCGGCTTCTTTTTCCCTGCTTTCTTATGCGATGGAGACGATCGCGATGGGCACGGCCTATGCGATCTGGACCGGTATCGGCACAGCGGGCGGCGCATTAGCCGGCATTCTTTTCTACGGCGAGCAGAAGGATGCGAAGCGCATCTTTTTCATTGCGCTTATTTTATGCGCTGCCGTAGGGCTGAAAATTCTTTCGTAAATTGATTTTTATCAAATCTTCAGTATAATCTATTAGTAAGTTACGAATTATGAAGATACGAGGGATTAAAACAGATGAATTCATATATGACACAGCGGCTGAAAGAATACCGCCGCGGGAATGAGGAAAAAGGGCGCCTGCTTGTCAGCTGCCCCGACCAGCCGGGAATTGTATCGGCCGTGTCGGCGTTTTTGTTTGAACATGGCGCAAACATTATTGAATCAAATCAATACACGACTGACCCTGAAGGCGGACGGTTTTTTCTTAGGATCGAATTCGACTGTAAGGGCATTCGTGAGAAAAAAGAGGACTTACAGCAGGCGTTCGCCTCAATCGCCCAGACATTCGGCATGACATGGAGCCTGTCTCTGGCAAGTGAGCTGAAGCGAGTGGCGATCTTTGTATCGAAGGAGCTGCACTGCCTTCATGAACTGATTTGGGAATGGCAAAGCGGCAATATGATGGCCGAAATTGCGGTCGTCATCAGCAACCACGAAGAGGCCAAAGAAGTGGTCGAACCGCTGAATATTCCGTTCCATTACATGAAAGCTAACAAAGACATCCGCGCCGAAGTGGAGCGGCGCCAGCTTGAGCTGCTGGAGCAGTATAAGATTGATGTGATCGTTCTTGCCCGATACATGCAGATTTTGACGTCTGATTTTGTATCTGCCCATCCGAATCGGATTATTAACATCCACCATTCATTTCTGCCGGCCTTTATCGGCGCTAATCCGTATAAACGGGCTTATGAGCGCGGAGTGAAATTAATCGGCGCGACTTCTCACTATGTGACGGACGATCTTGACGAAGGGCCGATTATTGAACAGGATATTGAACGCGTCGATCACAGAGATCACGCAGAGGATCTGAAGAATATCGGCAGAACGATTGAGCGGAGCGTGTTGGCAAGAGCCGTAAAATGGCATCTGGAAGACCGCGTCATCGTTCACGGAAACAAAACGATCGTATTTAATTAATGACGGTCCGCCGGGGAGGCGGACTGTTTTTTATGGATGAAAATGTCTTGACAAGAACCTGTTTTCTTTGCATAATATAAAAAAATCATTGAGCGTTGAAGAGGATCAGTACGCAGAACTTTCTGTGACAGAGAGCAAAATGGCCCGCTGAAACATTTTGCCGCATGAAACCTGCCGAACCTGCCTTGGAGTCCTGAGGGGAAAACTCAGGCGCGATAACCTGGCGTTACAGGAAAGCGGGACGCGTGAAAAACGCGTTCAAACAAGGTGGTACCACGGAAAGCCCATTTCGTCCTTATTTTTCAGGACGGAATGGGCTTTTTTTATTGACGAGAGCCGGTTTGGATTGATTGCCACGGAGGAGAAATGATGAAAAAACAAAGAATTGTTGTGAAAATCGGGAGCAGCTCGCTCACCAACAGTAACGGAAGTATTGATGAAGCAAAAATCAAGGAACATACGGAAGCCATTTCTTTATTAAAAGAAAACGGGCATGAAGTGATCCTCATTACCTCAGGCGCGGTGGCAGCGGGTTTTTCCGCTCTCGGCTATCCGTCGCGACCCGTTACGATAAAAGGAAAGCAGGCAGCTGCCGCAGTCGGCCAGACGCTTTTAATGCAGCAATATATGGACCATTTAAAAAGATACGGTCTGACGCCGGCACAAATTTTATTAACAAGAAATGATTTCTCAAAAAGAGAGCGGTACAGAAATGCCTATGCCACTGTAATGGAACTGTTGGAGCGGGGAGTCGTGCCGATTATTAATGAGAATGATTCCACATCAGTCGAAGAGCTGACGTTCGGTGATAACGACATGCTGTCGGCGCTTGTAAGCGGGTTGATTCATGCAGACCAATTAATGATTCTCACAGACATTAACGGGCTGTACGATGCCAATCCGAATGAAAACCCGGACGCAAAGCGGTTCGACTATCTGAATGACATCACACCAGAATTGCTCGGGTATGCCGGATCAGCAGGCTCAAAGGTTGGCACCGGAGGCATGAAGTCAAAACTTCTCGCCGCCCAGACCGCATTGTCGCTCGGGGTGAAGGTGTTTATCGGAACCGGCTCCGGACGGGAAAAACTGATGGGAATTTTAGACGGAAAAGGCGACGGCACTTATATCGGCGATAAAGACCTGTCCTCAGTGAATAATACACGGCAATGGATCATGTTTCATTCTCCGATATCAGGGGAAATCATCATTGATGGGGGAGCGGAGCAGGCGATGATCCATAACGGGTCAAGTCTCCTCCCGGCCGGTGTCGCCGATGTCTGCGGCAGTTTTCCGAAAGGGGCTGTAGTGGAAGTCAGAGGGCCCGGCGGCATTATCGGCAAAGGGCAGACGCAGTACTCATCCGATGAAATTTTAGAAGCCAAAGGGAAGCGGAGCGACCAGCTTTCAGGAACGAAGCAGGTGGAAGTGATTCACAGAGATGATTGGGTGAATTTATTTGACGAGGGGGAACACAAATGAGTGAAGTATTGCAAAAAGCGGCTTTGGCAAAAGAAGCGGCTGCCGAAATGGTCATGAAAACGACGGCTGAAAAAAACGAAGCGCTCCAATGTATTGCAGACGGACTCAGAAATGAACGCCGGCTGATTTTAACAGAGAATCAGAAAGATATTGAAGCGGGACGGAACAGAGGACTGACACCTGACATTATTGACAGGCTGACTCTTGATGAAAAACGCCTGCTCGATATCGCGGACGCCGTGGAACTATTAATCGGTCTTGAAGATCCCGTCGGTGAATCGCTGGAGACCATTCAAAAAGAGAATGGATTATCCATTGAAAAAATCCGCGTGCCCCTCGGAGTAGTGGGCATGATCTATGAGGCCAGACCGAACGTTACCGTAGACGCGGCCACACTCTGCCTGAAAACCGGAAACGCGGTTGTGCTCAGAGGAAGTTCTTCCGCCATCCACAGCAACATAGCGCTTGTCAGTGTGATGAAACGCGCACTGGGGCTGTCAAAGCTTCCGATTGATGCCGTTCAGCTCATAGAAGATACAAGCAAAGAAACCGCCAAACAGCTCTTTACATTAAATGACGGGCTGGATGTATTGATCCCGCGCGGCGGTAAAAATTTAATTGATCTTGTGGTCAGGGAATCAACCGTACCCGTTTTAGAAACCGGAGCGGGCAATTGCCACGTGTACATAGATGAGTCAGCAGATCCTCAAATGGCAGGCGAGATCGTCATCAATGCCAAAACACAGCGTCCTTCGGTCTGCAACGCGATTGAATCTCTTTTGATTCATGAAAAATGGGCCGAAGAACACGGGCGAAAGCTGCTGAATCAGCTGACAGAAAAAGGGGTGGAGCTCCGGGGAGACCAGGTGATTTGCAGACTGGAGCCTCAAGCGAAACAAGCAGAAGAAGCCGATTGGGGAGCGGAGTACCTGGCGCCGATTCTCAGTGTGAAAACGGTGCAGGACGTACAGGAGGCGGTCCGCCACATTCAGCAGTACGGCACAAACCATTCAGAAGCCATTCTGACGGAGAACGCCGAGCATGCGGCTTACTTCCAGACCGCCGTTGACGCCGCCGCCGTGTATCATAATGCTTCAACCCGGTTTACGGACGGTTTTGAATTCGGATACGGAGCCGAAATCGGCATCAGCACGCAAAAGCTTCACGCGAGAGGGCCGATGGGGCTTCCGGCGTTAACATCTACAAAAATCATCATCAAAGGAAACGGACAAATCCGCGTATAATCTTTTAAGCTTATCCTTCAAAAAGGGTAGGCTTTTTTTATGCGGAAAGATTGACGGTTTCTATTATATTGTGTAAGATTAAATTGTACACAATATAATAGAGGTGAATTCACATGACAAAACCATTATTTACTGCAACCGTATCAGCCGCCGGCGGACGTGAAGGGAAAGTCACGTCTTCTGACGGAGTGCTGAATCTTGATGTTGCCATGCCGGGAACGCCAAGAGCAAAAAAGCTCGAACATGCCACAAACCCTGAGCAGCTGTTTGCCGCAGGATATTCAGCCTGCTTTGACAGCGCTCTTCAGCTCGTAGCGAGAAAAGAGCGTCTGAGTATTGAAACAGAGGTCACTGCACATGTCAGTCTGCTGAAAGATGAAGCAGACCAAGGATATAAACTAGGCGTTACGCTTGAGGTCAAAGCATCCGGCATTGATAAACAGGAGCTTGAAGCCCTTATTCAAAAAGCGCACGGTGTCTGCCCGTATTCAAAAGCGACAGCGGGAAATATTGAAGTGAAGCTTCTGGCAGCAGAATAAAAATAAGGATGCCCATTCGGGGCATCCTTATTTTTTGCCGTGCAGCGTATTCAAAACCTCATAAAGCGACTGCTTTAACTGCTTTAATTCCTCTTTTGACCGTCCCGTCTGTTCCAGCATGGCAATGGGGATATCCGCCGCTGTTTTCTGCAAGGCCCGTCCTTCATCTGTGAGCCTGATCGTCACGGATCGCTCGTCTTCAGCCGACCGCTTTCTCATGATGATTCCGTGCTGCTCCATCCGTTTCAGCATCGGTGTCAGCGTTCCGGAATCCAGGTACAAAAGCTCACCCATCCGTTTCACATTCAGTTCTTCGTGCTCCCATAATAAAAGCAGCGCCAAATACTGGGGATAAGTTACGTTGAGCTTATCAAGCAGCGGTTTGTACCGTTTCGTCATTTCCCTTGAGCTTGCGTACAGCAAAAAACAAAGCTGATTCTCCAGTTTCATATGTTCAAAATCTTTTTCTGCCATTACTTCTTTCACCAACTCTTTGTTTGTTAACGTTACCCCTATTGTAGCCGAAAAACGGTCCATTTCCTATTCCTCATGTTTAAAAATATGAGCAGGGGCAATATATACAGTAAGTACAATGAGGAGGCTGATAATAATGGCATTATTTACTTCAAAAGCGACCGCAGTCGGCGGACGAGCAGGACATATTAAATCCGAAGACGGGGTGCTGGATTTTGACATCATCATGCCGAATGCAAAAAAAGACGGAGAAACCGGCACAAACCCTGAACAGCTCTTTGCGGCAGGGTATGCTGCCTGCTTCGGGGGAGCGCTTGAGCTTGCCGCCCAAAAACAAAAAATCGACATGACCTCTGAAATTGAAGGACAGGTCAGCCTTTTAAAAGATGAGAGTGACGGAGGTTACAAAATCGGCGTAACGCTCGTCATTGATACAAAAGATCTTGACAAAGAAACGGCGGAGAAGCTAGTGCACGCCGCTCACGAGTTCTGTCCGTATTCAAAAGCAACAAGAGGAAATGTAGACGTCAAACTTGAATTAAAATAAATCAACGAACGAATATCCCGGATTTTATATCCGGGATATTTTATTAACGAAAACATCAGTAATGATCTCTTCTCTCCCGGAATAAGAATACGATATAGCACTTTTGCATAATGACACCAAGAGAAAAGAGGGAGAAATCGATGTCTCTTCCAAACATACCGAACATCACCCCCGACATTACACTCTCCAGATGTGAGACCCTGAACCTCCTTCTTTCATCCGTGGCTATGGAAGAAATCGGACTATCCCATATTCTGCAGGCGGAAGCGGAAAGGATTCAAATGTTTCTCGGCGCTTCCGGCGATCCCTCCTTGGAGGAATTGTCATCAATCAATAGAAGCACTGAACGGCTCCTGCGCACCGTCATGAAATCACAACTCCTTTTGCAGACGAAGCTTGAGGACATTATCTTCTTACAGGATTCTGAAGCCTGTATGGACCCGGACGATCCAAGCAATCCGAGTAATCCGGGCGATCCTGATGACCCGTGGAATCCGGACGACCCAAGTAATCCGAGTGATCCGGGCGATCCTGATGACCCGTGGAATCCGGACGATCCCAGTGATCCGGAAGATCCATGCGACCCGTGCTTTCCGAATCCGCATCCTGAAGATCCGTGTGACGGCCTGTTTTACGGCCGCATTGGCTGCTGTGAGTGCGGGGATTGTGAGGACTGCGGTTGGAAGAAGAAAGGCGGGGAGCGTTCATAAAAAAAGAGACGGGTGAAGCATATGCCGTATCCAAGCATCTCAAAAGCGAAACAGACATCTTTTGAAGCCATGCATTGCCTCACGATTGCGCTGTTAAATATATTATCTGTGACCGTGGATAAAAGAAGGGATTCAGATTACAAAGAAGAAATCAGGCTGTTCTCCGCATTGTGCCGCTGTCAGATGGAAACAGGCGGCCGGCTGTTTTTAATGGTCAGCTTGGAAGAAGAGCAGAAGCAGATGTATGAGCGGCACTTTCATGAAATGAAGACAGTTACGGAACGAACGAAAAAATTCATTTTTGAAAGCCCGCGCGAATTCCGGGCGCATCCCATTACGAAGCGGGCTGTCAGGCAGCTTCAGGAATGGGATGCAGAATCAACTGCCGAACCTGCCGTCAGATGGGTGCGGCCTGTCATCATAACGATGAACGGCACTCCTGAACGGCCTTGGTTCAATCAACAACTCCAAAATCGGGAAAGGTGAGAAAATGAGCGGAAATGCTGAATGTAAACTGACTCTTTGCATGATTGTGAAAAACGAGGAGAGATACATCTCCCGTTGTTTATCAAGTGTACAAGACATCGTTGATGAGATCGTCATCGCAGACACCGGATCACAAGATAATACAAAAGATATATGCAAAAGCTTTCAGGCAAGAGTGTTTGATTTCGAATGGGAGAATGATTTCGCAAAGGCCAGAAATTACGCCCTGCAGCATGCCGAAGGAGATTGGATTTTAGTGCTTGACGCGGATGAAGAGCTCGATCAGGAGACGGGCCGCTTTTTAACTTCGCTGCTTCATGACGGATTACCGAGCCGGGGCCTTTTGAAAATCATCAATTATACGGGGAAGCAGCTCGATGAAAACGAAGCGTTTGAAAGCATGCAGCCGAGACTGTTCCGCAATCATAAAGGCCTTCTGTATCAAGGCAGAATTCACGAGAATATCTCGGCTTCCAATGAGGAAGAAAACAATACTTTTTTCACGATCCCATGTGTGATTCATCACTACGGCTACTTGGAGCAGGAAGAAAAGATCAAGCAAAAACATAAACGGAATATCAGCATTTTAAATGAAGAGCTTTCAGAGGAAAATCCTGATCCGTGGCTTGTCTATCATTTGGCAAGTGAATGCTACAGAATAAAAGACTATGAAAAAGCATTACATCTTGTCAACGGCTCAATTTTTCAATTTTTAAGCGAAAAACGAATGCCTCCGTCTCTCCTGTATTATTTGAAATATACAATATTGCTTGAGCTCAAACGGTATGAAGAAGCCGAACAAGGGATTGAAAAAGTGCTCAAGCTATATCCTGATTACAGCAATCTTCATTATTATAAAGGCCTTGTATTATATCATTTGGAAAAGTACAGAGCGGCAATCAAAGCATTTGAAAACGGAACGCAGGTTGAAGGAGAAAACGCTGATCACTTAATTTTAAAAGGTGCCGCCGATTTCAGAGCTTTTTATTATATGGCAAAATGCCATGCTGAATTAAACCATGATATGACGGCCATCGCTTACGCCAAAAAATCCGTGAAGTTCAATCCTCAATTTAAACCCGCGCAAGAGCTTCTGTCTCAATTAAAAAAGGATCAGCGGACAAACGCCTGATCCTTTTTTTTGCATGTTCCATTAAGATAATCGAATAATGTTTAAAGCTGCACCGACGCTTCCTCCAAGCAATGTGGCCGCACCCAATAATCCGAACAGCTGAAGCTGGATGGTGCTGCCTGCTGGCAATGTCACAATAAAGGAGTTATTAAAGTTTGCCAAAGACGCGACCGGGGCGATAATCGAACTTGCAGGAGGAGTGCCGTTGATTAAAATACGCGAACTTACAAGCAAGCCGGCCGTTAAATTAATATGGTAGGAGATATAGTAACGTCCCGCCGGAGCAACGGTGAATACGGTATTTGCGGCATTAACCGTTATATCCGCAGAAAGGTTTTGTTCATTCGGTAAAGAAATGGTCGTGCCGCCGACAATAACTGCGACAACACCGCCGCCCGTATTGCTTGCATAGCCGGAAGTTGCTGTCAGACTTGTTCCGGTGATTCCGGTCGGTCCGGTGCCGCCAGTAGCGCCGGTGCTTCCAGTCGGTCCAGTAACGCCAGTAGCGCCGGTGATTCCGGTCGGTCCGGTGCCGCCAGTAGCGCCGGTAATTCCAGTCGGTCCGGTAACGCCAGTAGCGCCGGTGATTCCGGTCGGCCCGGTTTCGCCAATAGCGCCGGTGATTCCGGTCGGTCCGGTGCCGCCAGTAGCGCCGGTAAATCCGGTCGGTCCGGTAACGCCAGTAGCGCCGGTAATTCCCGCCGCAGCTAAAAGTGTATAGTCAGCTGAGGCTCCAGGGGTTCCCGCCGGGCTGTTTACGTTTGCGACGTAAGAGCTGCCGTTGAAAGTAACTGGCTGTCCGGCGGTATAGGCAGCGGCGGCGAGGGGATCAAACGGTACGATGCCTTGCAGTCCGGCGCCCGTGACCCCTGTCGGCCCGGTCGGCCCCGCGGCGGCAAGCAGTGTATAATCCGGCGATGTCCCGGGAATGCCTGAAGGGTTATTGATATTTACGACATAAGAAGCACCCTCATACAATACAACCTGCCCCGCTGTATAAAAAGGCGCAGCAGCGGGATCAAAAGCTGTCAATCCTGTCAATCCGGCTCCTGTAGCGCCTGTTGGTCCGATCGGCCCGGTTGATCCTGCGGCAGCTAAAAGCGTATAATCGGCAGACGTATCCGGAATCCCTGCCGGCGAAGGTGTGTTCACGACATAGGAGCTTCCGTTATACAAGACAACCTGTCCGGGTGTATAAGTGGGAGCAATCAGCGGATTAAAAGCAACAATCCCTTGAAGACCCGCACCGGTGACCCCCGTCGGCCCGGTCGGTCCGGTTGGCCCTGTCGCTCCGGCCGGGCCGATTGCTCCCGTAGGTCCTGCGGGCCCTCCGGCTGGTCCCGTCGGCCCCGTAGCACCAGTCGGTCCCGCCAGTGTAGGGATATTTGAGATACTGTCCAATTTTGAACCGAGAAGAAGCTCCTGTTTCATTAAGCTGTCAAGCGTATCCCGGACGCTCTCATTCAGGTTCAGAATATCCGCAAGACTTGACGGGGGCCCTGTTAATCCGGGAATCGTTCCGAGCGCGTATTGGATTTTTTCCCCTTCCGCATTCAGAATATGTGCCATTCCCAGCTCTTCCATAGCAATTGACGAAAGAAGAAGGTTAATGGTATCGTCTCTGGAAAGTGTAACGACAGGGGTGATATTAGGCAAATTAGGCTGTGACACAATGTCCCTCCTTATGAGTTGGCTGAAAATCATTTTATTACGAACAAAGTTCCCCGAAATAAGCGTAAGCAGTACTGTATCAGTATATTCACTGACTCTGTCCAAGTTTCTGAACGAATTCCCTTCATTAAATTCATCATATATGAAGGAAATACTTTAAATATAGAGAAAATACATCGCACAGCATTCGCAAATCGGTCAAAATGACAGCGGGACATGTGATCGTCTATAAAGCGATGGCTACATATCTTGAGCGTTTCCTGCAAAAACTCTCTTTTTCATTTCAAGTTTTCTGTATAAAAGGGCGAGAAGCATGGATGGTATCGTACAAACAATCATTCCGATAAAGGCATACCGGGGTTCAATTTCATATAAAAAACCTCCGAAAATAGTAAATACCGCAGTGCTCCAGCTGAGAGCAAGCGCTGAATATATGCCTTGGGCTTTCGGGATTTGCGCCGGTGAAATATTTTTAATTAAGTATTTCATAAATGCATAGTGTCCCATAGCGAATGAACAGGCATGCAGCGTCTGCGCAATACAGAAAATGATGATATGCGGAAAGGCAAATACGAGTATCCAGCGTACGGTAGCACCAAGCGCCGCCAAGGCGAGCAAAGAGCCTGCCGTAAATTGATGAAAGTATCGGTCAGCGATTGCAAAGAAGATAATCTCCGCGATAACGGCGATGTTGATGATGATTCCGATGGCATATGCGGGCGCATCGATTTCCTGCAAAAAGAGATAACCGTAATTGTAGTAAGATGCATGTGCCGCCTGCAGTAAGATAACGATTGCGAGCACCAGACCGAAATATTTGATGCGGAATAAGGCAAACATACCCTCTTTTCTTGCGCGGTCTGTTTCCGGCCGTTTCGAGAGAACAGCTGGTGCATGCATAAAGCTGAGGCATGCGAATATCAGGGTGCCCAAAAGCAGTGCCCATAAAATCGCTTGATCTCCGAATATACCTGTAAAGACGGACAGGATGACGCCGGCTGAAACAAAACCCGCGGACCCCCACTGGCGGCTTGTCCCATAAGCCTTTAATTCGTTATGCTGTACAAGGACGCCGCAAGCGCTGTCTAAAGCAGGCATTAAAGCAGGGTAGAACACATGCAGCACTAATGTGACAAGAAGCAGGCTTTGAAAAGAATCAGCGGGAATATAACATAAAAGTGCGAGAAGCGTCCCGATTCTGGCGCCGTTTAATAAGGCTTTGCTGCTGAATTTTCCTGATAAATAAGGGAAGAAAAATAATGTGGAAATCCCTCTTGCCGCCAAGCCCAGGCTCATAATGAAACTGGCTTCGGATACGGAAACCCCTTTTATATGCACCATCCATCCCGTCCAATAGGGCAGAAAAACACCCCATGTCATAAAAAAACTAAAAAAATGCAGACTCATCCAGCGATATGCTTTCATTCCCGTTCCTCCTTTAATTGGCATGTTATCATGTAAAGACATAAAGACAATATGAGATATCTCATATTTTTGGGGTGGACGATGGAAATTTATAAAGGCGAGAAAAAGCGGCATCAGTTAGAAAAACACTCAATCGCGCATTTATTCTCTTTCCCCGCTGAAAAGTTTATGGAAGTGCACGAATATGAGCGGGACGAATGGATGATTCAAGAGGGCAGGAGGCCTGACTTCCTGTTTTACGTGATTGAAGGAAAAGCGAAAATATATGTAACCCATCAAAACGGGAAAGTTTCTTTAATTAATTTTATCAACAAAAATGATTACATCGGAGAGATGGAACTATTACATGAAGTGTATTACACAAAAGGAATTCAAGCCTCAGCGAAGACTGTTTGTTTTGCTCTGCCTATTTACCGCTGCCGCGCGCAATTGCTGCAGGATGCGAAATTCCTGCGTGAGTTGGCTAAGTTTTTAAGTGCTAAGGCAACGCTTATGGCTTCGAAATATTCACAAAGTCTGGCGTTCCCGCTTGAAAACCGGCTTGCTGATTTTATTTTGCAGACGGCTTATGAAGGGGTTTATAAAGAGAAGCACGTAACGGTCTGTGATTATTTGGGTGTATCTTACCGTCATCTCTTGCATGTGCTGACGCAATTCTGCCAAAAAGGGTATTTGCAAAAAGAAGGGCGGGGCTATCAAATTAAGCAGCATGATTCATTATATGAACTTGCAGAAGCGCTGAAGAATAAGTAGCACGCCCAGAAAAAACAGCCACCCGCGATTTGCGGATGGCTGTTTTCATTATACAAGCTGAGCTTGTTTTTTTCGTGCCTGTTTCGCGGCGTCGACCATATTTTTTAATGCCGCAACGGTTTCTTCCTGCTGTCTTGTTTTCAGTCCGCAGTCCGGGTTTACCCAGAAGCGGTCAGTCGGACACACTTCAAGCGCGTCATCAATAATTTGATAGATTTCTTCAGTTGCCGGCACACGCGGGCTGTGAATGTCGTATACACCGAGTCCGAGGCCTTTCACGTAAGGATGTTCTTTCAAGTATTCTAAAAATCCTCCGTGGCTTCTGCTGTGTTCGATTGTAATGACATCCGCGTCAAGATCATTGATCGTATCTACGATATCTTCAAAGTTGCTGTAACACATATGCGTATGAATCTGCGTCTCATTTTGCACAGAAGACGTCGTTAACCGGAATGCTTCTGCGGCCCAAGTTAAATATTCATCCCAATCCTGCGTTTTTAACGGCAGTCCTTCGCGGAGCGCGGGTTCATCCACTTGGATAATTTGGATACCGGCATCTTCAAGCGCTTTTACTTCTTTTCTGAGGGCAAGCCCGATCTGGAAGGCGATTTCTTTTCTTGAAATATCCACACGCGGGAATGACCAGTTTAAGATGGTGACAGGTCCCGTCAGCATGCCTTTCATGTGTTTTTCCGTCAGCGATTGGGCGTAGACCGTATCTTTTACCGTCATCGGTTCGATAAATTCGACATCTCCGAAAATGACAGGCGGACGTACGCAGCGTGAACCGTAAGACTGCACCCATGCATATTTCGTAAAGGCGAATCCGGCCAGTTTTTCACCGAAGTATTCCACCATGTCCGTCCGCTCAAATTCTCCGTGAACGAGCACGTCTAAGCCGATTTCTTCCTGAATGTCAACCCAGCGCTTCGTTTCCGCATTAATAAAGGCTTGGTACTGTTCATCCGTCCAATCTTTTTTCCGCCATTTTTGCCGTGCGCTCCGCACCTCGGCAGATTGAGGGAAGCTTCCGATTGTCGTCGTCGGCAGAAGGGGAAGACCGAGTGATTCATTTTGCAGCGCCAATCGTTCTTCAAAGCTTGCCGGACGGGAGAAATCTTTTTCCGTCAGCTGATTCAGCTCTTCTTTTTGAGCTGAGTTCGCTCCTGTTGCGAATGCTTTTAAAGCCTTAAGTGCCGCTTTTGACTCTTCGATCTGCTCACTGACGGCCGCTTTGCCGGACAGAAGCCCTTCTTTTAAGACGCCGAGTTCCGCCAGTTTTTCTTTAGCGTATGACAGGCCGTTCAGCAAATCCTTTTCAAGATGCTCGTCAGGGTGTTTTGCCACCGGCACGTGCAGAAGGCTGCTTGAAGGCTGAATCCATAACTCCTCAACGTCAGCATGGCTGAGGATATCCAGAGCCGCATCAAGGCGTTCTTCAACATCGATTTTCCAAATGTTGCGGCCGTCGATCACACCGGCTGCCAGCACTTTATCTTTCGGGAAGCCGTGCTTTTTCAGCTGCTCAAGGTTTCTGCCTTTATCATGCACGAAGTCAAGCCCGATTCCCTGTACGGGATAAGAAACGAGTTCTTCATATGCATCAACCGAATCAAAGTATGTCTGCAGGAGAACATTCAGTCCTGAAAGCTCTTTTGTGATCGCTTCATAGAGGTCTTTGGCGGCACGGACGTCTTCAGAAGAAGCTGTCACAAGGGCCGGCTCATCGATCTGAACCCATTTGACGCCTTCAGCTTCAAGCTCTTTCAGCAGCTGCACATAAAGAGGAACAAGGCGTTTTTGAATCGCTTTCGCTTCTGATTCTTCGTATCCTTTCGCAAGCGTGACAAATGTGTACGGACCGACAATGACAGGTTTCGTTTCCGCTCCGAATTCTTCTTTGATCCGGCGGTAGTCATCAAGCTGTTTGTTTCTCGTCAGACGGAATTCAATGCTTTCGTCATATTCAGGAACGATGTAATGGTAGTTGGTATTAAACCATTTCGTCATTTCACTGGAAACGGCGTCTTTTACACCGCGGGCAATCGCAAAGTATGTATCAACGGGATCCGTGATGCTGCGGAATCTTTCCGGAATCCAGTTAAAGCTGACGGCTGTATCAAGCATATGGTCATAATGGGTGAAATCAGAGACCGGCACGATATCGATATGTTGGTCAAGCTGTGTTTTGACAGCTGATAAGAATAAACCGTCAAGTTCTTTAAGAAACGTTTCTTTGTCAGTGTTTCCTTTCCAATAAGCCTCAAGCGCTTTTTTCCATTCTCTGTTCAAGCCGATTCTCGGAAAACCGAGGTTCGAAGTTTTGATTGTTGTCATTAAGTTTCCTCCTTTAAGTGAGATGTAACAAAAAAGCCCCTTTCTCATGAGAGAAAGAGGCTTTAACTTCAAAATGTAAGCCTCTCTCATCTCTCAGATCACGTCTGATGGAATTAGCACCGTGCCTTATGAGACAGTCGTCTCGGCGCAAAAATCACGCGCCCCATTTCACAATGGAATTACGGTCGGTTGCTGTTGGGGTCAAAAGGCCAATCCCTCGCCCAACTCTCGATAAGAGAAAGTATTTCAATTTTTTTGAAAAGTTACATCATTTGTTGGTTATCTTATCAGCTTATTCAGATCACTGTCAATAGAAAATCTCACATTTTAAAAATTGGTGATGTGACAAGCTGACCATTCATTATATGAGAAAAATATCAGAAAGACAGCAGCTGTGCCTGTTCGGCTCTTTCCATCAGCACTTCAGGCGCGTCTAAATACAGAAACCCGTTCCCGGCCAATGTTTTGGCGATGTCCAAAGGAAGGGTCCGCCGCACGAGCTGGGCGTAGACTTCAGCCTCAGAAAGCGTCCGCTGAAACGCGTCCTGTTCAAGCCCTTTTATTAAGGCAAGCGCTCCACTCACATGCGGGGCGGCCATTGAAGTGCCCGTCAGCTTCCCGTATTTATGGTTGGGAAGGGTGGAGAGAATATTTTCTCCCGGAGCCACCAGGTCAATCTCTTTATTGGCGTTTGAAAATTCAGACGATTTACGGGCGATTGAGACTGATCCGACTGCGATCACTTCGTTGTAAGCGGCCGGATACGACAGTTCCTCTGTACGCTCGTCTCCGTCGCCTTCGTTTCCTGCCGCGCAAACGACCAGAACACCGCTTTTTACCGCATTTGCGACGGCTTCTTTCAATTCAGGCACATCGCTTGGCCCGCCGAGTGACATGGAAATGATATCGGCCTTTTGTTCAACGGCGTAGTTGATGCCGTTAATGATCCATTCGTATTTGCCGCTGCCGTTTTTCCCGCCGAGAACTTTAACGATTAAAAGGCTTGCTTCCGGCGCAACACCCGAAATTCCGCCGTTTGAATCATTGGCGGCAATCGTTCCGGAAACGTGTGTCCCGTGTCCGTTATAATCGGAAATCGCGTCTTCTTTGCCTCCGTCATCATCGGTGAAGTTTTTCCCGCCGACAATCCGGTCTTTCAAATCAGGATGATTGATGTCGCAGCCTGTGTCAAGCACCGCGATTTTAATATCCTTGCCTTTAAACCCTTTTGCCCACAACTCTGGCGCCTTAATCACTTTAATACCCTCTGGAAGCTCGTTCACATCCATGATCTGTTCATCCGTGACATAAGGAATCAAATGCATTTCACCATTCATAAAAAAGCCCTCCTTTTTTATGCTTGCGAGTGGATACAAGGGTGTTGCTACTATTTTATGGCAGAGCATGCCGGCCGGAAAGAGTCATTTGAAGCATTTTCATAAAAAAGGCGTAATCTATTGCACTAAAAAATTTCAAATAAATGGATAGTTTAACAGCTTTTATTTTCATTCATGACCCGCTGACGCTATAATTGGAAATGGGAAAGGAGAAGAGATATGAAGATAAATGAAGCATTATACGACTATTTTACAGAACAAGCGGATCAAATTGCGAAAGAGTGGATCGAAACGATGGAAGATTCGGACCCGAATTCGGTTTATTCTTTGGCAAATCCTGTCATCACAGAAGAACTGACGGAGCAGGATAAAGAATTTTACCGGCATATTAATAAAATGTATATCATGCCGGAAAAAGAATTTTTAGAAGAGTTCGAGCAGTGGGTGATTGAGCTCGCGAAAGACCAGAAGCATCTGGATACACCCGTCCAGTATGTGGTCCGTGAATTCATGAGAAACCGGAGGCTATACATCAGTTATTATGATGCGTTTGCCGATAAACATGAATCTTCGTTTGCAGAGGGAGAAAGGAAGAAATGGGAGAATTTAATTGTACGAGTATTTGATTTTACGATTTACACGTTTGTCGATCATGCCGAGCATAACTCGAAAATGCAGCTGAACGCGCAAAGAGAAATGATTTTGGAGTTAAGCTCGCCGGTTATCACGCTGAGCAAACGGACGGCGCTGCTGCCGCTTGTCGGCGATATTGACACGGAGCGCGCCAAATTCATTCTTGAAAATACGCTGAGCACATGTGCAAAACGGCTGATTGAACATCTGTTTATTGACCTGTCGGGTGTAGTGGTTGTCGATACGATGGTGGCGCATCAGATTTTTAAATTAGTTGAGGCGCTGAAATTGATCGGCGTCACGTCCACTTTATCCGGAATCAGGCCGGAAATCGCTCAAACCGCCGTACAGCTCGGCATTAATTTCTCAGATATTACGATCAAGTCCAATCTCGCTCAGGCTCTCAATTATCACCAATAACATACATAACAAAACAGGCTGCCGAATCACTCCGGCGGCCTGTTTTTATACAAACAACAATGAAATGAGCCAGCTTGCGCCGAATAACAGAAGCACGAGCAGGAAAAAGCACCAGTCGGCGCGGCGCACGGTAACAGTTCTGTAAAACGTGCGGTTTCGGCTCCCCGTAAAGCCTTTAGATTCCATCGCGATCGCCGTGCGTTCCGCCTTTCTGATTGCGCCTGCCAATAGCGGAATGGTGAAGCGCCTGACGGCGGAGAGCTTTCCTTTCAGCCCGGAATCAGACGCCGCGCCCCTGATTCTGTGCGCCTGCCGGATGATCAGGATTTCATCTTTCAGAAGAGGGAGAAACCGGAACCCCGCGATAACGCCATATGCAAGCTTGGGCGGCAGCTTACACTGCTGAATCAGACTGAGCATGAACAGAATCGGATCGGTTGTGAAAAGAAACATCATCGACAAAGCGGAAAAACATAAAATACGAAACGCGATAGAAATCCCGAGCGCCGCGTTATCACTGTTGACGGCAATCGGCCCGAGCTTAAACAGCAGGTTGCTTCCGGTTGTCGGGACGTTTCCGAATACGGCGGCTGTCCATAAAGAACCGAAGGCCAGAATGACAAACGGAATCGTGAACAGCAGCCATTTTTTCAGCGGCACACGCCCCGCCGAGAGGACGCCTCCTGCAATGATGATATAAAACAAAGCAGGGGTGTACGGATTATAAATAAACGACAGCATAATGACGCATAACAATACAGCCGCCGCCTTTATTGACGGGTTAACAGCCTCCAGCCGCAAGTTCATTTCTCCGCCTCCTGTCGTGTTTCATCCATTCATACCGCAGCGGCAAAGCCAAATGCGCTTGCTCGGCGATCCCGGTGTTATCAGAAAATAAAGCGTCGGGAGTTCCCCGGAATACCAGTTTCGTGCCGCAGAGCACAAGGATCGTGTCGGCATAATCTGAGACGAGTTCCATATCGTGTGTCACCATCAAAACAGCCGTTCCTTCCTTTTGAATCTCACGGAGCATTTGCATACACTCCCGCGCCGTTTTGGCATCCTGTCCGAAAGTCGGTTCATCAAGCATCAAAACGTTCACATTGTGCATAAGCATTGTCGCGACGCTGAGCCGGCGTTTTTGTCCTTGGCTTAAAGAAAACGGATGCTGTGAGGCATGGCGTCTCAGGCCGAATCGGGTTAACAGCTGAAGAGCTTTCTCCTTTGCGGCTCTGCTGCTTTCAAAACCGAACATCAGCTCTTGAATGACGGAATCTGTGACAAATTGGTGTTCAGGATTTTGGAAAACATATCCGATCAGCCGCCGCAGCTCTTTTTCAGAATAGGAATCAATCGGTCTGCCGTCTATTTTGATGTCTCCGCCCAGCGGACGGATGAGCTTGGCCGCGGCAGAAAGGAGCGTGGATTTTCCTGTTCCGTTAGGGCCGGCAATCGCGGTGATTGAACCTTTTTTTACGGAAAAGCTCACATCCTGAAAAATGACGTCTGCTCCTCTTGAGAATGACAGCTCGTGAACGTTCAGCGCGTCTTCTGCCGAAAGCGCGGCGGGCCGGGATTCGGGGAGAGATGGTACAGGTTCGTGAAACAGCTTTTCTTTACACAATGTAAAAGGAATGCTGACGTGCTCCTGCAAAGAGATCACACGCGGAATCGGAATGCCGAGCTGCATCAGCTCTTCAATCTTTGTTTCAAAGATAACGTCCGTCTCTCCGTCCATCACCTTCTGACCCGTTTCGTCAAGGACAATCGTCCTGTCCATCCACGGCGCCCAATGATCAAGCTGATGTTCGATAACGAGAAGGCCGAAGCCTTTTTTTGCTTGTAGATCTTTGATCAGCCGCACTAATTCACGTGCGGAATATGGATCAAGCTGTGCCGTCGGTTCGTCCAAAATAATGAGTTCCGGTTCCATCGCAATGATACAGGCAAGCGCCACTTTTTGTTTTGAACCGCCTGACAGCGAAGCGATCGTTCGCGTTTTCAGATGAGTGATCTCTAATTTTTCTAAAACGTCATCGATGATTGCGTCCATATCTTCTTTTGTATATTGCAAATTTTCCAAGCCGAAGGCGATTTCATCTTCAACCGTCAGCATGCAAAACTGCTGGTCCGGATCTTGAAACACGACGCCGATGGACCTGGCGGCGGGTTCTGTCAGATGTGAAAGAGGTGTTCCGTATAAAGAAACGGTTCCCGATTGAACCCCATCGCATGCTTCCGGGTACAGACCGTTTAAACAGAGAGCGAGCGAGCTTTTGCCGCATCCGCTCGGCCCGAGTAATAAAGCCCGCTCTCCTTTGCGGAGCTGAAAGGACACGTTTTGAAGAATCGGCTTTTCATCCTGATCATAAGAAAAGGTAAGACAGCCGGCCGATAGAAGGGGCTCAGATGCCTGCATCTTGGTTCACCTGTTTCTTTTTCTTCTTGAATTGTTTTCCGAGCGCCATGCCGTTCAGCACCCCTGTGTAAGCCAGCGCATCACTGATTGCTTTGCCGAGAAGGCCGGCAAGAAGCGCACCTGAGATCAGACGGACAAGAAGCATGACGGCTAATAAACCCGGATTCAAAACAGAGTATCCGGAAACGAACAAGTCATAAATGAAGCTCGTCACAGAAGACCCCATACCGGATAAAAGAAGCACGGGCAGGGTATAAATCCGCCAGCGTGTCGCAAAAAAGACCGCTTCCGCACCGATTCCCTGTGCGATCCCGATCAGAATCACCATCGGTCCTGACGGATTTCCGAGTAAGCACTCCACAAACGCGGCGATGATTTCAGAAACAAGAGCCGCTCCCGGTTTTTGAATAATGTACGCGGCAATTACCGAGACGATAAACCAGATACCGTAAATCGGTTCGTAGCTCATCCGGCCGAAAAACCCTGCCGCTATATTGCTTGCATGAGTTGATACTAAATAAATGACAGCAAATACTACACTGATGACGGACATGACGACAATTTCTCTCATTTTCCAATTTTTCATTGTGATCTCCTGCTTTCTTATCGGATAGTCGTATGTATGAAAGAGATGATTTTACAGGCGGTTTATATTCAGTTTCATATTGCGGTGTCCTCCCCCGTTTTTTAATGAAAAATAAAAAACTGCATATCCGAGGGAATATGCAGCAGCAGAACGAAAACGCATGGGGAAAAACCCTGCGCTCCGGTCAATCTGCACTTCCCCACGCTGGTATTATCCAGATCGGGTTATAAGGGATCAAAACACGCCTGCCGCATGTTTTATCTCAGCCGATAACAGCACCCCTAGTGCGTTTCCTATACAGTTTTTTATGATGACATCATCATAGTTGATCATGTCTGATTTGTAAACAGCCTTTCTCCAAACAGAGTTTGGAATCGGACCGGATGATCATTCATAAAGATAAGAAGAGCCCTTTTGATCAAAAGGAAACGGAGGACATCTATGTTTGTTCATACAGTGCAGTCTGGCGACTCGTTATTTTCCATCAGCAGAAAGTACGGATACCCTGTTGACAGCATCAGAAGCGTCAACGGGCTTGAGGAAACGAATATCGTTCCGGGGCAGGCGCTTTTAATCCCTCTTAATGAATATACGGTTCAGCCGAATGATACGTATGCCGTTATCGCAGGTAAGGCTTATGTGCCGCAGATGCAGCTGATGCAGGCAAACCCGGATATTCCGCCGAACCGGCTGCGGGCGGGTATGAAAGTGAAGATCCCTGATATCTCTAACTATCTTGCGGGAACCCTGCAATTTTATGTCATTCGGACGCCTGAAGCGGATAGAGAGTTAATTAATGATTTTGCGCCGTATTCTTCGGCGATTTCTTTGTTTGAATATCATTTTGGCCCGAACGGAGATATCATTAACGATTTAAACGACAGAACCGCAATAGAAACCACATGGCAGAACAGAGTGCGCCCGCTTGCCGTTATTACAAATCTGACAGAAGGGGGATTCAGTCCGGAATTAGCCCATCAAGTGCTGCAAAATCCGACGGCACGAACGAATCTCGTCAACAATATCGTCTCCTTAACCGTAAGAAAGGGATACGGCGGTGTAAATATCGATTTTGAACGGGTCAGAGAAGCTGACAGGGACCTCTTCACAGGATTTCTCCGGCAGTTAAAAACCCGGCTTTCAGAGCATCAGCTCGCGTTAACGATATCGGTTCCGGCGAAAACAAGTGATGCAGTGCCGTGGCTGAGGGGATATGATTACGGCGGAATCGGAGCCGTCGTCGATTATATGTTCATTATGGCGTACGACTGGCACCACGCCGGCAGTGAGCCGGGACCCGTGGCGCCTTTGACAGAGGTCAGGCAAACGATCAATTTTGCCATCAGCAGGGTGCCGAGAAGAAAAGTGATTCTCGGTGTTCCGCTGTACGGGTATGATTGGGTGATTCCGTACCGTCCCGGAACGATCGGATCCGCCATCTCCAACCAGCGCGCCATGGAAACGGCCATGAAGCATCAATCAGTGATTCGTTATTCCCAGCAGGAGCGTTCCCCTTACTTCCGGTATACTGATGAAAATGGAAGAACGCATGAAGTGTGGTTTGAGGATGTGCGGAGCATGAGTGAAAAAATGGTTCTCGTTCGGGAGTTCGGACTGCAGGCGATCGGCGCGTGGCAATTAACGCTCGGTTTCAAACCGGGCCCGTGGCTGCTTAGGAACTTTTTCACGATCCGAAAAATATAGCTGCATGTCCCGCTCCGCAAGTGATTTTTTTTCCTATGATAACGGGTCTTCTTTTGGACAATCTAAAATTGAACAGGAGGTCTGTCATATGAAGAAAAGGGAAGAGCAGTATATCAACGAGGCTGAGTATGTACCGCATCCGACAAAAGAAGGGGAGTACGCGCTCATGCTGCATGAATCCTATCATTTCCTTTCAGAAGAGGATGAAAGCGATTTGCCGGAATAAGGGCTTTATGCCTTTATTCCGTTTATTTTATAGGCATGTGCTGAAATCACAAATTTAAGGTTGACACATTCCTTTTTTTTCTGTAATCTCAGTGTGTCAATTCAAATAAGAACTTCGTTAGGTGAGGCTCCTGTATGGAGATACGCTGCTGCCCAAAAATGTCCAAAGACGCCAATGGGTCAACAGGAATCATCGACATAAGGTGATTCTTAACGCAGCTGGATGGCTGTCCTATGCCATACAGTGCTAAAGCTCTACGATTGGAGGCCCCGCACGTTTATTTGCCGTGCTTGTTTTCGCCTTCATATCGGAAGGTTTTTTTTATGCCTCAAAACGTACACGACTGAGCATGATAAGGAGGTGCGGAGTATGGATTCTCCCCATTCGAGTATGTCAGAAGAAGTACCCATATACAGCCAGATAACCAGTGACGACATGATGAGGAGACAAACCGCCGCACTTCCCTTGACGGACGGCGCGTCTCCGTAAAGGAGGTACGAGTCCCGATGGTCCAAAACATGACCTATGACGAACTCATATTACGCATTATCATTTTATTGCGGGACGGAAAAATAAAAGAATTCCGAAACATGATAGATGAGCTTCAGCCCTATGACATGGCATTTTTGTTTAAAGAAATGCCGGAAAAGCACCGGGCCCGCTATCTGTCATATATGACGGTTGATGACATCACCGACATGATCGGAGAGCTTGAGCGGGAATTTCAGCTTGCCGTTTTGCATAAAGTCGGTAAAACGAAAGCCACTCTCGCAATGAATAAAATGGATAACGACGATCTCGCCGCATTGCTGGAAGAGATGGATGAAGAACTGAAAGAACAGCTTTTATCCAGCATGGAAGCTGAGGAATCAAAGGCCGTACAGCTTTTGATGAACTATCCGCAAGAATCGGCGGGCCGGATGATGACGAACCGCTTCGTCTGGATTCCGCAGCATTATACAGTAAAAGATGCGGTCGTGAAGCTGAAAAGCTTTGCAGAAATCGCAGAATCAATAAATTATTTGTACGTGATTAATGACAGCAAGCAGCTTGTCGGAGTGCTCTCTTACAGAGATTTAATTCTTGGCGAGCCTGAGGATAAAGTGCAGGATCTCATGTTTACGCGTGTCATCTCGGCCGGGGTGCTCCAAGATCAGGAAGAAGTCGCCCGGCTGATCCAGCGGTATGACTTTTTAGCCATTCCGATCGTGGAAGAAAATCATGTGCTTGTCGGTATTGTCACTGTCGATGATATTATTGACGTCGTGATTAAAGAAGCCGATGAAGATTACGAAAAATTCGCAGCCTCCGGTAAGGCGATTACATTTGATACGAAAGCGTACGTTGCGGCGTACCGCCGTTTGCCGTGGCTCATTCTGCTTTTGTTTATCGGATTGATTTCCGGAAGCATTCTGAATTATTTTGAAGATACATTGCAAAAAGTAGTCGCCCTCGCATTTTTCATGCCGATGATTGCGGGAACAACGGGTAATACAGGCACACAGTCACTCGCCGTCGTCATCAGAGGACTGGCTAAAGAAGAAATGAATAAAAAAACCATCTTTAAACTGATTTTCCGTGAATTAAGAACCGGTATCTATATCGGCATCGTCTGTGCGATCGCGATTACGATTGTCGCAACCGTCTGGCAGAAAGACTTAACGCTCGGTTTTGTCGTCGGTTCATCGCTGCTTGCAACGTTGATTATCGGTACGATGGCCGGAACGATTGTCCCTATTATTCTTCATAAACTGAACATTGACCCGGCGATTGCATCAGGACCGCTGATTACGACGCTGAACGATATTTTGTCCTTATTAATTTATTTCGGCATTGCAACTGCATTTCTTCATGCTTTATAAAAAAAGTCCGTCTCACAGGAGGCGGACTTTTTTGATCAGCGGTTTTTATACTTAAAATGAGCATTAAGCTGTCCTTCCAGCATTTTTTTGCGGAGCTGCGGGTCGTTTTTGAGAGCCTGTTCTTTTTTTCGCATGTCTTTTAAAATCTCAGCCGTCTGCACGCCGTCTTCCCGCTTGTTGGCAATATCCATCAGCCGCTCAACGTCCGCGAAGGAATACTTTCTCGTTCCCCGTGATGAACGCTGCGGGTAGATTAATTTCCGTTCTTCATAGTATCTGATCTGTCTGACTGACAATCCGGTTAATTCGCTTACAATGCCGATCGAGATTACTTTTTTATCTTTGTAAGATTGTTCGTCTGTCGTCATTTTTCCACCCCTGGATGTCTTTTACTCATATTATATAAGAAAAAAAGAGAAAAAACCTGACGCTTGTCAGGTTTTCTGACGCGGAATAGAAAATTTTAGAAAAAAAGCGGCAGAAAAATTGACAAGGTTAATGCATGGTCCTTTGCCCCGTTTTATGCTTACTGTACAGACACAATGAGGAGGAAGGATAGGAATGGAGAAAGAAAAAGCGGTTTCGCTGGCAAAAGAAATCATTGAATTAGATATGAAACGCGATGAAATGCTGGAGGCGTTCATGCAGCTTGCCGGGGAACATGCTTTTCCGCTGCTCAGAGCCGTCCAGAACGGACTTTACCGAAAAACATCATAATCCACAGAAGATTTACAATGGCTTTATACGTCTTTGATATAAAAGCGTTATTCTGATCATAGAATAACGGAAAACAAAGGAGGCCGCCATGAGTCGTTTGCTTCAAAATGCATTGGACAAAGAGAGAAACCATTATTCCAAAAAGCTTCTTCAGATCGGAGTCTATACGAAAGAAATACTCAATTCCATGACAATTACGGAGCTGAGAAAGGAATACGCGTATTTTTTTCGGAACATTCCCTATAAAGAACGGAACCCTTATACAAATTAAATGATGTATAAGGGTATTTTTTTATATAAAAAAGAAGGAATTCTGAAAAACGGCACGAATAGAATATAAAACAAAGAACGACTCTTATGAATTGTAAGGGTTTACATTATTTTTTTATAAAAATCTTAAATACGGGGTAGATATGATGAGATTATCATTTAACGAAGAAGAAGTGATGCGTTCGATGAATTTGTACAAAGTTTTTGCAAGGGCTTTCAAGAGTGTGTCTGAACACAGCATCCGCGACAGTAAAGAACACGGTTTTAATCCGACTGAATTTGCCGTTTTGGAGCTGCTCTATACGAGAGGACCGCAAAAGCTTCAGCAAATCGGGTCGCGTCTTTTGCTTGTCAGCGGGAATGTCACCTATGTCATCGACAAGCTTGAAAGAAACGGGTTTTTGGTCAGAGAACAAGACCCGAAGGACAAACGGTCTGTTTACGCCCATTTAACTGATAAAGGAAACGAGTATTTGGATAAAATTTATCCGATTCATTCATTGAGAATTGCGAGAGCGTTTTCAGGACTTATGCCTGAAGAACAGGAACAGCTGATAGCCTTACTGAAAAAAGCGGGAATTCACAGCCAGCATTTGCTTTTCCGTTAAAAGAAAGCGGATACAGACACTCTTCTTCAGGAAGAGTGTTTTTTTCTGTTCCGGACAGTAGAGCCTGAAGCGGTTTTTGCATAAGCTGATACAGGTCGGCATCATTATTTACCAATCATAATGTGACATGCCCCATGCCAAAATATGAGGGTGCTTTGAATATAAAGAAGGTGAACATGTGAGAAGCTGTCTGCTGTCTATATGGTACTTACTTGATCCGCTTTATTTCTTCTTTACCCGGCTGACGCTGATTGATAAACGGCAATCGAATGTATTCCGCGTCCGTTTGACAAGATATAAAGGAAAAGAAGTCATCCTGAGCGACGGAACCAGAATTAAAAAAAACGACGTGTTAGTTAAGATTCATCTTCATAATGTCAAACTCCTGAAAGAGCTGCAGCCTATTGAAAGCGCGGTCAGAAGGGGGATTATGCTATATCAGAAGGTATATCAATCCATGCCTCATTTAGCGGATTATATTAACCAGCATAAACGGAAAGACGAGATTAAGGGAGTCGTCGGCATTACAATGCTTCATAAAGGAGCGGCGAGACTCGGTTTTGATGTGATAAAACCGTCCAGCGGCTGCTACAGGCTGTTTAAGAAAGCGGCCCATATTCCGATTTTATACTTTACTGCAAAACAGCTCACCCTCAAAAACATTCCTTACTCCTGCTATTTATTTATTTCCAAAGAAAAATTGATGTGCACGTATCAGACTGAAAAGAGCTGACAAAAAGCGTCAGCTCTTTCTCTTGATTTGCTCAAGCACGATTGAAAGCGGGCCGTCCTGCGGATTCCGGTAAAAATCATAAAACGGATCTCCCTCTGTCCTGACGCGGTTCACTACTGTATCGATCGTATAATCATCAGGTGTTAAAGAGGAGTTGACTTCGCTCCAATAAAGGGGAGCCGCAACCGTTCCCAATTCGTTGCCCCGGGTCGAATAGGGGGCGATAATGGTTTTCCCTTCGGCATGCTGCAAGTAATCTAGGTAGAGCCTGCCGTTTCGGTTTTTGATAAACCGCTCTGTCGTAAAAAGATCCGGGCGCGTCCTGACGCAATAATCGGCGATGAGCATTGTGAACGCACGGGTTTCTTCATAGGTGAATGCTTCCGGTGAAAGCGGGATGTAGAGCTGAATGCCTTTATTTCCGGAGAGCTTCGGGAATGACGTAATGCTGAATGAGTCAAACAGCTGTTTCAGCACATGCGCAGCCTCCACTGCCATAGGAAAATCATTCCTTGACGGAGGATCAAGATCAATGACGATTTCTGCGGGCCTTTCAGAATGCACTGTCTGAAACGGAACGTGAAATTCAAGCGCCAGCTGATTAGCCAGCCATAGAAGTGACGGTATGCTGCTGCATACGATGTGCTCGTGGCTCCCGTCAAACACGCTTGAGACAAAGTCCGGCGTGTAGTCCGGTTTGTTTTTTTGAAAAAAAGATTCGCCAGGCGCGCCGTGCGGATAACGGATCACCGTGACGGCCCGATCTTTAAGAAAGGGCATAAGAAAATCGCTCATTTTCACCATATAACTAAGGAAATCTGCTTTCGTTTTTTCACGTTTTTTAAAAACGATCTTATCCAGGCTTGTGAACTGCAGCTTCGGCGGCAGCGTTTTAGAGCGGAGGATGAGCTGCTGATACGTGCATTCCGTCCAATCCATTTCAAACTGAAAAGACACAAAAGATACTTCACGCAGCGTGTCCTGCAATATGGTTAAATACTGCACGGTCATGCAGATAGAAGGCTCAAGTGTATACTCGCCGCTTTTTTGTTTTTTTCCGTGGGTCTCCATAATGGTTCTGACGGCGTTTTTTTCTTCCGCCTGCATGCCGTGGGAAACGGAAGCGATCGGGATGGCGGTGCCGTCTTTTAATACCGAGGCCGTCACATACCCGTTCTTCGGATTGAATCCGGTTAATAGCACGTGAGCCGTTTTCATATGTTTATACTTTTGCCAGTCGGGAGAGCGTTTATTTTCCGCCCAGCCGCTGGAAGCCCTTTTTGCTACGATACCTTCTCCGTCATGGCGGACGACCTTGTCCCAAAGCGCATCAAAATCAGTGTGCTCCGGAATGTATTGAATCGCTTCTTCCGCTAAGTGATGAGGGCAGGCGGGAAGATTTGCTTCTTTAAACAGTTTGGAAAGGGCGCGCTTCCGTTTCACATACGGTAATGAGACGGTGCCGGCGCCTTCCAGAACGAGGAGATCAAATGCCAGAAAGCGGCACGGCCGTCTATCAGCGGTGCTTTCAATTGCTTCCGTCCGTTTTAAACGTCCGCGGATTTGAAGATGCTCAAAGTCCGCTCTGTACGGATTGATTAAATAGACAAGCTCTCCGTCAAGCGTAATGGGGAACCTGTCTTTCATGTGCTGAAAACACCGGGCCGCAAAAGCCGTGATTTCTGGAAATTGATTCGTCAGCGTCTGTCCGTTTCTGCTGGTTAATGTAACGCCGCTTTCGTCTATGCGGAGAAGACAGCGGAATCCGTCATACTTTACCTCATAGCGCCACTCACTGCCTTCAGGCGGTACAGAGGTCAAAATCGGCTGCATCGTCAGCACCATGATTAAGATGTTCCGGCTTTTTGTCTGGTCGTCTTTTGCTTTTTGCCTCCGCCGCCTGCTGACGCGGCGTCTTTTGTCCGCGCCGGTGCAGCCTGTTCGCGATCCGGCCGCTTCGTCCGGTCAATGCTTGCCTGAAGCGCGCTGACAAGATCGATGACATCTTCGCGCGGACCGGCAGCAGCCGGTGTCACGCCCGCTTCTTCATGTTCGAGCTTATCGTTAATTTTAGCGAGAAGGGCTTTCCGGTATGTGTCTTCGTATTGTTCCGGGTCAAACTCGGTTGTCAGTTCATTAATTAACGTAATCGCCGTCTGCAGCTCTTTTTCATTAACGGCTGTCTGCTCGGGAACGCCCGGCACATGTCCGGCATTTCTGACTTCATCCGGATAATGAATGGATTCCATCACGATGCAGTTGTCATACACGCGAAGAATCGCAAGCTGCTGTTTAGAGCGGATCGTAATGGAGGCAATCCCGATTTTACCCGTCGTTCTCAGCGCTTCCCGCAGAAGTGTATAGGCTTTTGTGCCGTTATCTCCCGGCCCGACATAATACGACCGGTTAAAATAAATCGGATCAATTTCCTGCAGCTGGACAAAGTCAACAATCTCAACCGCTTTTTCTTCATGTTCCTGTTTTACGTCTTTCAAGTCTTCGTCTGTCATAATGACGTATTTCCCTTTTACATACTCATAGCCTTTCACGATTTCGTCAGGTTCCAGACTTTTTTCACATCCGGTGCAGATTTTTTCGTATTTAATCGGCGCATGGTCTTCTTTATGAAGACTGCGGAATTTTATATCTTTATCTTCAGTGGCCGCAAAGAGCTTGACCGGGATATTGACGAGACCGAAACTGATCGAACCCTTCCACATCGTGTGCATGAATAAAAACTCCTTTTTGTCTTTATTGTGGATAAACGGGTCCGTTCCATGTGTAGCAACTTATGGGTGTTGCGGCGCTTCATGGAGCGGCTGTTCCATTTCCTCAGGCGGCAATGGTCGGCTGAAAAGCAAATGAATTCTCTATTTACAATCAGTGAATCGGTAAGTTCTTTAAAGCGCTGAAGTCCCTGAAAATCATCAGTGGTAATCAAAAAGATTATACAAAATCATTCCCCGGGAAATGCCCACGCATTCCCATGTAATGCCTGAGAGAATTTCCCGCTCCCATAAAAACAGATCCGGTGATGGAAAAGATCCCGGCAAAACGCAATGCCCATATGCTGAATCCGCGGTCAGCCGCCGCTTCCCGCGAAGGGTAACTTTTCCGGAGATCTTCAGTGATGTAAACGCCGCCAGACAAGCAATCAGGAGACAGGCGGGACGTTGTATTGCTCATGTCATTCCCTCCCGCTATACCGATCTGAAACGACTCACATTTATAACGGGGCATGTCTAAAAGATATTTCAGCCTCAAGGTTTTGTGTTAAAATCATTCTTAAGTTTCGGAATATAGACGTAAGCCGGGAGTGATAGATCATCGAAGATTTCATCATATCAATAATAGAGGCGTTTAAAAGCTTATCTTACGCCGGGATTTTTTTGGCGCTCAGTATAGAATTCATCCCGGCGGAAATTGTTCTTCCGCTTGCGGGCTATTGGGTCTCAAAAGGGGATATGACGCTTGCCGGGACCGTGTTTGCCGGTTCGCTCGGCGGTGTTTCAGGTCCGCTTGTCTTATATGGAATCGGCAGGCTGGGCGGTCGGCCGTTTTTGCTGAAATATGGAAAGTATATATGGATAAAACCCGAATCCCTGCAGAAATCAGATGATTTCTTTCAGAAGCACGGAGGTTTGGTCGCGTTCAGCGGCCGTTTTATACCGGGGGTCAGGACGCTGATTTCTTTGCCGTGCGGCATTGCGAAGATGAATGTCTGGGTGTTCTCTCTATATACATATGCGGCGATGCTGCCGATTACATTTGCTTACGTATACCTCGGAATGAAACTCGGGGAAAATTGGAAAAGCGTCGGTTCCATTCTCGATCAATATATGCTGCCGCTCGGTATATTCATTGTGTTGCTTCTCATTCTTTGGATGTTTTTAAAGAGAAGAAAACAGCGGGCCAAAACAGAAAAAATTTCTCAATTTGTTAAAAAAGTTAAGCGTTGACAAATGATGAAACAGGCTTTATCATGAGCGTATAAACAAATATTTCTTGAAATCCCAAAGGGGAGTAGCGTCCGGATATTCCGGAAACAAAGTCGTCAATTCATGGATCATATCCATCGGCTTTGTTGGCATGCCAATCATTCATGTCTAGCAAGACCTTTGCCTTATATCGGCAAAGGTCTTTTTTGCGTAAAAAACCGCCGGTATAAGCTCGGATGATAGAAAAAAGAAACGGAGGGAATGGATTGGACTTTGCATTATTATTGGAGTATGGATGGGTTCTTCTCGTTTTAATCGGGCTGGAAGGGATTTTGGCGGCGGATAACGCGCTGGTGATGGCTGTGATGGTGAAGCATCTTCCTGAAAAACAAAGGAAGAAGGCTTTATTTTACGGATTGGCGGGTGCATTTATTTTGCGTTTCGGGTCGCTGTTCGCCATTTCTTTTCTGGTGAATGTTTGGCAGGTCCAGGCCGTCGGCGCTTTATATCTGTTTTACATTGCGGTCAGCCATTTGCTGAAGCGGTATGTATTTAAAGATAACGCCGGTCAGAAAACGCAGAAAGAAAGCGGGTTTTGGCAGACTGTCTTGAAAGTGGAGCTCGCGGACATCGCTTTTGCCGTTGACTCCATTTTAGCGGCGGTCGCGCTTGCCGTAACGCTCCCGGGAACTCAGCTTCCTGCCATCGGCGGCTTGGACGGCGGTCAGTTTCTCGTTATTTTAGCCGGCGGCGTAATCGGTTTAATCATTATGCGTTTTGCGGCATCAATGTTCGTATCCTTACTGAAAACCAGGCCGGGCCTTGAAACGGCGGCATTTGTGATTGTCGGATGGGTAGGCGTAAAGCTCGCTCTTTATACATTGGCCCATGAGGAACTCGGTATAATTCCGGCAGATGTCATCCATTCGGCGGCCTGGAAAATCATTTTCTGGGCGGTTCTGGCTGCCATCGCGGTTTGCGGATGGTTTATGTCAGGAGCAAAACAAATAGAGTCTGGCGCGGAATCGGAAAAAAGGGAACACGCGTAAAATGATCAAAAAGGGAGTCTGGCTTTTTAAAAAGCAGGTTCCCTTTTTTTGTTTGAAACGCTTACATTTAAGACATATGATAACAATTTTATAACAGCATTGTTACAAAAAACACAGAGAAAACCCCCTTAATTCTGCATGGGGGCACGAAATCATGTATAGTACGTCTTATTGGCTTGTCATAATTGAGACAAATGAAATCGATTTCTCTTTTTCTTCCTTTGCGAATCCCTACTAAATTAGCTATGATTATGAGTAGTTATAGGGAGGAACTGAGGTGAAACCAGTGCTTAGCCTTTTGTTTAAATTGGGAAAAAAGAAGCAAACGCTTGAAACATCTGTTGAAAAAATACAAAAAGGCGACAAAGATCTGCAGAACGATTTAATACAGCAATATAAGCCTTTTATCGCGAAGACGGTTTCATCCGTTTGTAAACGATATATAGATGAAAAAGACGACGAATTCAGCATCGGGCTGATCGCGTTTAACGAAGCCATTGAAAAGTATTCGGCTGAAAAAGGTAATTCGCTGCTTGCATTTGCAGAGCTGATTATAAAAAGAAAAGTGATAGACTATATCAGAAAAGAAGCAAGAACCGCTCAGCATATCAATATGGATGTGCAGGAAGGCGACGACCAGGAATCTTCGCAGAGCCTTATCGAAGCGGAGCTTTCCATTGATGAATACCGCAAACAAATAGAACAGGAACAGCGCCGGGAAGAAATTCTTTTTTTTCAGAAGCAGCTCAAAGAATACGGGCTGTCTTTTAAAGAGCTGCTGGAACAATCGCCGAAGCATACAGATGCGAGGCAGAATGCGATTAAGGTAGCCTACACGCTTGTTGAAAATGAAGAGCTGGCGTCCATTTTGCACCAGAAAAAACAGCTTCCTGTCAAACAGCTGGAGCAGCTCGTGTCGGTCAGCAGAAAAACGATCGAACGGAACCGAAAATATATCATCGCCATGAGTATTATTATTACCGGTGATTATATTTATTTAAAAGATTATCTTAAAGGGGTGTTGCACTCATGAGAAGAGGGATCATAGTAGAGAAAAATAAAAAATTCGTCACGTTGCTAACCCCTGACGGACAATTTTTAAAAACAAAAAATGATCACCGCACTTGTGAAATCGGAGAGGAAATTACGTTCGAAGGCGAAACGCGTATGGGAAGAAGGGCCAGCTTTTTTGATTTTCTGAAACTGCGCCCTTTTAAATTGGGAGTGTTTACGATGACTGCTATTATTTTGTTTATTTTAATTTTGCTCCCGGTTTTTTCGGATAACAAAGCTTACGCGTATATGACGCTTGACATTAATCCCAGTATTGAAATGGCTTTAAACAGCAAATATGAAGTCATTGAACTGACACCGCTGAACCATGACGCCAAACAGGTCATCAGTGACATCGGAGATTGGAAAAGCAGCGATTTTAAGGAAGTCATCAGTAATATTATTACCGATTGCAGCAAGCATGGATATGTAAAGGAATCAAAAGAGATTTTAATTTCCACGGTTTATGAAAATACAGATGACAATACATATAAAAAAGGCGTTAAAAAACAGCTGGCCGACATGACTGAAAAATATAAGGGCACCTACCAGGTCCAATCGCTTGAATCTGATATGGAAACAAGAGAAAAAGCAAAACAGGAAGGGATGTCAACAGGCAGCTACATAAGAAGAAACGAAAAGAAAACAGAAGAAAAACAGCCTGAAAAGCAAACCGACGGCAATGAAACAGATCAAAAAGATACCGAAACAGACGCTGATCAAAGCGAGCAGCCGGACACAGACAAGCCGGCGGCTGATGAAAAGACAGCTCCTGATGAAGAAAAGGCAGCAGAGAAGCCGGGAAACAATGAAACAACGCCCGGTACGGAAGAAGCGAAGCCGGACAGTCAGGACGGCAATCAGCAAACCGAAAAAAATGCAGCTTCCGGATCAGAGGAAAACACACAGAAGGAACAAGATGGGGAAACAGAGCAGCCCCCAACACAAAATCCTCAGGAAAACGGAAATGACAAAGAGCCTAAGCAAAAGTATTACAATCATTACTGGAATCATGATCGCAATGAACATTGGGAATCCTATCGGCATCATGAAGATTCGTCAGACCGAAGGAATCCGAACGGCTACCGACACGGAAAGGAGAATGCCGATAAATATCAAAATTCGCCGAGAAGTCCCGGCGAATAAGCTGCATTATTGATTTTTCCCGTTTAATTGTGATTGAGCCTGCTGTACAAGACGTTTTGTCATTTCCCCGCCTACAGAGCCGTTTGCGCGTGCTGCTGTATCAGAGCTAAGGTTCACGCCGAATTCTTGAGCCACTTCGTATTTAAATTGGTCAAGTGCCTGCTCAGCCCCTGGAACTAAGAGTTTATTTCTGCTCGCCATCTTTTTCATCTCCTTTTCTCTGGCAAGATGTGTTTTCGCATTTTAGTTTCAAACGGAACGGTATTGATTATGCTGGCAATTGTTGTACAGCAAAAAAACCCCGGCGCAGACACCGGGGCGAAGAAGCGTTATGAATTATAATAAATGGCTGATCATTTTGTAGGCCGAGGCTTGAATATGGAAAGTCAAAACGGAGAGCACCGTGACGGCGATTATGGATCTGATATTGTTCCATTGTCCGCTTCCGAGTTCTTTAAAGCAGCCTTTGAGCTTGTCCGTCTGCTCTTCGACGAGCTCCTGCAGGCTCGTTTCCTTCATCGGCGGGTTTGCCTTATGATGAAGATAATCAATCACTTGGGCGCAGCTTTCATAGTAGCTGATCGGGCTGATGACGTCGTCTGATCTGTCTGTGATCGTGTTAAAAGCGATTTTTAATATGCCGCGTATATGTTCGAAGTCATAAATTGATTTTAAATCACGTACAATGAGAAGGATGACAGCTTGTTCAATTGTATATTTTTTGCCGAGTAAGGGGTGGCCGATTAAATCTTTAATATCGCGCTTCACCCAGTTTTGGACGGCGGTTGATTTTAAAGACGTCAGCTCGCACAGATTTCCCAGCTCGACAATCTCGTTAGTTGAAAGCCCGTATTCCTTTTTCTCTTTTTTTCGTTCGAATCTCGTCAGAAATTCAGGGATATGCAGACGGCTTTCCGCTTCATCCAAGGTCATATCCGCTGAGTGCAATAAGATTTGGAGAGGAGTTGCGTCTCCTTGGCCTTTTAACGCGTAAAGAAGCCGGACCATATCAGTTCGGGTCAGTTTAAACGTGTTCATGGTTCACCTCTGATTGATTACGTGTTCACTTTTTAATATCACTGAGAATTACATTAACATCATACGTCGAAATTGTTGCATTTTCAAACAGATCATTTATAATTTAAGTAAATAAGTTCTTTTGATCTTAAAAAAGACGGAGGTAATTATGGCGAAAAGAATATTTCTGTTTATTTTAACGAACCTTTTGGTCATTACGACAATCGGAATTGTGCTTACGATTATTACAAGCGTTACCGGTGTCGGCTCGTATATACAAAATGGCCGCATTGATCTGATGGCATTGCTCGTGTTCAGTCTTGTCGTCGGTTTTGTCGGTTCTTTTATTTCTCTCGGAATGTCCAGATGGATGGCCAAAACGATGATGGGCGTCCGGGTGTTAAATCCGAAGAAACAGTCGCTCAGCTATGAAGAACAGCAATTGGTTGACCGTGTGCACAGATTGTCCCGTGCCGCAGGGATGACGAAAATGCCTGAAGTCGGCATTTATCATTCCCCGGAGGTCAATGCTTTTGCGACCGGGCCTTCTAAGCGCCGTTCGCTTGTCGCGGTTTCTTCAGGTTTATTGCAGCAGATGGATGATGCTGCGGTGGAAGGGGTTCTTGCCCATGAAGTCGCACACATCACAAACGGTGATATGGTCACGATGACGCTGCTGCAGGGAATCGTCAATACGTTCGTCGTATTCCTTTCCCGAATCGCGGCATGGGTTGCAAGCCGCTTTGTCAAAGAAGACCTCGCACCGGTCGTGCATTTTATCGCGATGATCGTGTTTCAGATTATCTTTTCCATTCTCGGCAGTCTTGTCGTCTTCGCCTACTCGCGCCACAGAGAGTTTCACGCTGACCGCGGCGGTGCAGACCTTGCCGGCAAGGATAAAATGATTCACGCCCTGCGTACGCTGAAGTCTTATACAGGACATGTGAATGAAGAAGACCAGACGGCAGTGCAGACGTTAAAAATTAACGGCAAAAAGCATTCGTCATTGTTCTCCACACACCCTGATCTCGATGAGCGCATTCGCAGGCTGGAAGCAAAATAATCAACAAAACCTCTGACAATCGTTTCAGAGGTTTTTTGTTTAAAGATCGGCAAATTACATAAGGTAATGAAAAATCTTTCTAAAAAGACCTTTAAAAATTCTCCCAATATCATTAGAATAATTACGTACTACATTTGAGAGGCAGAAGGAACTATCTTATGAAATTAAAACTGAAGAAATTCATACAGATCTTGTCGCCAGCACAGCTGATTGCATTATATTATTTTCTTGCTGTGACGGTGGCATTTATTTTGCTAAGTCTGCCGGCCGCCCACAAACAAGGGGCCAGCTGGTCGTTTATAGACGCGCTGTTTACGGCTGTCAGCTCAGTCAGTGTCACCGGTTTAACGGTCGTCAACACGGCTGATACATTCAGCACGGCCGGGATTGTCATTTTGGCTTTCGTGCTTCAATTCGGCGGAATCGGCATCATGACGCTCGGAACATTCGTCTGGCTCATTATGGGCAAACGGATCGGTCTGCGGGAACGGAAGCTCATCATGGTGGATCAGAATCAATCGCAGTTTTCCGGTATCGTCAACCTGATGAAGCAAGTGCTGTTTTTGATTTTATTAATCGAGTTTTTAGGCGGCATCATCTTAGGAACATATTTTTTAACGTATTATGATTCGTTTGAACAGGCGTACTTGCACGGATTCTTTGCGAGCGTCAGCGCCACGACAAACGGCGGTTTTGATATTACGGGAAATTCACTCGTCCCGTTCAGACATGACTATTTCGTGCAGTTTATTACGATGCTTCTGATTATTTTCGGTGCGATCGGTTTTCCGGTGCTCGTTGAAGTAAAGGACTTTTTGTTTTCAAAACAGCGCAGATACTCATTCACGCTGTTTACGAAAATTACGACCGTTACGTTCGGAATGCTCGTTTTGTTCGGAGCCGTGGGCATTTACGCACTTGAAGCAAGCCATGTCATGAAGGGGAAAAGCTGGCATGATGTTTTATTTTTATGTCTCTTTCAATCAACCGCTACGCGAAGCGGCGGGCTTGCGACAATTGATATCAGCCAGCTGTCGGCGCCGACATTATTTTTCATCTGTGCCCTCATGTTTATCGGCGCATCACCGAGCTCGGTCGGCGGCGGAATCCGTACGACGACGTTTGCGCTTAACCTTCTTGCTCTGTTTCATTTTGCCCGGGGGAATAAAGCGGTCAAGGTCTTTAAACGCGAGCTTCACCAGGCTGATGTCATGAAGTCGCTGGTCGTTACGATGATGGCGATTCTGCTCGTGTTCGGATCGACGCTGATTCTGGCCGTGACGGAGAAAAATCAGACGCTGCTCGGACTGCTTTTTGAAGTGTGTTCCGCTTTCGGAACGACCGGCCTGTCGCTCGGGATTACTCCGCATTTAAGCGATATCGGAAAATGCGTGATCATGATTGTCATGTTTATCGGCCGGATCGGCATTTTGACATTCCTTTATTTGATCGGCCGAAAAGAAATCGAAGCAAATTATCACTATCCGAAGGAAAGAATGATTATCGGCTGACACCGCTTTTCAGAAAGCGGTGTTTTTTATTGCCGTAAAATGGATGAGTGGAAACAGTTTCTTTGGAGATTCTACTTGTAAAGAGGTGACGTCATTGTTTGCCGTATTTTGGAAGTCGGTAGTTATGATAGCGGTCGGTACCTTTTTATTGCGGATTGCCGGACGGAAATCAATCAGCCAGCTGTCGGTGACCCAGACAGTCATCATGATTTCGATCGGCTCGATTATTATTCAGCCGTTTATTGAACATAATTTATGGGAAACCATTTTCGCGGCGGCGATTTTTATTGCGGTGTTAATCCTGATGGAATATTTAGAAATCAAATCAAGCTTTTTTGAGTTTTTATTTTCAGGAAAAACCGTCGCCGTTGTCAGAAACGGAAAAATCATCCCGGAAAACTTAATAAAAATGCGTTTTACCGAAGATCAGCTGTCAATGAGGATCAGACAGGAAGGCCTCGGAGACATTCAAGATTTTAAATATGTGCTGCTTGAGCCGAACGGACAGATCGGCTATGAACTCATTGATGAGGCCAAAAACGTGACAGTGCGCGACTTGAAAAAAATGCTTGATGAATTCAAAACAGATTTGCTGACAGAAGGAGGAAATCAAATGAAACGCAAAGCAGCAAAGAATGAAGCTTTAACCAATAACAACACACCGACTGAGAGCATGGACAAAGATGCATACAAAACACAATATGACGGTGATCCCGGACTGAGAGGCGCAAACCGCAAATCAAAACACGGCAAACAAGGAGGCGAGTAACATGACGAAAAAAAACCGCCACAGCAAAGACATGCAAAACCATAAAAAGCCGATGGACCCTAAATTGCTTGAAGAAGAGTTTGCAAGCGAGCTCGGTGATTATAACGCCGGAAAATGGATTGAAACGCTTGAACAGACGAAGCCAAAGAAAAAAGAAGACGGCAAAAAATAAAAAATACCTCTTAGGCGGCAACGCTTAAGAGGTATTTTGCATTATTTCGAATAAGCACCGTTTCTTGTTCCTTTCACCGCTTCAAGCAAGCCGGTTATCCGCAGCTCAATAAACGGCTGTGCGGCCGTTTTCACCGCATTGCTGGAGAGAATGGACGTAAGAGCGGCCGTTAACATTAAGAGTATGACTAAATTCTGATAATCAGACAAGTGATCTTCAAGCCCGATCTGCCGCAGCGTTTTTATAATGAATCCATGCAGCAGATATACGTAAAACGTTCTCGTCCCCCATTTCGTAAAGAAATAACGCTTTTGCGGAACGAGCGCCAAAAAGCTGAAAGTGGCGGCAAAGGCCAAAACATACCAGCCGATGCGCGACAGACCGCTCAACAGCGACACTGTGCCGAATGTGGAATAAGGCTCCGATCCGAACAGCCACGAGTAATCAAAGTCAATGCACCAGCATAACAGGAAAACAATCCCCAGCACGCCCGCGGCAATCTGCCTGCCTCTTTTAGCCCGAAGCAAATCAAAGTGCTGTTTCTTTAAATAAAACCCGACGAGAAACATCGGAAGAAAAACAAACGTCCGTGAAAGACTCAGCGTGCTGCTGATAAAATCAAGATACCCGATCATGACGGCAAGCCCGCAGCTCGCCCCAAGCGCCCACATTTTCGGCAGCTTCGTAAAGGGATAAAGCAGCAGATTCCAAAAGAATAAGCTGACTAAAAACCAGAGAGACCACTGCGGATCAATCGGATTGACGCTTGCCATGCTTTCATCCTGAATCAAATAGTAAAAAACTGAGTAAATGCCCTGAAAAATCAGGTACGGAATAATCAGCTTCACAGCCAGCTTCTTCACATAACCTGTCCGCTTAAAGTTTTTTGCGAAATAGCCGGAAACCAGGATAAAGGCCGGCATATGAAAAGTATAAATGAATTTGTAGAGATGGAGCATAAACTCATTTCCGTTAATAAATGACCGGAGGATATGGCCGAACACCACCAGAAAAATCAAGATAAACTTGGCGTTGTCAAAGTAACTGTCTCGCGATTTTGTCATAGCATCACCTTCTCTTCAAAAATCATCCACTGCATGATTATTTCCTGTTGGTGTTCATTTTAAAATAAAAAACAAAAAATTGAAGGAGGACAAAAGGGATTGTTAGGATGATGTAACGGGGAGGTAAGGATCGTAGAAAAAGACTTTAACTTGTCATATCATTGAAATTTTCTGAAATGTATAGGGCGAATGAAGGAAGATGAGGTATTTTGTAGAAATATTGAAGGATAGGTTTTTGAAGAAGGAGTGTACTGAATGGCTGAAACTCTGGATTTGCAAACAAACGAGTCGCTGAAAGAGCAGCTGAAGCGGATGAAAGAGGAAAATGACCGCCTGAAGAGTGATTTGAACCGGTATCACGTGATTATGAATAACACGCTTGATGCCATTTTTATATGCCGTAAGGAAATGAAAATCGTCCAGGCGAACGAGGCTGCGGCCCGGATGATGCAGATTGAGGCAGAGAACCTCATTAACCGCTCCGTCCTGGATTTTTTATATTCCGTGCCTCAGGAAGAACTGAATAAGGCCGTGAAAAAGTTTTTAAAAAAAGGCCATCTGTGGAAAGAGGTGCCGATTAAGCTTGACAGCGGCGCGACGAAATACATTGAATTCCTCGCCAGAGACGGAATTGGGGAGGATTATTTTTTTGTGGTGATGAGGGATATCTCCTCTAAAAAAATATTAGAGCGCGAATTCTCCATGAACGAGCAGCTGTTTAAAGATTTGTTTGACAGGGCTGTCGACGGCATCGTGCTGTTTGATAAGGACGGCGGGTTTATTGATGCGAACCTCTCTTTTTGCAAAAGCTTTGAGATCGGCCAGAATGAATTGTCCCATCTGTCGCTCCGCCATTTTACCGACGGAGAAAACAAAAAGCATCTGAAAGAAATCTGGGAAACCCTCCGCAGAAAAGGAAACGCCAAAGGAGAACTGCCCGTCAAGCTTCGGTCCGGCGAAGAGAAGCTGTTTGAATTTACGATTACGTCCAACTTAATCAGCGGGTTCTACATGTCCATTATGAGAGACATAACAGAGAAACGGCTGATGGAATTGAAACTCTTTAAAAGCGAAGAGCGATTCCGCGAAATTTTTGAAAACGCCATGGACGCGATTGTCATTTGGTCTGATGACGGAAAGATTGCCAAAGCAAACGAATCGGCGTGCCGCATTTTCGAACTGCCGATGGATAAGCTGGTGGAGACGAATTTATGTACGTTTATCGTTGATCCGCAGAAAAAATACAAGCAGATTAAGAAGAAATATGAAAAATACGGGGAAATCCGTGAAGAAATGCTGTTTCAGATGGCAAACGGCCAATTTAAAGAGCTGGAATTCACATCAAAACGAACCATACTTGAAGGTCAGCATTTAACCATTTTAAGAAATGTCAGCGATCGTAAGCGGATGGAAAAAGAATTGCGGGAAAGCGAGCTGAAATTCAGAAAAGTATTCAACGGCTCAATGGACGGCAAGGTCTTATTTGACAACCAATTCCGCATTATTGACGCGAATCCTCTCGCAAGCCGTATACTTGGTATGCCGGATGAGGAGCTGAGAGCGTACACCGTTCCGGATATTCTTTCTTTATTTGATATTGAAAACGCGGGTGTTCCCGCCAGAAAGATTGATTTAGAAGGAATGGATAATGAAATCCCCTTCCTGTTAAGCAGCAGCGACAGCCGCAAACTGGAATTCTCCTTCAAAAGAAATATCATTCAAAATATGAATCTGGCCATCTTTAAAGATGTCACAGAGGCCAAAGAGCTTGAAGAGAGGCTGCGGAAATCCGATACTCTTCATGTTGTAGGGGAGCTGGCGGCGGGCATCGCCCACGAAATCAGAAACCCGATGACAGCGCTGAAAGGGTTCATTCAGCTTCTTCAAGGAAGCATTGAAGGCGAATATTCTCTGTACTTTAACGTCATTACCTCAGAATTAAAACGCATCGAGTCTATCATCACTGAATTTTTAATTTTAGCGAAACCCCAAGCGATACTATATGAAGAAAAAGACGTGACGCAGATTATGAAAGACACGGCTGATCTTTTGAATGCCCAGGCCAATCTTGTCAATGTGCAGATCCATCTGAACCTGACCGGAAACATCCCGCCGATTTACTGTGAACCGAATCAATTAAAACAGGTGTTTATCAATATTTTAAAAAACGCCATTGAAGTCATGCCGGGCGGCGGCAATATCTACGTGACCATTCAGTCTTCTGATCAAGACCACATTTTGATTTCTATTCAAGATGAAGGAACAGGCATTTCCGAAGACAAATTAAAACGTCTGGGTGAACCATTTTACACGACAAAAGACAGGGGAACGGGCCTCGGCCTCATGGTCAGCTATAAAATCATCGAAGAGCATCAGGGCCGCATTCATGTGGAAAGTGAAGAAGGGAAGGGCACCGTTTTTCATTTGACGCTTCCGATCCGGCAGAATACGGAAGAAAGAAGAAGCGGGGAATGATCTGTTTTACAAGTGTAAGAGCGCCGTTTGGAACCGTCATCGTAACAGAGGAAGAGAGCTTTATTACCGGCCTGTTTCTCACCGGGGAAGATTTTGAGGAATGGCGGAAAGACGCGCCCAGCGTAAAGCCGTGCGAAACCGCTTTGCTGTCGGAGGCGAAACAGCAGCTGGCATCATATTTTTCAGGAGAAAGAAAGCAATTCTCTCTGCCTCTGAGACAAAAAGGCACACCCTTTCAGGAAAGGGTGTGGAACGCGCTGACGATGATTCCTTACGGGGAATCCCGAAGCTACGGCGATATGGCTGAAGCGATCGGAAAACCGAAAGCGGTGCGCGCCATCGGACAAGCCAATAAACGAAACCGGCTGCCGATTTTGATCCCGTGCCATCGGGTAATCGGCAAAAACAGCGCCTTAACGGGATACGCGGGCACGAAGACGGATGTAAAAGCGGTGCTGCTGAACATCGAACAAATATCCTATAAAGAAAAATAAAGCGTATGGCACGTTCCGTTTTTTTGCGTCCGACATATCATTTTATTAAGTGAAAAAAGTTGCCCTGATGAAAAAGGAGGACGAAGCCTGATGAAAGTGAGCCGTCCGCAAAAGATAGCCGGTTATGCAGAGCTGTTTTTTAAAATGCATCTCATTACAGCCGCCCAAAAAGATGAAGTGATTACGTTGTGCAGACAAAAAAACCGCTGACATTGCCTGAGGCAATATCATCAGCGGTTTTTCAGCTCAGCTGGCAGTCAGCGAATAATTGTTCAATTTCTTCCGTGTAAGAACCGGTCACAATTCCTTTCTCGGTTATTATGCCGGAAATCAGGCTGCCCGGTGTGATGTCAAAGGCCGGATTGAAGACCGGAACATCCTCGGGAGCGGTGCGTATGCCGGAGATCTGTCTGACTTCATCCGGATCTCTTTCTTCAATCGGAATCTGATCGCCGTTTTCAATCTGCAAGTCAAATGTCGAAAGCGGTGCGGCCACAAAAAACGGAATTTGAAAGGCGTTTGCCAAAATAGCGAGGCCGTACGTTCCGATTTTGTTGGCCGTATCACCGTTTTTTGCAATTCTGTCAGCGCCGACAATGACCGCAGAAATATGTTTTTCCTTCATTGTATGGGCGGCCATGCTGTCCGTAATGAGCGTGACATCAATTCCGCCCTGCATCAGCTCCCACGCCGTCAGCCGTGATCCTTGAAGAACGGGTCTTGTTTCACATGCGTAGATATGAAGGCCGAGGTCTTTTTGTTTCGCTAAGTAAAAGGGAGCAAGCGCCGTACCGTACCGGCTTGTGGCAATCGAGCCCGCATTGCAGATGGTCATGATCTGATCGCCTTTATTAAAAAGGTGCAGAGCATTTTGGCCGATCATTCGGCATGTTTCTTCATCCTCAATCTGAATTTGAATGGCTTCATGAACGAGCGTTGTCTTCGCTTCATTGATTGAGATCGCATCCCTGATCGAATCCGTAAGTCTGTCAAGCGCCCACGCAAGGTTGACGGCAGTGGGCCTCGAACTGTTTAAATACGCTTTGACATCCGCGAATTGACGTCGGAAATCTGAAAGGTCGCGGGCTTCAAATGACTTGGCGGAGAGCGCGAGTCCGAACGCCGCGGTTATACCGATGGCCGGGGCGCCCCTTACTTTCAGCGTGACAATCGCGTCGAATACATCTTCCTTTGTTTCAAGTTCCACATATTCAGTGACGTCGGGAAGCTTTTGCTGATTTAAAATGCGGATGTAGGTTTCTTTCCATTCTACAGAACGGGGGATGGCAAATTCATTGGTCATGCTGCATCATTCCTTTACACGGAGCTTAAATTGGTCCAGAACCTCGGTGATATGCTTCAGTTTTTTTCTGTTTTCGATATAATAGGCGCCGATGTCAAGCGCCAGCTTCTTCCGTTCGATTCGTTTGTCAAACGGAGTGATTTCATCTAAGTCAGCCACATGGGCGAGTCCGATCGTGCGCCGGATCAATTCGCATCCCGCAAAACCGACCGCTTCCTCAAACGCGTTTTTCAGTGTGTCTTCCAGCAGGTGTCTGCGGGAAGGCAAGCAGTCTTTCTCCCATGCTTCACTGAATGTTTTCACAAATGTATCCCATACGGCAGCGGTGTGGTCATATAACGGCTGTCTGTCGTCACCGTCGCGGCTGAGGGCGTTTAACAGCAGATTGGCGATAAATTGGCCGATGTCAAACCCGATCGGTCCGAAGAAAGCAAACTCGGGATCAATCACCTTTGTTTCATGTTCATCGGCGAAGATGCTTCCCGTGTGCAGATCGCCGTGAACCAATGTTTCCGCGGAATTCAGAAAGATGGCTTTCAATTCGTCAGCGCCTTCTTTCAGCCGGGAATTGTTCCAAACTTTTTCTGCGTATGGGCGCAGCTCCTCTTCAAAATCGTTTGTCTCATGGTCGAGAAACGGTTCTGTAAACACAAGCCTTTCTGTAATATTGCAAAGCTCAGGATTTGTAAACTGCTTTGCGAGCTGCTGCTTTACTTTCGCATCAAGCGCATAATCGGATGAGTAAAAAAGCGTTTTCCCTAAAAATTCACCGATATGAACCGATAAGTTCGGATAATGCTGCCCTTCCAGCAGCCCTTTTCTTGAAATCCGCAAATGGGAGAGGTCTTCCATTACCGTGACGGCCATTTCAGTATCGGAATAGTAAACGGCCGGAACGAGGTGCGGCACGTGTTCGCCCTGGCGGATGAGGGCGCTGCTTTCGATTCTCGCCCGGTCAATGGTAAGCGGCCAGCTTTCACCGACGACTTTCGCGTAAGGGATTGCCTGTTTAATAATCAGTCCTTTTTTGTTTTCTTTATCGTAAACATGAAAGACGTAATTTAAATTGCCGTCGCCGATTTCACGGCATGTCAGAGTGCTTTTGCTTTGGAATAAGCCGAGCTTGACGGCTAACGCGGCGGCGGAGCTTTCTGTTAATTGTTCATAAAGACTTGTTTTAGTTGCTGACATGGATTTACCCTCCAATTATGTAGTGGCAGTAAGAGATCGTGACGGAGAATACGCCCGAAAAAAAACCTCCTTCTCTGAAAGAGAAGGAGGCTGAAACAGTGCAGTCCGCCTCTTATCTCTCAGATAACATCTGATGGAATTAGCACCGTGCCTTATGAGACAATCGTCTCGGCGCAAAATGTACGCGCCCCATTTCACAATGGAATTACGGTCGGTTGCTGTTGGGGTCAAAAGGCCAATCCCTCGCCCAACTCTCGATAAGAGAAAAATATATTGATTTGTATCACAATTCGGATTAATCAGTTGATGAAAATATTAGCAGGTGCCGGATATTCTTGTCAACGTTTTTTTGAAAATTAATATAAATCACGCCGCAAGTCTTGGAAAACCGGAATGGTTCCGCGAACGGCCGCGCTTTCTGACACATCGATTTCCGCCCGGACTGCGCCTTCCGTCCGGTCTCCTTCGGCTAAAATCCGGCCCCACGGGTCAATAATCAGGCTGTGGCCGGCAAATTCATTATCGGGATTGGACCCCGTGCAGTTAGAGGCTGCGACAAAACATTGGTTTTCAATTGCTCTGGCGATAAGCAGGCTTCGCCAATGATCAAGGCGGGGCAGAGGCCATTCAGCAGAGATAAACAGGACATTCGCGCCCTGGGACGTATGCTTTCTGATCCATTCGGGGAAACGGATATCATAGCAGATCAGCCCGGCGCACTTGACACCGTCAAGCTCAAAGGAACCGTCACTGTTTCCTGCTGACAAGTAAAGGTGTTCATCCATCAGCTGAAACAGATGTGCTTTCTGATACCGCTTCACGATCTGTCCACTGTTATCGGCGATGTACATGGTGTTATAGACATTTTCGCCTTCTTTGACCGCAAAAGATCCGGCAACGAGGTGTACGTTGTATGTTTTTGCCGTTTCTTTAAGCCATTGTTCCGAAACTTTGCCGTTTTCATCCGCAAGCTGATCTAGCCGTGTGAGATCATAGCCGGTCGTCCACAACTCAGGAAGCACGATTACATCCGCATGGCGGCTTTCTTGCTCAATCAAAGATTCTGCTTTTTTAAAGTTTTCTGAAGGATTTCCGTATGAAATATCAAATTGCAAACAGGAAACGGTCCATTTCATTTTTTAACACCTCAAGTTTCTCTTTACTTTTTTTATTTAACCATATATGATGATGGACTATCATTTCAAGACATTTTTAGAAGGTGAAAAATATGAACTTTGAAATCTCAGATGTACTCAAACAGCTGCCGGAACAATTTTTCGCATCATTGGTGCAAAAAGTGAATCAAAAGCTGAAAGAAGGCAGAGACGTCATCAATTTAGGGCAGGGAAACCCTGATCAGCCGACGCCTCAGCATATCGTTGAAGAAATGAAGCGCGCCGTCGAAAGGCCGGAAAATCATAAATACTCATCATTCCGGGGCGCTTACAGCTTCAAAAAAGCAGCCGCTGCATTTTATGAAAGGGAGTACGGGGTCACGCTTGATCCGGAAACGGAAGTCGCCGTGCTGTTCGGAGGCAAGGCGGGACTTGTTGAGCTTCCGCAATGTCTTTTAAACCCTGGAGATACCATTCTGGTGCCTGATCCCGGATATCCTGATTACTGGTCAGGCGTCGCCCTTGCGAAAGCGAAAATGGAAATGATGCCGCTGACGGAGGAAAGAGGGTTTCTCCCTGATTACAGCGTAATTCCTGAAAAGGTGCGGAGCGAGGCGAAGCTGCTGTATCTCAATTATCCGAATAATCCGACCGGCGCTGTGGCGACAGAGGCGTTTTTCGAGGAGACGGTCGGTTTTGCGGAACAAAACGGCATTTGTGTCGTTCATGATTTCGCGTACGGAGCCGTCGGTTTTGACGGGCATAAACCGCTGAGCTTTTTGCAGACCGAAGGCGCAAAAGAGACGGGAATCGAAATCTACACCTTGTCTAAAACCTATAATATGGCGGGCTGGCGGGTCGGATTTGCCGTCGGAAACGCTTCTGTCATCGAAGCGATCAACCTTTATCAGGATCATATGTTTGTCAGTTTGTTTCCCGCGGCGCAGCAGGCGGCGGCAGCCGCTCTTTTAGCGGATCAGGCATGCGTCGCAGCGCAAAATGACAGATATGAATCGAGACGCAATGCATGGATTGAAGCCTGCCGCGATATCGGCTGGGATGTGACGGCTCCGGCGGGCTCCTTTTTTGCATGGCTCCCTGTGCCTGACGGTTATACGTCACAGTCGTTTTCAGACTTGCTGCTCGAGAAAGCGGATGTCGCGGTCGCTGCCGGAAACGGGTTCGGAAAATGGGGGGAAGGCTATATAAGAGTCGGTCTTCTGACAAGTGAAGAAAGACTTAAAGAAGCTGCGGAACGGATCGGGAAACTGAATCTTTTCACCCGAAAAAGCATTGACATATCAGGGTAACAATGCGATAATTCAAAATACTTTATAAAATCATTATTCTTATCAAGAGCAGGCAGAGGGACGAGCCCGATGAAGCCCGGCAACCGACTGATAAAGCACGGTGCTAATTCTTGCAGCAGGAGCTGAGAGATAAGATTCGGACATAACACGAAGCCTCTTTCTGCTCATACGGAAGAGGTTTTTTTATGTTTTGCGAAAGAAAGAGAGGCGTTCACGCATGAGCGAATTATTGGCAACATATCTTCTGACAGACACAACGGACAGTGAAAAGCGGGCGGAACAGATTGCGGCGGGGCTGACGGTAGGCTCCTGGACTGACCTGCCCCTGGTGAAGCAGGAACAGCTCAGAAAACATAAAGGGCGGGTCGTAAAAGTTGGGGAGAAAGAAGGAACCTCAGAAAACGAAACACAATCCGTCATCACCATCGCCTATCCTGAGGCGAACTTTTCAAGAGATATTCCGGCCGTCCTGACGACGGTATTCGGAAAGCTGTCACTGGACGGAAAAATAAAATTGACTGATCTTGAATTTTCCGAAGGGTTTAAACGCTCCCTTCCCGGGCCGAAATTCGGTATATACGGCATCCGCAAACTGCTGGGCGAATTTGAAAGACCGCTTCTGATGAGCATATTTAAAGGCGTGATCGGACGGGATCTCGCCGACATTAAAGAACAGCTCAGACAGCAGGCGCTCGGCGGCGTGGATCTTATTAAAGATGACGAAATTTTCTTTGAAAATGAACTGGCTCCGTTTGAAACCCGCATTATCGAAGGAAAACAAGTCCTGAAGGAAACCCGGGAGGAGACGGGGCATAAAACGCTGTATGCCGTAAACCTTACGGGAAGGACCGCCGAATTGCGGGATAAAGCGAGGCGCGCGGCAGAACTCGGGGCGGACGCGCTTTTATTGAATGTGTTCGCTTACGGTTTAGATGTGATGCAGAGCCTTGCTGAAGACAGGGAAATCCCGCTTCCGATCATGGCGCATCCGGCAGTCAGCGGCGCGTTCACATCATCTCCCGTTTACGGCTTGTCGCATGCGCTTTTGCTCGGCAAGCTGAACCGCTATTGCGGCGCTGATTTCAGTTTATTTCCGTCACCTTACGGAACCGTTGCTCTTCCGAAGGAGTCCGCGCTTGCAATCCATGATGAATGTGTAAAAGACGATGTCTTTCATCCGTCGTTTGCCGTCCCGTCAGCAGGCATTCATCCCGGTATGGTGCCATTATTGATGCGCGATTTCGGCATCGATCACATCATCAATGCCGGCGGAGGCATTCACGGCCACCCGAAAGGAGCCGAGGGTGGCGGAAAAGCGTTCCGCGCCGTCATTGATGCGGTGCTTGAAGCGCAGCCGATTGAAGAAAAAGCCGCGTCGTGCAAAGATCTTCAGCTCGCATTAGACAAATGGGGAAGGGTGGAAGCCGTATGACCCGCACACCGCTGATTATTTGTGATTTCGACGGAACGGTCACCATGAACGACAACATTGTCAGCATGATGAAAGAATTCGCGCCTCCTGAGTGGCTTGAATTAAAAGACGGTGTTCTGTCTAAAAGCATATCAATCCAAGAAGGAGTCGGACGGATGTTCGGACTGCTGCCGAGCAGCTTAAAAGAAGAACTGACCGGCTTTATCCTGAAGGATGCGAAAATACGGGACGGCTTTTTTGATTTTGTCTCGTTTGTCCGCTCAAACGACCTCCCGTTTTATATCGTAAGCGGAGGAATGGACTTTTTTGTGCATCCGCTTTTGGAAGGGATCGTAGAAAAGGAGCGGATTTTCTGCAATCATGCATCCTTTGACAATGAATATATTCATATAGACTGGCCGCACGCCTGTGACGGAGACTGCACCAATCAATGCGGCTGCTGCAAACCGTCAGTCATCCGGAAGCTATCCGATCAGCAGAAATTTCTCGTTATGATCGGTGATTCGGTCACGGATGTCGAGGCTGCAAAGTTATCCGATATGTGTTTTGCGAGAGATTATCTTTTGACTGAATGCAAAGAACTCGGCCTCCGGCATCTGCCTTTTCAAGATTTTCATGAGGTGAAAACAGGCATTGAAAACATCGGGGAGGTGCAGGCATGGCTGCAAAAGAAGAACGCTGGCGCGAACTTGCTGAGGTAAAGCGCGAGCTGGCCGAAAGAGACTGGTTCCCGGCAACGAGCGGGAATCTTTCCATCAAAGTATCCGACGGGCCGCTGACTTTTCTCGTTACGGCGAGCGGAAAAGACAAACGAAAAGAAACAGACGAAGATTTTCTCTTAATCGATGAGTACGGGAAGCCCGCTGAGACCGGCCATTCTTTAAAACCTTCAGCGGAAACGCTTCTCCATACTTACTTATACCAAAAGACAGACGCAGGCTGCTGTCTGCATGTCCATACCGTCAATAATAATGTCATCTCAGAGCTTTACGGGGATGAAAAACAAATCACTTTTCAGGGGCAGGAGATGATTAAGGCGCTCGGATTATGGGAGGAAAACGCGTCCGTGACCGTTCCGATCATTGACAATCCGGCGCACATCCCGGCATTGGCCGAAAATTTCGCGCACCATGCGGACGCCGGCTCAGGCGCGGTGTTAATCCGCAATCACGGCATTACGGCATGGGGGCGGACCGCATTTGAAGCGAAAAGGGTGCTGGAAGCCTATGAATTTTTATTCAGCTGTCACCTCAAGCTTCTGTCACTTCGTCCGCAGCTGGTAAAATAAAAGGAGGAATAGCAAATGGCGACCATCAGAATTCATGACGAAAAAAATATGATCATTGAACATCAGGAAGAAGTAGCGCGCTTCTTAGATGAACAAGAGGTGATCTATGAGCAGTGGAACATTGAAAAACTTCCGTCTGAGCTTTCGGAAAAATACGATCTAACCGAGGATGAAAAAGAACGGATTCTCGCGGCGTTTGACACGGAGATTCAGGACATTTCAGCCCGTCGCGGATATCAGTCTCAGGATGTCATTTCTTTATCAGATACCACGCCGAACCTTGATGAATTATTAAAAAATTTCCAAAGAGAACATCACCACACGGATGATGAAGTCCGCTTTATCGTCAGCGGACACGGCATCTTCGTCATTCAAGGCAAAGACGGCACATTTTTCGACGTCCGTTTAAATCCGGGAGATTTGATTTCAGTTCCGGAGAACATCCGCCACTACTTTACGCTTCAGGAAGACCGCCGGGTCGTCGCAATCCGAATCTTTGTGACGACTGAGGGCTGGGTGCCGATTTACGAAAATGAAAGTGTGCAAAACTGATAGACGCCCGAACCTCTCATGCACCCACCGGCATGAGAGGTTTTTTATTGTAATATAAAGTCAGCTGTGTCTGTTTTTTAATTCCTGAATATGCCGCATTCTGTTTATATCATTACCCGAATGGGTATTATTCTCGTATTCATGCTAAAGATTCCAATATGAAATGAAAAAATAAGTTATTTAGTAAAAAAATGTTTACAAATAAAGTATAATCTGTAATAATGCTCAATAACCCAATCAAACTTGTTTCCTATTCTTTTAGCGGTGAGGGGTGAAGTGAATGGGCAGTTATTCTGAACAAGAAAAATTGCTTGTATCTATTGATAAAAAAAGAAAAATGATGATAGATGCGGCTAACAGGCAAGGGTTTACAGGATATGACACGATCAGGCACAGCCAGGAACTGGACTGTCTGATGAACGCGTATCAGCAGCTGGTAAACCGTGATCGTACACATCACCAAGGAATACAGGGCCTTGTGAAGAAAATAGGCTTGTTCTCCCGCGGTGACGTCATGCCTGCATATGAAGCAAACAAATGATTGATGATAAAACAGATAACGAAGACTGAATGCGCTTCCTGATCAAGCGCCGCATCCGAAAGATGACCGCGTACAGTCAGCAGATTTTTCCGCTGGCACGGCTCACGAAGCGCCTCGTACTATCTGCCGGCTATGATGCCGTTCCTCTGGTATATCCTCTTACACATATTCTTCTTTAAATAAAAAACACCCCGATCCAGGGTGTTTTTTTCATCGAGAAGCGGCAGGGAGGGCAATGGTGACCTCTGTGCCCTTATCGACTTCGCTTTGAATGTCAATCGAACCGCCGTACATCAGCATGATTCGTTTACATACGACAAGGCCGAGGCCGGTGCCTTTTTCCTTTGACGTTACAAACGGAAGAAAAATGTGCTCAAGCATATCTTCAGAAATGCCCATTCCGTTGTCGGCCACCTTAATGACTGCTTTATGATCGCGGGCTTCTAAATAGATGGACAGCCGGCCGCCTTCCTGCATGGATTCCAGCGCGTTTTTCGCGACATTTAAAATCACCTGTTTAATATGGTCTTTCGTGCAGTTGACCTTGAGCGGCCGATTGACGAGAATCTCCACATTCACTTCCACATTATACAGATTCCCTTCAGAATAAATAATCGGCATAATCTCATCAAGAATATCCTGCAGCGAGTTCACTTCCAACCGTTCAGCAGTGGGTTTTCCAAGCACTAAAAACTCACTGACAATCTGATTGATCCGTTTAATCTCCTGCTCAATAATTGAGAAATACAGCTGATCTTCCTCCGATTTGTATTTTTTCTGCAAAAGCTGAATGAAGCCGCTGATCCCTGTAAGCGGGTTGCGGATTTCATGGGCGGTGCTGGCGGCAAGCGTTCCGATCAGCTCCAATTTCTGCGCTTCATTTTGAGCGCGCTCCAGCTGGGTCTTGCGCTTAAGCAGATAATATTGAACGAGGATGAACAGAATATTCAGCAGCACGGCAATACTGGACATCGGCAGCAGCACGCTTTTGGTCAGCTCATTCAGCTCAACCGGTTTCGGATAAACATTGATATTCCAATTAATATCATCCAGATAGCCGCTAACCGGTTTCACACCTTCTGATTGATCAGCCCGTCCGCTGGCAAATATCACTTTATTCTGATTGGTTGCCTTGACATAAACGTCAGGGCTCAGCATATTGATCATATTTCTCAAATAATCGACTTGTATGGCGGCTACTAAATAATCCGTGACTTCCCGTTTTGCGTCTAACACCGGCACGCAGATCGTGAAGATGCGCTGGCCTGTAATTCTGCTGGAGTAGTCATTTGTGATGACCGTTTTTTTCGTCTTTTTCGCCTTCGTAAAATACGGTCTGTCGGCCAAATTCACCTTTGATTTCAGATCAGTTGTGCTTGCGATGACATCACCTTTGGAATTCAGCATATACAGACCGCTGAATCTGGGTTCATCCTCAAAAGCCTGATCGAGAATGTCAATGATCTTTTCTTCATTGACAGGCTTATCGACAGCGATCGCAAGTGTTGTCATCCGGGCTTTTGTTTCACCGATTAAATAATTGAGCTTATTGCGGTGAAGGTTGAGCATCATACTGGCTTCCTGTATGTGTTTATCGGCTATTTTCTGCTTTTCTTTTTCATAAATGAAAAAGCTGATAATAAGTGCCGGGATGATCACCAATATGAGATAAAGCTTGATCTTTCCCCGGGCACCTTTAAATGTATTCACTCTGCATCGCTCCAACATTACACTTGAATAGAGGTATTATATCATTTTTATACTTCTTTAATAAGAAAAAATAACCAAAATGATAGAAAAACAAATTATTTTATTAAGGTCAGACAAAAAGAAGAGAAATTTTGGAAACATTTTTGTTGACATTTTTCATTTTGTTTATTAATGTTTCTCTGTAACGGTTTCTTTTGTAAAAGGATGATTGAATGTATGACGGATAAAACAGAAAACTCATTGAAATTATTTATTGTACTGTCACGTGCGTACCGATCTATTAACGACCATATGAATAAACATATTCATAAGCACGGCCTGAACCCGACGGAATTTGCGGTGCTTGAGCTGCTGTACCACAAAGGCAACCAGCCGCTTCAGCAGATCGGCGACAAAATTTTATTAGCGAGCGGAAGTATTACATACGTTGTTGACAAATTAGAGAAAAAAGAACTTCTCATCAGAAAAGCTTCGCCGACTGACAGAAGAGTGACTTTCGCACAGATTTCCGAAAAGGGAATCCGTCTTTTGGACGATATTTTCCCTGATCATGCTGAAGAAATTAAAGAAATGATCAGTGTGCTGAGTGATGAAGAGATAGAAATGTGTACGGAAATGCTGAAAAGAGTGGGATTAAACGCTAAACATTTTCATCAGAAATAAAAAAGGAAGCCATTTGAAAGGCTTCCTTTTTTATATTACTGATTTTGGTCAGTCGCGGCGTTTCTAGGCTGTATCAATACCTCGACGCGCCTGTTTTTGCTGCGCCCTTCAGCGGTTTTGTTCGACACGGCCGGTTTATACTCTCCGAAACCTTTGGCGCTGAAAACTTTTGCGTCAAGTTTCGGGTTTTCTGTCAGAATAGCCATGAAGTTGACGGCCCGCATGACGCTTAAATGCCAGTTAGATTGATATTGTGAGTTTTTAATCGGTACATTGTCCGTATGTCCGCTGATGATAATGTTCCTCGGCGGATTCAGCACAAGGAGATTCGAGATTTCCTTGGCAAGCGGAATATCTTCCTGACGGATATCCGCCCGTCCGGAATCAAAAAAGATACTGTCTTTAATCGTAATTAAGAGTCCTTCTTTAGTCAGCTTTGTTTCAAGCTGAGTTTCAAGCTTTTTATTTTTTATAAATTGATTGACTTGCTTTTGCACGCCTTCAAGTTCTTCGCGGTCGGCTGCTTCTCTTTCTTTCTTTTTCTGTTCTTTATCTTTTTCCTTGTCTTTTTTTAACTGATCAACGCCGTCTTTTTCGTTTTCAGGAGGGGTGAGGCTTGAATATTCAAGAACACCCGTGCCTCCGGTAAACACGGCGTTAAATGATTTAGACAGCATTTGGAATTTCGCCGCATCGACCGAGCTCATGGCGAACAATACAATGAACAGAGCCAAAAGAAGGGTGAGCAAATCCGCGTACGGGATCAGCCAAGACTCATCCACATGCTCGTCATCATGCTTCTTCTTCTTTTTTCTCGCCATTGTTTGCCTCTCCTTCTTGTTCAGCGACTTTTGCGCGTTCATTCGCAGGAAGATACATGAGAAGTTTTTGTTCGATCACTTTCGGAGCCTGTCCTTCAAGCACTGACAGAACGCCTTCGATCATGATTTCACGCAGTTTGACTTCCTGTTTTGATTTGCGTTTCAGTTTGTTGGCGAAGGGATGCCATAGTACATATCCTGTGAAAATCCCGAGAAGGGTGGCGACAAACGCCGCACTGATGGCATGTCCGAGCGCCTCGGTGTTGTTCATGTTGGAAAGAGCGGCGATAAGGCCGATGACCGCACCCAAAACGCCGAGTGTCGGCGCATATGTGCCGGCTTGTGTAAAGATGGCTGCGCCGGCCTGGTGTCTGTCTTCCATCGCTTCAACTTCCTCAGTCATAATATCTCTGATAAATTCTGCGCTTTGTCCGTCAACCGCCATGCTCAGGCCGTTTTTCAAAAATGCGTCATCCACGTCTTCAATGCTTGCTTCCAATGCGAGCAGACCTTCACGTCTGGCGATTTGCGCCCATTGAGAGAACATAGGAATTAATTGCGCAATTGTCAGCTGTTTGTTTTCTTTAAACAGCACTTTAAAAAGGGCAGGCACTTTTTTGATTTCTTTTCCGGGGAATGCGATGATCACCGCAGAAATCGTACCGAACAAAATAATCAGAATAGCTGCCGGGTTAGCGAGTGCGCTTAAGCTGACCCCTTTCAGCACCATGCCCACGCTTAAAGCAATCAAGGCGAGGATGATACCGATAATCGATGTTTTATCCATAGTTTTCACCAAATCCTTTATACTAGCTTTCTATGGTTAATATCGGTGGCAGTGCATGGAACTTTAGGGTGATTGAGAAATTGTTCCCGAATTCTTCACAGTTTCTCCCTTCCGGCATGGAGAAAGAAACAAAAAAGCGGCTCCCCGAAAGGAGGGGACCGCTTTTTTCTTATTGTGCCCGGACTTTGATGCCGTCCTCTTCCATTACGACATGGAAGGCTTTTATTTCGTTGTCATCCAATAAGAGATCTGTCATTTCGTCCTCGATCAATTCTTGGATGGTTCTTCTGAGCGGGCGTGCTCCGAAAGCGGGGTGGTAGCCGATTTCAGCGATTTTTTCTTTCGCATCATCGGTGACGCTCAGGCTGATGCCGCGCTCTTTTAATGTGTCTTCAAGCTCTGTGAGAAGCAGGCTGACGATTTTCACGAGATGTTCTTTTTTCAGGGATTGGAATTCAATAATGCTGTCAAACCGGTTTAAAAACTCCGGTTTGAAGAACGCGCTCAGTGAATCAATCAGCGTTTGTTCTTCCAGGACGCTCTCTTCAGATTGGAATCCGACTTTCACCTGTTTTTCGCCGGTTCCAGCGTTGCTTGTCATAATCAAAACGGTATCTTTGAAGCTGACCGTTCTGCCCTGGCTGTCTGTCAGACGGCCGTCCTCCATAATCTGCAGAAACATATGCTGGACATCAGGGTGGGCTTTTTCAATCTCATCGAGCAGCACGATGCTGTACGGATTGCGGCGCACTTTTTCCGTTAATTGACCGGCTTCATCGTGTCCGACATATCCCGGCGGTGAACCGATGATTTTTGATACGGCGTGTTTTTCCATGTATTCACTCATATCGAGACGGATAATGGAATCTTTTGTACCGAACAGTTCATCTGCGAGTGTCTTTGATAACTCGGTTTTTCCGACTCCGGTCGGTCCGACAAAGAGGAAGGAGCCGACAGGTCTGTTTTTGGATTTTAAGCCGGCGCGGCTTCGTCTGACCGCTTTTGCCACTTTTTTCACGGCTTTTTCCTGACCGATGACACGCTGATGAAGATGCTCTTCAAGTTCCTTCATTTTGACTTGTTCATCAGCCTGGAGTTTTCCGACCGGAATGCCTGTTTTCTGTTCAACGATGGCTTGAATATGCTCCGCACCGATTTCAGGTGAAGAGGCCGGTGTTTCATGCGCCAGCTGCTTTTCCAAAGCCGCTTCTTCATCACGCAGTTTCGCGGCAAGCTCATAATTTTCTTCATGAAGCGCTTTTGTTTTCTCCGCGTCAATTGCTTTGAGTCTCTCAGCCGCATCTTCTTCATTTACGGTATCAAGCTCCAGGTTCGCCTTAGAGCCGGCTTCATCTAATAAGTCGATCGCTTTATCCGGCAGGCGGCGGTCCTGAATGTAACGGGATGAAAGCGTAACACAGGCGTTTATCGCTTCATTGCTGAATGTGACGCCGTGGTATTTCTCATATTTATCTTTAATGCCTTCCAGAATGCTGATGGCTTGTTCTATTGTAGGCTCGTGAACCATGACGGGCTGGAAGCGTCTTTCAAGCGCCGCATCTTTTTCAATCTGGCGGTACTCTTTCAGCGTTGTCGCCCCGATGACCTGCAGCTCGCCTCTGGCAAGCGCCGGTTTCAGGATGTTCCCGGCATCCATTGATCCCTCGGCAGAGCCGGCGCCTACAAGAAGATGAATCTCATCAATGAATAAGATGACGTTTTTCCGTTCTTTTAATTCGTTCATTAATTGTTTCATTCTTTCTTCAAACTGGCCTCTGATCCCTGTATTGGCGACGAGAGAAGCGACGTCAAGCAGGTAAAGCTCTTTGTTTTTCAATTTGTTCGGCACATCGCCTTCAGCGATTTTAAGCGCGAGGCCTTCTGCAATAGCCGTTTTACCGACGCCCGGCTCACCGATCAGCACCGGATTGTTTTTATTCCGGCGGTTCAAAATTTCAATTACGCGCGCCACTTCATTATCGCGGCCGATCACAGGGTCAATCAGACCTGCTTTTGCGCCGTTTGTGACGTTTTGAGCGAGCTCGTCGAGCAGGCCTTTTTCAGGGCCGGACTGCTGTTTATTTTGATTGGGAGCGAAACCTTGCTCAAACGGGAATCCGAATGATTGCGGCCCCATGCTCATAGACGGTTTTCGGGTTAATTCTGTATAACATGTTTCACATAAAACGAATTGTTTTTGAATGGAATTGACTTGCATGTTCAGGCGAATCGTCGCCTCGTTTTTCTGACAATGTTGACAACGCATTTGCCAAAACCTCCTCGAAAAATGTTTGATCATCTTTGACCAAATGGATTAGAAAATAAGGCCGAAACTTTGACCTTCTTTGATTATTAGTATACTCTGACCTTCTTTGACTTTCAAGTATTTTGTTTCAAACCCCGAAAAATAAATGTTTACAGCATGATAAGTGATATTCGTGAGGTTTGATTATTTTTGACCAATATAGTCAGAAAGGAAATGGAATGATTTGACCTTTCTTGATGAAGAGTATACGCCGGCCCTTTTTTTCTTTCAATATTTTTGCTTAGAGGAGAGAGCTGAATCTGTTTTCTCCGGGGAAGGACGATTTGTTCGTCTTTTCGGGAGACTTGTCTCATAAGCATATATAAAGGCCTGGACAAATCTGCGCTTAGCCGGAGGGTGAAATGGGACAAACAAAAGGTTCTGCAAGTCAGCTTGCATTTGTATACGTAGGCACGGTTGTAGGAGCCGGTTTTGCCACGGGACGGGAAATCGTTGAGTTTTTTCTGAAGTTCGGCTGGATCGGTCTGTTCGGTATCGTGGTAAGCGGTCTGATGTTTACATATTTAGGCGCCAAAATCATGATCATTTCCAAACGGATTCATGCAGCATCTTATCAGGAATTGAACACATATTTATTCGGCCAGTCCATCGGCCGCGCCGTGAACATGTTTATGATGTTTATATTGCTGGGAGTGACCTCTGTCATGCTGTCCGGAGCTGGGGCGCTGTTTCATGAACAGCTTGGATGGTCCGCACAAGCGGGGATCCTTCTGACGATCGTACTGAGCTTTGCCGTCATGACAAGCGGTGTTAAAGGTGTGGTCGGCGTCAATATATTGGTTGTGCCGCTTTTAATTTCTTTCTCTTTTATCGTGACAGCTGATTCATTTGTATTTACAAGCACGAGAAACGCGGACGAATGGGTATGGCCTGACAAGTGGAACTGGCTTTTGTCCGCCGTCTCTTACGGCGCGTTAAATTTATCGCTCGCCCAAGCCGTCCTTGTGCCGCTTGCGAACGAAATGTCTTCAGAGAAGGTGATCAGAAGGGGAGCTTATTTAGGCGGCGTTCTGTTGACACTGGTGCTTGCCGCGAGCTTCTTATCATTATCGGTGCTGCCGGATGTGCTGGAGTTTGACATTCCGATGGCTCAAGTCGTCTATTCGTATTCGCGTTCGCTTCATATCATTTATTTGTTTATTATTTTCGGGGAAGTGTTTACGTCGGTTATCGGCAATTTATACGGATTGGAAAAACAATTAAACAGTTTTCTTCGTATAAAAAGTACATATATTTACGGCGGCATTTTGGCGTTTGCTTTCATTATCAGCCAAATCGGTTACGGGCAGCTGATTTCCACCGTTTATCCGGTGTTTGGGTATGTGAGCCTCGCTTTCATCGGCGCATTGATTTGCAAAAAAATCCCGAAAGAAAAATAAGGATATAAGGAAAATGTCTGTATTTTTTGGGAATTCCCCTTCTTTTTTCCTGCCATTTCTGTATAATGAATTGGGAAATGATGGGGAGGAGTAAGAGATGAAGGATCGACGTGTATTATTGGGATTTATTTTTATTTGTATCGGCATTGTATTTTTTTTACAGAAGGCGGGAGTTATACATATATCCGCAGGTTCGGCGTGGCCGTTTCTTTTCATTATAATGTCCGCAGGATTTCACGCCGGATTTATTTTTGCGAAAAAAACGACTGAACAGGCGGGACTGCTCGTTCCGGGCGGTATGTTTCTTGTGCTGGGCTGCCTGTTTTGTTTTGAGACCGCAACGGGATGGACGTATTCAGGCGTGACGTGGCCTGTTTATATATGGGCGCCTGCTCTCGGTCTGTTTGAGCTGTGGTATTTCGGCGGGAGGAAGTTAGGTGTATTGATTCCTGCTTTCATCCTGACTGCCGTGGGAGCACTATGCTTTGCCGGTATGCTGATGCCGGGGCTGTGGCCGCTTTTGATCATCGCAGCCGCGCTTTTGTTTCACGCCGCTGCCTTTATGCAGCCGAAAAAAAGATCGGGCCTTCTTATTCCGGGCGGCATTTTGCTTGTGACGGGCGGCTTGTTATGGTTTGAAACGCTGACGGATTGGACATACGCAAATGTGACATCGCCTGTCTACCTCTTTGCCGTTGCGTTCGGCCTGTTTGAAGCCTGGCTGTTCGGCAGAAGGCAAAGAGGGCTTTTGACTGCTGCTGCGGTTCTGTGCGCCGCGGGCATTTTCGGCATATTCACCAATGCAAATGAAGTCATCAGCGAACGCGGCTGGCCCGCTCTCATTCTTTTGCTGGGCGCCGCTTTTCACATTCCGATTTTTGGCCCGAAACCTGTCAAAAACGCGGGACTTCTCGTACCGGGCGGCATCTTGTTGATTACGGGGATCTTGTTTGTCTTTGAAACGGCAACCAATTGGTCCTACTCCGGTGTGACATGGCCTGTTTACCTGCTTGCAACGGCATTCGGTTTATTTGAGCTGTGGCTGTTCGGCGGGAAAGAGAAGGCGCTGCTCATCCCGGTTGCGGTGCTGACCTTGACAGCACTTTGCTTTATGATGACGAATCAGCCGATCATTCCGGTTTCTGTTTTCTGGCCTGCTTTATTTGTTCTGATCGGGATTGCGCTGATGGTATTTCCGGGGAAAAAACGCGGGGCCTAATCCCGCTTTTGCAGCCTGACACAGGTTCAGGCTGTTTTTTTATTGTCACGGGAAACAACATTATGGTATGATAGCGAAAGTGAAAAAAGAAGAAAATCCGTATGTATGCGGGAGAGGTTCTAGCTACACCCTCTATAAAAAACTAAGGACGAGCTGTATCCTTGGATACGGTTTTTTTATGTTTTTTTAGGGCGCCTTCTCCGAAAAAGGCGCTTTTTTTATGGAATGATAGATAAGGGAGAGAAAGACATGAAAAAAGAAAAAGCAGTTGTGGTGTTCAGCGGAGGCCAAGACAGCACGACTTGTTTATTATGGGCTTTGCAAAACTTTGAAGAAGTGGAAACCGTTACATTCCATTATAATCAGCGTCACCAAGAAGAAATCGATGTGGCAAAATCGATTGCCGAAAAGCTCGGTGTCAAAAATCACTTGCTTGATATGTCTCTTTTAAATCAGCTCGCGCCGAATGCGCTGACAAGAGATGATATCGAAATTGAAGCGAAGGACGGGGAACTGCCGACAACCTTTGTGCCGGGACGAAACCTTGTATTTTTATCCTTTGCATCGATTCTTGCATATCAAATCGGCGCGCGCCACATTATCACCGGTGTTTGCGAGACTGATTTCAGCGGCTACCCGGACTGCCGTGACGAGTTTGTCAAATCCTGCAACGTCACCGTCAACTTGGCGATGGAAAAGCCGTTCGTCATTCATACGCCGCTTATGTGGCTGAACAAAGCGGAAACGTGGAAACTTGCGGATGAGCTCGGCGCGCTTGATTTTGTAAAGAATAACACACTGACTTGCTATAACGGCATCATTGCGGACGGATGCGGCGAATGCCCGGCATGCCTGCTCCGCAATAAAGGATATGATGAATATATGAAAATGAAAGGAGAGCGGAACTAATTGCTTTCTCAAATTTACCCGCAGGTTCAGCATCCTTATTCGTTTGAGTTGAATAAGGATATGCACATTTCAGCCGCGCACTTTATTCCCCGCGAAAGCGCCGGAGCGTGCAGCAGAGTCCACGGGCACACGTATACAGTAAATATTACAGTTGCGGGGGATGAACTGGACGATTCAGGCTTTCTCGTGAATTTCAGCGTGCTGAAGAAATTGGTGCACGGCGCTTATGACCATACATTGCTGAATGACCATGAGGAATTTTCTGATGATGACAGATATTCACTGCCGACGACCGAGGTCGTGGCCAAAACGATTTACGATAAGGTGCAGTCCTACCTCGAAACACTGGAGAATCAGCCGGTCTGCGTGCAGATTTTTGTCAGGGAAACCCCGACAAGCTATTGCGTATACCGCCCGAAAAAAGGTGATAGGAATGGCTAAAGGAATTCCGGTTTTAGAAATTTTCGGACCGACGATACAAGGGGAGGGCATGGTTATCGGCCAGAAAACCATGTTTGTCCGCACGGCGGGCTGCGACTACTCCTGCAGCTGGTGCGACTCCGCTTTTACATGGGACGGCTCAGCCAAAAAAGATATCCGCTGGATGACGGCGGAAGACATTTACCGCGAGCTGAGAGAAATCGGCGGAGACGCCTTTTCCCATGTCACCATCTCAGGAGGAAACCCGGCGCTGTTAAAGCAGCTTGACGCGCTGATTCTGCTGCTGAAAGAGCACGGGGTGCGCGCCGCTTTAGAAACGCAGGGAACGGTCTATCAGGATTGGTTCACAATGATTAACGACCTGACGATTTCACCGAAGCCGCCAAGTTCGGGGATGACAACCGATTTTGCAAAGCTCGATCACATTGTGTCTTCGCTTGATGCGGCAGAAAGGCTTAACGCGGTCAGCTTAAAGGTCGTCATTTTTAATGATGAAGATCTGCAATTCGCGAAAACCGTGCACAAGCGGTATCCGAATATCCCGTTTTATCTTCAGGTCGGAAACGATAATGTCCATACGACGGACGACCGGGCATTAATCGCACATCTGCTCGGAAAATACGAAACACTCGTTGATAAGGTTTCAGCCGATTCGGATCTGAATCTCGTCAGAGTCCTGCCTCAGCTGCATACGCTGCTTTGGGGCAATAAACGGGGAGTTTAATAGAAAGGGAGATTTATATGACAAGAAAAGAATCAGAATTAGAAGGAGTTACGCTCCTGGGGAATCAAGGGACAAACTATTTATTTGAATATGCGCCGGAGGTTTTGGAATCATTTCCGAATAAACACGTGAACCGTGATTATTTCGTAAAATTCAACTGCCCGGAATTTACGTCGCTTTGCCCGAAAACGGGACAGCCGGACTTCGCAACCATCTACATCAGCTATATTCCGGATGAAAAAATGGTGGAAAGCAAATCGCTGAAGCTGTATCTTTTCAGCTTCCGCAACCACGGAGATTTCCACGAGGACTGCATGAACATCATCATGAATGACTTGATCGAATTAATGGATCCGCGTTATATCGAAGTATGGGGCAAATTCACGCCAAGAGGCGGAATCTCCATTGACCCGTATACAAACTACGGCAGACCGGGAACAAAATATGAAAAAATGGCCGAACATCGGATGATGAATCATGATATGTATCCGGAGACGATTGATAATCGGTAATTATTCCGCTGTGTGATACGGAGTGTGAAACGAAGTGGAGTTACAGTAAAATCCGAACATTCAGTGCTGATTTTAGCGGAATTGTGACCCGACTGTGACCCGAAGTGACCGGAGTGTGACCCGCACTAAGCTCAATAAAAGTTTGACCTGAGGTGCAACCTGAACTGTGACTTTTATGCAGTGAAAAATTGATAGTACAGAAGCAGATTAAGGCGTACAATTTGTACGTCTTTTCTTTTTTATCCGAAAGAAAAAATGCCTATCTAGAGATCATAGGCATTAAATATGATTATCAATATCTTCATTTATTTTTTGGCTAAGTTTCTGAACCTTCTCTTTAACAATTGAAACAGCTCTTTTTTGAATTTCATCAAAGTTCTCCTGAATATAGTCGATGACACTTCTTATTAGAACTTCACTTTCAAAATTGAATATCTCATTTATTTCTGACTGTTCTTCATCTGTTAGGTGATGGTATTGAAGTTGTTTAGCATTTACTTCAGCAGCTACATCAATCCTAACTTAGTTGTTCTGGTTGTACAATTTCATATTCACCTTCTGCATACTCTTGCTCCGCATAATGGCCTCCCCATTGACAGAGCTCCTGCAAGATAGGTTTAAGAGATTCTCCAAGTTCAGTGGATGAATATTCAACCTTCGGCGGTACTTGATTATACATCTTTCTGCTCACAAGTCCACTGGCTTCAAGCTCTCTAAGTGTTTGAATCAGCATTTTCTGAGTTATATTTGGGATAATGCGCTTTAATTCACTCGTTCTCTTTGGTCCATTCATTAAAAAGTATAATACAAGCCCTTTCCATTTTCCGCCAATAACTTCCTTTGTCACTTCAAACCCGCAGCTAAATTTTTTCATGTCTAAAGCTCTCCATTCCACATTTATTACTTTTTAGTTACTATATCACAAAAAAGTGGGTACTTCCGATAATGTGCTTACTGAAGGATACTATATCTTGTAAGTTGTTCTTCAAGTACTTAAAGGTACTAGACATAAAATAAAATTAATTCTAAAGGAGTGTTAAGTATGGGTAAATTTGAAGGTAAAATAGCGCTTGTAACGGGTGGAACAAGTGGGATTGGTCTTGCTGCAGCACAAAAATTTGTAAACGAAGGTGCATATGTTTATATCACGGGACGCAGACAAAACGAACTTGATAAAGCAGTTAACCAAATTGGCAAGAACGTAACCGGTGTTCAAGGTGATATTTCTAAGCTTGAAGACTTAGACAAACTATATGACATTATAAAGCAGGAAAAAGGTAAGTTGGACATTCTTTTTGCTAATGCAGGCATCGGCAACTTCCTTCCATTAGGTGAAATTACTGAAGAGCAGGTTGATAGAACGTTCGACATTAACGTTAAAGGAACCATCTTTACTGTTCAAAAAGCGTTATCACTATTCCCGGACAAAGCAGGTTCTATTATTGTAACGGGCTCTACTGCTGGATCAATTGGCAACCCAGCGTTTAGTGTATATGGAGCATCTAAAGCAGCATTAAGAGCACTAGTTCGCAACTGGATTCTTGACCTAAAAGGTACTGAAATCCGTGTAAATGTGGTTAGTCCAGGAGCTATTCTTACACCTGCCTACGATGAGCTTTTTGGTGATGCACTTGAAGAAGTAATGGAAAATAGCAGAAATACTGTTCCAGCTGGAAAAGTTGGGACACCTGAAGAAGTAGCAAACGCTGTATCTTTCCTTGCTTCAGACGAAAGCAGTTACTTGACGGGTGTTGAATTGTTCGTAGATGGCGGGCTAGCACAGGTATAATTTCCCTGCGCAGAGATTACAAATAGTCCCCAAAAAAGGTTAAAATCAATCGTTTGGTAAGGTGTGAAATTGGTGTGACTTCATGATTAATGTCTAGAGCAAGTACTTATGGGACAAGACTTTGACCTGCCTTTTCTTCCACGAGGATTGCATGAACATCATCATGAATGACTTGATCGAATAAATGAACCCCCGCTGCATTGAAGTATGGGGCAAATTCACGCCAAGAGGCGGAATCTCCATTGACCCGTATACAAACTACGGCAGACCGGGAACAAAATATGAAAAAATGGCCGAACATCGGATGATGAATCATGATATGTATCCGGAGACGATTGACAACCGTTAATTTTCAGACGGAGTACGGTCTCGGAATATAACCTAAATACCCCCGCCTTTTAAGCGGGGGTATTTTTCGTCTGTGCCGCGCCGCCAAAAAGGTGCATGATATTTGCACAGAACTTCTATAAGGAAAGGAGAGATCATTTGGAGAAAAGAAAAAGACGAGTAAACCCGGGGGGAGTGTACTCGCCGCTTCAATACGTGACGGGTGCTGGATGGCAGCTCGTCTGTTTTATTATAAAATAGGGAACGTATGTTTGTAAAGACCTGCGCTGTTTTTTCTCATTCGGAGCGGATCAATTGTAAAGGAATGGTCAGCATGATAGCATGTCCTGTAAAAAGAAGGAGTGTTCGTTATGGAGCCGTTAGAGTTAAACGGTGTAAGGCTGAAAATGTATGATTGTAAAGAAAGTGCGGGCAAAAACGGCCGCATGATTTCATTTGTATTGAAGGTGACCTCTGAAACGTATCATGATATTGCCGTCCTTTTGTATGAAAAAACATTTGACATCAAGGCGCCCGAGCGCGGGCTTGAATTCCGCGGTAAAATAACCAACTACTATACATCCGTCACAAATCTTTACAATAAAGATGAGACCGGTGATTTTTATGTAGAAATGACCGAGATCTGAATTCATTTGAAAAAGCTGCCGGGCGGCAGCTTTTGTGCGGGATATGTAAATGGTTCGGATGTTCGGGGGGGTTTAATAGGAGTCTCTGATGATTTTATAATTCTTATGGTTGACGACAGTGAGGGAATCTAATTCAAGGTCACGATAATTATCCATGATGGTTACATCAACGATGACGGAGTTTTCATTTACTTTTTCAACAATACCGGTTAATCCGTTTTTAAATTCAATGACGTTTCCAACCTTAGCAATTTTCACGAGCTTCCTCTCCTTTATCATAAATCCTGTTTGAAAATATTTTGCAGTATTTTCTTTAAGAAGTAAAGCGATATGGGTATCAGCCCGCTCAATCATTGTCCCGGCGGGGGAAAGATGGTATATTGTTTTTCGGGAAAAAGCCGAGAAAAGGAGGCTGTATTCGTTGCTGCCTGAGGAAATTTCAGAACGTATCAACCAAATGCGCACCGGTGAAATCAAAGAATTCAGGGTGCAGAAAGAACATTTTCTTGCATTTCGAGCGGTTTTGTCGAAGCAGGAAGATTTTAAGCATTTCCGCGGTATTGCCCAGCAGGGCGGGGATGTTATATTCCAGTATTTAGAACAGCCAAGAAGCTGACGGCTCCTCGCACTTGAGGAGTCTTTTTTTTGTTTTTTAGTTTCTCATTTCATCTGGCTGTAACAGATGTAAACAAAATGTAAAATCCCTCCGATGGATACTTTTACTGCTATTTGGTTAATGTTGTGAAAATGACGGCTGTTTTCCTGCCAATAACAAGGCTGTTAACGAACTTCTTCCATCATAAAAGCTGATTGGGAGCACTGGAAAATCTTTAACCGTGAATTTGCGCACAGCTCTTGTTAAGGTAGTGAAGTATTTAAGGAGGAAATCGTATGACGACAAAATTTGCTGCCTTGGCTGTCTTTTTTCTATGTTTTATGCCTGCATCAAAAATTGAACATACAGAAGCTCTGTTTACTTTTGCGAAGAAGCCAAAGCAAGAACCCAGCACACTGGTTGCTGATTTAAATAAAAAAAGCTCGGTTCCGAAGCTTTCAAAAACGGATCATAAGCATTCTATCCAACCGATAAAGCTGTCATCTCACCAAGAGAAGAAAGCAAAACCGGAAGAGACGGCTTATCAGCCGCCGAAAAAAACGTATTCCCGCGCTGACAGACAACTTCTGGCACGTCTCGTTCACGCAGAAGCGAAAGGTGAATCTTATAAAGGGAAGGTTGCGGTAGCCAGCGTAGTGCTGAACCGCACTGAAAAAAACGGCTTCCCGGATACCATTCGGGGTGTGATCTATCAAAGGAATGCATTTGAACCGGTAGCAAACGGAAGCATTAATCAAAAGCCGGATAAGGATTCCGTCGCCGCCGCAAATGAGGCGCTTGACCATCCGGGCAGAGAAACGAACGCGTTGTTTTTCTACAATCCGAAAACGGCATCTGACCACTGGATCCGTTCCCGAAAAATTATCGAACGGATCGGCAGACACGTATTTGCGATGTAAGCATAGCGGGATCAAAAATATCCCGGCTATGCTTTTTTCAATTTTGAGAAATCGAAAATATTTTCAGAACTTGTCTCATATGATGATGGAAGAACGAGAGACAAGGAGAGACACCATGAATCGATTTGTGAAAGGGATCATTCTTTTATCCATCGCCGCCTTTTTCGCGGAATGTCTGGAATTTGTCGTGAATATGATACTGGCGCGGGAGCTTGGCGAGCATGGGATGGGGCTTTACATGAGCATCCTGCCCACCATTTTTTTAATTATCGTGATCGCCAGTCTGGAGCTTCCGATCTCTATTTCAAAATTCATCGCGGAATCCAATCAGAAGCTGCATGAAAGCATGCTCCGGCATGCCTTCAGAATGACCGCCGTTTTTACCGCGTTTTCAACCGCGGCCGCAAGCATCGCGCTGCCGTTCATTCCTGTATTCGATACGTATCACCCGTTTATTAAAGGGATTGTCATCGGGCTGATTCCAGTCGTCGCTTTTACATCCATCGCCAGAGGTTATTTTATGGGTGTGCAGCAAATGGGAAAAATCGCGGTTGCGAATGTCTTGAAAAAAATCATTCAAGTGCTTTGTCTGTTTATCTTTTTTCAATGGTACTCTTTTGAAATTGATATGGCCGTGCTCATTTCGTTATTTGTGCTGGTCGCAAGCGATGTTGTGGTGTTCGTTTACTTGTATACGCAGTTTATTTTGGCGCGGAGGGCGCTTTCCGGCCATCAGCACATTCATCTTCGCGGGAAAGACGTGCGGAAACGCCTCCTGGCCGTATCCATCCCGACAACGGGACTTCGTATATTTCATGCGGTGACAAACGCCATTGAACCCTTTTTAGTGAAAGGAGCGCTGCTGGCGTCCGGGGCAGCCGGGACCGCCGCGATTGATCAATACGGCATGCTTGCCGGTGTAGCGATGACAATCGGTTCGTTTCCTGCATTTATCGCCCATTCGCTGATGGTCGTCATGATTCCCAGCATTTCAGAAGCGTATGCGCTGTCCCAATATGATATTGTGCTGAAACGGCTGAGACAAGCGATTTTTATTACATTCGGCTACGGCATTCCGGCAGTCTGGGTCATGTTTCAGTTCGCGGGCCCGCTGACCCATTTGTTTTTTCAGTCTCCGGAAGCGCAGTATTATTTGCAGCTTTTGTGGCCGTTTTTTCTTTTTCACCTGTTTGTGATGCCGCTTCAGGCCTGTCTGATCGGCATCGGCCACGTGAAAACGGCGTTTTATCATAACGTATGGAGCAGCATTGTAGGGCTTTCGATGATGTATGTGCTCGGTTCTATGCCGGAATTGCAAATGCTCGGCATTATACTCGGCATGAATACCGGCATGATTCTTCTGACAAGTTTACATTACGCGACGATCTGCAAAGACCTCGGTGTCTCCGTGTTTTTGACGGGCGGCGGAAGAACAGCGCCCCGGATCGAAAGCTGAAAAGGCTGATACATTTCAATAAGGAAGGGCAAGCTATCCGAAACGCGTGAAAGGAAGATCATATGCATAAAAACCGCCTAATTGTATGTGCAGTCCTTTTGATAGCTGCCGCCGTCTGGATGCCTGAAGCAAACGCCTCATCAGAAAAACAGGCAGTTCCCGCCGTGTTTCTGATGAAGACGATTGAAGGAGACGAGATATCGATTCCGAATAAAGGGCAGAAAACGATATTGCATTTTTGGACATCGTGGTGTCCGCCGTGCAAAAAAGAACTGCCGCAGTTCCAAACGTATTATGAACAGTATCAGTCCGATGATGTAAGCCTTGTAACGGTAAATCTGATGAATGCCGAGCGAAACAAAAATACCGTTCAAAACTTTGTCAGTCAGCACCATCTCACTTTCCCGATTGTTCTTGACACGAAAGGCGAGCTTATGAAGGAATACGATGTCATGACGATTCCCACGTCATTTCTGCTGAATGAAAAAGGAGAAATCGAAAAAAAGATCGTCGGTCCGATGACCGCCTCACAATTAAAAGAATGGTCAGAGAAATAAAAAGGTGCGGGAGGAATTCCTCCCGCACCTTTTTTGCATATAATGAACAGCTGAAGAAACACTAATGATAATTATTATCAAAAAGAAATTAAAACAATTATAATTGAAATCTTCCGCCGGCATGCTATAATAAAGAAAACACTGCGATAACACTGTGAAAATGCTGCCTGTCAGGCGGCTGTTTTGCTTTTATCGGGGAATTGAAGATGATTTGCGTTCTCAATTAGAGAGGAGAATTCATAATGAATGAACAAGTGATGACACAAACCCATTCACAACAGCACATACAAGAAGAGCGGGCCGGAAAAAAGTGGCTCCAGCATGCAGAACTCATTGCGGCGCTCGTATCCGGCGTCCTTATTCTTGCGGCCTGGTTTTTTACCGAAACAAAAGGCCTGTCCGTCACTTTGTATATCCTTGCCTTCCTGATCGGGGGATTTGCAAAAGCGAAAGAGGGAATTGAGGATACCATTGAGACGAAGGCGTTAAATGTGGAACTGCTGATGATTTTTGCGGCTGTCGGCTCCGCCCTGATCGGTTACTGGGCGGAAGGCGCTGTTCTTATCTTTATTTTTTCGTTAAGCGGCGCGCTCGAAACATATACGATGAATAAAAGCAGCCGTGATTTAACCTCTTTGATGAAACTGGAACCGGAGGAAGCGACTCTGCTTGCGGACGGACGGGAAAAGCGGGTGCCGGCTGCTGAACTTAAGATCGGTGACATGATCGTCATTAAGCCGGGCGAACGCGTAGCGGCAGACGGGATCATTGAGTCTGGCGTGACGAGCCTCGATGAATCGGCGCTTACGGGTGAAGCGATGCCGGCGGAAAAAACAGCCGGAGATTCTGTGTTTACAGGAACGGTAAACGGAAACGGCTCCTTAACGGTCCGTGTGACGAAAACAAATGAACAGTCTTTATTCAGAAAAATCATCCGGCTGGTGGAATCAGCCCAAAACAGCGTGTCACCGGCTCAGGCATTTATTGAGCGGTTCGAAAGTGTCTATGTCAAAGGCGTACTGTTAGCCGTGGCTTTGCTTTTATTCGTTCCTCATTTCGCTTTAGGCTGGAGCTGGAGTGAAACCTTTTACCGGGCGATGGTGTTTATGGTGGTCGCCTCCCCGTGCGCGCTTGTCGCTTCTATTATGCCCGCTGCGCTTTCCCTTATCTCAAATGGGGCCCGCAACGGATTATTGGTTAAAGGAAGTGTGTTTTTAGAGCAGCTGGGAAGCGTACGGATGATCGCTTTTGACAAAACCGGCACGGTCACTAAGGGACAGCCGGCAGTCGCGGCATTTCAAGCTGCGGAAAATGTGAGTGAAGATGAGATCATGCAGGCGGTGTATGCGATAGAAAAGCAATCAAGCCACCCGCTTGCAAAAGCGATAGCTGAATTCGCCGAAAGCCGGGGCGCCGCGCCCGCAGGACATTTATCGATTGACGAGACGTCCGGATTCGGTGTTCAGGCTGAAATAGAAGGCGTCAAATGGATGGTCGGAAAAGCGGGATTTGCAGGTGAAGATGCGGCAGATGCTTTTTTGCAAACATCGGGAAAAGAATTAAAGGATAAAGGCTTTACACTGGTCTTTGTTAAAAAAGATGACCGGATTGCGGGCTGCTTCGCCTTAAAGGATCAAATCCGACCTGAAGCCAAAGCCGTGATGGCTGAGCTTGAATCACTGGGCATTAAAACAGCCATGCTCACCGGCGATCAGTCTGAAACTGCGGCTGCCATTGCAAAAGAGGCGGGCATGACGACGGTTGTTGCCGATTGTCTGCCGGACCAAAAGGCAAAAGAAGTGAAGAAGCTGAAAGAAACGTACGGCACAATCGCCATGGTGGGAGACGGCATTAATGACGCGCCCGCTCTGAAAACCGCTGACGTCGGTATTGCGATGGGCGGGGGAACGGACGTGGCTCTTGAAACGGCTGACTTAGTCCTTATGAAAAATGATCTTCACAAGCTTGTGAAAATGTGCAGACTCTCAAGGAAAATGAACCGGATTATTAAGCAGAATATTGTTTTCTCGCTCTCGGTCATCTGCCTTTTGATCTGCGCTAACTTTCTGCAGGTGATGGAACTGCCGTTTGGCGTGATCGGGCATGAGGGGAGCACGATTCTGGTCATATTGAACGGACTGAGATTATTAAAATAAACATGACAGCCGCACACGGGCGGCTGTTTTTTTAATGTTCGTTCACAGCATAAACGCCGGAAAACTGATAGAATGAATAAAGAGTCACTTTGGTAAGGAGGAAAAGCAAAAAATGAACAGATTAAAACGTGTTTCATCTTGGCTGAAAAAAGAAGGACATGATGCGGCGTTTATACATACAAAGGAAAACGTATTTTATTTAACTGATTTTTACACGGATCCGCATGAGCGGTTAATGGGATTGTTCTTGTTTCAGGAACAGGAGCCGTTTTTCGTTTGTCCGGGAATGGAAGCCGGACAAGCCCGAAGCGCCGGGTGGGAGCATGGTATTATCGGCTACGGCGATCACGAAGATCCGTGGGAGCTGATCAAAGCCGAGCTCACAAAACGAAATGTGCGGCTTGATTCCATCGCGGTTGAAAAGGATTCGATCTCTCTTTCCCGCTCAGAACAGCTCAAACAAGCTTCAGGGGGCGCGGCATTTGTTTCGGCAGAAGAAACGCTCAACCAATTCCGTCTCGTAAAAGATGAGAAGGAAATCAGCATTCTCAGGGAAGCGGCAAAACTCGCGGATTACGGAGTTGAAGTCGGTGTCGCGGCGCTTAAAGAGGGTGTGAGTGAAACCGAAGTACTCGCGCAGATTGAGTTTGAGCTGAAGAAAAAAGGCGTGCAGGGCATGTCATTTTCAACGATGGTGCTGTTCGGGGAAAAATCAGGCCAGCCCCATGGAAATCCGGGTGCAGACCGGTTGAAAAAAGGCGATTTCGTTCTGTTTGATCTGGGCGTTATTCTTGACGGCTACTGTTCAGACATTACGAGAACATTCGCATACCAATCAATCAGCCCGAAACAGGAAGAGATTTACGAAACGGTGCTTAAAGCTGAACAGGCGGCGCTTCAATTAAGCAAACCCGGCGTCAGAATCGGCGATCTTGATTTAAAAGCCCGCGGCATTATTGAAAAAGCCGGATACGGAGACTATTTCCCGCACCGCCTCGGCCACGGACTCGGGATTTCGGTTCACGAATATCCATCAATGAGCAGCGCGAACGACACACTCCTCAAAGAAGGCATGGTCTACACGATAGAACCGGGGATTTACGTGCCGGATGTCGGCGGCGTGCGCATTGAAGACGATGTGTTCGTCACAAAAGACGGCGCCGAAGCATTAACGCAGTATCCGAAAGAATTAACGATTCTGAAATAGAAAGCTTTGTGATAAAAAAGGACGGTTCTGGAACGCAGCGTCCTTTTTTATCACCTTTTAAATGAAAAAATCATCAAAATGCTGAAATGGTTTGATGTCATGCTTTTCATTCAGGGGCCGCATGGCAAGGTAACTGCCGCCGACTATGGCCAGACACAAACCGATTAAGCAAAGAATCCCCATCGCTGTTCTTCTCCTTTCAAACGAATAGGCTGTATCTGTTTCTAGCTTACTGTATGAAACGCATTCCAGATCAAGGGAAAAAAGAAAGGGGGGACGCCATGGCTACGATCAGAGACATTGCCGGCGCTGCCGGGGTTTCCGTTACCACGGTATCAAGAGTGTTAAACGATCATCCTTATGTAAGTAAGGACAAAAGAGAAAGAGTGAAAAAAGCGATGCAATCGCTCGGATATACGCGCAACATTCATGCTGTGCATTTATCCAAAGGTTTTTCCGATATGATCGGCGTTGTGCTTCCGTCGGTGAATCTGCCGTATTTTGCAGACCTTGTTGCAGGTATTGCCGAGGCTGCCGAAGCGTCAGGCGTGCATCTTTCTTTATACCAGACAGATTATCAGGAGCAAAAAGAACGTTTTGCTTTATCACAATTACAGGAGCGCCAAGTGGACGGCCTGATTATCTGCTCCAAAGCAATTCCTGATGAGCATCTGCTTACCGTGAAAGAACCGCTCATCCTCTGCCAGTACACTGATGCGGCGGGGCTTTCCTCCATCAGTAATCCGCATCGGGAAGCATTTCGGCACGGTCTGGATTATCTGATAGAAAAGGGACACCGGAAAATAGCGATCAGCCTGGCCAGAAAAAAGGGAAAAAACAGTCAAGTACGCATTGCCGCATACAAAGAGGCGCTGAAGAAGATCGGGCAGCCTTACAGGGAAGAGCTGGTTGTGGAAAAGGCGCTGACGCTGCTTGACGGGAAAGCCCTTTTTCATAGATGGAAGAGCTGGGATGACAAACCGACTGCGCTGTTTGCAGCGAATGATCAAGTATCCGCAGGTCTTTACCTTGAAGCCAAGGCAAACGGGACACGCATCCCGGAAGAGCTTGCGATTTTGAGCATCGACAATCATGATATCAGCAAGATGTTAGGTATTTCCACAATAGATATACAAACAAAAGAAATGGGAAAGCAGGCTTTTCACATGCTTGAGAACCGGATCAGCGGCGGGCCTCCGGCAAGGAAAGTTCTTGATTACCGCCTTATTGAACGATCAACCGTCTAAAAAAAGAATTGACGCGCTTTCCGTTCGTTTTGTACGATATGAGGTATTGAATGACAAAGGAGCTGAGGATCATGAAGGGGTCCTTTACAGTTGAAAAGGTATTAAATAACAATGTGCTCATCGCAACACATGATAGATACAGTGAGGTCGTCTTAATCGGAAAAGGGATCGGCTTTGGAAAAAAACAAGCGGATGTCATTGAAGATAAAGGGTATGACAAGATGTTCATCTTAAAGGATGAAAAAGAACAAAAACAATTTAAAAAGCTCCTCGGTTATGTGGACGAGACACTTGTCGACATCTCCAATGACGTCATTTATCATATCAAGAAGCGGACAAGCCAACCGTTAAATGAGCATATCCATATTGCGCTGACTGACCATATCGCCTTTGCGGTAAAGCGGCTGCAGCAGGGTTTTGACATTAAAAACCCGTTTCTCATGGAAACCGAAACGCTTTATCCGGAAGAATTCCAAATTGCCCGTGAAGTCGTCGGCATGATTAATGAAAAGACGGGAATCTGCCTTCCGGAAGGAGAGATCGGCTTTATCGCTCTGCATATCCATTCCGCCCTGACGAATCGGCCCCTTTCAGAGGTCAATCAGCATTCACAGCTGATGTCCCGCCTCGTTCAGGTGATTGAGGAATCTTTCCAGATGAAAGTGAATAAAGAAAGCGTCCACTATTTGCGGCTGATCCGGCATATCAGATTTACCATAGACAGGATTAATCGGGAAGAGCAGACAAAAGAACCAGAAAAGTTAATGTTATTATTGAAAAATGAATACCCGCTATGCTACAATACTGCTTGGAAACTGATAAAAATCTTGCAGCAAATACTGAAAAAACCAGTTCATGAGGCGGAAGCGGTTTATCTCACGCTTCATTTGTACCGATTAACCAATAAAATTTCATAATTTCAGTTGAAACCTTAAAAACGTGTCACTGATTCGATCAGGCATGAGTGATTGAGGGTAAAAAAACGGGAAGAACGATCCCGTTATTTTGCACACCCTTTTTACTCATGCCTTTTTTGTTGTGTAAAAGGGCAAATGTAAACGGTTAAACTGAAGACTTGCGCCAGTGAATTCGTTGTCATGAATTTTCGCTGTAAGGTCACACTAGCTAACAGAGGAGGTACATCTTTTATGTTTAAAGCATTATTCGGCGTTCTCCAGAAAATCGGCCGTGCTCTTATGCTTCCGGTTGCGATTTTACCGGCTGCAGGGATCTTGCTTGCGTTAGGGAATGCCATGCAGAACAAAGATATGATTCAAGTCATGCATTTCTTAAGCAATGATAACGTTCAGCTTGTGGCGAACGTCATGGAAAGCGCCGGCCAAATCGTATTTGACAACCTGCCGCTTCTTTTTGCAGTAGGGGTTGCGATCGGTCTTGCCAACGGAGACGGTGTTGCCGGAATCGCGGCTATTATCGGATACTTGGTCATGAACGTATCCATGAGCGCCGTGCTTATGGCAAACGGCAGTATTCCGTCTGACAAAATTGAACGGGCAAAGTTTTTTGCGGAAAACCATCCGGCCTATATTAACATGCTGGGGATACCCACTTTGGCGACGGGCGTGTTCGGCGGTATTATCGTCGGGGTTCTGGCCGCGTTATTGTTCAACAAGTTTTATAAAATTGAACTTCCGCAGTACCTCGGATTCTTTGCGGGTAAGCGGTTCGTCCCGATTATCACATCAATTTCCGCATTAATTCTCGGTCTTATTATGTTAGTGATCTGGCCTCCGATCCAGCACGGTCTGAATTCCTTCTCCACGGGTCTTGTGGAAGCGAATCCAACCTTGGCGGCCTTTATTTTCGGGATGATTGAGCGGTCATTGATTCCGTTCGGTCTTCATCACATTTTCTACTCGCCGTTCTGGTATGAATTTTTCAGCTATAAAGATGCCGCCGGAGACATCATCCGCGGAGATCAGCGGATTTTCATGGCTCAGATCAAAGACGGCGTGCAGCTGACGGCGGGAACATTTATGACGGGGAAATATCCGTTTATGATGTTCGGTCTTCCGGCGGCAGCACTTGCAATCTATCATGAAGCGAAGCCTGAAAAGAAAAAACTTGTAGCCGGAATCATGGGTTCTGCCGCTCTGACAAGTTTCTTAACGGGAATTACCGAGCCGCTTGAATTCTCATTCTTGTTTGTGGCTCCTATCCTGTTTGCGATTCACTGCGTTTTCGCGGGGCTTTCCTTTATGGTCATGCAGCTGCTGCATGTAAAAATCGGTATGACCTTCTCAGGCGGTCTGATTGACTACTTCCTGTTCGGAATTCTGCCTAACCGGACGGCTTGGTGGCTTGTCATTCCGGTCGGCTTAGGATTAGCCGTCATTTACTACTTCGGTTTCCGGTTTGCGATCAGAAAGTTCAATCTGAAAACGCCGGGCCGTGAAGAAGAGGCTGCGGATGAAGGTGCGGGCGCCTCAGGCGAAGCCGGCGACCTTCCTTATGAAATCCTGCAGGCAATGGGTGATCAGGAAAACATTAAGCACCTTGACGCTTGTATCACGAGACTCCGCGTTACGGTCAACGACCAGAAGAAAGTGGATAAGGCCCGTCTGAAACAGCTTGGCGCCTCAGGCGTTCTTGAAGTCGGAAACAACATTCAGGCCATTTTCGGCCCGCGTTCTGACGGTTTAAAAACACAGATGCAGGATATTATCGCCGGACGCACGCCGCGCCCTGAACCGAAAGTATCCGCGCAAGAAGAAGTCAGCCAGCAGGTTGAAGAGGTTATCGCAGATCCGCTCCGAAACGAGCAGGGTGAAGAAGTGTTCGCTTCTCCGATCACCGGCGAAATCCATCCGATTACTGATGTGCCTGACCAGGTGTTCTCAGGAAAAATGATGGGTGACGGTTTTGCGATTCTTCCTGAAGAAGGAATCGTCGTATCGCCTGTCCGCGGAAAAGTGCTGAATGTTTTCCCGACAAAACATGCGATCGGCCTTCAGGCTGACGGCGGAAGAGAGATCCTCATTCATTTCGGAATCGACACAGTCAGCCTGAAAGGCGAAGGATTCACTTCTTTTGTTTCTGAGGGTGACCGGGTTGAACCGGGGCAAAAGCTGCTTGAAGTTGATCTTGAAGCGGTTAAACCTCATGTTCCTTCATTAATGACACCGATTGTCTTTACAAATCTTGCCGAGGGTGAAGCGATTTCCCTTTCGGCCGAAGGTACCGTAAAACGGGAACAAAAAGATATTGTGAAAATCGGAAAATAAGCATATAAATACGCCGTGCTTGTCAGATGACAAGTACGGCTGTATGATATAATATTGTGTAGTAAAATAGCTTTAATTTAAAGGAGAATGATAATCATGGCACAAAAAACATTTAAAGTAACAGCAGATTCCGGAATCCACGCTCGTCCTGCGACAGTTCTTGTACAGACTGCAAGCAAATACGATGCTGACGTAAACTTAGAATATAACGGCAAAACAGTAAACCTTAAGTCAATCATGGGCGTTATGTCTCTAGGTATCGCTAAAGGCGCTGAAATCACAATTTCCGCTTCAGGCGCTGACGAAAACGATGCTCTTAACGCTTTAGAAGAAACAATGAAAAGCGAAGGACTCGGCGAGTAATGCAAGAATTAAAGGGAATAGGCGCTTCAGCCGGAATTGCGATTGCGAAAGCATACCGGCTTGAAGAGCCGGACTTAACGGTTGAAAAGAAAAACATTGCTGATGCTGCGGCTGAAGTAAGCCGTTTTGATGAAGCGATTGTACGTTCTAAAGAAGAGCTTGAAAAAATTAAAGAGCATGCTTTAAAAGAACTGGGACAAGACAAAGCTGACATTTTCTCCGCGCACCTTTTAGTTCTGAGTGATCCTGAGCTGTTGAACCCGGTAAAGGAGAAAATCAGCACCGATTCAGTCAATGCTGAATTCGCTCTGAAAGAAACAGCTTCCATGTTCGTTACTATGTTTGAATCAATGGATAACGAGTACATGAAAGAGCGTGCGGCGGATATCCGTGACGTAACAAAACGTGTGACGGGGCACCTGCTGGGCGTGGAAATTCCGAACCCGAGCATGATCTCAGAAGAGGTTGTTATCGTGGCTGAAGATTTAACACCGTCTGATACGGCGCAATTAAACCGCCAGTTTGTAAAAGGTTTTACAACTGATATCGGCGGACGCACTTCACACTCCGCGATCATGGCCCGTTCGCTTGAAATTCCGGCTGTTGTCGGCACAAAAGCGGCTACAGGGACAATTGAAAACGGTGTTACGGTAATCGTAGACGGCATCGATGGTGATGTGATCATCGATCCTTCCAGTGAAACGTTAAAGAAATATGAAGAAAAGCACAGTGCTTACCTGGCGCAAAAAGCTGAGTGGGCGAAGCTCGTAAATGAACCGACTGTTTCTAAAGACGGCCATCATGTAGAGCTTGCCGCAAATATCGGCACACCTGACGATGTAAAAGGCGTTCTTGAAAACGGAGGAGAAGCTGTAGGGCTTTACCGTACGGAATTCCTTTACATGGGACGCGACCAGCTTCCGACGGAAGAGGAGCAGTTTGACGCTTATAAAACGGTTCTTGAGCGTATGGAAGGAAAATCAGTTGTCGTGCGGACATTGGATATCGGCGGCGACAAAGAGCTTCCATACCTGCAGCTCCCTAAAGAAATGAACCCGTTCTTAGGCTACAGAGCCATCCGCCTTTGCCTTGAAGAGCAAGAAATCTTCAGAACTCAGCTTCGTGCGCTGCTTCGTGCAAGTACATACGGAAACTTAAAAATCATGTTCCCGATGATTGCGACAGTAAACGAGTTTAAACAGGCGAAAGCGATTCTTCTCGAAGAAAAAGAAAAACTCGTTGAAGCCGGCGTAGCGGTTTCTGACGATATTGAAGTCGGTATGATGGTAGAGATTCCGTCTACAGCCGTTATCGCAGATCAGTTTGCCACAGAAGTTGACTTCTTCAGTATCGGAACAAATGACTTAATCCAATACACGATGGCTGCTGACCGCATGAACGAGCGCGTAGCTTATCTGTATCAGCCATACAATCCGGCGATTCTTCGTCTGATCACCCTTGTTATTGAAGCCGCTCACAAAGAGGGTAAATGGGTCGGCATGTGCGGAGAAATGGCGGGAGACGAAATTGCGATTCCGATTCTTCTCGGCTTAGGCTTAGATGAGTTCTCAATGAGCGCTACATCCATCCTTCCGGCAAGAACGCAGATCAGCAAGCTTTCTAAAAAAGAAGCTGAATCATTCAAAGAAACAATCTTGTCTATGAGCACGACAGAAGAGGTTGTCGCATTCGTTAAAGAAACATTCAATAAGTAATACAAAAGCCAGACGGTGTAAGCCGTCTGGTTTTTTTCATATTCGGAAAAAAGGGGGGAACAATAACTTTCAACAGGAGGGATTATCATGACAAAATCATTTGCAGCGGGGGATACGGTCTATGTGATTTACCGCAATCCGCATGCCGCCAATGTTGCCCATATTAAAGAGGCGGAGATCGTCCATCACCCGTATCACGAGGGAGAACTGTCTCTGTTTTTATACGAAACCTATCATCCGCTGGCCGAAGATGACGCGGTCTTTTCGACATATGAGGAAGCGGAAGCGCTTTACAGCGAGCTTTTTGAAGAAGACCGATATCATTGATCAAAGGAAATGTTTACAACGCATATTCACTCTCTTTTCAACGGAAAGTAACAACATGAGAATATGTAAAGGGAGTGTCTGTCTATGCTGAAGCCGTTTGTGCCCCAGCTTGTTTATATTGAACCGAGAGCGCTCGAATACCCGTTAGGACAAGAGCTGAAGAATAAGTTTGAAAACATGGGGCTTGAGATCAGAGAAACGACATCGCATAATCAAGTCCGGAATATTCCGGGAAAAAATCACTTGCAGCAATACCGGAACGCGAAATCAACATTGGTAATCGGCGTCCGGAAAACACTGAAATTCGATTCTTCAAAGCCGTCCGCCGAATATGCCATTCCATTTGCGACGGGCTGTATGGGGCATTGTCACTATTGCTACCTGCAGACGACGATGGGGTCAAAGCCTTACATCCGGACATATGTCAATGTGGAAGAGATTCTGGATCAGGCTGATGAGTATATGAAAGAACGGGCGCCGGAATTTACAAGATTTGAAGCCTCTTGTACATCTGATATCGTAGGAATCGATCATCTGACACATACATTAAAAAGAGCCATTGAACATTTCGGACAAAGCGAATTGGGACAGCTCAGATTCGTGACTAAATTTCACCACGTCGATCATTTGCTTGATGCAAAACATAACGGAAAGACTAGGTTCAGATTCAGCATCAATGCGGATTATGTCATTAAAAACTTTGAACCGGGAACTTCTCCGCTCGACAAACGGATAGAAGCCGCCGTCAAAGTCGCTAAAGCGGGCTATCCGCTCGGTTTCATCGTGGCGCCGATTTATATTCACGATGGCTGGGAGGAAGGCTATAAGGAACTGTTTGAGAAACTTGACGCGGCGCTTGATGAAGACGTTCGGCATGACATCACATTTGAACTGATCCAGCACCGTTTTACAAAACCGGCCAAACGGGTGATTGAGAAGAACTATCCGAAAACAAAGCTTGAGCTTGATGAAGAAAAGCGCAGATACAAATGGGGACGCTACGGAATCGGCAAGTATATATACCAAAAAGACGAAGAGCATGCTTTAAGGGAAACACTGGAGTCTTATATCGAAACCTATTTCCCTAAAGCGAAAATCGAATATTTTACGTAAGGCGGAGCTGTCGGCATGACAGCTCTTTTTTTGCTGCGCCAAATGGCGGGAATTTTTGATATTTATTTCAAGGTTTATTCATTTTCTTGGCCGAAAGACCGATATAACTCTCAGGAGGGGATGGTTATGTTTAAAAAAATGCACATCAAAATTGCTGTGTTTGTATCGGTAATGCTTATCGTAACGGTTGTTTTTTTAACGGTTTCTTCATATTTGACATTAAAGCCGATGATGACGGAGGAAGCAAAACGTACGACAGAGAATGTCACCAATTCACTCGGTCAGAACATTGAGCTTCAGCTGAAAAATGATGAGACCGTATTAATGAGATTAGCAGACGGTGAATTGTCCCGGTCTTTTCTATCAGATGGGAAGAAAGAAACCGCGCGGCTTTTTAACGATGAGTTAAAACAGATCGGACAGAATGACAAATATGTCGCGCTTGCGTATGTCGGAACCGCAAACAAACAAATGTTTACATATCCAAAGGCCGAATTTGCCAAAGACTATGATCCGACAAATCGAACGTGGTATAAGATGGCGGCCGAAAAACCCGATAAAGTTGTCTGGACTGATCCTTATAAAGATGCAGTGACGGGAGACATGATTGTGACGGCGTCAAAAGCCATTCAAAACAGCGGAACCGTCGTCGGAGTGGCGAGCTTAGATCTGAAGCTGTCCTCCATTCAGAGCATGGTCAACGAGCAAAAGGTTCCATATAAAGGATTTGCGTTTTTGGCGGATGAAAACGGTTCTCTGCTGGCGCATCCGGAAAAACAGGGAAAAAATATTTCGGAAGATCAGACGTTAAAAGACATCACTACGGATAAAGAAGGCATCAAAGAGCTGCAGGGGAACATGGTCGTCTACCAAACGGTAAAAGAAACAGGGTGGAAAGTCGGAACGCAGTTTGAAAAAGATCAGCTGATGGGAGTAGCCGACAAAATGAACACGGTGAGCATTTTTATGTCACTGATCGCCCTTGTGATTACGATCGGACTCAGCTATTTACTAGCAAAAACGATAACCGGGCCGATTCAGCAGCTGATCGCCAAAACAAATTCAGTCTCAGCCGGAGATTTAACCGTCCGCGCCCAGACGAAATCAAAAGATGAAGTAGGCGAGTTAACAAAAGACTTTAATCAAATGGTTGAAAATATGAAAGAGATGGTCGAACAGGTTAAGGCCTCCTCAGAAAATGTGTCTGATACATCTGACCAGCTAACCGTCATTTCACAAGAAACAAATGAAACGAGCGGACAAATCGCAAAAGCGATAGAGGAAGTCGCCGCCGGAGCGACAGAGCAAGCGTCAGAGGTTGAGACGATCAACGAAAAATCAGAAAATCTCTCAGTCAAAATAAAAGGAATCGCAGATCGCGCGGGCAGCATAAAACAACTCTCAAAATCTTCAGAGGATGCCAGCTACAAAGGATTGGACGCGCTCGGGCAGCTGCTGATGAAGTCAAACGAAGCCAATTCAGAAACGAAAAAAGTAGAGGCAATGCTGAATGACCTGGAAGAACAAACGAAAAACATAGAAGAAGTCGTGACGGCAATATCCGCCATTTCAGACCAGACGAACCTCTTGGCGCTGAATGCGAGCATTGAAGCCGCAAGAGCGGGAGAAAGCGGCCGGGGCTTTGCCGTCGTCGCGGAAGAAGTCCGAAAGCTTGCTGAACAATCAGCTCTTTCTTCCGGCCATATCAGTGAGACGGTCCGTCTGATTCAATCTGAGACAAAAGAAGCGTCACACGCGATGATTGAGGCAAGCAGAATGAATGATGAACAAAACAGCGCCATTCATGAAACGGGTGAGGTCCTCAATCTGATTACGACGGAAATGCAGTCTCTCGTTCAAGGTATAGATCATATTTACAATGACATTCAAAAAATGAGTGAAGAACAAGCCGCGATTCAAGAAGCGATTCAAAGCATCTCCGCCATTTCTCAAGAATCTGCGGCAGCGGCGGAAGAAGTGAATGCTTCTACTGATGAACAGCTCGTTACGCTTGAAAAAGTGAAGCAATCGACTGATATGTTAAAGAGCGCAAGCGAAGATCTGATCAGCGCCATTTCTAAATTCACTTTGTAATGCGGTCTCTATCAGCCTATAATATGGTAATATAGACATGGAAGAATAAATACTATGAATCGCATAAGGGGAGGAAAGCGCAGTGAACAAAACGGTCGGATTTATCGGTTTGGGCGTCATGGGAAACAGTATGGCATCGCACATTTTAGAAGCGGGCTATCCTGTTTTAGTCTACACGCGGACGAAACAAAAAGCGGAAGAGATTCTGAATAAGGGAGCGGTCTGGCAGGAGATGGTCAAAGACCTCTCGGAAAAAGCTGACATTATTATTACCATGGTCGGCTATCCGAGTGATGTCGAGGACATCTATCTCGGCGAAAACGGCATTCTCCGGCACGCAAAAGAAGGGGCGTTTGTCATTGACATGACGACATCAAAACCGTCTCTGGCGAAAAAGATTGCGGAGAAAGCCAAAGAAAAGTCCATTCACGCCTTGGATGCACCCGTTTCCGGCGGAGACATCGGCGCGAGGAACGGAACGCTTGCCATTATGGCCGGAGGAGAAAAAGAAGCGTTTGAAGCATGCCTGCCGCTTTTCTCCGTTATGGGGGAAAACATTCAGTATCAAGGGCCGGCTGGCAGCGGCCAGCATACGAAAATGTGCAATCAGATCGCGATTGCAGCGGGAATGGTCGGAGTGGCTGAAGCGATGGCTTACGCTGAAAAATCCGGTCTGAACCCGGAACAAGTGCTGAAAAGCATTACAACCGGAGCGGCTGGCAGCTGGTCATTGTCAAATCTCGCCCCCCGTATGCTGAAAGGCGATTTTGCGCCCGGATTCTACGTGAAACACTTTATTAAAGACATGGGCATTGCCCTTGAAGAAGCGGAGCTCATGGGAGAAGAAATGCCCGGATTGGCTCTTGCCAAATCATTGTACGACAAGCTTTCCGCGCAAGGTGAAGAAAACAGCGGAACTCAAAGTATTTATAAGCTTTGGGTGAAATAAAAAAGATTGCCCGAACGGACTATTTTATGGATGCCGAGGAAGAGAAGGCTTACGGTATTGTTGATGGTGTTTTGTAAACAATGATCTGTAAACCTTGTATTCTTAGAGTCTTTAATGAAGACAGGAACTTAGCAGGATAATGTATTAACGTGTATCCGTTTATAATGCTCTACTGTGAATAATTTGGAAAATCCCCCTCGTTTGTTTGATGCAGACTGTCTATTATAAATCTAAAGGGGGATTTCCAAATAATGATTAGGATTAATACAACTTTACAACAGTAGGATGTATCATGTTTGATTCAACTATGAATTCGAGTAACCCAAATGTACATAGCAATAAATCGAGTTGATTCCCGCAATTAAAACCTAATAATTTGGCATCCGAAACTCTACAGATTAGCTTTCTAGCAAAACTGAAAAATAAAAGAGGATGTATCGTAAAAAATCCAAGAGATTTACGAAAACATCCTCGATTCAGAGATTTCATCATTACATGCTGTTTTTTGAATTCCAGATGAAATCAACGTTAAACCCATTTGTTAATAATATGAATTTTAATGTTTTACAGTAATATAGTGTTTCAGTTCTCCTCTATGGGTTTGATTTCCCCAAGTCAATGCTACCACCACATCATACTTGCCTGCTGGAATATTTTTTGTCAAAAAGCTCACTTTAAAACTGCGAATATTACGGCCATTAACATATATGTCTTTGACTACATCTCTTTTTTTATTGACAAGAAGAACATTAACACCCCAGTTTACCTCATATTTTGCAGGAACAGTACCTGTTACGACAATAGAAGTAGCGTGTTTTGAGTAAGTATTAGCATCTGTTTGGAATTTAATTGCTCCTTTTGAAGTCATGGCTAACGCTTCTGAACTGTTTGAGAAAATCCCGAATGTCAAAAGAGCAACTGTGAATAGTGTCATTACAATTTTTTTCAATTTAAACTTCCTCTCTCCATTCATTTAGAAACCCATTCAATATACTACTAAATATTGAAAAATTATTCAACAGAAAATAGGTAAATTCTACTTTTTATTAAATAAAGTATTACTAAAGAAGCAAAGGCTAACAAAACCAATTTAATCATCACGTTTAAGATTTTACAAAAAAGCTCCCAGCACTTATGTGCTGGGAGCTTCAAAATTTATAAATTTTGCCGTCACCGGGTTCACGGGTTTTGAGCACTTTTTGTGCCGTCTCAGCCACTTTTTCGACAGACAAAAGATTGCCCGCAGGGGCAATCTTTTTTATTATTTATTTTCCGATGAATTGCTGTGTCCAGATGTTTCCTGATTCTACATAACCGACACCGATTTGAGTGAACTCAGGATTCATAATGTTCTTTCTGTGGCCTTCACTGTTCATCCAAGCTTTAACGACAGCTTCAGGAGTCGGCTGTCCTTTGGCAATATTTTCACCGGCAGTTTTATAAGTGATTCCGAAAGACTTCATCATATCGAAAGGTGAGCCGTAAGTAGGACTTTGGTGATCAAAATAGTTTTTGTCTTTCATATCTTGTGATTTTGCGTGAGCTGATTTGCTTAATTTTTCATCAATCTGCAGAGGTTTTAAGCCTTGCTTTTGTCTCTCTGCATTTGTCAATTCAACGACTTTCTTTTCGTACGCACTGACTGATGAAGGAGTTTTCTCGCTGCTGTTGTTTGTGTTATCTGTCTGCTTTGCATTGTCAGCCGTCTGGTTTTGATCGGCTTTCGGTTTTTCGGCAGCTGCCGGAGCCGTTTTTGCCGGTGTTTCTTTTTGAACGTCTTTAACTGTCATATCAGAATGCTTTGCGTGTTTTTGCAGCAGCTGAGTCAGTTCTTTCTCATTTTTAACGTTCAGCTTTTTCACGCTCGTTTTCATATGTAGTTTTTCAACAGCCTCTTGAAGAGTCAGATGCTGTACGGTGTTTCCTTTTTTCACAGTAACGACGTGCTGGCATGACAGCTCTTTGGCAGATGCCTGCTGAATGCCTCCGAATGTAATCAAACTGACTGCCGCGGCGGCAGATAAGAGAAATGCTTTTTTCATAAGTTTATAGCCTCCCAGAGAAGTTGTTTTTTTCTACATGAAAAATCTTATCACAGCTTTTTTGTCATAATGCAGGCAGCCATTTCCTTTGACAACAAACGTTTGTCATAATTGTAATTGAGCACAGAAAAATGGCTTTATATCAGGAAAAACGATCTGTATTTATTTTTAAAATCCGTTACATCTCTTCAAATTATTTGAAGTGTTAGATATATTTTAAGATAATTTGATCTTGACAGTTTTTTTTACCCGTTTTCGCTGTAACAACTTTTACAAAAATGTTACAATTAAAATCTGTTTATGTAAATATATTCAATGATTTGAGAGGTGTAACAGAAAGTGGCTGAAGTCGCGCGCGAACCAAAGAAAAAAACGAAACGTTACAGAGCGCTGAGAATGAATCTCTATTTTTTGATTGTTTTTCTTCTCTTTACGGCACTGATTTTTAAACTCGGCATCGTCCAGATTGTCGAAGGGGATAAACACCGCCAGGATGCGGAGAAGGCAAACGCAAAAACCGCCTATTATCCGACACCGCGGGGAAAGATGTATGACAAGCGGAACAGAGTGGCGGTTGATAACCAGGCCGTGCCCGAAATTGTATATGTATCCACCTCAAAAACCTCGGCAAAGGACAAATTGAAAACGGCAAAAAATCTCGCCGCACTGATTCATATTGATACTGAATTTATGAAGGATCGAAATATCATTGATTACTGGCTTGCGGCACATCCGAAGAAGGCGGAAAAGCTTATGAAGGATTCAGAAAACAGCCTGAAGCCGCAAGAAGTATACAAACGCCAGATTGAACGCGTCCCGAAGCAAGAGATTGATGCGATCAAACAAAATAAAAAAGAGCTGGAAATCGCGGCGATTTATACGCGTTTTTCAAGCGGCAACGCTTATCAGCCGCAAGTCGTCAAATCAATGGACCCGAATAAGCTGAACGGAAACGGAAACAGCGGTTCACTGCTTGACGAGCATGACAACAACAAGCAAAAACCGAAAAGCGACCTGACATATGAAGAAGTTTCCGTCGTATCCGAGCACCTGAAAGAGCTCCCCGGCATTGACGTAATCAATGACTGGACGCGGAAATATCCGTACGACAAAACACTGTACTCTCTGTTCGGCGGTGTGACGACACCGGAACAGGGATTGTTGGGCGAACGGAAAGATTACTATGTCACAAGAGGCTATTCACTGAATGACCGAGTGGGAAAAAGCTACATCGAATATCAGTATGAAGACTATTTAAACGCGCATAAAGAAAAAGTAGAGTATGTGGAAAACAGCAAAGGTGAGGTCGTCAGCCAAAAGCCCGTCGATGAAGGCAGCAGAGGCTACGATCTGCAGCTCTCGCTCGATATGGAACTACAGTCGAAAGTCGAAAAAGTCATTGAAAAAGAGCTGAGAAGAAGCCGCGCCGCAGGCAACTATATGGTTGACAGAGGATTTGCCGTCATGATGGACCCGAACAACGGGGACATTCTCTCAATGGCGGGGAAACGCATCGATCTCGAAACAAATAAAATACAGGATTTTGCGATCGGAGCATTTACGACCCAATATGAGATGGGCTCTTCTGTTAAAGGAGCGACTGTTCTCGCAGGTTACCAAAGCGGCCTCCCGCATTATAAAACGTTTGTCGATGCACCGCTTGTATTTAAAGGCAAAACGAGAAAACAATCGTGGACACAAATGGGAGCCATTACTGAGCTGACTGCGCTGCAAAGAAGTTCAAACGTATATATGTTTCATGTGGCCATGCATATCGCGGGCATTACCTACGTCCCGCACGGCACGCTGCCTGCCGGATTAGACGATATTAAGAAAATGCGCAACTACTACGCCCAATTCGGCCTGGGTGTGAAGACCGGGATTGATCTTCCGCAGGAATCAGCGGGCATGCAGTCAAATCCGCAAATGGTCGGGGGATTGCTGCTTGACTTTGCGATCGGACAATTTGATACATATACGCCGCTTCAAATGGCTCAATATATTTCAGCCATCGCAAACGGCGGGTATCGCGTCCAGCCGCGGATCGTCACAAGCATTCATGAACCGGACAGCAAAAACAAGATTGGAAAAGCGATTGAACAGCGAGATATTAAAATTTTGAACAAAGTAAATAACAGCCCGAGCGATTTTGACCAAGTTCATAAAGGGATGAAATTGGTTACAAGCTCACCTCAAGGAACGGCTTATTCAACATTCCAGGGGTCCGGCGCCGATGTTTCCGGAAAAACGGGAACCGCGCAGACGCGCTATTACGGCACGAACAAAAACTGGTGGGGGAAAGAGACGTATAACCTGACCTTTGTCGGCTATTATCCGTCAGAACATCCGCGAGTGGCATTCAGTGTCGTCGTACCGACTGTTCAGGATGATCACGATCCCGTCAGTAAAAACATTGCCAAGGGAGCAGTTGACGCTTACAAAGAGCTTGAAAAGAAATACAATAAAAAATAACAAATGAAAGGGCGGCCGAACATCTCGTGCGCCCTTTCTTTCATTCAGGAAAATTGACGTTCACAATAAGAATAGAAGGAGAATGCTTATTTTTTAGCGAATCAATCTAGTGGAATTTCTTTTTATATCAGTCCGTGTCCAGCCTGCAGTGCGAGTATAATGCAAAGGAGGGATTCTGTGGAACAGGATACTCAGCATGTCAAACAGTTTCAATCGAAAACCGATCTTCATGCCGTTTTGACGTCTAACGGGCGTATTATGTATATTTCTGCAAACTGCAAATCGTACTTCAGTTATTCTCAGGAAGAGATGATTGGGTCATTTCTCAAAACGTTCCTGCATGAAGAAGATCAATTTTTGGTTGAAAGTTACTTCTATAATGAGCATCATTTGATGCCTTGCACCTTTCGTCTTATTAAAAAAGATCATACCATCGTATGGCTTGAAGCGGGTGTGGAAATTGTCACACCGCAAATGGAGGGGACGGATCGGGAAATCATCCTCAAAATCAAGGTGCTTGAGGAGAAGACGCCCCGCCGGCCTTATATGTATGAACAAAAGAAGCAAAAGGCAGAACAACAGTCGGAAGATGCGGCTGGAAACGGCGAATTCGAGCGTCTTGTCGAAATGCTGCCGAATCCTTTATATGTCAGCATCAACGGCACAATCGCCTACGCCAACAATGCGATGCTTGCCATGCTGGGAGCCGAAAGCAAAGACGAGGTAATCGGCAGGCGCTCTTATGAGTTTATTGAAGAAGAGTATCACGACATTGTGAAAAACCGAATTGTGCGGATGCAAAAAGGAATGGAAGTCGGAATGATCGAACAGACGTGGAGAAGGCTCGACGGCACGCCCGTTCATTTAGAAGTAAAGGCGGCACCGACGACATATAAAAATCAGCGGGCGGAATTGCTGCTTCTGATTGATATTTCTTCACGGAAAAAATTCCAAACGATTCTGCAAAAAAGCAGAGAGCGTTATCAGCTCCTCATTCAGAATTCAATTGATACGATCGCCGTGATTCACAATGATAAATGGGTATTCATGAATGAGTCGGGCATTTCGCTGTTTGAGGCTGAAACATATGAAGATTTAATCGGGAAAAACGTCTATGATCAGCTTCATCCCTGTGATCATGACGGCGTGAAACAGCGGATCCAAAATATTATCAACCGAAAGACCGAGTCAGAAATTATTAAGCAATCGTGGTTTACCTTTAAAAACCGGCTGATCTACACGGAAATGGTCTGCATTCCGACGACGTTTTTCGGAGAAACGGCCGTACAGGTCATTCTGCGTGACATTTCTGAGCGGAAGCAGACGGAGGAATTAATGCTGAAGTCGGAAAAGCTGTCTATCGCAGGGCAGCTGGCGGCGGGAATCGCTCACGAAATCCGCAATCCGCTGACGGCGATCAAAGGATTTTTACAGCTCATGAAGCCGACGATGGAGGAAAACGAACATTACTTTGAAATTGTGTTTTCTGAACTGAGCAGAATCGAATTAATTTTAAGTGAGCTTTTAATGCTTGCCAAACCTCAGCAAAACGCCGTGAAAGAGCGTGTAAACTTAAAGAAAATTATAAGTGAAGTGACCGCTCTTTTAGAGACGCAGGCAAATCTTAAAGGGATTTTTATCAAAACGGATTACGAACATGACAGCATGTATATTAACGGTGATCAAAATCAGCTGAAACAGGTGTTTATCAATCTGATTAAAAATGCCGTTGAGTCGATGCCGGATGGGGGAACGGTTCACATTCTTATGACAGAAGATGAGTATTCCGTTAATGTGACGGTGAAAGACGAGGGTGACGGGATACCGGAAAACGTGCTGAAACGAATAGGCGAACCGTTTTTGACAACGAAAGAAAAAGGAACCGGCCTGGGGCTGATGGTCACATTCAACCTTATTAAAAACCACCAGGGAGCTATCCAAGTAGACAGCAAACCGGATAGAGGCACGGCCTTTCATATTACATTCCCGAAACAATAAAAAACAACGGCGTTATGCCGTTGTTTAAATAGTCTGCATGGATTCTCTCGTTTTTAAAATAAATGCTTCCAGCCGGTCCAAGCCTTCTCTCAATGTATCCAGTGAATATGCGAATGACAGCCTCACATACCCTTCACCCAACTTTGAAAACGAGCTGCCGGGGACAAGAGCCACACCTGCATCCTCTAAAAGAGCCATACTAAAATCAAACGATGACATTCCGAATGACTTAATGGAAGGGAAGATATAAAATGCGCCTGACGGCTTTACGACGTCAAGCCCCATTGAAACAAGACGGTCATATACATAGTCAAGCCGCTTTTTATACTGTTCTCTCATAATAAGCGCATCATCAACACCGTTTGTCACTGCTTCAAGAGCCGCTTTCTGAGAGATTGAAGACGCGCATGTCACACTGTATTGGTGAACTTTTAAGATGTGCTTGGCAATTTCTTTCGGTGCGAAAATGAAACCGATTCTCCAGCCCGTCATGCTGTGTGATTTTGACAGGCCGTTGATGACGATCGTCTGGTCTCTCAAATAAGACGCGATCGAATAATGCGGTCTGTCATAGGTTAATTCGCTGTAAATTTCATCAGACAGGACAAAAACATTTCTGCCCTTCAGGACGGCTGCGATGTTTTGCAGCTCTTCCTCAGACAATGTCACTCCGGTCGGATTTGACGGATAAGGAAGAATGACGCATTTTGTTTTTGGTGTCAGCGATTCTTCAATGAGCCGCGCCGTCAGCTTAAATCCGTGTGTCGTCGTATCCACATGGACCGGAACGGCGCCCGACATGCGGATGATCGGTTCGTAGCCCGGATATATCGGTCCGGGGAGAATAACTTCATCGCCCGGAGATAAAATCGTCCGCAAAGACGCGTCAATCGCTTGGCTTGCCCCGGTTGTGACGATGATTTCAGTTTCAGCTTCATAATTCAAATCAGCTTTTTTCTTCATATAAAGCTGTACGGCCTGTCTCAGCTCAAGGCCGCCCGCATTCGGAGTATATGCCGTGGCGTTCTCGTCGATTGCCTTTTTGGCAGCCGCTTTGACATGGTGCGGCGTGAAGAAATCCGGCTGACCGATCGTAAGCGAAATGACATTGTCGTGCTGAGCTACAAGATTTGAGAATTTGCGAATTCCTGAAATTTCAATTTCTTTTACATTCGGATTAAGCAAATGTTCCATAATTCATCACCTTATACTATATATTGAGTTTATCCTATTTTACCACTAGCTGAGCATTTGTCATCTTTTTATTGAACTATCCCGAGTATATGTCCGATATGTGAAAACATACCTTCTTTCAGAAAAAAATAAGACAACCAGCTGAAATGATTGTCTTCATTGTATCATGATCTATCTATTGTGATATGTAGCGAATGTCATTAATACCCGTATTCAAAGCTGACGTCTTCCCGCCATAAGATGTATGGAGCGGGCTTGTCGGGACGCTCTTTCGCCTCTTTTTTCATTTGCAGGTAAGCCGTTTTGCTGATATCTTCTAACACCGTCATTTGATCTTGGTCGAATATGACTACTGTACCCATTTATTACACCCTTCTTCCTGAAAAATCCTTGACTATTTTACCACTCGATGTCAAAAAGTCAATGGGATATCAGAAAAAAGCATTTTTTTATAAAGAGTTTTTGGCCAGTTGGACCGAATACATTCACTTTTTCCGTTTACAGCCGATATATACAGTACAATACTGAATGCGGATAGCGAGGGATTGAATTGTCTTTACAACAATACGATATTTTATTGGATTCAGGCACAAACGAATTAGAAATCGTCAAATTTGAAGTAGGCGTCAATACATTTGGCATAAATGTGATGAAAGTCCGGGAAATCATTCAGCCGGTAGATGTCACATCTGTGCCTCAGTCTCATAAAGACGTAGAAGGGATGATTAAGCTGAGAGGCGAAATTCTTCCCGTCATCAGTCTGTATTCCTTTTTCGGCGTTGATGCCGAAGGAGCAAAAGACGATAAATATATCGTAACGGAATTCAACAAACGGAAAATCGTCTTTCACGTCGGTTCCGTTTCACAAATCCACAGGGTGTCCTGGGAGGCGATTGAAAAGCCGACTTCCCTGAACCAGGGCATGGAGCGGCATTTAACGGGAATCATCAAACTGGAAGACACGATGATCTTTCTGCCTGATTATGAAAAGATCATTTACGATATTGAATCGGCATCGGGAGTTGAGACTTATCATGTCCATCAGGAAGGATTTGACGAAAGACGGGCGGGTAAAAAACTGATCATCGTTGAAGATTCGCCGCTTCTGATGCGTCTTTTGACGGATGAGCTGACTGAGGCGGGGTACAGTGAAATCGTTACGTTTGAAAACGGAAAAGAAGCGTATGATTACGTCGTAGAACTGACGGATAACGGAGAAAACCTGTCAGACCATATTGACATGATTATCAGTGACATTGAGATGCCGAAAATGGACGGGCATCGTTTGACGAAGCTCCTTAAGGATAACCCGCAAAGCTCTGATGTGCCGATTATGATTTTCTCGTCCCTGATTACGGACGACCTGCGCCACCGGGGCGAAGTAGTCGGAGCGGATGAACAGATCAGCAAGCCTGAAATCAGCGAGCTCATTAAAAAAGTGGATACGTACGTGATTGAATAGAAAAAAGCCGATGCATGACGCATCGGCTTTTTTGCGGAGGAATTAAAAATAACTCTCACCAAGTTTTTTAAATACGGGTTTATGATAAGCGGGCTGCTGCCTGTTGGCGGCAAGCGGTTTTTCCTTTAAGCCCACATATTTTTGCAATACGTTTTTCGCTTTTGTCAAAGACATTTGTGCTTTAGGATTGCGGTACGATTGATTTAACGTACCTAAATGCGGAAGATGCTGGAAGTCTTCTTTTGTTGGAGGCATGTGAAAATAGTAGTCTCCGATAGAGATAAGTACGTCTGACTGCTGTTGGCTAAACCTGGGATTATTTGAAAAGTGAAGCCCTATTTTTTTCCCTTTGCCTTCTTTCACAAGCTTTTGTAATGCCCGTTTTTTCAGCAGATAAAGGTATTTAGGGTTGGGGGCGGTTTTTGCATGGCGGTTCACAGTATAAACAGCTTTTGAAAGATTCTCGATGGTTGGCTGCAGCTCTTTCGAATAAGCGTGGTCGTCCATTATTTCTCTCCTTTGCATTGATCAAGTTCATATATAGATTATACTTTTTTAGCGTTGAAATGCAAATATTGATTATAAAAATACGCCTTTTTCTGATGAAAAGGGCGCATCTTTTTCCTTTATTAGACAGGATTCGCATGTTTTTCGGAATCAGCCTTTAATGATTGCTGCACATCGACCTCTGCTGCCTCGGCGCTGTATTTCGGAAGAGCGATAAAATAGAACACAAATACCGCTAAAATCACGATTCCCATGCCGTAATAAAGGTAATCAATATTGGAAACGAATTTCGGAAATAACAGGGCAACCAGTCCGAGTGTAATCGATTGGGCAAACATCATAAAAGGATCCTGCCAGCCGCTGACCCGGCCCATTATTTTCGGATGAACAATTTTCGGCATCCAGCCGCCGATGGCGATATTGACAGGGCCGATGCACATGCCGAGGACGAAAGCCGCCGCATAATAAATCCACAGCTTATCCGTATAGCCGAGGACAAAAATGAGCAGTCCGGCTGCCAAAATAGGAATCGACATCAAATGATGCGGTTTGACTTTTTTCGCGATCATCGTTCCGATCACACTTCCTGCAAGCAGGCCGAAGCCGAGTGCGACGGTGAAGATGGAAGTATGTGATTCGTAATGATCAGGCGCAAGTCCGTACTTCATCGTAAACATCGGCAGTACGGCAAAGCCGCCGTTGACAAAACCGAAGATAAAAAAGCCGAAAATAAGGGAAGCAAGCAATTTGTTTTTAACAATATATACGATCCCTTCCTTAAAATCAGCGACCGAGTCTTTCAGAAACGAATCTCCCCATTTAAAAGGGCCGTTCGGCTGACGGGCTTCTTTCGGAATGCGGCAGGCGCGGATCAGAAAGCCTGATACAATAAAGCTGACAAAATCAAGGATAATGGCTCCGTGAATACCGATCGTTTTATACATAAACGCGCCTATACCGACGCCGAATACCATGAAGATGCTGAACAGGATCTGGTTAAGTCCCGCCGCTTTCGCGTAATGCTCCTTAGGCAGAATAGCTTGTACAAGGCTGGCTTCCGCCGGGAAAAAGAACTTGGTCACGGCGCTTCTGATGAACAAAATACAGAACACGAGAGGGATGCTCCCGGTGTATAGTGCGGCAAACAATACGATCGTCAGTCCGGCTCTGATCCAGTCACAATTCTCTGCGACCTTTTTCCTGTCAAGCCGGTCAGCTGCGACACCGACAATCAGAAATACGAAAACTGTCGGCAGTGAATACATCAGCTCAGCCAAAGTCGTGTATGCCGGCTGATTTGAAAAATGGTCCAGCAAGTAAAAAGCGAAAGCCATATTACCTACAGTCGTTCCCATTTGAGAAGCGAGTGCTGCGAAAAAGAGACGGACAAAATTGCGATTTTTAAATATATCCATAAACACGCTCCTTACCCTAAAGGTCCCACTGTAATATATTATCATCAGCTCGTTCCATTAACAAATAAGATCTTTCTATCTTATAATAGTCACCCTTGTTCCATTAGGAACGGCAGCGGCAAGTTTAGTGACGTCCTGATTATACATCCGGATGCATCCTTTTGATACCGCTTTGCCGATGGAGGAAGGATTATTTGTTCCGTGAATGCCGTAATGAATTTTAGAGAGGCTGAGCCAATAAGCGCCGAACGGGCCTCCGGGCTTAGGCTGGCGGTTCACGATGTAAAATTCTCCGGTCGGCGTGGTCGTCAATATTTTTCCGACTGCGATGGGGTACGTACGGATGAGCCTGCCAAGGCGGTATAACTCCAGTTTCTTCGCTCCGATATACACGATGATGGAGTAGGGAATGGTGGATGGGTCAGGAAGATTCGGTATGATAATGTGCTGTCCCGCGTATATGACCGATTGGATTGAGGGATTTGCCTGAAGGAGAGCAGCAGTGCTTATTCTGAAGTCTTGCGCAATGCTTGAGATGGTTTCTCCTTGTTTCACTTGATATGTCAGCAGTTTCATCACCCTCCTTTTTGCTCTTTTCCATATACATATTACGGAGGGGGTGTCTGTGCATCAGGATAAAAGTCTTATTTTTGCTCGGTTTTCAATGTGAACAGCGTGATTTCCGGTCTGGCTAAAAATCGATACGGCAGTCTTGTCGTACCGAGCCCGCGATTGACGTAAACGGCTGTGTCATGCAGCGTATACATGCCGTCGGTATACGTTTTTCCGTAAGGAGGCGTAATGAGAGGGCCGAAAAACGGGAGCTGGACCTGGCCGCCGTGAGTGTGTCCCGACAGCTGGAGGTTTACGGGATATCCGCCTATCTCGAGAGCGGCATCAGGCTCGTGGACGATTAAAATGGAAAACGCATCTTCGGAAAGGCGGGACAGGGTGCCTTCATAATCGGGTTTTCCGAGCATTACATCATCCAAAAACGCGAGTTCAATCCGGCTTCCGTCTGTCAGCTGCACCTGACGATAGCCGTTTCGAAACACTTGAAAATCAGCCGCTTCCATCAGAGCCTTGTACGTGTTCGTACCGTAGCCTCCGTGGTCATGGTTTCCGTAAACACAAAGTTTGCCGAAGGGAGCTTCAAGATTTTGCAGCACGGCGAGTGCACGCTGGTGATCATTAAATAAATGCGGCTTATCAATTAAATCTCCCGTAAAGATGAGCAGATCGGGTTTCAGCTGATTGATCTTTTCCGCTGCTTTTTTCAAGTCAACGGATGTAAACACATCACTGAGATGCGTATCGCTGAATTGAACGATTTTAAAATTGTCAAAGCCGCGGGGGATCAGGCGGTTGGTGATTGTATGCCGGGTGATTTCAATCATGCGCGGTTCAATATACCGGGCATAGCCGTAGCCACCGCAAGCCGTTGCAAGAGCTGCACCCAAAACACCGAATCCTCTTTTTAAAAATGTTCTTCTGGTCATTTTCTCCATATGTAAAACCAACCTTTGTCAGAGTTTTTCTATTATATCATCAGCTTGGCTGAAAAATCCCTTCTCAGCATGTAATGACGCGGAAAGACATCTATGATAAAATTATGAATGATTATTCATTCAATAAAAGGGGTGGGTTTGTTATGGATAAGAAAGCGGTAATCATTACAGGCGGTTCAAGCGGCATGGGAAAAGCAATGGCGAAAAAACAGGCTGAATTAGGATGGCACGTCATGGTGACAGGGAGGAACCATGAAGCACTTGAGGAAACAAAAAAAGAAATTGAGACCTTTGAGGGGCAGGTCGCCTGTTTTCAAATGGATGTCCGTTCTGATTCCGCCGCTTCAGACATGATTACAGAAGCGAAAAAAGTCTTTGGCCGGCTCGATGCGCTGATTAACAATGCGGCCGGCAACTTTATTTGCCCGGCAGAGAAGCTGACGCCCAATGGATGGAAAGCTGTTATTGAGATTGTTTTAAACGGCACATTTTTCTGCAGCCAAGCCGCGGCAAGGCATTGGATCGAGCAGGAGCAGAAGGGCGTCATCTTAAATATGGCCGCTACATACGCATGGGGAGCGGGAGCGGGTGTCGTTCATTCCGCTGCAGCCAAAGCGGGGGTATTGTCACTGACAAGAACGCTGGCCGTTGAATGGGGGAGCAAATACGGCATCCGCACAAACGCGATAGCCCCAGGCCCGATTGAACGGACAGGCGGTGCGGAGAAGCTGTTTGAATCGGAAAAAGCGGCGTCCCGCACTATGAACAGTGTGCCGCTCGGCCGGCTGGGCACACCGGAAGAAATCGCCGCGTTGGCAGCGTTTTTGCTATCTGATGAAGCGTCCTATATAAACGGGGATTGTATCACAATGGACGGGGGGCAATGGCTGAATCCTTATCCGTTTTAATTTTTCAGATATTGATGATTTTGCAAAACAAGCGAACGTTAAAGCCGCCGTTCGCTTGTTTTATTTTCTATTCAAAATTATGATATAATTTTGAAAGATTAAGGGGCGATTAATTGAAGAAATTATTAAAATGGTTCGTTGTACTATTTGTAAGCAGTTTAGCTATCATCTTTAATATTTGGTACTTTATTATTTGTGCTTTTACTCCGGAGTATTATCAAAATACCAATCTTACATCTGATGAAATAATCAGATTTGAAAAGCTATATCACATAGATTTTCCTGATGAAACGAAATGTATTAAAGCCAGGGAGTATTTGAGTGGGCTCGGAGGCGATACATCGGCTGTATTATATGTGTCTCTGCCAACCAAGCTGGCGGAAACAATTTTATCTGATTATACGTATATGCCAATAAATCATACTGATCATGCCGGTTCAATGTATGGAGTTGACGTTTCCGAGAGTGTTGGCGGGTTAACAACTCTTACATTTGGCATTTTAGATAAAAAAGGAACTTTCTTTCAGTTGAAACATGATGATGATTGGATATTTAACAGCACTGATTGGAGCCATTATTTTTGGACAGCTGCCGGTTATAATGCTCTTATATTTATCCTTTTATTTGTGATTGTGAAACAAATGAATAACGTCCTTAATTAACCGGTCTGAAGAGTGATCTTAAAAATGTCCCCCTTTTATTTTAAGCTGCTGCCATACTGCCTCCTTTTCCCCTAATCTAAACATTTGTGGTGCTGATATAATTGTGTATAATCAGACAAAGATAGAGAAGCAGGTGATAACATGTTGGACCCACTTGATATACTGACGAATATTGATGATGTCATTCCGTATTACCAAGCGATTTTTAACGCTGAAGAACAAAGAGTCGTAGGCTATGAGGTGCTTGGGCGTATTTTGGCAGATGCGGAGATTGAGAGCCTCGGGTCGTTTTTCTTAGATTCCGGCATTCCGGAAGAATATAAGCTTGAGGTCGATGACAGAGTCATCAGGCAGGCGCTGGAGCGGTTTAAAGAAGCTGACCGTGATCTGTTGATTTTTATCAATCAGGATGCGAATGTATTGATGCTTGACCACGGCGAAAGCTTTCTTGAGCTTTTGAAAGAATACGAAGAGCAGGGCATTGAATTGAACCGTATTGTGCTTGAGATCACCGAGCACAATTTCGAAGGCGACATTGAACAGCTGTACCATATGCTTGCCTATTATCGTACATACGGCATTAAAATCGCGGTGGACAATATAGGTAAGGAGAGCAGCAACCTGGACAGAATCGCGCTCCTTTCACCGGACCTTCTGAAAATAGATTTGCAGGCGCTGAAGGTATCTCAGCCGTCACCATCATATGAGCATGTGCTGTACAGCATTTCATTGCTGGCGAGAAAAATCGGCGCCGCGCTGCTGTATGAAGATATAGAAGCTGATTTCCAGCTCCAGTACGCATGGAGAAACGGAGGCCGATTTTTTCAAGGCTATTATCTGCAGGCGCCGAGCGGGGATTTTATAGACCGGAGCCTGTTAAAAGCACGCTTGAAAACGGAGTTTCAGCAATTTATCACGAGAGAAAAAAAGAAGCTGGAAACGGTATATGAACACTCTGAGAATTTTTATAAGCGGGTCAATCAGGCAGTTTCCGAGCTGAAGAAAACCCATCAGGCGGACGATGAGTTTATTAAAAAACTGGCGGAAAACCTGACCGACTGCTGCTTCAGAATTTATATGTGTGATGAAGAAGGCTATCAGCTGACGGGAAATGTGTTCAAGCAGTCCGGCGAATGGCTTTATCAGCCTGAATACATGGAGAAAAACTGGAGCTGGCGTCCGTACTTTTTAGAAAACATCATGAAGATGCGGAATTCAAGAAAAGGTTTTTTCAGTGACCTGTACAGTGATATTGAGACGGGTGAGATGATCAGAACCTTTTCATACCCGATGGATGACAATATGTATTTATTTATCGATCTGCCTTACTCTTATTTATATGAACAGGACGGGTTACTTTAAAGCGGCTGCTGTATGCCGCTTTTTTTATAAGTGTGAAAAAGTTTTAAAAAACGATTGACAATGATACTGATAATCATTATCATTTAGTTATAGAGAGAAGTTACTCTCTGTTCCCCAACCCCTCTATCAGATCAAGATCCGAAAAAACTTGGCGCTACCCCCGCCAAGTTTTTTTATGCCGTCTGCGCATAAAAAGGCTTCTTCTCACATACATCTGACAATGGCGGCTCAAAAAGCGAAAAAATTTTTTGAAAGGTGTATGACATTCCGAAAAAAGCTTCAAACTATTCGAAAACACGGTTTTCCCGTTTATTTCTTTTTGAAAATCCAGCGGGAAAATGCCATCCCGGTCTACTTTATGGTATGATGCTCTGTAGAACTTGTATTATAATAAATACTTGTTGATTTGAAGTTGTTTTTTGAAAGGAGTCTTTTTTTAGAATGTCACAATTAATGGGTATCATCACGCGGCTGCAAAGTCTGCAAGAAACAGCGGAAGCGGCGAACGAGCCGATGCAGCGTTATTTTGAAGTTAACGGCGAAAAAATTTGCAGTGTTAAATATTTCGAAAAAAATCAAACGTTTGAACTGACGGTTTTCCAAAAAGGTGAAAAACCTAACACATATCCGTTTGATAACATTGACATGATTTCTATTGAAATTTTTGAGCTCCTTCAGTAATTTGATTTGATTTTTCAGGCTGACCAAGCTTCCGGTCTTCCGCAAGCGGAGCTTTATTAAATTATGCAAAGGAACGTGCTTGTTCGTTTGGTTGTAGACTCTGGAAAGAGGAGTGTCCGTACATGGCTGATTCTTTTCTGTTTTATAATCTTTCTGAGGCACAGATGACCTTTCAAGACGTGACGGAGCGGCTGAAACGCTTTGTCAATAAAGACCCCCGTTCAGCATACGTGCTGTCTGTAGGGACTGATTCACAAGTTTACCGCGACTTCACAAAGTTTATTACGGCTATACACTTGCACCGTACAGGCAAGGGAGCTTGGGGCTGTTTGAAAAATCATGATCTTGCAAGACCGATACATAGCCTTCGCGAAAAAATTTCGCTGGAAACCGCGTTCAGCCAGGAGATGGCTGCGCATATCCTCGACGGCCGTCTTATGGAAATGACAGATTTACTCTTGCCTTTTGCGGATGAAGGGGCGGATCTTTCATTTGAAGTGCATCTGGATATCGGTCAAAAAGGGCTGACAAAAGAATTGATACAAGAAATGACCGGCCGCATTACCTCGATGGGCATTGAAGCGAAAATCAAGCCCGATTCCTGCACAGCATTCAGTTATGCCAATCGTTACACAAAATAATATTTCATACAGAATCCGCAAAATGTCGAATTATGCGGTTGACGATTTTTTTCTGTTTACTTATTCTAGCGGTAGAGCTGAAAGCAAATTTCACCTTGCTTTCAGAGGTATTCAGTTAAAAATAGGGGGCCTGATTACGTATGAGTCTTATCAGTGAACGATTTACGGAAGAAGAACAGAAACTTCTGCTGAATATCCTGATCAATCAAGAATATGCCATTGAGCTTTTGACCAGCGAAATCAACGATATAGAAGCAGGGTCAAAAAGCGTTGATGGAACCACTTATAAAAAACTCGTAACGCTCTATGACCGTTTTCGGAATGAAAATTAATCAGCGGCCTATAAATTGATACTCGATTGCAAAGAGTATCTTTTTTATTGACGGAAACTTTTCGACAAAAAATGATAATGTTTATATTATTGCAATATAGGGAATACATGCTTTGATGAAAAATGTAAAGGGGTCGAAGTGACATGATTAGCTTACAATCAGATCAGCTTCTTGATGCAACAGTCGGACAATTTATGATCGAGGCGGATAAAGTGGCGCACGTTCAAGTCGGTAACAACCTTGAGCATGCTCTTTTAGTGCTGACCAAAACCGGCTATACCGCCATTCCCGTCCTCGACGCTTCGTACCGTCTGCACGGTTTGATCGGGACAAATATGATTATGAACAGCATTTTCGGACTTGAACGGATCGAGTTTGAGAAACTGGATCAAATTACGGTTGAGGAAGTCATGCTGAAAGACATTCCCCGTCTCCACATCAATGATCCGATTATCAAAGGGTTCAGCATGGTCATTAACAACGGCTTTGTCTGCGTTGAAAATGATGAAGGCGTCTTTGAAGGCATTTTCACGAGAAGAGTCGTGTTAAAACAGTTGAGCAGCCATATCAGATCATTGAATAAGTAGGCTCGCACGATCAGCCTATTTGTTCTTTTGCATGCCGGAAAAAGAAAACGCATACATATGAGTGGCGCTTGCCTCGGCAGCCTTTATTTTATTAGAATGGTAGATAAGAAATACGAAAGGCATTGAAAAGGAGGACGACATGCAGCTTCAAGAGCTTCATATGCTCGTAGTTTTAGCTGAGGAATTAAACATGAGGAAGGCTGCCGAACGGTTATTCGTGTCACAGCCGGCTCTGTCCCAGCGATTGCAGACCATTGAAAAAGCCTGGGGAACAAAGATCTTTCTAAGATCTCAAAAAGGACTTACGGTAACGCCGGCAGGAGAAAAAATCATACAATTTGCAAATGACGTCACGGATCGGCAAGAAAGAATCAGAGAAAACATTGATGAACTTGAGGGTGAGATTCACGGCACATTAAAGCTTGCCGTCGCCTCCATTATCGGGCAGCACTGGCTTCCGAGAGTGTTAAAAACATATGTGGAACGATATCCGAATGCAAAGGTCTCTCTCATTACAGGGTGGAGCAGCGAAATGCTGAAAAGTCTGTATGAAGATCAGGTACATATCGGCATTATCCGGGGAAATCCGGAATGGAAAGGCCGGAAAGATTATTTAATGACCGATCATTTATATTTGGTTGATACGGAAATTTCCTGTATTGATGATATTGCCCATACCGATCGGCCGTTTATCCAATTCAAAAGTGACAGTACATATTTTCAGGAAATTCAGCATTGGTGGCATCAAAAATTCAAAACCTCGCCGAAACAGACCATCCTCGTCGATCAGATTGAAACGTGCAAGCAGATGGCGCTGCACGGAATCGGTTATGCCATTCTGCCGTCAGTCACTTTAGAAGAGGAAGACAAAGTAAATAAAATGCCCCTGCTTGATACAAAAGATCATCCGATCGGCCGTGACACATGGCTGCTCGGTTATGAGCCGGCATTTGAATTAAAACAGGTGCAGGCTTTTGTTTCTGTCATTAAAGATATGCTGAAGCAGGAACGCCCATTTTAGAAAGACAGCAATCATGCTGTCTTTTTTTTATTTTTTATTGACAATGAAAATCATTATCATTTAAAGTGTTATATATGTTAATGAAAATCATTATCAATTACGAGGTGATCATATGCAGAAAGCATTAATGATATACGCAAGCATGTCGGGGAATACAGAGGATATTGCCGGCATTATAAAAGAAACACTGAGCGGGCATCAGATAGCAGTTGACTGTCTCGACATGGATGAGGCAGATGCGGATTCTCTCGAAGCATATGATTATGTTTTTGTCGGCACGTACACATGGGGGGATGGTGATCTTCCTTACGAAGCGGAAGATTTTTACGAAGATATTCTGCACAGCCAGCTCAACGGACTGAAAACGGCCTGTTTCGGTTCAGGCGATCACGCCTACCCGAAGTTTTGCGAAGCGGTCACGCTGTTTTGCGATGCGTTTGAACAGGCCGGAGCCAATTTATATCCGGAAACGCTGAAAATCGAATTGGCGCCCGAGACGGCTGAGGATCAGGAATGCTGCAAAGAATTTGTCCGCGGTTTTCTTGCATGGGCCGCTCACCACGGAGACCGGTGCCATGTTTCATAAAGGCGCGACGGCTGTCATGGCATCAGTGACTTTAGGATATTTTGTCGCAGTGAAAGACGAAGGTATTTTTCATTTTTCCGCGGAAGAAGGCTGGAAAAGACTATTCCGAGTGAAAAGCAGAATTCATGTGCTGACTTATATAGGGCCCTACATATTCGCGGCTGGAGAAAAAGGCGCCGTTCTCAGATCAGCCGATCAGGGAAAGACTTGGACGGTCTCCCGATTTCCGACCAGCGCCTCCGTATGGGCCGTTGCCGGGCGGAATGACGGGTTTGTCTGTGCGCACGGCACATATTGCCTCTACTTATCTGATGATTTCGGCGTCACTTGGCATGTGGCTAAGCCCTTTTCACAATTAAAGGAGCCGCCTGTCATCCGTTCGCTTTGTTTACACGGTCAGACGATTTATATCGGCACCCGGATTCATATGAATCATGGCGGCATTTGGGCGTATGATCTGACGGAAGACCGCATCCGGCGTATAAGCCGCGAAAGGCAGCGCATGACGGCTTCAATGATGATGTATCAGAATGACTGGCTCATTGCAGCAAAGGGCGCGGCAAAGGGAGAACGGGGGGAGGTTGCCGTCCGAAACGTGCGGACGCAAGAGGAGTTTGCCATTACAGCCGGGCCCGCCGTACGGGAAAAATCATTTCTCGACGTTTCTGAGGATAACGGGATTATTTATGTCACATCGTCACAGGACGAAAACGGATTTTCGCGTATTTATCAAGCTGATCTCGCCGCCGGTGAATTAAAGTGGTTTGATACGATCCGCGGTCACGGATGGCGGGTGGCAAACCGGGAAGAAAACTTTTTTTGCGCGGGCCTTTACGAAAGTAAGTTTGTCAGACCGTATGAGGCGGTTCGGCTCGCACATTAGTTTTTATGCATAAAGGAGAGACGAAGATGGGGAATGTACTGCTTGTTTACGCTACAATGTCAGGAAACACCGAGGCGATGGCGGATTTAATTGAAAAAGGGCTGATCCAAGCACAAGCATCCGTAGACAGATATGAAGCGATGGATATTCATGCCGAACTTTTTAATGATTACGAGTATATTTTATTAGGCACATATACGTGGGGAGACGGGGATCTTCCTGATGAAATGCTCGATATTGCTGAAGATATGGAAAACCTGGAGTTTACGGGAAAAACATTTGCTTTGTTCGGTTCCGGAGATACGTCCTATGAGTTTTTTTGCGGAGCAGTTGACGAATTGGAAAAAGTAATCACGGCCCGCGGCGGGCGGGTGGTGCTGCCGTCGGTCAAAATTGAAAACAACCCTGAGGGCAGTGAGGAAGAAGAGCTCCGGGAATTCGGAAGACAGTTTGCCGCGCTGTGCAGCCAGCCGGCAGAATAAAGGCTTGTTCCTTTTTTTCTTGTCTTTGTATCCTTCCTTTGTTACAGTAATGAGGTAGAAAATCAGAGGAGGACAATACATATGAAAATGATGGATGCAAATGAAATTATTTCATTTATTCAAAATAGTACAAAATCAACGCCTGTAAAAGTGTATGTAAAAGGCGATCTCGAAGGAATCAGCTTTGGCGATTCCGCTAAAACATTCCTGAACGGCCAATCCGGCGTCGTTTTTGGCGAGTGGGCTGAAATTAAAAGCGCAATCGAAGAAAACAAAGACAAAATTGAGGATTACGTCATTGAGAATGACCGCCGCAACTCTGCGATCCCGATGCTTGATTTAAAAGATGTTAAAGCGAGAATCGAGCCCGGCGCTATTATCCGCGACCAAGTCGAAATCGGCGACAATGCCGTTATCATGATGGGTGCGTCTATTAATATCGGTTCAGTCATCGGCGAAGGTACGATGATTGATATGAACGTTGTTCTCGGTGGGCGCGCGACTGTCGGCAAAAACTGCCACATCGGAGCGGGTTCTGTATTAGCGGGCGTTATTGAGCCGCCTAGCGCTAAGCCTGTTGTCGTGGAAGACGACGTTGTGATCGGCGCAAATGCGGTTGTGCTTGAAGGCGTAACAATCGGTAAAGGCGCGGTTGTCGCTGCGGGAGCCATCGTTGTGAACGATGTCGAACCATATACCGTTGTAGCGGGAACACCTGCGAAAAAAATCAAAGATATCGATGAAAAAACAAAAGGCAAAACAGAAATCAAACAGGAATTACGCCAGCTGTAAGGAATGGTTTGATAGAATGGGCGTGGATGATAAAATCCACGCCTTATTCTTATCTCAAGGAGGAATACATATGGAAAAAGAGCGGCTCATTGCCATCCGAAGAGATCTGCACCGCATTCCGGAGATCGGCTTTCAGGAATATAAAACCCAGCAGTACCTGCTGAATCTATTGAACCAATATCCGGAGGAAAGAATTGAAATCGAAACTTGGAGAACCGGGATCTTTGTTAAAGTCAACGGCACGGCTCCGGAAAAAATGCTCGCCTACAGAGCGGATATAGACGCTCTGTCGATTGAAGAGCAGACGGGGCTTCCGTTTGCATCTGAACACCCCGGTTTTATGCACGCATGCGGCCACGATATGCACATGACCATCGCGCTAGGCATTATTGATCATTTTGTCCATCATCCCGTCAAACATGATCTGCTCTTTTTATTCCAGCCGGCTGAAGAAGGACCGGGCGGAGCGGAACCGATGCTTGAAAGCGATGTGCTGAAAAAATGGACACCGGATTTGATTACCGCTCTCCATATAGCACCTGAGCTTCCTGTAGGCACAATCTCCACCAAAAGCGGATTGCTGTTTGCCAATACGAGCGAACTCGTCATCGATCTCGAGGGGAAAGGCGGGCATGCGGCATATCCGCATACAGCAGACGACATGGTCGTCGCCGCGAGCACGCTTGTCACGCAGCTGCAGACGGTCATATCCAGAAATACGGATCCGCTTGACAGCGCTGTGATCACTGTCGGAACGATTACCGGGGGCACGGCGCAAAATATCATCGCAGAGGATGCTCATCTGGAGGGAACCATCCGGACGCTTTCCGAGGAATCAATGCGTATGGTGAAAAAGCGGATTGAAGAGCTTGTCAAAGGAATTGAAATCGGCTTCCGATGCAAAGGAAAAGTCACGTATCCGTCCGTTTATCATCAAGTTTATAATACAAGCGGCCTGACCGAAGAATTTATGCAATTTGTCAGCGATCATCAGCTTGCTGACGTGAGAACGGCGAAAGAAGCGATGACCGGAGAAGATTTCGGATATATGCTGAAAAAATATCCCGGCTTTATGTTCTGGCTGGGGACCGATTCATCCCACGGGCTTCATCACGCAAAGCTGAACCCGGATGAAGATGCGATGGAAACCGCGGTAAATGTCATGGTCGGATATTTTTCGAAGTATGCCAATTAAATCCGAAAAGAAGAATAATCTAACAAAAATTGAGCATTCTACATAACGGAGGTGTTCAATATGACGAAAAAAATTGGAATTGAACAATCTTTATCGGATGTAGAACAGGCGTTAAAACAAAAAGGATATGACGTAGTGATGATGAAGACTCCTGAGGATGCGAAGAATTGTGACTGCTGTGTTGTAACCGGACTTGACAGCAATGTCCAAGGAATTGCAGATACGTCAACTCAGGCTCCCGTCATTACGGCTTCCGGAATGACCGCCGACGAAATCTGCAGCGAAGTGGAAAAAAAATTTCATTAAAAAGAAAAAACCGAAGCTTACGCTTCGGTTTTTCTATTCGGCGGAAGCGGCGTTTTTAAAACGGTCGAGCGCGATTTTCATTTCTCTCCGCAGTACGCGTTCAACCCGCCATTGCTCCATATTTTCTGTTTTGGCAATGATTCTGAGCACCATTTCTGACGAGCTTAAATCCTGAACCCCGATGACGTCCGGCCCTTCCTTAATCTGCGGGAGCTCAGCGGCTGCTTTGTCACACGCGGTTTGCAGGATTTGAATGGTTTCATCAAGATTTTCTTCAAGCGGCACTTTAATATCGACAAGCGCCTGCATCGTTCCGCGGGAATGGTTGCTCACATTCGTAATGCCCCGGTTGGGAAGATAGTGAAGCGTGCCGTCAAAGCTCCGGATTTGCGTCGTACGGAGACCGACCTGCTCGACAATGCCGCTGTAGCCGGCAACCGTAATATAATCACCGACGTCGATCTGTTTTTCCAAAAGGATAAAAAATCCGGTGACGATGTCACTGACAAGCCCCTGAGCCCCGAAGCCGACTGCGAGACCGACCACGCCGGCGCCGGCAATGAGAGCGCTCGGATTGTAGTGAAATAAATCCAAAATCATTACGATAAAAACGAAAATCAGGATGTATCCATATACATTAAGCGCGAGGCTTCGCAAAGTATAAGCGCGGCCTGTAGAGAGGTTGTTTTGTTGCTCGAATTTCTGAAACAGATGCTTGATCAGCTTTTTTCCTGCCGTCCGGAAAATAAAGTACGCTAAAATAATGAGAGCCAGCTTTATGATGAAAATCCCGGCAGATGTGAGAAGCCCGGCCCAATCAAAGTGTTTTAAATCAATCATAGTGATGTCTTCCTTTCAAGTCTATTGCGGAAAAAGCTAAAAGTGATATACCCGTTTTTAAAATAAAATAAACCTTTTAATAGAAATCAGTTATTTCATTTATGATTTGTTCATATTGCCCGGTTTCAATATCATCATTTTTGTGAAGATATGAACTAAGGAATCGCCACACTCATTTTAACATGGTGATTCAGCCAAATCATATCCTTTGGAGGGAAAACAGGAGAACGTTGCCCGGCGGACTGAAAGCCCCGGCAAAAAACCTTTTTCGTAAGGAGGGAAATAAGATGAAATTACGTCAGCAAATGCCTGAATTGACAGGCGCTAAAGCATGGATTAACAGAGAAGTCTCGAAGGAACAGCTGGTCGGCGGAAAGCCGGCACTGATTCACTTCTGGTCCGCCAGCTGCCGCATGTGTAAAGAAGCGATGCCTGAGGTGAACGGGTTTCGTGATAAATATAAAGATCAGCTGAATGTGGTGGCCGTTCACATGCCCCGTTCCGAAGATGATCTTGATCTTGAGAAAATCAAGAAAACAGCGGCTGAACATGATATCTCTCAGCCGATTTACGTCGACAGCGATCATACGCTGACTGAAGCATTTGAAAATGAATATGTGCCGGCTTATTACGTTTTTGATAAAAGCGGACAGCTCCGCCATTTTCAAGCGGGAGGAAGCGGGATGAAAATGCTTGAAAAACGCGTCAGCCGAGTACTTTCAGAAACGGAGCAGGCTTCTGAGTAATCGGGACAATCTCCGCCGGACTATTGTCTCGGTTCCGCAAGACCTTTGCCGTTTAGGTAACAGGGTTTTTTTGTGCCTATTGGATAAAAAATTCCAATATGACATGTGTGGCTTAAAAAATAAGAGAAACAGCCGTAAACACGCTGTACCGCTTGTTTTATCCATATCATTATCTTTTACATATTATAGTCGAAAATTGTAGATATCACGCTAATTTTCATTAAAGAAGTAATTTCAAGTTATATTTTGAAATGGTTGAATAAATTGGAACTTTGTCCAGAATCCCCTATATGATAAGGATTTTTGTATATAAAGTACCATTTTCAGAAAATAAGCAATTTTTCATAGAGTAAATAAAATAGTAAAATGATAAAATAATAGTTGATAAAATTACTTTTGTAATCTAATATCTTAATAAAAGCGTTTAAATTTTTGACAGGGGGTTTTACACATGTTTAATGAAAGAGAAGCGCTGCGCTTACGTTTAGAACAATTGAACGAAGCAGAGGTAAAAGTCATTCGTGAATATCAAATAGAACGTGATAAAATATATGCAAAACTGAGAGAATTAGACAATACAGGCAGCCTGTCCGATACAAAAAAAGAGTTTCGTCCGGAGAAAAAAAGTGACTCTCTCCCGGTGCTTGCAGAGCTTGCGGCACAGGAAATGAGAAGCTATCAAAAGCCGCAGACACAGACTCAATCCTCCCAGCCGCAGATGCAGTCTATTACGTCTCTTCCCGCCGGCATTCCGGACGGTTCTACAAGAAGAAGAAGAGGGACGGCGAGACCGGGATCAAAAGCGGCAAAACTGCGCGAAGCAGCGATTAAAACGTTGAAACGCCACAATGCAGCGATCAAAAGTTCCGAACTGCAAAAGGAAATTGAAAAGGAAAGCGGCCTTGAAATTCCTAATATGACAACATTTATGCAAAGCTTAATTAAAATGTATCCGGAAGTGAAAAAACCATACCGCGGCCAATATATTCTTGAGGGAGAAATTTCTCAGGAAACAGCAGAAACGGCAAATGATACGGCTGCTGAATAAAACAGTAAAAACTGCTTGCGTTACTCAAGCAGTTTTTTTGCGTTTTCCCGCTTATTCTGCGGAAGTGACGCATCTTTTCCCGGCTTTTTTTCAAGCTTGACGACATATTTTTGGAAAGGCTTTTCGCCGTCAGCACGTTCTTTCAACGCATCCAGTTTTTCATCAAACGACTGATCGCGGGACTCTGATTGTACAAATTGTTTTTGCAGGGAGATGACTTGTTCGGTAACGGCTTTAAGCAAGTCTTCTGCCTGAACAGTCTCTTTGGAAACAGAAGGGATTTCCAGAGCTTGTTCCGCCGGTTCCGCCGTGCGGCTGTCAATATCAGCAAAATGGCCGGCAATCCAAGCATCACTTTCGTCCAGCTGCCGTTTATACGAAAGAATGGTTTCTTGAAATAACTTTTCTTTCGTTTTTTCTATTTCTACAAGCCGTTCTTTTGTTTCTAGTATTCGATCTCTCATATGATTAATTTCTATTTTAATATGTTTGAGCTGGTATTCTTTTTCTATCATTTGTGTTTGGAGCCGGGTATTTTCGTCTGCAGCGGCATGATAACGCTGTTTCATATCTTCGTGAGAAGTCCGTTCAGTTTGAATGGCGGTCTCAAGTGAGCGGATGCGGGTATGTAAGTTTTTATTTTCTTCTTCAAATTTTACATTTGTAAGATGCAGACGGTGCTTTTCTTCCATCTCATTCTTCCGCCGAAACGTTTCCTGCTGAAGCAGTTCTTGCAGAATGACGATTTTATCGAGCAGCCCGGCTCTGATTTCCTGCAAAGAACGTTCCGTGTCACTTGTCTGTTTGTGTTTTTGAGCCATGGCTTCCAATTCGTCAGAAAGCTTGTGAAGCCGCTCTTTAATATTGGCGTTTTCCTCTTGAAGCTTATTATTTTTCTGATGGAAGTAGCTTGCTTCAAATTCTGAAATTAATTTTCTGCATCTGGAAAGTTCGGATTTCAAGTAAAGGTTCTCTTGAGAAGTGTCGTGGAAAAACGGACCGGATATTTTCATAAGAACCATCTCCCTCATGATGTTAACACTACAATATGGGAAAGGAACAACGGCTATTCCTCTTATTTAAACAGACAAGCACCGTAATATTGTATTTCGGCTGAGGCGTTTGCTATGCTTTTATATAGAATGGGAGAGAGATGACATGAAACGGGTGAATGTAATATTAGCGGGGGGAGCTTCCCGAAGATTCGGAGAACCGAAAGCTTTTGCAAAGTGGAAGGGCGGCATGTTTTATGAACAGGCGAAAAAAGCCTTCGGCGGCGGAGAAACGGTAATTATCAGCCGCCCTGAGCATATAAAAAAGTTCTTATCAAACAGGGAGCGGCATGTTTTTGCCGATGAGCCGCGGTTTCGGGGAATGGGCCCGCTGGCCGGCATATATACGGCAATGAAACAAACGGAAGGCGAAACATACACGGTCATATCCTGTGACACGCCGCTCGTGACAAGAAAGACGATGGCTGCGCTTGAAATGAAGCTGACCGGAAATCTGGACGCTGTCATACCGGTTTGTGAAAACAGAGAGCATCCCCTCTTGGCGGTTTACCATAAACGGGTGCAGGATGTGCTTTTTGATCAGCTGACACAAAACAAACTGAAAATGACAGACACGCTGAAACGGCTGTCTGTCTGTTATGTGCAGGCTGAAGACATCGGCGCCGGGCCGGAGGAGTTCGCTAATATCAACACACGGGACGATTACACCAGACTTTTGGCGCATGTCGAGTCTTCAAATCAGGACTGATCGGGAAGAAACATGGTATGATGGAAATAAAAATGCAAGGGGACAACACAGATGGAAGAGCGCTATTCGCGGCAGACAAGATTTAAGCCGATAGGGGAAAAAGGGCAGCAGGCGCTGGCTGACAGCAGTGTCCTGATTGTCGGAGCCGGAGCCCTCGGAACAGCCGCGGCAGAGGGCTTGGCAAGAGCCGGAGCGGGCCGTATGGCGATTATTGACCGGGATTATGTGGAATGGAGCAATTTACAAAGACAGCAGCTGTATACAGAAGAAGACGCGAGACAGCGCCTGCCGAAAGCAATGGCGGCCAAGGCGCGTCTTTTGGCGGTAAACAGTGATATACATATCGATGCTTACGCGGCGGAAGGTACGGCGGAAACGCTCGAACCGCTGATCGAACAAGCGGATTGCATCGTGGATGCGACAGATAATTTTGAAACGAGAATGGTCATCAATGATCTGGCGCTGAAAACGAAAACACCTTGGATTTACGGTGCCTGTGTCAGCAGTCAGGGAATGTGCATGACGATTATTCCGGGGGTTACGCCGTGTTTATCCTGCCTGTTTGAGCAAATGCCCGTGGGCGGAGCGACATGTGATACAGCAGGTATCATACCTCCGGCGGTTCATATCGTCTCCGCTTATCAGCAGGCTGAGGCGCTGAAATTGCTGACAGGAAATCATGCAGCGGTAAATCGGCGCTTTTTCACGTTTGACGTGTGGAATAACACCAATATGAGCATAAATGTGGATCAGATCAAACGGGATCATTGCCCTTCCTGCGGCGCGGAGCCCGTATATCCGTATCTGCAGCCTGAAAACAGGCCGAAAGCAAGCGTGCTGTGCGGAAGAGACACCGTTCAAATCAGATCGGAAGCCTTAAAGAGGCTGGATAAAGAAGAGCTTGTCAAACGCCTGAAGCAGATCGGTAAAGTGGAAGCAAATGAATTTCTGCTGCACATGGCGTATGAGCGCTTCAGAATCGTTATTTTTCAGGACGGACGGGCTTTGATTCACGGTACAAACGATATAAAAGAAGCAAATTCAGTTCTGGCCAGAGTGATCGGACTGTAGGAAGGGGAGATATTGCTATGCTTGAAAAAAGAACGCCGATTCAGGTGGACGAAGCAGTCCGCCGGGTGAGCCGGTATAAAAAACAGGGGGATACCGAATGGGTGGCGCTTGAGGACAGTCTCCACCGCTATTTGGCGGAGGATGTTAAGGCGGATCATGATGTGCCGGCCTTTAACCGTTCCCCGTATGACGGGTTTGCCATCAGGGCGAGCGATTCAAAAACGGCTTCCCGTGACAATGCCGTCACCTTTGAAGTCATTGACCATATCGGAGCCGGCGCCGTGTCAGAAAAAGAACTCGGGCCTTATGAAGCGGTCCGCATTATGACGGGGGCGCAGATTCCAAAAGGCGCGGATGCCGTAGTGATGCTTGAACTGACAAAAACGTTTTCTGAAAACGGGACGAATTACATGTCAGTGAAACGCCCTTTTCATGCGGGTGATAATATTTCATATCAAGGAGAAGATGCGAAAAAGGGCAGCTCGCTATTAAAAAAAGGGACGAAAATCACGCCGGGCGTAACCGCTCTTTTAGCAACCTTCGGCTATGCTTCCGTTCCCGTGGTCAGAAAGCCGGTTGTCGGCATTATCGCAACGGGAACCGAGCTTCTTCATGTCAGCGATCCGCTTGAGCCGGGGAAAATCCGCAACAGCAACGCTGCCATGGTGTATGCCCAGGTCATTGAAGCGGGCGCGGTACCGCTGAACTTAGGGAAAATTTCCGATGATTTTGATGACAGCTATGCTGCGGTGAAGGAAGCTATGAAAAAAGTTGATTTTCTGATCACGACCGGCGGCGTGTCAGTCGGCGATTTTGATTTTCTTCCAGACATTTATAATAAGCTCGGAGCGGAAGTTCTTTTTAACAAAGTGGCAATGCGCCCGGGGAGCGTGACAACTGTCGCCCGGGCCGATGACATGCTGCTGTTCGGCCTTTCAGGCAATCCGTCCGCATGTTATGTCGGATTCACCCTGTTTGTCAAACCGATGATTCAGACGTGGCTTCTGAATGAAAAACCTCATTCCGGATGGGCGGAAGCCGTGTTAACAAACGACTTTCCGAAACCGAATCCGTTTACGAGATTTGTGAGAGCATTTGTTTATCATAAGGACGGAAAGATGATGGCGTCACCGGTCGGTCTCGACAAATCAAGCTCAGTCACATCTCTAGCCGAAGCAAACGCGTTTATCCTTCTGCCGGGAGGAACGAGGGGGTATGAAGCGGGACGGACGGTTCACGTGCTCCTCATCCGTGATGAGAATGGAAGTGAATGGCCGTGGTCAATTCTTTCCCGATCGTCCAGATCGTAGGTTTTCAAAACAGCGGTAAAACAACGTTTATTGAACGTGTGCTGAAAGCGGCGCCGAAAGAGTGCGATATTGGATGTTTAAAACATCACGGACATGGCGGAGAACCGGAACCTTTTTCTGACGGAAAAGACTCGGAGCGTTTTTCAAAAGCCGGAGCCGCGGTTACGGCAGTAGAAGGGGACGGCGTCCTGCAGCTTACGGCGCGAAAAAAATGGGATCTGGCGGGTTTGATCAGTCTGTATGAATGTCTGGGAATTGACGGTCTTCTTATAGAGGGATTTAAACATGCGCCGCATCCGAAAATCATTATGATCAAAGACAGCGAAGATTGGCAAAAGCTGAAGCATTTGGAGCGCGTGATCGCGGTTATCAGCAGAAATACGGAGCATATGCCGGCAGATGCAGGCATGCCCGTATTCCATGCGGACGATCCGGCTGCCATTATGTTTGTGCTTTCGCAGCTGAAAGGGGAATCAGCATAAATGGAACGTTTTCAAATTACAAGGGAACCTATCATTGCGGAAAATATCGTAAAAAAAGTTGAAAAGCGTGAAGCCGGCGCCATCACAACGTTTATCGGCACGGTCAGAGAGTGGACTGCCGGGCGGCGGACGGTGCGGCTCGAATATGAAGCGTATGAACCGATGGCTGTTCAAATGCTTTCTCAAATCGGCGATGAAATCAGTGCGAAATGGGAAGGAGCCGAAGCTGCAATCACTCACCGTGTCGGCGTCCTTGATATCGGAGAAGCAGCGGTCGTAATCGCCGTGTCTTCACCGCACAGAAAGGCGGCATATGAGGCGAATGAATATGCAATTGAACGGATAAAACAGATTGTGCCGATATGGAAAAAAGAAATCTGGGAAGACGGCGAAGAATGGATAGGCGATCAGCTGGAAACAACGCCCTATCCGAACGGAAAACCGGATTTGGATAAAGGGGAATCGCGATGATTAAAGTATTATTGTTTGCCGGGCTTGCGGAGCAGGCGGGAACACCGGTCATTGAACTTGAAGAAAAAGAGACGGCGGCGTCTGCTGTAAAAACACTGTTAAAGGAACGGTACGGACTTCAGACGATTGACAATGCCATGATCGCAATCAATGAAACATATGTAAAAGACAACAGCATCGTAACAGAAGGTGATACCATTGCCTTTATCCCTCCTGTAAGCGGAGGGTGAAAAAAGAGCCGGATGAGCATCATTGCCATCCGGCTTTTTTGTATATAGGAGCTGAATTCCAGAGAATATCTAAATGGGATTTAAAGGAATTTGTGATTGAGACGGTTTTGATTAGATGAATAGGCTGAAGACAGTGCCTTCACAAGGCTTTGAGCCTCCCGTCATACCGGTCTGACAATACTTTTTTTTACATAATTATGGAACGTAAAGCTGAGAATTTGTGTTACAATTTAGCATAAATACGCAAACGGCAAAAAAATTGAAACTTCTCTCAGCCTAAAGCGTACGTATAAACAGAATAATACATAGGAGGCATCAGCAATATGGAACCAAACCTGGAAAAAAGCAATACGGCAGTAACGGAAAAGCCGTCAATTTTCGGCGTCATTACAAGTCCTGTTGTGCAGTTTAAAAGATTAAAAGAAAAGCCGGTCATCGGCATTCCTCTCCTGATTGTCATCATTCTCATCGCGGCCGGCAGTATTTTGCGCGGACTGGGGATGAATTATGAAGAAGTGCTGAACAGCACATCTCTTGACGGATTGTCGGATGATCAGATTGAAATGACCAAAACCATTGCTAAATTCGGCTCGATGTTCGGAGGAATCTTCGGGGGCATTATCGCTCTGTTTATCGTTCCGCTCATTTACTGGCTGTGCGTCAAAATTTCAGGCGGCGTGACAACTTATAAAAAAATGCTCTCACTCAGCCTGTTCACGGCATTTATTACCAATATCGGCTTAGTCATTAACGGTCTTGTCACTTATTTTACCGGAGCGGGCTCCCTGCACGCCGTTACATCTTTGGCGAGTATCATACCGGCCGGAGACGGCGTTGCGGTCTTTTTAAGCGCGTTCGACATTTTCAGCATCTGGAGCTATATTCTGCTCGCTTTGGGACTTCGCTATACAGGCGGCATTTCGAAAAAAGCGGCCTGGACTTCCGCGATTGTCCTGTTTGTTATTATGCTTTTGGTTTCGGCAGTCGGAGGACTGTTAAGTTCAGTGACAGCAGGTGTATAACATGAAAAAAATTTGGATCGGAATCGGCATCGCCGTAATTGTTGCAGTATTCATCGGTATCAATATTTATAAGTCTGCCGCTCCCGCGGGCGGCAGCGCCGGGAAAAAAATCGAAACCGGAACCATGGAAAACAGAGAAATCTCCTCTACGGTTATGGTTCCGGGAACACTTAAATTCTCTAAAGAACAGTATGTTTTTTATGAAGCGGATAAAGGAACTCTTGATAAAGTGAAAGTAAAAGAAGGCGACAAAGTAAAAAAAGGGTCGTCGTTAGTCACGTATACAAATGAGCAGCTCAATCTTGATAAAGAACAAAATGAGTTGACAGAACAATCAAAACGGATGCAAATCGAACAAGTTGAAGAAAAACTCAGAGCATTAAACAGCAAGGAACAAGATCTGGCAAAACAAGTTGGAGAAGCGGAAGCCAAAAAACAAATTGAATCCGAACGGACTGATCTGCAGCTTCAGCAAAAAACGGCGGAAATCGAATTAAAGCAATCTGATTTGCAAAAGCAGTCTCTTGAAAATCAAGTGGCGAATCTCAATGTTAAGAGTGAGATGGACGGGACGGTAATCTCGGTAAATCAAGAAGCGGCTTCTAAAAAATCGGATATTCAAGAACCGGTTATACATATAGGAGACCCGGAACACCTGATCGTTGCCGGCAATTTGTCCGAATACGACACGCTGAAAGTGAAAAAGGGACAAAGCGTTACGATTACCTCAGACGCCATTCCAGGTAAAACGTGGAAAGGGAGAGTGGCGGCTGTCGGACTCGTTCCTGATCAAAAGTCAAGCGCTGCTTCGGGGGAAAGCACGGAACAGGCTGTGCAGTATCCGTTTCAGGTTAAGCTGATCGGAAACCTTCCGGAGGGCAAGCCGGGGTTTAAATTAATTATGAACATTGAAACCGACAAACGGAAAGCCGATACGCTGCCGTCCTCCGCGGTCAAAAAAGACGGAGATGAGCACTGGGTCTTTACGGTAAAAGACGGGAAGGCCAAACGCGTGAAAGTTAAAGTCGGCGATACCGCAAATCAGCTTACGGAGATAAAAGAGGGGCTTTCAAAGGATGATAAAGTCATTCTGAATCCGGCTGACGGTTTGACTGACGGAACGGATGTGAAAGCATAGATGATTCAGCTTTCAAAGGTGAAAAAAAGCTATCAGATCGGCAAGGAGACGTTTGATGTTCTCCGTTCAATCGACCTGACGATTGAAGAAGGAGAATATGTGTCAATTATGGGACCGTCGGGATCGGGGAAATCTACGATCATGAATATCATCGGCTGTCTGGACAGACCGACGTCCGGCAGTTACAGGCTTGCGGGCGAAGATGTTTCTTCATGCACCGAAAAAGAGCTTGCGGCGGTCCGGAACAAATCAATCGGATTTGTCTTTCAGCAATTTCAGCTGCTGCCGCGATTGAATGCAAGAAAAAATGTCGAACTCCCCATGATCTACGCCGGTATCGGCAAAAAAGAGCGTGAGGAACGGGCTGAGCATGCGCTGGAAAAAGTCGGTTTGGCGGATCGGATGCGTCACATGCCGAATGAGCTGTCAGGCGGCCAGAAGCAGCGTGTCGCGATTGCAAGAGCCATCGTGAACGAACCGAAGCTCATTTTAGCTGATGAACCGACCGGCGCGCTGGATACGAAAACAAGCATTTCCATTATGGAGCAGTTCACAGAGCTTAATGCAGAGGGCGTGACCGTGGTGCTTGTGACTCATGAGCCTGAAGTGGCGGACTGTACAAACAGAGTGGTTTTCGTCCGTGACGGCATGATCGTTTCCCGCGATGCTGAGCAGAGGAGAGTGGGGGAATGAGCCTGTTAGAAAATCTCCGGATGGCCCTCAGTTCCGTAAGAGCTCACAAGCTGAGATCGATCCTGACAATGCTCGGAATCATTATCGGCGTCGGTTCAGTAATCGTGGTTGTGGCTGTCGGCCAGGGCGGAGAGCAAATGCTGAAGCAATCCATCAGCGGGCCGGGCAATACGATTGAATTGTTTTACCTTCCGAGTGATGAAGAATTAACAGCCAATCCGAACGCCTTACAGGAAGCGAGTTTTACAGAAGAAGATATTAATGGATTAAAAGGAGTGGACGGCGTAAAGCAGGTTGTCGCTTCCGCGGTAAAATCCATGACGGCCCGTTACCATGAAGAAGACACGGATATTACGCTGAACGGCATTAACAGCGGCTACATGGACGTAAAAAAGCTGGACGTTCAAGATGGACGGACATTTACGGACAATGATTTTCTTTCCGGGAAAAGAGCGGGAATCATCTCGAAAAAAATGGCTGAAAAGCTGTTCGGGAAAACGTCTCCGCTCGGAAAAATCGTCTGGGCCGGCGGACAGCCCGTTGAAGTAATCGGCGTACTGAAAGAAGAGAGCGGTTTTTTATCGTTAGGACTCAGTGAAATGTATGTGCCGTTCAACATGCTGAAAACGTCTTTCGGTACTAACGACTACAGTAACGTTTCCGTTCAGACGGAGTCCGCTGATCAAATCAAAACAACAGGAAAAGAAGCGGCCCGTCTCTTAAATGACAATCACGGTACAAAAGAGGCCTATCAAGTCATGAATATGGAAGAAATCGCGGCGGGAATCGGTCAGGTCACGACCGTCATGACGACGATCATCGGTTCGATCGCCGGTATTTCTCTCATTGTCGGCGGGATCGGGGTCATGAATATTATGCTCGTATCAGTGACGGAACGGACAAGAGAAATCGGCATCCGCAAATCGCTCGGTGCCACGAGAGGACAGATTCTGACACAATTCTTAATTGAATCTGTTGTGCTTACATTAATCGGCGGCTTAATCGGAATCGGTCTCGGCTACGGGGGAGCATCACTCGTTTCTCTTATCGCAGGCTGGCCGTCGCTCGTTTCCTGGCAGGTGGTTTGTATCGGCGTACTGTTCAGTATGCTGATCGGTGTCATTTTCGGCATGCTGCCCGCCAACAAAGCATCACGCTTAGATCCGATTGAAGCATTAAGGTATGAATAACCTGCGCCCCATGCAGTCTGCATGGGGTTTTTTGTGTTTTAATGATTGAATGAATATAATAGACTTTTTTCATTTATGATAAAAAGAAAATGTCATACAATTGTCCCCCTTTTTGTCGAATTTACAGTTTACAAACCCTATGTACATACGTTAATATGAACAAATGTGAAAGATTTTGATAGTTATTGAATGAATTTGAGTGATTTTAGTTGCTTGAAGTAAAAAAAGCGTTTACAATTATCTTGCAGCCGAAATGAATACGTTTTCAAAGGAGGCGGAATATGCTCACTCCTGAAAGGTATCAGCTGATTATGGATCAGATTGAAAAGCGAGATGTGGTGAAGATTCAAGAGCTGATAAGCATGACAAACGCTTCTGAATCAACGATCAGAAGAGATTTATCAACACTTGAAGAGCGCGGGTTTTTAAAGCGCGTTCACGGCGGGGCGTCTAAACTTTCCAACAGCAGGCAAGAACCCGATATGCTTGAAAAATCCTCCAAAAACCTTCAAGATAAACTGAAGATCGCAGAAGAAGCGGCATCTTTATTAGAAGAAGGTGACTGTATTTACCTCGATGCGGGAACAACTACATTGCACATGATTGATTTTATAGATCATACAAAGGACATTGTGGTTGTCACAAACGGAGTTATGCATATCGACGCTTTAATAAGGAAAGGGATTCCTTTTTATCTTCTCGGAGGATATGTGAAGCATAGAACAGGTGCGATGATCGGCGGCGCCTCATTAACGGCGGTCAGCCAGTACCGTTTTGACAAAAGCTTTCTCGGGGTGAACGGCGTGCACATTGAAGCCGGCTTTACAACACCCGATCCGGATGAGGCTCTTCTGAAGACAAAGGCTGTGAGACAGGCGAAAAATGCGTATGTTTTAGCCGATCCTTCTAAATTCGGCGAGATTTCTTTCGCAGCGTTCGCCGCCTTGGGCGATGCCGCTATCATTACCACTGAAGCTGAAGAACTTGCATTCGATAATTACCAAGAAAAAACTGTCGTAAAGGTAGTGAAACCATGATTTACACTGTAACCCTCAATCCGTCTGTTGACTATATCGTTCACGTTGAAGATTTTGCCGTAGGCGGTTTAAACCGTTCCAGCTATGACACGAAGTATCCCGGCGGAAAAGGCATCAACGTTTCGAGATTACTGAAAAGACACCATGTGCCGTCAAAAGCATTGGGGTTTGTCGGCGGATTTACCGGAAATTATATCACGTCATTTTTGCAGCAGGAAGGTCTGGAAACGGCTTTTTCTGAGGTAGATGAAGACACGCGTATAAATGTAAAACTGAAAACGGGCGATGAAACGGAAATTAACGGACAGGGCCCGACGATTTCAGATGAAGTGTTCAATGCCTTTTTAGAACAGTTCTCCGCTCTGGAAGAGGGAGACATCATCGTTTTAGCGGGAAGCATTCCTTCTTCCCTGCCGCATAACACGTATGAAAAAATTGCTGAGGCATGCAGAAAGCAGAATGCCCGGGTAGTGGTGGACATCTCCGGTGAAGCGCTGATGAAAGCGACAGAAATGAAACCGTTTTTGATGAAGCCGAATCATCATGAGCTTGGGGAAATGTTCAATACGGTCATTGATTCAGCCGAAGCTGCCGTTCCTTACGGTAAAAAATTAATTGAACAAGGCGCTGAACACGCGATTGTTTCGATGGCTGGCGACGGTGCGCTTTTATTTACGAAAGAGGCGGTTTTCCTCGCCAATGTTCCTAAAGGAAAGCTTGTCAATTCGGTAGGCGCGGGTGATTCCGTCGTCGCGGGATTCCTTGCGGGAATTTCAAAACAGCTGCCTTTGGAAGATGCGTTCCGTTTAGGAGTTGCTTCCGGAAGCGCGACGGCATTTTCTGAAGAACTCGGAACTGAAGAGTTTGTACAGCAGCTTCTTCCTGAAGTTAAAGTCACACGTCTATAGAGGAGGAAAGAAAAGTGAAGATAACTGAGCTGTTAACAAGAGATACAATTCATCTCAATATAGAAAGCAAAGAGAAAGAAAACGTTATCGATGAAATGGTGACAGTGCTTGACAAAGCCGGCAGATTAAATGACAGAGAGGCTTACAAAGCAGCCATTTTAAATCGTGAAAGCCAAAGCTCGACGGGAATCGGCGAAGGCATTGCCATTCCTCATGCGAAGACGGCGAGCGTCATTAACCCGGCCATCGCATTCGGCCGTTCAAAAGATGGTGTGGATTATGAATCATTAGACGGTCAGCCGGCACACCTGGTCTTTATGATTGCGGCAACCGAAGGAGCGAATAATACGCACCTTGAGGCATTATCAAGACTTTCAACGCTTCTTATGCGTGAGGAAATCCGCAAACAGCTTCTTGAAGCTGAATCAGAAGACGCGATCATTGACATCATCAATCAGCATGACAAAGATGACGATGAGGAAGAAGAAGAGCAGGAAGAACAGGCAGCGCCGTCAGGAAAAGGCAAAATCCTTGCCGTTACGGCATGTCCGACAGGTATCGCCCATACGTTCATGGCAGCTGACGCACTGAAGGAAAAAGCGAAAGAGCTCGGCGTTGACATTAAAGTCGAGACAAACGGCTCAAGCGGTATCAAACATAAGCTGACGGCTCAAGAAATTGAAGACGCGCCTGCGATCATCGTGGCGGCTGATAAACAGGTTGAAATGGAGCGCTTTAAAGGCAAACATGTTCTTCAAGTACCTGTAACAGCTGGTATCAGACGTCCTCAGGAACTGATTGAAAAAGCCGTTAACCAAGATGCGCCGATTTACGAGGGCAGCGGCGGCGGATCTTCCGCTTCAAATGAAGACGGCCCGAAACAGAAATCAGGCACAAGTATCGGAAGCACTTTCTATAAACACTTAATGAGCGGTGTCAGCAACATGCTGCCATTTGTCGTCGGTGGCGGAATTCTCGTTGCGATCTCATTCTTCTGGGGAATTCATTCAGCTGATCCGAAAGACCCGACATACAACACGTTTGCCGCAGCGCTGAACTTTATCGGCAGCGATAATGCGTTAAAACTGATCGTTGCCGTTCTTGCCGGATTCATCGCAATGAGTATTGCGGACCGTCCGGGATTTGCGCCGGGTATGGTCGGCGGATTTATGGCTACGCAGGCGAATGCCGGATTCTTGGGCGGACTGATTGCCGGATTCTTAGCCGGTTATGTCGTAATCCTGCTGAAAAAGCTGTTTGTCTTTATCCCTCAATCTCTTGACGGATTAAAACCTGTATTGATTTATCCGCTGCTCGGTATTTTTATCACAGGAGTTCTGATGCAATTTGTCATTAACACACCTGTAGCAGCGTTCATGAATTTCTTAACAAATTGGCTTGAAAGCCTTGGAACTGGAAACCTTGTTTTAATGGGGATTATTTTAGGCGGTATGATGGCTATCGACATGGGCGGCCCGCTCAATAAAGCGGCGTTCACTTTCGGAATTGCGATGATCGATGCCGGAAACTATGCGCCGCATGCGGCCATCATGGCGGGCGGAATGGCTCCGCCGCTTGGAATCGCACTGGCGACAACATTCTTTAAACACAAATTCTCTAAACGTGACCGTGAAGCCGGTATTACGTGCTACTTCATGGGAGCAGCTTTCGTTACAGAAGGCGCCATCCCGTTTGCAGCGGCTGATCCGCTTCGCGTCATCCCTGCAGCCGTTGTCGGTTCTGCGGTAGCTGGCGGGTTGACAGAGTTTTTCCGTGTAACGCTTCCTGCACCGCACGGAGGAATATTCGTTGCATTCATTACGAACCATCCGCTGCTTTATTTAATGAGCATCGTGATCGGAGCGATTGTAACGGCTGTTATCTTGGGAATCGTCAAAAAACCGGTTGTAGAGAAATAAGCAAAAAGCGTCCTTTACGGGCGCTTTTTTCAATCATGTACGCATAGAAGCGTTATGTATTTTGTGATGAGTTATGATAAAGTAAAGATGGTGCATGAACTGAAACAGTGATCGTCTAGGAGGAACCACGTTGACTGAAGAACAAAAACCTACTTCTGAAAAATCGGTAAAAAGAAAATCCAACACGTATTGGGAATGGGGAAAGGCCATCATTATAGCGGTCGCACTTGCGCTGTTAATCCGCCATTTCCTGTTCGAACCGTACTTAGTGGAAGGATCATCAATGTACCCGACATTACATGACGGTGAAAGGCTGTTTGTCAACAAAAGCGTCAATTATATCGGAGAAATCGAGCGGGGGGACATCGTCATTATTAACGGCGATACATCGAAAGTCCATTATGTAAAGCGTCTCATCGGAAAACCGGGAGAAACGGTGGAAATGAAAAATGACACGCTTTATATAAACGGCAAAAAAATCGCAGAACCGTACCTCGCGAGCAATAAAAAAGAAGCGAAAAAACTGGGAGTCAACCTGACGGGAGATTTCGGCCCCGTAAAGGTTCCGAAAGGCAAATACTTCGTCATGGGCGACAATCGGCTGAACTCAATGGACAGCCGGAACGGACTCGGTTTAATTGCCGAAAACCGGATCGTCGGCACCTCGAAGTTTGTGTTCTTCCCATTTCATGATATGCGTCAGACAAAATAAAAACGCCGCGCTGCCCGATTTGGACAGCAGGCGTTTTTTATTTGGCAAACGAGGCGGCGACGGCGATGAACAATACCGTGGCCAGCACTGATCCGACAATGGCCAGAACGCTGAAAAAAAGGTTCACCTGCTTCTTCTCTTTGCCGCGTTTTTCAAGCATCCGTTTTGAAAAGAGATGCGAAAACGTATAAATGAGGGCGATTCCCACGTACAAGCCGATGTCACGGGCCGTAAAGCCTGTGACGGCCAGAAAAACCCCGGTGAAGAAAATCATAAGACAGTATTCTGTGAGTGTTAAAAGCTTCAACTTGTTCCTCCGTGATGAATATGTATATATATCTATTGTATCACAGCGCTCCGGGTTTGACGCCTGCATCTTTTCAAACCCGTATATTCGCAGGGAAACATTTCTCTTCCCCTTTATTCATGGTATACTTTTAATGATGATAGACACGATGGAGGATTCTAAATGATTGCTGTAAATAATGTGAGCTTGCGTTTTGCGGATCGCAAGTTATTTGAAGATGTCAATATTAAATTTACGCCGGGCAACTGCTACGGATTAATAGGCGCAAACGGTGCCGGAAAATCAACATTTTTGAAAATTTTATCCGGTGAGCTGGAGCCGCAGACCGGCGATGTCCATATGAGCCCGGGTGAACGTCTTGCCATTCTGAAGCAGAACCACTTTGAATATGAAGACTTCGAAGTGCTGAAAGTCGTCATTATGGGACATAAACGTTTATACGAAGTTATGCAGGAAAAAGACGCGATTTATATGAAGCCTGATTTTTCAGATGAAGACGGCATCCGCGCCGCTGAGCTTGAAGGAGAGTTTGCGGAATTAAACGGATGGGAAGCTGAAAGTGAAGCCGCTATTTTGTTAAAGGGCCTGGGCATCTCTGAAGACCTGCATACGAAGAAAATGGCGGACTTAGGCGGTTCAGAAAAGGTGAAAGTGCTTTTGGCACAGGCGCTGTTCGGCAAGCCGGACGTTCTGCTGCTTGATGAACCGACCAACCACTTGGATCTGAAAGCGATTCAGTGGCTGGAAGAGTTTTTAATCAACTTTGAGAACACAGTCATCGTCGTATCCCATGACCGTCACTTTTTAAATAAAGTGTGCACGCACATCGCCGATCTTGATTTTAATAAAATTCAAGTGTACGTCGGCAACTATGATTTCTGGTATGAATCCAGCCAGCTTGCTTTAAAGCTTTCTCAGGAAGCCAACAAGAAAAAAGAAGAGCAGATTAAACAGCTTCAGGAATTCGTGGCCAGATTCAGCGCCAACGCTTCTAAATCAAAGCAGGCGACATCAAGAAAGAAACTCCTTGATAAAATCACGCTTGATGATATCAAACCGTCATCACGCCGTTATCCTTATGTCAATTTCACGCCGGAACGCGAGATCGGAAATGACGTGCTGCGGGTTGAAGGCTTAACAAAAACGATTGACGGGGTAAAAGTGCTTGATAACGTCAGCTTTATTATGAACAGAGAAGATAAAATCGCTTTTACGGGCCGCAACGAACTTGCCGTTACGACATTGTTTAAAATCATTTCCGGGGAAATGGAAGCTGACAGCGGCACATTTAAATGGGGCGTGACCACTTCTCAGGCGTACTTCCCTAAAGACAACAGCGAGTATTTTGACGGCAGCGATGCGAACCTTGTTGACTGGCTCCGCCAATACTCGCCGCATGACCAAAGTGAAAGCTTTCTGCGCGGTTTCTTAGGACGCATGCTGTTCTCAGGAGAAGAAGTCAACAAAAAATCAAACGTTCTTTCCGGAGGAGAAAAAGTGCGCTGCATGCTTTCAAAAGCGATGCTTTCCGGCGCGAATATCTTAATTCTGGATGAACCGACAAACCACTTAGATTTGGAATCCATTACGGCGCTTAACAACGGCTTAATCAGCTTTAAAGGCGCTATGCTGTTTTCATCTCATGACCATCAGTTTGTACAGACAATTGCCAACCGCATCATTGAATTAACGCCTAAAGGCATTGTTGACAAACAAATGTCTTATGACGAATTTCTTGAAAACGCGGATGTACAGAAAAAGCTTGAAGAGCTATACGCGTAATAAAGAAGCAGGGGAGACTCTGCTTCTTTATTTATGAAAAAAGTTTTCAATCTTCTGACTTCCCGTTACAATAAATGAATACATAACTTGAAAAGATAAGGAGGAATGCATCATGAAGTTTTTAATTGTCGGAGCTGGAGGAGTGGGCGGATATATCGGCGCGCGTCTTGCAGAAAAGGGAAATGACGTTACGTTTCTCGTCCGCAAGAAACGGGCGGAACAATTACAAGAAACGGGTTTGATCGTCAAAAGTGCAAAAGGTGATGTTTCAATCAAGCCGAAATTAATGATGGCGGGCGAAGAAGGAGCATTTGACGCCGTTATTATCGCTTCAAAAGCGTATTCTTTGCAGGACGTTATTCGGGATGTCAAACCGTTTGTCAAACCTTCGTCGGTCATTATTCCTTTTTTAAACGGATACAGGCACTATAACCAGCTGTTTGAAGCTTTTTCAAAACGGCAGGTGCTGGGCGGCCTCTGCTTTATTGAGAGCGCCCTTAACGACAAAGGGGACATTCTTCATACGAGCGCTGCCCACCGCTTTGTTTTCGGTGAATGGAACGGGGAACGCACAGAACGTATGAACGAGCTGGAAAACGCATTTGCAGGTGTGAAAGCGGATGTCATCATCAGCCGGGATATTGAAAAGGACATTTGGAAAAAATATATGTTTATTGCCGCGCAGGCGGGAGTGACCACTCTGTTTCAACAGCCGGTCGGACCGATTTTAGAAACAGAAGGCGGCCTCAACACGGCAAAGCGCCTCTTTGCTGAAATCGGAGCCATTTTCAAGGCTGCCGGCATCCCGAAAGATCCTGGTCTGGAAGAAGAGAGTTATCGCACATTGACAAGCATGTCTTACCATATGAAATCGTCGATGCTGAGAGATATGGAAAAGGGCAGGGTGACGGAAGGTGATCATTTACACGGATTTTTGCTTGAGAAAGCGAAAGGCTTGTCAGTTGATACACCTGTTTTGGAAACCGTCTGCGCCAACTTGCAAATGTATGAAGCGAAATAAAAAAAGGAGGCCTGATCGCCTCCTTTTTTATTAAAATGCCCAGTTTCCGTTTCTGAAGATCGGTTCTCTTTTGCCGTCCGCCGTAATGCCGTCGATATTCATATCTTTGGAACCGACCATAAAATCTACGTGTGTAATGCTTTCATTTAAGCCCTCTTTGACAAGCTCTTCCCGTGTCATTTGTTTACCGCCCTCAATATTAAAGGCATACGCACTGCCGATCGCCAAGTGGTTAGAGGCGTTTTCATCGTACAGTGTGTTGTAAAATAAAATATTTGATTGTGAAATCGGTGAATCGTACGGCACTAAGGCCACTTCTCCGAGATAGTGTGAGCCTTCATCGGTTTCGACGATGCCTTTTAAAATCTCCTCGCCTTTTTCAGCTTTCACATCGACAATGCGGCCGTTTTCAAAGGTAAGAGTGAAGTTATCAATAATGTTGCCGCCGTAGCTCAGCGGTTTCGTGCTGGAAACCGTGCCGTTCACCCCGTCACGCTGCGGAAGGGTGAAAACCTCTTCTGTCGGCATGTTGGCCATGAATTCGTGCCCGCTCTCATTCACGCTTCCCGCGCCTGCCCATACATGTTTTTTCGGCAGTTCAATGGTTAAGTCTGTTCCTTCAGCCTGATAATGCAGGGCGCTGTAATGTTTTTTGTTCAGGTGTTCCACTTTTTCATGAAGATTTTGATCATGTTTTTTCCATGCTTCCACAGGGTTTTCTTCATTTACGCGGGTCGTTTTGAAAATTTCTTCCCATAAAAGCTGAACGGCTGTTTCTTCCGGCTGATCCGGGAACACTTTTTTCGCCCAGCCTGTTGAAGCCGCTCCGATCACCGTCCAGCTGACCTTATCTGATTGAATATATTGTCTGTATGTATGCAATGCTTTTCCGGCGGCTTTTTGGAACGCTGCAATCCGTTTGCCGTCAGTGCCTTTTAACAGGTCGGGGTCGGATGAGACGACAGAAATAAACGCAGCCCCTTTTTTCGCGAGCTCTTCTTTGCCTTTTGCTTCCCATTCAGGATACTCTTCAAACGCTTCAAACGGTGCCATCTCGTATTTTAATCTGGACAGTTCATCGTCCTGCCAATTTACGGTGACGTTTTTTGCGCCTTTTTCATAAGAATGTTTGGCAAGCAGTCTGACAAGTTCCCTAACATCAGTTGAGGCATTGATTACGACATGCTGTCCTTTTTGGACATTGACGCCGACTTCTACCGCCAGCTGAGCATATGTATGTAACTTTTCAGTAAACGAACTCATCGTTCATTCCTCCTCATCGGTTTTTCTCATCATATCAAATATCGCCTCATAAAGGAAAGAAAGGAGCACAAACGAAAAAGACACAGCTTTTGCTGCGTCTTTACGGGTGATTCAGTTTTACGGCGCCGCCGGCCGGAGAATGGGGCATATTGGCCAGTGAAATGCTCATACCCCCCAAAATAATTCCGCTTAAAATGACGGCTACTGCTACGCGTCTTCCCACATCTCTAAGCATATGCTTCCTCCTTAATGTTTCTCCAGTTCTCACAATATGAGCCGGCCGGAGAAAAAAGAAGCACAATCTTATTATTTAATCGCTTTTTGCAGCTTGTCGATGACGTCTAATGAACGCCCCGTGCCGATAGCCACTGATTCAAGCGGATTTGCCGCCAAATGAACGGGAACGACGATTTCTTCTGTCAGCCATTCTTTCATCCCGTTTAAAAGGGAGCCTCCGCCGGTTAACACGACGCCGCGGTCAACGATATCGCCGCTGAGCTCCGGCGGACAATCTTCAAGTGTCGCTCTGATCGCTTCAAGAATATGCAGGAGCGACTCACGCATCGCGTGCTGAATTTCATTAGACTGCAGTCTGATTGTCTTCGGCAGACCGGTTACAAGGTCACGGCCGCGGATTTCCATCGTTTCCGGCACATGTTCAATCAATGCAAAACCGATTTCCATTTTCACTTGTTCTGCCGTACGTTCCCCGATCAGCAGGTTGTATTTTTTTCTGACGAACGAGGCGATATCTTCATCAAGCTGGTCGCCGCCGATTCTGATCGAATGGCAGGATACGACGCCCCCGAATGAGATGATGGCGACTTCAGTCGTACCGCCGCCGATATCTACGACGACGTTTGCGACCGGCTCGTCAACAGGGAGGTCGGCCCCGATTGCAGCGGCTACGGGTTCTTCAATCAAGTGAACGTTTTTCGCTCCGCAGTTTTTGACAGCGTCACTGATGGCGCGGCGTTCAACGGCTGTTGAGCCTGAAGGCGTGCAGACGACGACATTCGGTTTGCGGAAAGTCATTCCGATTTTTTTTCCGGCTTTTTTCATAATGTGTTTTAATAAGTCAGTTGTCATATCATAATCAGCAATGACACCGTCTTTCATCGGCCGTACGGCGACGATTTTCCCCGGCGTCTTTCCGATCATGCTTTTGGCATCCGTTCCGATGGCAAGCACCGCTTTCGTTGTTGTATCTACAGCGACAACGGAAGGTTCGTTTAAAATAATTCCTTTATTTTTACTGTAAACAAGTATATTAGCGGTTCCTAAGTCGATTCCGATCTCAGTTGATTGAAACATGTTTTCACCCAATCCCTATCCTGATTTAATTGATTCTACATTTAAAGTTTCTGAGAAAAACCACGATTTTTGGGGGTTTCCGCCGGGAATGAAATGTTTTTGTAAAAAAGGAGGGAAAGTCTGTATCCCATATTTCAAAAGGATTTTCTTCTGTAAAAAAACATTCAGTTCCGGATGCTGAGAAACTTTTGCTCCGTTCCTTTCGTCTACGTTTATGAAGGATTTTCCTTGGACATAAAGAAGAGACATTAAAGGAAGTAGGGGATTTCTATGAAATCAATTGGTGTAGTAAGAAAAGTAGACGAACTCGGGCGTATTGTCATGCCGATTGAATTGAGAAGAGCATTGGATATCGCTATTAAAGATAGTATTGAATTTTTCGTTGACGGAGACAAAATTGTCTTAAAAAAATACAAGCCGCACGGCATTTGCTTAATGACGGGGGAAATTACCTCCGAAAATCAGGAGTACGGCAACGGCAAAATTATTTTAAGTCCTGAAGGAGCGAAAATGCTGCTTGAGGAAATCGAGGAAGCGTTAAAAGGTAGATCATAATCGGCAAAAAGGGCGGAGCATCATTCCGTCCTTTTATTATGAACTTGTGCAAAAACTCACGGGAAAAGTAAGCGAACCTGCTCAATTAATTGGGAATAGTTATCATTTTTTAGTCAATAATGCAGTCAACAATGTTACAATATATGTAGAAATGCTAGCGGCAGGTGGGACTATGGGAAAATATCAAGCGCGTATCATTTCCTTAATCTTGGCAATGATTTTTATTATGTTTTGGGATTATTTATTTTATATGATTGAACGGAATCCGATTAACTGGCCAGTTGACATCACCTTTACCGCCGTCACATTAATCGGCGTCTGGCTGCTGGCTTATTATGTGGATAATAAAAAGCAGCTGCTGGCGGAGCTGAAGGACAGCGAGCAGAAAGCAAAGGCGCTTTCAGATGAGAAAAACCGGATCATGGACAATCTGCAGGAAATCGTTTTTCAGACGGATGCACAAGGGAATATTACATATTTGAATCAGGCCTGGACGGCGATTACGGGCCACTCCATCAGCGAATGTATGGGCACGATGTATAATGATTATTTTATAAAAGAAAAACATATCATTGATTATATTATCTCCCAAATCAAGCAGCAGTCCCCGTCAGGAATGTTTACGGCCAAATATATTAAAAGAGACGGCTCGATCTTTTGGGGAGAAGTCCATTATAAGCTGTATTATGACCGCAGACAGAAATTTGTCGGAAGCCTGGGGACGATGTCTGATATCAGTGAACGGAAAAAAGCGGTCGACGAGCTTCTGGAGACGAACGAACGCCTTGCCATGCAATCTCAAAAGCTGGCCATTGCCGGGGAGCTTGCGGCAGGAATCGCCCATGAAGTAAGAAATCCTTTAACGTCAGTCAGCGGCTTTCTCCAGCTGATGAAAGCCCAGTATCCGGAAAGAACGGATTATTTTGATATTATTTTTTCGGAGATTAAAAGGATTGATCTCGTGCTGGGGGAGCTGCTTCTGCTCGCCAAGCCGCAGACCGTGACGTTTACCGCTCATCATCTCAACCATATTTTAAGGCAGGTGGCGACGCTTCTTGACACGAACGCGGTGCTGTCGAACACTGTGATTGAGAAGGATTTCAGGCAGACTGAGTCCTGTATGGTCAACGGTGACGAAAACCAGTTGAAACAGGTATTTATCAATATTATTAAAAATGCGATTGAAGCGATGCCTGACGGCGGGAATATTCATATTTATACAAAACGGGATGAAGAATACGCGGTGATCAGCATACAGGATGAAGGGAACGGCATGTCGAAAGAAAAGCTTGAAAACATCGGGAAACCGTTTTTCTCAACAAAAGATCAGGGAACGGGTCTCGGTCTTCCGATTTGTTTACGAATTCTGAAGGAGCATAATGGTAAACTTAACATTAAGAGCAAAAATGGAGAAGGCAGTACGTTTCAGGTGATTCTGCCGTTAGAAGCGGCTGCTGTCCAAAAGGAGGAAAAATAACTTGCTTCTTTTTGTATACGGTTTGTTACGGAAGCGTGAAGAAAACCATGAACTGCTGAAAGGCGCTCCGTGTGTGTGCGAGCAGGCCGCGATAAACGGCGTGCTGTACGAAACGGATAAAGGTCAGCCTGCGGCGTCTTTAGCAGAAACAGCTTTTGTGTACGGGGAATTGTATGAAACAGATCATCAGATGATCCGTAAGCTGGATGCGTATTATGCTGATTTTGATCGGAAAGAGGTTGCCGTGACGACGGATGCCGGGAATAAAACCGCCTTCGCATATGTCGTAAAGCCCGGCCAGTGTGCCTCATTCAGCCGTATCAAAAGCGGAGACTGGAAAGAATACCGTTTTATGAAACGGGAGGATGACAGTCCGGTTTATTATTTCGCTTACGGCTCCTGTATGGACAATGCCCGGTTTAAACAGGCGGGGGTCGACCACTTTTTTGCCGAGCCGGTCGGAGGGGCGGTTGTTGAAGGGTATTCGACGAGATTCACGTTAAGGCGTCCTGACGGTTCCAGAGCCGATCTTGTTGAAGACGGGGGACGAACTGAAGGCGTGCTGTACAAGCTCCCGTTTGAAGCGGCAACCTATCTGTACAAAAGAGAAGGTGTTGATAACCACACATACCGTCCAGCATTCATAGAAGTGTGTGCCGGCGGCCGTGTATACAGAGGCGTCCTGACGTTTCTCGTTCTTGATAAAGCTGAGGAAATTGCGCCTCCGGGTCACTATCAGGAAGAAATCGAACGCGGAGCGGACCTGTATTTATCGCCCGCCTTTTCAGAAAAGCTTAAACGCTATATGAACTCATTGCCGAAAATGTGATACTATTCCTATTAGAGATATTGTTTAAAGGAGTACTGTTATGAGAAAAGAGTTTGCCGTTATCGGTCTCGGACGCTTCGGCGGAAGTATTTGCAAAGCATTAAGTGAAGAAGGCCTTGAGGTCATGGCGATGGATATTGATGAAGATAAAGTAAATGAATACGCCAAAATCGCATCACACGCGGTCATCGGCGATTCAACCGATGAATCGGTGCTGAAAAACTTAGGGCTGCGCAACTTTGACCACGTCATTGTGGCAATCGGCGAAAATATACAGGCGAGCATTTTAACGACGCTGATCTTAAAGGAACTCGGCGTGAACACGATCACGGTTAAAGCGCAGAACGATTATCATGAGAAAGTGCTTGCGAAAATCGGGGCCGACCACATCGTCCACCCTGAACGTGACATGGCAAAACGCATCGCCCACAACATCGTATCAAATAATGTGCTTGATTATTTGGAGCTGTCCGACGAACACAGCATTGTGGAGATCGTGGCCAACAGCAGGCTTGCGGGCAACACACTGCTTGACCTGGACATCCGGGCGAAGTACGGCATTAATATCGTGGCCATCAAGAGAGAAAAAGAAGTGATCGTATCTCCGCTGGCGACTGAAATGATCCAAAAAGAAGATATTCTCATCGTTATCGGCTCTCTTACGGACATTTCCCGATTTGAAAAAAGAGTGCTTCATACAAAGTGAAAAGCCGTCCGTAAAAGGGCGGTCTTTTATTATGTCAGAATAGTAAGACATTTATCGTGTAAGCGGTATTTTCTGCGATTTTTATTGACTATGATCAAGCGATCCGATAGCATATTGTACCATATAAAGAAAAAGAGGAGGCCTCATTTTGAACAAAGAAACACTGGCTGAACGGCTGAATGCATCAGCCGGCAGACAAAAAGCCGATACCGTCATTAAAAACGGAAAAATCATGGATGTATTTAACCAGGAATGGATTTCTGCAGATATCGCCATTACGGACGGAGTGATCGTCGGGCTGGGCGAATATGAAGGGGAAGAAGTCATTGATGCAGAAGGCCAAATGATCGTTCCGGGCTTTATTGACGGACATGTTCATATCGAGTCCTCTATGGTTACTCCGATTGAATTTGCTAAAGCCGTCCTCCCACACGGAGTGACTACGGTCATTACTGATCCTCACGAAATTGCGAACGTTTCCGGAGCAAAAGGCATTTCATTTATGATAGAGCAGGCGAAAAAGGCGCCGCTGAACATCCGTTTCATGCTTCCTTCCTGTGTTCCCGCCGCTAGCTTTGAACGCTCAGGAGCCGTATTAAAAGCCGAGGATTTAAAGCCTTTTTATCAGGAGAAAGAGGTGCTCGGACTTGCGGAAGTAATGGATTATGTGTCTGTTGCGGAAGGTCAAGAGGATATGCTTCAGAAACTGCTTGATGCCAAGCGTCACGGAAAACGGATCGACGGGCATTTAGCCGGACTCTCTTCAGATATCATCAATATATATAGAACCGCAATGGTGTCAAATGATCATGAAGTGACGACAAAAGAAGAAGCGCTGGACAGAATCAGACGGGGGATGTATGTCATGCTGCGCGAAGGATCGGTGGCAAAAAATACGCTCAATGTGCTGCCGGCGGTGAATGAAAAAAACGCGCGGCGCTTTTTCTTTTGCACGGATGATAAGCATGTAGATGATCTGCTTTCAGAAGGAAGTGTGAACCACCAAGTCAAAATGGCGATAAAGGCGGGACTTGATCCATTCCTTGCGTATCAGCTCGCCAGCTTAAATGCGGCTGAGTGCTACGGTCTTGAAACAAAAGGGGCGGTAGCGCCGGGTTTTGACGCAGATCTGCTGTTCATTTCAGATGTACGGGAGGCTGCCGTCACGAAGACCATGGTCGCCGGCCGGACCGTTGCCGAGAACGGACGCACGGTTTATGAACAGTCTGCCGGTTCCTATTCGCCGGACCAGGCGCTGTTGGATACAGTGCGGCTGAAAGCGCCGCTGACTGAATCGGATTTTCATATACCGATTCAAGAGGGCAAGAAAATGAACGTAATCGAAATGATACCGAATCATTTGGAGACGAGAAAAAAAGAAGTGCCTGCACCGTCTGCTGACGCGTTTCGTCCTGATACAGAAAATGATTTATTAAAAATCGCCGTCGCAGAGCGGCACAGCGGCGAAAAAATGATAGGACTCGGGATTGTACAAGGGTTCGGGTTAAAAGAAGGCGCCATCGCCACAACCATTTCTCACGATTCCCATAATATCATCGCCGTCGGTACAAACGATGCCGATTTGGCAAAAGCAATCAACAGGCTCCGTGACACCGGAGGAGGATTAACAGCCGTGAAAAACGGAGAATTGCTTCATTCCGTTCCGCTTCCGATCGCCGGGCTTTTGTCTGATAAGTCGGCGGAATGGGTCAATGACAGCTTGGGCGTGCTTCATGAAAAGCTTTCTCTGCTCGGATTCACCGGTGATTTCAATCCGTTTCTCACATTATCGTTTTTAGCGCTTCCGGTGATTCCGGATATTAAAATGACGGCGGCCGGTCTGTTTGATGTCAAAGCCTTTCAGCATATTCCGCTGCAATAAAAAAACTGCACTCGTAATGAGTGCAGTTTTTTTTAGACCTCCATAATGATCGGAAGGATCATCGGGCGGCGTTTTGTTTTTTCGTATAGGAACGGAGCTAGTGTATCGGTAATTTCGTTTTTAATTTCGGACCACTGCGTTGTTTTCCGATCCATTACTTTCTCCAGATGGTTCGAAATGAGCTGCTGCGCGTCATTGATCAAATCACCGGATTCTCTCATGTAAACAAAACCTCTTGAGATTAAATCAGGTCCCGCCGAAACCCTAAAGTCGTCCATATTGATGCTGACAACAACGATAACAAGGCCTTCTTCTGAAAGAATGCGGCGGTCGCGGAGCACGATATTGCCGATATCACCGATTCCGCTTCCGTCAATGTAAACGGAGCCGGACGGAATTTTGCCTGCCACAGCGGCTTCTTCGCCTTTGAGGGCCAGCACTTCGCCATTATCCATGATAAAGCAGTTTTCTTCAGGTATGCCGCAATCAGTCGCGAGTTTGACGTGCATTTTCTGCATTCTGTACTCACCGTGAATCGGCATAAAGAACTTCGGTTTGATCAGGCGGAGCATTAATTTCTGCTCTTCCTGTCCGCCGTGTCCGGATGTATGAATGTCATTCAATGAACCGTGAATGACTTCTGCGCCCGCACGGTACAGCTGGTTGATGGTGCGGCTTACGCTGATTGTGTTTCCGGGAATCGGAGAGGAAGAAAAGACGACCGTATCTCCGGGATTAATGGAAATCTGCCGGTGCGTCCCGTTAGCGATGCGTGATAACGCCGCCATCGGTTCACCTTGGCTTCCCGTACATAAAATCGTTACCTTATTGGCAGGCATACGATTGATTTCGTTATGCTCAATAAACGTATTTTTAGGACAGGTAATGTAACCGAGATTTTGTCCGATTTCAATAGCCGATTCCATACTGCGTCCGAATACGGCAACTTTTCTGCCGTTTAAAACGGCTGCTTCAATCACCTGCTGAAGACGGTGTATATTTGAAGCGAATGTCGCAAATATAATTCTGCCGTCCACTTTTCGGAAAATATCGTGAATGCTTTCGCCTACGCGGCGTTCTGACATGGTGAAATCAGGAACCTCACTGTTTGTACTGTCAGAAAGCAGGCACAGAACGCCTTCTTTCCCGATTTCAGCCATCTTAGTCAAGTTTGCCGGTTCGCCTACCGGTGTGAAATCGAACTTAAAGTCCCCGGTATGTACGATATTGCCCGGCGGTGTTTTGACGACGATTCCGTATGAATCCGGAATGCTGTGTGTCGTTCTGAAGAAGGATACAGACGTCTTGCGGAACTTCACGATGTCGTCTTCACCGATGATGTTTAATTTGGTCTGTCTTAGCAGCCCGTGCTCTTCAAGTTTATTCCGAAGTAAGCCGATCGCGAGTTTACCGCCGTAAACGGGAATATTTACTTGTCTGAGCAGGTACGGAATACCGCCGATATGGTCTTCGTGACCGTGGGTGATAAACAGACCTTTAATTTTATCTTCATTTTTTACTAAATACGTGTAATCGGGGATTACGTAATCAATGCCGAGAAGTTCATCTTCCGGGAACTTGATTCCCGCATCAATCAGTACAATTTCATCCTGAAACTGCACCCCGTACGTATTTTTCCCGATCTCGCCCAATCCGCCGAGGGCGAAAACGGCAGTCTGGTCATTTTTTACAAATTTCATTCCGCTCATAACTCCAATACTTTAAAATTTTCGCTCTGCTTCTCATATTCTAAAAAAGCACCGTCCACAGGCTGAACAAATTCAATGTTGTATTTCTGATCTTTCAGTTTCGTTCTGACGTCCCGTTCTGAAACGCCCTCAATGTAAAGTGAATCTGTTTTTTCCCGAACAGGTACTTCGTCAGCCTTCTCTTGATAAAATACCTTATAAATCATCCAAATCTCTCCTTAAATGCCGTATGTTAGACTCGCTTATTCTATTATATTCGAAAACGGATTATAAGGAAAGTCTCGAGCAAAAAAGGGACTTTCAAAAACCGAAAGACCCCTTCTACGCGATGACTTTTTTCCGGAGCATTCCGCCCCACTGTCTTCTGAGTTTCTTCCGTAATCGGCGCAGCATCGTATACCTCCTTTGAAGCCCTTTATAGCAGTAGTATGCGGAAAAACTGAATTTGTTTTCGTGGGTAAAACTGGAATTTCATCAAGGCGGTTTTCCGGAAGAAAAACTTTATGTATGATGATATTGAAAAAGACACGACTGATAAACGGGAAAAAGGAGAAATTGACATGAAACCAAAATTGATTTTTTTTGATATTGACGGCACGATCTATGACCATGATAAACATATTCCCGATAGCGCAAGAAACGCCGTGACGGCGCTTAAAGAGGCTGGCCATCACGTTTTTATCGCCAGCGGAAGGTCCCCGTTTATGGTAAAACCGATTCTGGAAGAGCTTGAGATTGAATCATTTATTTCATACAACGGCCAGTATGTCGTATTTGAAGGTGAGGTCATTTATAAAAATCCGCTTCCTGAAGATGCAGTTGCGCGTTTATTAAAGCAGGCGGCAGAAGGGGAGCACCCCGTCGTATTTATGGCGGAAGACACGATGAAAACGACCGTCCCCGGACATCCGCACGTCTCGGAAGGAATAGGCAGTCTGAAAGCGCCTTATCCCGAAGTTGATGAAACATTTTATAAAGGAAAAGAAATTTATCAGCTGCTTTTATTCTGCCGCGGTCATGAAGAAAAAGCATATGCCGCTTTTCCGGAGTTTGATTATGTCCGCTGGCATGAATTGTCAACGGATGTGCTTCCGAAAGGCGGTTCAAAAGCGGAAGGCATTAAAAGAGTGCTTGAGCGGCTTCCGTACGGGGTAAGTGACACTTATGCATTCGGCGACGGACTAAATGACCTTGAGATGATCCGTTTTGTCGGCACCGGGGTGGCGATGGGAAATGCGGTTCCGGAATTAAAAGCTGCCGCCGATTTCGTCACAAAGCCGGTGGATGAAGAGGGAATCAGCTGGGCCGTCAAAGAACTGGGCCTTTTGAAATAGAGAAAACCGGCACTTTGGGAAGTGCCGGTTATTTTTAACGGTCAATGGCAATGGCGTTTTCAGGTTCTTTGAACGGATTTTCTTTGTCGATATGGTCGTAAAACATCACGCCGTTCAGATGATCGATTTCGTGCTGAAACACGATGGCCGGAAAACCTTTGAGACGGATGTCAATCTGTTCTCCTTCAAGCGTCACCGCCTTTACGCGGATGCGGGCGTAGCGCGGCACATAGCCGGGAATGGGTTCGTCTACCGACAGGCAGCCTTCTCCGCTCGTCAAGTAGCTTTTTTCCACTGAGTGGCTGACGATCTTAGGGTTAAAAAGAGCATAGCTGTATAAAGTGCCTTTCGCATCTTCTGCATGGACGGCGATCATCCGTTTTTTTACGTCTGTTTGCGGAGCGGCAAGACCGACGCCCGGACGAAGCTTGTATTTCTCGGCTAATTCAGGATTTTGGCTGTTTTTCACAAACTCAATCATATCAGCAAGATGCTGTTTTTCTTCGTCAGAAGCGGGAAGCTGAACCTCTTCAGCGATCTCTCTGAGCGCGGGATGTCCGTCGCGTACAATATTTTCCATAGTAATCAAGAAACTTCACTCCTAAAGCTTAATATGTAAATTATAGCGAATTTCTTTATCGCGGCGCAACGAAACAATTGGCCGGCCATAGCAGGCCGGCCGATGTTCATGGTGTATAAGGTCAGCAGCCGCAGCCTAAATAAGCGGCACCGACGATGATTAATAAGATAAACAATACGACGATTAATGCGAATGTGCGGCCGTATCCGCCGCCGCAGCCGTAACCGTAACCGCCGCCATAACCATATCCGCCGCCGCAACAACCGCCGCCAAATCCGCCGCCAAATCCATATCCGTACATAAAAAAACCTCCTCTTTTAATTACGCTGACCCTCTGTCAGCAGGGCCGGCGTCTACTATAAACTATGTAAAAGCCAAAAAGATGTATGGTCATCCGCCCTGTTTTCTCAATTTTTTACGCAAGTATTCTTTGAAAGCACCGTAAGCGTCTTTACCCGGTCATGCCAATTACAGCTCAGCTATTGTCAAAAAGCGTTCGGGCTTCTATAGTGGAAATTGTCAAGATTGGGGGATTTTAAGTGAATATGATTCAAAAAAAGGTATTAGCAGGAATCGGAGCGCTCGGCGCCGCAAGTATGCTGCTTGCCGGCTGCGGGGGAAAAGATCCGGTTGAATCGCTTCATGACTCGATGGAAAAAGCCGTTCAAGCGGAAAAACCGTTTCAAAAAGAGCAGAAAACATTAGAAAAATTGGAGAAAAAAGAGCATCAGCTATACGACAGCGCGGTTAAACTGAATATGGATGATTACCAGAAAATTGTCACACTGTCTGATCAGGCTCTGAGCAATGCAAATCAGCGAAAAAAACATCTGAAAGCAGAAAAAGACAGTATTGATGATTCAAAACAAGCGTTTGAATCCGCAAAAAAAACTTCTCAAGAAATAAAGGATAAGAAAGTAAAAGAAAAAGCCGGGCATGCGGTCGCTTTAATGGAGAAAAGGTATGCATCTTATGACCTTTTGTACAAAAAGTACGAAAAAGCCATTTCACTTGATAAGGACCTTTATAAACTGATTAAAGATAAAAAGCTCACATTAGCGCAGCTGGAAGAGCAAATCAGCAAAGTAAACTCAGTTTACGAAAAGGTGCATAAACAAGCAGATGAGTTCAATCAATTTACTAAAGACTACAACAAAGAGAAAGAACTATTATTCCGCAAATAGTATAGTGAAGGCATATCGGCATGGGCTGATGAACTGATAACAACCGAGTTCAGCCGCCTGTAAAAAGGCGGCTGAAGAATTGGTAAATACGTGTGTTTCCCATTGACAACAAGTAAATCATAGTATAGTATTTATTTAGGGAAATATTCACATAAAACCAATCGTTGTTTCGGCACGTTGGAATGTTTTTATTATATTGATATATATATATATATAAAACAGAATGAAAATGTGATTTTAATTATCAGAAAATTCTATCTATTTATATTTACGGCAATATGATATTTGTACATGCTTTTTGCTTTTAAACCTTTATCCGGCATAAAGGTTTTTTTATTTTGCTTAGTAATGCTTATTAAGTAAGGGTGCTGAAAGTAAACGACAATTTTAAAATTGAAGTGAAAAACGTTTATCAAAATCGTAACGAAAAGAAACGGCAGAAATACGGAACAGGAGGAAAACAAATGCTTGCTTACGTCTTTCCCGGACAGGGAGCGCAGTTTAAAGGAATGGGCAGAGACTTATTCGATGAATTCGGTGAGCTCATTAAAAAGGCAGATCATATTTTAGGATACTCCATAAAGGATTTATGCCTTTCAGACGAAAAAGAGAGGCTGACTGATACGAAGTATACACAACCTGCAATTTATACAGTGAGCGCACTGCAATATTTAAAGGGTTTAAAAGAAGGTCATACACGTCCTGATGCTGTTGCAGGACATAGTCTGGGTGAATATACTGCGCTTTTTGCGGCCGGTGTTTTTAATTTTGAAACAGGTCTCCGGCTGGTTGCTAAAAGAGGCGAGTTAATGAGTGAGGCTTCCGAGGGCGGAATGGCTGCCGTGATCGGACTGGATGAGCACCACATAAAAAAAATACTTCAAAAGTATGAATTCGGCCAAATAGATATCGCCAATTACAATACATCTTCACAAATTGTGATAGCAGGGGCTGCAGAAGAGATAAAGCGGGCAGCCTCTTTTTTTGAAAAAGAAGGGGCGAAAGCTTATATCGTATTGCAGGTCGGCGGGGCTTTTCATTCTCGTTTCATGGAAAGTGCACAGCGTGAATTTGCGGAATTTATCGAGGGGTTTCATTTTTCTGAATTGAATTTCCCGGTCATTTCTAACTATACGGCAAGACCTTATAAACAAGAAGATATCAAACGGAATTTAATTGAACAAATAACAAACTCGGTAAAATGGACTGAAAGCATCAGGTATCTAATGGGACAAGGCGTCACTGTGTTTGAAGAGATCGGTCCCGGAAACATTCTGACTAAATTAATTCAAACCATACAAAGAGATGAGGAACCGCTTACTATCAGTGCGCCGGAAGACAGTCTCTTTTTTCCTGAAGGGAACAAGGACAATTCGGAAAGCGGGAAAGAGCATAGCCTCTTGGCCGAAAATATAGAGAGCGGTGCAGCTTCACCGGTGTCCCGATTGGGTGATCAATCTTTCAAAGAAGATTACGGTTTGACATACGCGTATTTGGCAGGTGCGATGCATAGAGGGATCTCTTCCGCTGAAATGCTGATCCGCCTCGGGAAGAAAGGAATGCTGGGGTTCTTTGGAACAGCAGGTTTAACGATAAGGGAAATTGAACAGGCCCTTATTTCTATTAAGAAGACACTCAAAAATGGCCAGCCCTACGGTATGAATCTGCGATTTGAGCCGGCTCATCAAGATAGAGAAAAGGAATTGATAGATTTATATATCAAGCATGACGTACGAGTAATAGAAGCGTCTTCGTATCTTTCCGTCAGCGCGCCATTAATTTATTACAAAGCGCATCAGTTGAAGATAGACAAAAGCGGCAGCGTCATACCTCATAATCGGATCATTGCCAAAGTTTCACGGCCGGAAGTTGCGGCCGCATTTCTGAGTCCGCCTCCTCAAAGTATCGTAAAGAGAATGTGTCAGAACGGTATGCTGACGGAAGAGCAGGCGGAGTGGCTCAGCCGTATTCCGTTAGCAGACGATATCATTATTGAAGCAGATTGCGGAAGTAATACCGAACAGGGCTCATTGACGGCGATGCTGCCGTTTTTTGTTAACCTGCGGGATGAAATGATGGAAACACACAAATACGCAAGGAAGATAAGGATCGGGGCTGCGGGAGGAATCGGGACTCCCGAGTCTGCCGCGTCTGCTTTTTTAATGGGCGCTGATTTTATTATGACGGGATCCATTAATCAATGTACAGTTGAAGCCGAAACAAGCGGTTTTGTTAAAGAAATGCTGAGTGAGACAGGAATATGCGATACTGCTTATGCGCCTTCGGAGACTCTGTTTGAGTTCGGAACAAAGGTTCAGGTGCTGAAAAAGGGCACGCTGTTTCCGGTCAGGGCAAATAAATTATTTCAAATCTACCAACAATACGAGTCTTTGAATGAGATAGATGAAAAGACAAAGATTCAGCTCGAAAATGATTATTTTAACAAGACTTTTGATGAAATCTACGAAAGCATAATAGAAAAACAGCCGAACCTGGCCCAAAAAGCTGAGCGCAATCAAAAATATAAGATGCTGTTACTATTTAAGTGGTATTTGCAAAGAGGATGTCTGCTTGCTTTGGAAGGGCAGGAAGAACAAAAGGTGAATTTCCAAGTTCATTGCGGCCCGTCTTTAGGCGCTTTTAATCATTGGGTAAAGGGCACGGATTTGGAATCATGGAGAAACAGACATGTCGATGACATTGGTGAAAAATTGATGAATGAGACCGAAAGTCTGCTGAGGCGCAGATTGGATACGTTATTTCTACACTAAAGAAGGGGCGGGTGGAGGCCAATGGTTCATTTGAATAAACAGAGTGCGGATATCGCGATAATCGGGGTTGCTTGCAGATTCCCCGATGCAGATCATTATCATGAATTCTGGGAAAACATAAATAGCGGCAAAGATTCCATCCGGGAAGTGCCGATTGAACGGTGGGATCCCGATCTTTATTATTCAGCCGATATCAGTATACCGAACAAAACAATCAGCAAGTGGGGAGGTTTTATTCATAAAGCTGACCATTTCGACCATAAGTTTTTTAATATCTCTCCCCGGGAAGCGAAAAACATGGACCCTGAGCAAAGAATCCTTTTAGAAGAAACTTGGCGGTGCATCGAAGATTCCGGGATTTCTTTGCAGGATCTCCAGCGTAAAACCACTTCTGTTTTTGCGGGTATTATGAATTCTGACTACCGGCAGACAGGTCATACTGAATCGGAAATCGACAGTTACGCCTGTTTAGGAAGTTTCGAAGCTATGCTTTCCAACCGGCTTTCATACACATTCGGTTTGACCGGAAAAAGCATGTCTGTAAATGCCGCTTGTGCATCGTCGCTTGTTGCTTTACATGAAGCGGTTAAGTCATTGCGGACAAAAGAAAGCGATTATGCAATCGCATCGGGAGTAAACTTGAATTTCCAACCCGGAAAATATATTTCTTTTTCCAAAGCCAGAATGCTGAGTCCTGACGGCAAATGTAAAACCTTTGACGCAGCGGCGAACGGGTACGTTCCCGGAGAAGGGGCAGGCGTTGTATTGCTGCAGCGCCTTGGTGATGCAGTAAAAGCCGGTCACCATATATACGGGATCATAAAAGGGACAGCTGTTAATCATGGCGGTAAATCCCGTTCCATAACCGCTCCCAGAGCAGAAGCGCAGAGCCGGGTCATCTCAGAAGCTTTACACAACGCTGCTGTCGATGCTGCGACGGTTTCTTATGTAGAAGCACACGGCACAGGTACATCTCTGGGCGATCCGATAGAAATAGAAGCATTGACAAAAGCGTATCGGCAATATACTGAGGATACTCAATATTGCAGGATCGGAAGTGTGAAAACAAATATCGGTCATACAGAAGCAGCGGCGGGAATGGCCGGATTGATAAAAGTTCTAATGATGATGAAACACCGGAGGGTGCCGAAAAGCCTGAATGTACATACGGTAAATCCAATTATACAGTTTGAAAAAACACCGTTTAGGCCGGCACTTGATTCAAGTGATTGGAAGGCGGCAGACGGGGCTCCGCTCAGGGCGGGAATCAGCTCCTTCGGTTTTGGGGGTGTCAACTCTCACGTCATCATCGAAGAATTTATACATACAAAAGACGAATCTGACAGAAAAGGAAGGGTACCCTTCCTTTTTTCCGCTAAAAGTGAAGAAAGCATGAAACAAATGATACATCATTGGAGAACCTTTGCTGACGATTCAGAGGAATTTTGCAAAATATCAAATGAAGTGATCAGCAGCACCCTTTTAACAGGGAGGACATCGTTTGATTACAGGGCTGGTTTATTGGCAGGCAGCAAGGAGGAATTTAAAAATCAGCTTAAAGAGGGATTGAGTTTTCGGAGGAAACAAGATTCTGAATGGGCGCTTGCCATCGGTGACTTCAAATGGGAAAGTTATAAACAATTTGCCGTTTTGAAACGGGTGTTCCCTGATTTAGAAAAGAACGTAAGGCCGGTGCTGAAGGGTATACCGACATTGCACAGTTCATTTAAAAGAAAATGGACGCCTGAGAAAATCCGCTTGTATTCTTTAGTTATCAATACGGAAATCATAAAAAGTATCCTGGCATCCGGTTTTAAGCCAAGCCTCATTACAGGCGCCGGAGACGGATATTACGTCGCTCTTGCAGCAGCGGGTATCATCAAAATTGAAAAGGCCATTTCTGTCATCACAGGCGCTGAAAAACCTTCGCACTTATCCTGTGAGCCGCCGTCCATTCCATTTGTCAATCCGTACACTTCAAAAACGTACCCGCCGGTTCGATTAAATGAAGAATATGTAAGGATGCTGCTGAACGGTCTGAGCTTCCCGGCTGATTTTGCAGACCGCCTGTACGGGAAAACACGGCTGCTTCTTGAGCACCAATATACGTTTAAAGGGTTTTTAGAAGAGTGGGATAAAGCGGGAAAGACTCAGGAAATCGAGATTTTATCTTATATTGTGAATCGCACGGCGGATAAAAGAAACGCATTGCCGGCTGATGAGGAAGCGGCGATCATGGCTATCCTTGCCTCTATGAGGAGACTGTATAAGAGATGGGATTTAACAGATTATGATGGATTCTTTAATAATGATTATGTTCTGGAAATATTAAATTTACTGGACGAAGGAATTTTGTCTAAAGAACTTTTTCTGAGCATGTTATTGAAAAAGCAAGACGGAATTAAACAGGCTGTTGCTTGTATGAATGAGCAGCCGGCAGATTTTTATGATAAGGATCGTTTTCCGTTGATGACAGAATACAATCAAATGGATGCCGTGTCTCAGGAGATAGCTGATCATATGCCGCTTCACACGGAAGAAAAGGGAACGGAGCCGGATGTGGATATTTCTGAGTTTTCAGTTTTTCAATTCGGATCGCTCCCTCCATCAGCAAAACTAAACAAAGCGGCTGCTTTTGAAGCGGACAAAGCAGCTGATGAGGCTCTTTATCATTCATTTATGCAAATGTGGCTTTCAGGAGAAGAGATTGAATGGGCGAAACTAGGTGACTATCATAAAAGAAAAGCCCCGCTTCCGCCTTATCCGTTTGAGCGCTGTCAATTTTCTTTAAACCCTCAGCAGGTAAAATCAGACGCGGCTTTTTCAGCAAAGAAGAATCAGGCACTTTATACGCCGATATGGAAAGAAACCGCACTTGAGAATGAAGCGGACAGCGGACAAGCCTGTACTATTTTGCTGTTCTCCGAGAATAAAGACTATTTTGAAGAGATGAAAAAAAGAGAGAATACGTCCGCATATCTTATTATGCCCGGTGACCGTTTAGAGCAGATAAGCGATAGTGTTTTCACGATCAACAGGCAGCGTCCCGATGATTATCAAAGTGTCATTCGTCTGTTAAAAGAAAAAGGCGCAGCGCCTGATGCAATTTTGCATACGTGGTCTGAAAAACAGCCTGAACTGGAAGAAACACTCGAATCAGGAATTTATTCCGTGTTTTATCTGACTAAGGCTTTAATCAGCGAGAACCTTATAAACAAAGTAACGTTCATTTATACATTCAGCGCAGATCAAAAAGAAAAATTGCCGTATTTTGAAGGTGTGAACGGTTTTTTTAAATCGGTAAAACAAGAATATCCGCAGCTGCATTGTAAGACGGTTTGCTTTGAACATGATTCTGCAGCCGTTTCATTTTCAGAGAAGGCTGCCATTCTTTATAAAGAAATAAACACAGCGCCTGATCGGCATATTCATATCACTTACAGAGGCTGCGTAAGATATGCACGGATGTTAGAGAAGCAGAGAGAAACATACACAAAGACCATTCAATACCCTGAAAAAGATAAAGTATATTTAATTACAGGGGGATTTGGGGGGATTGGCAGTAAAGTCGCTGAATATTGCGCGAAAACTGAAAGATCCACCATTATTCTATCGGGGCGATCTGCTTTAACCGGAGATAAGCAGAAACATTTAGAATATCTGAACAGCTTTAAAGCCAAGGTTTATTATATACAGGCGAATATATCCGATAAAGAAGCGGTAAAAAAAATGATTGACGGTATTACCGATCAGCATGCAGGTCTTCATGGCGTCATTCATTGCGCAGGAGTTATCAGAGACTCGCTGCTTTTTCAAAAAACAAAGCAGGAACTTTCAGAGGTGATTGCTCCAAAAGTTCATGGTGCATTGAATCTTGATCATGCAACGAAGTCGCTGGAATTGGATTTTTTCGCCGTTTTTTCTTCAGTCGTCTCTATTGCAGGGAACGAAGGCCAGTGTGATTATGCATATGCAAACGGCTTTTTAGATCATTTTGCAGAATATCGGGAATGGAAACGGCAAAATTCTCTGCGCAGCGGCCGCACGCTGACAATCAATTGGCCTTTATGGAAAGACATCGGAATGGGGGCGAACCTGTCAGGTCAAGGGCGGACGTCTCTTTTTCATGGTTCCGGGCTCGAAGAACTTCCTGCTGAAAACGGAACGCAATGGTTTTCGCGGATTGTAACTTCGGGTCAGCTGCATAATATTGCAGTCTGCGGTGATCATGAGCGCTTTGAACAATTTATGCGGCAGAGATTTTTGACGGACGAAACAGAGACAGGCAGTGCCATTCCTTTGGCTCAAGGCGATATTTTGGATCAGACAGTTTTGTTTTTAACCAATATCATCTCCTCTGAGGTCGGTGCAGAACGGGAAGAGATCGATCAAGATGTGCATCTGGCTGAATATGGAATGGATTCGGTTATGATTCATCAATGCAACACAAAGCTGGAGCAGTCACTGGGAGCAATTTCGAAAACGCTTTTATTTGAATTTCATACAATCAGAGATTTAGCAGATCATCTTGTAAAGGAATATCCGGATCGGCTGGGGCGTTTATTTTCACGGGAGGAAAAAGGAAAACAGATTCAGAGCATTACCCCCGCCAGGCCGGAACAAAACATCACTGCACCTGCGGCGGAGGAAAAAGAACATCTTGACGGGATAGCGGTAATCGGTATCAGCGGCCGTTATCCCGGGGCTGAAAATATCGAAGAATTGTGGGAGCTTCTATCAAAAGAGAGAACCGCAATCACAGAAATTCCGAAAGAACGATGGAATTATGAGACCTACTATGATCCAGACCCCGCTAAAGCGCATGAGGGGAAAATTTATTGCAAATGGGGCGGATTTTTAAAGAATGCTGAATCATTTGATTCTTTGTTTTTTCAAATATCTCCAAGAGAAGCAGAAGCGATGGATCCTCAGGAACGAATATTTCTCGAAACCGTATGGAAAGCATTTGAAGATTCGGGATATACCATTGAAGGGTTGAGAAAGCAGACCGAAAAACATGTCGGTGTATTTGCGGGAGTGACAACCAATTCTTACAAGCTGCTCGGCGAAAGAATACCGACGGACAAAAACGATGTACTTCCAAATTCGTTCCCATGGTCTCTCGCGAACAGAGTGTCTTACACATTTGACTTTACAGGTCCCAGTGTCCCTGTAGATACGGCTTGCTCTTCATCCTTAACGGCAATTCACATGGCTTGCCAAAGTTTAAAAAAAGGTGAGTGCTCGGTTGCGGTTGCGGGAGGAGTAAATTTGTATCTTCATCCTTCTGACTATTTATACCGATGTCAGATGGGAATGCTTTCAAAATCGGGAAAATGCAGAAGTTTTGGAGAAGGCGGCGACGGTTTCGTACCCGGGGAAGGTGTCGGGGCCGTTATTCTTAAACCGCTTAAAGATGCCATACGTGATAATGATACTGTGTACGCCGTCATTAAAGGAACGGCAATTAATCATGGGGGAAAGACGAATGGCTATACGGTGCCTAATCCTGCCGCACAGGCGGATTTAATCCAAGGAGCTCTTAAAGCGGCCGGTTGGAGCGCCAGAAGTGTCAGCTTTATTGAAGCCCACGGCACGGGAACGCCGCTGGGTGACCCGATTGAAGTCCGAGGCCTGACCAAGGCGTTTAGAGCTTATACCGAAGATGTTTCATATTGCTCTCTCGGATCGATTAAATCTAACATCGGTCATCTCGAAGCGGCTGCGGGTATTGCCGGCCTGACAAAGATTATCTTACAAATGAAGTATAAAAAAATAGCCGCAACACTGCATGCTGAACGGGTGCATCCGGATCTTTATCTGGAAGAGACACCTTTTTGCCTTCAGCAGGAAACCGCCGACTGGATAAAACCCGCGAATGAAAAACATTCTGACAGCAAATATCCGCGGCGTGCGGGATTAAGTTCTTTCGGAGCGGGCGGGGCGAATGCTCATATTCTTGTGGAAGAGTATGAGTCTGCTGCTGACTGTTATACGGATTGTGAGGAAAGTGAGGAACTTATCGTACTCTCAGCCAAGCATTCACTGAGTTTACGGGAATCGGCAAAACAGCTGGTGGAATATCTTCAAAAGGCCCGTCAACAACAGGGCGAGTTTTTGCAGCAAGCGGGAACAAACAAGCCGCTTCACCTTTCTGATATTGCGTATACCCTTCTTGAAGGGCGTGAAGCCATGCCGGAAAGGCTTGCTGTCATTTCAAATAATATCGATGATCTGATGTTGAAATTAAATCACTTTTATAATGGAATTGACGATCACGAAATATTTAGAGGGAAAAAACTGAATCATAAACGCAGACAGCAGCAATCGGAACTTCCGCTCAAATCCGGCAGAACCACATTAGCCGAAATGGCTGAATTCTGGGTATCAGGAGGCAATTTAAGCTGGGAAGATTTCCGCACTGGCAGAAAACCGGCGAAACTTACCCTGCCGACTTACCCTTTCTTAAAAAACAGACTGTGGGTGTCAAATAAGGCGCAATCAAAATCAACAGCTGATAAAGCTCCTTTATTTGATTTTTCTGCAGGTGAGTGCCGATTTTATAAAACGCTTTCAGATTCTGAATATTATGTAAAAGATCATGTTGTGCATGGGAATATGGTTCTGCCAGGAGCGGCAATCATCGAAGCGGCCAGAGAAGCGGGAGAGAGGCTGTACGGAAAATCAGTCATAAAACTGAGTCAGGTTGTATGGGCGGTTCCAATAACCGTTGAAAAAGAAAAGACGATAATGATAGATCTGCTGCCGAATCAAAAAGACGGCAGATTTGTGGTGAAAACCGATATGCAACCTGAAGCGGCAGTTCACTGCCAAGGAAACATTATCACATGCGGAGATAAAGATGCCTCTCATACAGAGCGTTTTCAATTGGACAGCTGGTTAACCGGACAGAAAAGATTAATCAGCGGCGCTGAGTGTTACAGGGATTTCCGGCAGAGCGGTTTGGACTATGGAGCCAGTTTTCAGGTAATAAAACAGCTGTTTATCCATGAAAATGCTGTTCTTGCACGAATATCACTTCCTGAGAGCATTCATAAAAAATCCGGCACGCTGCTGGAACCGTGTTTATTGGATGGCATTTTTCAATCCACAACCGGGTTTACGTCCGGTCAAGAAGGAGATCACACCGCATATTTGCCTTTTGAATTAGGTGAGCTGGAGATTCTTCATACACCTTCGGCAAACGGCTATGCTTACATTACAGCTGCCGATGAAAGACAACATGATGATGTCAAAAGGTTTCATATATTATTTATGGATGAAAACGGATCTGTAAGTCTTAAAATAAAAAACTTAGCGTTAAAGGCGTTAAGGGCTGCACCGCAGACTCAGGATGAGCGGCATTCAGTTAAGTATTACACTGATATGTGGAAGCGGGCCCCTCTGCTTCATCAGCCTGAAGCCAGCGGTTTAAACAGCTGCCTTGTGATTTCACTCCGTCGGGATATATCAGAACCGCTGATCCGCCAGGCATATAAAGATATCGGCTTGAACATGATCTTTGTCCGCCATGGCGGCAGTTTTCAAGAAAAAAGAGCTGATTCCTTTGAATTGAACAGCGTCAAACTTGACGGCTATCAGAAATTGCTGGCGATTCTTAAAGAAAGACAAGTGACAATTGACCGCGTCATTTTAATCGGGATGAGCCCTGAAACGGGAATTGAGCAGAACATTCATGAAAAGCTGGAAGAGGCTGTTTTGCCGGTTTTCAATGTAACGAAAGCTCTGCTAGCAACAATCCCAAGACATAAAATCCTGATATCACATGTATTTTTCACAAGGGAAAATCAAATCTTACCTTATCAAATGGCAATCAGCGGCTTTTTTAGGTCACTTCATTTGGAACATCCAATGTTGTCCGGTAAAAATATTGAAATACAAAGCGGTGAAATTCAGTTACAGCTGAACACCGGTCTGCCTGAATTAAAAAACCTTGTGAAAGAAACAATCATCAGCGATGGTACTTCAGAAATCAGATACAGAGATGGAATCAGGCAGGTCAAGCACTCTGCAGAAATTGAAAGTGCCGAGCCCCCCAAAAAGATGGAAGTAAAAGAAGGGGGAGTTTACCTCATTACAGGAGGAACGGGCGGTCTGGGACTGATTTTCGCCAGACATCTTGTGCGAAAAGGGAGAATAAAACTTGTCCTTATCGGCAGGTCAGAGCTTTCTGAGGAAGCCGTAAGCAATGTAAAAGAGCTCGAAAAAAACGGATCAGAGGTTTTTTATGTAAGAACCGATATTTCTGATAAGGAAAATGTCAATAACCTGATAAACCTCGTCAAAAACAAATTAGGTCCTGTTAAAGGAATTATTCACAGTGCCGGTGTGATAAAAGATTCATTACTCATCAATAAGCGTGAAGAGGATCTCGATTCAGTCGTGGCCAGCAAGGTTTACGGAACGATATGGCTTGACCGGTATACAGACAGAGAACCTCTGGACTTTTTTGTAATGTTTTCATCTATCAGCGCAATAATCGGGAACGCGGGACAAACCGATTATGCTTATGCAAACCGGTTTATGGATTATTTTGCGGAAATGAGAGCGGCGGAAAATAAACCTGGAAAAACAGTCTCGATTAATTGGCCTTTATGGAAAGAAGGCGGTATGCAAATTGATATTCATTCAGAGAAGTTCCTTTATGACCGTTTCGGAATGCTGCCTCTGGGAAAACGGGAAGGCCTTGCAGCATTTGATCAAGCAATGACAGGGTGTGAACATCAAATAATGGTATTTAGCGGTAATGAATTAAAGCTGGAACGAATGATAACGATTGACAGCGGAAAAAGTGATCCGGCAATCGCCGACGAAAATCACGAACCGAAAGAGCTGTCAATAACTGAATCTTTAAAAAGCACTTTGACGCGCATCATCACCGGCGTATTAAAAATTGAAGAACGGGAATTTGATTTTGAACTGCCGATAAGTGAATACGGATTTGATTCAATTATGTTTACAATGCTGGGCAGCGAATTAAACGAGTCATTAGGAATATCAATGATGCCGTCAGATTTTTTCGGTCTTACTGATTTTAATGAACTTCTTGAGTTTTTAAAGAGTGAGTATTCCGAGAAGCTTCATCTCTGCGGTTCTTTTTCTTCAGATGAATCTGCGGCGAAAGACCGGAGAGAAAATCTGATTGAGGGCATCGCAAAGATGATGTCAAGTATTTTGAAGATTGACAGAAAGGAAATAGAAGAAGAGACTTCATTCGGCGAGTACGGATTTGATTCTATTACGTTTACCAGACTCGGAAATGAAATCAATCAACAATATGGTACGGAATTATTGCCGTCCATTTTCTTTGAATGCAATTCACTGGCTGAAATGACTGATTATGTAATCGAGGAATACGGAGAAATCCTTTTTGCTGAGACAGAATCTTTTTCTGCAGCTGACGAAAAAACATTGTACAGCACGCCTCCGCCGGAATCCTATGAACATTCCCCTGAGCCTGAAAATAAAACTAGGCAAGAGGAAAGACATATGAATGAGCCGGTGGCAATAGTGGGAATAAGCGGCCGTTTCCCCCAAACAGATACGCTGGAAGACTTTTGGGAAGGAATTGAAAAAGGCCGGGATATGATTACAGACATTCCTGAAGACCGTTGGAACTGGAAAGAGTTTGACGGCGATCCGATCAGGGACGTCAATAGAACAAAAATAAAAAAAGGCGGATTTATCAAAGGCGCGGACAGTTTTGATCCGTTGTTTTTCGGGATTTCTCCCGCCGAAGCAGAATTAATGGATCCCCAGCAAAGAATTTTTATGGAGACTGTATGGAAAACAATAGAAGATGCGGGCTATAAGCCGTCTGATTTGGCAGGGACGAAAACCGCGGTGTTTGCAGGGGTCGCCACAACGGATTATGCTGAACGTCTGAATGAAAATGGCGTCTCTGTTCAGGCGCAGACCGCAACCGGTTTAAATCATTGTATATTGGCAAATCGTATTTCTTACCAGCTGAACCTGACGGGTCCGAGCGAACCGATTGACACTGCCTGTTCAAGTTCGTTAGTTGCGCTCCATCGTGCGGCTGAGGGGATTCAAAGAGGCGATTTTGAAATGGCGATTGCAGGCGGAGTGCATATTATGACAAGCCCTACTCTGTTTATAGCTTTTGATAAAGCAGGTATGCTTTCCAAAGACGGAAAGTGCAAAACGTTTGATAAAAGCGCTGACGGCTATGTAAGGAGTGAAGGGGCGGCTGCAGTATTGCTCAAGCCGCTCAGCAAAGCACAGGCAGACGGTGATCATATATATGGTTTGATTAAAGGGTCAGCTGTAAATCACGGCGGCCGCGCCAATTCTTTGACAGCTCCGAATCCGAACGCACAGGCGGACTTATTAACCGAAGCTTGGCGGAAGGCGGGGGTCAGTCCTGCCACTGCGGGATATATAGAAGCGCATGGCACAGGGACAAGTCTTGGTGATCCGATTGAAGTGAACAGCATCATAAAGGCATTTAAAACGTTATATCAAGAATGGGACATTCCTTTTGCGAAACAGAAATGCTGCGGAATCGGGTCTGTGAAAACAAACATCGGCCATCTCGAAACCGCTGCCGGAATAGCCGGAGTGCTGAAAGTGTTACTGGCTTTTAAATATCGCAAACTTCCGGGACTCGCCCATTTTTCAGAACTCAATCCATACATCAAACTGGAAAATACGCCATTTTATATCACAGAAACCGCTCAAAAGTGGAATTCGATAAAAGATGAAGAGAACAACGATCTGCCGAGGAGAGCAGGTGTCAGCTCATTCGGATTCGGCGGTGTGAACGCGCATATTGTTTTAGAGGAATATAGGGAACCTCAAAAAGAAGTGCCGGAAAACAACGGTAACACACATATTTTTGTTTTATCTGCGAAAACCAAAGATCAATTACTTGAGTATATCCGGCTTATGGTTCAGTACTTGGATCGCGTGATTGCCGGTGACATGACCGTTAATGCCAGTGACATGGAATTTACATTGCAAAACGGCCGGGAAGCAATGAACGAAAGAATTGCCGTATGTGCAGCGAGTCTGACTGAGCTGAGAGATAAATACGTCAGCTTTCTTGATGACAGCAAGGTGCAAAAAGGCGTATTTATAAGCGAAAACACTGAAGAGCGCACAGCTGTTTCTGAATATATGATTCAGGAGGCTCTTCAAAGCGGAAAAGAGGAGCTGCTCGCACAATGGTGGGCCAATGGAGCCGAGTTTGAATGGAAGACAATCGGCAATAAGAAATTGAATAGAGTGCCGATGCCAACTTATCCGTTTGCAAAAGAGAGTTATTGGTTTACTCCGAAAAAGAACAAAAGCGAGGTTAATAGTAAAAGTCTTCACCCATTAATCAGCGAGAATGTCTCAACATTAAAGAAACAAGCATTTAAAACTGTTATTTCCGGAACTGAATTTTTCGTCACTGATCATCTTGTTTCAGGAGACTATGTGCTGCCAGGAGCCGCTTCGCTTGAAATGGCTCTTGTTTGTGCGGAAATAAGCGGAGAAAGTAAAGTATATAAAATAAAAGACGTGATGTGGAACAGACCTATATTATATAAAGGAAAAACGCTGCACATTTATACCGACTTGGAAATGAAACAAGATAAGTTGAACGTAATGATATGTAAGGAGGGTCCGGATGGCGTGCAGCAAATCTGCACACAAAGTGAAACAGTATTCGGAGACATAAACAGCAATCCTGAGTATGTCGATATTGATCAGTTCATACGCAGCAGTGAGCCGGTCATAAGCCGGGAAGAGTGTTATCACCGCTTCAGCCGTATGGGCCTGACATATCATAGCAGTTTTCAAACGTTGAAAGCCGTATATCGCAGTGATATGGAGTTAATGGCAGAATTGGAGCTTCCTGCTCATTTAGCGAACGGGTTTTCACATTTTACACTTCATCCTTCATTGATTGACGGCGGTTTTCAAGCGGCGGCATTTTTGTTAAGAGATAATGAGAAAGAGGGCTTATTTGTTCCATATTCACTTAGAGAGCTTCACATTAAGAGGGCGCTTACTGCCCGATGCCATGTTTCGGTGAAAGAAACCGGTTTTTATACGTATAACATTGATTTTATTAACGAGAGCGGCGAAATAGCCGTGAGCATGAAAGACTTTTCTGTCAGAAAAGTGACCGGGGGAGAATTAACCGCAGGACGTAAAAATGAAGATCAGGAAATTCTCTTCTTATTAGAACGATTGAAAAACGGTGAACTTTCTGCTGACCAAGTTTATCAGCTGCTGGAGGGAAAATAGTGCAGATCAAACAAATACTTTCCTTAATTGAAGAACAGCAAATGTCTCCTGATGCAGGACTGGAGCTAATTCGCACTTACAGAAAAGAACAAATGGAAAAAAAGGCGGAGCCGGAATCACAAGCTCCGTCCCCAACCATTTTTTTCAAGAACGATTGGGTAAGGACAAATAACATTGATATGCCGAATCAGCAGGCGCCGGGAAATATGCTGATTTTTGATCAGGATAACCGTCTTTTTCAGCATGCCGAGATGATGAATGGAGAACATAACCGTGTCATTCTCGTAACGCCCGATTCTGATTATAGAATTGAACGGAATAGATGCATAATCAATCCTTCTGATGAAAATCATGTCGAAATGCTGCTGTCTGATTTGGCTGAAAACGGATTTACACCTGATGTCGTGCTTTATTTATGGAACGGAGAAATCAGAGAATTCACTGAAGAATCCGTTAACGAAACTCTTCGCAGAGGGATAAACTCGCTCTTTTTATTATCAAAAGCTTTAATGCGAAGAAACGAACCTGTTACGTTATTGCATATTTATTGGACAAGCGGTCTGAATCAGCCGTTTCATGAAGCTGTCGGAGGGTTCATGAAAACGGTAAACATGGAAAGCTCCAAGCTTAAAGCGAAAACCATACAGATTCGCCATGAGCATTCTGAGATAAATCCTCCGGTTTCCGAGGTGTGGGATGCTGCAATCAGTGAAATACAGCACTTTCAATCCGATGAATGTGAGGTTTTAATAGACTCACATACCCGTTATGTGAAAGGGCTGCAGCATATTGATAATCCGGAACACGATAACGGATCTGTAACGTATCAAAAAGGCGGCATATATATCATTACCGGAGGAGCGGGAAAACTCGGGCTGCTGTTTGCGGAACACATCGCTAAAGAAAACCAAGCCGTGATTATACTTACAGGCCGTTCTTTTTTAACCGCTGATCAAAAAGAACGGATCAGTAAGCTTAATGAGAGCGGCTCTATTGTTGAATATCAGCGGACGGACATAACAGATCGAACAGAGACAGAGCGATTCATTTTCGGCGTTAAACAGCGGTACGGCAGCATAAACGGGATCATTCATGCTGCCGGCATCCTTCGTGACTCATTTCTTGTAAATAAAAGTCTCAGTGATTTTACGGACGTACTGAACCCGAAAGTTTACGGGACAATCTGGCTGGATGAGCTGACAAAAGACGAAGATCTTGATTTTTTTGTTCTCTTTTCTTCTTTTTCCGCTTACGGAAATGCCGGCCAAAGTGACTATGCGTACGCAAATCATTTTATGGACAGTTTTGCAGTGCTTCGATCTCAGCTCTCCCGAAACGGAAAAACCCTTTCAATCAATTGGCCGTTATTGAAAGATGGCGGGATGAGTCTCGACAGCAATGGAATCATTCAAATAAAAGAAAAATACGGAATGACTCCGATGCGAACTTCCTCTGTTTTGGAAGCGTTTCTGAAAATGCTGCGGTCTTCATTTACCAGCTTAATGCCTGCAGAAGGAGAGCGGGATAAAATGATAAAAGCGCTTTCGATTCAAAGAAATACAGCTGCAGCAGATCAAGATACACTCACGGCGGAACACGATGAAGAAGAGGAATATGCTGCGAAAGAAAAAGTCAATGACTATTTAATCAAGATCATCAGCGGTGTCTTGAAAATCCAATCTCATAAAATAAATGCGAAAGACTCTTTTGAGAAATTCGGAATCAACTCACTTATGATCATGTCACTTATTTCAAAGCTTGAAGATACTTTCGGGGATCTTCCAAAAACAATCTTTTTTGAATATCAGAACATTGAAGAGCTTTCAAACTTCTTCCTAACATCTTTTAAAGAAAAAGTGCTTAAGGCCGCAGGGGCAGCTCCGGTAACAAGAGTGCCGAAGAAAAGAGAAAATCTGAGTAAAAAACAGCACCGGCAGCAGAAGGTTGCATCTGCACCGAGCATGGTTCCGCCGGGTGAGGATATTGCCATTATCGGTGTGAGCGGAAGATATCCGAAATCCGATACTCTTGAGGAGTTCTGGGAAAACATTGCCGGAGGGAAAAACTGTATTATTGAAATCCCCGAGGAACGTTGGGATTTCAGATCGAATTACAGTCCCGACAGAATGGAGAAGGGGAAAATCAACAGTAAGTGGGGCGGTTTTATCAGCGGTGTTGATCAATTCGATCCGCTGTTTTTCCACATTTCTCATAAAGAAGCTGAGCTGATGGACCCTCAGGAGCGAATTTTTCTCGAAACCTCCTGGCATACGTTTGAAGATTCAGGATATACAAAAGAGAAGCTTGACGGTATGAAAGCCGGTGTGTTTGTCGGAGCCATGTACGGACAATATCAATTATTCGGCGCAGAAGAAACTGCGCGGGGCAATCCGATTGCGCTCAGTTCCTTCTTTTCATCTATTGCGAACAGGGTTTCATACTTTTTTAATCTCTCCGGCCCGAGCATTGCACTGGATACGATGTGTTCATCATCGCTGACGGCCATTCACTTGGCATGTGAGAGCATTAAAAGAGGGGAAAGTGAAATTGCGCTTGCGGGCGGCGTTAATGTGTCCATACATCCCAGCAAATACCTTTGGCTGAGTCAAGGTAATTTTGTTTCCACCGAAGGATTGTGCAGAAGTTTCGGAGAGGGCGGAGACGGCTATGTCCCGGGAGAAGGTTCGGGAGCCGTCCTTTTGAAACCTCTGGAAAAAGCAATTGCTGATCAGGATCATATATACGGAGTGATTAAAGGAACATCTGTAAATCATGGCGGAAAAACCAATGGATTTACGGTTCCGAATCCGAATGCACAAGCTGAGCTGATTGCTGAAAATTTCAAGAAATCAGGCATCAGTCCGCGATCCGTCAGCTACTTGGAAGCACACGGAACGGGTACCTCGCTCGGAGATCCGATTGAGATCGCAGGATTGACAAAAGCGTTTGAGAAATTTACGGATGATAAACAATTTTGTGCTATAGGTTCAGTGAAGTCTAATATCGGACATTTGGAGTCTGCTGCAGGTATAGCAGCTCTTACAAAAGTTCTTTTACAATTTAAGCATCAGAAATTGGCGCCATCCATTCACTCGGAACAGCTGAACCAAAATATCCGATTTGAAAAGACGCCTTTTTACGTTCAGCGGAAAGAAGAAGAGTGGCGGAAAGAATCAGGCGCCTCCAACAGGAGAGCAGCAATCAGTTCGTTCGGAGCGGGAGGAGCAAATGCCCATGTCATTGTGGAAGAATATCAAAACCATGCGGACACACAAACAATAAGCGGGCCGTTTGCCGCAGTTCTCTCAGCCAAAAATGAAGACAGACTGAAAGAATACGCTCGGCGCCTTCTGCAATTCACAGAGCGGGAGACAAAGGCCTCGGCAGCTGATATCGCTTTTACATTGCAGACATGCAGGCAACCGATGGAAGACAGACTTGCTGTTGTAGCTTCCGATTTGCCGGAGCTTAAGGAGAAGCTGAGAACTTTCTGTACTGAAGGAACAATTGGAGAGGGCGTATACAAAGGCAATGTTACGAAAGATTTTGATAAAGTCTTTATCTTTCATGACCAAAAGATGAAAGATAAATTCCTCGAGGTGATGATGGAGACAAAGGACTTGAATCTTCTTGCAAAATTATGGTCTTTCGGGGCTGATATTCAATGGCGAGAGTTATATGAAGAATATACCCCGCAAAAGGTCAAGCTTCCTTTATATCCATTTGCTGAGGAGTCTTACTGGGTGCCTCGAAATCAAAGTGCAATATTTCCGGAAACATTGCCGCAGCAGTCTTCACTGCACCCGCTTCTGGATTCGAATGAATCTACTCTGGAACAGCAGTTTTTTAAAACGACATTAAGAGAAAAAGAGATTTGGTTAAAAGACCACATTGTAAAAAACAAGAGCATTCTCCCGGCAGCTGCTTTTCTTGAAATGGCATGCGCAGCGGGAACGCGGTCATATCGAAAGAAAAAGGTCACTCGTTTAAAAAACGTGATATTTGCCAGACCGGCCATGCTTTTGCAAGAGAGCCTGACCATTTACACTCACATTTCCGTAAAAGACGGCAGCATATTATTTAACATGTCACCTGACGAGGATGCTGCTGTAAGGACTGGATTTGTGACGGGGGAATTAGATTATGATCATCATTACAGTGATGATGATATAGAGAACATCGACAGACAAGAGATGATAAACAGAAGTGCTTTTGTCCGTGAACAAGATGAATGTTACGAGTATTTTCGGGAAAACGGGTTCCTGTATGGGCGCGCTTTTCAGCCGATTCAACGTTTATGGGGCGGCGGAACGGAAGCGGTTGCACACTTATTGCTGCCAAAAGAAGCCGCATATGCTCTTGAAAATTATACATTGCATCCGTCTTTAATTGATGGGGCTCTGCAATCTTTGTTCGGAATTACCGACGGAAGAGAAGAGGCATCTGTTTATGTTCCTTTTTCAATAGGAGAGATTACGATTCGGAAAAAGGTTTCAGCAGAATGCTGGGCTTATGCGCGTAAAACAGGCCAAAAAGGTCAATCCGAGCTTATTTACGATATTCAGCTGCTTAATGAACAAGGAGAGAGACTTGCAGGTTTGAAGGATGTAACCATTCGTAAAAAAGAAACGTTTTCCGCGGAGGCACAGACTCGTGCAACAGCGGATTCCAATGGAAAGAACGAGAGAGTAAAAGAGCTCCTCAGACAATTAAAAGCGGGCGAACTGACTGCGGAGGAAGCAGATTATGCGCTGGAGCGTATGCAGGATTAGTTTATCATTTTGCGGAAGTGCCATTTGTAAAGGGGATGAAGATTTTTATGAAAGAAGCCCGTCATATTAGAAAAAAAGTACTTTCTGACATAGAAAGCGGCATCATTTCTTTGGAAGAAGGAGTAAAGCGGATACAGCAGCTTGGTTCTCATTCCGCAGGGGGTAACGGACAGGCGATATATTATCAGACGGTCTGGCAGCGGACAGATCTCAGCATTCATGTAAAAGGCGGCCGACGTGAGGGCAGCCTTTTATTATTTGATAAAAATGAAATTGTGAGAAATGAACTTGCTGCATTGCATGATACAAGGGTTATTTTGGTTAAGCCGGGGAAAGAGTTTCGAAAAACCGGGGACGGTGTATTTGAAATCGACCCCCGCTCTGAAAGAGATTACATAAACCTGTTAGGATGGCTTATAGAAGAAGAGAAGTCAGATATACGGGAAGCGGTGCATTTATGGTCAGACATGCCGTTTGAAAAGACTGAGAGAGCGATTCGTGAACAATGCGACAGCGGAGTCTATTCTTTGTTTTTACTGCAACAGGCGCTCTTCAAAAATAACTGCCGCAAACCGATCAAGCTGTTATACGGATATTTTTCGCATCTTTCCGGAGAACAGCCTCTTTACGCGGCGGCAAGCGGATTTTTGCGGACATTGCAGCTGGAAAATCCGTTAATCTCAGCAAAAAGCATTGAATTGGAGCAGTCAATAGCAGCCGTTCACGCGGCTGATATCATACGCAATGAGCTGAGTGATTTCCAGCCTTCAGATGTAGAGATCCGTTATAAAGACATGCAGCGTTATGTTAAACAGCTCAAAACGTATGAACCCGAAAAAAATTCCCGAAGCGGAGATGTGCCGCTGAGAGAAAATGGAGTATATATTATCGCGGGAGGCGCGGGCGGATTAGGATTTACCTTTGCAGAATATTTGGCTTTTCAAACAAAATGCTGCCTTGTTTTAACGGGGAGATCTCCGCTTTCAGATCATATAAGAAAACAGCTGAGACGATTAGAGGATGCCGGTTCTTCAGCTGTTTATGTTCAGGCTGATATTACCAATAAGGAAGAAGCCGAATATGTAGTCAAAAAAGCCAAAACTTCTTATGGAAAAGTAAACGGGGTCATTCAGGGCGCGGGAATCATCCGTGATTCTTTCCTTCTTAACAAGTCACGAGAGGAATTCGATCAGGTAATCAGACCGAAAGTATTGGGTACGATGTGGCTGAATGATGCTGTTGAGAAAGAAAATCCTGACTTTTTCATTTGCTTCTCCTCTACTTCCGCAGTGTTGGGAAATGTCGGGCAATCTGATTACGCGTTCGGAAACAGTTATATGGATCATTTCATGAATATGCGTTCTGCCCAGGATTCTGATACGATTTCTCTCTCTCTGAACTGGCCGCTGTGGAAAGAAGTCGGCATGCAAGTGGATGAGCGCACGGTAGAGACAATGAAAAAGGCGGGTTTTTATCCTTTAGAAAAAGAAGAAGGTAAAGAAGCGTTTGCAGTCGCATTGTCCTCCGGTTTTTCGCAATTTACTGTATTTTACGGAGATGAGCAAATTGACAATCATGTTCATCAATTATATGAACGAAAAGACAATATTCAGGCAGATGAAGGAACAGGGAGAAATATCGAATCATTTGATTCAGAGAAACTGACAGCTGAAACATCTGATTTTATTATAAAAATGATTGCTGCAGAATTCAGGATGCCTGCGGACAAAATAGATGCAGAAGAGGCATTGGAAAAATACGGACTTGATTCCGTTATGATTATCAATATGACGAATGAGCTTGAAAAACATTTCGGCGCGCTCTCAAAAACGCTGTTATTCGAATATCAGACTGCGGCAGAATTGTCACAGTATTTCGTTGAGGAGCACAGGGATACTCTTCTTCATAAACTCCGGTTAGGAGAAAACAGGAGCAGCACCCCATCTCAGAAGAAAAAAGACAATAAACAGACAGCCGAAGTTAACGGGAAACAGAAAATCCAGATGAAAAATCAGGTGCAGCAGCAGGAGAAGTATCATGACAATGATATCGCGATTATCGGTATCAGCGGACGTTACCCGATGGCAAATGATCTTGATACTCTGTGGGAAAACTTATTGAACGGTAAAGACTGTATAACTGAGATACCTAAGGATCGGTGGGATTCGGGGCTGCACTATCAGCCCGCAGCGGGCGATGAAGTAAAAAACCAAAGCAAATGGGGGGGATTTATTGACGATGTGTATCATTTTGATCCGTTGTTCTTTAATATTTCTCCTGCCGAAGCTGAATTAATTGATCCGCAGGAGAGACTGTTTTTAGAGACGGTTTGGCACACCATAGAAGATGCGGGGTACGCAAAGAAAACGCTTGAAAGAAAAAACGTCGGTGTTTTTGCAGGGGTTATGTACGGCCAATATCAGCTGTACAGCGTTGGTCACGAAGCGGCCGTTTCTTCCTCATATGCATCAATCGCCAACCGGGTATCCTACTTCTTTAATTTCAGCGGGCCAAGTATTGCTTTGGACACGATGTGTTCCTCATCATTAACGGCTGTTCATTTTGCTTGTGAAAGTTTAATCAGGAATGAATGTGAAATTGCAATTGCAGGAGGCGTCAATTTATCCATTCATCCTCATAAATATGAACTCTTGACTCAAGGCGGATTTTTATCCAGTGATGGCCGATGCAGAAGCTTCGGTTCAGGAGGAGACGGCTATGTGCCGGGAGAAGGGACAGGTGCCGTGCTGCTGAAACCCGTAAAAAAGGCTATTGCCGACGGTGATCAGATTTATTCAGTGATTAAGGCAACAGCCATCAACCACGGTGCTAAGACGAATGGATATACCGTGCCGAATCCCAAAGCTCAAAGTGAGGTCATTACGAGAGCCTTAAAAAAAGGATTTATTGATCCAGACAGCATCAGCTATATAGAGGCTCACGGAACAGGCACCGCGTTAGGAGATCCGATTGAAATCACCGGTCTGACCAAAGCATTTTCAGGTGCCGAACGCGATAAGAAGACATGCGCGATCGGGTCGATTAAATCAAATATCGGACATCTTGAGGCTGCTGCAGGCATAGCGGGCATTACGAAAGTTATTCTTCAAATGAAACATAAAACAATTGTTCCGTCACTGACTCATTCTGCTGAATTGAATGAAAATATACCGTTTCAAAAAACACCTTTTTATGTACCGGACAGTGCCGAAAAATGGGAGTCATCCGTTCCCAGGCGTGCCGGAATCAGTTCTTTCGGGGCAGGAGGAGCTAATGCCCATGTTATTTTAGAAGAATTTGCGGATGAAGCTATCTCTCCTCTCGCGGCTGAAGAACCTGAACAGCTTTTATTTGTTTTTTCTGCAAAAAATGCCGACAGGCTGGAAGAATATGCAAAACGCGCAAAAGAACATATAGCAGCCAGAGATTATCCATTAGAAACACTTAGAAATACAGCATTTACTTTACAAACCGGCAGAGAAGAAATGCCGCACAGATTGGCTGTTATCGCCTCCACAAGAGATGAATTGCTTAAAGGACTGACAGACTATACTCTCGGAAACGCGATGGATCATATTTTTACAAGCGGCAAAGACACAACAGAAGCAAAAAGGATGAACAAAGCTGAAATTGAAGAAGCAGCCGCAAACAGGGATCTTTTGAAGATTGCTGAATACTGGGTTGCCGGTAACGGGGTAGATTGGCCGTCACTTTATAAAGATGTCACTCTGAGACGGGTATCAGCACCCGGATATCCATTTGCCAAAGAGCTATGCAGAATAGATGCGCAAAATACGGGAAGCCGCCGGATGAACGTAAATAACGATCTGCATCCTTACATTTCATGCAATATATCTGATTTTAAAGCACAGAAGTTTCTTATCAATGTAAGCGATACCGATTTGTATATAAAAACAAAGTATCAAGACAAGGAAATGTTTCCGTTTCTCAGCCAGATTGAAATGGCGAGAGCTGCCGGAGCGATGGCTTCAGGGAATCCGATTATTAAATTAACAGAGCTCTCCTTTAGAGAACCGATGTTACAAAGCGGAAGCAATGAGCAGATCCGGATTGTATTAACCCCGGATAATCAGGGTGCATCGTATTCTATAGAAAAACAGAGCGACTCATCCATTTATTCCTCAGGGCGGCTCGAATTAGAAGGCGGGGCGTACGAGAACGGAAATATTCGTCTTGAGCCGTTTCTGTCTCAGCGCGCAGACCGCATACCGTATGAAGCGTTTTATCAGCGGCTTGCCGAATTCGGATACAGCTGCAGTGACAGTCTGAAAGCCGCAGAGCAATGTGTCAGCAGGAACGGACAGGTACTTTTAAAGATAAAAGCAAAGGCCGAGCCGAAAGGGTGCATAATCAAACCGGAAGTTATTGAGAGCGTATATCAAGCCGTCATATACCTTGCGGGGGAAAATGCCGGAGAGCTCCCGGAAAACATTAAAGAATGTACGATTTTTGATCATGAGACTGAACCCGTTTATGTATATGCAGAACAAACTGAAGAAAGCGATTCGGCTTATGATGTGTATGTATTAGACAATGCCGGCGGGATTTTGATGGAACTGAGCGGACTGGTTTTTGGCGGAAAGCCTAATAAAAATGTACGTTTTTATGAGCATAAGTGGGATCAAAAAAACCCTCTGATTGAAATGAAAGATAGGGAGCCTAAAACAATTCTGGTCTTTGCAAAAGATGAAGCATTGGCTGGAGCTCTGAAAAATCAATCAGACAGCCGTGTCATTCTCGTCACGCCGGATCAGCGGCAGACCGATCAAAATCTGCTGACATTCTGTATAAACCCGGAAGTGACGTCAGATTACATTCGTTTATTCGAAGAATTGGAGAAAAAGGGGTTTTCTCCTGATGTCATCTTGCACACGGGAGAAACATTTTACGCGGGTGACCGCCTTCTCAGCGGCCTGGAATCAATTTTTTATTTATTAAAAGCGCTGAACGCCCGCAGTGACGCCGCTCTTTATCTTCATTCTCTGCTTCTTGTTCACTCTTTTAAAGAAGGCGTGAATGATCCGTATACGGGCGCTCTTGCAGGCTGTTTAAAAACGGCAAATATGTTGGTGCCATCCGCAGAGAATGTGAAGTCAATCGGTTTTTCAGAACGTATATCAATTGAAAAAATGGCTGAATTTTGTCTTAACGAAATGGTTTCAGGCGTGGAACGGCAGGCGGAAGAAGTTAAATATATAAATGACAAGAGGTATGTTAAGACATTAAAGGAGTATGTATTCAATCATACAGAGCACTCTCATCAGCTGAAACAGAAAGGGATTTACCTCATAACGGGCGGTTTGGGCGGTCTGGGCCTGATTTTCGCCAAATATTTAGCCTCTCAATATCAAGCAAAATTAGTATTGACGGGAAGGTCACCGTTAACAGCTGATAAACGACATAACATTGACCGGCTGCAGGCGCTTGGAGGAGATGCGGTATATTATCAAGCTGATGCCGCAGATCAAAAGACGATGGGACGGGTCATAGAAGAAACGAAACGGACTTGGGGCTCCATTCAAGGCGTTATTCATTCAGCTGGTCATGCCGATGATCGGTTATTTACAGAGATGAATCTGACTGATTTTTCAGAAGGCATGACTGCTAAAATTGAAGGAACGGTATGCTTAGATGAATTAACGAAAGATGAGCCGCTTGATTTCTTTATCGTATTTTCTTCTATTTCTGCGGTCTTCGGAGATTTTGGACAGGTTAATTATGCGTTGGGCAATTATTTTCAAGATCAATATATAAATTGGAGATCCGAACAGAGCCGCCGGCAAGAGAGACAAGGCAAGAGCATTTCGATTAACTGGCCGTTGTGGCGTAAAGGCGGAATGCATTTAAACAAAGAAGCTGAAGAAGCATATCTTTCCGCATCCGGGTTTGATTATTTGGAAACGGAAGAAGGGATAGCGGCTTTTGAGACGATTTTGGCAAGTGACTGTCCGCAAATTTCGGTTGTTACCGGGGATGCCGGAACAACACCAGCAAAAAAAGACCTGCCGCATCAAAAAGTAAATACGCTTCCGGTTCGTCAAGAGGAAATTTCTTATACAGCACCGGTGTCTGCAGACAATGTCCTGGAAGAACTGAAGCAAATGGTATCGGAATTATTGAAAATTAACATTGAACAGCTGGATACGGCAGAGAATTTCGGCAATCTCGGCTTTGATTCTATCAGTTTGAAAACATTAGCTGTCCGACTGAATAAAAAATACAAGCTTAAGCTGACACCTGCCGTTTTCTTTACTTACAGCCATATAAAATCTCTTTCAGAATTTCTAAACAGTGAACTGCGTACTGTTGCAAAAGGGAATACAGATGCAGAAAAAAACATTTCTGAAAAAAGGAAAGTAGTGCACGCTGGGAAAACCGCCGGGAAAACCGTGAAGCCGCCGCGAAGTTTTCCGTTTGAAAAAAAGACAACAAGACAGGCTGACCATCATCCAGAGAAGCAGCCAGTTGCCATTATCGGGATGAGTTGTGTTTTTCCGGGATCAAAAAATGCAGATGAGTTTTGGATCAATTTAATCAATGAAAAAGATTTGATTCAGGAAATTCCCCCGGATCGCTGGGATTGGAAAAAATACGCCGAAGGCAAAGGAAGCAGCGAAGTACATTCGAAATGGGGCGGCTTTATCACAGATGCCGATAAATTCGATGAGGCGTTTTTCAATATTAATCCGCGGGAAGCAGAACTCATGGATCCTCAGCACAGAATTTATTTGCAGGAAACCTGGAAAGCGATAGAAGATGCGGGTTACAAAGCTTCAAAGCTGTCTGGAAAAAATATCGGGGTGTTTACGGGCATTCAATTTAATGATTACCGCCAGCTGCTGATGAGGCATTCGGACGGGGCGCATGCGTTTGCGGGAACCGGAAACAGCCAGGCGCTCATCAGCAATCGTGTATCCCACTATTTTAATTTCAGAGGTCCGAGTGAGTCCATTGATACAGCCTGCTCAAGCAGTCTTGCAGCAATCCACAGAGCTGTGCGCTCGATTCAAAATGGCGAAAGTGAGCTGGCGGTAGCAGGCGGGGTTTCGCTGCTCTTAGATCCAGTCACGCATATGTATACTGATAAACTCGGTATTTTGTCTAGGGACGGCCGGTGTAAGACGTTTGATAAACTTGCCGACGGTTATGTCCGCGGTGAAGGTGCAGCTGTTCTGTTATTGAAACCATTGCAAGCGGCAATGAATGACAGAGACAATATTTACGGAGTCCTGAGAGGAACCGGAGAAAATCACGGAGGAAGATCTGCTTCATTGACCGCTCCGAACCCGGAAGCTCAGGCTGAACTGTTAACGTCTGTTTACAAAAATGCCGGTATTCCTGTTGATACGATATCTTATATTGAAGCACACGGAACCGGGACAGAACTGGGAGATCCGATTGAGATTGAAGGCTTGAAAAAAGCGTTTGGATCTTTTGAGCCGCATCCAGGAAAGAATCATGACCAATATTGCGGCATCGGTTCAGTAAAAACGAATATCGGTCATTTAGAGCCCGCCTCTGGAATGCCGGGGCTGATTAAAGTATTACTATCCATGAAGTATAAAACATTGCCTGCCACACTTCATGTCAAGGAGCTGAACCCTTACATTCAATTAAGCGGAACACCGTTTCATATTGTCAATAAAACGATGAAGTGGGCCAGATTAAAAGATCGAAAAGGAAATGAAATTCCGCGCCGTGCCGGAGTCAGTTCCTTTGGATTCGGCGGGGCAAATGCTCATGTCATCGTGGAAGAATTTGAATACGGCCAAGATAAAGCAGTAACTGCCGAGCGGGAACAAATCATTGTTCTATCGGCCAAAACAAAGGAAAGGCTGATGGTTAAAGCCAAAGAGTTAACAACATTTTTACATGAAGAACGATCAGTTCAATTCAGTCAGCAAGAGGTGCAGGAACGTGATTTACAAGAGGCGGTTCGGGAAGCGGCAGCGGGTATCCTGCGTTTAGATACCGCAGATATAGATGCAAAGACACCTCTTTCGGAATTCGGATTTGATCCGTTGGCTTATTCCGAATTAATCTCTTTTATAAACCAAATGTACGGCACAGAAATATCACTTGACATATTTCAGGAATTAAAGACACTGAGCGAGCTGTGCCGCTATATCAGCCGCATCCGGAATCGATCAGCTGATAAACCGCATAACGGCAATTTTAGAGAAAAGTCCGGATTCGGTCTTGAAGAAATAGCATATACGCTGCAAACCGGAAGGGAACCATTTGAATGCCGCCTTGCGATCACTTGCTCGAATACCGGAGATCTTCTTGAAAAATTAAACGGTTACATCCAGGGGAGCAGGCTGCAAGGTGTTTATGAAGGAAATGTAACGGATTTTGATAGTCTGTACGCTCCTTTATTCGGCGGCCCCGAAGGTCATGCATATGTTCAATCACTAATTCAGCAAAACAAGCCGGCCAAACTGGCTCAGTTGTGGACGATCGGTTGTGAAATCAGCTGGGAAGACTTGTATGAGGAGGAACTCAAACCGGTTAAACTGTCTCTTCCTCTTTATCCTTTCAGCAAGAACAGACATTGGATTCATTTAAATAAAGATGAAGCGCAGAAGGCTGAGGCTTTCTCGAACACTGAGCTTCACAACTCAAATAAAGATACAGCAGATGGAGAAATCATGTCGCTTCTTGAAAAAGCACAAACAGGTGAGATGAATACGAAAGAGACGTCAGAGCTGATAGAGGAGTTGCTTTTCCATGAATGAAAAAACGATGCAAATTGAGCAAATCGTGAAAAAGGTGAAAGAACGCAGCCTGACGCCTGAAGAAGGGCTGGAATTCATTAAGAGCTTGGGGAAAACCCATCTATATGAAATGGTATGGGATAGACATGAATTTAAAGGCAGTGAAAAATTCCCGCATACGAAAGAGCCAATTTTATTTTTTTGCGAAGACGACAGCATGTATACCGTAATGAAGAGGCAGCTTGAAGGCTATGAGGCACCTTTCATTTACGTGACTTCCGGCGAGCGTTTCGAAGATTGCCGGAACGGTCGTTTTACAATGAACTTTACAAAAGGTGAGGATTATGATGCGTTATGCGGGGTTCTGCGTTCTCAAAATATAAGACCCCGCCACATTATTCATTTTTTAGCTGCCGGGCTCTTCAAAAATACGGAAGATGCAATGAGAAAGCAGCTCAATAAAAGTCTGTATTCCTTGTTTCAAATGTTTCAGGCCTTAATGGCGAACAAACTTTGTCCGAAAGCAGAAATTTTGTACCTGTATGAAAATACCGAGGGCGAGGTTCAGCCGATTTATAACGCGGTTGAAAGTTTTCTTAAGACCGTACAGGCCGAAAATCCGAATTTCACATGTAAGGCTGCAGAGCTGAAATCAATGTTTGACGAGCCGTTTACAAAGCAGCATATTGCAGATGTCATCTCTTTTGAATGGAACAATCAATGTAAAACGGACCACTTTACCTGCTATGAGCCGAGGCATTATTATAAAAGGCAGCTTCAAAGAGTAAAAAAAGAAGATGGGGAGAAACATAGTTTCAGTGTAAAAAAGAACGGTGTGTATTTAATTACGGGAGGAGCCGGCGGTCTTGGGTATCTGTTTGCTGAATATCTGGCGAAACAGGCAGAAGTCAAGCTGGTATTAACCGGGCGTTCCCCGGCCTCCAGTGAAACGGCGCAAAAATTGAGCGCTCTTGAAAATCTTGGCGCTGAAGCCTTATATGTCCCGGCAGATATTTCAAAGGAAAAAGAGACGGACGCTTTGATTAAGCACATTAAGCAGACATTCGGAGAATTAAACGGAATTTTGCACAGTGCCGGACTTGTTAAGGATGCATTTATCATAAAAAAAACGAAAGAAAGCATAGAAGAAGTTATAGCGCCTAAAGTATTCGGAACCGTTTGGCTGGATAAAGCAGCTGAAGAAGAGCCTCTTGATTTCTTCGTTATGTTTTCATCCCTTTCGGCCGTTCTGCCTAATGCGGGTCAAAGCGACTACGCCTTCGCTAACGGATGTATGGATGGATTCACTCAGTATCGAAGCATTAAAGGACGTCCCGGGAAAACACTTTCTATTAATTGGCCGTTATGGGATGCGGGCAATATGACAGTCGGGCCGGGAGAGCTGCAAGCTTTAAGACATGCAGGGCTGGAACTTTTATCCGCCCAAGCAGGGCTTGCCGCTTTTCAGGACAGTATGAGCCGCTCTGCTTCTCAGCTGGCTGTTATCAGCGGAGACAAAGATAGAATAAGTGAATTACTCTCAACTGATCATAAAGAAATAGAGACTGTGCCTGAAAACAACAGTAATCTGCCGCAATTAAATGAAAAAGATCTGAAAAAGCAAACGGTCCGTCTTTTGACAGAGATCGTCGGTGCGGAAACGGGAAGACCGGCGGACAGTATTTTACCCGAGGATACGTTTGACCGTTACGGAATTGATTCTCTCACGATTTTAGGTCTTAACTCCCGTCTGGAAAAATATTTTGGAAGAGTGTCTAAGACTCTTTTCTTTGAATACAGCAGTGTTGAAGAGCTGTCAGAGTATTTTCTTGAACACTATCATCATGAGTTGAAGAAGGCGTTTTTACCGGCAGCCGAACAGCGAATTGATCATTCGGCGCCGGCGAAACGGGAGAAGCTTTCCGTTTCCCGCATACCATCCGCACCTTCCGAGGAAGATATTGCAATTATCGGTATAGCCGGCCGCTACCCGATGGCGAAGGATGTGGAACAGTTTTGGGAAAATATTTCTTCCGGAAAAGATTGTATAACGGAAATACCGAAAGAGCGCTGGGATTTTCGGAAATATTATCACACAGGTGACAATGCCCGTCATGACAGCAAATGGGGAGGTTTTATAAAAGACGCTGATAAATTCGATCCGCTGTTCTTCTCAATTTCGCCCCGTGATGCCGAGTTAATTGATCCTCAGGAACGGTTATTTTTAGAGACAGCGTGGCACACGTTTGAAGATGCGGGTTACACAAAGAAAAAGTTGAAACGGCATAAGACAGGTGTATTTGTCGGCGTCACCTACAGCCACTATCAGTTATTTGCAGCCGGTGCTTCAGATGATGAGGAACGTCAGGCGCTCCTGTCTTCTTATTCGTCTATCGCAAACCGGGTGTCATATTTCTTTGACCTGCACGGACCCAGCCTTGCAATTGATACAATGTGTTCTTCTTCACTTTCTGCTGTTCATTTTGCATGTGAAAGTATAAAAAGGGGAGAATCCACCCTCGCTATTGCCGGAGGAGTGAATTTATCCTTACACCCTGATAAATATACTTTGCTTTCACAAAATCATTTTGTTTCAAGCGATGGGCGCTGCAGAAGCTTTGGAGCGGGAGGAGACGGATATGTGCCGGGAGAAGGAGTCGGGGCCGTTCTTTTGAAATCGCTTTCTGCCGCGAAGGCTGACGGGGACAGGATTTACGGTGTGATTAAGGGAACATCTGTAAATCACGGCGGAAAAACAAACGGATACACTGTGCCAAATCCGGGCGAGCAGGCAAACGTCATCAGTGAAACTCTTGATAAGGCGGGGATTGATGCAGACAGCATAAGTTATATTGAAGCGCATGGCACCGGGACATCTTTGGGAGACCCGATTGAAATTTCAGGATTAACCAAAGCTTTGCACAGCTCGAAAAGCGATTATCGTTGTGCAATTGGTTCGGTTAAGTCAAATATCGGACACCTAGAGGCTGCGGCGGGAATTGCTTCTATTACAAAAGTGCTGATGCAAATGAAGTATAAACAGCTTGCTCCTTCCCTTCATTCCGATCACTTAAATCCTAATATTGATTTTGGGGAAACACCGTTTTACGTGCAGTCTGAACTGACCGATTGGGAGACGCCGCAAAATCAAGCCAGAAGGTCAGGCATCAGTTCTTTCGGCGCTGGAGGATCTAATGCCCACATTATCATCGAAGAGTATAAGAATGAAGAAAAGATGGAAACGGTACAGAGCAACAAGACGCAAATTATTCTGCTTTCTGCCAAAAATGAAGAACGGCTCAGACTCTTGATTGATGCATATATAAAAGAACTGGAGCCAAAAACGTCATTAGCTGATGCTGCGTACACCTCGCAGACCGGGAGAAACGCTATGGAAGAGCGGCTCGCTGTTGAGGTTAGCAGCATTGACGATCTTCGCAATAAGCTGACGATGTATTTGCGTTCAGATCATAAGTTAAACGGTTTATATAGGGGAAAGGCCCGCCGAGGCGCTGGTCAAAAGGATGCCATGTCAGCCGCTCACTTTAAAAGTGCAAGAGAAATGGCCATTCACTGGGTGAACGGAGGAGATGTTCAATGGGAAGAGATGTACACTTCGGAATTACCGAAGCTTATCTCTCTTCCTGCATATCCTTTTGAACGGAACAGATATTGGGTGCCTGCCGCAAAAGCAGCACAGAAACAGAAAAAAACAGGCGTACCGCAGAGTCTGCCCCATGCACCGACTGACTTATCATTTGATGTATTAAAAAAATCGTGGAAAAAACAAAAGGCTGCGCCTTCCGCTTTTACGAAAGGACAGGTGATGATCCTGGCTAATAGTGAAAGTGAGCGGCTTGCATTCGAATTGTTTGATTCAGACCCTATGATTGAATCCGCTGTCATTTGCGCAGATAACTGGGATCATTCGGATGGGGAAGCCAAAAAAACGGCTCTAGCGGTCATAGAAGAAAATCCGGAAATCATCGGCATGATTGACCTGTCAGATTTCCGGAGTGATCAAAACGGGGCACGCACTGGCACAATCGGGAAGCTGACACTGCTGCAGGAAATCATAAAGACACGTAAACAGCTTTTCGTTTTACATGTGACCAGAGGGCTGCAGACATTTCTGAATGACAAGCCGTCGTTAGCCGGAGCCGAAACAGCCGGACTATATAAAATGCTGAGTGCGGAGTATCAAAAGATAAAATCAAAAACAATAGATGTAGACGGGCATGTCGGGACTGCGGCGGAACTGAGACAGGTAATCACAGATGAAGCTTGCGCTGACGGGCTGTATAGTGAAATCTGCTACCGGAACGGTGAACGTTATATTCCATACGTCGAGAAATTACATGCAGCGGAAATAAACCGGAAACTATCCGGTCTGCCAGTATGCCGTACGGATCAAACCCTGGTAATTACAGGGGGAACAAGAGGGATCGGAGCAGAACTTGCCAGACATTATGCCGGCAAGGGAGTCAAAAAACTTGTGTTGATGGGAGTAACCGACCTTCCGGAATCTGATAAAATAGCCGGCATGTTAAAAGACACCGATGAAAAGTCACCTCTTTATTCGAAATTACAACTGCTGCATGAGTTGGATCAAAAGGGAGTTCAGGTGGAAGTGTATTCCGGGCCGCTCACGGAAAAAGAAACATTACATCGCTTCTTTTCAGAGGTGAGACTGAAGTTCGGCAAAATCGGCGGGGTGATTCATTGCGCTGGTGCAGCCAATCATTCGAATCCGGCTTTTATTCATAAATCTGATAAAGAAATAAGAGAAGTATTTGAGCCAAAGGTGCAGGGGATGCAGGTACTTCATGACATTTTTATTGATGACGAACTTGATTTCTTCATTTTGTTTTCATCTGTTGCGAGCGCTTTTCCTTTATTAGGCGCCGGAACAAGTGACTATGCCGCAGCGAACGCTTTTATGGATTACTTTGCGGCGTATCAGCATGCAGCCGGCAGAACATATTATCAATCAATTAACTGGCCGAGCTGGAAGGACATTGGGATGGGCGAGGTGACAAGTCCATCATATCAGGCACTTGGTTTACTATCTCACTCAACAGAAACAGGTATTGCCATGCTGGATGAAATGATGACGATAAACGGATACCCCTGCCTTATACCGGCAAAGACACATCCGGAGAAATTCATGCTGCAGCAGCTGCTTCAGACAAGAATTCAAGCTGCTAAAAATAACCCGGATGCTGAGGAAAAAGTGATTTCTGGTCAGGGAGACAATGAAGCTATGATCAGGAAGTTAATGGAGATTTTTTCCGCAGAGCTGAAAATACCTTACGGGAATTTAGATCAAGATACGTCTTTTGCGGATTACGGAGTTGATTCAATCTTACTGGTTCAGCTTGTCAAAAAAGCGGAAGATGCATTTCAAATAAAAATTGAACCTTCAGCTTTTCTGGAGTATCCGAGTTTTTCACAACTGGCCGTCTATTTAAACGAATTATTTGCAAGTGAGGGGATCAGTCCTCAAATTGATTCAGAAAACATTGAGGTTCGGAAAAAAGAGCAACATATAAATCAAAATGCTTCCGAAGTACGGGACAGCGGATCTCAAATGCAACAAACCAGTCTGAACCAAATCGCTATTATCGGAATGGGCTGTGAGTTTCCGGATGCTCCGGACACAGAAACGTTCTGGACAAATTTGAAGAAAGGACAAAATAGTGTCCGCGAAGTCCCGGCGTCGCGATGGGATATTTCTTCATACTACTCTGACACCTATGAAAAGGGAAAAAGTATCAGTAAGTGGGGCGGATTTCTTCAAGATATTGAGTCTTTCGATCCCGCATTTTTTAATATGAACAAAAGTGAGGCATCAGAGCTTGATCCGTTAATCAAAAAATGCCTTGAGGTCAGCGTCCAGACATTGAGAGACGGCGGCTATACAAAAGAAGAAGTATCAAATAAAGAAGTCGGCGTCTTCGTCGGTTCGCGGACCGGGACGTTTATGTCCAAAATAGGTTCCCCTTCAAAAAATACGATCGTTGGTATAGGACAAAATTTCATAGGCGCGCATATCTCACACTTTTTTAATCTGAAAGGACCGAATCTGGTTGTAGACACGGCTTGTTCTTCTTCATTGGTCAGCGTCCATCTCGCTTGTCAAAGCCTGATGTCAAAAGAGTCAGATATGGCGATTGCGGGCGGGGTTGACATTTTGCTGGATCAAAAGCCTTACGTCATGCTGAGTGAGGCTCGGGCGCTTTCACCTGAAGGAAAATGTCATACATTTGATGAGAAGGCAGATGGATTTGTACCGGGAGAGGGATGCGGCGCAGTCCTTTTGAAAAGACTTGATGATGCCCTTGCCGAAGGTGACAGAATTTACGCGGTAATTGACTCATCCGCGGTTAATAATGACGGACAGACAATGGGAATGACAACACCTAATCCGAAAGCGCAAAGCGCAGTGATAAAAAAAGCCCTGAAAAAAGGCGGAATTGATGCAGATACTCTCAGTTATGTCGAGACGCATGGCACCGGTACGATGATAGGAGATCCGATTGAATTAAAAGCGCTGACTGAAGTGTTCCGGGAGGTTACGGAAGAAACGCAATTTTGCGGAGTAGGCAGCGTAAAAACGAATTTCGGACATTTAATGAGCGCAGCGGGGATAGCGAGTATTATAAAGGTTGCCTTATCCATAAAAAATCAGATGCTCCCGCCGACATTACATTGTAAAACGCCAAATCCGCGTTTTAAATTTGATCAGTCGCCATTCTTTCCGAACACGTCTTTAAAAGAATGGCGTCCCAGAAAAGGGGTTTTGAGAGCCGGAATCAGTTCTTTTGGATTCGGGGGCACGAACGCACATATGATATTGAGCGACAGCCATCTCACATTAGGATATGGAGAGACAAAAAGACACCCGCTTTCTCCGATTATATTCAATAAGGAACAATGCTGGATCGACAATGGAGAAACTCCAGAAAAGGAAGAGTCAGAATTGCTGATTCCTTTACTTGATTTCAAAGAATTATAAAGAAAAGAAAAGGAATGAGACAGGTGGCCAGTAAACAAAACTATCAGTTCACATTAACAATTAAACATACGGACTATATTGTCAGGGATCACCGGGTGCATGGCACCCGGATTATACCCGGTGTCACATTTTTAGATATGATATACCGTATGGCGCTGAGCAAAGGTTTGCCTATTGAAGAACTCGAGTGTCAGAATATTTTGTATTTGGAACCTGTAGCAACATCGGATACCTTTGACAGAGAAATCCGCATCCGTTTTCAGGGATTGGAACAGGGATGGGAAATTCAGGCGAAGAGCAGAAAAGTAAAAGATGACCGCATTCTGGATGAAAGCTGGGATGAGAATATGAACTGCAGGCTCATGCCGAAAATCCCGGAAAGCATGAGTTCAATCAATATTGATGAAATCAAACATGCCTCCGTCCGTGAAGCCGATATGGAGATATGTTATGACTATTTAAAAAAGGTCGATATAGAGCATTTTGAATTTATGAAGAGTCTGGGGAAGGTTTATGCGTCTGACCATTCTGTACTTGCAGAGTTGACGCTCAGCCAAATTGCCAATCAATATACCGGCTATTTTCAATTGCATCCCACTTTTCTTGATGCGTCTACCATCATATCGATCCTTTATCAGGCATGTCCCGAATATTTTACACAAGGATCTCCGGCAAGCCGGATGAAAACGTATATTCCCATTCATATTGAATCTTTCCGTATGACGAAGCGCCTGGAAGACAGGTGTTATGTGTACATAGAGAAGCAAGACCAAAATCATGATTCAGGGGATGTCATCCAAGTAAGTTACGGTTTGTACGATGCACACGGGGAGATGATCGCTTATTTTACGCGGCTGTCTGTGAAACATATCCGCTCAAAAGATTTAATTGAAAACCTGAAGCAGACTCGTTTGGAAACTGAAGCGGCTTCTCAGCCAAAAGACAGCCTGATCAGAAAAGATTCAATCATAAATCGAAGCGAAAGCATCGAGACACACCTTAAAGAATTAATATCCGGGGTTTCAAATATAGATCTGCGTGACATAAGGACAGACATTGGTTTTTATGAACAGGGCCTGGATTCAGCTTCTTTGCTTGCCATTGTCAAAGAACTTGAAAACAAAACAGGGGAACAGCTGTATCCTACACTCCTGTTTGAGCAGAAAACGATCCGGGAACTCGCCGCGTATATTAAAGAAAATCAAAAAATGTCCAGTTATTTCTTAACGCGAAATCTACCGGCTGAAAAGCCTGACTTGAAAGAAAGTAAGAACGAAAATCTTTCCGCTCTTATAACAGAAGGAGACATTCAGCAGCTGATCGCAGATATCAAAGGGACTGCTCCTGAAACACTCTCTGTTGTAAAAGGTTTTTATGAACAAGGCCTCGATTCCGTAACACTTATGCAAGCCGTAAAGGCATTGGAAGAGAAAACAGGCAGGGAACTGTACCCTACTTTATTGTTTGAGTATCCGACGATTCAAAAACTTGCAAATTATTTTGCAGAGAGCGGCGAAAAGACTTCCGTTGAAAAAGACCGCCCTCTTCATCATGGAGAGAATCATACGGCTCTGACCTATTTAACGCCGCATTGGAGACAAAAGGCTGCCGCTTGGGACCCGAATTGCGGAAATAAAAAGAAAAGAACATGCCTGCTGTTTCAATATGACAGAGAGCTTTTTCATTTTATGCGGGAAAATGCTGAAAATGGATTCGAAAATACACAGATCATTCTCGTTTTATCAGGGAATCGTTTCTCCTATCACGGAGACGGTGTTTATGAGATAGATCACAGGGAGGAAGCTCACTTTGACAGGCTTGCAGCTGATCTGAAAAAAAGGGGGCAAATGCCCGACACCGTGGTTTACGGGTGGCCGGAAGGGTCATTTGCCGGCCCGGAAAAAATAAGTGAACAGCTTTCTAAAGGGGCTTACCCGCTATTCTTTTTCAGCCGGGCATTGATGCGCAGCAAGGCGGAAAAAAAGGTTGTATCGCTTTTCCTTTATCCGGCGGACCATAAAAATGATCAGCCGCTTTACGCTTCAGTCCATGGCGCAGGGCAGTCTATTTTGCTTGAGAACCCGAAACTGGCCCTTAAGACAATCGGGATATCAGTTTCAGACAAGTCATCGTTGCCGGAACTTACAGCTGAAATCATCAGAGTCGAATCTACGGAAGCGCATCCGGGAGAAACCGATCTTTATTATGAAAGAAATGTGCGCTGGGTCCGTGCCTTACGGGAAGCGGAACCGGCTCAAAACTCAGGTTTCTCCTTTAAAGAAAACGGAGTATACATGATTACAGGAGGGGCCGGCGGCTTAGGCCTTATATTTGCAGAACATATCGCAGCCCAAACGAAAGCCAATATTATTTTAGCGGGCCGTTCTGAACTTACGGAAGACAAAAAGAACAAAATCAGCCGAATGAAAGCAGGCGGTTCTTCGGTTCAATATATAAGAGGTGATTTTTCAGATAGCCGCGATGCAGAGCGAATCATAAAAACCATAAAAAGGCAATTCGGAGAAATCAACGGTGTGATACACAGTGCCGGTGTGACGCACGACGCTTTATTGATTCAAAAATCAAAAGATGAAATTCAGGAAGTGATCGCTCCGAAAATAAATGGGACGGTCTTATTGGACAGCTTGCTGCAAACCGAACCTTTGGACTTCTTTGTGATGTTTTCATCAAGCAGCTCGATGTACGGGAATATCGGACAGACGGATTACGCATTGGCCAACCGGTTCATTGATCTTTTCGCTGAGTGGCGTGAAGGAATGAGGCGGAAAAAAGAACGCTCCGGCGTCTCAGTAGCCATCGGCTGGCCGCTATGGGAAGACGGCGGCATGAAAGTGGATAAACAAACTGAAAAATGGATGAAACAAAAAATCGGTATGGTTCCCCTTAGTAAAACCAATGGGATCAAAGCTTTTCAAGATTCACTCTCTCTGAACGCATCACAGCTGATCGTGTTTGAAGGTGACAAAGAAAAATTAGAATCTGTACTTCAAGATACCTTCATAGAGGATGAAAACTGCGAGATCCAAATAAATGAGAAAGCTGATACAAGGCATGAGGACATTGCCATTATCGGATTAAGCGGGAAGTATCCGATGGCTGAAGACTTACCTGAATTTTGGAAGAATTTAAAGAGCGGAAAAGATTGTATTACAGAAATCCCGCCTGACCGCTGGAATATGGATGATTTCTTCAGCGAAGACAGAGATATGAAAGGGAAGTCTTACAGCAAGTGGGGAGGTTTTATCAGCGGAGCCGATCAATTTGATCCGCTTTTCTTTCATATTTCCCCAAGGGAAGCAGAACTTATGGATCCCCAGGAAAGGCTCTTTTTAGAAACGGCCAAAAATTGTTTTGAAGACTCAGGGTACCCGAGAAACATGCTGGAAAAGATGAAAGTCGGTGTATTTGTCGGTGCAATGTGGGGCCAATATCAACTATTTGAAGGGGAAGAAAACGGAGCGGCTTTCTCGCCGGCGTCCGTCTATTCTTCAATTGCCAATCGGGTGTCTTATTATTTTCATTTAAAAGGTCCGAGTTTGGCTCTGGATACAATGTGCTCTTCATCACTGACCTCTATTCATTACGCATGCCAAAGCATACATTGCGGAGAGAGCGATATGGCATTAGCCGGCGGAGTGAATTTGTCAATACATCCGAATAAATATAAGTTCCTCAGTATGGGACAGTTTCTATCAAGTGACGGCAGATGCCGGAGTTTTGGAAAAGACGGAAGCGGTTATGTTCCCGGTGAGGGAGTCGGAGCCGTATTGTTAAAACCATTGAAAAAAGCAATAGAAGATCAAGATCAAATATATGGCGTGATTAAGGGAAGCGCCGTTAACCATGGAGGAAAGGCGAGCGGGTATTCCATACCGAATCCGGATGCGCAGGCGGAGGTCATTTCAGAAGCGCTTCGTAAAGCTGACATTGATCCGAACACCGTCAATTATATTGAAGCGCATGGAACAGGGACGTCATTAGGCGATCCGATTGAAATTCAAGGACTGAAAGATTCCTATCAATTGAACCATCCTTGCGCCATCGGTTCGGTGAAATCAAATATCGGACATTTAGAATCTGCGGCAGGAATCGCTGCGGTAACGAAAGTGCTTCTCCAAATGAAGAATAAGCAGCTTGTTCCTTCTCTGCATTCCGATATTGTTAATCCGTTTATAGATTTTGATCAGGTTCCTTTTCAAGTGCAGCGGAAAGCGGCTGAATGGAATATTCCGCAAAACAGCAATGTTGTTCATCCTTTGAGAGCCGGGGTAAGCGCTTTTGGGGCAGGAGGGACAAACGCGCATCTTATATTGGAAGCGTATGAGCCGCCAAAAGCTTTTGATCATCAAAGCGGCCGAGTGATCTTTGTTTTATCGGCTCAAGACAAACAACGGCTGATAAAATATGCAAAGGTTATGGCTGATTTTCTATCAGAAAATGAATCGAAGGATAACAATCATAAACTGCGTCTTCAGGATATTGCCTATACACTTCAGACGGGACGCGATCATATGGAAGAACGGCTGGCGATAGTGGCAGATTCCGGGCAGGTCATTGCTGAAGAGCTTTCAGCTTATATCAGGGGTGAAAAAAGCAGCTTGAGCCATACCGGTCATACATTCGAATCAGAAGTTCACAATGAAATGCCTCACGTTTGTTCAGATTACGCCGAAGCAGCATCCAAATGGGTAAATGGAAGAAAGATAGATTGGGAGACTTTTGAGGTGAATCGGAATGCTCGCAGGATTTCTATTCCGGGACAACCGCTGATCAAACAGCGGTATTGGATAGCGGAAAAAGGGGACGCACTTGCTTCAGCGGATGTGAGTAAGCCGGGTCACCCTTTCTTGGGGAGTAACACGTCCGATTTTAATCAGTTCAGTTTCACGAAAAAAATCAGCCGTAATCATCCGTTTGCACTAAGTCTGTCTGAAGGAAACGTGTCCTTTTTCCCTTATGCATCTTTGGCTGAAATGGCTATCGTCAATGCAGCGGAGGCATTTGGACAACCAGTTCATACATTGACTGATTTATTGTGGACCGAAAGCATGAACGGAATGACTGATATACGGGAACTGATGATTACGCTGACGCCTGAGCGCGGCTTTGCGCGATTTGAGATATATGCAAACACAAAAAATGAGAATAAAGTACGTCTTGCCAGGGGAAATGCGCATATTGTTAAGCCTGAAAGCGGTATGCTTCCTGAAGCGCTTGATATTGCTGAAGTCAAATCAGAAATGACTGAACATCCGGCTGAAGCGCCTTTTGTCATTGAATCAGCGAAAAACAGTGACGGAATGCTGTCGCTTCATTCATTGCCGGATGAGCTTTATGCAAAAAGAGAGAATTTTACGATCTCTCCTGAAGCGCTTGAGTCCGCGATTCAAGCCAGTGCGTTTTTTGTCAGCGGAGAAACCTTCCCGGAATTGATCGGAATGGGAGCGGCGGATGTCTATCAGCCTCTCGCTCAAAATTTTTATGTCTATACTCAAAAAGAGAACCGGCAGAACAGCCGTGATGTAACGTGTCATATGACATTTACAGATGGAAACGGAAGCATTCTGGCAGAGTGCAGAGATGTGAGATTCAGGTATGGTCATGAAAAAGACACTGTTCAGACGGACGATGAACTCATTCGTCTCCTGCGTCAATTGGAAACCAATGATATTGATCAGAAGGCTGTATTGAAACAATTAATGGGGGAAGAATGATGAACGGAAAACGTGAACAAATCAGCGATATTCTTGATCTGATTCAAACAGGACAAATGTCGGCTGACGAAGGCTATGCCCGTGTGACATCCATTCAGAATCAAAAATCACGGGCATCGAACCATCCGCTTTTTTATTACAAGCCGGAATGGACAGAATCGTTCATTCCGAGTAAGAAGAGCGTACCCTTGACGGGATTGCTCCTGATTTTTGCAGAAAATGAACGGCAAATACAAGAATTGAGCGGTTTGTTTAAGGGCTGTACTCTCTTGTTTGTCATCCGCGGAAAAGAATTTGCTGTTTTACATGATGATACGATTTGTATGAACCACGTGAAAAAACACGATTATCTAAAGCTGTTCCGATACATTCATGATCATTATCAGCTGCCCGAAAAGATTCTTCACTTGTGGTCTGATTCTCAGGCTGACATGAGTAAAGGAGGTATACAGAAACAATTGGAAAACGGATTGTTTTCTCTTCTGTATATTACACAGGCGCTGATTGAACTAAAATGGAAAAAGATAATAAAGCTGACGCATATTTTTCAAACAGAGAATAAAGAACAACTGCCGCTGCATCATGCGCTCGGCGGATTGGTGAAAACCGTTCACCAGGAACACCCCAATTTTCACTATCAGATTATCAATATCACGCAATCAGAGGGTGCGGGAGCCGCTCTTCCTGCAATAGCGGACATATATCAGAGAGAGTTTGACGAAAAACGGGATATTCATTTTGAAGTGCGCTATGAAAACGGCAGACGTTTTACGAAAAGCTATAATAAAGCCGGCTCATTCGATTTAACCCAGCCGCTGAAACATCATGGGAATTATCTGATTACAGGAGGCCTGGGCGGTCTCGGTTATATTCTGGCAAAACATCTGTCGGAAAAATGGAAAGCGAATCTCATATTAACGGGGCGCTCTGATTTAACTGAAGAGCAGGAGAAAAAGATCGAATATTTAAGAAGTTCAGGTTCAACAGTTGAATATATCCGATCTGATGTTTCAAAACAAAGTGATGCTGAACGGATATTTGCTTTTGCAAAAGAGCAGTTCGGCACCTTACATGGAGTATTTCACAGTGCCGGCGTACTCCGTGACTCTTTTATCTTAAGAAAGACAAAAGAAGAAATTGATCAAGTCACAGGTTCGAAAGTTTATGGCACGCTGTGGCTGGCGGAAGAAATCAAAAAAATGAAAGTTGAATTACTTGTCTTGTTTTCATCCACATCGGCAGTCTTCGGCTCAGCCGGCCAATGTGACTATGCTTTCGCCAATGCCTTTCTGGATCAGTATGCAGCAGTTATGACCGCAAAAGAGTCTGCCGAAAGGGTAGTGTCAGTCAATTGGCCGCTATGGACTTCCGGCGGGATGAATATTGACGATGAAGGAGTATCCTACATGAAACAGGAACTCGGTCTTGACCCGTTAGATGACAGTGACGGAATACAGGCTCTGGAGAACAGCTTGTGTCAATCATCTGAACAGCTGATTGCCCTGAAAGGCCGTAAAGAAAAGATTGAGGATGTGCTGAAGCGTGCCGGCACAATCAGCTTTCATTTAAAGCAGCAGGAAGATGCTGATTTGCAAAATGATGAATTAAGACAAAATATAATCAGTTATCTGAAAAATATAATGTCAGAGGAATTGAAATTACCGGCCTCACTCATAGATGAAAAACAATATCTGGAGAAATACGGCATTGATTCAGTGATGATCATGCGTCTGACCAAAAAGCTGGAGCAAAGTATCGGCAGATTGTCGAAAACATTATTTTTTGAATATCATTCAATATCGCAGTTAGCCGAATATTTCCTGAGTCATCACAGCGAACGAATGATGAAACTGCTGAACCCGGCCGGCACATCTGAACTTGTTTCATATCAAAAAAAGCCAAAAAGAAAACCAGTGGAAACAAAAGCGCCGTTACGCTCTGAAGGAGAAGATTCAAAAGAGCACATTTCGGCCGATCCCCTTTCTGCTGATATAGCCATTATCGGTGTCAGCGGCAGATACCCGGGTGCGGAAAACATCAGGGAGTTCCAGAATGTGCTGATGAATGGACGGGATTGCGTAAGCGAAATTCCTGATGACCGGAAGGAAATGCTGGAGGGAAGCTGCTATAAGTGGGGAGGTTTTCTGAAAAATCCAGACCGGTTTGATCCTTTATTTTTCCGGATATCACCGAAAGAAGCGGCTTTTCTTGATCCTCAGGAACGCCTCTTTTTAGAGACAGTGTACAATACCATAGAGGATGCGGGTTATAAACCTTCAGATCTGACCCGCAAAAAGGTCGGAGTATTTGCAGGCGTCACATATGGAAGCTATCAATTTTTCGGCGTTGAAGAATCACTTAAAGGAAATGAACTGGCCGTCGGGTCTCCATTTTCTGCAATAGCAAACAGAATATCATATTTCTTTAACTTTAAGGGGCCGAGTATGGCGGTTGATACAATGTGTTCATCCTCTCTTAACGCCATTCACTTAGCCTGTGAAAGTATACGAAGAGGAGAAAGCACCCTTGCTGTTGCGGGCGGGGTCAATCTTACGCTTCATCCGAATAAATATACATTATTAAATCAAAGCCGCTTCTTTGCAAGTGATGGCCGGTGCCGTACATTCGGCGAGGGCGGTGACGGTTATGTACCGGGAGAAGGAGTGGGATCCGTACTTTTAAAGCCGGCGGCGGAAGCGGTAAGGGACGGAGATCATATTTATGCGCTGATTAAAGCGACAGCGGTCAATCACGGAGGGAGAACAAACGGTTTTACGGTTCCTAATCCAAATGGTCAGTCTGAACTGATACAGGACGCGCTTCAGAAAGCTTGTATTGACCCTCGTACAATTAGTTATATTGAAGCTCACGGAACGGGAACTTCTCTGGGAGACCCGATTGAGATCACCGGATTAACAAAAGCGTTTCGGGAATTTACGGAGCACACTCAATATTGTTCAATCGGTTCTGTCAAATCAAATATCGGCCATCTTGAGGCCGCAGCGGGAATTGCCGGTTTGACAAAGGTTCTTTTGCAAATGAAACTGAAAAAACTGTTTCCTTCCATACATGCGGAGACGTTGAATCCAAATATTGATTTTAAAGCATCTCCCTTTTATGTACAGCGGTCATTGCAAGACTGGAAGAAACCGAAACTGCAGGAAAACGGAAAAACAGTAACTGTTCCGAGAAGAGCGGGGATCAGCTCATTCGGAGCCGGAGGAACGAATGTTCATATCATTATAGAAGAATATGAAGAAACAAACGTCTCAACAGAACATGTTGAGAACGAACCGCATATTGTCCTGTTATCTGCCAAAGACAATGAACGTCTTCTTGAGTATGCCGAAAACATGAAAGATTTTATTCAACGTTCACTAAGTCCTGAAGTAAAGGATAAACAGCCTGATATGAAAGAAAAGGTGAATGAAGTACTCAAACCGTTTGTTTCGGAATTGCTTCATATCCATCCGGAAGAAATTAATATTGCTGATCACCTGAGTGAATTTGGCGTAGGGCCTTTGGAATTAAGCCGGATGGCGGATTTTATTAACGAAATGTTTCATATTGAACTCACGATGTATGAATTAACTGATTGCGCCTCCATTCAAGCGGTTACTGAATACTTATTGAAGGAATATGCCGGAGCGATAAGAAACATGTTCCCGAATGAAGTGATGGAAGCCGGCCATTCGGAAAGCGTCGTTTTACGGGATCTGGCATACACTACACAATCGGGCAGAGAAGCGATGGAGGCCAGAGCGGCGATTACCGGTACCTCTCTTAAAGAAATGAAAGATAAATTATTTGAGTTTTGCCGCGGTGACAAGCAAGTTCCAGGCGTATATGTTAATCAGCAATCAGCAGATGCATTCGCTGAAAAAATGAAGGCGTTAACGGAAGGCAGAGCAGGTGAATTGTTTGTAAAGACCATTATTGAGAACGGTGAAGCGGAAAAGCTGGCTCAATTATGGGTTTGGGGGGCGGATATCGACTGGAAATCCGTTCATCAACATTTACAGCAGCCGGGTAAACGGATCTCAATTCCGACTTATCCGTTTGCAAAAGAACGTTATTGGGTTCCGTCCAGGACTGAGAAGGCAGAGATCCCTCAGCATTCTTTTCAACATCACTTGCAAAAAAAATGGAGGGAGAATCCGTTTGTAAATCCATCCGAAACAAAAGAGTACGGACTGACAGTAGCATTTGTAAATCAAGACACAGAATCAATTGCCCGCACCATTTGTTCGGATATAGATCAGGAGAATCTGATTGTCATAAAACATCACTCTTCATTTATAAAACACTCTGATCAAATGTTTAAGTGTTCTTTATTAGATGAAAACCACGCATACGACGTTATCCGTGAGATCTTCTCGGGCGGTGAGCGGCAGGTCGAAAATATATTTGATTTCTCAGATATCGGAAACCAGAGTGACAATCAGAACGGCATCCCATATGGTAAATTCTTATTTATACAAGAAATAATTAAGCGGAGTAAAAAGGAAACACCATTATCCATTTTACAAATCACCAATGGCTTGCAGGTATTTAAAGCGGAAAAACCAAAGCTGACGGGGGCAGAATCAGCGGCTTTTCTGAAAGCCCTTTCTGCGGAATACGGCTTTGCTCATGTGAAAACAATAGATATAGACAGCATGAAAGAAACGCATGAGCTGAAACAAATCTTTGAGAATGAAAGGGCGCAATGTACCGGAGAGAATGAAGTATGCTACCGCAGCGGCGTCAGATATGTTCCGTATTTTGAAGAAGAAAGAATCCATACCGGCGGGCCTGTTTCATTTCCTGCGGATAAAGCCATCGTGATTACCGGCGGGACAGGGGGTATTGGCAGAGCAATAGCTGAAGATTTGGTGAAACGGGGAGTGAAAAAACTCGTGCTGACGGGGACGCGTCCATTACCTTTGCGAAGTGAATGGGATCATTTGCTGAAAGAGGGCAGACAGGACGAAAAGACAGTCAGCAATATCAAACTGTTTCAAAGTTTTGAAGAGAAAGGTGTCAACTATCTGTATTACAGCGGTTCTCTCACAAATGAAGAGAGGCTGCGTTCATTCTTTCACCAAGTAAGCATTGAATTTAAAGATATAAGCGGTGTCATACACTGTGCCGGACTGCACAGCGGCGGAAATCCGGCCTTTATTCATAAAAGAATGAGTGAATTTAAGACGGTGTACGGCCCGAAAGTCACTGGACTTCAGAATTTGGAGCGGATTTTTAATAATAGGCCGCTGGATTTCTTTATTCTATTTTCATCAATTGCTGCACAGTCACCCAAACTGTCGAAAGGAATGACTGATTACGCGTCTGCAAACGCATATATGGACTATTTCGCGGCTTATCATTTTCAAAAGGGGAGAACGTATTTCACGTCCATCAATTGGCCGAGCTGGAAAGAAGTCGGAATGGGTACTGTGACGAGTCCTTTATATGATGAATTGGGATTGGACTCTCTTTCCACACGGGAAGGACTGGCGGTTTTGTATCATGCACTGGAGAAAAAATCGGCCAATATCATTCCTATCGTGAAAAAAGGAACAGTGTTTCATGCAGACAGTCTCCTGAATATCAATAAAACCGGCAAGGCTTCATTTCCAGTGCGAAGACAGGAGACTCCCGACACTTTTGATCATTCAGAAGGGCTTGTCAGTGAACTTTCTGCCGTATTTGCCGAGGAATTGAGCATTCCCCTTGAAAAGCTTAACCCAAATACGGATTTTCAGGAATACGGTGTGGATTCTATACTTCTTGTCAGCATTATACATCGTATAGAAGCAATGATTCAGAAAAAAATTGACCCTACTGTGCTTCTTGAACACAACACGATTCATGGTCTTGCGGAATATATCGGTAAGACGGCGCCGCCGTTGAAAAAACAAATCGAACAGACTGATTCTCAAAGCAGCAATCAGCATGATATGCAGTCTGTGACGAGCCGAAATACAGAACCGCAGACGGCTTCCTCTGCAAAGATAGCTGTTATCGGAATCGGATGTAAGTTCCCTGGAGCGGCTGATAAAGAGGAATTTTGGGACAATCTGAAAAAAGGGAAGAATCATATTAAAGAAGTACCTGATTCCCGGTGGAATATAGAAGAAAATTACTCTCCGGTGCAGCAAAAGGGAAAAAGCATCAGCAAATGGGGAGGATTTATCAATGGAATCGGCAGCTTTGATCCGGAGTATTTCCGCATGGAAGAGGAGAAAGCCATCCAAACGGACCCGCTGATAAGACATTTCTTAGAAACGAGTGTACAGACTGTACGGGATGCCGGTTATGAAGAAACAGAATTATCGGGAAAAAAAGTCGGCGTATTTGTCGGTTCCAGAATGGGCGGCTACGGTCACAAACTGCCGAAAGAAAGCAGCAGCCACATCGTCGGGCTTAGTCAAAACTTTATTGCTTCACACGTGTCGCATTTCTTTAATTTTCACGGTCCAAGCATGGTTTCTGATACCGCTTGTTCTTCTTCATTAGTCAGCATTCATTTAGCCTGCCAAAGCATAAAAAACGGTGATTCAGAGATGGCGCTGGCAGGAGGGGCGGATCTGCTTTTGGATGAAATTCCTTACCTGATGTTAACAGAAGGAGGAGCTCTTTCGCCGGACGGTCAGTGTTTTACTTTTGATGAAAGGGCAAACGGCTTTGTACCCGGAGAGGGTTTTGGCGCTGTTCTGTTAAAACCGCTCGAGAAAGCGAAAGCGGACGGAGATCGGATATACGGTATCATTGAAGCATCAGCTATTAATAACGACGGTGCGACAATGGGAATTACGACCCCGAATCCTAAGCTTCAAGAGCAGGTTATTCAAGATGCATTTGAAAAAGCCGATATCACTCCCGGATCAGTCAGCTACGTCGAAACTCACGGCACAGGTACGATGATTGGAGATCCGATTGAGCTACAGGCTCTGACAAAAGTATTCCGAAGAGACACAAACAAAACGCAATTTTGCGGAGTAGGAAGTGTAAAAACCAATATCGGACACTTATTAAGCGCTGCCGGAGCGGCAAGTTTCATTAAAGTGATTTTATCAATATGGCATAAGGAAATTCCGCCTACATTGAATTGTGAAACGCCAAATCCCCGCTTTGAATTTGAAAAGTCGCCTTTTTATCCGAATACAGAGCTGAGAAGCTGGAAGGATGGAAAACGGAGGGCGGGCATCAGCGCTTTCGGTTTTGGCGGAACAAACGCCCACCTTTTGGTAAGCGGCCTGGATGATTCATATCATGCCGTCAGAACTCCGCTGCCGCCTGCCGAGTTTGTCAGAAAAGAGTACTGGCCGGATTCAAATCGAAAAAAACAAATCAAACAGAATAAAAAACGGCTTCTTGAAATTATTGATGAAACAGAGTAGCACCTGCTCTGTTTCTTTACTTTGTAAAAGAAGAAAGGTTGTCGAGTTGCATGAGGTTCAGCGTATTAGTCAAACATGACGATTATATTGTTTCAGACCATGTCCTTCATCAAGTGCGTACGATACCCGGCGTAACGTATCTGGATTTAATAACACGATTTTTAGCTGAGAAAGGGATATCCCCCCGAAGTTTTGAAATCAAACATGTTTTATTCCGTGAACCTGTTGCGACGTCAGTCCATTTTGATAAAAAAGTCACCTTCCAGTTTACGGAACAAGAAAACGGCTGGCTTGTTGAAACAACAAGCAGGAAATGGGTCGCTGAAAAGGCGGAAGGTGAAGCGTCAGTCAACTTGCAGGCGGAAATCATAAGAAAAAATGCGATAAACGAAAAGACAATTTCAATCGAAGAATTAAAGAAAGGAGCCGTCCGGATTTCGGATGCTGAATCCGCCTATCGTAATTTGCGCAGGGGCGGGCTGATTCATAAAGATTTTATGAAATTGGAAGGTACGGTATTTGAAGGTGAAAATTATATTCTGGGAGAGGTCAGTTTAAGCGGACTTTCAAAAGAATATACAGATGACTTTTACATGCATCCCGCATTTTTGGATGGGTCTCTCAGCTTGTTGGGAATCCTTACATCAGACTTGCCGGATGAAGGAACAAATGCGTTTATCCCTATATATATTGAGACATTCCGGGCACTGCATAAAACAACTGGGTCTTGTTTTGTGTATATTGATAAAAACAGTATAACGCAGCCGCCTTCTAAAGACATTTTATATGCGGACATAGAAGTATACAGGCCTGATGGAGAGCTTGCTTTTTATTATGAGCGATTCGGTGTGAAAAGAGTCAGAAATGAAAAATCAATACAAAGGCTGGAGCATTCCCAAAAAGCTAAAGAAGTCGGCAGCGCAACGAACAATAAAGAAATGATCAGAAATAATTTGATCCAAGAGATAGCCGGCATGATTGAAAAACCTGCTGAAACAGTGAAGAATGATATTTCCTTTTACGAGATGGGCTTGGATTCTAAACAATTATTAGACTTATCCAAAAAATTAGAACTGATGTTAGATACAAAGCTGTACCCGACTTTATTATTTGATTACTCCACAATCGGTGAATTGACGGAATATCTGCAGGAGAAATACGGAGCTGACATTACAGACTCTATCTCTGATACAGTTTTGCACCAAGACAGTCAAAAAACATTAACAGATGAGCTGTCATCCATTATTGGAGAGGTTACAGACACACCGCCAAATAAAGCGGACAAACACCAATCTTTTTACGAACTGGGTCTTGACTCAAAACAGCTGCTGCATATATCGAAAATGCTCGAGGAAAGATTGGATACACAATTGTATCCGACATTGCTTTTTGATTATAACAATATTCATGATTTAGCGGCTTATTTAGAAGAAAAATATGATGTGCGTAATACACCGGCTGCAGCTTTTAAAGAAAAAACGCAAACGAAAGAGCCGTCTGAAAAGCCGATGCTTGAATCTTTGTATTTACAAAAAGAATGGATTGAGTCGCCATTAAAGTCCGGAGAAGTACCTAAGGAAAATACATTGATTTTCGATTTCGACAGTTCATTGAGTGATGAAATCCGCAACTACACCGGCAGTGAAAATGTTATTTATGCGGAAGCCGCCGCTGAATATGAAATGGTAAATGAAAAGCATTATAAATTTAACCCGGAGCAGTCTGCTCATTACACCAGACTGTTAGATGATATGAAAAAGTCCGGAGCGTTTCCGGCGTCAATCATTCATTACCTGTCAAAAAAAGCTTATACTGAAGCGGCGTTAGACCTGACTCACAGCTTTTATTCAATCCTTTATTTAAGTAAAGCTTTGATCCGTCAAAAAACAAAAGAAAACATCAACATTCTGTACGTACATGACAAGGATCAATATACAAATCCGGTTTACGCCGCGATTGGAGGCTTTTTTAAAACGCTGAATGCGGAGCAGCCGAATATAAAGTGTAAAACGGTTGAGATTTCTTCAAGACAAACCATTGAAAAAGCACCTTTGCTTCTCAATGAATTAAGTGCCGGACATCATCGGGCTGTGAAATATGACGGCGATCAAAAAAGGTGGGTGACAGCATATAGAGACGCTTCGCTGCAAACAGGACAAAAGGCCGCAAAGTTTGCAAAAAACGGGGTGTATCTCATCATCGGAGGGTTAAGCGGCATCGGCTGGATTATTTCAGCGTTTCTTTATGCAAATCACGGAGCCAGCGTTATCATTGCCGGGCGATCGAAAATGACAGCAGACATGGAAGAAAAATTAGACAGCATCCGATATGACGGGGCAAGCATTTCTTATATCCAGGCTGACATGTCAGATAAGCAGCAGGTCATCAAGTTAGCGGAAAAAATTCGTGCTGATTATTCCGAAATCAACGGGGTCATTTACAGTGCAGGCGTGTTAAAAGACTCTCTCATTATGAACAAAACAGACGCGGAAGCTCAAGCGGTGCTGCAATCAAAGGTCAATGGTGTGATTCATTTGGATGAAGCGCTCAGAGATATGCCTTTAGACTTTTTTGTTTTGTTTTCTTCCATCTCCTCAGAAATCGGAAGTCTGGGTCAAGCCGATTATGCCTACGCCAATCGTTTTCTGGAGCATTTTGCCGAGTGGAGGGAATGTATGAGAAAGGCGGGGGGAAGATCAGGAAAAACCATCGCTGTAAATTGGCCTTTCTGGAAAGACGGAGGCATGTCAGTTGATCCCGGCATCCAAGATATTATGAAAAGGGAGTACGGACTTCACCCATTAGAAAATACTGCCGGAATCAAAGCTTTTGAACACTCGCTTCTCGGCCAAGGCCACCAGCTGATCGTGTTATACGGAGAAAAAGAAAAAATACAAAACGATTTCAAGCCGTTATCCGCCCGTTCAGCACCGCCTCTGGTAAGAGATTCAGCGATTGCAGCCGATTTTGATGCTTCGTCAATCGTTACGGAAGCTGAAAGTCCTTTCCGGATACTCGGCACGGCTTCCAATCGTCATCTCGACGATTATTTGCATTATTGGAGCAGACTGAAGAAAGGAGCCCTTCAGCACAATCAAAGCGATGCCGCAAAAAAACTCATCGCTTTTTACCAGACAGAAGAAACGGAAACCGTTCATTTTCTGGCAAACACAGAAAATGCCCGGCATATGGAGATATTGATGAGCGGTAAGGGCGAAACAATTTTACTGATTTGCGGTTTTGCTACCACTGCTTACATGTGGAAAGAACAAATGAAAGAGTGGGCAGATCAATTTAATGTAATTGTCATACACACACCGGGTTACGGGCTGAGTGAGGGGAGCGCCGATTTTACACTGAGCGGGCTGGCTCAGACTTTTATCGAAGTGCTGAACGAGATAGGGGTTGCGTGGCCGATCCACATTGCGGCAGCTTCTTGGGGAGGCATGATAGGGCAGAGGATAGCCTATGAATACCCTGAAAAAGTAAAAACACTCATTCTTTCCGGAAGTTACACCGAATACGAAGAAGACCCTGAAAGCAGTGTCGAGGAAAAACTGAAAAATGATTTTATAGCTATAGGAAAATCGCATGAATATGAAAGTTTATACAGTAATCAATTTTTAAATGCTTCTATTGAACGTTTTATGAAGATACATCAACAAGAAGGCTATTCTACGATCGGCTTTTTAAAAGACATTCATACAAGAACGCTTATCCTTACGGGTGAGAAGGAAAGCGTAGTTGATCAGAAAGAAACAAAAAGGCTGCAGAAACTGCTGAGCAATGCAGAATTAAAGAAAATTAAGGGAGCGGGGCATCTTCCGAACCTCACACATCCGGAAGAATTTAATAAAGCGGTGTCAGAATTCATCAAGAAATCAGTAAGTAAAGGATGAAAACGATACATACAGTACAGGGGGAGAAAACAATGAAACAAACAATAAGCAATCCGGCATTTGATATGAAACAAATTAACGCTCTTAACAGCCATTATCAGACGATGATAGACAATGGAGATCTGCAATGTGCGAGTTATATGATGTCAAGAGGAGGTGAGGTTTTTGCAGCTGAGTCGTTAGGGGAATTTACCGGCGGACAAAACGAAAAGCAAACATTTCAGCTTGATACAATCAGAGAAATCGGTTCTTTGACAAAAGTGTTTACCGCTGTAGCCGTCATGCAGCTCGTCGAAAAAGGTTTGCTCGATCTGAAAATGCCGGTCAAGCTCATTTTGCCTGCGTTTGATAAACCGGGTTTCGGAGAAATTAAAATTTTGCACCTTTTGACTCATACGGCGGGATTAAGTTTTGAGCTGGATATTCAAAAGGCTGAAGGCATTGACTTAACGAATGAGGAAGAATGGATAAACTATCTGGTCAGTACGCCTTTGGAGTACGGAGTGGATGAAGCATGGAACTATTCCAGAACCGGTTTTGTTATACTTGGCATCATTATTTCAAAAGTAACAGGCGTATCCTACGAACAGTATGTAACAAAGCATATTATTGAAGCGCTCGGATTAGAAAGAACGTATTTTTATGTGCCTGATGCTTTAAAAGAAGAAGTTTGTGTGATCAATGAACACGAGTGCGTACAGCTGGAAAAAAGTCATCACCCGTATTTTCCGAATAAAGCGACAAGCGGTCTGTACTCTTCGTTGCGGGATATTTGGAAGTTGGCTGAAATGTTTAGAAATAAAGGCAGATTGAAAGATAAGAAGCTGCTTGGAAGAAAAACAGTCGAGGCCATGCTGAGAAATCAAATAAAGCCCGGTCTTCCTTTTTACTTCTTCGGAGCGCCCAGAGAGGAAGGCGGCTTTGGTTTAGGCGTTAATTTGTGGCCGGCCGGCGACCATTATTTCATGACAGAAGGCACCTTCTCACATCTTGGAATGGGTTGGTGCGGCATGTTTTCTGATCCAGCCGAAGATTTTACGTATGTATTTTTCACTCCGATTTCCGAGTTTCATCCTCATGCCGTGCTGACGCCGCTGAATATCGTGTGGGCGGGTATTGAATAATTAGACAAAAGCATCGTCCCGTCTGTTCGGCAGGCGGGACGATTGCTAACTGCCCGTTTTTATCCCGCGGCATCTTTTCAAAGCCTGCCCCTAAGTTAAATAACTTAATTTACTCTTTGTAATTTTTTTTAATTGTAGTACAGTAGAGTATTTTTATAATACAGTTTAAAGTCTTTTATAGTACAGTTTGGCGCAATATGGTCTTAAGTTTTATAAGCGGTTTCAAAATGAGGTTATAAATAATTGACGGCTTTGTTTAATTACTGTAAACTATGGTTGTTGATCATATTGTACTAATAAAAAATCTTTTTTTATTAGTACAGTTTAAACGTCATTATCTTTGCTTAAGCGCTATGTGAATTTCTGAATGATTAATTTTAGAATTGCAGAGCATGATAAGACTGTTTTTAATACGGATGGCTAAACGGTATCCTAACCCTGTTAAATCAAAAGAAGAGGTGGTTTAAAAAATGGCTGCAAAGACAAAAACTTCAATTGTTGATAGCAAAAAACAATTTGATGCTATTCATAAGCAGTTTGAAACGTTCCAAATTTTAAATGCTGAAGGAGAAGTCGTAAATAAAGACGCAATGCCTGATCTTTCAGATGATCAGTTAAAGGAATTAATGAGAAGAATGGTGTATATCCGCATTTTAGACCAGCGTTCAATTTCTCTTTCCCGTCAAGGACGTTTAGGTTTCTATGCACCGACAGCGGGCCAGGAAGCTTCTCAAATTGCATCACACTTCGCGCTTGAACAGGACGACTTTATCCTTCCGGGTTATCGTGACGTTCCTCAGCTGATTTGGCACGGGCTTCCTTTACATCAGGCATTCCTGTTCTCAAGAGGCCATTTTAAAGGTAATCAGATGCCTGAGGGAGTAAATGCTTTATCACCTCAAATTATTATCGGTGCTCAAATTATTCAAACCGCAGGTGTAGCTTTAGGTCTTAAAAAGCGCGGTAAAAAAGCGGTAGCTATTACTTACACTGGTGACGGCGGAGCTTCTCAAGGTGACTTCTATGAAGGAATGAACTTTGCCGGAGCATTTAAAGCGCCAGCGATCTTCGTTGTTCAGAATAACCGCTATGCGATTTCAACTCCTGTAGAAAAGCAATCATCCGCACAGACAATTGCCCAAAAAGCAGTTGCCGTCGGTATTACAGGTGTTCAAGTAGACGGAATGGATGCACTTGCCGTTTACGCTGCAACCGCAGAAGCACGCCAGCGCGCAATTAACGGTGAAGGTCCGACTCTGATCGAAACTCTTACATTCCGTTACGGACCTCATACAATGTCCGGTGACGATCCGACTAAATACCGTACGAAAGAAATAGAAAATGAATGGGAGCAAAAAGACCCGCTCGTACGTTTCCGCAAGTTCTTGGAAAACAAAGGACTATGGTCTGAAGAAGAAGAGAACAAAGTGATTGAACAGGCCAAAGAAGAAATCAAACAAGCTATCAAAAAGGCTGACGGCGAATCAAAACCGAAAGTAACAGAGCTGATTGAGAATATGTTTGAAGAGCCGACGTTCAACTTAAAAGAACAACTTGAAATTTACAAAGCGAAGGAGTCGAAGTAAGCCATGGCGCAAATGACAATGATTCAAGCGATCACTGATGCGTTACGCACAGAACTGAAAAACAATGAAAACGTTCTGCTTTTCGGGGAAGATGTAGGCGTTGCCGGAGGCGTATTCCGTGCAACTGAAGGCCTTCAAAAAGAATTCGGTGAGGACCGCGTATTTGACACGCCGCTTGCTGAATCCGGTATCGGCGGTCTCGCTCTCGGTTTAGGCCTGCAAGATTACCGTCCTGTTATGGAAATCCAATTCTTCGGATTCGTATATGAAGTAATGGATTCAATCTCAGGACAAATGGCTCGTCTCCGCTACCGTTCCGGCGGACGCTGGACTTCTCCGGTGACAATCCGTTCTCCATTCGGCGGAGGGGTTCATACACCTGAACTTCACGCTGACAGTTTGGAAGGCCTTATCGCTCAGCAGCCGGGTATTAAAGTTGTTATCCCTTCCACTCCTTACGATGCAAAAGGACTGCTGATTGCCTCTATCAGAGACAATGATCCGGTTGTTTTCTTAGAGCATATGAAACTTTACCGTTCTTTCCGTCAGGAAGTTCCTGAGGAGGAATACACAATCGAGCTTGGCAAAGCTGATGTGAAACGCGAAGGTACTGACCTTTCTATCATCACATACGGCGCGATGGTTCATGAGTCGCTTAAGGCTGCTGAAGAGCTTGAAAAAGAAGGCGTTTCTGCTGAAGTTATCGACCTTCGAACTGTAAGTCCGCTTGATATTGATACGATTATTGCTTCTGTTGAAAAAACAGGCCGCGCAATTGTCGTGCAAGAAGCTCAAAAACAAGCCGGCATCGCTGCCAACGTTGTAGCTGAAATCAATGACCGCGCGATTCTGAGCCTGGAAGCTCCGGTTCTGCGTGTTGCGGCGCCTGATACAGTATTTCCTTTCTCGCTTGCTGAGAGCGTATGGCTTCCAAACCATAAAGACGTTCTTGAAACTGCGAAAAAAGTTCTTGAATTTTAATCAGGCATCATAAAAGACGGTAAAGAGAGTCCTTTTCTCTATATGAAGGAGTCTGTTTACTAGGTTCAATGCTTGCGAATGCATAACTAAAATTTGCTTAATCAACTAGGAGGTCGAAAACTGTGGCATTTGAATTTAAACTTCCGGATATCGGGGAAGGTATCCACGAAGGCGAAATCGTAAAATGGTTTGTTAAGCCGAACGACGAGGTAGAAGAAGACGATGTTCTGGCTGAAGTGCAAAATGATAAAGCAGTGGTAGAAATTCCTTCACCTGTTAAAGGAAAAGTATTAGAATTAAAAGTTGAAGAGGGAACAGTTGCAACTGTTGGACAAACGATTATTACGTTTGACGCACCTGGTTACGAAGATCTTCAATTTAAAGGAAGCCATGATTCAGGAGATGCGAAAACTGAAGCTCAAGTTCAGTCGTCTGCTGAAGCAGGGCAGGATATCGCTAAAGAAGAGACTCCTAAAGAGCCTGCAAAAGAAACCGGCGCAGGACAGCAGGACCAAGCGGAAGCTGATCCGAACAAACGCGTGATCGCGATGCCTTCCGTACGCAAATATGCCCGTGAAAAAGGCGTGGATATCCGTAAAGTAACAGGTTCAGGCAATAACGGACGTGTTGTAAAAGAAGATATCGACAGCTTTGCAAATGGTGGAGCGGCTCAAGAAGCGGCACCGCAAGAAACAGCTGCACCTCAGGAAACAGCTAAACCTGCAGCGGCTCAGGCTCCTGAAGGCGAATTCCCTGAAACACGCGAAAAAATGAGCGGTATCCGTAAAGCGATCGCGAAAGCAATGGTGAACTCTAAGCATACTGCACCGCACGTAACTCTTATGGATGAAGTTGACGTAACAAATCTTGTTGCTCACCGCAAACAGTTCAAACAAGTTGCTGCTGATCAAGGCATCAAGCTGACTTATCTGCCTTACGTCGTCAAAGCATTAACATCCGCTTTGAAAAAATTCCCTGTTTTAAACACATCTATTGATGATAAAACAGATGAAGTGATCCAAAAACATTACTTCAACATCGGAATTGCAGCGGATACCGAAAAAGGCCTGCTTGTGCCGGTAGTGAAAAATGCCGACCGTAAAGCCGTTTTCGAAATCTCTGATGAAATCAACAGCCTTGCTACAAAAGCGCGTGAAGGCAAGCTTGCACCTGCGGAAATGAAAGGCGCTTCTTGCACGATCACAAATATCGGTTCTGCCGGAGGCCAATGGTTCACACCGGTTATCAACCACCCAGAGGTTGCGATTCTCGGTATCGGCCGTATTGCTGAAAAAGCGATCGTCCGTGACGGTGAAATTGTAGCTGCTCCTGTCTTAGCTCTTTCTCTCAGCTTTGACCACCGTATGATTGACGGAGCAACTGCACAAAATGCGTTAAACCACATCAAGCGTTTACTGAACGATCCACAACTTATTTTAATGGAGGCGTAATGTTATGGTAGTAGGAGATTTCCCTATTGAAACAGATACTCTTGTGATTGGTGCGGGACCTGGCGGCTATGTAGCTGCCATCCGCGCTGCTCAGCTTGGACAAAAAGTAACAGTCGTTGAAAAAGCAACTCTTGGAGGCGTTTGTCTGAACGTCGGCTGTATTCCTTCAAAAGCGCTCATCAATGCAGGCCATCGTTACGAGAATGCAAAACATTCAGATGACATGGGAATCACTGCTGAGAACGTAACGGTTGACTTTACAAAAGTCCAAGAATGGAAAGCTTCTGTTGTAAATAAGCTTACCGGCGGTGTTGCAGGTCTTTTAAAAGGAAATAAAGTGGACGTTATAAAAGGGGAAGCTTATTTCGTAGACAGCAACTCTGTCCGCGTAATGGATGAGAACTCTGCGCAAACATACACATTTAAAAACGCAATCATTGCTACCGGTTCTCGCCCTATCGAATTGCCAAACTTCAAATATAGCGAACGCGTTCTGAACTCTACAGGCGCACTTGCGCTTAAAGAAATTCCGAAAAAGCTCGTTGTTATCGGCGGCGGATATATCGGTACTGAGCTTGGAACAGCGTATGCGAACTTCGGAACTGAATTGGTTATTTTAGAAGGCGGAGATGAAATTCTTCCTGGCTTCGAAAAACAAATGAGTTCTCTCGTTACCCGCAGACTGAAGAAAAAAGGCAACGTTGAAATCCATACAAGCGCTATGGCTAAAGGCGTTGAAGAAAGACCTGACGGCGTAACAGTTACATTCGAAGTAAAAGGCGAAGAAAAAACGGTTGATGCTGATTACGTATTAATCACTGTCGGACGCCGTCCGAACACTGATGAGCTCGGCCTTGAGCAAGTCGGTATCGAAATGACTGACCGCGGTGTCATTAAAACAGACAAGCAGTGCCGCACAAACGTACCGAACATTTACGCAATCGGTGACATCATTGACGGACCTCCATTGGCTCACAAAGCGTCTTACGAAGGTAAAATCGCTGCGGAAGCTATTTCAGGAGAGCCGGCTGAAATCGATTACCTCGGTATTCCGGCGGTTGTATTCTCTGAGCCTGAACTGGCTTCTGTCGGTTACACTGAAGCACAGGCGAAAGAAGAAGGCATTGAAGTCGTTGCAGCTAAGTTCCCGTTTGCAGCAAACGGACGTGCGCTGTCTCTTAACGAAACTGACGGCTTCATGAAGCTGATCACTCGTAAAGAAGACGGTCTTGTAATCGGTGCGCAAATTGCCGGCGCAAGCGCTTCTGACATGATTTCTGAATTGAGCCTGGCGATCGAAGGCGGAATGACTGCTGAAGATATCGCAATGACAATTCACGCTCACCCGACATTGGGCGAAATCACTATGGAAGCTGCCGAAGTAGCAATCGGAAGCCCGATCCATATCGTAAAATAATAATGTAACAAAGAAACAGCCCCCGTTTGTAAAAGCGGGGGCTGTTTTTATTGTGCAAGCACATGCTGCATAGGTTTGATGATATCCTCTTTTTTCTTTACGGATCCCTCAATCTTCATGACCACATGCCGATGATTGATCACCATCAGCGCAGGGAACGTATTGATTTCCTCTTCCCATCCCTTTCTGTTGTCATAAACCTTCATTTGATCGACATGATGGGGATATTTCTTTTCTAAATCAAGGATCGCATCGTAATAAGGCACTTCTTTATCTATATGATTTTCATCGGAAAAAAACAAGATTTGAGTGTGATGAATGCTGTCGATCCGGTTTTTTTTGAATGGACTGACAGTAGAAACCGAACAGCTTGACAGAACGAACAGCATCAAAAAAAAGGGAATCACCGTACGGTAGCGCATCTATCTTACTCCTCTGTTTTATATAATATATTGGTTCATCCATTTATAAGGACTATATCAAGTGTATCACGAGAGGTGAAAAACCTAAGGCTTGTTACTGAATTGTTATATAATTGAAACCGTTTTTAATGAAGAAATAATACGTGTGACAACTTGCGCAGCCGATGTGTAAAAAAGGCACATTGTTTTTCGTGAGAGCGCTGTTTTTTCGTTATACTGGGGGCAAAACCATATCAGGAGGGATTGTCATGTATAAAGCCGCTGCAGCCGTCGTATGTATGTGCTTACTCGCCGGCTGCCAATCAAATGAAAAAATGCAAACAAACAAACCCCATTCTCAAGCCGCGGCCAATCATGCCAAACGGGAAAACCACCATACAAAAGAGGAAAAACAGAAAAAACAGAAGGCGGAGCCTCGTTACTATATCAATCCTAAAACCTTTTCTGTGGAAAAAATGGATGAACAGAAAGAGAAAAAACCGATCGCATTGGTAACGATCGATGACGCGCCTGATCAGCATGCCGCTGAGATTGCGGACAAACTGCATGATCTCAATGCGTCAGCGATCTTTTTTGTAAACGGACATTTTTTGAAAAAAGATGAAAATAAGAAAGCGCTTAAGCATATTCATGAGTTAGGTTTTATGATCGGAAATCATACAATGACTCATCAAAACTTAAAAGATCTTTCCGAACAAAAACAACGGGAAGAAATCATTGGCGTCAATAAAGCGGTTGAAAAGGTAATAGGAGAGAAACCCGCATTTTTCAGGGCGCCTTTCGGAAGCAATACGGACTACAGTGACAGACTTATAAAAAAAGAAGGCATGGTGAAAATGAACTGGACCTTCGGGTATGATTGGGATCAGAAATATCAATCCAAAAAAGCGCTTACCGATATCACACTGAGCAGTCCTTATCTGCGGGACGGGGCCAACATATTGATGCATGACCGGAAATGGACGGCAGAAGCCATGCCGGACATTGTAAAAGGATTGCGTAATAAAGGATATACTGTGATTGACCCTCGAGCTATAAAAAGACCGTAAAAAATAAATGTGTTATACAATTTATCAGTTGACATATTAAATGTGACATAATAATATAATAACAACAAGTAAAAATTAAGCGTTTTCAAATTCTGAGAAATGGGGAATGACAGATGGGTACAATTGTTTGCCAAGACTGTAACGAAGCGATTCATTACTTTGAGGATGAGAAGGTCACGACGTTATACGGAACATGCTGCGGACAATGCCAGTGTCATCTTGAAGAAGAGTAAAAAGCGTAAAAAGGCCCGAAACAATTTCGTTTCGGGCTTCTTTATATTTATTGGATGGCTTTTTGCTCTTTGATGACTCTGATCATTTCAAGCGTTGCATCTTCGGGACCCTGCACAGGAAGGCCGGCGTCCAAGTTTTTAAAAATGTAGCTGATATTTTCTTCAGTAATGATCTCACCCGGAATAAAGATCGGAATTCCCGGCGGGTACACCATGACAAACTCTGCGATGATCCGTCCCGCGGATTCTTTTAACGGAATGACTTCCGTATTTGCGTAAAACGCGTCTCTTGGCGTCATCGCTAACAGAGGAATTTCAGGAAGCAGAACTTCGGTTTGCTGATGAGCATAGTCATTGGCGGAAGCCTGTTTTGAAATGTCTGTAAGCGCGCTTACAAGACGGTCGGCATCTCCTGCTCTGTCTCCGGGGGTGAAAATACATAAAATATTATACAAATCGGACAGCTCGACTTCGATATTATATGATTCGCGGAGCCATTTTTCAACGTCATGACCCGTCAGGCCGAGGTTTTTGACCGAAATGATTAATTTAGTCGGATCATAACTGAAGGCAGCTTTAGACCCTGTGATTTCTTCGCCGACACAGCGGAAGCCTTCAATTTGATTGAGGCGTTCCCGTGTCTGATCCGCCAGCAGAATCGTATCTTCAAGAAGATCGCGGCCTTCTGTAGCGAGGCGTTTTCTTGCGACATCCAGTGAAGCGAGAAGCAGATAGGATGTTGACGTTGTCGTCAGCATGCTTAAAATCGACTGTACTCTTTCTTTGGAAACAAGACCTTCTCTCACATTTAAAATGGAGCTCTGCGTCAGGGAGCCTCCCAATTTGTGCACGCTTGTGGCTGCCATATCAGCGCCCGCCTGCATGGCGGACAGAGGAAGCTTATCATGAAAATGAATATGCACGCCGTGCGCTTCATCGACAAGCACAGGCACATCGAAAGAATGCGCGAGCTTTACAATGCTGCTCAAGTCCGCTGCCACACCGAAGTACGTCGGATTTATGACAAGCAGGCCTTTTGCGTCAGGGTGCTCCGTCAAAGCCCGCTCTGCGGACTCAAGCGTAATGCCGTGAGAAATTCCGAGCTCATCGTCAATTTCCGGGTGTATAAAAATCGGAACCGCTCCGGAAAATACAATGGCCGACATAATGGATTTATGAACGTTTCTCGGGATGATGATTTTATCTCCGGGTCCGCATACGGCCATGACCATCGTCATAATGGCGCCGCTCGTCCCTTGAACGGAAAAGAAGGTATGGTCTGCGCCGAATGCTTCCGCGGCCAGATCCTGGGCTTCTTTAATGATGCCCTTTGGCGCATGTAAATCATCCAGAGGTTCGATATTAATTAAATCTATGCTTAACGCGTTTTCTCCGATAAATTGTCTGAATTCCGGATCCATTCCCGCGCCTTTTTTATGGCCCGGAATGTGGAATTGGACAGGCTGTCTGTCCGCGTGCTTTTTCAGTCCGCTGTACAGGGGTGTTTCATGTTGCGGCAATTGTTTTCCCACCTTTATCATAATACCTACGGATTAGTTTGTATTACATTCAGTTTTATTACCCATTTTTTAAACGTAAAACAAATGAATTATATTATGAACTTGAAAGAAAGTAAAGAACAATTTATGATCTATGGAAGATGCTTATTTTGAGCATGATTATAAAGGAGTGAAGACATTTGGAATATCAATATCCGATGAATGAGGACTGGACGACAGAGGAGGCTGTGGATGTCATTGCTTTTTTTCAGCAGGTGGAAAACGCCTATGAAAAAGGAGCTGACCGAGACAGACTTCTGAATGCGTACCGCCGCTTTAAAGAAATCGTTCCCGGGAAAGCGGAAGAAAAGAAAATCTGCAGCCAATTTGAAGCTGACAGCACCTATTCCCCGTATCGGACTGTGAAACAGGCGAAACAATCAGATCAAGCGATTATCAAAATGTAAACAAAGCGAGCCGGCAATCGGCCCGCTTTTTATGTTATGAGACTTTCTGAGTCAGTGTGTATAAAAAGGAAAGCTTCCTAAAAGCGTCTTCAATGGTTTGCAGGAATTCATTGTTGTTCATGTTGATCACGTCTTCTTTTTGCAGCTGAATGCCGCACAATAGCTCTGCTTTTTTCACTGTCTGCAGGCGTTCAAATAATGTTTTCAGCTGCTCCTGATCCATGTCGGACTGCTTGTACGCACCTGGCTTCGTATGATCCGGCGACCATACAAAATGACCGGGAATCTGTTTTGTGATGTCCTCCTGCTTCGCTTCCAGCAATCTGCCGTATTCCTCTTTTATCGGAGATTCATAAATGATGGCAAACCATACAAACATATGGGTGTCCCATAAACCGATCTGAAAGTGAGGGAGTTTCTTATACCCGCGTTTGCTGTTGGCAAAGGCAACCCAGCTGTCAGCCGGCGGGTTGACAGATCTTCTCGCGTGCTTGGCGACATGCGGGAACATTTCATCGCCTGTCAATGCTGACAATGTCGGTGCGAAATGCTCTCCTAACAAGGTCAGCTTCGGACGGACTTGTTCTTTTAACACCTCCATGCGCGGATCTAAACCTTCTATTGTAAATGTATCGAAGTCTTCTTTTGTAAAACGCATCTGAGTCATCTTTTTCCTCCTTATCGTAAGTATTCATATTTTACCACAGCCGCCGCCGGCCGCAAAAACATTGAGAACGTTTGAGCCGAGAGGATTGGGGTAAAAAACGAATAGGTAAACACACAATTTTAAGAATGTTGTTACAGCCGAATATAAGTTTCCATACGATATAAGAAGTATCATTAATAAATTGGAAAAATGGGATGCTTTTTTAACAAATGATCTCTGGAAGGGGCGAAAGACAATGAGGCAAGTGGTGAAGGAAGGATTCAGGGAGGAAAAAAATAACCGTGTAGCTGTCTGGAGACTAGAGGTTGATTATGAATTGGCAACCCTGTATGAGGCCATGCAAAAAGAGAATGAAGATCAAATCGATCTCAGCAAAAGAAAACTGGAACGTCTCAGAAAAGAATGGATTCGGCTTAACGGATAAAGAATAGTAAAAACGAACCGCAGGAAATGGTTCGTTTTTACGTGAGAAGGCATTTTTTTCATTTTCCTTGCTTTTTCATCGCCTTTATCAGTATGCTATAGAATAAGCTATACATAGAAAAGAGGTACACGGTATGACAAATTGGACGGAAATTGATGATATCGCAAAAAAATGGGTAAAAGAAGCCGGAACGAGAATCAGACAATCCATGCAGGAAAGCTTGACGATTGAAACAAAATCAAATCCGAATGATTTAGTCACAAATATTGATAAAGAGACGGAACGCTTTTTCATTGACCGTATACAAGGAACTTTTCCCGGACACCGGATTCTCGGAGAAGAAGGGCAGGGGGATAAACTCCGCTCCCTTGACGGAATTGTCTGGATCATTGATCCGATTGACGGAACGATGAATTTTGTCCATCAAAAGCGGCATTTCGCGATCTCCATCGGCATCTTTGAAGACGGAAAAGGCAAAATCGGCTTAATTTATGATGTGATGCAGGACGAATTGTATCACGCATTCAGCGGAAAAGGGGCTTATCTGAACAATACGCCGCTTGCTCCTTTAAAAGAAGCTTCCATTGAAGAAGCCATTATTGCAATCAATGCCACATGGGTGACGGAAAACAGAAGGATTGACCCGAGTATTTTGGCGCCGCTCGTAAAACGGGTCAGAGGAACGCGTTCCTACGGTTCGGCGGCACTTGAGCTGGCCAGTGTTGCGGCCGGCCGCATTGACGCATACATTACGATGAGGCTCGCGCCGTGGGATTACGCTGCCGGCTGCGTGCTGCTGAACGAAGTCGGGGGCATTTACACGACCACAGACGGCGAGCCGTTTACGTTTTTAGATAACCACAGCGTGCTTGCGGGCAATCCGGCAATACATAAAATTATCTTTGACGACTATTTACATGCTGACAGGTAGAGATTTTGAAGAAGAAGATCTCGGGTTTCTGGAGCAGCTGGCGGCATCACACCCGGTGTGGAAAAGCGAAGAGTTCGGAACAAAAAATGCGGCGGAGTTTATGCTTGCATACTCCATGTACAATGGAACGTGGCTCGTATGGGAGATTGACGGCGCTCCTGCCGCCGTCAGTTTTCATTTGGAATGGGCGCCTTCAAACGGAAAACCGTGGCTCGGAACCGTGGCCGTCGCTCCGGAGGCAAAAGAGAAAGGAATCGGACGCGCGGTCATTGAAGAGATTGCGGGCCGGCTGAGAGGGGAGCATAAAGCGATGTTTTCAGCCGTTCCCCTGGACAGGCAGGAATGGGTTTTGTTTTTAAGCCAATGCGGCTTTGAACAGCTTAAGCTTGAAAAAGACGATCGGGAAAAAACATATATGATCATGGTGAAGCCATTGTGAAATGTTTCAGATATAAAAAAGAGACCGGATTTCTCCGGTCTCTTTTCTTGTTTACAAGCCGACCGCATTCCAGGCCGCTTCTACGCTTGCAGCGTCTTGAGAGCCGTAAAGGTCCCGCGCTGATTGAATCAAAGCTGCTTTTGCATCTTTAAAGCTTGATGACGGAGTGAGATATACCGTCAGTGCACGGTAGTAAATCTGCTCCGCTTTTTTCACGCCGATTTTTGTAATCGTGTTGTAAGCGGCTTTGTTCGGAATTCCGCTGTTTGTATGCACGCCGCCGTAGTCGCCGGCATCAGTATTCGGAAGGTTTCGATAATTTTTGTAATGGTCGGGCTGTCCGTATTTTGTCGGATTGGATAAACTGCGGAGAGCCGGCTGGCTGACCGTAATATCTTCACCGATATCCCAGTCCTCAGTATCATTGAAGTATCCGAATACATCAGAGAAGGATTCGTTTAAAGCGCCCGGCTGATTTTCATAGTTCAGGTTGGCTGTTTCCTGTGTAACACCGTGTGTCATTTCATGGGCCGTTACGTCCATTGAACCGGAAAGAGGCGAGAAGAATGAGCCGTCACCGTCACCGTAAATCATTTGGTCGCCGATCCAGGCCGCGTTATTGTATTTGCTGCCGTAATGAACGGAAGATACGATTTTGCCGCCTTTATTGTCGTAGCTATTGCGTTTAAACGTCTGATAGAAATAATCGTACACTTTGCCGAGATTGTAATGCGCATCAACGGCAGCGCGCTGAGAAGAAGTTGTGAACTGGTTTGTAGTGCTTGATACGAGCGTGCCCGGCAGGTTATATTGTCGGTTTTGCAGATCGTACGTAATAATTTGCGTTCCGGTAGGTTTAGAAAGATCACGCATTACATATTTGCCGCTTTCAGAAGAAATATTTAATGAGACCGTTTTTCCTTTAAGAGTCGTACCTGTTCCGGTTGCAGCGGCATGCTCCACTTTGTTTTGCTTTTTCAGGACTTTCCCTGTTTCCGCATCAACGGTTACTTCCCAGTTAGCTGGTTCCGGTTCGATGTAGCGGATGGTTACATCATAGGCGAGGCGGTATTTACCGTCTTTTGTGGCCGCTGCTTTCAGCTCGGCTTTGTTTTTGTTTGCAACGTTGCCGTTAGAGACGGCTTCAGGTGATTTGCCGATTGCTTTAAAAGCATGATCCAGCGCCTGATTTGCAGATAATTTTTTGCTGTTTGCCGTTTTGGCAGAAGCATCGTTGTTTAATTCACCGTTAATCGCATAGACATTGTTGGATTTATCGACGTGAATAATGACTTGCGAGTCTTTCACAGGCACACCGTTAACGACAGGCACATAACGGAAGTGCTTGTAGCCGAGATCATCGGTCGTGTGGTCAATCAGCTTCAGTCTCTCAGAAGGGTTGCCTTTGAAGACTTTGCCGTTTTGTTTCAAGTATTGCTTGATTGCTTTGTCACTGACTGAAGGCAATTCAGATTGCACCAAAGAATGCTTCGGCACAAAGTTCGTCAGGTTTTCTTTAAGCTGAGGATTCTCAGCGGCCTGAACACCCGGAAGACTGATGGTTAAACTCATAAAGGAAGCGGCGACAGCAACAGACAATTTCTTACCTAAACCCACAATAAATCCCCCTTTTTGAAAATAATGAAAACTTATATTGTTATAATAAACCAGCATTCTCTCATTCTGCAATATAAAACTAGACTCCGCTGATGAATTGATAGAATCGTCCCGGAAAGGCTTCCGGAGGCCAGCATCGGGGGATAAGCCGAGAGGCACGTGTTGAATCAGACATGAGTCGAATGATGCGATTTATTCTGAAAAAAATGACAAATGAAGTCGGGAAAAATGATAGGGGAAAAATGTTCCGATTTGTAAAACTTTTTTTATAGCCGTTTGTCTAAACGGGTGAGGCCTTAATAAACGAAAAGGATTGTTTCAGATGTCAGAGATTTTCAGTCATTTTATTCAGCATTTCGACAGATATTTCAAGAGCTGTCTTACGAAGAGATTGCAGATGTTTTGGACTGGAGTCTTTCGAAGGTGAAGAGCACCCTGTACAGGGCGAGAATGCAGCTGAAACAGCACTTGGCGGAAAAAAGGAAGGACGGACAGATATGACTTGCTGTTTAGTGAGAGATTTACTCCCTTTATATATTGAAGGCGATTGTGAAACAGAAACGGAGCGGTTTATTTCCCGCCATCTTGAATCATGCGGTAAGTGCGGGAGTTTATATCATATGATGAAGGAGCCGCTTGACCTCGGCAGCCCTGAGATGAAGGCGCCAGCCTGTTACGCAGAAGAAGAAAGGCGGTTTAAGGAACGGTATTACGGGAAGCTGCTGATAAAAGCAGCCTGTTTGTTCGGCGCTGTTTTCTTTATCATGCTGATCCTTAAACTGCTGATTTAAAAAAACGCCCGGCTGAATGACCGGGCGTTTTAATCCGTTTACTCAGCCGGATGAAAGGCTGTATAAATGCCTTCAAGCAATTCCTGGGGCAGTGAATTAAAGAATCCGGCACACAGCTTTGCTTCTTTTTTTCCTGCTCCTGCTTTTTCAGCAAGGTCCTGATCAAACGTATACTCACCGTCTTCTTCAATCAGCGCAGATTGAAGGATATGAAGACTTTGGGAAAAAGCGGTGAACAGCTGATCAACGATAAGGGCCTCTTTTTCCGTAAAGCCGAGCTCCACCGCTTTTTCTTTATTAAATGTATATTCGCCGTCCGTTTTCTCAATACATTGGGAAAGAACGGTTAAAAATTCGGTTGAACTGTCCCACAGCTTTTGAATGATCTGGGCTTGTTCTTGATCTAATCCCAATTCCACCGCTTTTTCGCTGTCAAAATAATAGACACCGTCTTTTTCGTAAATCGATTGGCTGATGATGTCAATGAGTTTTGCCGCGTCTTCCGGTGTTTTCTCTGCGGAAGCCTGCAGGATATGCGGTTCATTTGCCTGGATCGTTTTTGCGCCGGCAGAATCAAGCGGACTGAATGCAAGCAAGGCGGCTGAGGCGGTTGCGGCGGCAGTTACAGCGGTTTTCTTCAAAAAAGATGTTTTCATTTCGTTCTCTCCTTGTCATGTGTATTTGCTTACAGCCACAAGTATAAAAAGACAATGATGGAATTGATATAGGAGGTATGGTATTTTCTGCATAACGATGCCGGACTATTTCAGACTGCATCTTCTGAGGGAATCTGCTGATGTAACTAGAATGGGAGCTGTCATTTCCGGCTTCCTGACTAGGCGGCGGGGGAGATAAGCCTTACATCTAAAGCCTGTTTTGAGCATGTGAAAAAGCCTGAATCTTTGATTCAGGCTTCATTAGATATTGTGCTTTCCATGTTTACCGAATTTTGCAAAGGGCCATGCTTTTAATCAAGCAGTCCCTGTTCGCGCATTTTTTTCTTTACGGTGAAACCGCTTCCCATCATGGCGATAACGAGAACAATGCTTCCGATGATGCCCCATGCGCTTTTCTCAGCGATTGATACGCCGATCAGCATCATGCTGAAGACTGCTGCGAATGCAAATAATAATAAGAGCCAATTCAATTTTTTCATATTTCCATCCCCTTTAACGTCATACTTTCAGTTTACAGAAAAACGTAACGCTTTTAAAGAGGATGTGTGGTATAATATGAAAGTTATCTAATTTTTTTAGGAGATGAAAATGTGAAACTTCGAAACGATCTTCGCAACATCGCGATTATTGCCCACGTTGACCATGGGAAAACGACTTTGGTAGACCAATTGCTTCACCAAGCCGGAACATTCCGTGCCAACGAAAATATTGCCGAGCGCGCAATGGATTCAAACGATCTTGAACGTGAACGCGGTATTACAATTCTTGCGAAAAATACTGCGATTAACTATAAAGATACACGCATTAATATTTTGGACACTCCGGGACACGCCGACTTCGGCGGAGAGGTAGAACGGATTATGAAAATGGTTGACGGCGTTCTGTTAGTCGTTGACGCATATGAAGGCTGCATGCCGCAAACCCGTTTCGTACTGAAAAAAGCCCTTGAGCAGAACTTAAATCCGGTTGTCGTCGTAAACAAAATCGACCGTGATTTCGCCCGTCCGGAAGAAGTCATTGATGAAGTGCTTGATTTGTTCATCGAGCTTGACGCAAACGAAGAACAGCTTGAGTTCCCTGTCGTCTACGCTTCTGCGATTAACGGAACGGCAAGTCTTGATCCGAAAAAGCAGGACGAAAATATGGAATCATTGTATGAAACGATTCTTGAACATGTCCCTGCCCCGGTAGATAACGCCGAAGAGCCTCTTCAATTCCAAGTGGCGCTGCTTGATTACAATGATTATGTCGGCCGTATCGGTATCGGACGCGTTTTCCGCGGCACGATGAAAGTGGGTCAGCAGGTTTCATTGATGAAACTTGACGGAACGGTAAAATCATTCCGCGTAACGAAAATCTTCGGTTTCCAAGGATTGAAACGCGTGGAAATTGAAGAAGCGAGAGCGGGAGACCTCGTTGCCGTTTCGGGCATGGAAGATATCAACGTCGGTGAAACGGTTTGTCCGGCTGAACACCATGAGCCGCTGCCGGTTCTGCGCATTGATGAGCCTACGCTCCAAATGACATTTGTCGTAAACAACAGCCCGTTTGCAGGCCGTGAAGGCAAATATGTCACATCCCGCAAAATTGAAGAGCGTCTGAACGCGCAGCTTCAAACAGATGTCAGTCTCCGTGTCGAACCGACGGCATCACCTGACGCATGGGTTGTTTCAGGACGCGGTGAGCTTCACCTGTCCATTTTAATTGAAAACATGCGCCGTGAAGGCTATGAGCTTCAAGTGTCTAAGCCTGAAGTTATCATTAAGGAAATCGACGGCGTAAGCTGCGAGCCTGTTGAGCGCGTGCAGATTGACGTGCCTGAAGAGCATACCGGTTCTGTTATGGAATCAATGGGTGCGAGAAAAGGCGAAATGCTTGATATGATTAATAACGGAAACGGCCAGGTCCGCCTGATCTTTACCGTACCTTCGCGCGGACTCATCGGCTATTCTACTGAGTTTCTGTCACTGACACGCGGTTTCGGTATCCTGAACCACACGTTTGACAGCTATCAGCCGATGCAAAAAGGCCAAGTCGGAGGCCGCCGTCAGGGTGTGCTCGTTTCCATGGAAAACGGAAAAGCGACATCTTACGGAATTCAAGGTATTGAAGACCGCGGCGTCATCTTCGTTGAGCCTGGAACAGAAGTATATGAAGGTATGATTGTCGGCGAACATAACCGTGACAATGACCTTGTCGTCAATGTCAGCAAAATGAAACAGCAGACAAACGTCCGTTCCGCTACGAAGGATCAAACGACTACGATTAAGAAAGCGCGCATTATGTCGCTTGAAGAATCACTCGAGTACTTAAACGAAGATGAATACTGTGAAGTAACGCCGGAATCCATCCGTTTAAGAAAGAAAATCCTGAATAAAAACGAACGTGAAAAAGCGGCGAAAAAGAAAAAAACAGCAGGAATGTCTTAATCACTTGCAGAATTTGAAAAGGTAGAACCCGAACGGAAAAGGGGAGGGGGATCCTTTTGAATGAAGTAAGTGAACGGCTGTCGTTCTTTGCGGCTCTTTACCAAGTGGATGAGCATCCGCTGACGGGAATGTGGCTGTTATACGGAACGATCGTCGTGCTTTCGGTGATTGTATTTAAACTCGGCTTTGCCAAACGGCTGCCGGTGTTGAAGGCTGCGGCAGTTTATCTCTTTCTCGTGCTCGGCTGCACCGTGCTGACTTTTTTCGGTGTGTTTCTGCCGGTCGGAGAAGGGCTTGTTGTCGCCGCCTTGATTTTGATCGTTTACAAAATCCGTCTGCACCAGTCCAAAAAAAACCAGTCAGCTAAACCGCAATAAAAAAATGACCTTGCCTTCCGGCGGGTCATTTTTTATTCGGTTTATTTTTTCAGTTTATCTTTTTTCGCTTTTTGTCCGGGATGAAAGGAAAAGTGTCCGGTATTCAGCCGCGCCTCCGTTTTGACTTTGATTCGGTCATGGCATTCCCGGCACATATATGTATGAATCGGACGATTGCGGAGGCGTTTGGCTGTCAGTGTTTCATCATCAATTTGTTCGATTTTGTCGCAAATGGAACATTTTACTCTCATTGATTTTTCACCTCTTTCACTATGACAAGCATTATATCATGGATGCCCCTCCTGCCAAAGGGAAAGAAAGCAGCGCCCTTCCTTTGAAGCGGGCGCTGCTTTTTACCGGCGGTTTTTCATATGATGATCCGATTGATCGTTCTGTTCGTTCTGCAGCTTGTTCTGGTCTCTTTCGTTCAGCTGATCATCATTCGATTGAGTCGGTGATTCTTTTTCATTGTCGGTCACATCATTCGGGACTTCCGGCATGACACGGCCGACGATGGCGGCAAGTTCGTCCAAAATGCCTGAAACGGGGCGGCCGGCCTTAATGTCGCTGCCCATGCCTCTCAGACGGGAAACCGTATCAGGATCAGCCACGACAACGGCATTGGCGCCGTAAGGATCGTTTTTTAACGCCTGGGCAACCGTGTATTTAATGCTCTCCACTTTGCTTCTTTCTAAATTGTCATCCACATCGATACCGACAACGGAGTATCTTCCGAGTACAACCGCGGTGGCATCTGAAATGCCGGGGATTTTTTCGGTTACCTCGACGAGATGCTTAGCGATGTCTGTCCGGCCTGGATTTTCAGCTGTCTCAGGAGCCGTATTTTTCACATGGATCGGTTTTGCATCGCGCTGATCGGCTGATTCGTTCTGAATATTGCGGCCGCGGCCGTCCTGTACAGCAGTGCAGCCGGTAAGGATAAACAAGGCTTGTATGATAATGAAAAGAATTCGCACGTCAGATTTCCTCCTTGAATGCTTTCATTTATTTTATTGTTGAATTAACCTTCTATCTTTATTCACCAAATCATATATTTTAGCAGGCATCCCCGTTTTTCGCGGAAAGAGAAGCACACGATGGGCTTTGATCCTTATTTCAGGAGGCTGAGACTTGAGTAAAATTTATGTGTTAGATACGAATGTACTTTTGCAGGATCCTAACGCCATTTTTTCCTTTGAAGAAAACGAAGTTGTCATCCCCGCCGTCGTGCTGGAAGAGGTCGATTCAAAAAAGCGGTATATGGACGAGGTCGGGAGAAATGCGAGGCACGTATCTAAGCTGATAGACGGGCTCAGGGAGAAAGGAAGGCTGCACGAGAAAGTTCCGCTTGAAAGCGGAGGAACGCTCAGAATTGAACTGAACCACCGGTCATTTCACCAGCTCCAAGAAATTTTTATCGAAAAAACGAATGATAACCGCATTTTGGCGGTGGCAAAAAATTTAAGCCTTGAGGAGGAAACGAAAGAAAACGGCCGCCTCGTCATCCTGGTCAGCAAAGATGTGCTTGTCAGGGTAAAGGCGGATGCCATCGGGCTTTTGGCGGAGGACTTTTTAAACGACAGAGTCGTTGACCATGATGAAATATATAGCGGGTACAAAGATATATTTATGAATAAAGAGCGGTTTGCCTCGTTTTATAAAAACAAACAAATTTCAGTCAAGGAGCTTCAGCAGCATCAGGTTTATCCGAATCAATTTGTGCTGATGAAAGATGAATTAGGAGGATCTTCGTCTGCGGTCGGCATGGCAGATAAGAAAGGCGAGACCGTAAAAAGACTCGTTTTCGATGATGAGCACGTATGGGGTATCAGGCCGAAGAACGTCCAGCAGACAATGGCGCTTGAACTCCTGCTGAGGGAAGATATCCCGCTTGTCACCCTGATCGGAAAAGCGGGAACGGGAAAAACCTTGCTTGCTCTCGCGGCAGGGCTTCTGCAGACGGAGGATCTCGGTATTTATAAAAAACTGATCGTCGCGCGTCCCATCGTCCCGGTGGGAAAGGATATCGGATATTTGCCGGGCGAAAAAGAGGAAAAGCTCAAGCCGTGGATGCAGCCGATCTTTGATAATCTTGAATTTTTATTCAATGCGAAAAAGCCGGGTGAACTTGAAGCGATTTTGGCAGGAATCGGATCGATTCAGGTGGAGGCGCTGACATACATTCGGGGAAGAAGCATTCCGGATCAATTTATTATTATTGATGAGGCTCAGAATCTGACGAGGCACGAGGTCAAAACGCTTTTGACTCGGGTGGGAGAGGGCAGCAAAATTGTCCTGATGGGCGATCCGGAGCAAATAGATCACCCATACTTAGACAGTTTAAACAACGGACTTGCTTATGTTGTAGAACGGTTTAAAGAACAAACCGTCTCCGGCAGCGTGAAGCTTGTGAAAGGTGAGAGATCCGGCCTTGCACAGCTTGCCGCCGATTTGTTATAAAACTTCGATTTCTGTGACGCCCGTTATTGGTTTTTCAAAGTCTCCGTCCACGTAAAAATGGACCGGGCCGCCGTCTTGAAGGGGTTTCCCCGCATCGCTGAAATGCGCGATTGCGTCCATCGCCTTTTCGAGCGGCACTTCGGTTCTTTCTGATTTTGAAATAAATGCGCACAGGACAGCGCTTTCTTTCGGCTCGGCATTTGCTAAAACAGCGCCGAGCTTCATGGCGAAGCTGCCGTTCATCAGTCTTTCTTTTTCATAACGTTTTTCGCTTTTTAAAGTCGGCGGCGAAATGCGCCCTTCTCTGATCACCCGTTCCGGATCAAGCGTATGCTCCTGGGTTTCTGCAGAGCCGTCCGGATGAACGGGCTGATTTTTTTCAAACGGAAACTTGCGGTCATCGAAAATCCAGACACTCGGATCAATTGTAATCGGGTATGTAACATTGCCTTTTACTTGAATAACGCTCATGGTGAAGCCCCCCTTTACTTAAAGTATAAAAGTTTTCGCATGAATTGTCACTTTGTGTCGCAAATTAGATGTATACAACGGCAGCGAAGTGAGGATGATCGACATGGTATGCCGGCATTACCAAGAGCTGGACGCATTAGTTCAGGAAGCGAAAAAAAGGACCGAAGAAGGCAAAGTGGCAGACTATATTCCGGCTCTGGCTGAATCTGAACAAGACAGCCTATCGGTCACGATTTATCATGCGGAAAATACATGTCTGACGGCAGGAGACGCCGACCGGACATTTACGCTGCAGAGCATTTCGAAAGTGCTTTCTCTGGCGCTCGTACTGATGGATTACGGAAAGGAAAAGGTGTTCAGCTGCGTGGGTCAGGAGCCGACCGGCGACCCGTTTAATTCCATGATTAAGCTTGAAACAGTAAATCCGGGCAAGCCTTTAAATCCGATGATTAATGCGGGAGCTCTCGTCGTTACGGGTTTAATTAAAGGGCATTCGCCGAAAGACCGCCTGAATTACCTGCTCGGATTCATCAGAAGACTTGCGAATAATCAGGACATTACATATTGCAGCCATGTCGCGGAATCGGAATTCAAATCTTCCATGATTAATCGGGCCATGTGTTATTACATGAAGCAGTATGACATTTTTAAAGGCGATGTTGAAGAGGTCATGGATTTGTATACAAAACAGTGCGCGATTAAGATGAGCAGTCTGGATTTAGCCAAAATCGGCTGTGTATTCGCCCTTGACGGCAAGCATCCGGAAACCGGGGAGCAGGTCATTAAAAAAGATGTGGCGAGAATCTGCAAGACGTTTATGGTGACCTGCGGCATGTACAATGCGAGCGGGGAATTCGCAATCAAGGTCGGCATTCCCGCTAAAAGCGGCGTTTCGGGAGGAATCATGGGTATTTCGCCGTACAACTTCGGAATCGGTATATTCGGCCCGGCGCTTGATGAAAAAGGCAACAGCATCGCGGGTGTGAAGCTTTTGGAAATCATGTCTGAGAAATACAGGCTGAGTATTTTTTGAAACATTTTTTATCATAACATCTGCTTAAATCCTCTTGCAATTTCACCTGATACCCTTTATGATAAATAGAAGAATTAGGTACTCGCCTGGGGAACGGAGGGATACTTTTGGCTTCAGAGATTATAGTTGACCATCAGCAGAAAGCATTCGAGCTGTTGAAGTTAGATGCTGAGAAGATTTTGAAGCTGATCCGAGTACAAATGGATAACTTAACGATGCCTCAATGTCCTCTGTATGAAGAGGTCTTGGATACTCAGATGTTCGGACTGTCGAGGGAAATCGATTTTGCTGTCCGCCTGGGATTAGTTGACGAAAACGACGGCAAAGAGCTGCTGGACAGACTTGAAAGAGAACTGTCTGCTTTGCATGACGCGTTTACAGGAAAATAAATGATCAAACTCAAACTATTCAACGGTTTGGGTTTTTTTATAACCGTAAACCGTTTTTTTGCATCTTCTTTTCGTAAGACGGTCTCTTAATCTGCATTTCATCCGAAAAACTATAAAGAAACTGCGTAAATTGTTTATGAATTATAGTAAAATATAATACGCAATAGGTATTAAACGTAAGCTTTAAGCAGGAAAGAGGATGTTATGTTTAAAAGAATGTTAAAATCTTACGATTATTCATTGATATGCGCTATCATTCTGCTGTGCAGTTTCGGATTGGTAATGGTATACAGCTCAAGCATGATTACCGCCGTTATGCGTTACGGCGTGAGCAGCGACTATTTCTTTAAACGGCAGCTGTTCGCCGTCATCGCGGGGTTTGTGCTGTTTATCATCGCGGCCGTTTTTCCGTACAAAGTGTTCGCCCATCAAAAGATTCAGAAATTCATACTGCTTGCGTCAGTGGCTGCGCTTTGCGCGCTGTTTGTTTTCGGACATGTTGCCGGAAACGCGCAAAGCTGGTTTAAAATCGGAGGAATGGCCATTCAGCCGGGGGAATTTGTCAAGCTGACCCTGATACTGTACCTTGCCGCGGTATACGCAAAGAAACAAAGCTACATCGATCAGCTTTTGACGGGGGTTGCTCCGCCGGTGATCGTCACCGTAGTCATTTGTGCGCTTATCGCTATTCAGCCTGACTTCGGAACGGCGATGATTATCGGTCTGATCGCGCTTTGCGTTATTATGTGTTCGGGATTCAGCGGAAGGACCCTGCTCAAGCTGGTTCTCATGGCGGGAATCGTATTACTCCTTGTCAGCCCGATCATCTATCTGAAATGGGACGATATTTTGACACCCGGGCGTATGAGCCGGTTTGAAAGTCTTGAAAATCCCTTTAAATACGCCAGCACATCAGGCCTGCAGATTATAAATTCGTATTATGCGATCGGCTCAGGCGGTTTTTTCGGTCTCGGTCTTGGAGAAAGCATTCAAAAATACGGTTATCTGCCTGAATCGCATACAGACTTTATTATGGCGGTTATTTCAGAGGAGCTCGGCATTTTCGGCGTCCTGTTTGTCATTGTGCTGCTGGCTTTTGTCGTGTTAAAAGGTTTTTATATTGCGAGAAAATGTGAAGATCCGTTCGGAAGCCTTTTGGCAATCGGGATATCCAGCATGATTGCGATTCAGACCTTTATCAATCTCGGCGGTGTCAGCGGTTTAATTCCGATCACAGGTGTTCCGCTGCCGTTTATCAGCTACGGGGGCTCATCAATGTTTTTGTTATTAACGAGTGCCGGTATATTGGTGAATGTCAGCATGCATGTCAAGTACTCAGAAAAGAAGAAAAAGAGGGAGCCCGTTCCGTCTAAGGGGGTAAAAAGACGGCAGACGGAAAAATCTGTGTATCTCTAAAAAACAAGTGTATACACAGGACGGATATTCCTTTATTATAAACTACATATTTATTAGGCCAAGGGGGAGAAAAGTTTGTCACAACAATCCATCCAAAAAGTGTTAGTAGCAAACAGGGGAGAAATTGCGATCCGGATTTTCCGGGCGTGCACAGAATTGAACATCAGAACGGTAGCCGTTTATTCAAAAGAAGATTCGGGCTCCTATCATCGCTATAAAGCGGATGAAGCTTATCTTGTGGGAGAAGGCAAAAAACCGATTGACGCGTATCTTGATATTGAAGGGATTATTGAGATCGCAAAAAGAAACGGCGTTGATGCCATTCATCCGGGCTACGGATTTCTCTCTGAAAATATCCAATTTGCGAGGCGCTGTGAAGAAGAGGGCATCGTATTTATCGGACCGACGTCAGCGCATTTGGATATGTTCGGAGATAAGGTAAAGGCGAGGGAGCAGGCAGAAAAAGCCGGCATCCCCGTTATTCCGGGGAGTGACGGACCGGCTGAAACATTAAAAGATGTCGAACAATTCGCAAAAGTCCACGGATTTCCGTTTATTATTAAAGCATCGCTCGGAGGCGGAGGCCGCGGAATGAGAATCGTCCGAAGCGAAAGCGAATTGAAAGAATCGTTTGAGCGGGCCAAATCAGAAGCGAAAGCCGCATTCGGAAACGATGAAGTGTATGTTGAAAAACTGATCGAAAATCCTAAGCATATTGAAGTTCAGGTGATCGGAGATAAAGAAGGCAATGTCGTCCATCTGTATGAGCGGGACTGTTCCGTTCAGAGACGCCATCAAAAGGTCATTGAGGTGGCGCCGAGTGTATCTTTGCAGCCTGAATTAAGGGACGAAATCTGTGAAGCGGCTGTCGCGCTTGCGAAAAATGTCGGCTATATCAACGCGGGGACCGTGGAATTTCTCGTAGCGGGCGGTGAATTTTACTTTATTGAAGTGAACCCGCGCGTACAAGTGGAGCATACGATTACGGAAATGATAACGGGGGTTGATATCGTTCAGACGCAAATCCTCGTCGCGCAGGGCCACGGACTGCACAGCCGTGCCGTCAATATCCCTGAGCAGAAAGACATTTTTACAAACGGGTATGCGATCCAATCACGTGTGACCACTGAAGATCCGCTGAATGACTTTATGCCTGACACGGGTAAAATTATGGCTTACCGCTCAGGCGGCGGCTTCGGCGTCCGCCTTGATACGGGAAACAGCTTCCAGGGCGCCGTCATCACGCCTTATTATGATTCACTGCTCGTCAAGCTGTCGACATGGGCGCTGACGTTTGAACAGGCATCAGCGAAAATGGTCCGCAACCTGCAGGAATTCAGGATCAGAGGCATTAAGACCAATATTCCGTTTCTTGAAAACGTGGCAAAGCATGAAAAATTCCTGACGGGCCAATACGACACATCATTTATCGACACAACGCCTGAGCTGTTTGTTTTCCCAAAACAGAAGGACCGCGGAACAAAAATGCTTTCCTATATCGGCAATGTCACGGTGAACGGTTTTCCGGGAATCGGGAAAAAAGAAAAGCCTGCATTTGATAAGCCTCAGACCGTTACGTTAGATATCGGGGAAAGGCCGGCAAGCGGTACGAAACAGATCCTTGATGAAAGAGGCGCTGAGGGGCTTGCAGACTGGGTGAAAGAGCAAAAATCCGTGCTCCTGACCGATACAACGTTCAGGGATGCCCATCAGTCCCTGCTCGCAACACGGATCAGATCCAATGATTTGAAAAAAATCGCGAATCCTACGGCTGCCCTGTGGCCTGAACTGTTCAGCCTTGAAATGTGGGGAGGCGCGACATTTGATGTAGCGTACCGTTTCTTAAAAGAAGACCCTTGGAAACGCCTTGAAGATCTTCGCAAGGAAGTGCCGAACACATTGTTCCAGATGCTGCTTCGTTCATCAAATGCCGTCGGTTATACAAACTATCCGGACAATGTCATCCAAAAATTTGTCCGGCAGTCAGCGAAGTCAGGTATTGACGTATTCCGGATCTTTGACAGCCTGAACTGGGTAAAAGGGATGACGCTGGCCATCGATGCCGTCCGTGAAACCGGAAAAGTGGCGGAGGCTGCGATTTGTTACACGGGAGATATTCTTGATAAGACCCGGACGAAATATGATTTGAAGTATTATCTTTCTATGGCGAAAGAGCTTGAGGCGTCTGGTGCGCACATTCTCGGTATTAAAGACATGGCCGGTCTTTTGAAACCTCAAGCCGCATACGAACTTATCTCAGCGCTGAAGGAAACGATTGATATTCCCGTTCATCTTCACACGCATGATACGAGCGGCAATGGCGTCTTTCTCTATGCCAAAGCTGTTGAAGCGGGTGTGGACATCGTGGATGTCGCCGTCAGCTCAATGGCGGGTCTGACTTCACAGCCGAGCGCAAGCGGATTTTATCATGCCCTTGAAGGAAACAGCCGCCGTCCTGAAATGGATGTCCGCCAGGTGGAAAGACTGTCACAATATTGGGAATCAGTCCGTCAGTATTACAGTGAATTTGAAAGCGGGATGAAGTCTCCGCATACTGAGATTTATAATCATGAAATGCCGGGCGGCCAGTACAGCAATCTGCAGCAGCAGGCAAAAGGAGTCGGCCTCGGTGATCGCTGGAATGAGGTGAAAGACATGTACAGCGTCGTCAACCGCATGTTCGGCGACGTCGTGAAAGTAACACCTTCTTCCAAAGTCGTCGGAGATATGGCGCTTTACATGGTGCAAAACAATTTAACAGAACAAGATGTTTATGATAAAGGCGAAACGCTTGATTTTCCGGATTCAGTCGTTGAGCTCTTTAAAGGGCAGATCGGCCAGCCGCACGGCGGATTTCCGGAAAAACTGCAAAAGCTCGTTCTGAAAGGACAGACGCCGATCACGGTAAGACCGGGTGAGCTGCTTGAACCGGTATCTTTTGAAGGCATTAAAGAAGAATGGAAAGAAACACATCAGATGGAATTGAGTGATCAGGACGCAATCGCGTATGCTCTTTATCCGAAGGTGTTTACAGAATATGTTAAAACGGCTGAACGCTTCGGTGATATTTCCGTATTGGACACACCGACTTTCTTCTACGGCATGACACTCGGTGAAGAAATCGAAGTGGAAATCGAGCGCGGAAAAACGCTGATCGTGAAGCTTGTATCTATCGGTGAACCGCAGCCAGATGCGACACGTGTCGTTTATTTCGAATTGAACGGCCAGCCGCGCGAGGTGGTCATTAAAGATGAAAGCATAAAATCGTCCGTACAGGAAAAATTAAAAGCAGATCGGACAAACCCAAGCCACATTGCGGCATCCATGCCGGGAACCGTCATTAAATTGTTAACGGAAACCGGGGCAAAGGTAAATAAAGGCGATCATCTGATGATTAATGAAGCGATGAAAATGGAGACGACGGTACAGGCGCCGTTCTCCGGGACGATACAGCAGATTCATGTGAAAAACGGTGAACCGATTCAGACAGGTGATTTACTGATCGAAATTGAAAAAGCGTAAAAAATGAATATAAAAAACCTGATCCGCCCCCGTGTGCGATCAGGTTTTTTATATGTAAAAAGGCCGAAGCTCTAATGCTTCGGCCTTTTCATGTGCCTCAGATGTTCCGCTGTTTTGATTCATAGCGGAAGCGGGCGATTAATAATAAGAAATAGCATAAGACGCCGAACAGGCCGGCAATAAAGAGCGAATGGGCAAGTGCAAAACCGGTGGCCATTTCTGAATAAACAACCATGATTCCGGACAGCGCCTGTAATAAAACAAAGACAAGAGCCGCTATCCAGCCCCCAAGAATCTGTTTTTGATCTTTGTAGGAGCGCACCGCATGCGCAGAAGCGACAAGAATCCATACGAACAGAAGCAGTGCTGCCGTTCTGTGACCCATCTGCACATATTCCTGAAAATGGGACGGAAGCCCGTGATTCAGCCTGCTGCAAAGCGGAACGTCAGGGCAGGCAAGGCTTGATTTCGTATGGCGTACATAAGCCCCCGTATAAACGACGATATACGTGTAAATCGAAAGACCGATCATATGAAACTGCATTTTTCTGCCGATTCTGAGCGGCTTGACGAGCTTTTTGTCTGATTTATCAGCTTCGAATATGAGCAGCGTCAAAATCAGAACAGAAGCGAAAGAAATCAGCGATATGCCGAAATGAAGCGCCATAACGAGCGCATTTGATCCGAAAACAACCGCTAATGCGCCGAGAAGCGCCTGTAAAAATAAAAAGATAATGGACATAATGGCGAGAAAGGTTGTTTCACGGAAAACAGGCGTGACTTTTCTCCATGCCCAAAAAGCGAGACTCAGCACGAGAACGATTGAGACACCGCTTGCGAGTCTGTGGCTCCATTCAATGATAGAAGCGGCGTTAAGCTCCGGGAAAAACCGGCCGTGGCAAAGCGGCCACTGCCTTCCGCAACCGAGACCCGATCCTGTCTTTGTGACAAGAGCGCCGCCGATCAGCACGACGAGCATAACGAATGTCGTCAGTACGCCGAGCGCTTTCAAAGCTTTATTCATTTTACATTCACCTTCTTAACAAACTGGACAAAATGATATACGTACCAAGTGTAAGCGAATATGTGTTTTGTGGCAATTCTCAATTCTGTTTGTTCACAAAAATATAATAGAATCAGGACTTCTTAGATAATGGGGTTGATTATTCCAGATGGGTCTGATAGAAATAAAGTAACCGCTTTATTAAGAAACCGGCGGATTTGGTAAAATTCATAAAAAGTTCACAAATAAATTCCTGTTTCTCGTTTAATATTTAAGAGAATGTTTTTTTACAGGTCATTATCTTGTATGATAGAGTTGCAGGTCTTAAAAAACCTGCTTTAGGTTTGTAAGGGAGGTTTACGTTATGGCTAATTCCAGAATTTTAAACGATACAGCTATAGACGGACAGATTGAAGAGACGACGGCATGGAAGGATTTCCTTTCGCTTATCAAAATAGGAATCGTCAATTCGAATTTAATTACGACTTTTACCGGCATGTGGCTTGCGTTACATATATCCGGTCTGAGTTTTTTAGGCAATTTAAACACCGTGCTTCTTACATTAATAGGATCTTCTTTGATCATCGCCGGTTCTTGTGCGGTTAACAACTATTACGATCGTGATATTGATCATTTAATGGAACGCACGAAAGTAAGACCGACGGTAACCGGAAAGATTCAGCCGAATCAAGCGCTGTGGTCAGGAATTTTACTCATTGCTTTAGGACTTATCATGCTTTTGATGACCACCGTGATGGCAGCAGTCATCGGTTTTATCGGCGTGTTTACGTACGTTGTTCTTTATACAATGTGGACGAAACGCCGTTATACGATTAATACGGTTGTCGGAAGTGTATCAGGCGCCGTGCCGCCGTTAATCGGCTGGACAGCGGTTGAAGGGCACATCGGTGTTGTCGCGTGGGTTTTATTCATGATTTTATTCATCTGGCAGATTCCGCACTTTTTAGCGCTTGCGATTAAAAAGACGGAAGATTACAGAGCAGCGAATATTCCGATGCTTCCGGTAGTGCACGGCTTTGAAGTGACGAAAAGACAGATTATCGTCTGGGTAGCATGCCTGCTGCCGCTTCCGTTTTTCCTCGGCAGTCTCGGTCTTCCGATCGTCATTCTCGGCACTTTGCTGAATGTCGGATGGCTTGTTCTCGGACTGATGGGATTCCGCATGAAAAACATCATGAAGTGGGCAACTCTTATGTTTGTCTATTCGCTTAATTACATGACCATTTATTTTGTAGCGATGGTGGTCTTCACGCTGTTTTAATTGAATAATGAGCTTGTTTGATCGCCAAAACAAACAATGACAACTAGTAAACGCCGCCTTGACCTTTTGTTTAATCAGGCGGCTTTGCTTTTATACATAGATGGAATTTTAAGTAAAAAATCTCATATTTTAAGAAATGAGGAAATGAAGTATTTCGGCTGGAAGCAGATTTACTGCTTGTGCATCTCGTACTGATTCAAAAAAGGGGTTGGGTGAAATGTTAAAGCGTTGGCGTCTTTTATCATTATTAGCCTTAGTGCCGCTTTTATTGAGCGGCTGTGGAAAACCGTTTCTGTCCACACTCAAGCCTGCCGGCGAAGTGGCTGATAAACAATATGATCTGACGGTGCTCAGCACACTTATCATGGTTGTCGTCGTTGCGGTCGTAGCAGTTATTTTCTTTTACGTCATTGTGAGGTTCAGACGGTCGCGTGTAGGGGAAGACACGATACCGAAACAGGTGGAGGGGAACCGTTTTTTAGAAATCACCTGGACCGTTATTCCGATCTTGCTTCTGATTATTCTTGTCATTCCGGTTGTCATCGACACATTGGCGCTGGCGGATACGTCGCCGATGGATAAGAAAAACCGTAAAGCAGAGGATGCGCTCGTGATTAATGTAAGGGCGAATTTATACTGGTGGGAATTCGAGTATCCTGATTACGGGTTTGTGACAAGTCAGGAGCTGATCGTTCCCACAGATGAACGCGTCTATTTCAAGCTGAAGTCCTCAGATGTGAAACACTCTTTCTGGATTCCGTCAGCCGGGGGAAAAATCGATACGAATACGGATAATGACAATACTTTCTTTCTGACCTTCGATTCTAAACGCAGCAAAGAAGCGGGAGAATATTTCTTCGGGAAATGCGCAGAGCTGTGCGGACCTTCACATGCGCTGATGGATTTCAAAGTGAAACCGCTGCCGTCAAAAGAATTTAAACAATGGACGAAAGCGATGAAAAATTATAAGCATACAACAGATTCCGGTTTAGCCGCGCAAGGAGAAGAGCTCTTTAAGGAAAAAAACTGCCTGAGCTGTCATGCGGTTGAGCCCAATGATAAACGGGCTGAAGCGGCAAGAACGGCTCCGAACCTCGCTACCTTCGGTGAACGGGTCAAAGTGGCCGGCATTAAGGATGCGAATAAAGAGAATATAAAAGCCTGGCTGAAAAATCCGGACAGCATTAAACCGGGCAATAAAATGACAGGCACTTATCCGAAGCTCTCGGACGCTGAAACGGATGCGCTGTATGAATATTTAAAAGGGCTGAAAGCGGAGAACAAGTGAGGACAGGGAGATATCAGGGGGGAGGTCGCAAATGATGAATACGCTTACAGGACAGCAAAGAAAAAGCTCTTTGCTTTGGGATTATTTGACGACGGTTGACCATAAGAAAATCGCGATTTTATATATGATCGCCGGGGGATTTTTCTTCGTCGTCGGCGGACTTGAGGCCATGCTTATCAGGATTCAGCTCTTGAGGCCGGGGAACGATTTTATGGGTGCGCAGCAGTTTAATGAAATTATGACGATGCACGGCACGACAATGATCTTCCTGGCGGCGATGCCGCTGTTATTCGGGCTGATGAACGCGGTTGTGCCGCTGCAGATCGGGGCGCGTGACGTATCATTCCCATTTTTGAATGCGCTCGGATTTTGGCTGTTTTTCTTCGGAGGCATCTTTTTGAATCTGAGCTGGTTTTTAGGGGGCGCTCCTGATGCAGGATGGACGTCGTACGCGTCACTTGCGCTGAATTCGAAAGGGCACGGCATAGACTTTTTCGTGCTCGGCCTGCAAATATCAGGCTTAGGTACGCTGATTGCGGGGATCAATTTTCTCGCCACGATTATTAATATGAGGGCGCCGGGTTTGACGTATATGAGATTGCCGCTGTTTACGTGGACGACATTTGTGGCGTCGGCACTCATTTTATTCGCATTTCCTCCGCTCACCGTCGGTTTGGCGCTGATGATGCTGGATCGTTTGTTCGGAACGAATTTCTTTAATCCTGAATTGGGCGGCAATACGATAATCTGGGAGCATCTGTTTTGGATTTTCGGGCATCCGGAAGTGTACATTTTAATTCTTCCCGCCTTTGGGATTTTTTCAGAAATCATTCCCGTATTTGCGAGGAAACGTCTGTTCGGTTATTCGTCTATGGTCTTTGCGATCGTGCTGATCGGCTTTCTCGGGTTCATGGTTTGGGTTCACCATATGTTTACGACGGGACTCGGACCGATCGCTAATGCGATATTTGCGGTTGCGACGATGGCGATCGCGGTGCCTACGGGCATTAAAATTTTCAACTGGCTTTTGACCATCTGGGGAGGAAATGTCAAATTCACGACGCCTATGCTGTATGCCGTCGCCTTTATTCCTTCTTTCGTACTCGGAGGAGTCACGGGTGTCATGCTGGCGGCCGCAGCGGCAGATTATCAGTTCCATGATACGTATTTTGTCGTAGCGCATTTCCACTACGTCATTATCGGCGGCGTTGTGTTCGGCATCCTGGCGGGCGTGCATTTCTGGTGGCCGAAAATGTTCGGGAAGGTGCTTCATGAAACGATGGGAAAAATTTCGTTCGTCTTATTTTTTATCGGGTTTCATCTTACCTTCTTCATTCAGCATTTCCTCGGCTTGATGGGAATGCCGCGGCGCGTTTACACATATCTGCCCGGCCAGGGGCTTGATACCGGCAACCTGATCAGTTCAATCGGCGCGTTTTTCATGGCGGGCGCGGCAGTTTTACTCGTCGTCAATATTATTTATACCTCAATAAAGGGGAAATACGTCGGGAACGACCCGTGGCTGGACGGTCGTACGCTTGAATGGGCGGTCTCTTCGCCGCCGCCGGAATATAATTTTAAACAGCTTCCGTTTGTCCGGGGACTTGACCCGCTGTGGATTGAAAAGCAGGCCGGAAATGAAGGGATGGCGCCTGCAGAGCCTGTAGAGGACATTCATATGCCGAACGGCTCCATCATGCCGTTTATCATATCTTTCGGGCTGTTTGTCGCAGCGTTTGGGTTTTTATACCACTCCGATTATTCATGGGGGCTTCCGGTTATCTTCATAGGGCTCGGCATCACATTCTTTACCATGCTGCTTCGCTCTGTGGTCGATGATTACGGCTATCATATTCACAAAGAAGATCTGCCGAATGATGATAAAGGGGTGAAGGCGTAATGCAGCTGCAGGAAAAAATGACGGCTGAAACCTTTCCGGCTTCTCCTGAAAAAGCAACGCTGGAGGGGAAAAATAAGTTTTTGGGATTTTGGCTGTTTCTCGGCGGCGAAACGGTTCTGTTCGCCTCGCTATTTGCGACATTTCTTGCTTTACGGGAATCTAAAGCCGGAGGGCCGTCAACGGCTGAGATGTTTGAGCTGCCGATCGTGTTTATCGCGACGATGCTTCTTTTAACGAGCAGCTTAACGAGTGTGTATGCGATGTATCATATGAAAAATTTCTCCTTTAAAAAAATGCAGGTGTGGCTTTTGGTTACCGTTTTATTGGGAGCAGGATTTTTAGGGGTAGAAATCTATGAATTTATGCATTACACTCACGAATTCGGCTTTACCATTACAAGCTCTGCGCTCGGCTCAGCGTTTTACACGCTGGTCGGCACACACGGAGCACACGTGGCGTTCGGGCTGTTGTGGATCAGCGCGCTTATGATCCGGAATGCGAAAAGAGGGCTCAGCCTTTATAATGCGCCGAAATATTATGTGGCCAGCTTATATTGGCATTTTATCGATGTCGTGTGGGTCTTTATCTTTACCGTTGTATATTTGATGGGGATGGTGGGATAACGATGGACGATAACAAAAACAGAGGGACTGTCAGTACGGATCTCGAATATCGGAAAAAGAAAAATGCCGAGGAGATGAAATATCAGGTCATATCCTTCGGTTTGATGATCGGCCTTACGCTTGTCGCGTTTTTGACGGTGGCTGCTGACGGCATTGCCGGATGGTTTACGATGCCGTTTCTGATCCTGCTTGCGGTCATCCAGGTCATCTTTCAGCTGTTTTACTTTATGCATATGAGCCAGAAGGGGCATGAAGCGCCGTCATTATTTCTGTATTCGGGAATATTTGTCGCGTTTATCACCGTGCTTGCATTTGTCACGATTATTTGGTGGTAATCGGGACGGCGGGGAGTGAGAGATTTGATTAATTTGGAAATGTTCGGGTTTCGCGCAATGTGGAGCCCGTATCTGTTTTGTATAACTGCCGTGATAACAGGTATTTACTTTTACTGGTGCAGCCGGCATAAAGGACGTGTGGCCGCTAAGGAGAAGGTGCTGTTTGTGCTTTCCGCGCTATTTTTTTACACGGCTGCGGGAAGTCCGGTTGATTTATTGGGCCATGTGATGTTCAGTGCCCATATGACGCAGATGGCGGTTCTGTTTTTAGTCGTACCGCCGCTGTTGATTTCCGGAATTCCCGGCTGGGCATGGAAAAAACTGATCTTCCGTCCTGTCGTAAAGCCGCTGTTTTCGTTCTTTTCAATGCCGCTTATCGCATTAGTGCTGTTTAACGGTATTTTTTCACTGTATCACATCCCGTTTATATTTGATTTCGTCAAAACGGATTCGCTGTATCACACGCTGATGAACGGACTCATCTTTGTAACGGCGTTTTTTATGTGGTGGCCGCTTGTGCATAAGGTGGACGGTCTGCCCCGTCTCAGCGGTTTAATGAAGCTGGGGTATATTATGGCAGACGGGATTCTGTTAACGCCGGCCTGCGCGCTCATTATGTTCAGCGGGGCGCCCATGTATGCCACGTATACAGATCCGGCGGCTTGGGCCGAAGCAATGAAGCTTTGCGTTCCTTTAGATTTGCTGGAGGAGATTCCTTTATCCGGACCGGAGATGTTTAACACGCTGCCTCCTCTGGAAGATCAGCAGCTTGGGGCAGTGCTGATGAAAATCATTCAAGAGGCGGTCTACGGAACATATTTGGCTGTCATCTTTTTTCAGTGGGTCAGAACGGAACGGGAAAAAGATACGCTGTCAGAGCCGCCGTATATCGAGCATACCGTCTCATAAAAAAAGTACAGCAGAATATGCTGTACTTTTTTATTACATTTGCACTGTTTTTAATGACTCTTCCAATTCAAGCAGTAAAGCTTTGCTTTCAGCGACAACATGTTCCGGAAATTCTTCAGCACTGCCGTATTCTACGCCGTGCGGATAATAATGCTTTCCTAAAAGAGGGGCCTTCAGCTGAATCACGGCCCGGCTGCCGCCGACATCGCCCTCTTTTGCCGTTCCTTGAATCCGCAGATAAAATGTCCCCTCAGGTACTGAAAACTTTTTGTCGTAAGTCACTCTTTCATAATCCCATTGTCCAGCCAGAATGAGCCCTTTACCTTCCATCAGATCATTCAAGCGGCTGAGCTCCGCTGTTACCCCTTCAAGACCGCTGTTTTCAAACTTCAAACCTTCCCCCTCCTTTTAAAAATGCCCTTTCCTGACAATCATAGTATGAAAGCGTTACACTTTCAATGATTCATACGGTGAAAGTATGCAAAAAGAAAAATTTGACGACAATAGTAGCAGAAAAAGGAGGAATTCCGCAATGACAAAGATCAATAAGCTCATGACGTCAGACTTGCAATATTGTACAGTATTAGATAATGTATATGAAGCTGCGGTGAAGATGAAAGACGCGGATGTCGGCGCCATTCCGATAGTGGATGAAGACGGCGCGACCCTTGTCGGGATCGTGACAGACAGAGATCTCGTATTACGGGGAATTGCTTCAAAAAAGCCGAACTCTCAAAAAATAACCGACGCAATGACAGAGCGGGTTATCAGTGCAGAAGAAGACGCCTCTGTGGAGGAGGTGCTCCATTTGATGGCTGAACATCAGCTCAGAAGAATTCCCGTCACAAAGGATAAAAAACTGGTCGGCATTGTTACGCTCGGCGATCTTTCGTTGGCCGAGCAATCAAATGAGCAAGCAGGCCGGGCGCTGTCTGACATTTCTGAAGACGGCGGTCCGGAGGGGTTTATCCATTAAACATAAATCACGGACGATGCAAATAGGCTGTACTGTATAAGAGTAAACAAAAACAGAACGGTTTGAACATATGGGGGTGAGAGGTTGAAAAATATCGCAAGGGCTCTCGTTATCCTTTTGCTTATTTACGGAGCGTATGTTCTGTTTATACAATATGGATCGGCTCCTCAGAAAAAGACGGATCAGGAGGAGCCTCAGGTTTCCAATGAAGAAGAGAGCGGAAAACGGCTGAAAATGCCGTCATCCGGACTGCTTTCTCTCATGGGGAAATCTGCCGCCGATGTGAAAAAGAAACTTGGGGAACCGTCCCGGAAAGATCCTTCTGCCTACGATTACGAGTGGTGGGTGTACAACCAGGGGAAAGACCAATACGTACAAGTCGGTATTTTGAATGATAAAGCCGTGACTTTGTACGCTTCGGGAAGCGGCATCAACGCAAAACCGTTTAAGATCGGCGAATCGACGGGCGAAGTTTTTAAAACGACGCAGGTTTCTCCTTTTGTCAATGTGACTGACAAGGGAAACACGTATCGGTTCGAGTTTTCTGAAGAAGATATCAATACCCGTCCCACCGTCAAGATAGGCGGAATGTATGTTCAGCTGTACATGGACAAATTTGACGGGAATCTGTCAAGCATCAGGGCATTTGATGCGGAAACACTTGTGAAACAAAGGCCGTATGAAGTCATGTACAGAGGAAAGCTGACAGAACCCGAGCCAGTTTCTGATGAAAAATGGAACGACATTGAACGAGCGAGTGAGCAGCAGATTCTCGACATTACAAATGTCATCCGCGTGAAACACGGACTGGCAAGGCTGAAATGGGACGAAGGCGCCGCAAAAGTGGCATTCGGCCACAGCAAGGACATGAAGGATAACAAGTATTTCTCTCACGTCTCAAAGAAATACGGGACTCTGAAGGACCGCTTAGAAAAAGGCGATGTGAAATACCGGGAGGCCGGTGAAAATATTGCCTACAACTATGTGGACGGTCCTGCCGCCGTGGAGGGCTGGCTGAACAGCGAAGGCCACAGAAAGGCGCTGTTAAGCCCGGATTATACGCACCTCGGTGTCGGCGTGGACCGGAAGTATTATACGCAAAACTTCATTAAGCCTTGGCAGTAAAAAACCGCAGAGGGGCGCGTCCCCCGCGGTTTTTTTATGTTTTTTCGCGAGCGGCGCTCCTGCTGAAAAATATATACCTGCTTTTTTTCGCAATTTAGGCGAACATTAAGGCGAATGAACCGATACATTATAGCAGGCAAAACTTTTCGGAGGGGGTGAGAATTGTGGCGAATCAGCAATCACGGCAATCAATCGATGATTTTAAACAATTCGTAAAAAAGCATCCCAAACTGATCCAAAATGTTCGCAAGGAACAAAGGAGCTGGCAGGAAGTCTATGAAAATTGGGTTCTTCTGGGCGAGGATGATCCGATATGGGACCCTTTTAAAGACGAGGCCGTTCAGCCTTCTTCCGACGCGGAAACCAAACAGGAACCAGCTGAAAAAAACGATTTCGTTTCAAAAATGGTCACTGCCGTCAAAAAGATGGATATCAACCAAATGAATGAGCAGATCAATAAAATGAGCCAGTCCATTTCATCATTGCAAAGCCTTTTAAGCCAATTTTCGGGGAGCAGCACGAAGCAGCCCCGGCAAGGCTCCGGACAACATCCTTTTTCGTTCAGAAAGGATTAAAGAAGGGGATCATGTATGCGAAAAGAGGTTCAGGAATTCATATCCGCAGATGAGGAACGGAAACGGTTTATACGGCAGCGTCCCGTCTGGTACCGCAGACTTGCGAGAAAACCGGACGATCTCAATTCCTTTCAGCTTGACATGATGAATTTTTATGAAAAGACGATACCGCATAGGGTAAGCCAATTCTCAAACGGGATTCAAATGGCGCAGATGATGATGCAGATGGTTCACGCCATGCGTTCACAGGATTAAAAAGCGTTTAAACGCCGCATTTTCCAATTGGGTGGTTTCATGGTAAACTAGCAACTGGAGGTGCGTATTTATGTATGCAACAATTGAGTCCGTCAAGCTTCAAAGTGAAGCGGAGCAGCTTGCCGGCATGATTCTGCAGTCTGAGACGGCTGAAAATTACCGCGATTGTTACAAGCGTCTCCGTGAAGATGAAGAGGCAGGGCGGATCATTCGTTCTTTTATGAGCGTTAAAGAGCAGTATGAGGATGTGCAGCGCTTTGGCAAATACCATCCTGATTATAGAGAGATTTCCCGCAAAATGAGAGAAATGAAGCGGGAACTGGATTTAAACGATAAGGTGGCCGAATTTAAAAAAGCGGAGACTGAGCTTCAGTCGCTGCTTGACGAGATCAGCATTGAACTCGGAACGGCCGTCTCGGAGCATGTAAAAGTTCCGACGGGGAATCCTTATTTTGACGGCCTGTCATCCTGCGGCGGCGGGTGCGGTTCCGGCGGCGGCTGCGGATGCAAAGTTTCCTGACGAGACGGCCGTCTCGTCTTTTACATAAAATGAACAGAAAGTCAGGCGGGTGATCATGATGGAAAATAAGCGCCAAGGCATAATCGTATATCTGCATTCTTTAAAACACAGCAAAATGCTGAGAAAATTCGGCAACGTTCATTATGTTTCCAAGCGGCTGAAATACGTTGTGCTGTATTGCGATATGGACCTAATCGAAAAAACAATGGAAAAGATTTCTTCTTATTCTTATGTGAAGAAGGTAGAGCCTTCTTATAAACCTTTTTTAAAGCTGGAATTTGAATCAAAGCTTGATAAAGCGAAAGAGTACGATTATAAAATCGGCATATAAAAAAATCCCCGCAGATACCTGCGGGGTCCTTCTATTCCTTAACAAGTTAAGGAGAAGGAAAAGGGAGAGGAGAAACCGGAGGAAGAACTTATGGGGAAACGTAAGTCTTCTCCGCGGTTGGCAACAACATCATTCATTGATGCTGTTACACTTAGTCTTGACAGGAATGTGAATATGTATACACGGTTTCACGTTCATTGTTTGAAAGAATGCTTTATGATAAGATAGGGATTGTTTTGATACATAACGGCTCAGCCGATGAGAAACATCAAAGTTTTCAGAAAAAGTGGTGTGAATAATGAGAGTAATTTCCGGTTCAAGAAAAGGACGAGCCTTAAAGGCTGTGCCGGGCACATCAACAAGGCCGACGACGGATAAAGTAAAAGAGTCTATTTTTAATATGATCGGCCCGTATTTTGACGGAGGAACGGGGCTGGATTTGTTTGCGGGGAGCGGCGGTCTCGGGATTGAAGCGCTGTCGCGCGGATTTGACCGCTGTATCTTTGTGGATCGTGATTTCAAAGCCATCCAAACGGTAAAAGCGAATATCAAAGCGCTTGATCTGCTGTCTTCAGCGGAAGTATACCGCAATGATGCAGAGCGGGCCCTCTATGCCGCGGCGAAACGGGAAAAAGGTTTTGACGGAATTTTCTTAGATCCTCCGTATAAGGAACAAAAGCTGAAAGCGCTTATCGAAATGATTGATGAGCAGAACATGCTGAATGAAGGCGGTTTTGTCGTAGCCGAGCATGATAAAGCCGTTGCGCTTCCTGAAGCCGTCGGCGCGCTTTCCGTAACAAGAAGGGAAATTTACGGGCTTACAGGAGTGACGATATACCGAAATAGGGGGTAATGATGTGGCAAGTATAGCTGTATGTCCCGGAAGTTTTGATCCCGTTACCTACGGACATCTGGACATTATCAGACGGGGGGCAAACGTGTTTGAGCAGGTGTACGTATGCGTGCTCAATAATTCTTCTAAGCAGCCGCTGTTTACAGTTGAGGAACGATGTGAGCTGTTAAGAGAAGTGACAAAAGACATACCGAATGTTACGGTCGAGACGTCACAGGGACTGTTAATCGACTATGCGAAAAAAAAGCGGGCGAAGGCGATTATCAGGGGGCTCAGAGCCGTTTCTGACTTCGAATATGAGATGCAGGGGACTTCCGTCAACCGCGTGCTCGACGAATCAATAGAAACTTTTTTTATGATGACGAACAATCAGTATTCTTTTTTAAGTTCAAGCATCGTAAAAGAAGTCGCAAAATATAACGGGCCTGTTTCAGAGTTTGTTCCTCCGGAAGTTGAACAGGCGCTGAAGCAGAAATTTAAAGGATGAGAAGCGCTGATTGGCGTCTCATCCTTTTTTTGTCCGTGCTGACAGCCTGTAACAATAAATCAATGCGTATACGGCGAGAGCTGTCAGCGTGATGGCGGGTCCGGTTTCAACAAGTGTATTCCATCCGCTGACGGCAGCAGATACCGCTTCCTGATCGCGGAAAGGGAGGAATACGGACTGGTAAGGTTCGTCCAATGCAAGGTAAAGCGGCTTCCACAGTAAGAGAATAAAGAGTGCGGCATAAATGCCCTGAAGGATACGCGCCGCGAAAAATGGTTTAAAGCGGATATCTGTTTCCGATAAAATGCCGGCTACCTGGGCCTGTACGGAAAGGCCGCTGAACCCGAGAATAAAACTCACAATCATGGCTTTCGGCAGCAAGTCGGCATCAGCTTCACTGACCAGTTTGCTCCCAAGTGTAATTTCAAACATCCCGCTGATAAGAGGGATGTCCAGATTTGCCGGAAGATGAAAAAGCGAAAGCAGCGCGTTTGTAAATACAGAAAGCACATCCATGACTTGTACGATTGATAATAACCGGCTGAAAACCGAAAACAATATAATAAAACCGCCCACCATCAGCAAGGTTTGTACAGAAGAGGTGACGGCGTCGCCCAAAATTTTTCCGAGCGGCCGCTTTTCCGAAAGCCGCGCCTTGTGGAGGGCCAGAAATGCTTCCTTCAGAGAAGGGAGAGCGATCGTCTTTTTACCAGTATACGCCGCTTCTTCTTTCCGTCCGTATGAACGCATCGTCAGGCCGACGGCGATGTTTCCGAGATAGTGAGCCGATGCCAGCAGAATGCCGAGAGACGCGTTATGAAAAAAGCCGACTGCCACAGCAGCGAATATAAATAACGGATTGGATGAATTGGTAAAAGAGACGAGGCGTTCAGCCTCTACTCTGGAGATTTGTTTATCCTGGCGCAGCCGTGCAGTCAGCTTCGCGCCGGCCGGATTGCCTGAAGCCATGCCCATAGCCAGTACAAATCCGCCGACCCCGGGCACTCTGAAAATGGGACGCATAAAGGGTTCGAGTAAAAGGCCGACAAACTTGACAATGCCGAATCCGATTAAAAGCTCAGATAGAATAAAAAACGGAAGCAATGAAGGAAAAACTACCTCCCACCACATGGAAAGACCGGTTTTGGAGGCTTCGAATGAGGCCTGAGGGTGTGAAATAACCGTCGCCGTTAAAAAAATGAAAAACAATGAAATCAAAAATGTATGAAACTTAGACAAATTCATTCTTACCTCCCCGATGCTAAAATTGCACACTGACATTTATATCATGATAAAATATAGAACAGACCTTAAAGGCGGCCGGGCAAGTACCTATTTGTCATCCTGTACTAATATACGAGCATAGGGGTTCAATTTAGACCATAGAATTCATGTATAGGATGTCTATTAGGGGGTTCGTCGCGTTGGCCAAACCTACAATCGGGTTAGCGTTAGGTTCGGGAGGGGCAAGAGGCATCGCTCATCTCGGAGTGTTATCCAGTTTACATAAGCATCAGATTCCAATTGATATGATTGCCGGCAGCAGCATGGGAGCATTAGTCGGGAGCTTTTATGCGGCCGGGCATGACGTGGCCACGATGAAAAAAGTCGCTAAAGCATTTAAGCGGCGGCTGTACGCGGATTATACGATGCCGAGGCTTGGTTTTTTAAAAGGAGACCGCATCAGGCAGCTCGTTCATGCCTATACGTACGGCAAGCCGATAGAAGAACTGCGGATCCCGCTCGGCATCGTGGCCTGCGACCTTCAGACCGGCGAAAAACTCGTTTTTACGAAAGGTTCAGTGTCCGAAGCCGTCCGTGCGAGCATCAGCATACCGGGCGTTTTCGTCCCGCAAAAAATGAACGGACGTATGTTAGTCGACGGCGCGGTGGTCGACAGAATCCCGGTTTCCGCCGTAAAAGATATGGGTGCTGATATCGTCATCGCCTCTGACGTATCCCGGGTGAAAAAAACGGAAAAGGCGGCACATATTTTTGATGTAATCATGCAAAGTATGGATATACTGCAAAATGAATTGGTCCGTCACCAGACCATTGCCGCAGACGTCATGATCCGCCCTTCTCTTGAATCATTCAGCTCAAGTTCTTTTGCCAACATTGATCATATGATCACAGCGGGCGAAGAAGCCGCAGACCGGATGATCGGCCGGATTAAACAAGAAATAGAGAACTGGGAGGGCTAACTCATATGAAAGCAAAACATTTTCGCTGGGTGTTTATCATCCTGATCTTATTAATCGCTGTTACATTTATTAAGCTTCCGTATTACATCACACAGCCGGGAGAAGCATCAGAGCTGAGACCGCTGATTAAGGTGGACGGAGGCTATCCTGAAAAAGGAAGCCTTTCCTTGATGACTGTCAAAGTAGGCCCCGCCAATCCGTATACATATCTTTGGGCGAAAGTGCATCCTTACGATGAAATCGTCCCTGACGAAAGCATAAAAGAAGAGGGCGAATCGGACTCGGATTATATGAAGCGCCAGCTGCAAATGATGAAAAGCTCCCAAGAAAACGCGGTCATTGCCGCTTATCAAAAAGCCGGGAAACAGGTGAAATACTCATTTAACGGCATTTATGCCAGCTCAGTCGTCTCTGACATGCCGGCAAAAGGAAAAATAGAGGTCGGTGATAAAATCATCAGCGCGGACGGGAAAACATATGATTCCGCTGAAAAGCTGATTGATTATATCAGCAGCAAAAAAGCGGGGGAAAAAGTAACGTTTCACATTGAACGGGACACGAAAGAAAAGACCGTTGACATTGTGCTGAAATCCTTCCCGGACGACCCGAAAAGAGCGGGAATCGGCGTCGCATTATATACGGACCGGAACGTGAAAGTGAAGCCGGATCTTCATTTCAGCATTGAAAACATCGGCGGGCCTTCTGCGGGTCTCATGATGTCTTTAGAAATTTACAACCAGCTGACAAAACTTGACGAAACAAAAGGCTATAATATAGCCGGAACGGGGACAATCGACGTGGACGGCAAAGTCGGACCGATCGGCGGAATCGATCAGAAAGTCGTCGCCGCAGACAAAGCGGGAAAAGATATTTTCTTTGCGCCGAATCAAAACGGAGCTGAAAATTCTGATTACAAAAATGCGGTAAAAACGGCGAAAGCAATCAAGTCCGATATGAAGATCGTCCCTGTCGACACCATGCAGGACGCACTTGACTATTTGGATCAGATGAAAGTAAAAAGCACCTGATACAGTCAGGTGCTTTTTTTACGCATTCAAAAAACGCTTTTCGTCTTCATCATAGCGGATCGGGGCTTGTGAAAATTCCTGCTTCTCAAACAATGTGCGTTCAGGTTCTTTTATCGGCAGGCTGTAAACCCGTCCCGCCAGTATGTCCAGATCCAGAGCGGGATGAGAGAAAGAAGAGAGCTTGCTGACGAGAGGTGCGGTAAGCTCTTTTTTCTTTGCCGACAGGTACGCCTGTCCTTTTTTCGTCATTCCGAGAAGACGGATATAAGGAGCGCTTGAAGGCTGCAAGAGCCGATGCATGTCTTCTTTTTTCGTCCGTGTCAGAATGTGCGTGTTCATCCGCTGCAGCCTCGTCCACGTGTATCGTTTTGTTTTCAATCGTTCCATCATTTCGCGATAGGATCGGGCTTGTCTGATGGTGCGCAGAATTCTGTGCTCAAGGCCTTCTTCCACTTCATAGATTCGGCTCAATTCTTCAGCGGAAAGAGTGCTGAGGCTGTATTTTACATATGAAAAATAGTCTTCCGTGCTGTGCCATATTCCGTATGAATTTCTGTATGCCTCCAGCTGACGCGCAGATGCTTCCGGGAGAAAGCTCTTTGCGGCCGCCGTTCCTTTTTCTATCAGCGCTCTCCGGATGCTTGTTGCGCTGGCTATCCGGCTGTTATCTCCGGGAAGCTCGGCGTCATGATATTGGGAAGCGATTCTGGCTGTTGTATAAGGCTTCATAGCGGAACCGGAGGTGTGTATCGCTCTAACGTAGTGAAAACCGAGAATATTGTTCGGCTTGGACAAATCGAGCATGTCCCGCCCTTTGAATATGTGTGAAAAAGCTTTTGAGGCGGCGGCCGGATAGCTGAGACCCTTTTTCAGCTCCTCTTTCAGAATCAGGCTGCAGTCATCTTCCTTTCGGCTGAACGCTTCAGACGCTTCAATAAAGGGTTCGATCCGCCCGTTTTCGCTGCCGAAAAACAAGCTGCTGCATCCTAAATGATGAAGAAGCGAAACGCTGCCGCGCGCGAATAATTCCGCTTTTTGTACGGCATATATATAAGGGAGCTCAATGACGATATCCACGCCGTTTTCCAGCGCCATTTTTGTCCGGGCCCACTTTGAGACGGCGGCCGGTTCCCCGCGCTGCAAAAAAGGGCCGCTCATCACCGCCGCCGCGACGCTGCTGTCCGTTTTGATTTTTGCTTGTTCCGCATGATAGCGGTGTCCGTTATGAAAGGGATTATATTCAACAACCAGGCCGACTGCTTTCATATTTGTCCCGCCTTTCTTGCTATGTTTTGCTTCGTGTGGTACATTTGCAAATGAAGTGCATATTTTAGTCCGTTTCGTTTAGTGTATGCATAGCCTATCCGGCTGTCAACGATTGCATGACGGCGGCATTATGCTGTAAAGAAAAAATATTGACAAAAACATTCTGAAAAGCTATAATCATGTTTGTTGCTTTCCTGAGGTGATACAAATGAAATGGACGATTTATCAGCTTCATCAAATGGCGAAAAAGAGCTTTGAATTTGATGAAACAGTTGAGTTAAATGAGCTGACAAAATTGAATTCTGACATCCGCCGCATTTCTCCCGTCCAGGTGAAGGGCCGCGCGGAGATTGAATCCAAGCAAGTTTCGTTTGACTTTACGATTTCAGGCGAAATGGTTTTGCCGTGCTCAAGAACTTTAGTTGATGTGCCGTATCCATTTACAATCGCGACAAAAGAACTGTTTAGATTTCATAAGTCGGATGATATAGAAGATGAGGACGTTCATATTGCTGAAGACGATACCGTCGACTTAACTCCGATCGTAAAAGAAGAGATTCTTTTAGAAATTCCTATGCAAGTCTTTTGTGAAACTGAACAAAAAGAAGGAGCCGCTCCCCAAGTGGGGAAGGATTGGCAAGTGATTTCTGAGGAAGACAAGAAAAATCAAATCGACCCCAGACTTGCGGATCTGAAAAAGCTCTTAACACAAGATGATGAATCTTAACTCTTTAAGGAGGTGGGAATAATGGCTGTACCTTTTAGAAGAACTTCTAAAATGAAAAAAAGATTGCGCCGTACACATTTCAAACTAAATGTACCTGGTATGACAGAATGCCCGTCATGCGGAGAGATGAAATTGTCTCACCGTGTATGTAAAGCATGCGGATCATACAACGGCAAAGACATAAATGTTAAAAGCAATTAATGTATGAAGAAAAGCGCGGGAATCTCGGTTCCTGCGCTTTTCTTTTTTTTTTGCCCCTCCGGCCTGCTTCCGCCGAAAAAATTGTGAGCCCCAGTAGTCTATCTAATCTATCAGCGGCATATGTATGAGGTAAATGAGCAAATATGGAGGGAGATACGATTGACGATAACGAGACAAGACGCGTGGACGCAAGATGAAGATTTGCTGCTGGCCGAAGTGGTGCTCAGGCATATTCGGGAAGGCGGGACCCAGCTTTCCGCTTTTGAAGAAGTCGGCAGAGCGCTGACGAGAACGGCTGCCGCCTGCGGGTTCAGATGGAATTCTTATGTCAGAAAACAATATCAGTCAGGGATAGAACTGGCGAAAAAACAGCGGAAGGAATTAAGAAAGCAGATCGGGGTGCATTCCGCCAATATGCCGGGAACCGTCAAACAGCCTCCGATCCGCAGGGCGGAAGGAGAAAAAGAGCTGTCCATTGATGATGTCATTTTGTTTCTGCAGCAATTTAAAGAGTCGCCGGCCGCAGCGGATGTGCGTCATGAAAAAGAAAAACTCACAGAACAGCTGACCGCGCTGCAAAAAGAAGTCGAGGATCTGCGTGAGGAAAATGAAAGCTTGAGAAACAAGCTGGAGATGACGGAAGAAGATTATAAAGCGCTAATTGACATTATGGACAGAGCGAGAAGGATGGTCAATTCAAAAGAAGACGACAGAAAATCGGCGCAGAGCCTGTAAAATGAACCGGCCTGGGGGCGGCGCCCCGCCGGTTTTTTATTATGCCGTTTCTCCGGATGTCATTTCACCGTCCATATCGGGATGCCAGATATAAGGATTTTCTCCTTTATCACGCGCCATATCATATTTAACGGGCTCAAAATTCATCTTATCCCAGAAATCTGCTGATTTCATGCGTGAATTTGTCCTGATCGGCATTCTGAAGGATTTTGCAAAATCAACAAGCGCTTTTCCGTATCCGTTATTTTGATAGCCCGGAAGAACCTCAAGCTTCCAAAGTTCCAAAAAGTCCTGACGCTGATCAAAATACGGATTCGCACCTCCGTTTACCTGATATAAACTCATTCTCGCCACTAGTTTATCCCCGAAGTAAATCCCGTAAAAAGGCGAGGTGCTGTCATTTTCAATGATATTATCCTGAAGATCTTCAAGCATCGACAGCTCCTGCATCCCGTATTCCTTAAACCTTTTAAATTCTTCGAGTGTCTTAAAGTTGATGAGCAGTCGCTCTATTTTCAACACAAACTCCCCCTTTGTTGTGTTCTACCATTATTGTAAACGCTTTAATTGAAAATTCCAACTATAATATGCTTGCCAGTCTTTTTGCTCAAAACGAAATTGAAGTAATTTGCGGCGGCTTCTGCTATGATAATATGGAAAAATGCAGATATAGGGTGTGACAGTGTGAAAATCGGAATTATCGGCGGCGGAGCGGTAGGCCTTTTATGTGCTTACTACTTATCGTCCCGCCATCAGGTAACGGTCATTACGCGGCGGACGGAGCAGGCTGATGCGATTAACTCAGGCGGTATACGGCTTGTGAAAGACGGAATAGAATGTACGGCGGCATGCAGAGCGCAAACGGGCATCACTTCCGGATTCGACCTCTTAATCGCAGCCGTTAAACAGCACCAGCTCAGTGCTGTGCTGCGGGATCTTGAGACGATAAAAGAGACGAATGTGCTGTTTTTGCAAAACGGCATGGGACACATACACGACATGAAAGATTGGCAAACAGATCATTCGCTTTATGTCGGCACTGTTGAGCACGGAGCAAAAAAGATATCAGATCATGCCGTTGAACATACGGGAGCGGGAGCCGTAAGATGGAGTGTATTCAGCGCATCCCGGCCGGAAACGATCAAAAGCATCTTTTCCGGCATGCATCGGGATTTTCCCGTATATGATGAAAACGACTGGTATCGGCTGTTAACGGGAAAACTGATCATAAATGTATGCATCAACCCGTTAACTGCATTGCTGCGCGTGAAAAACGGAGAGCTGTTAAGAAATGACGCTTACAAAAAGTATATGAGAAACGTATTTGAAGAAGCGGAGACAATTCTTGGCCTCGCCGATAGAGAAAAAGCGTGGAACAAGGTTTGCGAAGTGTGCAGACTGACGGAAAAAAATCATTCTTCCATGCTCGTCGATATCATGGCAGGCAGGCGGACAGAGGTTGATGCGATTATCGGCTACCTTGTAAAAGAAGCGGAAAGCCGCGGATTGCCGGCCGTTCATCTCACGTTTTTACACCGCAGCATAAAAGCGTTAGAAAGAAACTGAAACAAAGTCTTTTGAGGTTTTCCGGTAACATGCTATACTCATTTCGGAAACCTAACTATTTATTGGAGAAAGGAAGTTCCAGACAGATGCAGCTAACTGAACTTTCCATCAAAAGTCAAAATAAGTTTGTGCAGCACTATATAGATGGAGAAAACATGTCTTCATTTTTTGATTATGATATTCATTCAGAGGACGTATGGCAAAAGCGGCTCCATGACTTGTCTTCGCGGCCGTTTGCCAGAGAGGAATTAGCGGATTATTTATCCTCCTATCACGAAAAATTTCACTCCGCCGCCATGCAGGCCTCCATCGAAAAACTGAGAGATCCAAAAAGCGCAGCGGTAGTAGGCGGCCAGCAGGCCGGTCTTTTAACGGGGCCTCTTTACACCATACATAAAATTATCTCCATTATCGTACTTGCCAGACAGCAGGAAGAGGCGTTACAGATTCCTGTCGTTCCGATTTTCTGGGTGGCGGGTGAAGATCACGATCTGGAAGAAATCAATTTTGTGCATACGTCAACAGAGAATAAAGGTCCGGTGAAACAGAAACTGCCGCAGTCGTACTGGAAAAAAACATCGGCGGCTAAAACCGAGCTTGATCAGGAAAAATGCGCGGCTTGGATTGATGAAGTGTTCGCTGCTTTTGAGGAAACGGATCACACAAACACACTCCTTCAAAACGTGAAGCGATGTTTACGCTCATCAGAGACATTCACCGACTTTTTTGAGCTGTTGATCGCCGACTTGTTTCAAGAAGAAGGCCTTATTCTGATGAACTCGGGAGATCCGGGGATTAAAAAGCTGGAAACGGGTATGTTTCAGCAGATTTTAAAACACAATCATGAGCTTGCCAAAGCCGTTTCAGACCAGCAGCGTCTTATGCGGGAAGCCGGTTATCACCCGATTATTGAATCGGACAAAGATCAGGCCAATCTGTTTTACGAACACGAGGGAGAGCGTTTCTTAATTGAAAAAGAAAACGGCGTTTTTGTCATTAAGGAGCTTGACCTGAAGTGGACGAACGACGAGCTTCATACCCATATGGAAGAAAAACCGGAATGTTTCAGCAATAACGTTGTGACAAGGCCGCTTATGCAGGAGTTTCTCATCCCGACTCTGGCGTTTATCGCGGGACCGGGGGAGATCAATTATTGGGGTGAGCTGAAGCAGGCTTTCTCATTAATGGGCTTTCGCATGACGCCGGTAGTGCCGAGACTGAACATTACGATTCTTGAGCGCCATATTGAAAAGAAGCTTTCAGAACGGAATATCCCGCTTCAGGAAGCGATCGAACACGGCACCGGACACCTGAAAGACACTTATTTTGAAGAGCAGATTCCGGAAGAGTTTTCTTCTGTAATGGAGCAGGCGAAGTCGCAGATTGAAGCTGTCCATAAAAGCGCAAGGGACGAAGCGCTGAAGGTCGATTCAAGCCTTGAGCCGCTCTTACAGAAGAATGCCGCTTTCATTCAAGATCAGCTCTTGTTTTTAGAACGGACGGTAACGAAAAGAATTGAAGAAAAAGAAGGCTTTGTGCTGCGTGACTATGAAAGAATCCAAAACAGCATCAGACCGCTCGGCGCTCCGCAGGAACGGATTTGGAATGTGATGTATTATCTGAACCGCTACGGTCCAAAATTCTTCACAACCTTCAAACATCTGCCATTTTCTTTTCAAAACCAACATCAGATTGTCAAACTTTGAAATAAAGTTTTAAAGAACCCTGAATAGTTCAGGGTTTTTTTTTATGTGTAAACAGTGTAAAATGAGGTTGTGGAGAGAAGTGGCGGATAGTGGTGAGTTTAGGGGAGAAAGTGGGGGTCCTTATCATGTTTATGGGTGAATACCGGCATACTGTTGATGCAAAGGGCCGCATGATCGTACCCGCAAAATTCAGAGAAGGCCTCGGTGAGCAGTTTGTGCTGACCAGAGGACTGGACCAATGCCTTTTCGGCTATCCGATGAATGAATGGAAGCTGATTGAAGAAAAGCTGAAGGCTCTGCCGCTCACCAAAAAAGACGCCCGCGCATTTACCCGATTCTTTTTTTCCGGTGCGACCGAATGCGAACTGGACAAGCAGGGAAGGGTTAATATTGCGTCATCTCTTCTGAATTACGCAAAACTGGAAAAAGAATGTGTTGTCATCGGGGTTTCCAATCGAATTGAATTGTGGAGTAAGGTAATATGGGAACAATACACAGAAGAGCAAGAAGATTCATTCGCTGAAATTGCTGAAAACATGATTGGATTTGATATATAATGGATCTTCGTGCATCACAACAACAACTGACAATTCAATTCATTCCTGATAAAGGTGGGACCGACACAAATGTTTCAGCATAAGACAGTACTTCTTCGTGAAACCGTCGACGGTTTAAATATCAAACCGGACGGAACCTATGTGGACTGCACCCTTGGCGGCGCCGGGCACAGTACATATTTATTGCAGCAATTATCGGAAAAAGGACGCTTGATCGCCTTTGACCAAGATGACACAGCACTTGAAAACGCAAAGAAAACATTGTCCGAATACAAAGGACAGCTTATTCTGGTGAAAAGCAACTTTCGTTATTTAAAAGAGTGTTTACATGAACACGGCATTACGAGTGTCGACGGAATTTTATTTGATTTAGGAGTATCCTCTCCGCAGCTTGATACACCGGAACGGGGATTCAGCTATCATCATGACGCACCGCTGGACATGAGGATGGACCAGTCGGCCGCCCTTACGGCGAAAGAAGTCGTAAATGAATGGCGGTATGAGGACCTTGTGAGGATTTTCTTTAAATACGGAGAAGAAAAATTCAGCAAGCAGATCGCCCGAAAAATTGAAGAGGCTAGAGAAAAATCGCCTATTCAAACAACCGGCCAACTGGTCGATCTAATAAAGGACGCGATACCTGCTCCGGCGAGAAGAAGCGGAGGTCATCCGGCCAAACGTGTATTCCAAGCCATTCGAATCGCCGTAAACGACGAGCTTCAAGTATTTGAAGAGGCCCTCTTGCAAGCGATAGAGGTGCTGAAGCCGGGCGGAAGGGTGTCTGTGATCACTTTTCACTCGCTGGAAGACAGAATGTGCAAGACGACATTCAAGGAAAAATCATCACTTCCCGAACTGCCTCCGGGTCTTCCCGTGATACCGGAAGAATTTGAACCGGAATTAAAACTGATTACGAGAAAGCCCATTACGGCATCAAAAGAGGAGCTTGAAGAAAATAACCGCGCCCGGTCAGCGAAGCTCCGCATTGCGGAGAAACGAAAATAACGGGCAGCAAATGACAACATTAAAGGAGGTCATCAGCCTATGAGCAACTTAGCTTACCAGCAGGAAAAACAACAACGGCCAGTGATAAGTCCCGAAAAAAAGGTGATTGTCAAAAAAAGGGCTTCCATTACACTCGGGGAAAAGGTGCTGCTCGTCCTGTTTGCCATTGCCGTTCTCTCCACATCAATGTTTATCGTATCAAAGGCATACGCGGCGTACCAATCCAATATTGAGGTGCAAAAACTGGAGGAGAAAGTATCTGAGAAGAATAAGCAGATCGGTGATCTCGAAAAGACGGCTGCTGACTTAAGCCAGCCGCAGCGCCTGATGGATATCGCCAAAAAGCACGGTTTGAATCTGAAAGATAAAAAAGTGAAAAACATACAGGAATGATAACCCATGCCGAAAAAAAATAAGTTTATGAACAGAGGAGCAGCGATACTCAGTATTTGTTTCGCTCTCTTTTTCTTTGTCATTCTCGGGAGAATGGCGTACATTCAATTAACCGGTAAAGCAAACGGTGTAGAACTTGCAACAAAAGCGACCGAGCAGCACGAAAAAAAGCGGACGATAGAAGCGAGCCGCGGCTCTATTCTTGACCGGAACGGCAAAGTGCTTGCAGAGGACACGGCGACATATAAGCTCATTGCAGTGCTTGATAAAAAGATGACGACCGACAAGAAGCATCCTCAGCATGTCAAAGACAAAGAGAAAACGGCGGAAAAACTGGCGACCGTTATCAATCTTGATAAAAGCAAGATTCTGGACATCTTAAACAGGGATGGCGCGAAGCAGGTGGAATTCGGTTCAGCCGGCCGCGATATCTCTTATGCGAAAAAACAAAAGATCGAAAAAATGAATCTTCCGGGTATTTCTTTCTTAAGAGATACGAAGCGCTACTATCCGAACGGCATATTTTTGTCAAATGTTCTCGGCTATGCCGATGTGAATGAAAAAACAAACGAGATACAGGGCTCTTTAGGGCTTGAAAAAATACTGAACAACTATCTGACGGAACGCGACGGATCTGTCACTTACGAAAGTGATAAATCCGGCTGGAAACTTCCGAACAGCAAAGAAAAAATCACCGCACCTAAAAACGGTGACAATGTATATTTAACCATTGATCAGAAAATTCAAACCTTTTTAGAAGACAGCATGACGAAAGTAGCGGAAAAATATAAACCGAAAAAAATTATGGCGGCTGTCGTAGAACCGAAAACAGGCAAAGTGCTTGCGATGGGGCAGCGTCCGAGTTTCGACCCGAATATCAGAAACGTCACCAATTATTACAACGACTTAGTGTCGTACGCGTATGAACCGGGTTCAACGATGAAGATCTTTACGCTTGCCGCGGCGATTCAGGAAAATGTGTTTTCCGCAAACGAGAAATATAAATCAGGAACATATAAAGTGGGAGGCGGGCCTGTTAAAGATTGGAACGATGGCGCCGGATGGGGTATGACAAGCTTCCGTGACGGCCTCATGAGGTCATCCAATGTTGCTTTCGCCAAACTGGCCAACGAAAAACTGGGGTTTGACCGGTTTAATGAGTACCTGCACAAATTCGGGCTCTATCAAAAAACAGGGATTGATCTGCCCGGTGAAGTATCAAGTAAAATTAACTACAAATATGATTTTGACAAAGCGTCTACGGCTTACGGCCAAGCATCGGCGATAACGCCGATCCAGCAGCTTCAGGCCGTCACGGCGATTGCCAATAACGGCAAAATGATGAAACCTTACGTCATTGATCATATTGTCGACCCCGATACGAAAAAAGTCGTCAAGCAGACAAAACCAGAGCAAGTAGGCACGCCGATTTCAGCCGATACGGCGAAAAAAGTCCGGAACCTGCTCGGAGAAGTCGTGACGTCAGACATCGGAACGGGAAAACCTTATAAAATTGAAGGATTTGACGTCGCGGGTAAAACGGGAACCGCGCAAATCGCCGGGACGGGCGGATATTTAAAGGGAACGAGCAACTATGTGTTTTCATTCATGGGCATGGCGCCGAAAAATGATCCTAAGCTCGTCATCTATGTAGCCGTGCAGCAGCCGCAATTAAAAGCGGGTCAAAGCAGCTCTGATCCCGTCGCGGAAATCTTTAACCCGACGATGAAAAACAGCCTCCACTACCTGAATATCGAACCGACGGAAAAAACAGATTCCGGTCAGGAAGAAACGAAAAGCCAAAAGATGCCTGACCTGACAGATAAGACGGTCACGAGCGCTGAGAAGGAAGCGAAAAATGAACATCTCACACCGATTGTCATCGGCAGCGATGTTGCCGTAAAAGAGCAGTATCCGACAGCTGGAGAAGATGTGATCACCAATCAGAAAATCTTCTTAAAAACAGACGGAAAGATGACGATGCCGGATATGTCCGGATGGTCGAGACGGGAAGTGCTTCAATTCAGCAAAGTATCAGGCATTCACATTGATGTGAGCGGTGAAGGTTACGCTTCAAGCCAAAGTGTGAAAAAAGGCAAAGAACTGAAAGAAAATACCGTGATCAAGGTGAAATTTAAAAATCCTGATTAACGGGACAGAGAAGTCCGCGGATGCCCGCGGGCTTCTTTTTTATGCGCCGCCGTTCTATGTGTCCAAGCTGAGGCATAAATTGAAACAAGCCTAAATAAGGAGTGGACGGTCCCTTGCGCGTTTCAAATGTAACGGTTCGAAAACGTTTATTACTGGTTTTGCTTTTTGGCGTAATCATTTTTTTGATCATTGACAGCAGATTAGGCTATGTCCAATTTGTGATGGGAGAAAAGCTGACTTCACTGGCTAAGGATTCCTGGAGCCGGAATTTGCCGTTTGAGCCTGAGCGGGGAGAGATTCTTGACCGAAACGGCGTGAAGCTGGCTACTAATAAAAGCGCGCCGACCGTCTTTGTCGTACCGCGCCAGATCCAAAATCCCATAAAAACGGGCAAGCTTCTCGCGTCAGTTTTAAATATGTCGGAAGAGAAGGTCTACAAACACATTACTAAGAAAACCTCCATAGAAAAAATCTCACCCGAGGGGCGGAAAATTTCCAATAAAAAAGCGAAAGAAATCAAAGCGCTAGACTTAAAAGGGGTTTATGTGGCTGAAGACAGCATCCGCCATTATCCGTACGGAAGCTTTTTGTCTCATGTTCTCGGTTTTGCCGGTATTGATAACCAGGGCCTTCTCGGATTGGAGGCTTATTATGATGATGACTTAAAAGGTGTCAAGGGATCTGTGAAATTTTATACGGATGCCAAGGGGAAGAAAATGCCTGATGAAGCGGATGATTACACCCCTCCGAAAGACGGACTTGATATGAAATTGACGATTGATGCCAAGGTTCAGACGATTATAGAAAGGGAGCTCGACAATGCAGCGGCGAAATATAACCCGGACGGAATGATTGCGGTCGCAATGAATCCGAAAAACGGGGAAGTGCTTGGCATGTCAAGCCGTCCTGATTTTGATCCGGCTGACTATCAATCGGTGGATCCGTCCGTTTACAACCGGAACCTGCCGGTATGGAGCACATATGAACCGGGTTCGACCTTTAAGATTATTACGCTTGCGGCGGCTCTCCAAGAGCAAAAAGTAAACTTGCAAAGAGACCATTTTTATGACAAAGGATTTGCCGAGGTCGACGGCGCCCGCCTCCGATGCTGGAAAAAGGGCGGCCACGGTTCGCAATCTTATCTTGAAGTCGTTCAAAATTCCTGCAACCCCGGGTTTGTACAGCTGGGGGAACGGCTCGGAAAACAAAAGCTGTTTCAATATATTAAGGATTTCGGCTTTGGAAAGAAAACAGGCATTGATCTGCAAGGGGAAGGAACGGGGATCTTATTCCCGCTTGACAGAGTCGGACCGGTCGAACAGGCGACAACCGCTTTCGGACAAGGGGTTTCCGTCACGCCGATTCAGCAGGTGGCAGCCGTTTCCGCAGCAATAAACGGCGGAACGCTTTATACTCCGTTTATCGCCAAAGAGTGGGTTGATCCCGTTACGAAAAAAACCGTTAAGAAACAATCGCCGATTGCGAAAAGGCAAGTTATTTCCCAGGAAACGTCAAAGCAGATCAGATATGCTTTAGAAAGCGTCGTCGCTCAGGGAACGGGGCGGAATGCCTTTGTGGAAGGATATCGCGTCGGCGGAAAAACAGGTACCGCACAAAAGGTTAAAGACGGCAAATATCTCGAAAACAACCATATCGTCTCCTTTATCGGTTTTGCGCCGGCTGATGACCCGAGCCTTGTCGTATATGTCGCGGTTGATAATCCGAAAGGTACGATTCAATTCGGGGGAACCGTCGCCGCGCCGATTGTCGGAAATATGATGAGAGACAGTCTGCCTGAGCTCGGCGTCAAACCGCGAAAAAATCAAATCGAGAAAAAATATCAATGGAACGACACAAAAACAATAGAGGTTCCGAATGTTGTAGGGATGTCTGTCTCTGATCTTGAGTCGCTGCTTGTCAATTTGAATATAGACTCCTCAGGAAAAGGAAGCAAAATTGTGAAACAATCACCTGCAGCCGGAACGAAAGTAAAAGAAGGCTCAAAGATCCGTGTTTACTTGAGTGAAGAATGAGTCTTTTTGAGGCAGCCGATTGTTTTCGGCTGCCTCTTATCATAAAGAGAAAAAAAGAAGATAACTTTTAAGATTAACTGGATGTATCCTTTTATTTACGCTAAAATATGAACTGTATGTTTAAAAGCCATTCTGACTTTTATAAACGGTTATCATGATAAAAGAATGAATAGAATTTCTGAGAGGTTTGATACAATGAAACTTACAAAGCTGCTTACATATTTAATGGCCGAACCTGTTCAAAATGACTTTCATGACCCTGACATAACTTCAATTGAGATGGACTCCAGGGAAGTGAGAAAAGGGAGTCTTTTTGTATGTATAAAAGGGTATACGGTAGACGGACATGATTTCGCCCAAAAAGCCGCAGAAAACGGCGCAGCGGCCATCGTTGCCGAGAAAGAGCTTGACGTCGATGTTCCTGTCATTATCGTCCGCCGGTCACAGCGGGCGCTCAGCGTTCTTTCTGACGCGTTTTACGGGCAGCCGACAAAGCAGCTTCAGCTTATCGGCATCACCGGCACAAACGGCAAAACATCAACGACGCACATGGTTGATGAGATTTTCAAAAAAGCGGGAAGGCAGACCGGTTTAATCGGAACGATGTACATTAAAATCGGGGATGAGACATTCCCGGTCAAAAATACAACGCCCGAAAGCGTCACACTGCAAAAAACGTTCAAGAAAATGAATGATGAGCATGTTGACACAGCTATTATGGAAGTGTCTTCTCACGCTCTGTCACTCGGCAGGGTTCACGGCTGCGATTATGATATCGCCGTATTCACGAACCTGACGCAGGACCATTTAGACTATCACAAGACGATGGAAGACTACAGACAGGCTAAAAGCCTCCTGTTTTCCCAGCTGGGCGGCTCCTTTAACCATGAAAAGCCGAAGCGGGCCGTTTTAAACGCAGATGACAAAGCCAGTGCTTATTTTGAAAAAGTGACGGCGGCGCACATCCTTACATACGGAATCGAGAACGATGCCGATGTCATGGCGAAACAAATCGAGATCTCTGCGCAAGGCACAAGCTTTGAACTCGTTACGCCAAAAGGAACAAAGCAGATCACGGTTTCACTCGTCGGCCGCTTCAACGTGTATAACGTACTGGCTGCAGCGGCGACAGCGATCGCAGCGGGTCTGCCGTTTGATACGATCACATGCGCTCTTGAAGAGCTGCAAGGTGTCAGAGGCCGGTTTGAACTGGTGAATCATAATCAGCCGTTTCCTGTGATCGTCGATTACGCGCACACGCCTGACAGTCTGGAAAACGTTCTGAATACATGTAAAGACATGACAGAGGGCAAGCTTTTCGTCGTCGTCGGATGCGGCGGAGACCGGGACAAAACGAAACGCCCGAAAATGGCGGAAATTGCGGTGCGGATTGCCGACGAACCGATTTTTACTTCAGATAACCCGAGAAGCGAGGACCCGCTGGCCATATTAAGAGATATGGAAAGAGGGGTAGAAGGCACCTACTATCACAGTATCGCAAACCGCGAGCAGGCTATCTTTTTTGCCATTGCCAACGCGAAAAAGGGAGATGTGGTTCTGATTGCCGGGAAAGGGCATGAAACCTATCAGCAGATCGGCAATGAAACATTCGACTTTGATGACGCCGAAGTAGCGGGTAGAGCTATTGTTGAGCTGAATAAAAAGTAAAACAGGAAAGAGTGTTAGAATGAGGGAAATGAAAAGAATTACGGGGACACAATGTGAATATGATAAATACGTATGTCGTTTGAACGAAACGGGAGGAGAAAAGAGCAATGCTTGAGCAAGTGATTTTATTTACAATAATAATGGGATTTTTAATCAGTGTTCTGATATCTCCGATTCTTATCCCGTTTTTAAGACGTTTAAAATTCGGCCAAAGTATCAGGGAAGAGGGGCCGAAATCACATATGAAAAAATCAGGGACGCCGACGATGGGCGGGGTCATGATTATTGTATCCATCGCCATTACGGCGATTGTCATGACGCAGAAATTTTCGCATCTGAGCGCGGAAATGTTTCTTCTGCTGTTTGTCACGATCGGATACGGCCTGCTCGGCTTTCTGGATGACTATATTAAAGTAGTAATGAAACGGAATCTCGGATTGACGTCGAAGCAGAAATTGATCGGCCAGATCATTATTGCCATTGTATTTTACGGAGTATATCATTATTGCCATTTTTCAACCGGCATCCGGGTGCCGGGCACACATCTGTCAATCGATCTCGGCTGGGGATACTTTATCCTCGTTCTCTTTATGCTTGTCGGAGGTTCAAATGCCGTCAACCTGACAGACGGTCTGGACGGTCTCTTGTCCGGTACCGCGGCTATCGCATTCGGCGCTTTCGCCATCCTTGCATGGAACCAGTCACAATATGACGTTGCGATTTTCTCGGTTGCCGTTGTCGGCGCCGTTCTCGGTTTTCTTGTATTCAATGCCCATCCCGCCAAGGTATTTATGGGGGATACCGGTTCGCTTGCGCTCGGAGGAGCGATCGTGACCGTTGCCATTCTGACGAAGCTTGAAATTCTGCTCGTCATTATCGGCGGAGTATTTGTTATTGAGACCTTATCTGTTATCTTACAAGTCATCAGCTTTAAAACGACAGGAAAACGAATCTTTAAGATGAGTCCGCTTCACCACCATTACGAATTGGTCGGATGGTCTGAATGGAGAGTTGTCGTCACATTCTGGACTGCGGGACTGCTGCTTGCCGTTTTAGGAATTTACATCGAGGTGTGGTTATAAGTGGAAAACGAACTTTTTTTGCAAAAACAAAACTTTCTGGTCCTCGGACTGGCGAAAAGCGGATATGCGGCTGCGTCGATTCTTCATGAAAAAGGCGTTAACGTCGTCGTGAATGATCAAAAAGCCTTTGAAGAGAACGAACCTGCCCAAAGGCTTGCAGAAAGAGGAATTGAAGTCATCTGCGGTGAGCATCCGACGTCACTTTTTGATCAGCATCACATTACCATTCTGATCAAAAATCCCGGAATCCCGTATGAAAATATCATGGTGGAGGAAGCGCAAAGAAGAGGCATCCCGGTCTGGACGGAAATCGAGCTTGCGTATTATATCACCAATGCAAAATTCATCGGCATTACAGGTTCAAACGGGAAAACAACAACGACGACCCTGATTTATGAAATGCTGAAAGCTGACTCGATAAAGGCGCTGATCGCAGGGAATATCGGCACTGTCGCCAGTGAAGTGGCTTATCATGCTGACGGTGATGAATGGATCGTCACAGAGCTTTCTTCGTTCCAGCTTATGGGGACTCATGCGTTCAGACCTGAAATCGGCCTGATTTTAAATGTGTTCGACGCTCATTTGGATTACCATCACAGCCGTGAAAACTATGAAAAAGCCAAGCAGAACGTGTATCTTCATCAGCTTGAGAGTGATACGGCCATCGTGAATCAAAGCGATGAAACAGTCGTGCGGCTTGCCGAAAGCGGAAAAGCCGGCACCGTTCCGTTTTCAGTTCACCAGGAACTGTCAAGCGGCGCATTCATTAAAGACGGAATGCTGATGTTCGGTGATGAAGCGATTCTGCCTGTTGATGACATCGTACTGCCGGGCGCGCACAATTTAGAAAATATTTTAGCCGCTGTAGCCGCGGCAAAAACGGCGGGCGCATCTAATAAAGCGATTCAGAAGGTGCTGACAAGCTTTACCGGTGTCAAACACCGTCTGCAGTATGTAACTGCGATCCAGAATCGTAAATTTTATAATGACAGCAAAGCGACGAATATTTTGGCCACAAGCAAAGCGCTCTCCGCGTTCAAAGCACCGGTTATTCTGCTTGCAGGCGGACTGGACCGCGGCAACGGTTTTGACGACCTGAAACCGTATATGGACAATGTCAAAGCGGTCCTGACGTTCGGACAGACAGCGCCGAAGATAGAAAAACTGGGCAATGAGCTGGGAATACAACATGTCAAACGTGTCGATAATGTTGAACAAGCAGTATCTGCGGCGTTTGCGCTCTCAAATGAAGGAGACGTCATCCTTTTGTCACCCGCGTGTGCAAGCTGGGATCAGTTCAAAACATTTGAAGAACGCGGTGACATGTTTATAGATGCCGTGCATATGCTTAAGTAAGGGCTTGTCTCTGTTCATCGGCAGCCCTAAATGACTTATGCTTGGGGTGTCGATTGCTTTGACTACTAAAAAAACAGCGCCTGATTTGTTATTAGTTATCATTACGTTATTGCTTTTAACAATAGGATTAATTATGGTCTACAGTGCAAGTGCGGTATGGGCGGATTATAAATTTGACGACTCGTTTTTCTTCGCGAAACGGCAGCTGCTGTTTGCGGGGATCGGCGTCATTGCCATGTTTTTCATTATGAATGTGGATTATTGGACATGGCGTACATGGTCGAAGCTGCTTCTGATCATTTGTTTTTTTCTGCTTGTGCTTGTGCTGATTCCGGGAGTCGGAATGGTGCGGAACGGTTCAAGAAGCTGGATCGGAGTGGGAGCGTTCAGCATTCAGCCTTCGGAGTTTATGAAACTCGCGATGATCGCGTTTCTGGCTAAATTTCTTTCTGAAAAACAGAAGAATATTACGTCATTCAGACGCGGATTCGTTCCCGCGCTCGGAATCGTGTTTTCTGCATTTATTATTATTATGTGCCAGCCCGACCTGGGAACGGGGACGGTAATGGTGGGCACGTGCATCGTGATGATTTTTGTTTCCGGTGCGCGAATCGCTCATTTCGCGTTTCTCGGACTCATCGGTTTAAGCGGATTTGCGGCGCTAGTTCTGTCCGCTCCTTATCGGATTAAACGGATTACCTCTTACTTAAACCCGTGGGAGGATCCGCTTGGAAGCGGATTTCAGATCATTCAGTCGCTCTATGCCGTAGGTCCGGGCGGTCTGTTCGGGATGGGGCTCGGCCAAAGCAGGCAAAAGTTTTTTTACCTGCCGGAGCCGCAAACCGATTTCATTTTTGCTATTTTATCTGAGGAACTCGGCTTTATCGGCGGTTCGCTCATATTGCTGCTGTTCAGTATTTTATTATGGCGGGGCGTCAGGATTGCCCTCGGCGCGCCGGATTTATACGGAAGCTTTGTCGCCATCGGTATTATTTCTATGATAGCTATTCAAGTCATGATTAATATCGGCGTTGTGACGGGGCTGATCCCGGTAACAGGAATTACGCTGCCGTTTTTAAGCTACGGAGGCTCATCACTGACGCTGATGCTCGCAGCGGTCGGCGTGCTTTTAAATGTCAGCCGGTACTCGAGGTATTGATCTGTATCTTGCCTCATCACTCATGATTTATTCGTTATCTATAAAAAAACAGACAACATCAATAACCCTGTCCTAAAAAACAGGGTTATCGCTATGTGATTAAGGGGGACATACGAATGCGTATTGCAGTAAGCGGAGGCGGAACCGGAGGACATATTTATCCGGCCCTGGCCTTTATTAAAGAAGTTCAGCGCCGGCATCCGGATGTGGAATTTTTGTATATCGGAACAGAGAACGGCCTTGAGAAAAAAATTGTTGAACGGGAAAATATTCCGTTTCGCGCCATTGAAATTACAGGTTTCAAACGAAAACTTTCTTTTGAAAATGTAAAAACCGTCATGCGTTTCTTAAAAGGCGTGACGAAAAGCAAATCATATTTAAAAGAGTTTAAACCGGATGCCGTTATCGGTACAGGCGGCTATGTATGCGGTCCGGTTGTATACGCGGCGGCAAAAATGGGGATTCCGACGATCATTCATGAGCAAAACAGCCTGCCCGGCATCACAAATAAGTTTCTCTCGAAATATGTTAATAAGGTGGCAATTTGCTTTGAAGAGGCAAAATCGCATTTTCCTGCTGAAAAAGTTGTGTTTACGGGAAACCCGAGAGCCTCTGAAGTCGTCTCAATTAAGACAGGCCGCTCATTAACTGAGTTCGGGCTGAAAGACAATCAAAAAACGGTGCTCATTTTCGGCGGAAGCAGAGGCGCGGCTCCCATTAACCGTGCCGTTATAGATATGCAGGAAGAATTGAAAACGAGACCTTACCAAGTCCTTTATATTACCGGGGAAGTGCATTACGAGAAGGTAACGGCTGAGCTGAAAGGCGGAAAAGCCGCTGATAATATGGTGACAAAACCGTTTTTGCACCAAATGCCGGAGTACTTACAATCAATTGATGTCATTGTGGCAAGAGCCGGAGCGACGACGATTGCGGAGATCACCGCTCTCGGCATTCCGAGCGTGCTTATTCCGAGCCCGTATGTGACAGCCAATCACCAGGAAGTCAATGCGAAGGCGCTCAGCCAGCATGACGCTGCAATCGTACTGAAGGAAACCGAGCTCAGCGGAGAAAAACTGATCGCTGCGCTGGACAAAATCGTCATGAATGAAGAAACCTTAAAGGACATGAGTGAGCGGACAAAATCACTCGGTGTTCCGGATGCGGCAGCCAGACTGTACAGTATCATGAAAGACATAAAAAAATAGAGCAAATGGAATGCGGAGGTTTATGATGGAGAACGTAATTCAGGAATTAAGAGACCGCGAAGTCGGCAAAGTGCTGGAACAAGAACCGCTCGCGAACCATACAACGATGAAAATCGGCGGTCCGGCGGACATTTTGATCATCCCCAACCGTGTGGAAGCGGTCAAAGATATTATGGATATTGTGAAGAAACATGATCTGCCATGGACGGTTATCGGCCGCGGTTCAAATCTGCTCGTGCTTGATGAAGGCATAAGAGGAGTTGTCATCAAACTGGGCGCGGGTCTGGATCATTTGGAGATTGACGGTGATCAAGTGACGGTCGGAGGCGGCTATTCGGTCGTCCGGCTTGCGACTTCCATGAGTAAAAAAGGAATGTCCGGTCTCGAATTTGCAGCGGGCATTCCCGGATCAATCGGCGGAGCCGTCTATATGAATGCCGGGGCGCACGGATCTGATATGAGTGAGATTCTTGTGAAAGCCCGTATCTTATTTGAAGACGGCACAATCGAATGGCTGACAAACGAAGAGATGGATTTCAGCTACAGAACGTCTGTTTTGCAGAAAAAACGCCCCGGCGTCTGTCTCGAGGCAGTTCTTCAGCTTGAGCAGAAGGAACGGGAAGCCATTACGGCGCAAATGCAGCAGAACAAAGATTACAGAAAAAATACTCAGCCGTATTCAAGCCCCTGCGCCGGAAGCATATTCAGAAATCCGCTGCCGAATCATGCCGGAAACCTCGTTGAAAAAGCGGGATTAAAAGGACATCAGATCGGCGGAGCGAAAGTATCCGAAATGCACGGGAATTTTATCGTCAATGCCGGCGGAGCGACTGCCAAGGACGTTCTAGACCTGATTGAGTATGTGAAAAAGACAATCCGTGAGCAGTATGATGTTGACATGCATACAGAAGTTGAAATCATCGGAGGGAATCGTTAAAAGGTTCTCTGATTACATGAGCTCATGTGATATACTTTTAACAAATGTCAAACGGCATCACAGCATGCCGTTTGTTTTTCAATCAGACGAATGTCAAGCTGTTTCATTCTTAGTGAGGTGGACAGGCAGTGAACCCAAATCATGAAAGAGAAAAAATCGTAAATATTGAAGAGCGGATTCCGAAAATCAAAGAGCAGCGGAAACAAAAAGCAAACCGCCGGCTGATTTCATTCATTGTGCTCTTTTTTATGATGGTGCTGATCATCGTGTACTTGCAGATGCCGATCAGCAAAGTGTCTTCTGTCACCGTTTCCGGAAACGAAAACGTTTCTGTAAAAGAGATCAACGCGCTTTCTGATATACATAACGGACAAACCGAGTTCTGGAGTCTGAACAAGAAACAAACAGAAGAAAAGATTGAGCAGAATAAGCTGGTGAAAAAGGCGGAACTTTCAAAAGTATTTCCTAACAAAGTCAGCATTCACATTGAAGAATACAAGACGATCGCGTATCTGCAGCGACATGATGTGTATTATGAAGTGCTCGAAAACGGCACTGTGCTGCCGAACGAAGTCACACCGGATGACGCGGGCCCGATTTTGGTTGACTGGACAAACGCGAAAAAGCGGGTCAAAATGGCGGAGCAGCTTGATAAGCTTTCCGGTTCGCTAAAGCAGTCGATTTCTGAAATCTATTATACACCGGTAAAAATGGATCAGGACCGGATCAAGCTGTATATGAACGACGGGTATGTAGTTACCGCTTCTATTAAAACGTTTGCCGGCCGGATGAAGACCTATCCTTCTATCGTTTCCCAGCTGGACGGCGGGAAAAAGGGGATTATCCACTTAGAAGTCGCTACGTATTTTGAAGAATTTAACAAAGGTAAATCCGGCAAGAAAAAAGAAAATGATTAATAGTTCTAAAGAACTAATTTAAAGGTGATTCAAAAGAATCTATTACAATCAGCGGGGCAGCCGATATAACCGATAGCGGAATCATTATGACTATGTTTGTTTTTGCCCGGGATATGGCTGCCGGACAAGCGGAAAATTCTCAATGCAATGGGCGTGTCTTCTGCAATGAGCATTGCATTTGGAATTTTCCTCCTGTTTCTTCTTTTTTCGGATGTTTCTGGCAATATCTATAGCTTTTCTGGAGGTTCATCTTAGTGTAGACTAATGGAAAGCGGGTATATTTGCATCTGGTTTGCACATTATGGCACCGTGACAGGAAATCTTACGGTAAGGTGGGCCGTCTCTAAAAAAAATAAAAAAAATGCGATATAAAAGAGGATATACATAGAATATAACGAATAGTTTCATTAAACATAAATTGTGAGAAATCAGATAAGAATTTGTTGATGCTGTTGTTTTTGTTACACACTTGTAAAGCCACATTCATTGTATTGTTGTTCCGCAAATAATAGAATAGAATTTGATCGAAATGTGAGGAGGTGCCATAGAATGAACAACAATGAACTTTACGTCAGTCTTGACATCGGTACGTCCAATACAAAAGTGATCGTCGGAGAAATGACAGATGATTCCCTTAACATTATCGGAGTGGGAAATGTACCGTCTGAAGGGTTGAAAAAAGGCTCAATCGTTGATATAGATGAAACCGTTCATTCTATAAGAAAAGCGTTTGACCAAGCTGAAAGAATGGTAGGTTTTCCGCTGAAAAAAGCCATTGTCGGCGTTAATGGAAATTATATTCATATTCAAGATACGAACGGCGTTGTCGCTGTTTCCAGTGAAAACAAAGAAATTCACGTTGAAGACGTCCGCAGGGTAATGGAAGCGGCACAGGTCGTGTCAGTTCCGCATGAGCAGCTGATCGTTGACGTCGTTCCTAAACAGTTTATCGTTGACGGAAGAGACGAAATTACCGATCCGAAAAAAATGCTCGGCGTGCGCCTGGAAGTAGAAGGCACGCTGATTACCGGCTCCAAAACGATCTTACATAATTTACTTCGCTGTGTGGAGAGAGCGGGCGTTGAAATTACTGATATCTGCCTGCAGCCGCTTGCGGCCGGTTCGGCGGCTTTGTCAAAAGACGAAAAAAACCTCGGAGTCGCCATGATTGATATCGGAGGCGGCTCGACGACGGTGGCGGTATTTGAACAGGGGCACCTGAAGGAGACAGCCGTCATTCCGCTCGGAGGCGAAAACATCACGAAAGATGTATCGATCGGATTGCGCACTTCCACCGAAGAGGCTGAAAGAGTAAAAAAACAATTCGGACATGCATTCTATGATGAGGCTTCAGAAGATGAAGTATTTGAAGTCACCGTCATAGGAACGAATCAAAAGCAATCTTTTACACAGCAGGAAATTGCCAATATTATTGAAGCAAGAGTGGAAGAGATTCTTGAGATTGCCGCAGCCGAAATTGAGCATATGGGAATTACAGATCTGCCCGGCGGCTTTGTGCTGACCGGCGGACAGGCCGCAATGCCCGGAGTGCTTTCATTGGCACAGGAAGTGCTGAGGCACAATGTAAGGGTTGCAAGCCCGAATTATATCGGTGTAAGAGACCCTCAGTATATGACGGGTGTCGGCTTGATACAATTTGCCTGCCGAAATGCCAGAATTCAGGGAAGAAAAATAGGCTTTCATATGCCGGAAGAAGCCGTGCAGGAAATCGCGGTCTCTCACGAAGAAGAACATCATCAGCGGCCAGAGGCGCAGCAGCGTCCAAAAGCAAAACAAAAAACACAAGCCGAACACAACAAACCGAGCAAAATGAAAAAACTATTAAGCATGTTTTGGGAATAGATTGATAGTCATTCGGCAGATTAGGAGGATTTAGCATGTTGGATTTCGAAACAAACATAGACGGCTTAGCATCAATTAAAGTAATCGGAGTAGGAGGCGGCGGTAATAACGCGGTCAACCGAATGATTGAAAATGAAGTACAGGGTGTAGAGTACATTGCGGTAAACACGGACGCGCAAGCTCTTAACCTGTCAAAAGCGGAAGTGAAAATGCAGATCGGGGAAAAGCTGACCCGCGGTCTCGGAGCGGGTGCGAATCCGGAAGTCGGCAAAAAAGCCGCTGAAGAAAGTAAGGAACAAATCGAAGAAGCGCTAAAAGGCGCTGACATGGTGTTCGTTACAGCCGGAATGGGAGGCGGTACCGGAACGGGAGCCGCACCGGTTATCGCGCAAATCGCAAAGGACTTAGGCGCTTTGACTGTCGGTGTCGTAACAAGACCGTTTACATTTGAAGGAAGAAAACGCCAGCTGCAGGCTGCAGGCGGTATCACGGCAATGAAAGAAGCCGTTGACACACTGATCGTTATTCCGAATGACCGCATTCTTGAAATTGTCGATAAAAACACACCGATGCTTGAAGCATTCCGTGAAGCTGATAACGTGCTTCGCCAAGGGGTGCAAGGTATCTCTGACCTCATCGCAACGCCTGGTTTAATCAACTTGGACTTTGCCGATGTCAAAACCATCATGTCCAACAAAGGTTCAGCATTGATGGGTATCGGGATCGCTACGGGCGAAAGCCGTGCTGCTGAAGCCGCCAAAAAGGCGATCTCCAGTCCGTTACTGGAAGCGGCAATCGACGGAGCGCAAGGTGTTTTGATGAACATTACGGGAGGTACAAACCTGAGCCTCTACGAAGTGCAGGAAGCAGCCGACATCGTCGCTTCTGCATCTGACCCTGATGTCAACATGATTTTCGGTTCAGTTATCAATGAAAATCTGAAAGATGAAATCGTCGTCACCGTTATTGCGACCGGTTTTATCGAACAGGAAAAAGATGACTCAAAACCGCAGCGCCCGACTTTAAACCAAGGATTGAAGTCTCAAAGCCAAAACGCTGCGAAACGTGAGCCGAAACGAGAAGAAACACAGCATCAAAACACGGCGAACCGCCATACATCACAGCCGGCGGATGATGCCCTCGACATTCCTACATTTTTAAGAAACCGCAACAAACGCGGCTGATGTAAAAAAGGACAAGACCACATGGTTTTGTCCTTTTTCTTTTTTGTGCCAGTCTTCCTTCCTATCCCCATGATCTATACGGTGAAAAAAGCAACTTTATACCTATGACGAATTGATTGTTTTTTAGTTTCATACGGCTTTCTACAGAATGTGACAATATCTGGATGGAAGATTGTCTACATTTAACGTACAGCATCGAAAATGACAAACGATTCCAATTATGAAGGAGGGATACACATTTTATAGGGTGTTACCAAATAAGGGGGGATACGATTGAAGAAAAAAACGAGAAACAGATGGACAGGCTCCGTTTTAAGCGCGATTGTCGTCAGTTCACTGTTGTTTCCGGGTGCAGCCGGAGCGAACAGCACACCGGGGGCAGTTTCTTTCACCAAAGATCTTTCTTCCTCTAAGAGCATTCAGCATAAGATTTCCGATTCAGTCAAGAAGCGTTTTGAAAAAAATGATAAAGTCACGTTTCTTATCAAATTTAAAGAGAAAGCCAATACGAAAAAAGCGGTCAAAGAAGCAGAAAAAAACGCCAAGTCTCAATCGCTTTCCGCAGCAAAAACCGAATATCAAAAGCGGTCAGCCGTCGTTTCTTCTTTAAAACTGGCGGCTCATGATGCGCAGCAGAATCTGAAAACATATTTGGAAAAACAAAAAAAGAAAGGCAAGGCTGATCACATCCATTCCTATTATATTGTTAACGGAATGGCAGTCACTGCTTCGAAAGAGGTAATGGAAAAAGCCGCCTCATTTCCTGAAGTAGAAAAAGTTCTTCCGAATGAAAAACGTCAGCTTACTCAACGACAATCAAAAGCTCCTTTTCAAATGAAGAAAAAACAAAAAGAGATCAAAGCAAAGGAAGGCATCGAATGGAATATCAGCCAAATTGATGCGCCGCAGGCCTGGGCCTCAGGATACGACGGAACCGGCACGGTTGTCGCCTCCATTGATACGGGAGTTCAGTGGGATCATCCGGCGCTTAAGGAAAAATACCGGGGTTACGATCCTGAAAATCCCGCAGCGCCGAATAATGAAATGAACTGGTATGATGCCGTGTCCCATAAAGACGCTCCCTACGATGATCTTGAACACGGCACTCATGTAACAGGGACCATGACGGGTTCAGAACCTGACGGCTCAAATCAAATCGGTGTGGCTCCGGGGGCGAAATGGATCGCAGTAAAAGCATTTTCAGATGACGGAGGAACCGATGCCGATATTTTGGATGCCGGTGAATGGGTGCTCGCGCCTAAAGATAAAAACGGCACGCCGCATCCCGAGATGGCGCCGGATGTTGTTAATAATTCCTGGGCAGGCGGTTCGGGAATGGACGAGTGGTACCGCGATATGGTGAATGCGTGGAGAGCGGCAGGGATTTTTCCGGAGTTCTCTGCGGGAAATGAAGACTTATTTACACCGGGAGGACCGGGTTCAATCGCAAATCCGGCCAATTATCCTGAAGCATTTGCGACAGGTGCGACTGACATCGACAAGAAACTCGCTGATTTCTCACTTCAAGGCCCCTCACCGTATCATGAAACAAAACCGGACATTTCGGCTCCGGGAGTGAATATCCGTTCTTCGATCCCTGGAGGAACATACGAAGGCGGCTGGGACGGAACTTCAATGGCCGGGCCGCATGTGGCGGCGACGGCGGCTTTGTTAAGGCAGGCAAACGCCTCTATTACGGTCGATGAAATGGAAGACGTTTTGACGCGCACCGCGGAAAAGCTGACAGATTCCGTTTTTCCGGAGTCACCGAATAACGGTTACGGCCACGGTCTCGTTAACGCTTTTGATGCCGTTTCTGCCGTAACGGACGGTATCGGAAGCGTAGAAGGCAAGGTCTCTTCTGCGGGCGAAGATCACAATCCGCCCAGCTTTCACCATGAACCGGTCTCAGTGGCTTACAAAGGGGCAAACCTTCCGTTAACGGTTACAGCAGAAGACAATGTAAGCGTAACTGAAGTCATCCTTTCCTATCAGTTTGATGAAGGAGAGTGGAAAACGACAGCCGCCGTTCAAAAAAGCGGTGATGAAAAAAAGGGAACATACCAGGCGGAAATTCCGGATGTAACGGGAAGCAAGATAAGTTATAAATGGACCATAAAAGATTTCGGAGGTCATTCTGTAGAATCTGATACGTACCGGGCTGACGTGAAACCGAGCATTACTGCGGGATACAAAGAGGATTTTGAATCACAGCCGGCGGGCTGGTCCAGTTACGGGACACATGACCAATGGGAATGGGGTACCCCGGGTTCAGGGCCCGGCACCGCATTTTCCGGAGATAAAGTGTATGCGACGAATCTGTCCGGCCCTTATGCCGATTCAGCCAACATGAATTTGGTGATGCCTCCGATTCAAGTTCCGGAAACAGGACGGCTGTTTTTGCAATTTAAAAGCTGGCACAAGCTCGAAGAATTTTTTGATTACGGGTATGTGTTCGTTCTGCCGGAAGGAAAATCAAATTGGGAGCAGGCGGCCGTTTACAATGGTGACTCCGCAGGATGGAACGATGAAGAGGCTGATTTATCTGCGTATAAAGGCCAAAACATAAAGCTCATGTTTAATATGCAGTCAGACGAAGTACTGAATGAAGACGGATGGTATATCGATGATGTCCGGCTTTCAAGCAGCCCTCTCGGCAAGGCGGCCAAAAAAAATAAACACAAAAGACAAACACCTCCCGGCCACCTGAAGAAAAAAGCCGTCAGTCCGAAACAGGCCAAACCGGCAGTGAAATCACCCGGAAAAAGAGTGAAACGTGAAACAAACCTCCTGCCGCTCAGAGCGCAAATCAGTGTCGCCGAGACGGGGAAATCCGTATATTCCGACCCTGCAAGCGGAAGCTACAGCCTGTCACATAAGGCGGGAAGCTATACGCTGAAAGCCGAGGCTTACGGATTTAAGTCCGCTTCGAAACAAGTTTCTATTCAATCAGACAAAACCGCACAGGCAGACTTTACACTGGAGCAAATGCCGTCCGGTACGCTAAAAGGAACCATCACCAATCAGTCAACAGGTAAACCGGTAAAAGGGGCTGCGCTTTATGTGGCTGAGGATGCCGCAATTGAACCGGCGGTGACAAACGATAAAGGGGAATATTCGCTTAAGGCGTACGAAGGCTCCTACACAATCAAAGTAGCGGCAAAAGGCTTTTACAATAGCGAATTTTCTGTTGACATCAAAGGAGATTCTGAAAAAAACGTCAAGCTTAAGCCGTATATCGGTTATGAAGGGGAAATTGCCTATGATAACGGGACGGAAGAAGCCGCGCTGTCATATTTTAAAGCCGGCAGCAAATCTGCCGTTAAGATGACGCTTAAAGACGGAAAAGAACACGGTATGCTGACGGGAGGCCTTTTTAAATTTTGGGGCGCCGACTGGCCTGATCCGGGCGGTACTGAATTTCAAGCAGAAGTATATGATGCATCCGGCCCTGATGGAGCTCCGGGCAGCAAAATTGCCGGCCCGTTCCAAGCTGAAGCGCTTCGAAACGGCGAATGGACCAAAGTGGATCTCAGCTCAAAAGGAATCGCGGTCGGAAAGGATTTTTATCTTGTGTTCCGCCAGACGAAACCCGATCCTTATACACCTGCCCTGTCATCTGATGACGGCAGTCCGTACTCGAACAGAAACTGGCAATACCTTGACGGCCGCTGGTCAAAAGCCGATAAATCAGACGGAAACTTTATGATCAGGGCTTTGGTCGACTATGAAGCTTCTGTGCCTGAGATAACCTCGCCTGAAGATCAGTCATTTACAAACAAGAAGTCAATCACGGTGAAGGGAACGGCTTCACCAAAAACCGCTGTCCGTCTTACCAATAACGGTAAAACCGCCGCAGAAACGAAAGCAGATGCAGACGGCAATTTCCAGGCTGATGTCACACTCACTAAAGATGCCAATCGGCTGACAGCGGCATCTGTGACAGACAGCGGGTCAACCGATGAGTCACGCCCTGTCACGGTCATACTGGATGAGGATAAGCCGGATGTGACGATTGACAGTCCGGCAAACGGTGATAAAACAAATAAAGAAGCAGTGACTGTAAAAGGAAAAGTGCACGACGCCCATTTAAAATGGGTAAAGGTGAACGGAAAAAAAGCTGAAGTAAATAACGGTTCTTATCAAGCGAGAACCCTTCTGGAAAACGGCAGCAATGAGATCAAGGTCACGGCCTCAGATGAAGCGGGTAACAAAACAACGAAAAAGACGGTAATCGATGTCAATTACAATGCTCCCGTCATTTCCGGATTGGTTCCCGGAGCGGATAAGGAATTAAAAGCCGGAGAATCAGTGAAAATCGCTTTTTCAAGCGGAAAGAAATTAGACGCTTCCTTCGTGATCCGTCTGCCTCTGACAAACGCCCGGGCAGGGAGCCAAAACGCAACAGAGCTTCCGCTGAGAGAAATTTCTCCGGGACGATATGAGGGTTACTGGACGGCGACTTCTTCCATCAAAGCAAGCGGAGCAAAAATTGACGTTATCGCAAGAGATGACTACGGAAATGAAACGAGACAGACGGCTAAAGGAAAACTTTATATCAATGAGTAAAAACAGAGCGCTGCCAAATCACGGCAGCGCTTTTTTAGTTGAAGGGGACAATAGGAAATCAACCCTTTCGGCCCTCGACAAATAAAACGGTTATCCCTTAAAAATTGTACTTTACCCTCAACATTAATTGACAGACTTTCCCACAGAGCTTGCTTTATACTTATGAAACAAGAGAGAGAAACAGATAAGTAAGACAAAAGAGGAAAGGGGTCAGATGTGAAAATCTATCTGGATGTCATTTGGCTGTTGAACTTTTGTTTTGATTCTCTTTTGCTTTTATTGACCGCCTTTATTTTAAAACGCCAGGTGAAAAAAAGAAGAGTGGCCGCCGGCGGTTTCATCGGGTCAGCCATTGTGCTTCTGATGTTTACGCCTGTTTCTCCCTTTGTGGAGCATCCGGCGGGAAAAATGGCGTTTTCAGTAGTCATCGTGCTTACGGCTTTTGGCTTTAAACGGTTCCGATACTTTTTTCAAAATTTGTTCGCCTTTTATTTCGCGACTTTTCTCGTCGGCGGGGGAATGATCGGCGTACATTCCCTGCTGCAGACAGAATCAATTGTGCAGCAAGGCGTAATGGTCACAAGCCAGACCGGATTCGGCGACCCGATCAGCTGGATGTTTGTAGTTATCGGATTTCCGGCCATATGGTTTTTTTCGAAAAAGAGAATTGAAGACATCGAGACGAAGTCCATTCAGTACGATGAACTTGTCATGGTGCAGGCGGAATTCAGCGGACAGACAATCCGCGCGAAAGGATTGGTGGATTCCGGGAATCAGCTGTATGATCCGCTGACGAAAACGCCGGTCATGATCCTTTGCATTGACAAATTCGCTCCGATTCTCAGCGAAAAGGAAACGGACCTCATCAAATCCGCCAGTCCGCTTGAAGTGATAGAGCAGCTTGATGATTCGTTCCGCCATGCGGATAAGCTGAGGCTGATTCCGTACAGGGGCGTCGGCCAGGACAATCAATTTTTACTCTGTTTAAAGCCGGATTACGTCACGATTTTAACAAAAGACGAAATGATCGCTTGTGAAAAATGCCTGATCGGCATCAGCACGAAACCATTATCCGCGGACGGTGAATTTGACGGAATCGTTCATCCGAAGATGCTGACAGGGAAGGCTGTAAAACATGTTTCCTGACGAAAAGTCTGTTATTCATCATACTCAAAATGCATTGTATTTAGAAGGGGGAGGAAGATGAAAAAACTTAAGCTGCGTCTGACATATTTGTGGTATAAATGGCTGATGAAACTCGGACTGAAAAGCGATGAAGTGTATTACATAGGAGGAAGCGAGGCGCTGCCGCCGCCTTTGTCTAAAGAAGAGGAGCAGGTGCTCTTATTAAAGCTGCCGAGCGGGGATCAGGCGGCGCGGGCCATTCTGATTGAGAGAAACTTACGTCTTGTCGTTTACATTGCCCGCAAATTCGAAAATACCGGCATCAATATCGAGGACTTAATCAGCATCGGCACCATCGGTTTGATCAAAGCGGTAAATACTTTTAATCCGGAAAAGAAAATCAAACTCGCCACCTACGCGTCGCGATGTATCGAAAACGAAATTTTAATGTACTTGCGCAGAAACAATAAAATCCGTTCAGAGGTGTCCTTTGATGAACCGCTGAATATTGATTGGGACGGAAACGAGCTGCTGCTTTCGGATGTGCTCGGCACAGATGATGATATTATTACAAAAGACATTGAAGCCAATGTGGATAAAAAACTTTTGAAAAAAGCGCTTGAGCAATTAAACGAAAGAGAAAAGCAGATTATGGAACTGCGTTTCGGGCTTGTCGGAGAAGAAGAAAAAACACAAAAAGATGTAGCCGACATGATGGGGATTTCACAATCTTATATCTCCCGGCTCGAAAAGCGGATTATCAAAAGACTGAGAAAAGAGTTTAACAAAATGGTGTAAAATTTTTTCCATCTGACAGCCCTTACTGCTGCAAGGATTGCCGCAGCCGGATGTTTATTTCTGTAAAATGGCGGTGCATATTTTTCCCACCCGAGGAGATACTTAACGTTGTACAGCAGCTCCTAGTGGGAGGGAAAAACGTGTCAAGAAATAAAGTCGAAATTTGCGGGGTGGATACCTCCAAATTACCGGTGCTCAAGAATGAAGAGATGAGAAAGCTGTTTAGGCAATTACAGGATGAGGGCGATGATTCAGCGAGGGAAAAGCTTGTAAACGGCAATCTGCGCCTTGTCTTAAGCGTCATTCAGAGGTTTAACAACAGAGGAGAGTATGTTGATGACTTATTTCAGGTCGGCTGCATCGGACTAATGAAATCCATTGATAATTTTGACCTAAGCCATAATGTTAAGTTTTCAACATACGCTGTACCGATGATCATCGGAGAAATCCGCAGATATTTGCGGGATAATAATCCGATCCGCGTCTCGAGGTCGCTTCGCGATATCGCATATAAAGCGCTTCAAGTAAGAGAGCGGTTAATCAGTGAGACAAGCAGGGAGCCGACAGCAGAGGAAATCGCCAAAGTTCTTGAAGTGCCCCATGAAGAAATTGTGTTTGCCCTTGACGCCATCCAGGATCCGGTTTCACTGTTTGAGCCGATTTATAATGACGGCGGCGATCCGATTTACGTGATGGACCAGATCAGCGATGAGCGCAACAAGGATACACAATGGATTGAGGAGCTGGCTCTGAAAGAAGGCATGAGAAGACTGAACGAACGGGAAAAAATGATTTTGCGAAAGCGCTTTTTCCAAGGGAAAACCCAAATGGAAGTCGCTGAAGAAATCGGCATATCCCAAGCTCAGGTCTCAAGGCTTGAAAAGGCAGCCATTAAACAAATGAATAAGAATATCCATCAATAACGGAAAAAGCCTTTAAACCTTGTTTAAAGGCTTTTTTTATGCGATGGTTTACGTTTGCAAAAAAGTGATGTATTCTAATGTGTAAAAGTTTTTAGAAAATTTAAATAAAACAAACGGGGGAAACTGCAATGATTTTACAGCTGGACAGTGTGTCATTAAAAAGAAACGGGAAATGGATTTTGAAAGATATCAACTGGCGCGTCGAGAAAAACGAAAATTGGGTGCTGTACGGATTAAACGGAGCCGGGAAAACGGCTTTGCTGAATATGTTATGCTCTTATTACTTCCCCACTTCAGGAGAGATGCAGGTGCTCGGCCATCAATTCGGCAAAACAGAGCTCGGTGACAGGCTCAGAAGGAAAATCGGCCTTGTTTCGGCAGGTCTTCAGCACAAATTATATGCCGCGGACTCCGCTTTTGAAATCGCCCTCAGCGGCGCGTACGCCTCAATCGGGCTGTACGAAACTCCGAGTGAGCAAGTAAGGGAAAAAGCGATCGGTCTTCTGAAGGATTTGGGCGCCATCGGTTACGCCGACAGACGGTATGAAACATTATCACAAGGGGAAAGACAAAGAGCGCTGATTGCGCGGGCGCTTATGGCTGATCCGGAACTGCTGATTTTGGACGAACCCGTGACGGGTCTTGATTTTATGGCAAGGGAGCAGCTGCTGGACACGATTACGTCGATCGCCGAAAAAGAAAATGCGCCGTCCATCCTTTATGTCACCCATCACGCTGAAGAAATTCTGCCGGTATTTGATCAGGCGCTGCTTTTAAAACAGGGCGAGGTGTTCGCCTCCGGGAAAATCAGGGACATGCTTTCTGACGAGCGGCTTACAGCGTTTTTCGATATGCCTGTCAATGTCTTATGGAACAATGGCCGCCCGTTTTTAACACGTGCAAATGAGGCATCATCCGTAAAATAACATAAATTCACCCTGGGGGTGCTGCCACGCGGCTGAGAGAGACGTTGTCTCAACCCTTAACGGACCTGATCCGGATCATGCCGGCGGAGGGAAGCGGTGAAAAAAGCGGAGGAAGATCCGTTTTTTACCCGTTTCATTTCATGAATGAACGGGTTTTTTGATACAGCCAAAGGGGAGATTTCCAATGCATCAGATTGATATGCTGTTACACCAGGCGGAGAAACGGCGGCACGACTTCATACATATTGCTGAAAGACTGATAGCCTTTCCCACTCCGGCCCCGCCAGCAAGAAATACGGCAGAAGCCCAAAAGTGGGTGGCCGGCTTTTTAAAAGAAACGGGCTGCTCGGTCGATATGTGGGATGTGTATCCGGAAGACCCGAATGTAGTCGGTGTTTTAGAAGGGACAGATTCAAGCAGGCATCAAAGCCTGATTTTAAACGGACACATTGATGTGGCAGAAGCCGGGGGCGAAGACTGGCACTCTGACCCGTTTCAGCCGCTCGTAAAAGACGGCATGCTGATCGGAAGGGGCGCCGCTGATATGAAAGGGGGATTGGCGTGTGTTCTTTTCTCTCTGAAGCTGATCCATGATGCCGGCATTAAGCTTCCGGGCGACCTCATTGTACAGTCTGTAATCGGAGAAGAAGTCGGTGAGGCGGGGACGCTGGAATGCTGCAAACGCGGCTACCACGCGGATTTTGCGGTTGTCGCGGATACGAGCAGCCTGCATATTCAAGGGCAGGGCGGTGTCATCACCGGCTGGATAGAATTGAAAAGCAAACAAACATTTCATGACGGCATGAGGCGCAATATGATTCATGCGGGCGGAGGCACATTCGGAGCGAGCGCCATCGAAAAAATGGCGAAAATCATCGCTGCCTTGGGAGAGCTGGAGCGCCACTGGGCGGTAACGAAAAGCTATCCCGGCTTTGCGCCCGGCACCAATACGATCAACCCCGCCGTCATTGAAGGCGGAAGACACGCAGCGTTTGTCGCCGATGAATGCCGGTTATGGATCACCGTCCACTTTTATCCGAACGAAACGCACGAACAAGCAGCCGCAGAAATCGAAGACTATATTAATCGTGTCGCTGACAGTGATCTGTGGCTCAAAGAAAACAGGCCGGTGTTCAAATGGGGCGGATCTTCGATGATTGAAGACAGAGGAGAGGTGTTCCCGGCGCTGAAAATCGACCCGGACCATCCGGCAGTTTCTGTCTTGGCTGCATCACACTCAGCCGTCAAAAAACAGGAGCCCGTCATTGATGTTTCCCAAACCGTAACAGACGGAGGGTGGCTTTATCATGCCGGGATTCCGAGCGTCATATACGGCCCCGGCGATTTAAAAAACGCCCACTCCGTAAACGAGGAAGTGTCCGTTGATGAGCTTATGGACTATACGAAAATCATACTGAGATTTATCCTCGGCTGGTGCAGCCGCAAAAAAGATTGCCCGATGTGACAAGGTTCAGCCCGGCCGTTCATATAATAGGAAAAAGAACGGGCAAAGGGCGTGATACGGATGATCAGCATATCTGAATTTCAAATAAAAGATGTGGTAAACGTGTCGAACGGAAAAAAACTCGGAAGCATCGGTGATATTGATATTAACGTGACAACGGGAAAAATTCAGGCGATTATTTTAGGCGGAAGCGGAAAAGTTCTCGGTTTTTTCGGAAAAGAAGAGGAAATGATCATTCCTTGGCGAAATATAGTTAAAATTGGGGAAGATGTCATCTTAGTGCGTGTAAATGAACCAAAGGGGGGAGCGTAATCCTCCCTTCACTTGTAAAAAGCCGGAAATCTCAATGTTTCCGGCACATTTATTTATCTCATTTTTCAATCAGCCGCTAAACGTATGCTTAAAATTGTGTTAAAATGAGTGGGAAATTACGCTTTTTTAATGTTTGTCGAAAGGTTGGATCTCCATGAATACATATCACCCGTTTAGTCTTACCACCCCCTCGGCACTCATGATAGAAGACTGGAACTGTGTGAATCAGCTTAACACAAAGGTCATCGCCGGATTCACGACGAAAAACGGCGGGGTCAGCAATCCTCCGTATGAGTCATTAAATACCGGATTGCACGTCCGGGACGAAGCTCATGATGTTGTGACAAACCGTGAAGTCATAGCGTCCTTATGCGGTACTGATCTGGATTCCTGGGTGTTCGCCGACCAGACACATGAAAACCGCGTCCGGCGCGTGACAGCCGGGGATAAAGGAAAAGGAGCGAGAGACTATTCTTCCGCATTCCGCGGGACGGACGGGCTCTACACGAAAGATGCGAATCTTTTTTTGGCCCTTTGTTTTGCGGACTGTGTGCCCTTGTATTTTTATGACCCGGTGAAATCCATTATCGGCGCTGCCCATGCCGGATGGAAGGGGACGGTCAAACAAATCGGACGCATCATGACGGAACGCTGGGTAAACGAAGAAGGCTCCCGTTTAACAGATATTCAGGCTGTCATCGGTCCGTCCATCAGTGCGGGAAGCTATACAGTCGACGACCGCGTCATCAATGAAGTGCGGGCGCTGCCTTTTACGGCTGAATCCGCCATATGCGAAACGGAAAAAGGCCAGTATCAGCTTGATTTAAAAGAGGTCAACCGTCTTCTTCTGATACATTGCGGCATTCCGGAAGAAAACATTTCAGTCAGCGGTTTATGCACCGAACGAGAGCGTGAACTATTCTTTTCACACCGCCGCGACAAAGGGAAAACGGGACGCATGATGTCCTTTATCGGAATGAAGGAGGCGTAAGATCTTGCGTGTTGCTGATCAATTACGACATATAAACGAAAGAATAAACGAAGCATGTAACAGATCGGGCCGAAGCCCCGAAGATGTTACCGTCATCGCGGTTACAAAATACGTATCAGCCGAAAGGGCTCAAGAGGCCGTTGATGCCGGTATTACAAGTCTGGGAGAAAACCGGGATGCCGAGCTTATCCGTAAGCAGGAAGTCATCAAAGGCAGCCCGGAGTGGCACTTTATCGGCAGTCTTCAGTCCAGAAAGGTGAAGGCCGTCGTTGACCGTGTGTCTTATATTCATTCCTTAGACAGACTGTCATTGGCAAAAGAGATTGAAAAACGGGCGCAGCATACGGTTCGCTGTTTTGTGCAGGTGAATACTTCGCTTGAGCCGTCTAAGCACGGTTTGAAAGCAGAGGAGGTCATCCCCTTTATCAGAGAGCTTTCTGAGTTTAGAAACATTTCTGTAGAGGGCCTGATGACGATGGCTCCCCTGACAGACGATACAGAAACGATCAGAGCCTGCTTCCGGCAATTGCGTGATCTGAGGGATCAGGTGCAAAAACTGAATCTGACAAACGCACCGTGCCGGGAACTGTCAATGGGCATGTCAAATGATTATGAAATCGCTGTTGAAGAGGGCGCAACTTTTATCAGAATCGGCTCTTCATTAGTCGGAAATGAACCGGGGGGTGTAAACAAATGAGCATGAAAAATAAACTGAAAAACTTTTTCTCAATGGATGAGGAGGAGTACGAGTACGAATACATTGAAACGGAGCAGGATCATCCGGAAGAGCATGAACAGCAGAAAGATAAACAGCCTGCTTACGCTCAGAAGCCGCAGGGCAAGCAGAACGTAGTAAGCTTGCAAAGTGTTCAGAAATCCTCTAAAGTGGTGTTGAGTGAACCGCGTGTATATGCGGAAGCGCAGGAAATCGCCGATCATTTAAAGAACAGGCGGGCGGTTGTCGTCAATCTGCAGCGCATCCAGCATGATCAGGCGAAAAGAATCGTCGACTTTTTAAGCGGTACCGTCTACGCCATCGGCGGCGACATTCAGAGAATCGGTTCAGATATTTTTCTGTGCACGCCTGATAATGTCGACGTTTCCGGCACGATTTCGGAGCTTATAAATGAAGACGAACATCAGAGGTGGTAAAGCAGGATGATTCTTTATCAAATTTTTTCCGTTCTGAGTTATTTAATTTACATCTACTCGTTTGCCCTGATCATCTATATCTTTATGTCATGGGTGCCGAGTACGAGAGAAACGGCGGTCGGACGGTTTCTCGCAGCGATTTGCGAACCGTATTTAGAGCCGTTCAGAAGGATCATTCCGCCCATTGCCATGCTGGATATATCCCCGATTGTAGCGATTATCGTGCTTCGGTTTGCCACGACGGGACTTTGGGGCCTATACCGCATGATCGCAATGTATACTTGAATGCGACAGTTTGATACGGGCTTGGCACCAGCCAAGCCTCTTTACATAGAAAGGAAAGAACATGAGCGATATTTACCAGCACTTCAGACAAGACGAGCGGCCTTTTATTGATCAGGCGCTTGAATGGAAACAGATTGTCCTGGACCAGTATCGGATGAAGCTGACTGATTTCTTAGATCCCAGAGAACAGGTGATTGTAAAAGCCGTTATCGGCGACGCCTGCGGTCTTGCGTTTTTCGGAGGATATGACAGAGCTGAGCGCAAACGCGCGATTTTATACCCTGAATATATGGAACCTGAACAGGATGATTTTGAGCTTCGGGCTTTTGACGTTCAATACGCTGAAAAATTCGTCAGCATTGACCACCGCTCTCTTCTCGGATCATTAATGGGGATCGGCTTAAAGCGGCAGAAATACGGCGATCTGATTTTCTCAGAGGAAGCCGTGCAGCTGATCGTCTCCGGTGAAATCGCCGATTTTGTCAGCACTCAGCTGACCAAAGCGGGCAAAGCGCCGGTAAAGCTTGAGAAAATCGAGCTTTCCGCTCTTCACATTCCCGCTTCAGATGTCGAAATAAGGGATGACACGGTTTCTTCATTGCGTCTCGACGCCGTCTGCGCTTCAATGAGCAGGCAATCCCGTCAGAAAGCGCAGGCGCTTGTGAAAAACGGGCTCGTTAAGGTGAATTGGAAAGCCATTGAAGATCCGTCTTATCAGGTTGCTGAAGGGGACATGCTCTCGATTCGCGGCTTCGGACGATGCAGTTTGGCAAAAGTTGACGGAAAAACGAAAAAAGACAAATGGAAAGTTACATTTGAACGGCAAAAATGAGTCGTTTTTTCAGTTTTTTTCTCCATCTGTGCCGTATTTGTTTTATAATGTGAACTAGATAACCGTACTGAAATGTAAAAATGGAGGTGGCAATATGCCATTAACGCCGAATGATATCCATAACAAAACGTTTACAAAAGGTTTTCGCGGATATGATGAAGATGAAGTAAATGAATTTTTAATGCAGGTCAGAAAAGATTACGAAATCGCACTCCGTAAAAAAACGGAGCTTGAGGCGAAAGTGAACGAGCTGGACGAAAAAATCGGCCACTTTGCCAATATCGAAGAAACGCTGAATAAATCAATTCTCGTAGCTCAGGAAGCCGCAGAAGACGTAAAGCGCAACTCGCAGAAAGAAGCGAAGCTGATCGTCCGTGAAGCAGAAAAAAATGCTGATCGCATCATCAATGAGTCGCTTTCCAAATCAAGAAAAATCGCAATGGAAATTGAAGAGCTGAAAAAACAGTCTAAAGTCTTCAGAACGCGTTTCCAAATGCTGATTGAGGCGCAGCTCGACCTGCTGAAGAACGATGATTGGGATCATCTGCTGGAATATGAAGTCGACGCGGTTTTTGAGGAAAAAGAATAATTTTCTGATTTTCTTGACATTCTCCGGCCCGTTCGAATATAATACGTTCATAAATTCAGATGAAAAGACGATTGAAAGGGACCGGCATGACTCAAAACAGGCTATAAAGCGACCCGGGGAAGGTGAAAGCCCGGGATGGCCGGAATCATGCAGATCAGCCCTTTAGTTTCCTTTCTGAACCGAGAGTAGGATAGGACGTTCCATCACGTTACGATGTTCGAGAGGAAAAGACGGATGATCCGTTTTTTCTAAAAGGGTGGTACCGCGAGATAAGCTTTCTCGTCCCTTATGGGATGAGAGGGCTTTTTTTATTTTCTGAAAAATGTTGTGGAGGAATGAAAATGGATTACAAAGATACGCTGTTAATGCCGAAAACAGATTTTCCGATGCGCGGAAATCTGCCGAATCGTGAGCCGGACATGCAAAAAGACTGGGAGGAGCAGGACATTTACCGTCTTGTTCAAGAACGGACGAAAGACCGCCCGAAATTCGTGCTGCATGACGGACCTCCTTATGCAAACGGAGACATCCACATGGGCCATGCCCTGAACAAAATCCTGAAAGACTTCATCGTCCGCTATAAATCAATGAGCGGCTACAACGCACCGTACGTGCCGGGCTGGGATACGCACGGACTGCCGATTGAAACGGCGCTGACGAAAAACAAAAAAGTAAACCGGAAAGAAATGTCAGTAGCGGAATTCCGCAAACTATGTGAAGAGTACGCTTGGAAGCAAATCGAGGGACAGCGTGAGCAATTCAAACGTCTTGGTGTCCGCGGTGACTGGGAAAACCCATACGTGACATTAAAACCGGAATACGAAGCGCAGCAAATCCGCGTATTTGGTGAAATGGCAAAACGAGGCTACATTTACAAAGGCCTTAAACCGGTTAACTGGTCACCTTCAAGTGAGTCTGCTCTGGCTGAAGCCGAGATCGAATATCAAGACAAACGTTCAGCATCTATTTACGTCGCTTTTGGTGTAAAAGACGGAAAAGGCGTTCTTGAAAACGGCGAGCGCATCATTATTTGGACAACAACGCCTTGGACAATTCCGGCGAACCTCGGAATCTCAGTGCACCCTGATCTTGAGTACAGCGTGATTGCAGTAGGTGAAGACCGCTTTGTCGTAGCAAGTGCCTTAGTCGAAAGTGTTGCATCAGCATGCGGATTTGATCAGTATGAAGTGACAAGAACGGTCAAAGGAAAAGACCTTGAGAACATTATCGCTGAACACCCGCTATATGGCAGAGACTCTCTCGTTATGCTTGGTGAACACGTAACAACTGATGCCGGAACAGGCTGTGTTCATACAGCGCCAGGACATGGGGAAGATGACTTTATCATTGGCCAAAAATACGGTTTAGATGTGCTTTGCCCAGTCGATGAAAAAGGTGTAATGACAAGCGAAGCCCCTGGGTTTGAAGGCATGTTCTATGATGATGCAAACAAAGCGATCACACAGCAGCTCGATGAAAAAGGCGCACTTGTGAAGCTTGAATTCATTACTCATTCTTATCCGCATGATTGGAGAACAAAAAAACCAACCATTTTCAGAGCGACAGCGCAATGGTTTGCGTCTATTAAAGATTTCAGATCAGACCTGCTGGATGCCATTAAAGAAACCAAATGGGTTCCTGAATGGGGTGAGCAGCGTTTGCACAACATGGTTCGGGACCGCGGAGACTGGTGTATTTCCAGACAGCGTGCGTGGGGTGTGCCGATTCCGGTATTTTACGCTGAAAACGGAGAACCGATTATTACAGATGAAACCATTGAACATGTTTCTGAATTGTTCAGACAGCACGGATCAAACATTTGGTTTGAAAAAGAAGCAAAGGATCTTCTTCCGGAAGGCTTTACGCATCCTGGCAGCCCGAACGGCACATTTACAAAAGAACAGGATATCATGGATGTTTGGTTTGATTCAGGCTCTTCACATCAAGCAGTGCTTGAAGAACGTGATGACCTCGTTCGCCCGGCTGATTTATACCTAGAGGGATCTGACCAATATCGCGGCTGGTTTAACTCTTCTCTTTCTACAGCAGTAGCCGTAACAGGAAAAGCGCCGTATAAAGGTGTGCTCAGCCATGGGTTCGCACTGGATGGAGAAGGACGCAAGATGAGTAAATCAATCGGTAACGTTGTTGTTCCGGCTAAAGTCATGAAACAGCTTGGTGCCGACATCTTAAGATTATGGGTATCGTCAGTGGATTATCAGGCGGACGTTCGCGTGTCTGACGCCATTCTGAAGCAGGTTGCGGAAGTATACCGGAAAGTCCGCAACACGTTCCGCTTCCTTCACGGCAACCTGTTCGATTTCAATCCAAGTGTCAATGCCGTTGATGTAAAAGATCTCCGCGAAGTGGATCAATATATGCTGATCAAGCTGAATAAGCTGATTGATAAGGTGAAAAAAGCGTACGATGAATATGAATTTGCGGTGGTTTATCACAGCATTCACAATTTCTGTACGATCGAGCTCAGCTCCTTCTATCTTGATTTTGCAAAAGATGTTGTGTACATCGAGCATGCGGATCATCCGGACCGCCGCAGCATGCAGACCGTCTTTTATGAAACGCTGCTGGCGTTAGTGAAGCTGACGGCGCCGATTCTCCCGCATACGGCGGATGAAATGTGGTCTCACTTATCATTTGTTGAAGAAGCAAGCGTGCAGCTGACAGATATGCCGGAAACCATTGCTGTTCCGGACAGTCAAGCGACAGAAGAAAAGTTCGACCGCTTCATGGAGCTTCGAAACGACGTGCTGAAAGCTTTGGAAACAGCCCGTAACGAAAAAATTATCGGAAGATCATTGGAAGCGAGCCTGACTTTGTATCCGAACAAAGAAAACCGCGACCTCTTGTCATCCATTAAAGAAAACATCGCGCAGCTGTTTATCGTCTCAGAACTGACAGTAAAAGACGAAAGTGAAGCGCCTGAAAACGCGCAAAGTTTCACAACAGGAAAAATGACCGTAGAAAAAGCGGAAGGCCAGATGTGTGAGCGTTCCCGCGTAATTTCTAAAGATGTCGGAGCCAATCCGAAATATCCGACATTATCACTGCGCAATGCAGAAATCGTTGAAAAATATTATCAAAAATAATAAATGGGAAAGCGCCCGGTGTCAGCCGGGCGCTTTTTTACATGCCAGCAATGTCATCGATTAGAACGACAGGAAAAATCTTATGGGCTTCAAATGGCGCTCTGGGGGCAACAATAAAGCCATAACATCAAGAGCAGGAGTTGTGATGAATGAATGATCAACTGACCGCAATCCACACGGAGCTTCTCATGATGAAAGAAGAACTTCAATCAAGATTATTCGAATATTCTTGCTTTCAAATGTCAGCATCTGTTGAACCTTCAATGAACGACCAAGAAGCAACTCTGATCTATCATATAAAAGAAGAACTTCAGGACGTTCTTCTTGCCCTGTCTAAGTTTGAAAACAATACGTACGGTTATTGTGAAAAAACAGGCGCCCCCATTCCGATTGAAAAACTTGCGGTGTTGCCGACGGCCAGAACCGCTGATGATTTTTATTATCCCGCTCAATTTGAAAAGAAAACCCTTCCATATTGGGAACCCGGAGATTATGCATATGATCAGGCGCTGTATGAGTGACAGCGTCTGTTTGCATGCGCTTATGATCTGCCTTTACTCTGGCATCTTTTACTGATAAAATTCATAAAGGATAAAAGTAACTGTATACTGGAGGAACGTGTGTGCTTTATTATCTTATCGCTCTTTTTATTATTATTGCCGACCAATTGACCAAATGGCTTGTCGTCAGCCATATGGAATTGGGACAAAGCATACCTGTCATCAATCAGGTGCTTTATATCACATCTCATCGCAACACGGGAGCGGCGTGGGGGATTTTAGCCGGCCAAATGTGGTTTTTCTACGTCATTACCATCGCCGTGATTATCGGAATCGTTTATTACATACAGCGTTATGCAAAAGGGCAGATGTTACTCGGAATTTCTCTCGGCTTAATGCTGGGCGGTGCGGCCGGAAACTTTATTGACCGGGCGGCGCGCCAGGAAGTGGTGGATTTTATTCATGTCATCATCGTGGATTATCACTATCCGATTTTTAATATCGCGGACTCCTCACTGTGCGTCGGTGTAATACTTTTATTTATTCATATGCTGTTTGACAGCGGGAAAAAGAAGGAGCAATAACATGAATCAATTTGAGATAACCGTTCAGCCTGAACAAAAGAGCGAACGGATTGATAAATTTTTGGCTTCAACGGGAGAAAACTGGTCACGCACTCAAGTGCAGCAGTGGGTAAAAGAGGGACTGGTATCCGTTAACGGCAAATCCGTAAAAGCGAATTATAAAATGCAGCCCGGCGATCAGGTAAACGTCACCATTCCTGAACCGGAAGAATTGGACGTGCTTGCAGAGCCGATGGATTTGGACATTTACTATGAGGATCAGGACGTCTTGGTTGTGAACAAACCGCGGGGCATGGTTGTACACCCGGCGCCCGGCCATGTGACAGGGACGCTTGTAAACGGACTGATGGCTCACTGCAACGACCTTTCCGGCATTAACGGCGTCATGCGCCCGGGAATCGTCCACCGGATTGATAAAGATACTTCCGGTCTGTTAATGGTCGCTAAAAACGATATGGCGCATGAATCACTCGTTAATCAGCTCGTCAATAAAACCGTGACCAGAAAGTACACAGCGGTTGTCCACGGGATGATTTCACATGATGACGGAACGATTGACGCTCCGATCGGGAGAGATAAAAAAGACCGTCAAAGCATGACCGTAACAAGAGAAAGCAGCAAAAACGCCGTCACGCATTTCCACGTGCTTGAGCGTTTTCAAGATTTCACGCTCGTAGAGTGCCGTCTTGAGACCGGAAGAACGCATCAGATCCGTGTTCATATGAAATATATCGGATTTCCTTTGGCGGGCGATCCGAAATACGGACCGAGAAAAACCGTTGATTTTAACGGTCAGGCGCTTCATGCCGGAATATTAGGTTTTGATCATCCCCGGACGGGCGAATACATGGAGTTTGAAGCGCCCCTTCCTGAAGATATGAAAAAACTCATTGAAGATTTAAGAAATAGCCGTTGACAGCGAGTTTCTTTTCTGAAATAATAAAAACAAGCTGAATAGATTCTTTAACACAGTCCAGAGAGGCTGAGAAGGATAACGGATAGGACAGAAGAGATACACGTGTGTCTTCGTCCTGGAAAGGAACCCCTCTATGCTCTGGCAGGAGGGGTTTTTTCTTCTTATATACGAATGGAGAGGTGTCACGAGTGAATCAAAAAGCTGTTATTCTCGACGAACAGGCGATCAGGCGGGCGCTGACAAGGATAGCCCATGAAATGATCGAACGGAATAAAGGAATGAATGACTGCATTCTTGTAGGAATTAAAACAAGAGGCATTTATTTAGCGAAGCGGCTGGCCGAGCGGATCGAACAGATTGAAGGGAATCCGGTCACCGTCGGGGAAATCGATATCACCCTTTACCGTGACGATCTCACGAAAAAAACGAGCAATGAAGAGCCGCTTGTAAAAGGCGCGGACATTCCGGCCGATATCACAGACCAAAAGGTCATTGTGGTTGATGATGTGCTTTATACCGGCCGGACGGTGAGAGCTGCGATGGATGCCCTCGTTGATGTCGGGCGGCCGTCATCGATACAGCTTGCCGTGCTTGTCGACAGAGGGCACCGGGAACTGCCGATCAGAGCGGACTATATCGGGAAAAACATTCCGACCTCAAAAGCTGAAAAAGTGATGGTTCAGCTGAGCGAAGTTGATCAGACTGATATGGTCGCCATTTATGAAAATGAATAATCACCCTTTTTAAATGCATTCCAGAGAGTTTGCAAAGAGGATTTTAAAACACAAAGCCGGGCGGATCGACGCGGCCGGGTTTTGTATGCCTCTTTGCGCAAAAAGCAAAGAGGTTTTTTTATACCATTTGAAAGTCAACCGGGAGGAAAACGCCATGAGTAAGAAAAAAGTAAACCTGGGAGTCAGGGACGTCCCCAATCCATTGTCCTGGCTGTCATTCAGCCTGCAGCATTTATTCGCCATGTTCGGCTCAACCATACTCGTGCCGAAACTGGTCGGAATGAGCCCGGCTGTGGCGCTTGTCACGAGCGGAATCGGGACACTCGCCTATCTCTTGGTGACAAAAGGCCAGATTCCCGCTTATCTCGGCTCATCATTCGCCTTTATATCACCGATTATCTTGGTGAAGGCGACGGGAGGGCCGGGGGCTGCCATGGTCGGCGCTTTCCTGGCGGGAATTGTGTACGGCCTGATCGCACTTCTCATCAGGCAGCTTGGAACGGGGTGGCTGATGAAGCTGCTGCCCCCGGTGGTCGTCGGGCCGGTCATCATCGTCATCGGCCTCGGACTGGCAAGCACAGCCGTCAATATGGCAATGTATGCTGATCCGAATGCGAAGGAACTCGTCTACAGCTTGAAACATTTCAGTGTAGCCGGCGTCACTTTGGCAATCACCATTATCTGCGCCATCTTTTTACGAGGATTTTTAAGCCTGATTCCGGTATTGATCGGCATTATAGGCGGATATCTGTTTGCGCTGACACAGGGTATCGTCAATTTTCAGCCGGTCATTGATGCAAAATGGTTCGCCGCTCCTGAATTTATCATCCCTTTCAAAGACTATACGCCGTCAGTGACATTGGGCATTGCGGCTGCGATGGTGCCGGTCGCTTTCGTGACGATGTCAGAACATATCGGCCACCAAATGGTGCTGAGTAAAGTCGTCGGACAGGATTTCATTAAAAAGCCGGGACTGCACCGCTCCATAATGGGGGACAGCGTAGCGACGATTATCGCTTCGTTAATCGGCGGCCCGCCGACGACAACATACGGCGAAAACATCGGTGTACTGGCAATTACGAGAGTTTTCAGCGTCTTTGTCATCGGCGGCGCGGGTGTGATTGCGCTGTGCTTCGGATTTATAGGAAAAGTATCAGCGCTGATCAGCTCTGTTCCGTCCGCGGTTATGGGAGGCGTTTCCTTCCTGCTCTTCGGAATTATCGCCTCCAGCGGCTTAAGAATGCTGATTGACAACAACATTGATTATGAAAACAAGAGAAATTTAATTATCACATCCGTCATCCTCGTGATCGGCGTCGGAGGGGCTTTTATTCAAGTATCAAAAGGCGGGTTCCAAATATCCGGCATGGCGCTTGCGGCAATCGTCGGAGTCATCCTGAACCTCATCCTGCCGCATGCAAATGAAGAAGACGCGATTGCATCAGAAAAACAAAATCATATGTAAAACCTTTTAAAGAAAGTCCAGAGAGGCTTGGAAGGGTTATAACGGGAAGAAGCTGTACGCTGCTTCTCTCTTTAACCGCACCCCGAGTCTATAGACCGGGGTGTTTTTTACGGCCTTCAAGCGGAAACGGAGGAGAAAAACATGAATCATTTAACGGCGATGTCTGAACTGAGCACGGCTGAAATTACAGAACTGCTGCGTGAGGCAAAAGCGATAAAAGAGGGAACAGTCCGCCCCGATCTCGCGGGAAAATTTGTTGCGAATCTGTTTTTTGAACCGAGCACGAGAACGCGGTTCAGCTTTGAAGTGGCGGAAAAGAAACTCGGAATGAACGTGCTCAGCTTAGACGATACGAGCACAAGCGTTCAAAAAGGCGAGTCCTTATATGACACGGTCAAAACACTGGAATCAATCGGAGCGGACGCCTGCGTCATCCGGCACAGCACGGATGAATATTACAAAGATCTGACCGGCAGAGTCAATATTCCGATCTTAAACGCCGGCGACGGCTGCGGCCAGCACCCGACTCAGTCATTGCTCGATTTAATGACGATTCAAGAGGAATTTGAGACCTTTCAGGGCCTGACGGTTTCCATTCATGGCGATATCAAACACAGCAGGGTGGCAAGGTCGAATGCCGAGGTGCTGACAAGGCTCGGCGCACGCGTGCTGTTTTCTGGTCCGCCGCAATGGCAGGATGAGAAAAACGCCTTCGGCACCTGTGTTCAGACGGATGAAGCCATACAAGCTTCAGATGTCGTCATGCTGCTCCGCATCCAAAATGAAAGGCATCAGACAGAAGCTGACCAAAAAGGCTACCTGGAAGCATACGGGCTGACCGCAAAGCGGGCGGAGAGCATGAAGCGGCATGCCATCATCATGCATCCCGCACCGGTGAACAGAGGAGTCGAAATTGACACAACATTAGTGGAATGCGGAAAATCAAGAATCTTTAAACAAATGGAAAATGGTGTGTATATCAGAATGGCAGTCTTAAAAAGAGCACTGCAAACCAATGTGAAAAGGGGAGAAGCGGCTTATGTCTTATCTCATTAAAAACGGCTGGATGTTAAATGAACAGGGAGAAAAAGTGGCACAGGATATCCGGGTAACGGGTGAATTCATTACGGAAACCGGGCTTCTGACAGCGAAAGAAGGAGAAACGGTGATCGACGCTGAGGGACTGTTCGTTTCACCGGGGCTCGTAGACCTTCATGTCCACTTCAGAGAACCGGGCGGCGAGAAAAAAGAAACCATTGAGACGGGCTCTAAAGCCGCGGCGCGGGGCGGCTTTACCACAGTCGCAGCCATGCCGAATACAAGACCGGTGCCGGATACGAAAGAGCAGATGGAATGGCTGCAAAACCGGATCAAAGAAACCTCATCTGTCAGGGTCCTTCCTTACGCATCAATTACGATCAGACAAATCGGCGAAGAAATGACAGATTTTGAGGCGCTTCATGAAGCGGGCGCATTCGCCTTCACCGATGACGGCGTCGGCGTTCAGACGGCAGGAATGATGTATGAAGCCATGAAACGGGCGGCTTCAATGAATAAAGCGATTGTCGCTCATTGTGAGGATAACTCGCTTATTTACGGCGGAAGCGTGCATGAAGGATCTTTTTCAAAAGCGAACGGCCTGAACGGCATACCTTCCATTTGTGAAGCGGTACATATCGCCCGTGACGTCCTGCTGGCGGAAGCGGCGGACTGCCATTACCATGTGTGTCATATCAGCACGAAAGAATCCGTCAGAGCCGTAAGAGACGCAAAAAAAGCGGGAATCCGCGTGACGGCGGAAGTGTCGCCGCACCACCTGCTGCTTTGTGACGAAGATATCCCGGGACTTGATACCAATTTTAAAATGAATCCGCCGCTTCGCAGCAAAGAGGACAGAGAGGCGCTGATTGAAGGGCTTTTAGACGGCACGATTGATTTCATCGCCACTGACCATGCGCCGCATACAGAAGAAGAGAAAAACACGGATATGAAGCTTGCGCCTTTCGGTATCGTCGGTTTAGAAACAGCCTTTCCGCTTCTGTACACACATTTTGTGAAAAACGGGACGTGGACGCTGAAGCAGCTGGTTGATTTCATGACGGTAAAACCTTGCGAGGCATTCGGTCTTCCGTACGGAACGCTTGCACCGGGGGCGCCGGCTGACATTACCCTGATTGATCTGGAAAAAGAAGCAGCCATTGACAAAGATACATTTTTATCTAAAGGAAAAAATACGCCATTCAACAAGATGAAGTGCTTCGGCTGGCCTGTTGCAACGATGGCTGCCGGTAAGCTTGCATATGAAGAAGGGAGACTCGTCAAATGAAAAGAAGACTAGTGCTGGAAAATGGAGCGGTATTTGAGGGTGAAGCATTCGGGAGCCTGGAACATACCGCGGGTGAAGTTGTATTCAACACGGGAATGACCGGTTATCAGGAAATTTTATCAGACCCTTCTTACTGCGGGCAGATCGTGACGCTGACGTATCCTCTGATCGGCAACTACGGAATTAACAGAGATGACTTTGAATCCATCACTCCTTTTGTAAAAGGGCTGATCGTAAAAGAACTGTGCGAGCTGCCTTCCAACTGGCGTTCGGCTTACACGCTTGACGAGTATCTGAAAATGAAAAATATCCCCGGCTTACAAGGGATTGACACGAGAAAGCTCACAAGAATGATCCGCACGGCCGGCGCATTAAAAGGAACGTTTGCTTCAAGTGAGGAGAATGTCGGTGAGGTTCTTGCAAGGCTGAAAGAAACGGAACTGCCGAGAAATCAAGTCGCTCAAGTATCTGCGAAAACGGCATATCCGAGTCCGGGCCGCGGCAAACGCATCGTACTCGTCGATTTCGGTATGAAGCACGGCATTTTAAGAGAGTTAAACAAAAGAAAATGCGATGTCATCGTTGTGCCGTACAATGTAACGGCGGAAGAAGTGCTTCAGCTCAAGCCGGACGGCATCATGCTTTCTAACGGACCCGGAGATCCGAAAGATGTGCCGGAAGCCATTGAAATGATAAAAGGCATACTCGGGAAGGTGCCGTTATTCGGAATCTGCCTCGGCCACCAATTATTTGCGCTGGCATCCGGAGCGGAAACGGAAAAAATGAAATTCGGACACAGGGGTTCCAATCATCCGGTTAAAGAGCTTGCGACAGGGAAAGTCGCTTTAACCGCCCAAAACCACGGATATACAGTTTCTTCAATAGATGAGACAGAGCTTGAAGTGACGCACATTGCGATCAATGATCAAACGATCGAAGGACTCAAGCATAAAACGTTGCCGGCATTTACGGTTCAGTACCACCCTGAAGCTTCACCGGGGCCGGAAGACGCCAATCATTTATTTGACAGATTCATTGACTTGATCGAAACAACTGAGAAAGAAGGGGAAGCGGTATGCCAAAACGCGTAGATATTAAAAAGATTTTAGTGATCGGATCAGGCCCGATTATTATCGGACAGGCGGCGGAATTTGATTATGCGGGCACACAGGCGTGTCTCGCTTTAAAGGAAGAAGGCTATGAAGTCATTCTCGTCAACTCGAATCCGGCAACGATTATGACGGATACGGAAATGGCTGATCGGGTATACATAGAGCCGCTGACGCCGGAGTTTCTCACGCGTATTATCAGAAAAGAACGGCCGGACGCCATCCTGCCGACTCTGGGAGGACAGACCGGACTGAACCTTGCCGTCGAGCTGTCTGAACTCGGGGTTCTTGAGGAATGCGGGGTGGAAGTGCTCGGCACAAAGCTGTCCGCCATCCAGCAGGCGGAAGACCGCGACTTATTCCGTACGCTGATGAATGAGCTGAATGAACCGGTGCCGGAAAGTGAGATCATCCGCACTTTACAGGAAGCCGAGGAATTTGTCGGCCGGATCGGGTTTCCGGTTATCGTGCGCCCCGCTTACACATTAGGCGGAACGGGCGGCGGCATCTGCTCGAATGAAGCAGAACTGAAAGAGATCGTCGAAAACGGATTAAAACTCAGCCCCGTCCATCAGTGCCTTCTGGAAAAAAGCATTGCCGGTTACAAAGAGATCGAATATGAAGTCATGAGAGACAGCAGAGATCACGCGATCGTCGTTTGCAACATGGAAAATATCGATCCGGTCGGCATCCATACGGGCGACAGCATCGTCGTTGCCCCGAGCCAGACTTTGAGCGACCGGGAATATCAGCTTTTGCGCAATGTTTCATTAAAGCTGATCCGCGCGCTCGGCATTGAAGGCGGCTGTAATGTTCAGCTCGCGCTCGATCCCGACAGCTTCCAATATTACATTATCGAAGTGAATCCGCGGGTGAGCCGCTCATCTGCCCTCGCTTCAAAAGCGACGGGTTACCCGATCGCAAAGCTTGCGGCGAAAATCGCAGTCGGGCTTTCTCTTGATGAAATGATGAATCCCGTAACAGGAAAAACATATGCGGCTTTTGAGCCCGCGCTTGACTATATCGTTTCTAAAATCCCGCGCTGGCCGTTCGACAAATTTGAGTCGGCAAACCGCAGGCTCGGGACGCAAATGAAAGCCACCGGAGAGGTCATGGCCATCGGACGCACCCTTGAAGAATCGCTGTTAAAGGCGGTCCGCTCACTGGAAGCCGATGTCTATCACCTGGAACTGAAGGATGCGGGAGAGATTTCTGACGGACTTTTGGAAAAACGGATCAGAAAAGCCGGGGATGAACGCCTGTTTTATCTTGCTGAAGCGTTCAGAAGAGGCTATACAGTGGAGCAGCTTCATGAGTTTTCCGCAATTGACGTATTCTTTTTGCACAAGCTCTGGAAGCTGGTCGCTTTTGAAACAGAGCTGAAAGCGGAAAAAGGCAGCCTCGCCGTCCTTCAAACAGCGAAGGAACTCGGTTTCTCCGACAAATATATCAGCCGGGAATGGAATATGCCGGAACAAGAGCTGTATCAAATGCGAAAAGAAGCAGACATCAAGCCTGTATATAAAATGGTGGATACATGCGCGGCGGAATTCGAATCAGAAACCCCGTACTTCTACAGCACATATGAGGAAGAGAACGAGTCTGAGGTTACTTCAAGAAAAAGCGTCGTCGTCCTCGGTTCCGGGCCGATCCGTATCGGACAGGGCGTCGAATTTGACTATGCGACCGTTCATTCTGTCTGGGCGATCAAGCAGGCAGGCTATGAAGCGATTATTATCAACAACAATCCTGAGACGGTGTCCACTGATTTCAGCATATCAGACAAACTGTATTTTGAACCGCTGACGGTTGAAGATGTCATGCACATCATTGATTTGGAACAGCCGGAAGGCGTTGTTGTCCAATTCGGCGGGCAGACGGCGATCAATCTTGCGGAAGAATTGAGCGCCCGCGGCGTCAAAATTCTCGGCACATCACTTGAAGATTTAGACCGTGCGGAAGACCGGGATAAGTTCGAGCAGGCGCTTGAGGCGCTGAATGTGCCGCAGCCTCTTGGAAAAACCGCCGTGTCGGTGAACGAAGCTGTCAAAATCGCCGCATCCATCGGCTATCCGGTACTTGTCCGCCCTTCGTATGTGCTCGGCGGCCGGGCGATGGAAATCGTCTATCACGAAGAAGAGCTGCTTCACTATATGAAAAATGCGGTCAAAATCAACCCGCAGCATCCGGTGTTAATCGACCGTTATCTGACGGGGAAAGAAATCGAAGTCGATGCCGTATCTGACGGCGAAACAGTCGTTATTCCGGGAATTATGGAGCATATCGAGCGGGCCGGCGTCCATTCAGGGGATTCAATCGCCGTCTATCCGCCTCAGTCTTTAAGCGAAGACATTAAGAAAAAAATCGAACAATACACTGTAGCCTTAGCAAAAGGCCTTAACATCATCGGGTTGCTGAACATCCAGTTCGTCCTGTCGCAAGGTGAGGTGTATGTGCTTGAGGTAAATCCGCGGTCAAGCAGAACCGTGCCGTTCTTAAGCAAAATCACAAAAATCCCAATGGCGAACCTGGCGACAAAGGTCATCCTCGGCCAAAAGCTTGCTGATTTCGGCTATCAAGAGGGGCTGCAGCCTGAACAGCAGGGGGTATTCGTGAAAGCGCCTGTCTTCTCATTCGCGAAGCTGAGAAGAGTGGATATTACGTTAGGCCCTGAAATGAAGTCGACGGGAGAGGTCATGGGCAAAGATTCAACCCTTGAAAAAGCGCTCTATAAAGCGCTGATTGCCTCTGGCATTCAAATTCCGAACTACGGCTCAGTGCTGTTGACTGTTGCCGATAAAGATAAAGAAGAAGGACTGCTGATCGCCAAGCGGTTCCACGCCATCGGCTATAAAATCTTGGCAACGGAAGGAACGGCGGCTTATTTGAAAGACGCTCAGATTCCGGCTCAGGTCGTCGGAAAAATCGGCGAAGAAGGGAAAAATCTGCTCGATGTCATCAGAAACGGCGAAGCGCAATTTGTCATCAATACGCTGACAAAGGGCAAACAGCCGGCCAGAGACGGCTTCAGAATCCGCCGCGAATCCGTTGAGAACGGAGTCGCCTGCCTGACATCTTTAGATACGGCCGAAGCCATTTTGCGGGTATTGGAAAGCATGACATTCCGGGCGGATCATATGCCTGCATCCGAAACCAATCAAAAGGCGGCAGTCACGATATGAAGAAAGCGCATTTGACTGTTCAATCCAACTTAGAGATTGCCGACAGGATTTATAAGATGGTGCTGAAAGGAGAGCTTGTCCGGCACCTTACCGAGCCGGGTCAATTTCTTCATCTGAAGGTGAGTGACGCGGTCACGCCGCTATTAAGAAGACCGCTCAGCATTGCGGACGTCAATTTCGCCGCGAATGAAGTATCCGTTATCTACAGAGCTGACGGTGAGGGAACGCGTCTTTTGTCCGAGAAAAAAGAGGGCGGCAGGATAGACGTTCTCGGCCCTCTCGGCAACGGATTCCCCGTCCGGCGGATTGAACCCGGCAAAACCGCGCTGTTAGTCGGAGGCGGAGTCGGGGTTCCGCCTTTGCAGGAACTGTCAAAGCGCCTGACGGAAAAAGGCGTAAACGTCATTCATGTGCTTGGATTTCAATCAGCAAAGGATGTTTTTTACGAACAGGAATGTCGTGCGTACGGAGACACCTATGTGGCGACGGCTGACGGAACATATGGAGAGAAAGGATTTGTCACCGATGTCATCCGTGAAAAGCAGCTCGAATTCGATGTCCTGCTAAGCTGCGGACCGACACCGATGCTGAAAGCTCTGAAGCAGCAGTACGGCTATAAAGAGGTTTACCTTTCGATGGAAGAGCGGATGGGCTGCGGCATCGGGGCCTGCTTCGCCTGCGTGTGCCGCACGGGTGAAAGCGATACATCCTATGTAAAGGTCTGCCTTGACGGGCCGGTATTTAAAGCTGAGGAGGTGGCGCTGTAATGTTAGAAGTGAATCTGCCGGGTCTCCAATTGAAAAATCCGATCATCCCCGCTTCCGGATGTTTCGGTTTCGGGAAAGAATATGCCGGATTTTACGATTTATCATGTCTCGGAGGCATTATGATTAAAGCAACGACGAACGAAGCCCGCTTCGGAAATCCTACGCCGAGAGTGGCGGAGACAAGCGCGGGAATGCTGAATGCCATCGGACTGCAAAATCCCGGGCTTGAGCATGTGCTCAATCATGAGCTGCCTTGGCTCGAACAATTTGACACGCCGATTATCGCAAATGTCGCCGGTTCTCAGGTGGACGACTATAAAGAAGTGGCCGAGCACATCAGCCAAGCGCCGAATGTGCATGCGCTTGAGCTTAACATTTCATGTCCGAATGTCAAAACAGGTGGGATTGCTTTTGGCACTGATCCCGTCATGGCGGCCGAACTGACAAAAGCGGTGAAAGAAGTTTCCGCAGTGCCTGTGTATGTGAAGCTTTCGCCTAATGTCGCAAACATAACCGAAATTGCCAAAGCGATTGAAGCGGCCGGTGCTGACGGTCTGACGATGATTAATACACTCATCGGGATGAGGCTCGATCTCAAGACGGGACGGCCGATCTTAGCAAATAAAACGGGCGGACTGTCAGGCCCGGCGATCAAACCGGTCGCCATCCGGATGGTATACGAAGTCAGCCAGGCCGTTCAAATCCCGATTATCGGGATGGGCGGCGTTCAGACCGCAGAGGATGCATTAGAATTTCTTCTTGCGGGAGCGAGTGCGGTTGCCGTCGGCACGGCGAACTTCGTCAATCCGTTCGTCTGCCCGGAAATCATAGAACAGCTCCCCCGTGTGCTGCGCCAACACGGCTTTCAATCTGTAAGTGAATGCATCGGAAGGAGCTGGAAACATGAAAAACAACCTGCCCATCATCGCGCTTGATTTTGCATCAGGGGAAGAGACTTTAACGTTTTTAGACTTGTTTGAAAAGGAAAGGCTTTTTGTCAAAACGGGGATGGAACTTTTTTATCAGGAAGGCCCCGCCATCATTCACCAATTAAAAGAACGGAACTGTGATATATTTTTAGATTTAAAGCTTCATGATATCCCGACTACGGTCAATAAAGCGATGAGGCGGCTTGCCGGCCTCGGCGTTGATCTCGTCAATGTGCATGCGGCAGGGGGCGCACGCATGATGCGCGCGGCCCTTGAGGGGCTTGAAGAAGGCACGCCGGCAGGCAGAAAACGCCCGTCTTTAATCGCGGTGACTCAGCTGACCAGCACTTCAGAGCAGGTGGCGAAGGAAGAGCTTCTGCTGCATAAGCCGCTGTTAGAAACGGTTGTGCATTACGGCAAAATGGCGGAAGAGTGCGGGCTGGACGGAGTGGTATGTTCGGTACATGAAACAAAAGCCATTTATGAAGCGGTCCGGCCTTCATTTCTGACAGTCACACCGGGCATCCGCACGGCCAGTGACGCAGCTGACGATCAAGTCCGGACGGCGACTCCGTCATTTGCGAAAGAAAACGGGTCGTCAGCCATCGTCGTGGGCCGCTCAATTACAAAAGCGGAAAACCCCGTTAAAGCATATGAAGCAATTAAACTGGAATGGGAGGGCGTTCGCCGATGAAACAGGCTATCGCAAAACATCTATTACACATTGAAGCTGTCTTTTTACGCCCGAATGAGCCGTTTACGTGGGCGAGCGGCATTTTATCACCGATCTATTGTGACAACCGTCTGACATTGTCGTATCCAAAAGTGAGAAATGATGTGGCGGACGGGCTCGGCAAACTGCTGAAAGAGCATTTCCCCGAGGCGGAGATGATCGCGGGCACTGCAACGGCGGGCATTCCGCATGCTGCGCTTCTCGCAGATCGTACAGGCGCGCCGATGTGCTACGTCAGAAGCAAACCGAAAGCGCACGGCAAAGGAAATCAAATAGAAGGCGCCATTAAGAAAGGACAAAAAACAGTCGTGATTGAAGACTTGATTTCTACCGGGGGCAGCGTGCTTGAAGCTGCGGCGGCCCTTCAAAGAGAGGGCGCGGAAGTTCTCGGCGTCATTTCCATTTTTACATACGGACTGCCGAAAGCAAAAGAAGCCTTTAAAAAAGCGGGTCTTCCTTATTACTCGTTAACGGATTATGACACGCTGATTGAAGTCGCGCTTGAAAACGGAACGATTCATTCAGCTGACATTGAAAAACTGAAATCATGGAAATTAAATCCCGAGTCAAAAGATTGGTTTAAAAAATAATGACAATAAAAACAGGCCTCAGGGCCTGTTTTATTATTCCTATCAAAAAACTCGGGTTGACTTCTGTTAGAATTGTGCTAAAATTTAGTACAAATCTAAAAAGCTTATCAAGAGCGGCTGAGGGACTGGACCGATGACGCCCGGCAACCTGCGTGAATTGCAAGGTGCCGCATCCAGAAAAATGCACAGCATTTTGAAGATAAGGGCTATACCGGGTCACTGTCTTTCATTCCGCTGGATTGAAAGTTTTTTATATGAAAAAAAGATTGAGGGATAAGACAACCGGCAGAAAACAACAGCTGTTTGATTGTCTCCGGGAGGAGGAAAGAAAAAATGCTAACGTATGACACATGGGAAGAGCCGGCGATTACATTTCCGGAAGACGATTCCTATAAAGGCGCGCTGTCCGTTTTAAAATGGGCATACGGCCACTACGGAGACCAGCTTGTTTACGCGTGCAGCTTCGGGATTGAAGGCATCGTCCTGATCGATTTAATTTCTAAAGTAAAGAAAGACGCGGAAATCGTGTTTCTTGATACGGGTCTTCACTTTAAAGAAACATATGAAACGATTGAAAAAGTGAAAGAACGTTACCCGGGGCTGAACATTATCCTGAAAAAGCCAAGCCTTACTCTTGAGGAACAGGCCGAGGCTCACGGAGATAAACTGTGGGAAAGAGAACCGAACCAGTGCTGCTACATCAGAAAAATTCTGCCGTTAAGAGAAGCGCTCGCGGGGCATCCGGCATGGCTGTCCGGTCTTCGCCGGGATCAAGGGCCGAGCCGGGCGAATACGAATTTCCTGAATAAAGACGACAAGTTTCAATCGATTAAAGTATGCCCGCTGATCCATTGGACATGGAAAGACATCTGGAGATATACTTCCAAGCATGAGCTGGATTACAATATCCTCCACGATCAGGGGTATCCGAGCATCGGCTGTGAACCGTGCACTTCACCTGCATTTACCGCGGAAGATTTGCGGAGCGGCAGATGGAACGGCATGGCGAAAACAGAATGCGGACTGCATGAATAAAGGAGCTGCACGATGGAATTAGCCGCTATTTTATTCTGCCTGTTTTTTGCCATGAATATCGGAGCCAGCGGAGCCGCGGCTTCAATGGGAGTCGCTTACGGGTCCGGCGCCGTTAAAAAGAAAACGTATGCGCTGATCATCTGCGCGGCCGGAGTCCTGTCAGGGGCGGTTATCGGCGGCGGTGAAGTTGTTAAGACGATCAGCGGCGGAATCATTCCCGAACAAACCATTACGCTCACCATTGTCTGCATTATTATCGGATCGGCGGCGCTATCGTTATTCACGGCGAATGTGCTCGGCATTCCGCTGTCGACGAGTGAGGTCACTGTCGGGGCGATTGTCGGTGTCGGCGTCGCGTACAAAGTATTGTTTTTACAGCATCTTTTGGTCATCGTGAGTTTTTGGGTGCTTGTACCGTTTGTCGCGTTCTGTTTCACGTTTCTCGTCTCGAAGGTATTCAGTTCTCTGAATATTCGAGTCATTTCGAATCGGAAACAGAAGATTTTAGGGATTGTGCTGCTGATTGCGGGGTTTTGGGAAGCTTTTTCAGCCGGAATGAATAATGTCGCAAATGCAGTGGGCCCTCTGGTTGCTGCGGGCGTGCTCAGCGTGTCCAAAGGAACGCTGTACGGAGGCATCTTTGTCGCTCTCGGCGCTCTGCTTTTAGGACGTAAAGTGCTTGAAACCAACGGGAAAAAGATTACGAGATTTTCAGCCGGAGAAGGCATACTGCTTTCAGGAACCGGCGCGGGGCTTGTCATTATCAGTTCCGTCTTCGGTCTGCCGGTCCCATTGGCGCAAGTCACATCATCATCAATTATCGGTATCGGAATGGCCAAAAACGGGCCGAACGTTTTTCATAAAGAAGTCGTGAAAACGATGCTCAAAGTATGGGTCGTTTCGCCGTTTTTGTCACTATCGATTTCGTATCTGCTTGTCTCCCTGCTGTTAAAAGGAGATTACTATTCCATCTTTATGATGGCCAGCGTGCTTTTGGCAGCTGGCGGAGCCGCCAGTCTGATGAAAGCCATCCGAAAAGAGAAACGCTCTGTCCATGAACAAGGCGGGGGCATTTAACTATTAATCTGAGTTTATTTATCTGTTAACTGGGAGGAATCATGTATTATGAGTTTAGCACCGCACGGAGGAACATTAATTAACCGGGTGAATGAGCAGTATGATCTTACATCCGTCCAAAAAGAAATTGAGCTTGATTTGATTTCGTTCGCTGATTTAGAGCTGATCGGCATCGGGGGGTACAGCCCGATTGAAGGATTTTTCACAGAAAAAGATTACGTGTCAGTCGTTGAAAATATGCGTCTGGCATCCGGGGTTGTCTGGTCCCTGCCGATCACGCTTCCGGTCGATTCAGAAAAAGCGGCTGAGCTTGCCGTCGGCGACACGGTGAAACTGACTTACGGCGGAGAAACATATGGCGTCGTCGACATCGAAGATATTTATACGCCGGATAAACAAAAAGAAGCTGTTCACGTATATAAAACCGATGATGCCGCGCATCCGGGCGTGAAAAAATTATTTTCACGCGGCGATACGTATATCGGCGGGCCGATCACATTAGTTAAAAAAGCGTCAAAGCAGTTTCCCGAGTTTACATTTGAACCTGCCGATACAAGACGAAGCTTCGAAGAAAAGGGCTGGAAAACCATCGTCGGTTTCCAAACGAGAAATCCGGTTCACCGCGCCCACGAATATATCCAAAAAACCGCGCTTGAGACGGTTGACGGCCTGTTTTTGAACCCGCTCGTCGGTGAAACAAAATCAGATGACATTCCGGCGGATGTCAGAATGGAAAGCTACCAGGTGCTGCTCGATCATTATTATCCGAAAGACCGTGTTTTCCTCGGCGTATTTTTGGCGGCAATGCGGTATGCGGGGCCGAGAGAAGCCATTTTCCACGCGCTTGTCCGCAAAAACTACGGCTGCACGCATTTTATCGTCGGCCGCGATCATGCCGGCGTCGGTGATTACTACGGCACATATGAAGCGCAAGAGCTGTTTGATCAATTTACAGCGGATGAACTCGGGATTACACCGATGAAATTCGAGCACAGCTTCTTCTGCCGGAAATGCGGCAACATGGGAACGGCCAAAACATGCCCGCATGACAGAGAAGACCACGTCATTCTGTCAGGAACAAAGGTTAGAGAAATGCTGCGAAGCGGCGTCATGCCGCCGGCGGAATTCAGCCGTCCTGAAGTTGTCGAGGTGTTGATTAAAGGGCTGAAAACGAAAGAAGAAGCAGGCGTTTCTTAAGGAGGAAAATAGAGTGACAAATCGTGATATCGTGTGGCATGAAGCCTCAATAACGAAAGAAGAATACCAGCAGAAAAACAAGCATAAAAGCTCTATCCTCTGGCTGACGGGCTTAAGCGGTTCAGGGAAATCCACGATTGCAAACGCCGCAGCGCGCGAGCTGTTTGAACAAGGCTATCAAGTCATCGTGCTTGATGGTGATAACATCCGCCACGGCTTAAACAAGGACTTAGGTTTTTCCGATGATGACCGCAAGGAAAATATACGCCGAATCGGGGAAGTGGCGAAGCTTTTCGTTCAGCAGGGAACCATCGTCATCACGGCTTTTATTTCTCCGTTCCGTGAGGACAGAGATCAGGTGAGAGAGCTTGTGGCAGAGGGCGAATTTAATGAAATCTATGTGAAATGCGACCTCGATATATGTGAAAAACGCGATCCGAAAGGTTTATATAAAAAAGCAAGAAATGGTGAAATTCCGTTCTTTACGGGGATCGACTCACCGTATGAAGAGCCGAAAGCGCCTGAGCTCGTACTTGATTCAGGCAAATGTGAACGCGAAGAATGCACGGGAAGACTGGTTGACTTTGTGAAAAACAGCTTAGCATAATAGGTCCAAAAAGGCCGCGCAATCAGCCGGATATCCCCCCTAATGGCGGGATATGGTAAAATAGCTGAAGTGCGGCCTCGCGGCTGTTCTGGGAAGATTTCAAAACGGATCGGGGAGACATGCTATGGGGAAAGTATTTATCGTTGGAGCCGGTCCGGGAGATCCGGACTTATTAACGGTCAAGGCAATGAAAGCCATACAGAAAGCGGATGTTATATTATATGACAGATTGGTAAGCAAAGAGATTTTACAGTATGCCGGAGAAGAAGCGGATCTGATTTACTGCGGCAAGCTCCCGGATTTTCACATTATGAAACAGGATACGATCAACCGTTTCCTTGTGAAGTATGCGAAAAAAGGAAAAACCGTTGTAAGGCTCAAGGGGGGCGACCCGTTTGTTTTCGGCCGCGGAGGCGAAGAAGCGGAGGCTCTCGCGCAAAACGCCATTCCGTTTGAGATCGTTCCCGGCATTACATCAGGAATCGCGGCTGCTGCTTATGCCGGCATTCCCGTGACGCACAGAGAGGCGAGCTCCAATGTCGCATTCGTTACGGGGCATTATAAACAAGAAGACGACTTTGAAGAAAAATGGAAAGCGCTGGCGACGGGCATTGATACGCTGGTGATTTATATGGGAATTAAAAATATCCGGCAGATAGAAAGAATGCTGCTGGAAAACGGAAGAGACGCCGGCACCCCGGCAGCCTTTATTCATTGGGGAACGACGGACAGGCAAAAAACAGTCGTCTGCACCGTCGGCACGCTTTCAGACACAGTGATAAAAGAAGAAATCAAAAACCCGAGCTTAATTGTTATCGGTGATGTCGTCAATTATCACTGCAAACTGGACTGGTATGCATCTGAACAGAAAAATCTGGATTTGAGCGAGGCGTTGTAAATGAAGCAGGCGATTTTATACATCGGGCACGGAAGCAGGCTGAAAAAAGCGCAGACAGAGTCGGCGGCGTTTTTAAAAGGGTGCATGCCGCACGCTGACGCTCCCATTCAGGAAATTTGTTTTTTAGAACTGCAGGAACCGTCTATTGAAGCGGGATTTGAAGCATGTGTCAGACAAGGCGCCACTCATATTGCGGCCGTGCCTTTGCTGCTGTTGACCGCTGCCCACGCAAAACATGACATTCCGGCTGAAATCGCCCGTGCGGCGGCCCTGCATCCCGATATAAAAGTGACATATGGTGTTCCGATCGGAGTGGACGATGAAGTCGTAAAAGCGGTGCATCATCGCATTGAAGATACCGGAGTGCCCATTGAGCAGGCGAAAGTGGTGCTGATCGGAAGAGGAAGCACAGATCCGGCAGTTAAAAACGCAGTCAGTAAGATTGCCGGAAAACTTGAGGCGATTACACCTGTTAAAGAAGTCATCCCTTGTTTTTTAACAGCATGTGACCCGCACTATAAAGAAGTGTTTGCCGGCCTTGAAGAGGATGACGGAGCACCCGTTTTTATCGTTCCATATCTTCTGTTTACCGGGCTTTTAATGACTGAGATTGAACGGGAAGTTCAAAAGCTTCAAACGATCAATCAAAATGTTCATCTCGCTTCATACTTAGGTTTTCACCCGCATATTAAGCAGGCGTTTTTGAACCGTGTGTCAGAAGCTGTTCGAAACCCCGGCGGCCAGTTTGATTTTAAGGGGGGACAGTATGCTGCCTCTGCACATTAATCTAAGCGGAAAAAGAATTATCATCGCGGGCGGAGGCAATGTTGCCTTAAGAAGGCTCAAAACGGTGCTTCCGGAAGGCGCGGATATTACTGTAATCAGTCCCGATGCCCTGCCTGAAATTAAACAGCTGGCGGATGAAGGACGTATTCGCTGGGTTTCCCGTAAAATTGAAATGAAGGATCTCGCGCCCGCTTTTTTCATCATTGCCGCGACAAATGACCGCAGCGTGAATCAGGAGATAGCCGCGACCGCTTCTGAAACACAGCTGGTCAATTGTGTAAGCGAGGCTGAACAGGGCAGCGTGTATATGCCGAAGATCATCCGCAAAGGTCGCATTCAAGTATCCGTATCAACAAGCGGCGCAAGCCCGGCACATACGAAAAGACTGGCTGAGGACATAGAGCCTCTCATTACTGCTGATTTGGCTGAAGAAGTGGATCGTTTATTTGAGAAAAGAAGAAGATCATAAAAAACACCTTGTCTGTCATCAGGCAGGGTATTTTTTATACTGTCCTGACAGTCCCCGAATGTGAACAATTCAAAACGAAAGCGGGCAGTTTGAATGTTATATGCCGACAAGCGGTCAGGATTGCGAAGTGACGCGGAATATGTATCTGGTCCCGATGCCGCCTGGATTCCGCCCGCATACAAAGGAAAGGTCAGAGACCCGCCCGGATGTGCTCAGGTTCGGCGAGGGAAGGTGACAGTATCCGCCGCCAAATCAGGTGTGACCGTTTTAATCAGAGACGGCCCCGGCGGATCAGGCAGACATGACGGGAAACTGATCAGATACTGTAAAGATCGGTTCTGACGGCTGGGAGAGTTTCGTCACCGTTTATAAGTAATAAAAAACACCTCCAAGCTGAGTGCGGGTTTCAGCTTGGAGGTGCGTTTATTTTTTCAGCCGTATGACAAGGTCGGCATCAGGTGTGACAAATACGGTATGCTGGCTGTCATAGGTGACAAATCCGGGCTTTGCGCCGTTTGGCTTTTTCACGTGTCTGATTTTTGTATAATCAACGGGAACGGAGCCGGAATCTTTCGCCTTGGAAAAATAAGCGGCGATCGCAGCCGCCTCCAGTATGGATTGTTCATCCGGATCGCTGCTTTTAATCACAACGTGGGAACCCGGAATGTCTTTCGTGTGGAACCATAAATCATCCCTTGCGGCAGCTTTTGTCGTTAAGTATTCATTTTGTTTATTGTTTTTGCCGACAAGAATCGTCAATCCCCGTGAAGATTCATATTGCTCCAAAACAGGAACGTGCTGCTTCTGCTTTTTCTGTCCTCGCTGCTGTTTCGGTCGCAGATATTTGCCTTCCACAAGCTCTTCCCTTATTTCGTGAATATCCTTTGTGGAGGCGGAGGAGAGCTGCTGGATCAGCTGATCGAAATAAGCGATTTCCTCCTCGGCCAGACGGATCTGTTCTTTTACCACCTCGACGGAATTCTTCGCCTTTTGATACTTTGTAAAATACATCTGCGCGTTTTCTGACGGTGTTTTGTTCGGATTTAAAGGGATGGTCACCGTCTTACTTTCTTCATCATAATAATTGATGACTTCCGCTTCTTTGTCACCTTTTTTCAGCATATACAAATTCGCCGTCAGCAGTTCGCCGTATAGCTGGAATTCCTTCGCATTCTCTGAGTAGTCGAGCGTCTTTTCCAGCTTTTTTATCTTATTGGCGTTCTTTTTCCGTTCATTTGCGACAAACCGCTCGAGATCCTGAGCCTGCTGTTTGACGCGGTCGCGTTCCGCCTTGCCGAAATAAAACCGGTCCAACAGCTCACTCAGTGAGTGAAAGGTGCGCTCCTCTCCGTTTACATGTGTGAGAGACAGGAGATAAAAGTATTCCTTTCCGCCGGCTGTTGTAATGTTTGGTGTAAACCTGCAATCTTTCACGGCATGGAACATTTCAATCAGCGTCTTCGGCAGCGTTATTTTGTTAGCGAGACCCGCTCTGTGAACGGCTTCTTTTGCAAACAGCGGAGAAACACCGGAGAAATGTCTGACGATCTGCTGGTCAAGCCGTCCTTCCTGAAAACTGAGATAACGCAAAACGTCTTCTTCGTCCGCGGCGAGCGGCGAAATTTTTTCCTGAGCGGGAGGAAGCTTGTAATCATAGCCCGGCAGAACGGTCCGGTAGCTGTTCATCGACGGAGATAAATGTTTCAGCCCGTCGATGATGGCTCCTTCTCCGTCAGTCAGGATAATATTGCTGTGCCGTCCCATAATTTCAACATACAGCGTTCTTACGGTTTCGTCGCCGATTTCATTTCTGCTTTTTATGCGGAATATCATAATCCGGTCTAATCCGGCCTGTTCTATTTTCTCAATAAATCCGCCTTCTATATGCTTTCTGAGCAGCGTACAAAACATCGGCGGCTCGCTCGGATTTTCATAGGCCTGATTCGTCATGTGCACCCGTGAATAGCTCGGATGCGCCGATAATAATAATTTATGGTTTTTTCCGTTAGCGCGGATATGGAATATCACATCGTGCTTAAAAGGCTGATGGACTCTCGTGATCCGGCCTCCGGCAATCCGGCTGTTTAATTCATGTGTCATTCCGTATGTAAACATGCCATCAAAAGACATATAAAACACCCTTTCCTTCTTCCTGCATTCGATAATTATAGCATGAAAAGGGACGAGTCAGAATAAGCTTGTTTACAGAGTGACATCTCTAAAGCGAGGCAGGGGAGTGGACGAGAAGAATGAAGTTTCATGAAATGGGACAAACCGATTTGCTGAAAGCAACAAATACGTCCATTAAACAGGGGTTGACCGAAAAAGAGGTGAAAAAACGCCTTGAAAAGCACGGGCCGAACGAGCTTCAGGAGGGCAAGAGGACACCGGCGATCGCCGTGTTTTTCGCCCAATTTAAAGATTTTATGGTGCTCGTGCTGCTGGCGGCAACCTTAATATCCGGGTTTTTAGGCGAATATGTAGATGCCGTAGCGATTATGGCGATTGTATTTGTCAATGGGGTTCTCGGTTTTTTTCAAGAGCGGCGGGCGGAAAAGTCTTTACATGCATTAAAAGAGCTGTCAACGCCGTATGTGTCAGCGTTGCGGGACGGGAGCTGGAAGAAAATTCAGTCCAAGGAGCTCGTTCCCGGCGATATCATGAAATTTTCAAGCGGCGACCGGATTGGCGCGGATGTGCGGATCGTTGAAGCGAAAAGCCTTGAAATTGAGGAATCGGCGCTGACCGGGGAATCAATTCCGGTGGTTAAACAAGCCGATAAATTGAGAAAGCCGGATGTTTCGTTAGGCGACATCAGCAATATGGCGTTTATGGGTACGATCGTAACGCGCGGCAGCGGTGTCGGCGTCGTTGTCGGTACAGGAATGAATACGGCAATGGGGAAAATCGCCGATATGCTGGAATCCGCCGGCAGCCTTTCAACACCGCTACAGCGAAGACTTGAAGAGCTCGGCAAAATTTTAATTATCGTCGCGCTCCTTTTAACGGTATTGGTCGTTGCAGTCGGCGTCTTACAGGGACATGATCTTTACAGCATGTTTTTGGCCGGGGTGTCATTGGCCGTCGCCGCGATTCCGGAAGGGCTTCCCGCCATTGTTACGGTGGCATTATCAATCGGCGTCCAGCGCATGATCAAACAAAAATCAATTGTCAGAAAGCTCCCGGCGGTTGAAACATTGGGCTGCGCCTCTGTCATTTGTTCTGATAAAACCGGCACGCTGACACAAAACAAAATGACCGTCACCCATATGTGGTCAGGCGGCAAAATTTATAAAGTGTCGGGCATCGGCTATGTGCCGGAGGGCGTTTTCACTCGCGATGAGCGGGAAATCAAGCCGAAAGATGAGAAGATTCTTGAACAGATGCTGGTTTTCGGCGCGTTGTGCAACACATCTGAAATCTCACTGAAAGACGGCCGTTATGTACTCGACGGTGATCCGACAGAAGGAGCGCTGCTGACGGCTGCAAGAAAGGGCGGCTATTCAAACGATTGGCTCAGCGGGCAATACCGCGTGGTTGCCGAGTTTCCGTTTGACTCCGTCCGCAAAATGATGACCGTCATTATAGAGGATAAGGAAAAAAAGCAGTTCGTCATCACTAAAGGAGCGCCCGATGTGCTGATTGACCGCTCGTCACATCTGATGCACGGCGCAAGAAGTACGCCTTTTTCAGGAGAAAAGAAAGCAGAAACGGAAGCGGTTCTGAAAGAGCTGGCGTCGCAAGCTTTGCGTACGATCGCGATTGCTTATAAACCGCTTAAGCCCGGAGAAAAGCCGACAATGGAGCAGGCGGAAAAAAATCTGACGATGCTCGGCTTGTCAGGCATGATTGATCCGCCCCGTCCGGAGGTCAGACAGGCCATTAAAGAATGCCGTGAGGCCGGCATTAAAACGGTTATGATCACAGGAGATCACGTCGAAACGGCAAAGGCCATTGCAAAAGATTTGCGTCTTCTTCCGAAAAAGGGGCGTGTGATGGACGGCAAGACGCTGAATGAGCTTACGGAGAAAGAACTTATCGAAACGGTCGATGATGTCTACGTCTTCGCACGCGTGTCACCTGAACATAAATTGAAAATCGTCAAAGCGTTTCAGGAAAACGGACACGTCGTCGCCATGACGGGAGACGGGGTTAATGACGCGCCGGCCATAAAGCAGGCAGATATCGGTGTTGCCATGGGCGTGACGGGAACGGATGTGGCAAAGGAAGCCTCTTCTCTCATTCTGGTGGATGATAACTTTGCTACGATTAAATCAGCCATAAAAGAGGGACGGAATATCTATGAAAATATAAGAAAATTCGTCCGATATTTGCTCGCCTCCAACGTCGGTGAAATTTTAGTGATGCTGTTTGCGATGCTTCTCGCTCTGCCGCTGCCGCTCGTTCCGATTCAGATATTGTGGGTGAACTTAGTCACTGACGGGCTGCCGGCGATGGCCCTCGGTATGGATCAGCCGGAAGGAGATCTGATGAGGCGGAAGCCGCGGCATCCGAAAGAAGGAGTGTTTGCGCGAAAACTGGGCTGGAAAGTCGTATCAAGAGGGTTTTTAATCGGAGCCGCAACCATTTTAGCGTTTATCATCGTCTATCACCGCAATCCTGAAAATCTGCCCTACGCACAGACCGTTGCATTCGCGACTCTTGTCCTGGCTCAGCTTATACACGTGTTTGACTGCCGGAGCGAAACGTCTGTTTTCTCCCGGAATCCGTTTGAAAATATCTATCTGCTCGGCGCCATCATTTCTTCTATCTTCCTGATGGTCATCGTCATCTATTATCCGCCGCTGCAGCCGATTTTCAAAACAGTGCCGATTACGCCGGGCGATTGGATGCTGATTATCGGTATGTCGGGCATACCTACTTTTTTGCTGGCGGGTTCACTTTTGACAAGAAAAAAATAATTCCATATGATATAATCTTAGGGGTAATAGCATGTCTATTGCCCTTTTATTTTGATAACGGGAAAGAATTGGGTGTTTCATATGATACGGAGTATGACAGGCTTCGGCAGCGCAAGCAGCACAAAAGGCGATCTCTCGGCAACCGTTGAATTGAAATCCGTCAATTACCGGTTCAAAGAAGTGAACGCCCGCCTGCCACGGCCTTTGCTATATGTAGAGGATAAGCTGAAACAAACGATATTGCAGCATATACAGCGCGGAAGAGTAGAGCTGTTTCTCACTGTAAACAGTGACGCGCTCATAAAAAGAAGCCTGAACATCGATTGGGAGCTCCTTGATGAATATGTGAGCGCCGCACGCGTCATGAAAGAGCGCTACAGCCTGGCGGCAGAACCCGATGCAATGGATTTCTTTAAATTTGAACATATTGCGCAGATACACGAAGAACAGATGCGTGATGACAAGCTTGAAGAAGTCATCAGGGAAGCCGCTGAGCTGGCTGTAAAGGAACTTTGTGACATGAGGGAAAAAGAAGGACGGCTTTTGGCGGAAGACTGCTTTCTGCACATTGAGCGGCTTGAGACGCTGTCCGAACAGGTGAAAGAGCGCGCTTCGGCCGTTGTTATTCAATACCGCGAGCGTCTTTACGCCCGAATGAAGGAATGGACGGAGGACGCACTCGACGAAAGCAGGCTGATCACGGAATGCGCCATTTTCGCCGACCGTTCTGATATTACGGAAGAAATTACCAGATTGAAGAGCCATTTTGTTCAATTCCGTGATATATTAAAAGAAGGCGGGGCAGTCGGCCGCAAACTTGATTTCCTTGTTCAGGAGCTTAACCGGGAAGCGAACACGATCGGCTCAAAAGCCAATGATCATCAAATCACAAAGCTTGTCGTTGAAATGAAAAGTTCTATTGAAAAATTGAAGGAACAAGTGCAAAATATAGAATAGCGACTGTGCGTATTGTTTACAGACGGTCTCTTCAGGTTACACTAGAGACGTCTATTTTACAGGGGGAACGTAGAAGATGACGATTAAACTGATTAATATCGGATTTGGCAATATCATCTCCGCCAATCGGATGATTTCGATTGTCAGCCCGGAGTCTGCGCCAATAAAGCGAATGATCCAGGATGCAAGAGACCGCGGAATGCTAATAGACGCTACATACGGACGAAGAACCCGTGCAGTTGTCGTCATGGATAGTGATCACATTATCTTATCTGCCGTCCAGCCTGAGACAGTTGCACACAGACTTTCTGTGAAAGAAGAAATTATGGATGAAGGGCAGGGGTAATTGCCGCATGAAAGAAAGAGGGTTATTAATCGTTCTCTCAGGTCCCTCCGGAGTTGGAAAAGGAACGGTTCGGCAAGCAATATTTTCACAACAGGACACGAAATTTGAATACTCAATTTCAGTCACGACGAGAAACCCGAGAGAGGGCGAGGTCGACGGCGTCGATTATTTCTTTAAATCAAGAGATGAATTCGAACGCATGATTGAAAACAACAAACTGCTTGAGTGGGCGGAATATGTCGGCAACTATTACGGAACGCCCGTTGATTATGTCGAACAGACGCTTCAAGAAGGAAAAGACGTCTTCTTAGAGATTGAAGTGCAGGGCGCGCTCCAAGTGCGTAATGCATTTCCGGAAGGCCTGTTTATCTTCTTAGCGCCGCCGAGTCTTTCTGAGCTGAAAAACAGAATCGTGACAAGAGGGACTGAAACCGACGATTTAATCGAAAACAGAATGAATGCCGCAAAAGCTGAAATCGAAATGATGGACGCGTATGATTATGTCGTTGAAAACGACGATATCCAAACGGCTTGTGATAAGATTAACGCAATCGTTCTCGCCGAGCACTTAAAACGTGAACGCGTCGCTCCGAGATATAAGAAAATGCTGGAGGTAGAATAACTTATGTTAGATCCGTCAATTGACTCTTTAATGAATAAATTAGATTCTAAATATACGCTGGTGACCGTGTCTGCAAGACGCGCGCGTGAAATGCAGATCAAAAAAGACCAGCAGATTGAACATACCATTTCTCACAAATATGTAGGCAAAGCTTTAGAAGAAATTGACGCGGGCCTGCTTTCGTTTGAAAGAGAAGACAGCGAATAACAAGCACACGTAGCAACCTATCTCTACATAGGTTGTTATTTTTTTCCGTTTGGGATTTGTCCAATGCTTTCATAAAGGGGAGAAGACTTCATGAAAAACCGAAACATTCTGCTATGCGTAAGCGGAGGAATTGCCGTTTATAAAGCTTCCGCACTCACGAGCAAGCTGGTTCAGGCCGGCGCAAACGTCAAAGTGATTATGACTGAGTCCGCGCGTGAGTTTGTTTCTCCGCTGACATTTCAGGCGCTGAGCCGGAATGAAGTGTATACAGATACATTTAATGAACAAAATCCGAAGGTGATTTCTCATATTGATGCCGCTGACTGGGCGGATTTAATTATTGTCGCGCCCGCTACGGCAAATATCATCGGCAAGCTTGCCAACGGAATTGCTGACGATATGCTCACAACGACGGTGCTGGCGGCTGAGGCCCCGGTCTGGGTGGCGCCTGCGATGAATGTCCATATGTATGATCATCCGGCGGTGAAACGGAATATCTCTGTGCTTTATCAGGACGGGGTCCGCTTTATCGAGCCGAGTGAAGGCTATTTGGCATGCGGATATGTCGGCAAAGGAAGGCTGGAGGAGCCGGAGCTTATTGTTGAGCGTGTCAGAGAGCATTTTAAGGAGCCTGAAGACGATGCGCCGCTGAAAGGAAAACATATTGTCATTACGGCCGGTCCGACGCGCGAAGCCGTGGACCCTGTCCGCTTCTTCACAAATAAATCCACCGGCAAAATGGGCTACGCCGCTGCTGAAGCCGCCGTCCGTCTCGGAGCGCGGGTGACGCTGATTTCAGGTCCGGTGTCAATAGAGCCGCCAGTCGGGCTGTATCAGTTTCTTCCTGTGCAATCGGCAGCTGATATGAAAGAAGCCGTGCTTTCTGTGTTTGATTCATGCGACATGGTGATTAAGACGGCGGCCGTGGCCGATTTTACGCCGGCGGCTGTTTCTGATCACAAAATGAAGAAGAAAGACGGTTCGCTCGTGATCGAATTCAACCGTACGGCAGACATACTGAAAGAACTCGGCGAACGGAAAACACACCAGCTGCTGGTCGGATTTGCGGCTGAAACGCAAGACGTCGAACGCTATGCGCGCAGAAAACTCGAACAGAAAAACCTTGATATGATCGTTGCGAATAATGTGAAAGCGGAAGGGGCCGGATTTGGCACGGATACGAATGTCGTCACCTTCTATTTCCGGGACGGAAGAAAACGGGAGCTTGCGCTTATGTCTAAACTTGATGTTTCCTTTGAAATGCTGAAGGAAATGACCGCTTTGAAAGCCGAGGACCGAAAACCGGTATGAATGTAGCAGAAGTCATTGTCGATGTCAGCTCCAAAAACATTGACAGACCCTTTGATTACAAAATTCCCGATCATTTAAAAGGGATGATCGAAGTCGGCATGCGGGTGATTGTCCCGTTTGGCCCGCGCAAGCTTCAAGGATTTGTGACCGGTTTGAAAGATTCGTCTGAATTAAACGGCGGCTCAATGAAGGAAGTCGAGAAGCTTCTTGATTTGACGCCCGTTCTGACTGAGGAACTGATGCAGCTGTCTTCATGGCTTTCTGACAAAACGCTGTCGTTTAAAATCACGGCGCTTCAGGCAATGCTGCCCGCCGCACTGAAGGCGAAGTACGAGAAAGAGCTGAAAGTCGTTGACGAAGAAGCGCTGACACCGGACATTAAACAGCTTTTCAGGAATCAAAAAAGTCTTCTCTACTCGGATATTACCGATGAAAGCATTCTTTCGTCACTTCAAACATTCGTGCGCAAAGGAAGCATTGATGTCACATATAAAGTCGCCCAAAAAACGAATAAAAAAATGATCCGCATGATCGAAGCGGGGGCAGACAAAGAAGAACTCGCCCGGCACGCAGATTCATTGACAAAGCAGGCTTCTAAACAGCTCGCCGTGCTTACTTATTTTATCGGCGGGGGAGCAAAGATTTCCGCGGCCGAGCTTTGCAAAAAGACCGATTCCAGTTCCGCGACGCTGAAAACGCTTCTTAAAAAGGGGCTTCTTACGGAAAGCTTTGAGGAGGTTTACCGCGATCCCTATCAGGACAGAATGTTCAAAAAAACAGAGCCGCTCTCTCTTACAGAAGAGCAGCGGGCTGCTTTTGAGCCGATTAAACAAGCCGTAGCCGACCATGTCCATCACGTCTTTCTGCTTCACGGCGTCACTGGAAGCGGCAAAACGGAAATTTACCTGCAATCCATTGAAAAAGTGCTGGCAAAAGGACAAGAAGCCATCGTGCTCGTTCCGGAAATCTCGTTGACACCGCAAATGGTCAACCGTTTTAAAGGCCGCTTCGGCTCACAGGTTGCGGTCATGCACAGCGGATTATCCACAGGTGAAAAATACGATGAATGGCGGAAGATTCAGCGCAAGGAAGTCCGGCTTGTTGTCGGAGCCAGATCGGCCATCTTTGCCCCGTTTGAAAATCTCGGCATGATCATTATTGATGAAGAGCACGAATCTTCCTATAAGCAGGAGGAAATGCCGCGGTATCATGCAAAGGACGTAGCCATCCGCCGGGCCGAGCATCACAGCTGTCCGGTCGTCCTCGGGAGCGCCACGCCGACATTGGAATCATTTGCGCGGGCGAAAAAAGGCGTTTATGAGCTGCTACCGTTAAAACATCGCGTAAATCGCCAGCTCATGCCTGACGTTTCTCTCGTTGATATGAGAGAAGAACTGAGAAACGGCAACAGATCAATGTTTTCAAGAGAGCTGATGGAACAGCTGGAAGAGAAGCTTGCAAAAAAAGAGCAGGCTGTCCTTTTCCTGAATAAACGGGGGTATTCCTCGTTTGTGATGTGCCGGGACTGCGGTTATGTGCCGCAATGTCCGCATTGCGACATTTCAATGACTTATCACCGCTACGGACAAAGGCTGAAATGCCATTACTGCGGCCATGAGGAACCTGTCCCGGGAACATGCCCGGAATGCGGCAGCGAACATATCCGCTTTTTCGGCACAGGCACGCAGCGTGTGGAGGAGGAGCTTACCAAAGTGCTGCCTCAGGCGCGCGTGATCAGGATGGATGTGGACACCACTTCAAGAAAAGGCGCCCATGAAAAACTGTTGTCAGCGTTCGGTGAAGGGAAGGCGGATATCCTGCTCGGTACGCAAATGATCGCAAAAGGGCTTGATTTTCCGAACGTGACGCTCGTCGGAGTATTAAGCGCAGATACGACGCTTCACATCCCTGATTTCAGGGCTGCGGAGAAGACATTCCAGCTGCTGACGCAGGTAAGCGGACGGGCCGGGCGGCATGAAAAGCCGGGAACGGTGGTCATTCAAACGTATACACCGTCTCATTACAGCATTCAGCTGACGAAAACGCACGACTATGAAACTTTTTTTCAGCAGGAAATGGCGCACAGACGGGCCCAGTCATACCCGCCTTATTATTACGTGGCGCTGGTGACCGTTTCTCATGAAGAAGCGGCAAAAGCCGCGGTCACCGCAGAAAAGATTACAAACTATTTAAGAGCGGGATGCGGGCCTGATTCGAAAATTCTCGGGCCGGCGGCTTCCCCGATCGCCAGGATCAAAGATAGATATCGCTATCAATGCGTGATAAAATACAGACAGGAAAACGAGTTGCAGATTCAGTTGAAAAAGATACTGGAGCACTATAAACGCGACATTGCGCAAAAGCATGTAATGATTTCAATCGATATGAATCCGTACATGCTGATGTAACATTAGTTTTTGGAGGGCAAAATTTTGGCTGTGAAAAAAATCGTCACACACCCGGCGGAGGTTCTGGAAACACCTGCCGAAGAAGTGACAGTGTTTGATAAAAAATTAAAAAAACTGCTTGATGATATGTACGATACGATGCTCGAAATGGATGGCGTCGGCCTCGCCGCGCCGCAAATCGGCATTTTAAAAAGAGCGGCCGTCGTGGACATCGGTGAAGAAAGCGGCCGGATCGACCTTGTAAATCCGGTTATTCTTGAAAAGAGCGGTGAACAGACCGGAGTCGAGGGCTGCTTAAGCTTTCCCGGGGTTTACGGCGATGTCACCCGCCCGGATTACGTAAAGGTAAAAGCCTATGACCGTAAAGGAAAACCGTTTATTTTAGAAGCGGAGGGTTTTTTGGCCAGAGCCGTTCAGCATGAAATGGATCATTTAGACGGCATTTTATTCACATCAAAAATTACGGCTTACTACACTGAAGAAGAACTGGCAGAAATGGAAGGATGATTGGATGACAAGGATCGTTTTTATGGGAACGCCCGACTTTTCAGTTCCCGTCCTGCGCACGCTTATTGAAGACGGATATGAAGTGGTTGGTGTCGTTACGCAGCCTGACCGCCCGAAAGGCAGAAAAAAAATCATGACGCCCCCTCCTGTAAAGGCTGAAGCTGAACGTCACGGCATTCCCGTGCTTCAGCCCGAAAAAGTAAGGCTCGAAGAAGAAATAGAAAAAGTGCTCAGCCTGAAGCCGGACCTGATTGTTACGGCGGCATTCGGACAGATCCTCCCCAAGCAGCTGCTGGACGGCCCGAAATACGGCTGTATCAACGTACACGCGTCACTATTGCCTGAATTAAGAGGCGGAGCGCCGATACATTATTCGATTCTCCAAGGCAAGAAGAAAACGGGCGTGACGATCATGTATATGGTTGAAAAGCTTGATGCGGGCGATATGATTTCTAAAATCGAAGTGGAAATTGATGAAACGGATAACGTCGGCACGCTTCACGACAAATTAAGCATAGCGGGGGCAAAGCTTTTGTCAGAGACCGTTCCGAACGTCATTTCCGGGAATATTAAACCGATCAAACAGGACGAATCAAAAGCGACTTACGCGCCTAACATTAAGCGTGAGCAGGAGCGGATTGATTGGGCAAAGCCCGGAGAAGAGATTTACAACCAGATCAGAGGTTTAAACCCTTGGCCTGTCGCCTATACAACTTTGAACGGTCAAAATATTAAAGTATGGGCTTCTGAAAAAGTTGCGGCAAAAACTGAAGCTGCGCCCGGAACAGTCATCCGCACGGAGCAAAACGGCATTGTCGTCGCATCAGGAAACAGCACCGCCCTTTTAATCACAGAGCTGCAGCCGGCGGGAAAAAAACGGATGAAGGGCGAAGATTTTGTAAGGGGCAAAAATGTGCAGCCCGGTGACGTGTTAGGAGAAGCAAATGAAAAAAATTAATGTCCGGGAGCTCGCCCTCGAAGCGCTTGAGAAGCTTGAGCAAAATCAGGCATACAGCAACCTGCTTCTTACATCGGTTATCAAAACGAACACGCTCAGCGATCAGGACAGAGGGCTGCTGACAGAGCTTGTCTACGGAACGCTGCAAAATAAAATCGCCTTAGACTTTATGCTGAAGCCTTTTATCCGCAAGCCGAATAAGGTGAAGCCGTGGGTGATTCAGCTGCTTCGTCTGTCCGCGTATCAAATGGAGTATTTAGAAAAAATTCCGGATCGCGCCGCCATCCATGAAGCGGTTGAAATCGCCAAAAAACGCGGGCATAAGGGCATTGCGTCCTTTGTCAACGGCATCCTCCGCTCCCTGCAGCGTGAGGGGGCGCCGTCATTCGCTGAAATTGAAGACCCGGTTCTCCGTCTTTCTGCAGAGACAAGCCATCCCGAATGGCTCGTAAAAGAGTGGGTCGAGGCGTACGGCTTTGAGGCGGCTGAAAAGATCTGCCGGATTCATCTCATTCCGCCGAAGCAGACGCTCCGTGTCAATCACATAAAGAGCGACAGGGAAACGGTGCTGAATGAGATGGAGAATGCCGGTCTGGAAGCAGAAGCCGGAGACCTTTCTCCTGATGCGATTAAGCTTTTAAAAGGAAGCATCGCGAACACGGCATTTTTCCAAAACGGCCGGGTATCCATACAGGATGAAAGCTCAATGCTTGTCGCGCGGGCGCTGGACCCGAAGCCGGGCGAAACCGTTTTAGACGCATGCGCCGCACCGGGCGGAAAGTCGGCTCACATTGCGGAACTGATGGAGAACGAGGGGAGCCTCACATCGCTTGATCTTCACCGCCATAAAGTGAAGCTGATTAAAGAGGGCGCAGAACGGCTCGGACTTACGATCATCGACGCACAAACGATGGATGCGCGAAAAGCGGGAGAGGCCTTTGGCGCAGAACGGTTTGACCGTATTCTCGTTGATGCCCCTTGCTCAGGTTTCGGCGTCATCAGAAGAAAACCCGATATGAAATATACGAAGACGCCGGAGGACAGCAGACGGCTGTCAGAAATCCAGCTCGGCATTTTAAGGGAAATCGCCCCATTAGTAAAAAAAGGTGGCACACTCGTATACAGTACGTGTACAATGGACCGGACAGAAAATGAAGAAGTTATGCATGCGTTTATACAAGAACACCCTGAGTTTGAACCCGATTTGTCTCTTGAAAAGCGGCTGCCTGAAAAGGCGAGACCCTTTGTTCAGGATGGAAGCCTTCAAATTCTTCCGCATTATTTCGGAACAGACGGTTTCTTTATTAGCAGCATGAGAAAGAAGGGATAAAAAATGACACAATTAAAAAAGACAAGCGTACGGAAAGAGCTGCGGACTGAGCAGCCGTCCATTTACTCTTTTGAATTAGATGAAATCAAACAATGGCTGACTGAGAATGGCGAAAAGCCGTTCCGCGCAGCACAGATTTTTGAATGGCTCTATGAAAAGCGGGTTTCTTCATTTGATGAAATGACAAACCTCTCAAAAAGCCTGCGTGAAAAACTCGAGAGCCATTTTGTGCTGACAACGCTGAAAACGGCTGTAAAACAGACATCTCAAGACGGCACGATGAAATTTTTATTTGAGCTTCATGACGGTTATACGATCGAAACGGTTTTAATGAGACACGAGTATGGTAATTCTGTATGTGTAACGACACAGGTCGGCTGCCGGATCGGCTGCACATTTTGCGCGTCAACGCTCGGCGGTCTGAAACGGAATCTTGAAGCGGGAGAAATCGTCGCTCAAGTCGTGAAAGTGCAAAAGGCGCTTGATGAAACGGATGAACGCGTCAGCTCAGTCGTGATCATGGGAATCGGTGAACCTTTTGATAACTTTAACGAAATGCTCGCTTTCTTGAAAATCATTAACCACGATAAAGGGCTGAACATCGGAGCGCGTCATATCACAGTTTCCACCAGCGGAATCATTCCGAAGATTTACGATTTCGCCGATCAAAAAATGCAGATCAATTTCGCGATTTCTCTGCATGCTCCGAATACGGAAATCAGAAGCCGCCTGATGCCGATTAACAAAGCCTATAAGCTTCCTGACCTTATGGAGGCCGTCAAATATTACATCGAGAAAACAGGCAGACGGATCAGCTTTGAATACGGGCTGTTCGGCGGCGTAAATGATCAGGTCGAACATGCAGAAGAGCTTGCAGAACTGTTAAAAGACGTGAAATGCCATGTCAATTTAATTCCGGTAAACTATGTGCCTGAACGGGATTACGTCCGCACACCGAGAGATCAGATTTTCGCATTCGAAAAAACGTTAAAATCCCGCGGTGTAAATGTCACGATCAGAAGAGAGCAAGGCCATGACATTGACGCGGCCTGCGGTCAGCTTCGCGCGAAGGAGCGTCAAGACGAGACGAGGTGAAGAGGTTGATTACAGCCTTGAAAACAGATACAGGTAAAGTCCGCCGGCATAATGAAGATGCGGCGGGCATTTTCACAAAAGAAGACGCGGTGCTTGCGGTTGTCGCCGACGGCATGGGCGGTCATCTTGCCGGAGATGTAGCGAGCAGGATGGCGGTTGCGGCGATGGAAGAGCAGTGGAACCGGACCGAAACGGTTCCTTCTCTGCCGTCTGCTTGCGAGGATTGGCTGAAAGACCGGATTCATGAGGCGAATGTCAAAGTACATGACCACGCTAAAGCGAATGAAGAATGCCGGGGAATGGGCACCACCGTTGTTTGCGCCTTATTCACGGGGAAGTTTGTCACTGTGGCTCATATCGGAGACAGCCGGTGCTACCTGCTTCAAGATGGGGAATTCACTCAGCTGACTGAAGACCATTCGCTTGTGAATGAGCTGGTCAAGACGGGGGAAATTTCGAAAGAGGACGCCGAGCACCACCCGCGGAAAAATGTATTGACGAGAGCGCTGGGGACAGATGAAACCATCAGTTCCGACGCCCGTTCTTTTGAACTGTCTGACGGCGATCAGCTGCTTTTATGCTCTGACGGACTGTCAAATAAAATAGAAGATCACGAGATCAAACAAATGCTTCAAGCCGAATCTGATCCTCAGGAAAAAGTAGACCTTCTCATCAGCAAAGCGAATCAAAACGGCGGCGAAGATAACATCACGGCTGTGTTGATTGAGTTTTCCGCAGATGCAAAAGAGGGTGAAGACAAGTGCTAACCGGCAAGCGGATCAGCGGGCGTTATCATATCCTCCGGCCCATTGGCGGCGGCGGAATGGCAAACGTTTTTTTAGCTGAGGACATCATTCTCGAACGTGAAGTCGCAATTAAAATTCTGCGGTTTGACTTTGTGAATGACATTGATTTTATCAGGCGTTTCAGAAGAGAAGCACAGTCGGCATCAAGCCTCGATCATCCGAATATCGTCAGTATTTACGATATCGGAGAGGAAGGCGATATTTATTACATTGTCATGGAATATGTGGAAGGCATGACATTAAAGGAATACATAACCGCACACGGGCCGCTTCATCCGAAAGAAGCGCTGTCCGTTATGGAGCAGATCGTCTCGGCCATCGCCCATGCCCATCAAAACCATATCGTGCACCGGGATATTAAACCGCACAATATATTGATAGATCATTTAGGGCATATCAAGGTGACGGATTTCGGCATCGCCACAGCGCTTACGTCTACGACAATCACACATACGAATTCTGTGCTGGGCTCGGTTCATTATTTGTCTCCGGAGCAGGCGAGAGGCGGTCTTGCAACGAAAAAATCAGATATTTACGCGCTCGGCATCGTGCTGTTTGAGCTTTTAACAGGTAAAATCCCTTTTGACGGAGAATCAGCAGTCAGCATAGCGCTTAAGCATCTGCAAACAGAAACGCCTTCCGCCAGAAAGTGGAACCCTTCCATTCCGCAGAGCGTCGAAAACATTATTTTAAAGGCAACCGCTAAAGACCCGTTTCACCGCTATGAAAGCGCCGAGGACATGGAAGCGGACATCAGAACGGCTTTTGACGCCGGCAGGCTGAATGAACAAAAATTTTCCGTTCAGGATGATGAGGAAATGACAAAAGCCATTCCCGTTATTACTGACGGCGCAAAAGCCGCACCTCAGGCGGAAACGCCGGGGGAGACGGACGATAAGGAACAGCAGCCCGCCAAAAAGAAAAAACGGAAATGGCCGTGGGTTTTGCTGTCCGTTTGTTTCATTTTCATTATGGCGGCTGTTCTTGCTGTCACTGTGTTCCCGTCTTTATTTATGCCTAAAGATGTAAGCGTCCCCGACGTACGGGGCATGAAGTACGAAAAAGCGGAAGCACTGCTTGAAAAGAACGGGCTCCGGGCGGATCCTGATATAACGGACATTGAAGATGACAAAATAGAAGAGGAATTAATGGTCAAAACGGACCCAAAAGCGGGGTCTACCGTTAAAGAAGGCTCTTCTGTAAAACTGTACAAAAGCATCGGAAAACCGAAAACCCAGCTGATCGACGTGAAAGGGCGGCAGATCGGCGACGCAAAAAAAGCGCTGAAGGACAAAGGCTTCAAACATGTCAATGTCAAAGAAGAGAACGATGACAGCGAGGCCGGCACCGTAATTGATCAGGACCCGTCAGCCGGCACCGACATGGTCGGAAGCGACGATGAAGTCAATCTAACGGTCAGCCTCGGCCCGGCGGACGTTACGCTGAGGGACTTAAAGACTTACAGCAAAGAAGCGGCTTCAGGGTATCTTGAAGATAACGGCCTGCAGCTTGTTGAAAAACAAGCCCATTCAGATGACGTGCCAAAAGGACAAGTCATGAAGCAAGAGCCGGCAGCCGGCACTGCGGTTAAGCCGGGAAGTAATGTTGAAGTGACGTTCTCGCTCGGACCTGAAGAAAAACCGGCGAAAACGGTAAAAGAAAAAATCAGCATTCCTTACGAACCCGAACATGAAGGGGACGAGCTTGAAGTGCAAATCGCCATCGATGATAAGGACCACAGCATCTCTGATACGTATGACTCATTTAAAATAAAAGAGCCGACTGAAAAAACAATTGAACTGAAGATTGATCAGGGACAGAAGGGGTATTACCAAGTGATGGTCGATCATAAAGTCGTCAGCTACAAAACGATTGAATACCCGAAAGATAATGACTGACAAGGAGGGACCCTATGCCTGAGGGCAAAATTATAAAAGCGTTAAGCGGATTCTATTATGTCTTGGATGAATCACAGGACAAGATCATTCAATGCAGGGGCCGGGGCATTTTCAGAAAAAATAAAATAACGCCTCTGGTCGGCGATTATGCCGTTTATCAGGCTGAAAATGATAAAGAAGGCTACTTGCTGGAAATCAAAGAACGAACAAACGAGCTGATCAGGCCGCCGATTTCAAATGTCGATCAGGCCGTTCTCGTCTTTTCTGCCGTTCAGCCGGCGTTCAGCACGTCTTTATTGGACCGTTTTCTCGTCCTTGTGGAAGCCAACGGCATTCACCCGATCATCTGCATAACCAAAATAGACTTAGCTGCAGACGGGGAATCGAAAGAGGCGATACTTTCTTACGTGAAAGACTATCAGGGGATCGGTTATGACGTATATGTGACGTCATCAAAAGAAAACAGCGGTTTAACAGGCATTGTGAAACACTTCGAGAACAAAACGACGGTGTTTGCCGGTCAGTCGGGAGTCGGAAAATCTTCGCTTTTAAATGCGATCAGCCCGGAGCTTGAGCTGAAAACAAACGAGATTTCCGCGCATTTGGGACGCGGAAAACATACGACGCGCCATGTGGAGCTCATTCATACATCAGGCGGTCTGGTGGCGGATACTCCGGGGTTCAGTTCGCTTGAATTTACCGGCATTGAGGAAGATGAGCTGGGCAGCACGTTCCCTGAGATCAGAGAAATAAGCGCCTCTTGCAAATTCAGAGGCTGTCTGCATCTTAAGGAGCCGAAATGCGCGGTAAAGCAAGCGGTGGAAGAAGGAGAGATTCAGCCGTACCGCTATGAGCATTACAAAGAATTTATGCAGGAAATAAAAGAGAGAAAGCCGAGGTATTAATATGATTAAGGTTGCGCCATCAATTCTTTCCGCCGATTTTGCTTCACTGGGCGAGGAAATTAAAGACGTGGAAAAAGGAGGGGCGGACTATATCCATATTGATGTCATGGATGGCCATTTCGTCCCTAACATTACAATCGGGCCGCTTATCGTTGAAGCCGTCCGTCCGGTGACTGATCTGCCGCTGGATGTCCATCTTATGATTGAAAACCCGGACCGCTACATACCGGCATTCGCAAAAGCCGGCGCGGACATCCTTTCCGTTCATGCTGAAGCGTGTCCGCATCTTCACCGGACCATTCAATTGATAAAAGAGCAGGGGGTAAAAGCGGGAGTTGTGCTCAATCCGCATACGCCCGTCCAAATGATTGAACATGTGATCGAGGAACTTGACCTTGTGCTGTTAATGACGGTTAACCCCGGTTTTGGCGGCCAGCGCTTCATTCATTCGGTTCTGCCGAAAATCCGTCAGGTCAAACAGCTGGCTGAGGAGAAAGGCCTGTCTGAGCTTTTAATCGAGGTGGACGGAGGCGTTAATAAAGAAACAGCCCCTTTATGCGCTGAAGCGGGCGCCAATCTGCTTGTTGCCGGGTCTGCCGTATATAATCAGCCGGATCGGAAAAAAGCCATCGCTGACATCCGAAACGCGTAATAAACATGCTGAAAAAGAGCCCGGTGAAAGCCGCCGGCTCTTTTCGCGTCTAAAAGAGAGGAAAACATATGAAGACAATCAATATCGTTGCGGGCGGCCCGCGGGAGCTTATTCCCGATCTATCCGAATACACTGACGGAGATACGACGTGGGTCGGAGTCGATAAAGGGACGGTTGCTCTTTTGGAAGCCGGAATCATTCCGCAGGAAGCTTTCGGTGATTTTGACAGCATTACGGAAGAGGAGCTCATGCAGATTCAAAAAGCGGCGCCGGCCCTCCATGTGTATCAGGCGGAAAAAGATTATACCGATCTTGAACTCGCCCTTGACTGGGCTTTACAAAAAGAACCGGAAACCATTCGGATATTCGGTGTGACGGGCGGAAGAGCCGATCACTTTTTAGGGAACATCCAGCTGCTGTATAAAGCCTTACACAAGAATACCGATGTCGAGCTGATCGACCGGCAGAATGACATTCAGATGTTCGGGCCCGGCCGTTATACAATTGAAGAAAAAGCGCGCAGACGCTATATTTCTTTCATTCCGTTTACGGAAGCGGCAGACGGCCTGACACTCGACGGTTTTAAATATCCCCTTGATAATTGTCATATTCCTCTGGGTTCCACACTATGTATTAGTAACGAACTCATTCATTCACGAGGTACTTTTTCGTTTGCAAAAGGCATATTAATAATGGTAAGGAGCGCGGATTAGAAAAGCGGCTTCTGCCATATGCGGAAAAAACCATGAATCCTAAAGTGATGAACGCAGCGGATACGGGACTTATAGGAGGGGACAAAATGAAATTTTATACCATTAAATTGCCGAAGTTTTTAGGAGGAATTGTCCGGGCGATGCTGGGCTCATTTAGAAAAGAGTAAGCCCAAGAAGCTGAAATTGCCCTCTTTGAACGCATAAAAAACGCCTGCCGCATAAAAGGGCAGGCGTTCATTTTTGCTTATACACGCTCAACTTTACCGGATTTTAAAGCCCGGGCAGATACATACACTTTTTTAGGTTTGCCGTCAACGAGGATGCGGACCTTTTGAAGGTTGGCGCCCCAAGTACGCTTAGAAGCGTTCATTGCGTGAGAACGGTTGTTTCCGGCTTTTGTTTTTTTACCTGTAATAAAACATTTACGTGCCATTTGTTTCCCTCCTAACTGCGCGAAACATCTTTTCAAACATAGTTTCTCAGATGCTTTCGTTATACAATACTTTAAATAATTTACCACAGCTAAAAACCGTTTGCAACTATTGTTTCCCTTACTTTCAAGAAAAATCACTTGACATGTAAAACCAATCACATTTCCGCGCTGAAGGCCGCTGTCTGTATCTTTTCTTTTCATAATGGGATACATATAGTAGAATAATGATAACTCTATGCACCTGAAGGAGGAACCTGTGTGTCCATTGAAATGAAGACAAAATACGGACAGATTGATATATCCAACGAAGTCATCGCAATGGTTGCCGGAGGCGCTGCCATTGACTGTTACGGAATAGTGGGGATGGCCTCAAAAAACCAGATTAAAGACGGTTTGTCTGAAATCCTCCGGAGAGAGAACTTCGCAAAAGGCGTACATGTCCGTCAGGAAGCCGAACAAATACATATCGACATGTACATTATTGTCAGCTACGGCACTAAAATATCCGAAGTAGCCCACAATGTTCAGACGAAGGTAAAATACACAGTAAATCAAACAATCGGACTTGCAGTTGATTCTGTAAATATTTATGTCCAAGGCGTACGAGTAACGAACCCGTAGTGAGGAGGATGAGTATTGTCTAGACGAAACTTAGATGGGAGAGCTTTTGCGGCAATGATTCTGGCGGGGGCTGAGACATTGTCTCAAAACGCATCCGCGGTGGATGCGCTGAATGTGTTTCCCGTGCCTGACGGCGATACCGGAACAAATATGAATTTATCGATGTCATCCGGTGCAAGAGAGGTAGAGCACATTGACTCACCCGACATCGGCAAAGTCGGCATCGCCCTGTCAAAAGGCCTGCTTATGGGAGCGAGAGGAAACTCAGGGGTGATCTTGTCCCAATTGTTCAGAGGTTTCACAAAGAGCATTGAAAACAAAAACCAAATAGACGCCCAAGAATTTGCCGCAGCACTCCAAGCGGGAGTGGATATGGCATATAAGGCGGTCATGAAACCGGTTGAAGGAACGATTTTAACCGTGGCTAAGGATGCGGCTAAAAAAGCGGTCGCCTCGGCCAAAGAAGAAACCGATATTATTTCGGTCATGGAGGCCGTTATTGAAGAAGCGGAAGCGTCGCTCAACCGCACGCCGGATCTGCTTCCTGTTTTAAAGGACGTCGGTGTCGTTGACAGCGGCGGAAAAGGTCTGCTTTGTGTATATGAAGGCTTTTTGGCTGCTTTAAAAGGAGAGGCCGTACCGAAAAAAGCGGTTCTTCCGGCACTTGATGATATGGTGAATGCCGAGCATCATAAAAGCGCGCAGAGCATGCTGAGTACAGAAGACATTGAATTCGGATTTTGTACGGAAGTGATGGTGAGGCTGGATCAAGATAAACGGACGTTCAAGGAAGAGACGTTCAGAAACGAACTGAGCCGTTTCGGCGATTCACTGCTGGTCGTGGCTGATGATACGCTGGCGAAAGTCCATATTCATGCCGAAGAACCAGGGAACGTACTCAATCTCGCACAGCGTTACGGCGATTTGATTAAAATTAAAATTGAAAACATGAGGGAACAGCATACTTCAATAATCAGCCAAGAACATGATGAAAAAAAGCCGGCCGGCGTTATGAAAGAAGCCCGCAAGCCTTTTGGCATCGTGACTGTGGCAATGGGAGAGGGCATTTCTGAATTGTTTACGAGCATCGGCGCTTCACACGTAATCGAAGGCGGCCAGACAATGAATCCGAGCACGGAAGATATTGTTGAAGCCGTTCAGTCTGTCAATGCGGAGACGGTTTTCATTCTTCCGAACAATTCCAATATTGTGATGGCTGCCAATCAGGCGGCGAGCGTGGCTGAAGAAAATGTCATTGTCATTCCGGCAAAAACGGTCCCTCAAGGCATGACCGCCCTGCTTGCGTTTAACCCTGACCAGCCGGCTGACGTAAATGAAGCCAATATGCTTGAGGCCATCCGGAATGTGAAAAGCGGACAGGTGACATATTCAGTCAGAGACACCCATATTGACGGCAAAGATATTAAAAAAGGTGATTTTATCGGCATTTTAAACAGTTCAATTATCGGCAGCGCCGAAGATCGGATAAGTGCGGCGAAATTGCTGCTGGATGAAATGATCGGGGAAGAAGATGAAATTGTCACCATCTTGTACGGAGAGGACGCGCCGGAAGAAGAAGCTGAGAAACTCGCTGAGTATATTGCTAGCGTCTGTGAAGATATCGAGGTTGAAATCCATAACGGCAGACAGCCTCTGTATCCATATATATTTGCGGCAGAATAGAAGGGCTTATCAGGCCCTTCTATTCTTATGTCTTTATTTACCTGCGGCAGTGCGGCAGTGTGCCTGCTTGCCAATTGAGAAATGTTCAATTAGTCTAAAGAAAAGCGCTGAATGAAGTGATGTTAAGGAGGAACAAACCAGCATGAAGTATAGAAGCGTTTTTGATATTATCGGCCCGGTAATGATCGGTCCGTCCAGTTCACATACCGCAGGCGCCGCCCGGATCGGCAGAGTGGCCAGAAGCCTATTCAGGCGGGAGCCCCGCCGGATCATTGTGTCTTTTTACGGATCATTTGCGGAGACGTATAAGGGTCACGGCACTGATGTCGCGATTATCGGCGGCCTGCTTGATTTTGATACATTTGATGAACGGATTAAAACAGCGATTCAAATTGCGGAAGAGAAGGGCATATATGTAGAGTTCCGTACAGAGGATGCCGTGCCCGTTCATCCGAATACGGCGCGTATCGTCATTTCTGATGATGAGGGAGAGCTTGCCCTTACCGGTATTTCCATCGGCGGCGGAAAAATAGAAATCACGGAGCTCAACGGCTTTGAGCTGCGTCTTTCCGGAAACCATCCGGCTATTTTAGTCGTTCACAATGATAAATTCGGCACGATTGCAGGCGTCGCCAATGTGCTGGCGAAATTCTCCATCAACGTCGGACATATGGAAGTGGCGCGTAAGGACGTCGGCCAGCTAGCGCTGATGACGATTGAGGTCGATCAGAATATTGAAGAAGAAGTGCTTGACGAGCTTTCAACACTTCCTAATATTATACAGGTTACTAAGATAGCTGACTAAAAAGTCAGGAGGAAAATGACATGTTTCGTAATGTAAAAGAATTAATAGAAATCACTCAAGAAAAACAAATTCCGATTTCGGAAGTGATGATCACCCAAGAGATGGAAGTGACGCAAAAAACGCGGGAAGAAATCTTTCAAGGAATGGAGCGCAATCTCTCCGTCATGGAAGCAGCTGTTGAAAAAGGGCTGAAGGGCGTCACGAGTCAGACCGGTTTAACAGGAGGGGATGCCGTGAAACTTCAGGCATACATCCAATCGGGAAGAAGCCTGTCGGGCAATCTGATTTTAGACGCCGTTTCTAAAGCTGTCGCGACAAATGAAGTCAATGCGGCCATGGGAACGATCTGCGCTACACCGACCGCCGGTTCTGCGGGGGTTGTGCCGGGAACGTTATTCGCCGTAAAGCATAAGCTGAACCCTACGACAGAACAAATGATCCGTTTTCTGTTTACAGCCGGCGCGTTCGGTTTTGTCGTAGCAAACAATGCAAGTATTTCAGGAGCGGCAGGAGGCTGTCAGGCGGAAGTCGGGTCAGCATCGGGCATGGCAGCGGCTGCGATTGTGGAAATGGCGGGCGGAACGCCTCAGCAATCAGCGGAAGCAATGGCGATTACACTGAAAAATATGCTCGGTCTCGTATGTGACCCGGTCGCCGGATTGGTAGAAGTGCCGTGTGTCAAACGAAACGCAATGGGAGCATCCAACGCAATGATCGCGGCGGATATGGCGCTGGCCGGGATTACAAGCCGCATTCCTTGCGATGAGGTGATTGACGCGATGTACAAAATCGGCCAGACAATGCCGACAGCACTGCGTGAAACGGGACAAGGCGGTTTAGCCGCGACACCGACGGGAAGAGAATTAGAGAAAAAAATTTTCGGAGGAGCGCTGAAATCAAGTGACACACCATCAGCAAACTAGTATAGCGGAGATTAAGGGCATTGGGCCGGAAACAGAAAAAACATTGCACGAACTTGGTATCTATGACATTTCTGATCTTCTGAATTATTTCCCTTACCGTTATGACGACTATGAGCTGAGGGATTTAGAAGAAGTAAAACATGAAGAAAGAGTGACGGTAGAAGGGAAGGTTCATTCAGAACCTTCTCTTACCTATTACGGCAAAAAACGAAACAGGCTGACATTCAGGGTGCTTGTCGGCAATTATTTAATTACCGCGGTCTGCTTTAACCGTCCCTACTTAAAAAAGAAACTGACGTTAGGTTCAGTCGTCACGATATCCGGGAAATGGGATAAACACAGACAGACCGTTTCCGTGCAGGAATTAAAAAACGGTCCTCATCAAGAAGATAAAAGCATTGAGCCTGTTTATTCCGTTAAAGAAAACGTCACCGTAAAAATGATGAGACGGTTTATTAAGGAAGCGCTGCAGCATCATTTGGACAGTGCGGCCGATCCGCTTCCTGAAAAATTGAGAATCCGCTACAAGCTGCCTGATTACAAACATGCCCTGCAGACGATGCATCAGCCTGAAACGAGGGAATCGTTACAGCAGGCAAGACGCCGGTTTGTTTACGAGGAATTCTTATTATTTCAGCTGAAAATGCAGGCGTTCCGTAAAGCGGAAAGGGAACAGTCAAAAGGCATCAGCCATGTGTTTCCTGCTGAAAAGCTCGCCGCTTTCACAGACAGTCTGCCGTTTTCGCTCACAACCGCACAGACGCGCGTGCTTCGGGAAATTACCGCTGATATGACATCCCCTTACCGAATGAACCGTCTGCTGCAAGGTGATGTCGGTTCAGGGAAAACAGCCGTCGCCGCCATCGCTTTGTACGCTGCGATTCTGTCGGGGTATCAGGGGGCATTAATGGTGCCGACTGAAATTCTGGCCGAACAGCATGCGGATTCTCTCGTATCGTTGTTTGCAAATGAAGATGTAAATATCGCGCTTTTGACGAGTTCTGTAAAAGGAAAGCGGCGCAGGGAGCTTTTGGAGCGGCTTGCTCTCGGAGAGATTGATATTTTAGTAGGGACCCATGCTTTAATCCAGGACGAAGTGGAATTTAAAGCGCTGAGCCTTGTCATTACGGACGAGCAGCACAGGTTCGGAGTCGAACAGCGCAAAAAACTCAAGAATAAAGGTCAGGATCCGGATGTGCTGTTTATGACAGCCACCCCGATTCCGAGAACGTTGGCCATTACCGTCTTCGGAGAAATGGATGTTTCCGTGATAGATGAAATGCCCGCGGGGCGAAAACAAATCGAAACGTATTGGGTGAAACACGACATGCTGGAGCGGATTTTGGCTTTTATAGAAAAAGAGCTGAAACAGGGAAGGCAAGCCTATATTATCTGCCCGCTCATTGAAGAGTCGGATAAACTGGATGTACAGAATGCGATTGACGTATATAACATGCTGTCTGACGTTTACCGCGGTAAATGGAATGTCGGCCTGATGCACGGGAAGCTCCATTCTGATGAAAAAGATCAGGTGATGAGAGAATTCAGCGCCAATCAATGTCAGGTACTTGTGTCAACAACCGTCGTAGAAGTCGGGGTGAACGTGCCGAATGCGACGATTATGGTCATCTATGACGCCGACCGTTTCGGATTATCTCAGCTTCATCAGCTCCGCGGCCGGGTCGGGCGGGGAGACCACCAATCTTTCTGCATCTTGATGGCCGATCCGAAATCCGAAACCGGGAAGGAACGGATGAGAATCATGTCAGAGACAAACGACGGCTTCGAGCTGTCTGAAAAGGACCTTGAACTGCGCGGCCCCGGCGATTTCTTCGGAAAAAAACAGAGCGGTATGCCCGAGTTCAAGGTGGCGGATATGGTTCATGACTACAGAGCTTTGGAAACGGCCCGCCAGGATGCGGCCAATCTGGTGTCTTCAGAGGCTTTTTGGAAAGATGACGAATACCGCATGCTGCGCGGTCAATTACTTTCAAGCGGCGTCCTAGAAGGGGAGAAATTAAGCTGATTCTGTAAAATTCGGCGGCTTTCAAAAAACAATCATTGCATTCCAATCTATGAGATTATATACTACTATTAGTACCTAGTCTTAATTGTCCGGATGGTGTTTACAGATGAGAAGAAGCAAGAAAGAACGCCAAAAATTATTGCAGCAGACGATCAAATCGACACCCTTCATCACAGATGAAGAATTAGCGGGGAAATTCGGCGTCAGCATTCAGACGATCCGTTTAGACCGCTTAGAGCTCTCAATACCGGAGCTGAGGGAAAGAATTAAAAACGTGGCAGAACAAACGCTTGATGATGAAGTGAAATCACTGTCTTTAGACGAAGTGATCGGTGAAATTATTGATCTGGAGCTTGACGGCCAGGCCATTTCCATATTAGAAGTAAGACGCGAACATGTCTTCAGCCGCAATCAAATTGCGCGGGGGCATCATTTGTTTGCGCAGGCGAACTCACTCGCCGTAGCCGTCATTGATGATGAGCTGGCGCTGACCGCAAGCGCAAATATCCGCTTTACAAGACAGGTGAAAGAAGGCGAGCGCGTCGTTGCGAAAGCCAAAGTGACGGCAGTCGAAAAAGAAAAAGGCAGAACGGTAGTTGAAGTCAACAGCTATGTGGGAGAAGAAGTCGTGTTCTCCGGCAGCTTTGACATGTACCGTTCAAAACAATCATAAAGGTGGAGCATGCATGAGAATAGCTGTAGATGCAATGGGAGGCGACAACGCACCCAAAGCTGTTATTGACGGAGTAATGAAGAGTATTGAGGCATTTGACGATCTTCATATTACGCTGGTCGGTGACAAGACAACGATAGAATCACACTTGCCAACAACATCAGACCGCATCACTGTGTTGCACGCCGATGAAGTGATTGAACCGACGGATGAACCGGTCCGCGCCGTACGCAGAAAGAAAAACTCTTCTATGGTGCTGATGGCGCAGGAAGTGGCTGAAAACAGAGCGGACGCCTGCATCTCAGCGGGGAATACAGGCGCACTCATGACAGCGGGACTGTTTATCGTCGGCAGAATTAAAGGAATCGACCGGCCTGCGCTTGCGCCGACGCTTCCGACCGTTTCAGGCGACGGTTTCCTTCTTTTGGACGTGGGAGCCAATGTCGATGCCAAACCGGAGCATCTCGTCCAGTACGGAATTATGGGATCTGTATATGCCCGGCAGGTTCTCGGAATCAGCTCGCCCCGCGTCGGATTGTTAAATGTCGGCACGGAAGAAAAGAAAGGAAACGACCTGACAAAAAAGACGTTTGAATTATTAAAAGAAACAAACGTGAATTTTGTCGGAAACGTTGAGGCGAGAGACTTGCTCGAAGGCGCTGCTGACGTCATCGTCACAGACGGCTTTACGGGCAACGTCACGTTGAAAACATTGGAAGGTTCAGCGTTATCGATTTTCAAAATGCTGAAAGATACACTGACTTCAAGTTTTGTTACTAAGCTCGCAGCGGGAGTGCTGAAGCCGAAGCTGATGGAAATGAAACTGAAAATGGACTATTCTGAGTACGGCGGGGCGAGTCTTTTCGGTTTGAAAGCGCCCGTCGTTAAAGCGCACGGCTCTTCTGACGCACGCGCTGTTTACCATGCGCTGCGCCAGGCGAGAGAAATGGTCAGCCAAAACGTGGCCGCATTTATAGAAGAAGAAGTAAAAGAAGAAAAAACAGATGAGTAGTCTGGAGGTTACCGCATCATGAGTAAGATTGCATTTTTATTTCCCGGACAGGGATCACAATATATCGGTATGGGAAAAGACCTGTACGAACGCGAAGAAGCGTCAAAACGTATTTTTGATGAAGCGGATGAAACGCTTGAAACAAAGCTGAGCTCGCTCATTTTTGAAGGTGACGCCGAAGAATTGACCCTTACATACAATGCGCAGCCTGCGCTGTTGACAACGAGCATCGCCGTATTGGAAAAGTTTAAAGAATCCGGCATCACCCCTGATTTCACCGCCGGCCACAGCCTCGGAGAATATTCGGCGCTTGTTGCGGCGGGAGCGATGACGTTTAAAGATGCTGTTTACACGGTAAGAAAACGGGGAGAATTCATGAATGAAGCCGTGCCGGCCGGAGAAGGCGCCATGGCAGCGATTCTCGGAATGGATGCGGAGTCCTTGAAAAAGGTAACGGATCAAGTGACGGAAAACGGGCATCTCGTACAGCTTGCAAACCTGAACTGCCCCGGTCAGATCGTAATTTCCGGAACGGCAAAAGGCGTGGAGCTGGCTTCAGAAGAAGCGAAAAACAACGGAGCAAAACGGGCAATCCCATTAGAAGTAAGCGGACCGTTCCATTCTGAATTAATGAAGCCGGCAGCGCAAAAACTCGAGGAGGTGCTCAGCGCCTGTGAGTTAAAAAATGCGGCTGTTCCCGTGATTTCAAACGTTTCGGCTGACGTTATGACAGAAAAAGACGATATCAAGAAAAAATTGATCGAACAGCTGTACTCACCTGTACGCTTTGAAGAAACCATTAACAAACTGATTGACGAAGGTGTCACGACGTTTGTTGAAATCGGGCCCGGAAAAGTGCTTTCAGGCCTTGTGAAAAAAGTGAACCGCCGCCTTAAAACAATCGCGGTTTCTGACCATGAAACCATCGAACTGGCGATTCAAACGCTGAAGGAGGAGAATCAGGATGCTTAATGAAAAAACAGCAGTGGTAACGGGAGCGTCCCGCGGAATCGGGCGGGCGATCGCGCTTGATCTTGCGAAAAACGGCTGTAACGTAGTAGTCAACTACTCCGGGAATGAAGCGAAAGCGAACGAAGTCGTAGATGAAATCAAATCTTTGGGCCGAAACGCGATCGCGGTAAAAGCCGATGTATCAAATTCCGAAGAAGTACAAAACATGATGAAAGAGGCTGTCGCTGCATTTTCTTCAATCGACATTCTCGTGAACAATGCGGGGATCACAAAAGACAATCTTCTGATGAGAATGAAAGAAAATGAATGGGATGATGTCATTAACATTAACCTAAAAGGTGTATTCAACTGCACGAAAGCCGTTACAAGACAGATGATGAAACAGCGCTCCGGCCGGATTATCAACGTATCATCAATCGTCGGCGTCAGCGGAAACCCCGGCCAGGCGAACTACGTGGCGGCAAAAGCCGGTGTAATCGGCTTAACGAAGTCATCAGCCAAAGAGCTTGCGAGCCGCAATATTACGGTTAATGCCATTGCTCCGGGCTTTATTTCCACGGATATGACGGACAAGCTTTCTAAAGAAGTCCAAGATGAAATGCTGAAGCAGATTCCGCTCGCGCGTTTCGGTGATCCTTCCGATATCAGCAGCGTTGTTACGTTCCTTGCTTCTGAAGGATCGCGTTATATGACGGGCCAAACCCTTCATATTGACGGCGGAATGGTGATGTAAAGATTTGTTTTTAAAATTTCATCCTAGTTTCTCTAGTTTTTTAAAAACGAATCCACTATAATACTTGAGGGGAGGTGAATTGCTATGGCAGATACATTAGAGCGTGTAACGAAAATCATCGTAGACCGCCTTGGCGTTGATGAAGCTGACGTCAAACTTGAAGCTTCTTTCAAGGAAGACTTAGGTGCTGATTCCCTAGATGTAGTTGAGCTTGTTATGGAACTTGAAGACGAGTTTGATATGGAGATTTCTGACGAAGATGCTGAAAAGATTGCAACAGTCGGCGACGCTGTGAACTACATACAAAACCAGCAATAAGCTGATGCTAAAAGTCCCGCCTGACAGCGGGGCTTTAGCCCTTTAATCGTTCGGTTACCGGCGTCTGACGCTGTACGCGCTGCCGATTCCGTTTACGGCGGGGAGCGCGGTGAACCTGATGTGCCTATGGAGGTTACTATGTCAAAACACTCACATTTTAAAGATAAAAAAAAGTTCTATAAAAAAATAGAGCAATTTAAAGAGTTCCAAGAACGGATTTCGGTTCATTTTCAAAACGAGAAACTTTTGTATCAAGCATTTACACATTCATCTTATGTGAATGAGCATCGGAAAAAGCCGTATGAAGACAATGAAAGGCTTGAATTTTTAGGTGACGCTGTTTTGGAACTGACGATCTCCCAATTCTTATTTGCCAAATATCCGGCCATGAGTGAAGGAGATTTGACGAAGCTGAGAGCCGCTATCGTATGCGAGCCGTCACTCGTCTCACTTGCCCATGAATTGTCATTCGGCGATCTTGTTCTCTTGGGAAAAGGAGAAGAAATGACGGGCGGCAGAAAGCGTCCTGCGCTTTTAGCGGATGTGTTTGAAGCGTTTATCGGCGCACTGTATCTGGATCAGGGCCTTGAGCCGGTTCAGCAATTCCTGAAAGTGTACGTGTTCCCTAAAATAAACGATGGTGCTTTTTCTCATGTGATGGATTTCAAAAGCCAGCTTCAAGAATTTGTACAGCGGGACGGAAAAGGATCGCTTGAGTACAAAATTCTCAATGAAAAAGGGCCTGCCCACAACCGGGAATTCGAGGCGCTTGTCTCTCTTAAAGGTGAGGCGCTCGGTATCGGGAACGGACGTTCCAAAAAAGAAGCCGAGCAGCATGCGGCACAGGAAGCTCTTGCAAAAATGCAAAAACATCATACGAAACAATAAAATCCCCCTGTTTCCCTAGGGGGATTTCAGTATGTCTGCGCCTGATATAAGCGGGTGATTATGATAATATTGAGATACTTATACGATAAGGAGGATCTGGGATGTTCCTCAAACGTTTAGACGTTATAGGATTTAAATCATTTGCAGAACGGATATCCGTTGACTTTGTAAAAGGCGTCACGGCCGTTGTCGGTCCGAACGGCAGCGGAAAGAGCAACATTACCGAAGCCATCCGCTGGGTGCTCGGCGAACAATCAGCCCGCTCGCTTCGGGGCGGAAAAATGGAAGATATCATTTTTGCTGGAAGTGATTCGCGCAAGCGGCTGAACCTTGCCGAAGTTACGTTAACGCTTGATAATGAAGATCATTTTCTCCCGATCGATTATCACGAAGTCAGCGTGACGAGACGGGTGTACCGCTCTGGAGAAAGTGAATTTCTCATCAACAATCAGCAGTGCCGCCTGAAAGACATCATTGACTTATTTATGGACTCCGGGCTCGGGAAAGAAGCATTCTCTATTATCAGCCAGGGGAAAGTCGAAGAGATTCTCAGCAGCAAAGCGGAAGACCGCCGCAGTATTTTTGAAGAAGCGGCCGGCGTGCTGAAATATAAAACAAGAAAGAAAAAAGCGGAAAACAAACTGTTTGAGACGCAGGATAACTTAAACAGGGTGGAAGATATTCTCCACGAGCTTGAAGATCAGGTCGAACCGCTGAAAATCCAGGCATCAATCGCCAAAGACTACTTAGAAAAAAAGAAAGAGCTTGAACATGTCGAAATCGCCCTTACCGCCTTTGACATCGAAGAACTGCATGGCAGATGGTCGGGTTTAAAAGAAAAGGTGCAGGCGGCAAAAGAAGAAGAATTGGCGGAATCATCGGCTCTGTCCGCAAAAGAAGCGATGATAGAAGAGACGAGAGATAAAATCCACGCGCTTGATGAATCCGTCAACGAACTGCAGCAGGTTCTGCTCGTGACAAGTGAAGAGCTGGAAAAGCTGGAAGGCCGGAAAGAAGTGCTGAAAGAGCGCAAAAAAAACGCCGCGCAAAACCGGGAACAGCTTGAGGAATCCGTTACACATTACACGAACAAAGAAGCCGAACTGAAAGCGGACATTGAAAAACAGTCTGCCGTCTATGATAAACTTCGTGCGGAAGTGAAGCGGTTAAACGCCCAGGTGAAAGAAAAGCAGCAGGCTCTCAGTCTGCATAATGAAAATGTAGAAGACAAAATCGAACAATTAAAAAGCGATTACTTTGAATTGTTAAACAGTCAGGCGTCGATTCGCAACGAGCTGCAGCTTTTAGATGACCAGATGTCCCAATCTGCGGTCCAGCAGGCGAGACTGACAGCAAACAATGAAAAATACCTTGAAGAACGTAACGATATTGCAGTCCGCAAAGCGGCGTGCGAAGAAGAATTGGCCGCCGTTGAAGAGGATATTCACAATCAGGTCGTCCGCTTTCGTGAAGTCCAGACAGCATATGAACAGAAAAAACGCCAATATGAAAAGAAAGAATCTGCGCTGTATCAGGCATATCAATTCGTCCAGCAGGCCAGATCCAAAAAAGATATGCTTGAAACGATGCAAGGCGATTTTTCAGGATTTTACCAAGGCGTAAAAGAAGTGCTGAAACAGAAAGAGCAGCTTGGCGGCATCCGCGGCGCCGTTCTCGAACTGATTGCCACCGAACAAAAATATGAAACGGCGATCGAGATTGCACTCGGCGCAGCGGCGCAGCACGTTGTCACAGACGATGAGCAGGCGGCGCGGAAAGCGATTCAATATTTAAAACAGAATTCCTTCGGCCGCGCGACGTTCCTGCCGCTTACGGTTATGAAACCGCGCCAGCTCCAAACCCGTGATGAACAGACGGCTCAGAAGCATCCGTCTTTCCTCGGCACAGCGAGCGGGCTTGTCACATATGATGCGGCATATCGGAATGTTATTCAAAACCTTCTCGGCACCGTGCTGATCACTGAAGATTTAAAAGGCGCGAATGAACTGGCCAAGCTTCTCGGGCACCGCTACCGCATCGTGACGCTTGAGGGCGATGTCGTCAATCCAGGCGGATCAATGACAGGCGGCGCGGTCAAAAAGAAAAACAATTCTCTGCTCGGCAGAAGCCGTGAGCTTGAGACGGTGACTGCGCGGCTTGCCGAAATGGAAGAAAAAACAGCTCTGCTCGAAAAAGAGGTCAAAACGCTGAAGCAGGCCATTCAAGAGCTTGAACATACGCTGAGCGGTCTCCGTGAAGACGGTGAAGCTTTCAGAACAAAGCAGCAGGATGTAAAAGGCAGGCTGTATGAACTCGAAGTCGCTGAAAAGAACATCAATACCCATCTGGAGCTTTACGATCAGGAGAAAGCATCACTGACGGAAAGCAGCCGGGAAAAAGAGACGCGCAAATCAGCTCTGGAAGAACAGCTGAGTGAGGCATCCGGCCAGCTGAAAGAGCTTGAGGAAGAGATGGAAAGGCTGACAAAACAAAAGCAGACCCTATCCTCAACAAAAGAAACGCTCTCTCATGAACTGACGGAATGTAAAGTGGCCGCTGCGAAAAAAGAACAGGCGTGCTCGAGTGAAGAAGACAACCTCAAAAGGCTGAAAAAAGAGCTTGAGGAAACGCAGCTCGCTCTGAAAGAAACACGGGAAGATTTAAGCCTCCTGACCTCAGAGATGACGTCCAGCACAAGCGGTGAGGAGCAGCTTGAAGAAGCAGCCCATCACAAGCTTCACGATAAAACGAGAACGATTGAATTGATCGCCAGCAGGCGCGACCAGCGTGTGAAGCTCCAGCGGGCGCTTGATACGAACGAACTTGAGCTGAAAGAGATGAAGCGTCTCTACAAGCAAAAAACAGAAATTCTGAAAGATGAAGAGGTAAAACTCGGCCGGATGGAAGTCGAGCTTGATAATCTCTTGCAATATTTACGCGAGGAATACAGCTTATCCTTTGAAGGGGCTAAAGAACAATATCAGCTTGAAATCGAGCCTGAAGAGGCGAGAAAACGGGTCAAACTGATCAAGCTCTCAATTGAAGAGCTCGGAACGGTCAATCTCGGCAGCATCGATGAATTTGAAAGAGTAAACGAACGGTATCAGTTTTTAACAGAGCAGAAAAATGACCTGACGGAAGCGAAAAATACACTGTTTCAAGTCATTGAAGAAATGGATTCTGAAATGACGAAGCGATTCCATGAAACGTTTATCCAGATCCGTTCTCAATTCAACGACGTGTTCCGTTCTTTATTCGGAGGAGGACGGGCTGAACTGAAGCTGACTGATCCGAATGATCTTCTTAACTCCGGGGTGGACATTATCGCGCAGCCTCCGGGCAAAAAACTGCAAAACTTAAATCTTTTGTCAGGGGGAGAACGGGCGCTGACTGCCATTGCCCTTTTATTCTCCATTCTGAAAGTAAGGCCCGTGCCGTTCTGCGTCCTTGATGAAGTGGAAGCTGCGCTTGATGAAGCCAATGTATTCAGGTTTGCGCAATATTTAAAAAAATACAGCGGCGACAGCCAGTTTATCGTCATCACCCACAGAAAAGGCACCATGGAAGAAGCGGATGTCCTCTACGGTGTTACGATGCAGGAATCCGGCGTTTCCCGAATGGTTTCGGTCAAACTGGAAGAAACAAAAGAATTCGTTCAGTAACGAGGAAAGAGGTTGAAAGATGAGCTTTTTTAAAAAATTAAAAGAGAAAATCACGAAACAGACAGACTCCGTCTCTGAAAAATTTAAAGATGGTCTTGAAAAAACAAGAAATTCCTTCTCGAATAAAGTGAACGAACTCGTCTCCCGCTACCGGAAAGTCGACGAGGATTTCTTCGAGGAGCTTGAGGAAGTGCTGATTGGCGCTGACGTCGGTTTTACAACCGTCATGGAGCTGATTGATGAGCTCAAAAAAGAAGTGAAGCTGAAAAACATCCAGGATCCTCAGGAAGTGCAGTCCGTCATTTCTGAAAAGCTTGTCGACATTTATAACAGCGGCGACGAACAGATTTCTGAATTAAATATTCAGGACGGGCGCCTGAACGTTATTCTGCTTGTCGGGGTAAACGGCGTCGGAAAAACGACAACGATCGGAAAACTTGCCCATAAGCTGAAGAATGAAGGCAAATCCGTTGTGCTCGCTGCCGGAGACACCTTCAGAGCCGGGGCGATTGAACAGCTTGAAGTGTGGGGGGAGCGTACAGGCGTGCCTGTCATTAAGCAGGCTGCCGGAAGCGACCCTGCGGCGGTTATTTATGATGCCGTACACGCGGCTAAAGCAAGAGGAGCGGATGTGCTGATTTGTGATACGGCAGGCCGCCTTCAGAATAAAGTAAACTTAATGAAAGAGCTTGAAAAAGTCAAACGCGTCATCGAACGCGAAGTGCCTGAGGCTCCGCATGAGGTTCTCCTTGCGCTTGACGCGACGACAGGCCAGAATGCGATGGCGCAGGCGAAAGAATTCTCCAAAGCGACGAATGTGACGGGTATCGCGTTAACGAAGCTTGACGGCACCGCAAAAGGCGGTATCGTCCTGGCAATCCGCAATGAGCTTCACATCCCCGTGAAACTGGTCGGCCTTGGAGAAAAGGTTGACGACCTCCAGCGGTTTGATGCAGAATCTTACGTATACGGTCTCTTTTCTGATTTAGTTGAAAAAGCCGAGGATTAATGAATAATAAACGAGTATAAAATGGACGGTTTTATACTCGTTTTTTTATACGCATTGATAGATCGGAATGGAGGGGGCAATTGTTGGACAAATGGCTGAAAGCTGAATTGGAAAGTAAGATCGGCGCGATAAACCATATGTCGCTGTTGGATGAACAGGGAGGCACTTCAACCGTTCGAAAAATAGTGACCGGTCAAGACGCACTTCTGCTGAAAAGTTCTTTTCAACAGAAGTATCGGGAATGGTTAATGAGAGAAGCCTTCGTTTTACAAAAACTGACGGAAACTCGTCGTCTGCCTGTTCCTGTTTATTATGGGATGATACAGGAACAGCATGCCAGCCATATCATCATGTCATTTGAGGATGGAATCACCCTGACTTCGGCTTTAAGAAAAGCAAAAGGGGATACTGAAAAGAAAAAGCTGATCAAAAGTTTCGGCCGGTTTCTGCAACGGCTGCATGAAACCGACATGGTCTCTGGTTTACAGCCGGAAACAGACTGGCTCGATCTGCAAATCAAACGAGCCGGGGAATATGTCAAAAAAGGACAGGCTGAAGGAAGTGCAGAGCTTTTGAAGGAATTGGACAGGTACAGGCCTGTTCCTGTTCAGCAGACAATGATTCACGGTGACTGCACGACTGATAATGTGCTGGTGAAAGACGGAGAGGTCTATCTGTTTATCGATGCTGCGGGAATATCGGCGGGAGATCCGCGATATGATGAATCATTAGCGATCAGTCATTTTGTCACAAATGAAGCATGCCTCAATGCTTTTTACGAAGGCTATTGCCGCTACCGTGTATCAAAACAAGAATTCGAGTATTTTAACGACGGTCTATATGAATTTTTTTGAAAAAACTTATGATGTAAAAAGAGCATCATGCTTTGACAAGATAAAAACTTGACACACGCTCTGAAACCATGTAAACTAAGTTTTTGTAAAGGGATTTGACTTAACAAAGGGGAGAGCTCAAATGTCGCTCGAAAAAACGACGAGAATGAACTATTTATTTGACTTCTATCAGTCGTTGCTGACGTCAAAACAAAAGAGCTATATGTCGCTTTATTATCTGGACGATTTCTCCCTTGGTGAAATAGCCGAAGAGTATGACGTTTCAAGGCAAGCCGTTTACGATAACATCAAACGGACTGAAGCGATGCTTGAACAATATGAAGAAAAACTGCTCCTTTTTAAAAAGTTTCAGGAGCGTAAAGAAATGTTTACAAAGCTGAAAGAGCTTGCTTCCGGGTTGCAGGAAGAGGAAAAAATGACGGCTCTGATTGAAGCGCTTGAGAAATTAGATTAGGAGGCGGCAAACAATGGCATTTGAAGGATTAGCCGACCGACTGCAAAAGACGATTTCAAAAATCCGCGGAAAAGGAAAAGTCAGCGAACAAGACGTAAAAGAGATGATGCGTGAAGTTCGTCTTGCGCTTCTTGAGGCTGACGTTAACTTTAAAGTCGTAAAGGATTTTGTGAAAAAAGTAAGTGAACGGGCTGTCGGACAGGACGTTATGCAGAGTCTGACACCCGGTCAGCAGGTTATTAAAGTCGTAAAAGAAGAGCTTACCGAGCTGATGGGCGGCGAAGAAAGCAAAATTGCCGTCGCCAAACGCCCGCCGACCGTTATTATGATGGTCGGGCTCCAAGGTGCCGGTAAAACGACAACCACGGGGAAGCTTGCCAACCTGCTGCGCAAAAAACATAATCGCAAACCGCTGCTCGTGGCTGCGGATATTTACCGCCCCGCCGCGATTAAACAGCTGGAAACCCTGGGGAAACAGCTTGATATGCCGGTCTTTTCGCTTGGCGATCAGGTCAGCCCGGTGGAAATTGCCAGACAGGCGATTGAAAAAGCGAAGGAAGAGCATCATGATTATGTGATTTTAGATACCGCCGGACGGCTGCACATCGATCATGAACTGATGGATGAGCTCTCCGGCGTAAAGGAAGTCGCAAATCCTGAGGAAATTTTCCTTGTCGTCGACTCAATGACCGGTCAGGATGCGGTAAACGTCGCCAAAAGCTTTAATGACCAGCTCGGTTTAACGGGTGTCATTTTAACAAAGCTTGACGGGGATACCCGCGGAGGTGCGGCGCTTTCTATCCGCGCGGTCACCGAAACGCCGATTAAATTCGCCGGAATGGGAGAAAAGCTCGATGCTCTTGAAGCGTTCCATCCTGAACGGATGGCATCCCGGATTCTCGGAATGGGTGACGTGCTGACGCTGATTGAAAAAGCTCAGGCGACCGTTGATGAAGACAAAGCCAAAGAGCTTGAGCAGAAAATGAGAACGATGAGCTTCACATTGGATGATTTTCTGGAGCAGCTCGGCCAGGTCCGAAACATGGGGCCTCTTGACGAACTGCTGCAAATGATGCCCGGCGCAGGCAAAATGAAAGGCTTAAAAAACATCCAAGTCGATGAAAAACAGCTGAATCATGTGGAAGCGATCATTAAATCAATGACTGTTCTTGAAAAAGAACAGCCGGATATCATTAACGCCAGCCGGCGGAAGCGGATTGCCAAAGGAAGCGGAACATCCGTTCAGGAAGTCAACCGTCTTTTAAAGCAGTTTGAGGAAATGAAAAAAATGATGAAGCAGATGACCAACATGACAAAAGGGAAGAAAAAAGGCTTTAAATTACCTTTTATGTAATCGGTTATACATGATAAAACCGTTGTTAAGAAAAAACACTTTACAAACACTTTTATCATTGTTAATATACTATCTTGTTGAAATATTTTCGGAGGTGCTAGTAAAATGGCAGTAAAAATTCGTTTAAAACGTATGGGAGCAAAAAAATCTCCTTTCTATCGTATTGTTGTAGCAGATTCTCGTTCACCGCGTGACGGCCGTTTCATCGAAACAGTCGGCACATACAACCCGGTTGCAAAGCCGGCTGAAGTGAAAATCAACGAAGAGCTTGCTCTTAAATGGCTTCAAACAGGAGCTAAACCTTCTGATACAGTCCGCAACTTGTTCTCAAGCCAAGGAATTATGGAAAAATTCCACAACGCTAAACAAGGCAAGTAATGACTGATCAGAACTTGGAAGATTTGATTGTCAGCATTGTGGCTCCGCTTGTCGACCATCCGGAAGACATAACGGTCACAAAGGAAGAGACTGATCAAAAGATTGCGCTGCGCTTATCTGTCAATAAGTCAGATACCGGTAAAATTATCGGAAAGCAAGGCCGGACTGCAAGAGCGATTCGAACCGTCGTTTTTGCAGCTGGCGCACAGTCTTCTAAGAAAGTTCAATTTGAAATATTTGACTGAAAAAGGGAGAGGGCCGGCACCTCCCCTTTTTTTACACGTAAAAAAGGCAAATGAACAGAAATATGTTGGAAGAGTGGGGAGTCTGGTCCTATGCAGATTATTCACAGGGTAACCGTTATGCAGGTTCTGACCGAGCAAAGCAAGGAAAAGCTTTTGGCCTCTTTTGCAGAAAAAAAGCAAACGCTTGAACGAGAATGCAGCCAGCTCTATTTTCAGCTTAGAAAACATGAAAAAGATCAGCAGAATCCCGATGTAGCGGAATCTTTTAAAAAAGCCATTGAAAAAAGACAAGACAAAATCAAAATGATCGATTTCCAAATAAGCCAGACAGAGTCGCTCCCGCTTGGAAGCGAAGTGAAGGAAAAGGAGATCGATGCGCTGCTTTCAATCAACGTCGGTGATAACTGGCATGAAAAAACAGCGGCAAATACCATCGTCATAAAAGACGGGGTAGTAATTGAAATCCGCCCGAGGTGATAATATGACAAACAGATGGTTTAATGTAGGCAAAATTGTAAATACCCACGGCATTAAAGGCGAAGTGCGGGTCATTTCTAAAACGGACTTTGCCGAAGAACGGTACAAGCCCGGCAATACGCTTTATTTGTTTGCGGAAGGGGCTGCGGAACCAATCAAAGTAACGGTCAGCGCCCACAGGCTTCACAAGCAGTTTCACCTGCTGCAATTCAAAGAAATGCCGAGTCTCAATGAAGTCGAGCACCTAAGAAACATGGTGATCAAAGTCCCTGAAGAAGACTTGGGAGAGCTTGAAGAAGATGAATTTTATTTTCATGAAATCATCGGCTGCGAGGTTGTGTCAGAAGACGGGGAACTGATCGGCACAGTGAAGGAAATCCTGACGCCCGGGGCTAATGACGTATGGGTGGTTGCAAGAAAAGGCAAAAAAGATGCGCTCATTCCGTATATTGCTTCTGTGGTAAAGGATATTAATATAAATGAGAAGAAAATTAAGATTCATGTAATGGAAGGGTTAATAGACGAATGAAAATCGACTTTTTAACACTGTTTCCCGAAATGTTTCAAGGGGTGCTCGGCTCATCCATTCTGCAAAAAGCACAGGAAAAAGAGGCTGTCCGTTTTGACGTCATCAATTTCCGGGCTTTTTCGGATAATAAACACCAAACGGTTGATGATTACCCGTACGGCGGGGGAGCCGGGATGGTGTTAAAGCCGCAGCCCGTATTTGATGCGGTTGAAAAGCTGACAGCCGGTACGGACGCCAAGCCGCGCATTATTCTCGTCTGCCCGCAAGGTGAGCGTTATACGCAGAAGAAAGCCGAGGAGCTGGCGGAAGAGGAACATCTCATGTTTATTTGCGGACATTATGAAGGGTATGATGAACGGATCCGGGAACATCTTGTCACTGATGAAATCTCCATCGGGGATTTTGTGCTGACCGGGGGAGAGCTCCCTGCCATGATGATCGCCGACAGCGTTGTCAGGCTTTTGCCGGGCGTTCTCGGAAAAGAAGCATCCCACGTGGAGGATTCCTTCAGCACGGGGCTTTTAGAGCATCCGCACTATACGAGGCCTGCAGATTATAGAGGCTTAAAAGTGCCTGAGACCCTTCTGTCGGGCAACCATGCCAAAATACAAGAATGGCGCAATAAAGAATCAATCAGAAGAACCTTTTTAAGACGTCCGGATCTTCTTGAAAACTATCCTCTCACTGATGAGCAAAGAAAATGGATTTCCGAGTGGGAAAACGAATAGATTCTATTGCGCAGGCGATGAAGGTATGATAAGATACTACTTGTGGCTTAAGGAGGCTTATCCTTCAGAAGCTTGAAAACGATGTTCCGCTGTGCCTTGCAGTTGTGGCCAAGAGCATCTGTTGGAAGGAGTTGAAAACGATGCAAAAACTAATTCAAGATATCACAAAAGAACAGCTTCGCACTGATCTTCCTGCGTTCCGTCCTGGTGACACTTTACGTGTACACGTAAAAGTTGTTGAGGGTAACCGTGAGCGTATCCAGATCTTCGAAGGTGTTGTGATCAAGCGTCGTGGTGGTGGAATCAGCGAAACGTTCACAGTTCGTAAGATTTCTTACGGTGTTGGCGTTGAACGTACATTCCCTGTACACACACCAAAAATCGCGAAAATCGAAGTTGTACGTTACGGTAAAGTACGTCGCGCTAAGCTTTACTACCTGCGTGAACTTCGCGGAAAAGCGGCTCGTATTAAAGAAATCAGACGATAATGATAACGAACGAAAAGAGCTTGTTACCCGTAACAGGCTCTTTTTTTATATGAAATTTGTAAAAGCGGAACAAGCAACGTAAAATACATAAGAGATCATCGGAACATCCGGTTCCGGTAAATAAGGCAGGTGTCGAAGTCACATGACCATTCAATGGTTCCCGGGCCATATGGCTAAAGCGAGACGGGAAGTAACAGAAAAACTGAAATTAATTGATATCGTATACGAATTGGTGGATGCGAGAATCCCGATGTCATCGAGAAATCCGATGATTGAGGAGATTTTGAAAAATAAGCCGCGCATTATGCTTTTAAATAAAGCCGATAAGGCGGATGCGGCTGTGACTGCCCAGTGGAAGGACCACTTTCAGGAACAGGGCATTCCCTCTCTTTCAATAAACTCCGTTAACGGGCAGGGACTGCATCAAATCGTGCCGTCCTCGAAAGAGCTGCTGAAAGATAAGTTCGATAAAATGAAAGCAAAAGGCATTAGGCCAAGAGCAATCCGCGCATTAATCATCGGCATTCCGAATGTCGGCAAATCTACGCTCATTAACCGGCTGGCCAAGAAAAACATTGCCAAGACGGGAGACAGGCCCGGCATTACCACTTCACAGCAGTGGGTAAAGGTAGGCAAGGAATTAGAGCTGCTCGATACACCGGGAATTTTATGGCCTAAATTTGAAGATGAGCTTGTCGGCTTGCGCCTGGCGATCACCGGGGCGATTAAAGATACGATTATCAACCTGCAGGATGTGGCCGTCTTCGGGCTGCGCTTTCTGGAAGAGCATTATCCCGACCGCTTGAAGGAGCGCTACGGACTTCAGGAAATCCCTGAGGATATCGCCGCTCTTTTCGACGCGATCGGTGAAAAACGCGGCTGTTTGATGGGCGGCGGAATGGTTGACTATGATAAAACAACGGAAGTCATCATTCGGGACATCCGGACGGAAAAATTCGGCAGGCTTTCATTTGAAACACCATCAGAATAAAGACGCGCAGCGATGCGGGTCTTTATTTTTTCCGCAGAATACCGATATACATAATGTAAGGGAGAAGAGAACGTGAATACATTAACCGTAAAAAGCGTAAAAGAACGCCTGCAAGAGGTCAGGGACGAAAGCGACCCCTTCCTTGCCCAATGTGAGAAAGACCCGAGAAAAAGCGTACAGACGCTTTTAGAGCAATGGCTGAAAAAGCACGCGAAGGAAAAAGCTCTTAAAGAGCAATGGCTGAACATGACGGCATACGAAAGACTGTCATCCAAAAAGGGCTTCCGCCTGATTGCGGGTGTTGACGAAGCCGGAAGAGGGCCGCTTGCCGGACCGGTTGTCGCCGGCGCCGTCATTTTGCCGGCAGAATGCGAGATTCTCGGTCTCACGGACTCGAAGAAATTGTCGGAAAAGAAGCTCGAGGAGTATTACAGCCGGATCACGGAAGAAGCGGCGGCTGTAGGAGTCGGCATTGTCCATGCGGACGTCATTGACCGGATCAACATTTATGAGGCCGCGAGACTGGCGATGGTAAAAGCCGTCAATGCTTTAACGGAAACACCTGATTATCTGCTTGTTGATGCCATGACCCTTCCGCTTGACATTCCGCAGTCATCAGTTATAAAAGGGGATGCCAAAAGCGTGTCAATTGCCGCCGGAGCCTGCATCGCAAAAGTAACGCGGGACCGGCTCATGGCTGAGTACGCCAAAACCTACCCCATGTACGGCTTTGAAAAAAATAAAGGCTACGGAACGAAAGAACATCTTGAAGCTCTTCAGGCATACGGACCGACAACTATTCACCGAAAAACGTTCGCTCCCGTTCAATCTTATTGTTAGAAAAGAGGCTTAAGACATGAACATAAGCGGCGAAATCCAAGCGGCTTTCAGACAGCTGACGGCGGAAATCCCTCCGGACCGGCAAGACGGCGGTAAAGACAGCGGCGCTCAAAGGCTGCTGTTAGGGAAGGTTCTCCGTTTGCTGGACGATCAAAGCGCCCTTATCCAAATCGGCGGCCGGACGATGCAGGGAAAACTTGAAACCGCCCTTCGTCCGCAGGCGTATTACTGGTTTTCTTATGACAAACAGCCGGCGGAAAAAACGGGCCGGCTTCATGTCATTGACCAATTCGAAGGAAGCCCGAAAACCGTTCAGGAAGCGGCGGGAAGACTGTTAAACGCTCTTTCTGTCAAACCGGGCCCTGTGTCTCTGCAGATTGCCGAAACGTTTATGCAGCAGAAGCTGCCGATGACGGAAAACAGCCTCAAAGCCTGCATCCGTTGGGCTGAATCGCTTCCGGCCGCCGAATTGAAAAAAGCGGCGGAAACAATCGTATTTGCGCTGAAACGGGAACTGCCCGCACATCCGGAAGTCTTGTCAGCCATTCATGCCGTTAAATATCCGGTTCCGACCCGGCGCCTCCTCTCAGGACTGCTTCAGGCAATCAATCAGGCTCCGCAATCGGCAAAAGAGCTGTCTGTGCTCAAAGAGGCGGTTTCTGACGTGTTAAACGCGGAAACGGATCTTCATGCAGAACGTCTCTTGAAGAAGCTTGCCGAGGCTGCACGCATGCCGACCCCAGAAACCGGGCTGATGGATGAAGGAGAACGGACGGAATCAAAACAGTCACCATTTGTCCGAGAGACTCGTGAAAACAGAAAGGCAGTCTCAAGCCAACCTTCTCCTCCGAGTGCACGGACAGATCCGGAACTGCCTGAAAAAACGGCAAAACAGATTATAGAGAAATTAATGACCTCGGCAGAAAAAACTGAAAACCGTCCCGTAAAAGTAACGGCGGAGATCATTAAGGCTTTCATTTCTCAAGAAAAAACATTTAAAACAGCACCTGTTCTTCAAAAAGCACATTTGACAGAACAGGAGGCGGCTGTTTTCGAAAAAGCCGTTCAGCTCACCGAATTGAAATATGCGGAAAAACATGATGTATTAAGCCTTTTGCAGAAAATCAAAAAAGGACTGGGCACGCGTGATGAATTATCATTCATTAGAGCGCTTGAAAAAGGCGTGTCTCCGCAGCCGGAGAAACAAGCGCTGAAAACAGCCCTCCAAGCCGTCCGGACGCTTCAAGAAGCGCCCCAATCCGTTAAACAAGAGGCGGAACCGCTTATTCATAAATTAAACGGCCAGCTGTTTATTGAGCAGCATAACCCTTCTTTTACGCAGATGGTGCTGTCATTTCCGCTGGGAGCGTCCGCGTATGAGAATGACATCACAGTTCTCTTTAAAGGACGGAAGAAGCCGGACGGAAAACTCGATCCGTCACATTGCAGGCTCCTGTTTTTGCTGCATCTTGAAACACTGCAAGAAACCGTTGTGGACTGCATCATTCAGCAAAATGTAATGACTATTACGGTTGAGACTGATTTTGAGCTTCAGGCGGCCATCGACCCTCTCGTACCGGCTTTAAAAGAAGCCGTAAAAGAAACGGGCTTCAGTCTGTCAGGCGTCACGGCTAAAAAACGGCGCCCGAAAGACCAGAGCGCTCTTGTGGAAGAGTTTATAGAAAAAGACGGCGGAAGAAAAGTGGATGTGAAAATATGAAAGAGCAAACGCCGTTAAGAAGAGCTGTCGCCCTGCATTACGACCGGCAGAAAGACCAAGTCCCGAAGGTTGTCGCAACAGGCAGGGGGCACGTGGCGGAAAATATTATAAAAGAAGCTGAGAAGGCTGGGGTCCCCATTCAGGAAGACAGAACCCTTGTCGAATTAATGCGCCATTTGACGGTTGACGATCAGATACCGGAGGCGCTTTATGAAACCGTTGCCGAAATTTTTTCATTTGTTTACAGACTGGACGAAACCCTGAAAAACGAAAAATAAGGACCATTCATTTCCCGGACTCCGTTTAAATTTATATTTTCAATAAAATAAAAGTTAGAATGTTTGGAAGGATATAAAGATTTTGTTTTGAACCCTAGACAATTCTTCCAGTATTATATAGAATGAAAGCGCAGTCTATTTTTAGTTTTGCTACATAAGTTAGGAGGATGGGAAATGAATATCCATGAGTACCAGGGAAAAGAAGTCCTCAGAAAATACGGGGTGTCTGTTCCTGAAGGTAAAGTGGCTTTTACAGCAGAGGAAGCAGTTGAAAAAGCAGAGAGCCTGTCAAGCTCGGTTTATGTCGTAAAGGCGCAAATCCATGCTGGCGGCCGCGGCAAAGCTGGTGGGGTAAAGATTGCAAAAACAAAAGATGAAGTGAAAGAGTATGCCGAAGAACTGTTAGGCAAGACGCTCGTCACACATCAAACGGGTCCGGACGGACAAGTAATAAAACGCTTACTTATTGAAGAAGGCTGCGATATTAAAAAGGAATACTATGTCGGGCTTGTACTTGACCGCGCTACTTCAAGAATCGTTTTAATGGCGTCTGAAGAAGGCGGAACGGAGATTGAAGAAGTAGCGGAAAAAACACCTGAAAAAATTAAAAAAGCGGTAATTGATCCGGCTGTCGGCCTTCAGGGCTATCAGGCAAGGGAAATTGCATTCGCAATTAACATCCCGAAAGAGCTTGTCGGCAAAGCCGCTAAATTTATGCTCGGTTTATACAAAGCATTTGTTGAGAAGGACTGCTCCATCGCCGAGATCAACCCTCTCGTCGTTACGGGGGACGGAAACGTCATGGCGCTGGATGCTAAGCTGAACTTCGACAGCAATGCGTTATACAGACAAAAAGACATTATGGAATACAGAGATTTAGATGAAGAAGATCCGAAAGAAATCGAAGCGTCAAAATACGATTTAAGCTACATTTCCCTTGATGGAAATATCGGCTGTATGGTAAACGGCGCGGGTCTTGCAATGTCTACAATGGATATCATTAAACACTACGGCGGAGAACCTGCAAACTTCCTTGATGTCGGGGGCGGCGCAACCGCAGAAAAAGTTACGGAAGCTTTTAAAATCATTCTTTCCGATCAAAACGTAAAAGGAATTTTCGTTAATATTTTCGGAGGCATCATGAAGTGTGATGTCATCGCCGAGGGCGTTGTTGAAGCGACGAGACAAGTCGGATTGACATTGCCGCTGGTCGTGCGCCTTGAAGGGACAAACGTAGATTTAGGAAAGAAAATCCTGAATGAATCAGGCTTAAACATCACATCTGCGGAATCAATGGCAGACGGCGCACAGAAAATCGTATCCTTAGTTTAGGAAAGAATGAAAGGCAGGGGACCAGATAATGAGTGTTTTTATCAATAAAGATACAAGAGTTATTGTACAGGGGATTACAGGTTCTACCGCTTTATTTCATACAAAGCAGATGCTGGAATACGGCACGAATATCGTTGGCGGTGTAACACCTGGAAAAGGCGGAACGGAAGCGGAAGGCGTACCGGTATTCAATACGGTCGCAGAAGCGGTTCATACAACGGGCGCTGATGCGTCAGTTATTTACGTGCCGGCTCCGTTTGCGGCGGACGCAATTATGGAAGCGGTTGACGCGGAAATTGATCTTGTCATTTGTATCACTGAGCACATTCCGGTTTTGGACATGGTGAAGGTGAAGCGCTTTATGGAAGGCAAGAAAACGAGATTAATAGGGCCGAACTGCCCGGGTGTTATTACACCTGAAGAATGCAAGATCGGCATTATGCCGGGATACATTCATAAAAGGGGCCATGTAGGCGTTGTATCCCGTTCAGGAACATTGACATACGAGGCCGTCCATCAGCTTTCAGAAGCCGGCGTAGGCCAATCTACCGCTGTAGGGATCGGCGGCGATCCGGTCAACGGCACGAACTTTATTGACGTGTTAAAAGCGTTCAATGAAGATCCTGAAACACATGCCGTCATCATGATCGGAGAAATCGGCGGCACAGCTGAAGAAGAAGCGGCTGAGTGGGTGAAAGCGAACATGACGAAGCCTGTTGTCGGCTTTATCGGCGGTAAAACCGCGCCTCCGGGAAAACGCATGGGCCACGCGGGCGCCATCATCTCCGGAGGAAAAGGCACGGCAGAAGAAAAAGTCAAAACGATGAACGCCTGCGGAATTGAAGTCGCGGAAACCCCTTCTGTAATGGGTGAAACGTTGATTAAGGTGTTAAAAGAAAAAGGCTTATTTGAAACGTGCAAAACGCACTGATCGAAGCAGGGGCAGCCGTAACGGCTGTTCCTGTTTTTGCTGAAAAAAGAGGAGGTTGCCAGATTTGGATCAAGCATCGCGCTGTTTAATGGTCTGCAGTATTAATCAAATCATTTCCCCGTCTCTTCTATTAAAATGGTGGAAAGCTGACCACTCTCTGTCTTTTTTACCGGATCCGCATCCATTAACTGTTTTATCAGAAGGGAAAACAGCCCCGGAAGCAATTTTTCGGGAAATAGAGCGCAAGGAACCGGAACTTGATGAAGTTCTGTCCGATTACCGCCGCAAAGGCATTACTGTCATTCCGATTTCATCAAGCCGCTATCCAACATGGCTTAAAGCGATTTATGATCCGCCGGCTGTCTTGTATGCAAAAGGGAACACGCTGCTTCTTGAAAAAGGCAGAAAAATCGGGATTGTAGGAACGCGGAAACCGACGGAAGACGGAATAAAAGCGGCTGGGCATCTTTCCGCCGAACTCTCAAAAAAAGGCTGGGTCATTGTAAGCGGGCTTGCATCCGGTATAGACGGATTGTCTCATAAGGCGAGCATCAGGGCAAAAGGGCTTACGATCGGCGTGATAGCCGGCGGATTCCATCATATCTATCCCCGGGAAAATCTCCTGTTAGCAGAATACATGGCTGAACACCATCTCCTACTCTCAGAACATCCTCCTGAAACAAAGCCGAAAAAATGGCACTTTCCGATGAGAAACCGCATAATCAGCGGACTAAGTGAAGGAATTGTGGTCGTGCAGGGAAAAGAAAAAAGCGGTTCATTAATCACAGCTTACCAGGCTCTCGATCAAGGCAGAGAGGTATTTGCCGTTCCGGGTTCCATATTTAATCCATATTCCGGAGGACCTATAAAACTCATTCAAGAAGGGGCGAAAGCTGTATTATGCGCAGAGGATATTGACGGAGAGCTGACCGCCCGATGCGTTCAGTATACGGAACCCTTTTGAAATATCGTTTGACAAACGGTATTGTAATATTTAATAATAGTGAGGATTTAAAGTTGCACATTATTTTCATGTATAAAATGACGTTCATCATAAAGAATGAAATGTTGAAAGCCATAAAAAGGCAGCTCTAAAATGAATTGATACTTGAAAAGAGAGAGAACACCTCTTGAGGGGGATGAAAATGTCTGATTATCTAGTCATCGTGGAATCGCCGGCAAAGGCGAAAACGATTGAACGTTATTTAGGGAAGAAATATAAAGTCAAAGCTTCAATGGGACATGTCCGGGATCTTCCGAAAAGTCAAATGGGAGTTGACATCGAACAGAACTTTGAACCGAAATATATTACGATCCGCGGAAAAGGCCCTGTTTTAAAAGAATTAAAAACAGCGGCAAAGAAAGCAAAAAAAGTCTATCTCGCGGCCGACCCCGACAGAGAAGGGGAAGCGATTGCATGGCATCTCGCACACAGCCTTGATCTGGATCTCAGCTCGGACTGCCGGGTCGTCTTTAATGAAATAACGAAAGACGCCATTAAAGAATCATTTAAACATCCGCGCATGATTAATATGGATCTTGTCGATGCGCAGCAGGCGCGCCGCATACTAGACAGACTCGTCGGATACAAAATCAGCCCGATTCTTTGGAAAAAAGTAAAAAAAGGCCTCAGTGCGGGCCGTGTGCAATCCGTTGCACTCCGGCTGATCATCGACCGGGAAAAGGAAATCAACGACTTTAAACCTGAAGAGTACTGGACGATTACCGGCTCATTTTTAAAGGGAAAAGAGACGTTTGAAGCCGGATTTTTCGGGAAAAGCGGCAAAAAGCTTCCTTTAAAAAGCGAAGAAGACGTAAAAGCCGTCCTTGCTCAGCTGAAAGGGAATAAGTATACAGTTGACAAGGTTACGAAAAAAGAGCGCAAACGAAATCCCGCTCTGCCGTTTACAACGTCCACTCTGCAGCAGGAGGCTGCCAGGAAGCTGAATTTCAGAGCGAAGAAAACGATGATGATCGCTCAGCAATTATATGAAGGAATTGATCTCGGCAAAGAAGGGACAGTCGGGCTCATCACGTATATGAGAACGGACTCAACGCGGATTTCCAATACAGCCGTTGAAGAAGCGTCAGCTTTTATTGATCAGGCGTACGGAAAAGAGTACTTAGCGGGAAAACGGAAACCGGCAAAGAAAAATGAAAATGCTCAAGATGCCCACGAAGCGATCCGCCCGACTTCGGTGCTCAGAAAACCTGCCGACTTAAAAGCGGTGCTTGGAAGAGACCAGCTCAGATTATACAAGCTGATTTGGGAGCGCTTTGTTGCAAGCCAGATGGCGCCTGCAGTCCTAGATACGATGAGCGTCGATCTCAGCAATAACGGATTGACATTCCGGGCAAACGGAAGTAAAGTCAAATTCGCCGGCTTCATGAAAGTCTATGTAGAGGGTAAAGACGATCAGCTGGAAGAAAAAGACCGCATGCTTCCGGACCTTAAAGAGGGAGACACGGTTTTATCGAAAGATATTGAGCCTGAGCAGCACTTTACTCAGCCGCCTCCGCGTTATACAGAGGCGCGCCTGGTTAAAACACTTGAAGAACTGGGGATCGGCCGTCCTTCGACATATGCGCCGACTCTTGACACCATCCAGCGCCGCGGTTACGTGGGATTAGACAATAAACGGTTTGTGCCGACTGAGCTTGGGCAGATCGTGCTGGATCTTATCATGGAGTTTTTCCCGGAAATCATCAACGTTGAATTCACGGCTAAAATGGAAAGAGACCTTGACCATGTTGAAGATGGCCAGACAGAATGGGTTCAAATCATTGACAGCTTCTACACCGACTTCGAAAAACGCGTGAAAAAAGCGGAAGCCGAAATGAAAGAAGTGGAAATCGAACCTGAATACGCCGATGAAGATTGTGAATTATGCGGCTCCCGGATGGTTTATAAAATGGGCCGATACGGCAAATTTATGGCGTGCTCCAACTTCCCTGACTGCCGGAATACAAAACCGATTGTCAAACAAATCGGCGTAAAATGTCCTAAGTGCCATGAAGGAAACATTGTCGAACGAAAATCAAAAAAGAAACGCGTCTTTTACGGCTGTGACCGTTATCCTGAATGCGACTTCGTATCTTGGGACAAACCGATTGAACGAAAATGCCCGAAATGTGAAAATATGCTCGTAGAGAAAAAGCTTAAAAAAGGCATACAAGTCCAATGCGTCGAATGCGATTATAAGGAAGAACCACAGAAGTAGCGGTGAGCAGAGCCTTGCTCACCTTCTTTGTGTGGAAGGGACAAACAACAGGAGATGAAAAGAAATGAACCAGCAAACAGTTAATGTAATCGGAGCAGGCCTTGCCGGAAGTGAAGCGGCATGGCAGCTTGCAAAACGAGGAATTCAAGTGAAACTATATGAAATGCGGCCCGTCAGGCAGACGGCAGCCCATCATACTGATAAATTCGCCGAACTGGTATGCAGCAACTCCCTCCGTTCAAATACACTCGCCAATGCGGTAGGCGTATTAAAAGAAGAAATGCGGGCGCTTGACTCGGCAATCATTCAATCTGCTGATAAATGCTCGGTTCCGGCAGGGGGAGCGCTTGCCGTTGACCGTCATGAATTTGCGCAAAGCGTGACGGATCTCGTGAAAAACCATCCGAACGTAACGGTTCTTACTGAGGAAGTAACAGAGATTCCGGAAGGCCCGACGGTTATCGCGACCGGACCGCTTACGTCAGAATCGCTTTCACAGCAGCTGAAAGAGCTCACGGGAGAAGAGTATCTGTATTTTTATGACGCGGCGGCGCCGATTGTCGAAAAAGACAGCCTTGATATGGAGAAAGTGTACTTAAAATCCCGTTATGACAAGGGAGAAGCGGCGTACTTAAACTGCCCGATGACAGAGGAAGAGTTCGACCGTTTCTATGAAGCATTGACGACGGCTGAGACGGTACCTTTAAAAGAATTCGAGAAAGAAATCTTCTTTGAAGGCTGCATGCCGATTGAAGTCATGGCGAAAAGAGGCAAGAAAACGATGCTGTTCGGACCGATGAAACCGGTCGGACTGGAAGATCCGAAAACTGGCAAGCGCCCTTATGCAGTCGTTCAGCTCAGACAGGATGATGCGGCGGGAACGCTTTATAATATTGTAGGTTTTCAGACACATTTAAAATGGGGAGACCAAAAAGAAGTGCTTAAACTGATCCCCGGCCTTGAAAATGTTGATATCGTCAGATACGGCGTCATGCACAGAAACACATTTATCAACTCGCCGAGCCTTTTGAACCCGACATATCAATTTAAACAGCGTAACGATCTGTTTTTCGCGGGCCAAATGACCGGCGTAGAGGGTTATGTTGAATCTGCCGCTTCAGGTCTTGTAGCGGGAATCAATGCCGCCAAACTTGTGCTCGGTCAGGATCTTGTGACATTCCCGCAGGAGACGGCGATCGGAAGCATGGCTCACTACATTACGACGACAAATCAGAAGAACTTCCAGCCGATGAATGCAAACTTCGGCCTCTTAAAAGAATTGCCTGTAAAAATTAAAAACAAAAAAGAACGAAATGAAGAATACGCTAAACGCGCAATTGAGACTATTCAAACTATTTCGAAAACGATATAGCTTTTCATTGCAACTTCGATGCATTATATGATACCATTTAAAAGCCCTTCGGAGAGGGAGGTCTTCATAATGACTGAGAATGTTAACTTTTTTTTAAAGTTATTCGTTGAATATTTACAAATTGAAAAAAATTATTCACAATATACTATTGTGAATTATGTTAATTCGATTGAAGAATTTGGGATGTTTCTGCATGCTCAAAATATAAATGGAATGAAAGAAGCTGCATATCATGATGTGAGAATATTTTTGACAGAGGCTTATGAAAAAGGCCTGTCAAGAAAAACAATCAGCAAGAAAATTTCAGCTTTGAGAAGCTTCTATAAATTTTTAATGAGGGAAAAGCTTGTTGAAGAGAATCCGTTTCAGCTTGTTCATCTGCCGAAACAAGAGAAACGGATTCCGAAGTTTCTTTATGAAAAAGAACTTGAGGAACTATTCGCTGTTTCAGACAGAAGTCAGCCGTCAGGGATGCGCGATCAGGCCCTGCTTGAGCTTCTTTATGCGACCGGAATGAGGGTCAGTGAGTGCTGTACGCTTACTGTCGGCGATCTTGACCTGTTCATGGATACGGTGCTCGTTCACGGGAAAGGCAAGAAGCAGCGCTATATCCCGTTCGGCTCATATGCCCGTGATGCGCTGGAGCTGTATATCAACAGCGGAAGGCAGTGCCTGCTTGAAAAAGCAAAAGAGCCTCATGATGTGCTGTTTGTCAATCAAAGAGGCGGCCCGCTGACCGCCAGAGGAATCCGGTATATTTTAAGCGGGCTTGTAAAAAAAGCATCCGGCACTTTACATATACACCCGCATATGCTTCGGCACACGTTTGCGACTCATCTGCTGAATGAAGGGGCTGATTTAAGAAGCGTCCAGGAGCTTTTGGGCCATTCCAATCTGTCTTCTACGCAGATATACACGCATGTATCGAAGGAAATGCTGAGAAACACATATATGTCCCACCACCCGAGAGCTTTTAAAGAAAATTAAAAGGAGGCCCTTCTCATGTCATCTTTTCATGCGACAACGATTTTTGCCGTCCGGCATAACGGGAAAAGCGCTATGTCAGGAGACGGCCAGGTCACATTCGGTCAGGCTGTAGTCATGAAACATACCGCGAGAAAAGTGAGAAAGCTGTTTAACGGAAAGGTTCTGGCCGGATTTGCGGGATCTGTTGCAGACGCTTTCACACTTTTTGAATTGTTTGAGGCGAAGCTTGAAGAATACAACGGCAATTTAAAACGTGCGTCGGTTGAGCTTGCGAAAGAATGGCGCAGCGATAAAGTGCTGCGCAAGCTGGAAGCCATGCTGATTGTCATGAACCAGGATACCTTGCTTCTCGTATCGGGAACAGGTGAAGTGATTGAGCCGGATGACGGCATTTTGGCAATCGGCTCCGGCGGAAACTACGCCCTGTCAGCAGGAAGAGCGCTGAAAACCTATGCCGGAGAGAATCTGTCCGCCAAAGATATTGCAAAAGCCGCTTTGAAAATCGCGGGCGAGATTTGTGTGTACACAAACGATCAGATCATTTTGGAAGAACTTGAATAGAAAGGACTTGAGGCGCATGGAAAACAAACCGTTAACACCGAGACAAATCGTAGATCGGTTGGATCAATACATTGTAGGACAGCAGGATGCGAAAAAAGCTGTCGCCGTGGCATTAAGAAACCGCTATCGCAGAAGTCTTCTTGATGAAAAACTGAGAGACGAGATCGTTCCCAAAAACATCCTGATGATGGGCCCGACCGGGGTGGGGAAAACAGAGATCGCCAGACGGATCGCCAAGCTTACCGGTGCGCCATTTATAAAAATTGAAGCGACAAAATTTACAGAAGTCGGCTATGTAGGCAGAGATGTCGAATCAATGGTCAGAGACCTCGTTGAGACATCCGTGCGGCTCATTAAAGAAGAAAAAATCAGCGAAGTGAAAGAACAGGCTGAAGAAAATGCAAACAAACGTATAGTGCGGCTTCTCGTTCCGGGAAAGAAAAAACAAGCGGGTGTGAAAAATCCGTTTGAAATGCTTTTCGGAGGAAGCCAGGCGGCAAATGATGATGAAGCCGACCAGCAGGAAGAAGCAAGCCTTGAAGAAAAAAGAAAACGCATGGCGCATCAGCTCGCATTGGGAGAGCTCGAAGACCATTACGTCTCCGTAGAGGTGGAAGAGCAGCAGCCGTCGATGTTTGACATGCTGCAAGGCTCCGGGATGGAGCAGATGGGCATGAATATGCAGGATGCGCTGAGCAATCTGGTGCCAAAAAAGAAAAAACGCCGCAAAATGACGGTCAGAGAAGCAAGGAAGGTTCTGACCAATGAAGAGGCAGGCAAATTAATCGATATGGATGAAGTCGGCCAAGAGGCCGTGTTAAGAGCTGAAGAGGGCGGCATTATCTTTATTGACGAAATAGATAAAATCGCAAAAAACGGAGGGGCTTCTTCCTCAGCAGATGTATCGAGAGAAGGCGTTCAAAGAGATATCCTTCCGATTGTCGAAGGCTCTACCGTCGTCACGAAATACGGCTCCGTCAAAACAGATCACGTGCTGTTTATCGCAGCCGGGGCATTCCATATGGCCAAACCGTCTGATCTGATTCCGGAGCTGCAGGGCCGCTTTCCGATTCGTGTAGAATTGAGCAAACTGACGGTAGATGATTTTGTGAAGATTCTCGTCGAACCCGATAATGCGCTGTTAAAACAATATCAGGCTTTATTGCAGACAGAAGGTATATCTCTTGAATTTTCTGACGAAGCTATTCGTAAGATCGCCGAAGTGGCTTATCATGTGAATCAGGATACGGACAACATCGGAGCGAGAAGGCTTCACACGATATTGGAACGTCTCTTGGAAGACCTGTCGTTTGAAGCGCCGGACGTAACGATGGAAAAAGTAGCCATCACGCCGCAATACGTTGAAGAAAAGCTCGGAACGATTGCAAACAACAAAGATCTAAGTCAATTTATATTGTGAAAATTTAATAAGAGGAATTCTAGGAGGATTATTTATCATGGCTTTACTACAAAAAACACGAATTATTAACAGCATGCTGCAGGCTGCGGCAGGCAAACCCGTAAACTTTAAAGAAATGGCTGAAACGCTTCGTGACGTCATTGATTCTAATATTTTCGTCGTCAGCCGCAGAGGAAAGCTTTTGGGCTACTCTATTAATCAGCAGATTGAAAATGACCGCATGAAAAAAATGCTTGAAGACCGCCAGTTCCCGGAAGAGTACACGAGAAATCTGTTCAATGTTCCGGAGACGTCTTCAAACCTTGATATCAACAGCGAATACACGGCGTTTCCTGTGGAAAACAGAGACCTGTTCCAAGCGGGCTTAACAACGATCGTGCCGATCATCGGCGGAGGAGAGAGACTGGGCACGCTCATTCTGTCCCGTCTGCAGGATCAATTTGAAGATGATGATCTCATTCTTGCTGAATACGGAGCAACCGTTGTAGGAATGGAGATTTTAAGAGAAAAAGCGGAAGAAATCGAAGAAGAGGCGCGAAGCAAAGCGGTTGTTCAAATGGCGATCAGTTCTCTGTCTTACAGTGAACTTGAAGCGATTGAGCATATCTTTGAAGAGCTTGACGGAAACGAAGGCTTGCTTGTGGCAAGTAAGATTGCGGACCGTGTCGGCATCACGCGTTCAGTCATCGTTAACGCGCTGAGAAAGCTGGAAAGCGCAGGCGTCATTGAATCCAGATCACTGGGAATGAAGGGGACGTACATTAAAGTTCTGAACAACAAATTCCTTATTGAATTGGAAAACCTTAAATCTCATTAAGACAAAAGCAGGATCCCTAAAAATGGGGGTCCTGCTTTTTTTATGGACAATAGGTGAAAAGTTGCAGTTTAAAGTTGCTTATTGGAATCTGATCTGAGATAATCCATCTTGCTGTGTGAAAAAAGGAGGAAGATACAGAAATTCTGCTATTTTCAGTCTTATATTAAACAAATCCTTGTAGTACAAATATTCTAGGACTTAATACCCACATGCAAAATAGATATAATTGAGTACTTTTTTTTAGCCTAACTTCATAGACTTTAAGCCTGTTATTTCTTACAATAAGCATATGGTTTTACAATTCTCGACAAGGATTTTTAGGAGAAAAATATCTGAAATGGAGGTAAGTGGATTTGGACTTATTTTCTGGAACTATACAAAATCTTGAGAATGCCTTGGGGAGAGCGGACATTAAGCAAAAAGTCTTAACTAATAATATCGCCAATATAGATACACCGAACTATAAGGCAAAAAAAGTCTCTTTCCGAAATTTGTTAGATCAGGAAACATCCAATCTTGAGGCTGTAAAAACCGACTATCGGCACGTTGACTTTACGGGTTCGGGGGACGATTATTCTATCGTGTCCAGCAGTGATACATCGTACCAGCAAAACGGAAACAATGTCGATATCGACAAAGAAATGACAGATTTAGCCGAAAACCAAATTAATTATCAGGCTTTGGTTGAAAGAATGAGCGGCAAATTCAATTCTCTGAAAACCGTCTTGACAGGAGGGAAATAATGAGTGGCTTTCAAAGCTTAAATATTTCGGGTTCCGCTTTAACTGCACAGCGTGTCCGGATGGACGTCGTGTCGTCCAACCTGGCCAATATGGATACAACGAGAGCGAAGCAGGTAAATGGCGAATGGGTGCCTTACAGAAGAAAGCTGGTATCTCTCCAATCCGGAGGCGAATCATTTTCGTCCCTTTTACATTCCAAGATGAACGGAACAGGAAGCGCGGGAAATGGCGTAAAGGTATCTGGTGTTACGGAAGACCCGTCCGCTTTTAATCTCGTTTATGATCCGGAGAATCCTGATGCGAATAAAGACGGATATGTACAAAAACCAAATGTAGACCCATTAAAGGAAATGGTGGATCTTGTCAGCAGCACGAGATCATATGAAGCAAACGTAACTGCATTAAACGCCTCCAAAGGCATGCTTTTGAAGGCCTTAGAAATCGGAAAGTAAGGTGATGTAAGTGGTTAACGCTATTACTCCTTTTCAGCTTCAACAAACCCAAAACACTCAAAACGTAACGAATCAATTAAACCAAACTCAAAAAACTGATTCTTCAAACCAAACAAGCTTTTCGGAGCTTTTAAAAAACTCTATTGATTCGTTAAATGAGTCACAAGTGAAATCTGACCAAATAACGAACGAACTGGCTGCAGGAAAGGATGTAAACCTTGACGAGGTCATGATCGCTGCCCAAAAAGCAAATATTTCTCTGACGGCCGCTACCGAATTCCGCAATAAAGCCGTGGAAGCCTATCAGGAGATCATGAGAATGCAGATGTAGTGGTCAGATTGAAGAGAATGACTGGAATGACCGGGGGTTAACATGAATCGTACTCTAATGCAAATAAAAACCAAAACGGCAGCGTTTTGGAACAACAGATCAAAAACACAGAAGATACTCATGGTAAGCGGCTTGGCCGCATTCATTATTTTACTCATCGTCGTTATTATTTTTACTTCGTCTGAAAAGATGGTGCCTCTTTATAAAGATTTGTCCGCGGAAGAAGCGGGGAAGATTAAAGAAGAGCTCGATACGAAAAAGGTGTCTTCTGAACTTGCTGACGGCGGCACGGTCATTAAGGTTCCTGAGAGCCAAGTGGATTCGCTTAAAGTCCAGCTTGCCGCAGAAGGCCTGCCGAAAACGGGATCAATTGATTATTCGTTTTTCGGACAAAATGCGGGCTTCGGCCTGACGGATAATGAGTTTGACGTTTTAAAGGTTGAGGCGACTCAGACCGAATTGTCAAACCTGATAAATGAAATGGACGGTATTAAAAGCTCGAAGGTCATGATCAATATGCCGAAAGAAGCCGTGTTCGTCGGTGAAGATCAGCCGGCAGCATCCGCTTCAATCGTTTTGCAGATGAAACCGGGCTACTCGCTTGATCAAAACCAGATCAACGGGCTGTACCATCTTGTTTCTAAAAGTGTTCCGAACTTAAAAGAAGATAATATCGTCATAATGGATCAAAATTCTACATATTATGACAAAAGTGACAGCGGTGCAGGGTCCGTTTCTGACAGTTATGCTTCTCAGCAAGGTATTAAGTCGCAGGTCGAAAAGGACATTCAAAAACATGTTCAGTCACTGCTCGGCACAATGATGGGGCAGGATAAGGTCGTTGTTTCCGTGACGGCGGATATTGACTTCACGAAGGAAAAACGCACTGAAGACACTGTCGAACCTGTCGATAAAGATAACATGGAAGGCATAGCGGTAAGCGCCGAAAAAGTTGCGGAAACGTATAAAGGCGACGGCGCGGCCAACGGCGGCACGGCCGGAACGGGAAGCAATGACACCGCGAATTATGCCGAGACAAACGGCGGTTCAAATAGCGGGGACTACGAAAAAAGCAGCAATAAAATCAACTATGAAGTCAACCGCATTCATAAAGAAATCGCTGAAAGCCCGTATAAAGTGCGTGATTTAGGCATTCAGGTCATGGTGGAGCCGCCTAATCCGAAAAATGCCGCTTCCTTATCAGCACAGAGACAGGCTGATATACAGAAGATTTTAGGAACGGTCGTCAGAACGTCTCTTGATAAAAACGAAACGCAAAATCAAAACCTGACAGACAATGATATCAACAATAAAATCGTTGTATCCGTTCAGCCGTTTGACGGAAAAACAAGCCTGAACACAGATTCGGCACAATCTTCAGGTCTTCCGATCTGGGTATACATTACAGGCGGCGTACTGCTTGCGGCCATTATTCTGCTTATTATTCTCCTTATCAGAAAGAAACGCTCACAAGAGGATGAATACGAAGAATATGAATATGAAACGCCGCCGGAGCCGGTTCGATTGCCTGATATCAACGAAGAGAAAATTGAAACGGAAGAAACAGTCAGACGAAAACAGCTTGAAAAAATGGCTAAAGAAAAACCGGAAGACTTTGCTAAATTGCTTCGAAGCTGGCTGGACGAGGATTAGGGGGAATGGAAAATGGCGAAACGTGATCAGAACAAGCTTACAGGAAAACAAAAAGCAGCCATCCTCATGATTTCCTTAGGCCTTGATGTATCAGCTTCTGTGTACAAGCATTTGTCTGAAGAAGAAATTGAAAGATTGACACTCGAGATTTCGGGAGTCAGAAGCGTCGATCATCAAAGAAAAGATGAAATCATTGAAGAATTTCATAATATCGCAATCGCTCAGGACTATATTTCACAAGGCGGTTTAAATTACGCCCGCCAAGTGCTTGAAAAAGCGCTCGGAGAAGACAAAGCGGTAAGCATTTTAAACAGGCTCACCTCTTCTTTGCAGGTAAAGCCGTTTGATTTCGCGAGAAAAGCGGAGCCCGAACAGATTTTAAATTTCATTCAGCAGGAACATCCGCAAACGATGGCGCTGATTTTATCCTACCTTGACCCGGTGCAGGCCGGACAGATTTTGTCTGAGCTGAACCCGGATGTTCAGGCTGAGGTGGCAAGAAGGATTGCGGTTATGGACAGAACGTCTCCTGAAATCATAAATGAAGTGGAGCGGGTCCTTGAACAAAAGCTGTCCTCCTCCTTTACGCAGGACTATACGCAGACCGGCGGCATAGAAGCCGTTGTTGAAGTGTTAAACGGCGTAGACAGAGGAACGGAAAAAACGATTCTTGATTCATTAGAAATCCAAGATCCTGAGTTGGCGGATGAAATCAAAAAACGGATGTTTGTCTTTGAAGATATTGTCACCCTTGATAACCGTGCGATTCAGCGCGTGATCAGAGACGTTGAAAACGACGACCTCCTGCTTTCATTGAAGGTTGCGAGCGAGGAAGTCAAAGAAATCGTCTTCAGCAATATGTCACAGCGCATGGTTGAAACGTTTAAAGAGGAAATGGAAATTATGGGGCCTGTGCGTTTGCGTGATGTGGAAGAGGCGCAATCAAGAATCGTGGGCGTCGTCCGCAAGCTGGAAGAAGCCGGAGAAATTGTAATCGCGCGAGGCGGAGGAGACGATATTATTGTCTAATATCATTAAACAGCAATCATCATTTTCTCCTGAACAAAAACGGCGCAAGCTTTCCTTGCAGGAAGTCAGGAAAACACATTCCCAGCCAGACCGGGAGGAACCCGAAAATCCAGAGGCTCTCATGGCTTTTGCCAAAGCAGAAGCCGACAGGGTGTCTGAAGAAGCGAAAAATCAATTTGAGCACACTCTTCGGCAGATTGAAGAAGAGAAACACCGCTGGGCGGAAGAAAAACAAAGATTGATAGAAGAAGCAAAGGCAGAAGGATATGAAGAAGGTATGGCATTGGGAAAAGCCGAGGCTCAAGCTGAATACGCCAATCTCATCAGCCGGGCCAATGCCGTTATGGAAATGGCGAGACAGTCAGTCGAGGAAAAACTGGAAAGCGCTGAGGAAGAAATCATTGAGCTTTCCGTTGCGCTCGCTAAAAAAGTATGGCGGCAAAAAAGTGATGATAAAGAGGCTTTCCTTCTGCTGGTCAAACAGGTAGTAGCCGAAGTAAAAGATTATGATGACATCTCCATCTATGTGGACCCTGAATATTATGAGACGGTTCATCAGCATATGGACGAAATTCAGCAGCTGTTATACAAAGAATGCAGATTAAGCTTATATGCAGATGAAAAAGCCGAGAAGGGAACGTGCTCGATAGAAACTCCGTTCGGACGTGTTGATGCAGGCATAGACACCCAGCTGATGCAATTAAAGCAAAAACTTTTAACGGCGCTTGAGGCGGGAGCGGAGCAATGAAGACACAGCATTTAATAGACTCAATTGAAACAGCGGATCCGTACAAACGCTACGGCAAGGTTAAACGGGTCATCGGGCTGATGATTGAATCAAAAGGGCCCGAAAGCTCAATCGGAGATGTTTGTCTCATTTATCCGAAAGGCCATGCGAAAAAAGCGATTAAAGCTGAGGTTGTAGGCTTCCAGGATGAAAACATTCTGTTAATGCCTTATCTGGAAGCGGCCAGCATCGCGCCGGGCAGCATTGTGGAGGCCACTGGGGAGTCGCTCCGCATCAAAGTAGGCGCGGGTTTAATCGGACAAGTTGTCGACGCGTTCGGCGAACCTCTTGACGGCCGGGCGCTTCCGAAAGGTTTGTCCCCCGTTTCGACGGAACAGCCGCCGCCAAACCCGATGAAACGCCCGCCGATACGGGAAAAGATGGGTGTCGGCGTCAGATCGATTGACAGTCTGCTGACGGTAGGAAAAGGGCAGAGAATCGGGATTTTTGCCGGAAGCGGAGTCGGAAAAAGCACCCTGATGGGAATGATCGCGAAGCAGACTGAAGCTGATTTAAACATTATCGCACTCGTCGGTGAACGGGGGCGCGAGGTGCGTGAATTCATCGAGAAGGATTTAGGTGAAGAAGGCCTGAAACGCTCGATCGTCGTAGTCGCGACCTCTGATCAGCCTGCCTTAATGCGTTTGAAAGCGGCATATACGGCCACCGCCATTGCAGAGTACTTCCGCGATAAAGGCCGGAATGTGATGTTCATGATGGACTCCGTCACGAGGGTCGCGATGGCTCAGCGGGAAATCGGCCTGGCAGCGGGGGAACCGCCGACAACAAAAGGATATACACCTTCTGTGTTCGCTATTTTGCCCCGTTTGTTGGAAAGAACGGGCGCGAATGAACAAGGAACGATAACCGCTTTTTATACGGTTCTCGTTGACGGAGATGATATGAACGAACCGATTGCCGATACGGTGCGCGGAATATTAGACGGGCATATCGTTCTCGATCGGGCGCTTGCCAACAAAGGGCAGTTCCCGGCCGTGAATATCCTGAAAAGCATCAGCAGGGTCATGTCTAATATTTCAGACACATCGCATATAGAGGCGGCCAACAAATTCCGCGATCTTCTGTCAACTTATCAAAACTCTGAAGATCTCATTAATATCGGAGCTTACAAAAGAGGGTCATCAAGAGAAATTGATGAAGCGATTCAGTTTTATCCGCAGCTTATTCAATTTTTAAAACAAGGAACGGAAGAACCTGCTCAATTGGAAGACAGCATTGCGGCATTGACGAGTCTGACAGGAAAAGAGGAATAAACATCGTGGCATACCAATTCAGATTTCAAAAGCTGCTGGAATTAAAAGAAAATGAAAAAGACCAAACATTGACTGAATACAGACAATCGGTTTCTGAATTTGAGACAGTGGCTGAAAAACTATATGAAAATATGAGCAAAAAAGAATTGCTCGAAAAAGACAAAGAATCAAAGCTGAAATGCGGGATGAGCGTTCAGGAAATGAGACATTATCAGCAATTCGTTTCCAATCTTGAGAACACCATCTATCATTATCAAAAGCTTGTCATCATGAAACGAAATGAAATGAATGAGAAGCAGGAACAGCTCACCGAAAAAAACATTGAAGTAAAGAAATTTGAAAAAATGCGGGAAAAACAATTTAATATGTTCGCACTTGAAGACAAAGCTGCAGAGATGAGGGAAATGGACGACATTTCAATCAAGCAGTTTATGATTCAGGGGCATTAGGAGCGAATGAAATGGCCGATAAAGAAAAGAGATCTGGAAAGTTCGGTTCAATCCTGCTTTTTATCATGATCCCGCTGATTTTTCTGATCATCGTCGCAAGCATCATCCTTTGGGCTGCCGGCGTTGATGTGATGAAGCCGATTCAGGAAACAGCCGCTAAAACGCCTGTTTTAAAAGAATTGGTTCCCGAAACGAAAGAAATGAAAAGCGCGGCGGAAAAGCAGAAGGAAGACAGAACGGCTTCTCTTGAAAAGACCATAAAGGAACAAAAAAGTGAAATTAACATTTTGAATAAAGATTTAGACACAAGCAAGTCCGAAATCGATAATCTGAATCAGAAAATCCGTTCACTGAAACAGGAAGCTGAACAGCAGCAGAAAACGAAGACGGATGAAACGAAAAAAGACGCTTCGGATTCAGCCGGAAAAGATAAAATGATCAACATCTATAAAAGTATGGACAGCGGTAAAGCGGCAAGCATTATCGTAAAGCTGAAAGAAAAAGAAGCCCTCGATATTTTAAACGGATTAAGTAAAAAGCAGCTTGCTGAAATCTTGACGAAAATGACTCCTGAACAAGCGGCTAAATATACAGAAAAACTATCCGCTGACGGAAATAAGGAGTGATGTAAGTTGAAGCTGCTTGAATTAACGGGTAATCGTACGCAGACTGCGCAAAACAGCAATGTGAAGATGAATGTAAACAGCTTAGGTCTATTTCAGAACTGGCTCCTGTCGGAAGTCACTTCTCCCCGGCAGCCCGGAGATGAAACAAAAACAAGTGACGCAGAGCTGAATGATGCCCTATCGAAAATCGGTGATTGGCTGAAAGCCGGCCCGGAAGATAAAGAATTGCAGCTGAAACAGCTGCTTGAGGCGGTAAAAGCTCTTGAAGGAAAGCAGACGGCTGAAACAGCTCTTCCTTTATTGAAACAGCTTGCCGAATCTGTTGAAGACATGTTAGCGGGAAAACAGCATGGGGGGAAGCCTGAAACGGATGAGCCGGATTCTTCCGCAAAAGACGGGGATTCCGTCAAGGATGCGCTTGAGAAGGGGCTGCTGTTCATTCAAGAAGCCGTATCCCAGCTCTTCACATCTCAGCAGGAACTGCCTGACAGCGCGCAGGCAAAGGCGGTTTACCAGGAAGGCGCCCGTTTATTAGAGGCATTGAAAAAACAAGGTGTCCCGGACCGCGTGATTCAAGACCTGCGGCAGACATTTTTTCCGAAAAACGAATCTGCATCTAAACTTTACTCCATGACAGCCGCTGAGCTGAAGAGCTTTCAAAGCGTCACGGAGCAGCTTGCGGGCCTTTCTCAAAAGGGGACAAAGGATTGGGATATGGCTGAAACTGAGCTGAAAGCTTTTGTGTTATCTCAATCATCTGAATCATCCCAAGAGTCAGCCGGGAAAACAGAACAGCAAAACGGCACGGTTTCTCACGCAAAGGCACCTGACAGCAAATTGTCTGCACATATACTGTTTTCGGGAACGAGAAGCCTTGCCGGCATTCAGCAAACGTCCGCAGGAGCTGAACAGCAGCCGGCAGAAAATAAACCGTTAACGGATCAGGTCATCAGCGGCTGGAAACAGATGAAATACACGCCTTTCGGGAAAACAACCGGAAGCTTTACGATTCGTCTTAATCCCGAGAACCTCGGATTTGTCACAATTAAGGTGACAAACGAAAACGGGATGTTTCAAAGCAAAATAATCGCATCCAGCCAGTCCGCGAAAGAGCTGCTGGAACAGCATCTTCCTCAGCTGAAACAGTCGCTTCCGAATATGTCGGTCCAGGTCGACCGTTTTACAGTCCCGCTTCAAAGCGGGGATCAGCAGCCTGTTTACGGACAGACGGCCGATCACAATAAACAGCAGCATCAGGGACAGAGAGAGCAGAAAAACCAGCAGCAGTCAGGCGATTTCGGAGATATGCTGGAGGAGCTTTCTCTCAATGAAATGGAGGAAGAATAGTTGACATCAGTAAACTCGGATTATGCCGCGGCGGGCGCTTCAACCACTTCAAGCGCGAAGAGCACCTCCGCAGTAAACAGCAGCACGAATTTAGGGAAAGACGAATTTCTGAAGATCTTAATGACACAGGTTCAAAACCAGGACCCGCTCAATCCGGTTGATGACAAAGAATTCATCAGCCAGATGGCGACATTTTCTTCATTGGAGCAAATGATGAATATGAATACGACGATGACTAAATTTGTAGAAAATCAAGATCCGTTTACGATGTATGTGAACTGGATCGGCAAAAATGTTACATTCAGCGACAGCGACGGGAAGGATCAGACAAGCCCGGTCAATTCAGTCAAGCATTCAAACGGCAATTACGTGCTCGTGCTTGAAAATGGCAAAGAGGTCAGTCCGTGGAATGTCACGGCCGTCAGCGAAACATCTAAATAAAAAGAAACCCAGGGGGAATTTAACATGTTACGTTCATTATATTCCGGTATCAGCGGCATGAAAAACTTTCAGACAAAACTAGATGTAATCGGCAATAACATCGCCAACGTCAACACAGTGGGATTTAAGAAAAGCCGCGTTACATTTAAAGATATGATCAGCCAGACAGTCGCCGGCGGTTCAAACGTGACCAATTCAAAACAAATCGGCTTGGGTGCCGCGACTTCTTCCATTGATGTCGTTCATTCAACCGGCGCCCCGCAGGCTACACAGAATAAAACCGACCTAGCCATTGACGGAGACGGCTACTTTCAGATTAATACAGGTGCGGGAATTGTTTACACACGTGCGGGGAATTTCGGAAAGGACAATCAAGGGAACCTTGTTACGACTGATGGGTACTACCTTGAAAAAATCGGCGGCGGCAAAATCAATATTCCGACTGATGCGAAAGATTACAGCATCGGTGCAGACGGAACCGTTACATACACTGATGCAGGGGATGAGGTTCATGATGCCGGACAAATCGGTCTGGTCACGTTCCCTAACAGCGCCGGTCTGGAAAAAATCGGAGGCAACCTTTACAGAGAATCATTAAGTTCAGGAGCTGCGAGCGCAGTCACCACTCCGGGCGAAAACGGAACGGGTAAGCTTTTGGCAGGCTATCTTGAAATGTCAAACGTAGATCTGACAGATGAATTTACCGAAATGATCGTTGCTCAGCGGGGTTTCCAATCAAACTCAAAAATCATTACGACTTCAGATGAAATCCTTCAGGAGCTGGTTAATCTGAAACGGTAAGGAGGGAGGAGAGGCGGTTAGGCCGCTTCTCCGGATTGCATGATTCAAGTCACCCGTTTAAACGGCCAGCCTTTTACGCTGAACGCGCTGTTTATCGAACAGATTGAGTGCTTCCCCGACACGACGATTACACTGTCCAACGGCAAAAAGTTCGTAGTGAAAGAACCGGAAGAAGCAGTTCTCAAAAAAGTCATATCGTTTTACCATAGCATACAAATATTTTCACTGGATCAGGGAATAGAGGAAGAAGAATGAAGAAAAAATTAGTCATCATTTTGCTGATTATTTTAATTGTCATCGCCGGCCTCGGAACGGCAGCATATTTTGTCGTCAGCGGAAATTCCGGCAAAGATAAAAAGCCGACAATTGACGAAGTCGTTGCAGCCACTGTGTCTGTCGACGATATCACGACAAACTTAAAGTCTGACAGCATCATCCGTATCGGCATCAAGCTTGAAACCGACTCGGCTAAAGCGAAGGAAGAACTTGAAAAACGCGATTTTCAGGTGAAAGACAACATCATTTCCATTTTAGCCGACACAAGCGCCGGAGAGATTGAGGGAGATAAAGGAAGAGAAGCGTTTAAACAATCATTAAAAGAGAAAGTAAACAGCTATCTCCAAGAAGGAAAAGTTCAGAAAGTGTACATTACCTCCTTTAATCTGCAATAAAAACAAATTTGACAGAATACGGAGGTGAAGAAAATGTCAGGAGAAGTTCTCTCCCAAAATGAAATAGACGCACTGCTTTCCGCCATTTCCACGGGTGAGGCGGATGCGGAAGAGCTGAAAAAGGAAGTAAAAGAGAAAAAAGTAAAGGTATATGATTTTAAACGGGCTCTCAGATTCTCGAAAGATCAGATACGCAGTTTAACCCGGATACATGATAACTTTGCGAGGCTTCTCACAACACACTTTTCCGCCAAGCTCAGAACGTATATTCATATATCCGTCAGCTCAGTTGATCAGGTGCCGTATGAAGAATTTATCCGTTCCATACCGAACATGACGATTTTAAATTTATTCGATGTCCATCCGATGGAAGGCAGAATCATGATGGAGGTTAATCCCACCATCGCATACGCAATGCTTGACCGCGTCATGGGAGGCATCGGCATCACTCATAACAAAGCTGACAGCCTTACGGAAATTGAAACGAATATTATTTCTAACTTATTTGAAAATGCACTGGGCAACTACAAAGAAGCGTGGCAATCGATTGCTGATATTGACCCTGAAATGACTGAATTTGAAGTGAATCCTCAGTTTGTACAGATGGTTTCCCCAAATGAAACAGTCGTTGTCATTTCTCTCAATACGCAGATAGGTGAAATCAGCGGTGTCATTAATCTTTGTATTCCCCATGTCGTACTTGAGCCGATTATCCCTAAGCTTTCCGTACATTATTGGATGCAATCAGACCGGAATGAAGCGAAGCCCGAAGAAACGAAGTTGCTTGAAAAGCGCATCATGACGGCTCAAATTCCCGTTGTGGCTCTCTTGGGCGCTTCTGAACTGACAATAGAAGAATTTTTAAGTTTGGAAGTCGGGGACTGTATAACTCTGGACAAATCAGTGACTGATCCTCTTACTGTATTGGTCGGAAACAAACCGAAGTTTTTAGGGCAGGCCGGCCGGGTGAATCGAAGACAGGCAGTGCAAATTTTAGATCACGACATAAGAGGTGAACAAGATGAACAATAGATTATCTCAAGATGAAATCGATGCTCTTCTTAACGGCACAAGCAGTCAATCAGAGGATACAGAACAGCCTCAAGAGGCGAACTTGTCTGAACTTGAGCGCGATGCGATCGGAGAAATCGGGAATATTTCGTTCGGCAGCTCGGCTACGGCGCTGTCCACTCTTTTAAATCAAAAAGTGGACATTACAACACCGAGTGTGACCGTCATTTCAAAAAGCAAAATCAGTGATGAATTTCCTCATCCGTATGTTGCCATTGAAGTGAACTACACAGAAGGCTTTGACGGCAGCAATTTGCTCGTCGTCGAACAAAGCGACGCGGCCATCATCGCGGATTTGATGATCGGCGGAGACGGCCTGGGCGCCGATCCGTCACTCGGTGAAATCCACCTGAGCGCCGTGCAGGAAGCAATGAATCAAATGATGGGCTCGGCTGCTACGTCAATGTCGACCGTGTTCAGTAAAAAGATTGACATTTCTCCGCCAAGGGTTGAACTTCTGGATGTGACGGAAGAAAAAGGGACCGACAGAATACCTGAGGATGACCTGCTCGTAAAAGTGTCATTCCGTCTGAAAGTCGGCGAATTAATCGATTCGAGCATCATGCAGCTTTATCCGATTACGTTTGCGAAAGATCTGATCGCAGAACTGATGACTGCAGACCAGCATGAGTCAGAGGCCGCAGAAACCGTATCAGAACCACAGGAAACATACGAAACGCCGCAGCCGGAACCTGCCATGCAGCCGGAGCCGCAGGCAAAACCCGAGCTTCCGAAGAGACAGGGAACCGCCAAAAAAGCTGCTCCTGTTCAAGTCGCTCCGGTGGAATTCCAGGCGTTTGATCATAACGAAGCGGCGCAAGGATCAAGGAATAACCTTGATATGCTGATGGATATTCCGCTTTCCGTTACGGTTGAGCTCGGCAGAACGAAGAGAAGCGTCAAAGAAATCCTTGAACTTTCTGCGGGAAGCATTATTGAGCTTGACAAGCTGGCTGGTGAACCTGTTGACATCCTGGTCAACCAGCGGATCGTGGCAAAAGGCGAGGTCGTCGTCATAGAAGAAAACTTCGGCGTGAGAGTCACTGATATTTTAAGTCAGGCAGACCGCCTTAACAATTTAAAATAAGCGAACATAGAGGAGAGAAACAGATTATGGCACACAGAATTTTAATTGTAGACGATGCAGCATTTATGAGAATGATGATCAAAGATATTTTAGTGAAGAACGGTTTTGACGTTGTAGCTGAAGCTTCAGACGGAGCGCAGGCAGTCGAAAAATTCAAAGAGCATTCCCCCGACCTTGTGACAATGGATATTACAATGCCTGAAATGGACGGGATTACAGCTTTAAAGGAAATTAAACAAATCGATCCGCAGGCGAAAATCATCATGTGTTCGGCTATGGGCCAGCAGTCAATGGTTATTGACGCGATTCAAGCCGGCGCAAAAGACTTTATCGTGAAACCGTTCCAAGCGGACCGCGTGCTTGAAGCCATTAATAAAACATTAAGCTAAAGGGTGTACGACTGTTGAAAAAGAGTCATGGTTTACTAGCTTTGATTTGTTGTTTCGTTTTACTCAATGTACATCCGTTCCCTGCTTTTGCGGCGGAGTCTGACAATTCCACCGTCAACGAATGGTTTGACAAACAATCAACAAACAAAACAGAGAAAAAAAGCGATACATCGAAACAAACGGCTGATCAAGAGATAGGGGATGCTTCTGCATCTTCTGTCTCCGCTTTTGATTTTGTAAAGATGATTGGGGCGTTATTATTCGTCATTCTGCTGATCTATGGATTTGTCAAACTGATGAATAGAAGAAACCGTCTGCTGAAGCCGTTTCAATATGTAGAAAATATCGGCGGAACGTCAGTCGGCCAAAACCGTTCCGTGCAGCTGATTAAAGTGGGAAACAGCGTTCTCGTAGTCGGTGTGGGCGAAACGATACAGCTTTTAAAAGAAATTGAAGATGAAAAAGAGCGCGAGGCGATTTTGAGCCAATACGAAGAGTCGATGTCTTCAAAAGTGGAATGGACCAAGCTCGTAAATCCGCGTAAGGATGGAGAAAAAAAGCCGCAAACGATGCTTCCGTCGTTTTCAAAAGCGCTGAAAGAACAGCTGAACGAGCTGAAACAAAGCCGTTCTGAAGGAAAGAAGAAAGGCCCTTATCATCATGAATGAATTTATTAACCTTTTTAATTCAAGCAGTCCGACCGAAGTCAGCTCCACTGTTAAATTACTGCTGCTTTTGACTGTCTTTTCAGTGGCGCCGGGGATTCTGATTTTGATGACCTGCTTTACGAGAATCGTCATCGTCCTGTCTTTTGTGAGAACCTCACTGGCGACGCAGAACATGCCTCCCAACCAGGTTTTAATCGGCCTTGCGCTGTTCTTGACGTTTTTTATTATGGCGCCGACTTTTTCAGAGATTAATAAGGAAGCCTTAACGCCGCTGATGGACAACAAAATCAGTCTCGATGAAGCATATACAAAAGCCGAGAAGCCGATTAAAGAGTATATGAGCAAGCATACAAGGCAGAAGGATCTGGCGCTGTTTATGAACTATGCCAAGATGAAAAAACCTGAATCGATTCAGGATATTCCTTTGACGACGATGGTGCCCGCTTATGCGATATCAGAACTCAAAACCGCTTTTCAAATGGGCTTTATGATTTTTATTCCGTTTTTAATTATCGATATGGTCGTGGCGAGCGTCTTAATGTCAATGGGAATGATGATGCTTCCGCCGGTTATGATCTCTCTGCCCTTTAAAATATTGCTTTTCGTTTTGGTCGATGGATGGTATTTAATCGTGAAATCTTTGCTTGACAGCTTTTAGGGTAGGTGCTAATTGTGAGTTCAGAATTTGTAATTTCCATGGCGGAAAAAGCCGTATATGTAACACTAATGATCAGCGGGCCGCTGCTTGCGATCGCGCTGATCGTCGGTTTGCTCGTCAGTATCTTTCAAGCGACAACTCAAATCCAGGAACAGACGCTTGCGTTCATTCCGAAAATCGTGGCGGTGATGCTTGGACTGATCTTTTTCGGTCCTTGGATGCTGTCGACGATTCTTTCGTTCACAACTGATCTGTTTTCTCATCTGAACCGATTTGCAGGGTAGAATCAAATGAATTCCATCATTGATTTATTTCCCGCTTTTTTATTGGTCTTTATCAGAATCTCTGCTTTTTTTGTAACGGTGCCGGTGTTCGGACATCGGAATCTGCCGACGGTTCACCGAATCGGCTTTGCTTTTTTTCTTTCGGTGATCTGCTTCAGCACGCTGAAACATGCGCCGGAAATAGAAATAGGGGAACAGTATATGCTGCTTGTCATAAAAGAGGCCGTTGTGGGCTTGAGCCTCGGGCTGATCGCTTTCATGATGATGACAGCCATTCAGATAGCAGGTTCCTTTATTGATTTTCAGATGGGCTTTTCCATCGCCAATGTCATTGATCCGCAATCAGGAACGCAAAGCCCGCTGATCGGACAATTCGTTTATACGCTTGCGCTGTTATTTATGCTCAGCGTAAACGCCCATTATCTTTTATTGGACGGGATTTATTACAGCTTTCAGTATATCCCGCTTGACCAGGCATTTCCGTCGTTTGGAAATGATCAGTTTGGACTTTTTATCGCAAAAAGCTTCAATGCCATGTTTATTATCGCTTTTCAAATGTCTGCGCCGGTTGTGGCCAGTCTGTTTTTAGTTGATTTGGCGCTCGGTATTGTAGCGAGAACGGTGCCGCAGCTGAATGTTTTCGTTGTCGGGCTTCCTCTGAAAATAGCCGTGAGCTTTATTATGCTGATCGTTTGTATGTCGGTGATGTTTGTCGTCGTCCGCAACATCTTCAGCCTTACCGTTGAAACCATGCGGAATCTATTGGCATTGGTCGGTGTGACATGATGAGACTCAGACTGAATCTGCAATTCTTTGCCGGTGAAAAAACGGAGAAAGCCACTCCGAAAAAACGGAAGGATACAAGAAAGAAAGGACAGGTCGCGAAAAGTACGGATGTGAATACAGCCGTTTCTTTACTGATTATCTTTCTTTCGCTGATCGCGCTCGGTCCTTATATGCGGGACAGGCTGCTGTCCTTTATTAAAACGTTTTATACGAAATCGATAACATTACACCTGTCAGCATCTGCCGTGCATGAACTGTTCGTGGATACGGTGAAAGATATCAGCCTCATCCTCGCGCCGATTATGCTGGTCGCGCTTGTGGCAGGTGTCGTGAGCAATTACATGCAGGTGGGTTTTCTGTTTTCTGCGGAAGTCCTCAAGCCTGACTTGAATAAGCTCAGCCCGCTGAAAGGATTTAAGCGGATTTACAGCATGAGGGCGATTGTTGAACTGGTCAAATCCATTTTGAAGATTACTGTGGTCGGTTTTGCCGCCTTTATGGTGCTCTGGCTTCATTATGGCGATATTCTTCGCCTTCCGCTTTTAACGCCTGCGGAAGTGCTCACTTTCGTTTCTAAGCTCACGCTTTGGATGGGGCTTGCGGGATCAGGGGCTTTAATGCTGCTGGCCGGGCTTGATTATTTATATCAGCGTTTTGACTATGAGAAAAATATCAGAATGTCAAAGCAGGATATAAAAGATGAATACAAAAAATCGGAGGGTGATCCGATAATCAAGTCCAAAATTAAGCAGAAGCAGCGGGAAATGGCGATGAGGCGGATGATGCAGGAAGTGCCGAAAGCGGATGTCATCATTACCAACCCGACCCATTATGCGATAGCTTTAAAATATGATGAAAAGAAAATGGACGCCCCTTACATTGTTGCCAAAGGGGTCGACCATCTCGCATTAAAAATCAGGCAGATCGCCAAAGAACACGATGTCATGACGATTGAAAACAGGCCGCTCGCGCGTGCGTTATATGATCAGGTTGACATTGACCAGGCTGTGCCGGAAGAGTTTTTCAAAGTCATTGCGGAAATTTTGGCTTATGTATATAAAACGAAACAAAAAGTATAGTGAATTTCAGATTCAAAAGGAGAGAAAAACAGCATGTCAACAAGAGATTTATCGGTTTTAATAAGTGTTGTCCTCATTGTGGCAATGCTGGTGATTCCATTCCCTCCATGGTTGTTAAGTATTTTGATCATCATTAATATCTCTCTTGCGTTGATCGTGCTTCTCACCACAATGAATATGCAAGAACCGCTGCAATTCTCGATATTCCCGTCATTGCTGCTGTTATTGACGCTGTTTCGGCTTTCGCTCAATGTGTCGACGACACGTTCGATTCTTTCTCACGGAGAAGGGGGAAAGGTTGTTGAGACATTCGGGAATTTCGTTGTCGGCGGAAATGTGCTGGTAGGGCTTGTTGTCTTCATTATCTTGATTATTATTCAGTTTATCGTCATTACAAAAGGCGCCGAGCGGGTATCGGAAGTGGCGGCGAGATTTACGCTCGATGCGATGCCCGGAAAGCAAATGAGTATTGACGCGGATTTAAATGCCGGCATGATTACGGAGCAGGATGCAAAGCACAGACGTGAAAAAGTCGCCCGGGAAGCCGATTTTTACGGCGCCATGGACGGTGCGAGCAAATTCGTCAAAGGGGATGCCATCGCGGGTATCATCATCGTGATGATCAATATTATTTTCGGAATCGTAATCGGCATGCTGCAGCAGGGGATGAGCATACAAGAAGCTGCGTCTCACTTTACAATGCTGACGGTCGGTGACGGTATCGTTTCTCAAATGCCGGCCTTGCTCATTTCAACGGCTACGGGGATTGTCGTGACGAGAGCGGCATCTGAAGGAAACCTCGGTCATGATATTACAGGCCAGCTGTTTGCTTATCCGAAGCTCTTGTATGTAGCCGCGGGAACTGTACTTTTGCTCGGTCTTCTTACACCGATCGGCATTCTGCTGACGGGACCGATCGCCGGTCTGCTTGCATTCGGCGCTTACATGCTGTCCAAAACGGATAAGCCGAGCGAAGAAGAGGAAGAAATTCTTGAAGAAGAGGCTCAGGCGGATGAACTGAAAAGCCCGGAAAGCGTCGTGCAGCTTTTACATATTGATCCGATTGAATTTGAGTTCGGATACGGACTCGTGCCGCTTGCAGACGCGGGGCAGGGCGGTGATCTTCTTGACCGCATCGTCATGATCAGACGTCAGCTTGCGCTTGAATTGGGACTTGTCATTCCGGTTGTGCGCATCAGGGATAACATCGCGCTCCAGCCGAATGAATACAGATTGAAAATTAAAGGCAATGAAGTCGCTAAAGGAGAGCTCCTGCTGGATCATTACTTAGCGATGTCACCGACGCCTGAAGATGACGTCATTGAAGGAATTGAAACGATTGAACCGTCGTTCGGACTTCCCGCAAAATGGATCAGCGAAGCTGCGAAAGATGAAGCGGACATGCTGGGGTATACAGTTGTTGATCCGGCGTCAGTCGTATCTACGCATATTACAGAAAAAATTAAGCAGCATGCCCATGAACTGGTCGGCAGACAGGAAACAAAGCAGCTGATCGATCATCTGAAGGAAAATTATCCTGTGCTTGTTGAGGAAGTCACGCCAAACCCTCTTTCTGTCGGCGATATTCAAAAGGTGCTTGCCAAATTGCTGAGAGAAAAAGTGTCAATCAGAAACTTGGTGACCATTTTTGAAACTCTTGCCGATTACGGAAGATTAACGACAGATTCAGACCTTTTGACAGAATACGCGAGACAGTCGCTTGCCAAACAAATCACGGCACAATATGCGAGAGAGCATGAAACGCTGAAGGTCATCACATGCTCAGGCCGGGTGGAAAAAGCGATTGCAGACGGGGTACAGCAGACTGAACAGGGCAATTACCTGTCACTCGACCCTGAGGTTTCAGACAGCATCATCCGTTCTGTCGCTAAAGAGGCCGAGCAGCTTTCCATCCGTCAGGAGTCAGCGATTCTTCTTTGCTCGCCTGCTGTCAGAATGTATGTTAAACAGCTGTTAGAACGGTATTTCCCTGATCTTCCGGTTCTTTCTTATAATGAGCTGGAAGCAAATGTTGAAGTACAGAGCATTGGAGTGGTGGATATTTAATGAAAATAAAAAAAATTACAGCCGCTTCAATGCAGGATGCCGCGAAGCAAATCAAAAAGGAACTCGGCAATGATGCCGTTATTTTACATTCCAAACAAGTAAAGAAACGAAAATGGCTGGGGCTGCGGCCGCAGCAGGCCGTTGAAGTGATAGCGGTTTTAGATCGTGACGTCAGGGAAGCGAGAAAAACGCCGCCGGCTGCCGCTGAAGAAATGAAAAAGACGGAAACGGCGGAGAAAGCTGAGCCTGTTCAGCCGCCGCGTCTTCCGGATCAAAGCATTTCCGGCGAACTGGCGCATTATAAAGAAGTGCTCCCTGAACCATTAAAAAAAGCCGAGAGACTATTGAAGCAAGCCGGGCTTCCTGATCATACGCAAAACGCCGTTCTCAGTGAATTGCTCCGTTCTTCAATTGTTTCCGGAGATTTAACTGAAGATAATGTCAGCTCAAAACTGCAGGATTTGTTAGTGAAAAAACTCCCTTCGGCAGACAGGTGGCAGGAAGGGATTCAATCAAAATACGTCGTGCTTTTCGGTTCAACCGGGGCCGGCAAAACGACTACACTTGCGAAACTCGCGGCCTCATCAATGCTGACAGAGCATAAAAAAATTGCATTTATGACGACGGATACTTACCGGATTGCCGCGGTCGAGCAGCTGAAGACATATGCGGAGCTGCTTCAGGCTCCTCTTGAAGTATGCTATTCAAAGGAAGAATGTCTGAAGGCACTGGAAAAATTCGCTGAATATGACCATGTTTTCATTGATACAGCCGGTAGAAACTTTAAAGAAGAGCAGTATATTACGGAATTACAAGAGATGATTCCGTTTGAATCAGGCTTACAATCCTTTCTCGTATTATCAGCATCTGCAAAATATGAAGATATGAAACAGGTGCTGAAACGTTTTTCCGGTGTGCCGGTCAATCAATTCATTTTCACGAAAACGGATGAAACCGCCTCACTCGGCTCCGTGTTTCAAGTGCTGTCGGAATCAAGAATCGGCGCCGCCTATTTGACAAATGGACAGGATGTGCCTGAGGACATCCTATCGGCTTCACCAAAAGAGTTTGTAAGGATGCTTTTGACATGAAACCCGATCAGGCAGAGTCATTAAGAAGGAAAATGAGAGAGCGGCAAATGATCAAGCCGGAGCTTTATGAGAAAAAAGCGAAGACATTAGCCGTCATCAGCGGTAAAGGCGGCGTCGGAAAATCTAATTTAACATTAAACATGGCAGTTGCCCTGCAGGAAAAAGGAAAAAAAGCACTCATCATTGATCTTGACATCGGAATGGGCAACATTGATGTGCTGATCGGCGCTGCTTCTTCCCGCACCATTATTGATGTGATGGAGAATCGGCACGCATTGGCGCAATCACTGTCCTCCGGTCCGAAAGGCCTTCGGTACATATCCGGAGGAACGGGGCTTGAGGCGATCTATCAAGCTGACGGAGAGAAGTGGGCGGCTTTTATGAATGGTCTTTCCGCTGTATTAAGCGATTTTGATTACGTTCTGTTTGATATGGGAGCGGGACTTTCAAACGAACAGCTGCCGTTTATTTTATCGGCGGAAGACATTCTCGCCGTGACAACGCCTGAGCCGACGGCCATTATGGATGCCTACAGCGCGATCAAACATCTTTTGCTCGCGGATGAACGGCTGACCGTAAACATTGCCGTCAATCGCGCCCGCTCCCAAAAACAGGCGCTGGACACGTACAACCGCCTTTCTCATGCGATTCACACGTTTTTAGGCGCGGAAGTGCGTTTCGCCGGCTCCATACCCGATGACCCGCTAGTAAGTCAAGCCGTCATTGACCAGGTGCCTTTTTTAATAAAAAGTCCTCAAGCAAAAGCCAGCAGGTCCGTCCGTCTTCTGACGGATGTCTTGTTTCAAACGGAAGAAAACAAACCAAGAGAAGAGAAACCGGCATTTATTGAGAGATTATCTTCTTTTTTATTGAGGAGGACTTTACAGTGATTCGTGTGCTTGTCGTTGATGACTCAGCTTTTATGAGAAAGATGATTACCGATTTTCTGGCTGCGGAAGTGCAGATAGAAGTCATCGGGACAGCCAGAAACGGGGAAGAGGCGCTGAAGAAAATAGAGCTTCTCAAACCGGATGTTGTCACGCTTGATATTGAAATGCCGGTCATGAACGGAACGGATACATTGCGGAAGATCATCAGCATATATAAACTTCCCGTAATCATGGTATCGAGCCAGACACAACAAGGGAAGGACCGAACGATCAACTGCCTGGAAATGGGCGCTTTTGATTTTATCACCAAGCCTTCCGGAGCGATTTCCCTTGATCTTTATAAAATTAAAGAGCAGCTGATTGAGAGGGTGATTGCAGCCGGGCTGTCCCGCGCACAAAAACCTGAGGCGGCAGTGAAAGAGTCTTCTATCCCGGAACGTCCGGCTTTAGCGGGATTTGAAAGACCGAAAGCAAAATCCGCCAAGCAGGCCGTATTCATCGCGACCTCTACAGGCGGACCGCGGGCTCTGCAAAAGGTGATTCCGAAACTGCCGAAGGATTTAAAGGCGCCTGTATTTGTCGTTCAGCACATGCCTGAAGGCTTCACCGCTTCACTTGCAGACAGACTCAACCATTTGTCAGATATTCAGGTCAAAGAAGCGGAAAACGGTGAAGAAGCGAAAGACGGATGGGTGTACATCGCGCCCGGCGGAAAAAATATGACGGTTGCAGAGGAAGGCGGAAGGCTCCGCATCATTCTTGACGTTCATGATACGGAAAGCCGGCATAAACCGTCAGCCGATTATTTGTTTCGGTCGGCAAGCCGCTTATCCGATTACGAAAAGGTAGCCGTCATTATGACCGGCATGGGCAGCGACGGAACCGAAGGCGTAAAAGAAATGCTCAGAACAGGCGGCGTTAAAACGATTGCGGAATCGGACGAATCCTGTGTTGTGTTCGGAATGCCGAAGTCAGCGATAAAGGCGGGCCTCATTCATGAGATTAAACATGTGGAAGATATCGCGGCATCCATCACCGGATGTGTGAAAAAAGAGAGGGTGTGAATCAATTGGATATGAATCAATATTTAGATGTCTTTATTGATGAAAGTAAAGAGCACTTACAGACATGTAACGAAAAGCTGCTGCTGTTGGAAAAAGATCCGGCAGACCTTCAGCTTGTGCATGACATCTTCAGAGCTGCCCATACGCTGAAAGGCATGAGCGCAACGATGGGATATACAGATCTGGCGCATTTAACCCACCTGATGGAAAATGTGCTGGACGCCATCCGCAACGGAGAAATGCCCGTTACATCAGATTGGCTGGATGTGCTGTTTGAAGCGCTTGATCATCTTGAAGAGATGGTGCAGTCCATTATTGACGGAGGAGACGGCAAACGTGATATTTCTGAAGTGAGTGCGAAGCTCGACGTAAATGCGGTGCATGAGACTGCGGCTTCAGCCGAAACAGCAGAACCGCCGGCTTCAAAACAACAGGCTTCAACTGAATGGAATTATGATGAGTTCGAACGGACTGTTATTGAAGAGGCGGAAGAGCAAGGATTCAGCCGCTATGAAATAACGGTTTCCCTGAATGAAAGCTGCATGCTCAAAGCCGTGCGGGTGTACATGATTTTTGAAAAGCTGAATGAAGCCGGAGAAGTCGCAAAAACGATACCTGCCGCGGAAGTGCTTGAGACGGAAGATTTCGGAACGGATTTTCAGGTGTGTTTCTTGACAAAGCAGCCTGCTGAAGAAATTAAAGAACTCATCAGCGGCATTTCAGAAGTGGAGAATGTCAAAATTTCTGCCGGTGCGCCGTTAAAAACGGCCGAAAAACCGCAAGCGGCTGAACCGGTGAAGGAAGCTCCGGTTAAAAAGGCTGAGAAACAGCCAAAGCCGCAAGCGAAAACGGAAGAACAGCCGAAACATCACAGCGGCTCGAAAACGATTCGCGTCAACATTGAAAGACTGGATTCTTCAATGAACCTTTTTGAAGAACTTGTCATTGACCGCGGACGTCTTGAGCAGATCGCCAAGGAGCTTGACCACAATGAGCTGACTGAAACCGTTGAACGCCTGACCAGAATCTCGGGCGACCTTCAGTCTATTATTCTTAATATGCGGATGGTGCCGGTAGAAACCGTCTTTAACCGTTTCCCGAGAATGATCCGCCAGCTTCAAAAGGAATTAAACAAGAAAATCGAATTGTCCATCATCGGAGCTGAAACGGAGCTGGACCGTACGGTGATTGATGAAATCGGCGATCCGCTTGTCCATTTAATCAGAAACAGCATCGATCACGGCATTGAATCGCCTGAAGTGCGGGTGAATAAAGGAAAATCGGAATCAGGTCATGTCGTGCTTAAGGCATATCACAGCGGCAATCACGTCTTTATTGAGGTTGAAGATGACGGGGCCGGCTTGAACAGAAAGAAAATTCTTGAAAAAGCGCTCGAACGGAGTGTAATCACCGAACGTGATGCTGAAACGCTTGAAGATAATGAGATTTACGAGCTTATTTTTGCTCCGGGCTTCTCGACTGCCGATCAAATTTCTGACATTTCAGGGCGGGGCGTCGGTCTGGATGTTGTGAAAAATAAACTCGAATCACTCGGGGGCTCTGTCAGTGTCAAATCCGCGGAAGGCCAAGGTTCTCTTTTCAGTATCCAGCTTCCGCTGACACTTTCAATTATATCTGTTCTTCTCATTAAACTGGAAGAAGAGACGTTTGCGATACCGATTTCTTCTATTATAGAGACGGCTGTTATTGATAAGAAAGATATCCTGCAGACGCATGACAGAGAAGTGATTGATTTCAGAGGCCAAATCGTTCCGATCGTCTATCTGAAAAAAGAATTCGGCATTACGGATTCAAAACAGGATGCCGATCAGTTCCATGTAATCGTCGTGAAAAAGGGCGATAAATCCACTGCTTTTGTCGTGGACTCTTTTATCGGACAGCAGGAAGTCGTACTGAAATCACTCGGCGACTATTTGACGAACGTCTTTGCGATTTCCGGCGCTACGATTCTCGGAAACGGAGAAGTGGCGCTGATTATTGATTGTAATGCGCTGATCTACTAAAACGACACGAGGAGGTGCCCGAATGACTGCTGAAATCAAAACAGGTGAAAAAATGATTGTGTTTATGATAAACGGGAAAGAATACGCTATCTCAGTTTCCCAGGTGAAATCAATTGAAAAGTGGCAAAAACCGACGAGGGTCCCGGGTGTGGAATCTTATATCCGCGGCGTTATCAATCTGCGCGGAGTGATTACCCCGGTTCTTGATTTAAGAAAACGTCTGAACCAGCCTGAACAGGACATCACAGAAGAGACTCGGATTATCATCATTTCTTACCGTGACGCTGATGTCGGATGGGTCGTGGATGAGGCCAATGACGTCATCACCGTGCATGAAAATGAAATCGAATCCGCGCCTGAAAGCCAGACAAAGGAAACGGATGTGTGGATTAAACAGATCGTTAAGCAAGATAACAGGCTCCTCAATATTATCGATGCGCATGCGGTGCTGGATAAAGGTGCTTCGGCATCTGCGTCCGGAGAGCCTAATGCTTAAAGGGGAAAAGACAACATGAGTAAGTTTGAAGCGATCAAAGAAGAGCAGATGGATATTTTGCGGGAAGTCGGAAATATCGGGGCGGGTCACTCGGCTTCTGCAATGGCTCAGCTGCTGAACAGAAAGATAGACATGGAAGTGCCGTTTGCGACTTTATTGACATTTGATGAGCTCGCTGATTTTTTCGGCGGGGCTGAAACGCCGGTCGCCAGTATCTTTTTAAGAATGGAAGGCGACATGACCGGCTCTATCTTTCTCATCATGCCTTTTGATCAGGCGGAACAGTTTATCAGAGAGCTGATCGGAAATCCGGATTTTGATATTGACCAGCTGGGCGAAGATCATTTGAGTTCTTCTGCTTTACATGAGTTCGGCAATATTTTAGCAGGTTCCTATTTAACGGCATTGGCTGATTTGACAAAGCTTGAGATTTACCCGAGCGTGCCGGAAATCTCACTTGATATGTTCGGCGCGGTTATCAGTGAAGGGCTGATGGAGCTCAGCCAAGTCGGAGAGCATGCCATTGTCGTGGATACTTCTATTTTTGACCAGGGCAGCCGGCAGGAGCTCAAAGCCCACATGTTTATGCTCCCGGACTATGATTCTTTTGAAAAGCTCTTCGTCTCATTGGGTGCGGCTTTATGAGCCGTGCTGAAGCCGCAGTCGTTAAAGTGGGGATTGCGGATGTTCAAGTCGCGCGTTACCCGGATAAAATCCGGACCTCGGGACTCGGTTCATGCGTGGGGCTGGTTTTATACGATAAAGACAAACAAACGGCAGGACTCGTTCACGTCATGCTGCCGGACTCCGGTTTATCAAAAACGGCGGAGCTCAACCGTGCAAAATACGCGGACACCGCCGTTAAGATGACGATTGATATGCTTTTGAAAGCCGGCTGCCGCAAGTTTGCCCTGAAGGCAAAACTCGCCGGGGGAGCGGAGATGTTTAAGTTTAAAATGACAAACGACCTGATGAAAATCGGTCCGAGGAATGTAGCGGCCATCAAAGAGCAGCTTTCATTGTATAACATTCCGGTCATCAGTGAAGATACGGGCGGCTCAAGCGGCCGGACGATTGAATTTGAGCCAAAGTCCTGCATGCTGCACATTCGAACTGTTAAACAAGGTGAAACAACGATTTAATAAAGGTATGAGGTAGGGGGATAACAATGCAATCCTTGAATTATGAAGATCAGGTGCTTTGGTCGCGCTGGAAAGAGTGGAAAGATCCTAAAGCCGGTGATGATTTAATGCGCCGTTACATGCCGCTGGTCACATATCATGTCGGCAGAATTTCCGTCGGACTGCCGAAATCGGTGCATAAAGACGATCTAATGAGCCTTGGTATGCTTGGTTTATATGATGCCCTAGAAAAATTTGACCCCGGCCGGGATTTAAAATTTGATACCTATGCCTCGTTTAGAATTCGCGGTGCAATCATCGACGGGCTGCGTAAAGAAGATTGGCTGCCCAGAACTTCACGGGAGAAGACAAAAAAAGTCGAAGCGGCGATCGAAAAACTTGAACAGCGCTACCTTCGGAATGTGACGCCTTCAGAGATCGCAGAAGAGCTGGGGATGACGGAGCAGGACGTAGTATCAACGATGAATGAAGGGTTTTTTGCCAATCTCTTATCAATTGATGAAAAGCTTCACGACCAGGATGACGGTGAGAATATTCAAGTGATGATCAGAGATGACAAAAATGTGCCGCCGGAAGAAAAAATCATGAAGGACGAGCTGATCGCTCAGCTTGCGGGCAAAATTCATGAGCTCTCTGAAAAAGAGCAGCTTGTCGTCAGTTTATTCTATAAAGAAGAACTGACTTTGACCGAAATCGGACAAGTCCTGAACCTTTCGACGTCGCGGATTTCACAGATTCATTCAAAGGCGCTGTTCAAATTAAAGCACCTGCTTGAAAAAGTAATTCAATAATGAACTCATGGTTAGCGAGTGAAAAACATGTCAACACTATTATGGCTTTTAAGCTTTGTGCTTCACGGCGTACTGCTTTATGCCGTCATTATTCTGTACACGAGGTTTTCAGCCCTCAAGGAGACGGAGCGCCAGCAGAAGAAGATTCTTGAAGAGACGGAAAACACCCTTGCAGCGTTTCTGCTTGAGCTGAAAGAAGAAAATGAAAGACTCGAAGACGCAAAAAGCCGTCAAGCGCCGGACGCAGAAGACGCCGAACCCCGGCCGGAACCGAAAGAAGAGCCTGATATTCCGGACCACATGGAAAAGCTCATCAGTGCAACGGAACGGGCTGAAAGTGACGAAAACAGCGGCGCGCATTCGTTTGAAGAACGTGTTTCAGAATTATATGAACAAGGGCTCACCCCCGCGGAAATTGCCAAACGGATGCAGAGCGGAAAGACAGAAATCGAGCTGTTTTTAAAATTTCGCGGCAAAGCTGTAAAGGATTCTTGATTGTCGCATAAAGCTGTGTTATATTATTTCTTGGTGTTAAATACACACGCTTAACGATTTATGCAGAGGGTGCTGCAAACGGCAGTTCTGCACAAAAATGACCTAAGCGGAGGAAAAAAACCATTTTATTAGGAGGAAATCACATGTCAGTTATTTCTATGAAACAATTGCTTGAAGCTGGTGTTCACTTCGGCCACCAAACACGCCGCTGGAACCCAAAAATGAAGCGTTACATTTTCACGGAGCGTAACGGAATCTACATCATTGACCTTCAAAAAACAGTGAAAAAAGTAGAGGAAGCTTACAACTTCACGAAAAACCTTGCTGCTGAAGGCGGAAAAATCCTTTTCGTCGGCACAAAAAAACAAGCTCAGGATTCTGTTAAAGAAGAAGCTGTACGCTCTGGCATGTACTATGTCAACCAACGCTGGTTGGGCGGTACACTGACAAACTTCGAAACAATCCAAAAACGCATTAAGCGTCTGAAAGACATCGAGAAAATGCAAGAAAACGGTACATTTGAAGTACTTCCGAAAAAAGAAGTTGTTCAATTGAAAAAAGAATTAGAGCGTCTTGAAAAATTCCTCGGCGGAATTAAAGACATGAAGGATCTTCCTGATGCATTATTCATCATCGATCCTCGCAAAGAGCGCATCGCTGTTGCGGAAGCTCGCAAATTGAACATTCCTATCATCGGAATCGTAGATACAAACTGTGATCCTGATGAAATTGATGTCGTAATCCCTGCAAACGATGACGCAATCCGCGCTGTTAAACTTCTTACTTCTAAAATGGCAGATGCTATTCTTGAAGCGAAGCAAGGCGAAGAAGAAGCGGAAGCTGCTGAAGAGACTGCACCTGAAACAGAAACGACAACTGCGTAACCTAATCAAAAGGTGATAGAAGGGACTGCCTTTTATCACCTTTTTTCAAGAAAAATGTATCTATACATATCTTGTTTACACATATAAGGAGGAATTCAAATGGCTATTACTGCACAGCAGGTAAAAGAACTGCGTCAAAAAACAGGCGCTGGTATGATGGACTGTAAAAAAGCATTGACTGAAACTGACGGAGATATGGACAAAGCAATCGACCTTCTGAGAGAAAAAGGAATTGCGAAAGCGGCTAAAAAAGCTGACCGTATCGCTGCTGAAGGTTCTACTCTTATTAAAACTGACGGCAACAAAGGCGTTATCTTAGAAGTAAACTCTGAAACTGATTTCGTTGCGAAAAACGAAGGCTTCAAAGAGCTTCTGAACACGCTTGCTGACCACCTTCTTGCAAACGCTCCTGCTGATCTTGAAGAAGCAATGGGTCAAAAGATGGAAAACGGTTCTACTGTTGAAGAATACATCACAAGCAACGTTGCTAAAATCGGAGAGAAAATCACTCTTCGCCGTTTTGCTGTTATTTCAAAAGAAGACAGCGAAGCGTTCGGTGCTTACCTTCACATGGGAGGCCGCATCGGCGTATTATCCGTTCTTAGCGGAACAACTGACGAAGATCTTGCAAAAGACATCGCGATGCATGTTGCAGCGGTAAATCCTCGTTACATTTCCCGCGACCAAGTGTCTGAAGAAGAAGCAAACCATGAGCGTCAGATCCTGACTCAGCAAGCTCTTCAAGAAGGCAAACCGGAAAACATCGTAGCTAAAATGGTTGAAGGCCGTCTGAACAAATTCTTCGAAGAAATTTGCTTATTAGACCAAGCTTTCGTTAAAAACCCAGACGAAAAAGTGAAACAAGTTGTGGCTGCGAAAAACGCATCTGTTAAAACTTACGTCCGCTACGAAGTTGGAGAAGGTATTGAAAAACGCCAAGAAAACTTTGCTGAAGAAGTTATGAACCAAGTGAAAAAATAATGGCGGAAAGCCTTGGCGAATCTTTCGCGGCTTTTCAGGCAGTATAGGGGACACTACTTGTGTTCCCTATTTTTAAAACTATATTTACAAACCTTTTTTTCTCTTGCATAATAGGAAACGGCAATGTTTACACTTGGAGGTTATTATGGAAAAACCAAAATACAATCGTATCGTTTTAAAGCTTAGCGGAGAAGCATTGGCAGGAGAGCAGGGAAATGGCATTAATCCGACTGTCATCCAATCCATCGCTAAACAGGTAAAAGAAATCGCTGAGCTTGACGTCGAAGTGGCCGTAGTCGTAGGCGGCGGCAACTTATGGCGCGGAAAAACAGGCAGTGACTTAGGAATGGACCGTGCGACGGCCGATTATATGGGCATGCTTGCTACTGTCATGAACTCACTTGCCCTGCAGGACAGCCTGGAAACGCTCGGAATTCAGTCCAGAGTGCAGACATCAATTGAAATGCGTCAGGTCGCTGAGCCTTACATCAGAAGAAAAGCCATCCGCCACCTGGAGAAAAAACGCGTTGTTATTTTTGCCGCGGGAACAGGAAACCCTTATTTCTCTACGGACACAACCGCAGCGCTGCGTGCCGCTGAAATCGAAGCGGATGTGATTTTAATGGCGAAAAATAATGTCGACGGTGTGTATAATGCTGATCCGAGAAAAGATGAGTCAGCCGTTAAATACGAAAAATTATCTTATCTCGATGTGTTAAAAGACGGGCTGGAAGTCATGGATTCTACGGCTTCTTCACTATGTATGGATAATGATATTCCGCTGATCGTCTTTTCTATTATGGAAGAAGGAAATATTAAGCGTGCCGTAATCGGCGAATCAATCGGAACGATCGTAAGGGGGAAATAACGTTGTCAAACGAAGTATTAACACAAACAAAAGAACGCATGGAAAAAGCGGTTGCCGCTTATTCACGCGAATTGGCGTCAGTCCGCGCAGGACGTGCCAACCCATCTCTATTGGATAAAGTGACAGTAGAATACTACGGTGCCCAAACACCTTTAAACCAGCTGTCTTCCATCAATGTGCCTGAAGCGCGTATGCTTGTTGTCACACCGTATGACAAAACGGCAATCGGCGATATTGAAAAAGCGATCCTGAAAGCTGATCTTGGCGTAACGCCGACAAGTGACGGCACAATTATCCGTATCGCGATCCCGGCTTTGACGGAAGAAAGACGTAAAGAACTTGTCAAAGTCGTGAAAAAATACGCGGAAGAAGCGAAAGTAGCAGTCCGTAATGTCCGCCGTGACAGCAACGATGACCTCAAAAAACTTGAGAAAAACGGAGACATTACAGAAGACGAGCTTCGTGCTTCCAGTGAAGACGTTCAAAAGCTGACAGATGAATATGTGTCAAAAATTGACAGTGTCACAAAGGACAAAGAAAAAGAAATCATGGAAGTTTAATGAAAAACTATGTACAATAGATAATGTGAAAAGACCCTCTCATGTTTACAGGGGGTTTTTTTGTTAATACTGTTGATTACATTGATCATCAGCAACGCAACCTTTTTGGGTGACGGAGGAATCTCATGCTCAACATACTCAAAAATTGGAAGAATCAGCAGAATGCGGCTTCCAACTTAGAACGGTATACAAAAGAAGACATACTGAAGGGTGAAATTCCCGCACACATTGCCATTATTATGGACGGAAACGGACGCTGGGCGAAGAAGCGCTCACTCCCTCGGATTGCCGGACATCATGAAGGAATGAAAGTGGTAAAAAGGGTGACAAAGCTCGCAAGTCAGCTCGGCGTTAAAGTTCTGACTCTTTATGCGTTTTCAACGGAGAACTGGAAGCGCCCGAAGATGGAAGTCGACTTTTTGATGAAGCTTCCGGAAGAGTTCCTGAATACGTATCTTCCTGAATTGATAGAGGAAAATGTACAGGTGAAAATTATCGGAGATGAATCCGCGCTCCCTTCTCATACGTACAGGGCGATTGAGAAAGCCGTAAAAGATACAGAACAAAATGACGGTATGATTCTCAATTTCGCTTTGAACTACGGCGGACGCACGGAAATCGTCAATGCGGCAAAAGCACTGGCCGAACAGGTGAAAAGCGGCACGCTGAATATCGAAGACATTGATGAAGCGCTCTTTTCCGGGCATTTAATGACGGAATCAATCCAGGACCCGGAGCTGCTCATCAGAACGAGCGGAGAAATCAGATTGAGCAACTTTATGCTTTGGCAGGTGGCTTACAGTGAATTTGTTTTTACAGATGTCCTGTGGCCCGATTTTAAAGAAGATCACTTTCTGCAGGCAGTGGGAGAATTTCAGCAGCGGGGCCGGAGGTTTGGCGGAATTTAGAGGATGGTGGAAATGAAACAAAGATTGTTAACAGGTGTTCTGGCAGCGGCACTATTTTTATTTTTGGTTATTTTCGGAGGATTGCCGTTCACCGTATTTGTTTACGTGATGGGAAGTATAGCGCTTTTTGAGCTTTTGCGGATGAAAAAGCTCAGATTTTTTTCTTTTCCGGGTCTGATCAGCCTCTTGTTGTTATGGCTGTATATGATGCCGGACAAGTATCATTTTTTCGATGCGAAAATGGAAGTAACGATTTTCGCCGTATTGATTCTGCTCAGCTATACGGTGCTCGTGAAAAACACCTTTACGTTTGACGAAGTCGGGTTTATCGTTCTCGCGACGGTATATATCGGACTGTGTTTTCATTATTTTATTGAAATCAGAAACATTGAAACAAACGGGCTTTTGTATATCTTTTATGCCTGCGTTGTCATATGGTCAACGGACTCAGGCGCATATTTCGTCGGAAAGTCGCTCGGGAAGCGGAAGCTGTGGCCCGAAATCAGTCCCAACAAAACAGTGGAAGGGTTTCTCGGCGGTATTGTCATCGCCCTTATTTTTACGGCTGTTTTTCAGCTGTTTGCGCACCTTCCGATTTCATACCCGGTTCTTTTGGTCATCACGCTTGTTCTGTCTGTGTTCGGACAGATCGGGGATTTGGTTGAATCAGCGCTTAAGCGGCACTATGATGTGAAGGATTCGGGAAAAATCCTTCCCGGGCACGGCGGCATTTTAGATCGATTTGACAGCTTTTTGTTTGTCATGCCGTTCTTATACTTTCTGCTTGCGCTTTTTTCATGAGAAAGGCTAATATGAAAATAAGACCGATCTGGACGCATAGAATGGGAGTGGCATTTTGAAGAATATTTGTCTTTTAGGAGCAACAGGATCAATAGGGGAGCAGACGTTAGACGTATTGCGCATGCATCAAGATCAGTTCCGTCTCGTCTCGATGACTTTCGGTAAAAACGCCGAGAAAGCGATCCCGTTGATCAGAACGTTTCAGCCGAAATATGTAGCAGTCGGCGACATGGATACATACCAAAAAGTGAAAGAAGCGTCTTTTTCTCATGAATGTCAAATCGGCATCGGAGAAGAAGGCCTGATTGAAGCGGCAGTCATGGACGAAGTGGATATCGTGGTCAATGCGCTGCTTGGAAGCGTCGGTTTAATCCCGACTTTGAAAGCGATTGAACAGAAAAAAACAATTGCGCTTGCAAATAAGGAAACTCTCGTCACTGCCGGGCATATAGTGAAAGGACACGCAAAACGATACGGTGTTCCTCTTCTTCCGGTCGACAGCGAACATTCCGCTATTTTTCAGGCGCTGCAAGGCGAACAGAGCAAAAATATCGAGCGCCTGATCATTACGGCATCCGGCGGCAGTTTCAGAGATAAAACGCGGCAGGAGCTTGAGTCTGTAACGATTGCCGACGCCCTTAACCACCCGAACTGGTCGATGGGCGCAAAAATTACGATTGACTCGGCTACAATGATGAATAAAGGACTTGAAGTTATTGAGGCGCATTGGCTGTTTGACATTCCGTATGAACAGATTGACGTTGTATTACATAAGGAGAGCATCATTCATTCGATGGTTGAATTTCACGACAGAAGCGTCATCGCCCAGCTCGGAAATCCGGACATGAGGGTGCCGATTCAATATGCGCTGACATATCCAGACCGGCTGCCTCTGCCTGAAACAAAAAGGCTTGAATTATGGGAGATCGGAAGCCTTCATTTTGCGAAAGCTGACTTTGAAAGGTTCCGCTGCTTACAATTTGCCTTTGAATCAGGTAAAATAGGGGGAACAATGCCGACGGTTTTAAATGCGGCCAACGAAGAAGCCGTTGCCGCTTTTCTTGCCGGCCGGATTTCATTCTTATCGATTGAGGACCTGATTGAAAAAGCATTGGACCGCCACAGCGTAATTCAGGATCCGAGTCTTGCGGATATCCAAGAAGTGGACAAAGACACCCGGGGATACGTTAATTCAATACTCACATAAGGTGGTATGTTCGTGAATACAGTTATCGCGTTTATTATTATTTTCGGAACGCTCGTTTTTTTCCATGAGCTCGGGCATTTATTGCTCGCCCAAAGAGCGGGAATCCTTTGCCGTGAATTTGCGATCGGCTTCGGCCCTAAAATCTTTTCATTTAAAAAGAATGAAACCGTGTATACGATCAGACTCCTTCCGGTCGGCGGGTTCGTCCGTATGGCCGGTGAAGACCCGGAGATGATCGAAGTCAAACCCGGTTATACCGTCGGGCTTCTTTTTAATAAAGATGACGAAGTGGAAAAAGTCATCATTAATCAAAAGGAAAAATATCCTGACGCTTTAATTATCGAGGTGGAGACGGCTGATCTTGAGCACGAAATGAAGATTACCGGGTACGAGCAGGGGAAAGAAGATGAACTGGCGGGCTTTACTGTCAGTCAGACCTCTTTTTTTATCGTAGACGGAGAAGAAGTGCAGATTGCGCCTTACAATCGACAATTCGGGTCTAAACCCGTATGGAAGCGGATTAAGGCGATTGCTGCCGGTCCGATAATGAACTTCATCTTAGCGTATGTCATTCTCGTCATGCTTGGATTCATTCAAGGCGTGCCTTCGAATCAGCCTGAGCTCGGGAAGCTGACAGACAATGGACGCGCAGCGGCTGCCGGTCTAAAAGAAGGCGACTATATCCAGAGCATTAACGGTGAAAAAATGAGGTCATGGACCGACATCGTGACAGCGGTAAAAGAAAATCCCGGGAAAAAAATCGATGTCGCCGTCAAACGGGACGGCAAATCGTTTCATATCTCGGTTACACCTGAAGCTGTAAAAGATGAAAATAAAAAAACAATCGGCCGCTTCGGCTCTTATGCGCCGACTGAAAAAGGCGCGCTTGCAGCGATCGCCTACGGCGCGACATCTACCGTTGATGTCACAAAAGCGATTCTGACCAATCTGGGCAAAATTGTGACAGGCCAGTTTAAGCTTGATATGCTTTCGGGTCCTGTCGGCATTTATGATATGACGGATCAAGTTGCAAAAACCGGCATCATCAACTTATTGCGGTTTGCGGCGTTTTTAAGCATCAACCTGGGAATCGTCAACCTGCTGCCGATACCGGCGCTTGACGGCGGACGGCTGCTGTTTTTATTCATTGAAGCGATCCGCGGCAAGCCGATTAACCGCGACAAGGAAGCATTTGTCGTATTTATCGGCGTAGCTTTCTTAATGCTTCTTATGCTGGTTGTCACATGGAACGATATCCAGCGTTTATTCTTATAATTGACTAGTAAAAAAATCAGAGGTGCGAAGACATGAGACAAAGTTTGACGCTTATTCCGACCCTGAGAGAAGTGCCGGCTGATGCTGAAGCAAAAAGCCATAAGCTTCTGCTGAGAGCGGGATTTATCAGACAAAATACGAGCGGGGTTTACAGCTACATGCCCCTGGCTTACAGGGTCATTCAAAACATTCAGAAGATCGTGCGTGAAGAAATGGAAAAAATCAACGCGGTGGAAATGCTGATGCCGGCCCTTCAGCAGGCTGAAACATGGCAGGAATCAGGCAGATGGTATACGTACGGGCCTGAATTAATGCGTCTGAAAGACCGCCACGGCCGTGAATTTGCTTTAGGCGCGACACATGAAGAAGTCATTACTTCTCTCGTGCGCGATGAGGTGAAATCTTATAAGCGTCTGCCGCTCACTCTTTACCAGATCCAGTCTAAATTCAGAGATGAAAAACGCCCGCGTTTCGGGTTATTGCGCGGACGCGAATTCATCATGAAAGATGCGTATTCTTTCCATGCTTCTGAAGAAAGTCTGGAGGAAACATACCAAAACATGTACGGCGCATACAGCAGCATTTTCGCACGCTGTGAATTAAACGTCCGTCCCGTTATTGCCGACTCGGGCGCGATGGGCGGAAAAGATACGCATGAATTTATGGCTCTTTCTGAAATAGGGGAAGATACCATCGCTTATTCCGATGGATCCTCTTACGCAGCCAATACAGAAATGGCGGAAGTTGTCATGAACAGCGAGCCGTCAGATGAAACACCCGAGACATTGGAGAAAATTGATACGCCGAATGTCAAAAGCATTGAAGAGCTCGCTTCGTTCTTGCAGATCGAGCCGAGCGCCTGCATCAAATCAATGCTGTTTAAAGCTGATGACCGATTTGTTCTCGTGTTAGTAAGAGGCGATCATGAGGTCAATGACGTGAAAGTGAAAAACCTTCTGAACGCGGAAGTGGTTGAGCTTGCGTCTCATGAAGAAGTAGCGGAGAAACTTGGCACGGAGCCGGGATTTGCGGGGCCGATCGGCGCTGCCGGCGACATTGAGATTTATGCCGACCAAGCCGTGAAAGTAATGGTAAACGCTGTTAGCGGCGCGAATGAAAAAGACCGTCATTACCGAAACGTAAACATCGAACGTGACGCGTCAGTAAAAGCGTATGCCGATCTTCGAATCATTCAGGAAGGCGATCCGTCACCTGACGGAAAAGGCACGATCCGTTTCGCTGAAGGGATTGAGGTCGGACAAGTCTTTAAACTCGGTACGCGTTACTCTGAAGCGATGAATGCGACATACCTTGATGAAAACGGGCGTGCGCAGCCGATGCTGATGGGATGTTACGGAATCGGCGTGTCCAGAACGCTTTCAGCCATCGCTGAACAGCATCACGACGAAAAAGGCTTGATCTGGCCGAAAAGCGTTGCTCCGTATGATCTTCATATTTTGGCGCTGAATATGAAAAACGAAGCGCAAAAAGAGCTTGCTGAACAGCTTTACGGCAAATTCCAGGCGGAAGGTTATGAGGTATTATACGATGACCGCGCTGAACGCGCAGGCGTGAAGTTTGCTGATTCTGATCTGATCGGCCTTCCGATCCGCATTACTGTCGGAAAACGTGCCGACGAAGGCATCGTAGAAGTGAAAATCCGCAAAACCGGTGAATCTGCCGAAGTTTCAGTGGATGAGCTTTCTGAATTTATCAAGACGAAGTAATCACCATAACGAATCGTACAAAATCATGTTAAAATAGAGAAAAAAGAAGGTACCTCATCACCTGCGGAGGTACCTTCACTTATGATGTTTTAAGGGAGGGATACTGTCTGAATGGAACAGTTATCAGTAAACAGAAGACAGTTTCAGATTCTTCTGCAGCAGCTTAATATGACAGATGATACCTTCATGACATACTTTGAAGACGGAGAGATTGATAAACTGACAATCCATAAAGCAGAAAAAGCCTGGCATTTTCAATTTCGCTTTAAGGCTCTTTTGCCGTATCAAATATATGATTCATTCATGATGAGGTTAACACAATCGTTTGCTCACATCGCCCGTGTCACATCGTCTGTTCAGGTCATTGACCCTACAGTGACAGAGGAGCTTGTACAGGATTATTGGACACGCTGTATTGAAGAGCTTGAAGGAACCTCGCCGCCGATGGTGGCTCTTTTGAATCAGCAGAAGCCGAAGCTCAAGGGAAACAAGCTGATCGTGAAAACAAAAACAGATACAGAAGCATCTGCGCTCAAAAATAAATACAGCGCACTGATTCAGCACAGCTATCGCCAATTCGGCTTTCCGGAACTGCAGCTGGATACCGAAATTTTCGTATCTGACCAAGAAGTCCAGAAATTCCGCGAGCAAAAGCTTGCTGAAGATCAGGAGCGGGCGATGCAGGCGCTTATCGAGATGGAGAAGAAGGAAAAAGAGGGCGATGAGGATCAGGCACCGTCCGGACCGCTTGTCATCGGCTATCAAATTAAAGAGAACGAAGAAATCCGGACGCTTGACAGCATCATGGATGAAGAAAGAAGAATTACAGTGCAGGGGTTTGTGTTTGATGCTGAAACACGCGAGCTGAAAAGCGGACGCACGCTCTGCATTTTCAAAATCACGGACTATACAAACAGCATTTTAGTAAAAATGTTCGCCCGAGAAAAAGAAGACGCCGCTTTGATGAAAACGCTGAAAAAAGGCATGTGGGTGAAGGCGCGGGGAAGCATTCAAAACGATACATTCGTCAGAGACCTCGTCATGATTGCAAATGACGTGAATGAAATAAAAGCCAAAACCCGTGAAGACACCGCTCCTGAAGGCGAAAAACGGGTTGAGCTTCATCTGCATTCTCCGATGAGCCAAATGGATGCTGTAACGGGCATCGGAAAGCTTGTCGAACAGGCGAAAAAATGGGGACATGAAGCGATTGCGTTAACTGATCATGCCGTTGTGCAGTCTTTCCCGGATGCCTATTCCGCCGCGAAAAAACACGGCATTAAAATGATTTACGGAATGGAAGCCAATATCGTAGATGACGGCGTTCCGATCGCATACAATCCAGCTCACCGTCTCCTGGAAGAAGACACATACGTCGTCTTTGACGTTGAAACGACAGGTCTGTCCGCAGTGTATGACACCATCATTGAGCTTGCCGCAGTCAAAATAAGAGGCGGAGAAATCATCGATAAATTCGAAGCGTTCGCCAATCCGCACCATCCGCTGTCAGCAACGACGATAGAGCTTACCGGGATTACGGATGACATGGTCCGCGACGCTCCCGATGTCGTTGACGTCGTCCGGGATTTTAAAGAATGGATCGGCGATGACGTGCTTGTGGCTCATAACGCCAGCTTTGATATGGGATTTTTAAATGTGGCGTACAAGCGTCTTTTGAAAACGGAAAAAGCGAAAAATCCGGTCATTGATACGCTGGAACTCGCGCGTTTCCTGTATCCTGAGTTTAAAAATCACCGCTTAAATACGTTATGTAAGAAGTTTGATATCGAATTAACCCAGCATCACCGAGCGGTCTTTGACGCTGAAGCAACGGGCTACCTGCTGTTGAAAATGCTCAAAGATGCCGCTGAAAAAGACATTTTTTATCATGATCAGCTGAATGAGAATATGGGACAATCCAATGCTTATCAAAGATCAAGGCCTTATCACGCTACATTGCTTGCCGTAAATGAAACTGGCCTTAAAAATCTGTTTAAGCTCGTGTCCATTTCTCATATTCAATATTTCTACAGAGTGCCGCGCATTCCGAGGTCGCAGCTTAATAAATACAGAGAAGGTCTGTTAATCGGTTCTGCCTGTGACAGGGGTGAGGTCTTTGAAGGCATGATGCAAAAATCTCCTGAAGAGGTTGAAGATATCGCATCCTTCTATGACTATCTTGAAGTGCAGCCGCCCGAAGTATACAGACACCTTCTGCAGCTTGAGCTCGTCCGGGATGAAAAAGCGCTGAAAGAAATCATCACCAACATCACGAAGCTCGGGGAAAAATTGAATAAGCCGGTCGTCGCCACTGGAAATGTCCACTATTTAAACGATGAGGATAAAATTTACCGGAAGATCTTAATATCTTCCCAAGGCGGCGCCAACCCGTTAAACAGACACGAACTGCCCAAAGTGCACTTCAGAACGACAGATGAAATGCTGGAGGCTTTCTCCTTCCTTGGTGCAGAAAAAGCGAAAGAAATCGTGGTTGACAATACGCAGAAAGTCGCTTCGATGATCGATGAGATCAAACCGATCAAAGACGATCTGTACACGCCGAAAATTGACGGAGCCGATGAAGAAATCCGTGAAATGAGCTATCAGCGCGCCAGAAGCATTTACGGTGAAGAGCTTCCCGAAATTGTGGAGGCGAGAATAGAAAAAGAATTAAAAAGTATTATCGGTCATGGATTCGCCGTTATTTATCTGATCTCTCATAAGCTTGTAAAACGGTCTCTGGATGACGGTTATCTCGTCGGCTCCCGGGGGTCCGTCGGTTCATCGCTTGTGGCGACCTTAACGGAAATCACTGAAGTGAACCCGCTCGCTCCGCACTACGTGTGCCCGAGCTGCCGATATTCCGAATTCTTTAATGACGGATCAGTCGGTTCCGGTTTTGACCTTCCGGATAAAAGCTGCCCGTCTTGCGGCACACCTTTGAAAAAGGACGGACATGATATTCCGTTTGAAACGTTCTTAGGCTTTAAAGGTGACAAAGTACCCGATATCGACTTGAACTTCTCAGGTGAGTACCAGCCCCATGCCCATAACTACACGAAAGTATTGTTCGGTGAAGATAACGTGTATCGCGCGGGAACGATCGGCACCGTCGCGGAAAAGACGGCTTACGGATATGTGAAAGGCTATGCTGGCGATCACAACCTACACATGCGCGGCGCGGAGATCGACCGTCTGGTGCAAGGCTGCACCGGCGTTAAGAGAACGACCGGCCAGCACCCGGGGGGGATTATCGTTGTCCCGGATTACATGGATATTTACGATTTTTCACCGATACAATTCCCGGCAGATGCGACGGGGTCTGAATGGAAAACGACTCATTTTGACTTCCACTCCATTCATGACAACCTGCTGAAGCTTGATATATTGGGGCACGATGATCCGACAGTCATCCGGATGCTCCAGGATTTAAGCGGAATTGATCCGAAGACGATTCCGACAGATGATCCGGAAGTGATGAAGATTTTCCAAGGCACAGAATCGCTCGGCGTCACTGAAGAGCAGATCGGCTGTAAAACGGGAACGCTCGGCATTCCTGAATTCGGGACGCGATTTGTGCGGCAGATGCTTGAGGATACGAAGCCGACGACGTTCTCCGAGCTTGTCCAGATTTCCGGGCTTTCCCACGGAACGGACGTATGGCTCGGCAATGCGCAGGAACTGATACACAACAATACGTGTGAACTGAGCGAAGTGATCGGCTGCCGTGATGACATTATGGTTTACTTGATCTATCAGGGCCTTGAGCCTTCACTGGCCTTTAAAATCATGGAATTCGTCCGTAAAGGCAAAGGCCTGACGCCGGAATGGGAAGAAGAAATGAAAAAGAACAATGTGCCGAACTGGTATATTGATTCATGCAAAAAAATCAAATACATGTTCCCGAAAGCCCACGCCGCCGCATACGTGCTGATGGCGGTGCGGATTGCATACTTTAAAGTGCATCACGCGCTTTTATATTATGCTGCGTATTTTACCGTGCGCGCAGATGACTTTGACATTGATACAATGATTAAAGGCTCGACCGCCATCAGAGCGGTGATGGATGATATCAGCTCTAAAGGGCTTGATGCTTCGCCGAAGGAGAAAAACCTCCTTACCGTATTAGAGCTTGCGCTTGAAATGTGTGAGCGCGGCTATTCCTTCCAGAAGGTCGATCTATACCGTTCGAGCGCTTCGGAATTTATCATTGACGGCAACAGTCTCATCCCGCCGTTCAACTCAATTCCGGGACTCGGAACCAACGCCGCTCTCAATATTGTGAAAGCGCGGGAAGAAGGGGAGTTCCTTTCAAAAGAGGATCTTCAAAAACGCGGAAAAGTGTCAAAAACCATTTTAGAGTATTTAGACCGTCACGGCTGTCTTGAGTCGCTTCCGGACCAAAACCAGCTGTCTCTGTTTTAAGCTTTGTGCACAGCCGCCGAGCGGAGTTTGATTTGCATTAAATATATGGTTATGGTATAGTTTTATTGGAAATGCTAACGATTACCGAGGCAAAGAGTGGGGAAACCCGCTCTTTTGTATTGAACAGGCAATTTTGCCTCGACATGTCCATCGTTTTCTCAATGCCCCTGCTCTTTTGAAGCAGGGTTTTTATGCAGAGGAACGGCTGATATGATATCGACAGCACAAGGAGGAAAAACATGAGCAAAAAAGTGACTGATACCGTTCAAGAAATGGCTCAGCCCATACTGGATGACCTTCACCTTGAACTCGTAGACATTGAATTTGTCAAAGAGGGTCAAAACTGGTTCCTTCGCGTGTTTATTGATTCCGAGAACGGTGTTGATATTGAGGAGTGCGCCAAAGTCAGCGAAGCGTTAAGCGAAAAGCTGGATGAGGCCGATCCGATCACCCAGAACTACTTTCTTGAAGTATCTTCTCCTGGAGCCGAGCGTCCATTAAAGAAAAAAGCCGACTTCGAAAAATCACTGGGCAAAAATGTGTACATGAAAACGTACGAACCGATTGACGGTTTAAAAGTGTTTGAAGGCAAATTGGCTGAATTTGATGGACAAACTGTTACAATAGAGATGACGGTCAAAACAAGAAAGAAACGGGTCAATATTCCGTATGAAAAAATAGCTAACGCAAGATTAGCTGTAACATTTTAATGAATGAAGTATTAGTGTTTAAGGGGGGAGACCGCTAACATGAGCAGTGAACTATTAGATGCTCTCACTATTCTTGAAAAAGAAAAAGGCATCAGTAAAGACATTATCATCGAAGCAATTGAAGCTGCCTTAATTTCCGCGTATAAGCGAAATTTTAACCAGGCGCAAAACGTACGGGTCGATCTGAACCGTGAGACGGGCACGATCCGCGTGTTCGCAAGAAAGGATGTCGTAGACGAGGTATACGATTCAAGACTTGAAATCTCGCTTGACGACGCCCAGCACATCCATCCGAACTACCTTGTCGGAGATGTCGTTGAAATAGAAGTAACGCCGAAAGACTTCGGCCGCATTGCTGCGCAGACGGCGAAACAAGTGGTGACGCAGCGTGTCCGTGAAGCTGAGCGCGGCGTGATTTACTCAGAATTTATCGATCGTGAAGAAGACATTATGACGGGAATTGTACAGCGCTTAGACAGCAAGTTTATTTACGTGTCTCTCGGCAAGATTGAAGCGCTGCTGCCCGTCAATGAACAAATGCCGAATGAGAGCTATAAACCGCACGATCGGATTAAAGTATTTATCACAAAAGTCGAAAAAACGACAAAAGGGCCGCAGATCTATGTATCAAGAACGCATCCCGGTCTGTTGAAGCGTCTTTTTGAAATCGAAGTGCCGGAAATTTATGACGGAACGGTCGAACTGAAATCCGTTGCCAGAGAAGCGGGCGACCGCTCTAAAATTTCCGTCCGCACTGATGATCCTGACGTTGATCCGGTCGGTTCATGCGTGGGTCCTAAAGGCCAGCGCGTGCAGGCGATCGTCAATGAACTGAAAGGCGAAAAAATTGATATCGTCAACTGGTCTGATGATCCGGTTGAATTTGTTGCCAATGCGCTCAGCCCGTCTAAAGTGCTGGATGTCATCGTCAGCGAAGAAGAAAAAGCCACGACTGTCATCGTTCCTGATTACCAGCTTTCTCTGGCAATCGGAAAAAGAGGGCAAAACGCCCGCTTAGCTGCGAAACTGACAGGCTGGAAAATCGATATCAAAAGTGAAACGGATGCAAGAGACCTTGGCATCTATCCGAGAGAGCATGAAGAAGATGACGATTTAGAGCCGCTCTTTATGGAGCCTGAAACAGCCGAATCGGATGAATAAGAGGTGACTTTAGGTGAATAAGCGAAAAAAAATTCCTCTGCGCAAATGCGTGGTAACGGGGGAAATGAAGCCTAAAAAGGAACTGATCCGAATTGTCCGTTCTAAAGAAGGAGAGATTTCAGTCGATCCGACCGGAAAGAAGAACGGGCGGGGTGCCTATATCACCCTTGAGAAAGAATGCATCTTAGCTGCGAAAAAGAAAAACACATTGCAAAATCAATTTCAATCACAAATCGATGACCAGATTTTCGAAGAATTGCTGGAACTGGCGGAAAAGGTGAAAAAATAACATGTCTGGAATGGAATGGTTTCCCTTGCTGGGTCTGGCCAATCGAGCTCGTAAGGTCGTGTCGGGCGAGGACTTGGTTATAAAAGAAATTAGAAATGCGCGTGCAAAACTTGTTCTGCTGACAGAAGATGCATCTGCGAATACTGCAAAAAAAGTATCCGATAAATGCAATTATTATAAAGTGCCTTATAAAAAAGTCGAAAGCCGCGCGGATCTCGGCCGCTCTATCGGCAAGGAATCACGTGTCGTTGTCGCCGTCACTGACCAAGGTTTTGCGAATAAGCTGATCAGCTTGCTCGATTAATATTTTTGGGGGTGAACGAATGGCTAAAATGAGAGTTTACGAATATGCAAAAGCCATCAATGTTTCAAGCAAGGAAATTTTGACTGCGCTGAAAAACATGGATATAGTAGTAAATAACCATATGGCAATGCTTGAAGAAAAGATCATTAAGCAGCTTGATGCGAAATTTAAAAAAGGCGGCGCCGGCGTTACATCTCAGAAGCCTGCGGAAACGAACAAAAACAAGCCGCAAGGGATTAATCAGCAGCCTGCTGGGAATCAACCAAACAAAATTCGAGACGGAAAGAAGAATGACGTGCAGAATAATCAATTTAACAAAAACAAGAAGAATAACAACAACAACAAAAACAAAAACAAACGCAATCATAACAACAAAAATCAGTATCAGCAAAAACCGCTGAAGCCGAAAAAAGAGCTTCCTGAGAAAATTACGTTTTCCGGCTCTTTAACAGTCGGAGCTTTAGCCGAGGAACTGGGCAAAGAGCCGTCTGAACTCATTAAAAAACTGATGCTTCTGGGCGTAATGGCTACCATTAACCAGGAGCTTGACAAAGACACAATCGAACTGATCGCATCTGAATACGGTGTAGAAACAGAAGAAGTGATTGTGCTTGAAGAAACTGAGCTTGAAAAATATGAAGAGGCTGACAAAGAAGAAGATCTTCAAATCCGTCCGCCTGTCGTGACGATCATGGGCCACGTTGACCACGGGAAAACGACCCTCCTTGACAGCATCAGAAAAACAAAAGTTGTTGAAGGAGAAGCCGGCGGAATCACCCAGCATATCGGGGCTTACCAGATCGAAGAAAACGGCAAAAAAATCACGTTCTTAGATACTCCGGGACACGCGGCGTTTACAACAATGCGGGCGCGCGGTGCGGAAGTAACTGATATTACCATTTTAGTCGTAGCGGCCGATGACGGCGTTATGCCGCAGACAGTCGAAGCCATCAACCATGCGAAAGCGGCTGAGGTTCCGATTATCGTTGCCGTGAATAAAGTGGATAAAGAAAGCGCGAACCCTGACCGTGTCATGCAGGAGCTGACTGAATACGGACTCGTTCCTGAAGCATGGGGAGGAGAAACGATTTTCGTTCCTCTGTCCGCTCTTACAGGCAAGGGAATTGACGAGCTTGTCGAAATGATTCTGCTTGTCAGTGAAGTGGAAGAGCTGAAAGCCAATCCGAACCGTCAGGCAAAAGGAACGGTTATTGAAGCTGAGCTCGATAAAGGAAGAGGATCTGTCGCGACACTTCTCGTTCAAACGGGAACATTGAATGTCGGAGATCCGATCGTTGTCGGAAATACATTCGGCCGCGTGCGGGCCATGGTTAATGATCTCGGCCGCCGCGTGAAAACAGCCGGACCGTCCACACCTGTAGAAATCACGGGCTTAAACGACGTACCGCAGGCTGGCGATCAATTCCTCGTCTTTAAAGACGAAAAAACAGCCCGTTCTGTCGGTGAAGCACGCGCTTCCAAGCAACTGGAAGAACAGCGCAGCGACAAAGCGAAGCTGAGCCTCGATGATCTGTTTGAACAAATTAAACAAGGCGATGTCAAAGACATCAATTTAATCGTAAAAGCTGACGTTCAAGGTTCAGCCGAAGCGTTAACAGCCGCTCTTCAAAAAATTGAAGTAGAAGGCGTAAAAGTGAAAATCATTCACACAGGCGTCGGTGCGATTACGGAATCAGACATCATTCTCGCATCTGCTTCAAATGCAATCGTTATCGGGTTTAATGTGCGCCCAGACGGAAATGCTAAGAGCACGGCTGAAGCTGAAAATGTAGATATCCGTCTTCACCGTATCATTTACAAAGTCATCGAAGAAATTGAAGCGGCGATGAAAGGAATGCTTGATCCTGAATACGAAGAAAAAGTCATCGGCCAGGTTGAAGTGCGCCAAACATTCAAAGTGTCGAAAATCGGCACGATTGCCGGCGGATATGTAACAGACGGCCACATTACACGTGACAGCGGACTCCGCCTGATCCGTGACGGCGTGGTCATCTTCGAAGGGGAAGTAGACGTTTTGAAACGCTTCAAAGATGATGTGAAAGAAGTTTCACAAGGATATGAATGTGGTATTACAATTAAGAAATACAATGACATTCGCGAAGGCGACATCCTTGAAGCGTATGTCATGCAGGAAATCGAAAGAAAGTGATCGGATTTGCGGAATGTGAATGCATCATTTATGATGCGGGATCATTAAAGGAGAAACGAGCCGTTCTGAAGCGGATTATAACGAGGGTTCAGAATAAGTTCAACGTGTCGGCTGCAGAAATCGGCTATCAGGACACTTGGCAGCGGACCAGCTTCGGAATCGCCGTCGTCTCCTCCTCTCACGTTCAGGCGGAAAAGGAGATCCAGCGCGTACTCGCGTTTATTGACTCCTTTCCCGAAATAGAACGGACGATCACTAGAACAGAGTGGTTTTAACTTAGAGGTGATTGAATTGAGTATGAGAGCAAACCGTGTCGGCGAGCAGATGAAAAAAGAGCTCGGGGATATTATCAGCCGAAAGCTGAAAGACCCGAGAATCGGATTTCTCACTGTAACAGACGTACGTGTTTCAGGTGATTTACAAATAGCGAAGGTGTATATCTCCGTTCTCGGCGGAGAGAAAAAGAAAGAGGAGGCGCTGAAAGGGCTTGAGAAAGCGAAAGGATTTATCCGTTCCGAAATCGGCAGCCGAATCAGACTCCGCAAAACGCCTGAGCTTGAATTTGAATTTGATGAATCAATTGAGTACGGCAACCGTATTGAAACATTGATTCACGAACTGCATTCAGATAAACCGTCTGAATAACAAGGAAAGAGGATGGGCGAGTGTCGTCTGTCCTCTTTTCTGCGTTTTACGGGATACAATTGATAACAAAGGAGCGAAAGACAGATGGTTAACGGAGTTCTCCTTTTACATAAACCGGTCGGCATGACTTCTCACGACTGTGTAATGAAAATAAGAAAACTGTTAAAAACAAAGAAAGTCGGGCATACGGGAACGCTTGATCCGGAAGTGTCAGGCGTACTGCCGATCTGTGTCGGACGGGCTACAAAGATCGTTGAGTACGTCACCGACAAGTCAAAAACGTACGATGCTGAGATCACTCTCGGCTTCTCCACATCGACCGAAGACCAGACGGGAGAAACGGTCAGCGTAAAACCTGTCAAGGAGCCGCTGAAAGAAGCGGATATCAAAGCCGTTTTAGACGAACTGAAGGGACCGCAGGAGCAAGTGCCGCCGATGTATTCCGCTGTAAAGGTCAACGGAAAAAAGCTCTATGAATACGCCAGGGCGGGTATTGAAGTGGAGCGGCCGAAGCGGAATATCACGATTGAAGATATCGCGCTCACTTCCCCTGTCACTTATAACGAAGACACAGCATCATTCCGCTTTACAGTCACGTGCTCAAAGGGCACTTACGTCAGAACATTGGCGGTGACAATCGGTGAAAAACTCGGCTATCCCGCGCATATGTCGCATCTCATCCGCACCGCTTCCGGCGATTTCAGCCTTGATGAGTGTTTCACGTTTGAGGAACTTGAACAGCAGGTTTCAGACGGAACGGTTGCAGAGCATGCCGTGCCGATCGATAGAGCGCTCAATCATTTGCCGAAATGGGTCATAAGTGATACATTAGCTAAGAAAGCTGAAAACGGGTCAGTGTTTGACATCCCGGCGGAATTTTCTGCAATGACAGCTGACGCCCGTATAGCGGTCTGTACTGAAGACGGAGAATGTGTGGCCATTTATATGCCGCATCCTTCAAAAAAAGGACTGCTGAAACCGGCTAAAGTGCTCATGCAAAAAAGCGAACAATAAGAAAAAAGGTGACCGTTCTGTGAAGACGATACATATTTCTCATCCGCATCATTTACAAAAAGAAGAGCAGCCGGCGTCTGTCATGGCGCTCGGCTACTTTGACGGCGTTCATTTGGGACACCGGAAAGTAATCGGAACAGCCAGACAAATTGCCGAAGAAAAAGGCCTGTCGCTGGCCGTTATGACGTTTCATCCTCACCCTTCCCATGTGTTGGGCAGGGACAAAGAGCCAAAGGATCTGATTACGCCGCTTGAAGATAAAATCAGCCAGATCGGACGTTTAGGCGCTGATGTGCTGTATGTCGTAAAGTTTGATGAAGCGTTTGCGTCTCTTTCTCCAAAACAGTTTGCCGAGGAGTATATTTTAGGGTTAAACGCGCGGCACGCTGTGGGAGGCTTCGATTTTACGTACGGAAAATACGGAAAAGGTACGATGGAGACGCTGCCGGACGATTTAAACGGCAAGGCCGGATGCACGACTGTCGAGAAACAGACCGAGCAGGACAGAAAGATCAGCTCTACTTATATCCGGTCAGCGCTGCAGGATGGTGACGTTGAACTGGCGCACACTCTTCTCGGCCAGCCGTATTTTATCCGGGGCACTGTGATTCACGGAGACAAAAGAGGCCGCACCATCGGTTTTCCGACCGCGAATGTCGGCCTGCACAACAGTTATATCGTGCCGCCGACAGGCGTGTATGCAGTGAAAGCCGAAATAAAAAGCGAGGTGTATGAAGGCGTCTGCAACATCGGCTACAAACCGACCTTTTATGAAAAGCGTCCCGATCAGCCGTCAATTGAAGTACATTTGTTTAATTTTCAACAGGATGTATACGGAGAAGACGTTAAAATCGAGTGGTACAAACGAATCCGAAGCGAACGGAAGTTTAACGGCATCGATGAACTGACGGCTCAGATCGGGAAAGACAAACAAGAAGCGATCCGTTTTTTCAGCAAATAACGGAAAAAACATCAAAAGTACACAAATTTTCTTCTAAAAGATTTGCATATGGGCGCGATTTTTAGTATCATATGTTTCGTAGTCTTAAAACCATTGCTTGGCAATCCGAAGTCACCGACGGTTGCTAGGTAACTGGGGCTAATTATGATATGGAGGTGAAACAGGATGGCAATTACTCAAGAGCGTAAAAATCAACTCATCAGCGAGTTCAAAACACACGAATCTGATACTGGATCTCCAGAAGTTCAGATCGCTATCCTAACAGACTCAATTAACAACTTGAACGAGCATTTGCGTACTCACAAGAAAGATCACCACTCACGTCGCGGTCTTCTTAAAATGGTAGGTAAACGTCGTAATCTTCTTACGTATCTGCGTAATAAAGACGTAACTCGTTACCGTGAGTTAATTAACAAACTAGGCTTACGTCGATAATCGTAAAAAGCGGGAGGATTCCCGCTTTTTTATCGTATTAAAGCGAAAAAAATAATGATAAAAAAACAATGAAATCCTTTTACATACTACTTTGACATTGATATGTTCAATTCATTTCGTTCATAATAGGAGTAATTGATTATTTCACACATTAAGAGAGGAGCTCGTAATCGAATGGGACAAGAGAAACATGTCTTTACCATAGATTGGGCCGGCAGACAGCTTACAGTAGAAGCCGGCCAGCTTGCCAAACAGGCAAACGGCGCTGTCATGGTCCGCTACGGCGATACTGCAGTGCTCAGCACAGCAACCGCATCAAAAGAACCGAAACCGCTAGATTTTTTCCCGCTTACCGTTAACTATGAAGAAAGATTATACGCAGTAGGTAAAATTCCGGGCGGTTTTATTAAAAGAGAAGGCCGTCCAAGTGAAAAGGCCGTTTTAGCCAGCCGTCTGATCGACCGTCCGATCCGCCCGCTTTTCGCAGACGGATTCCGTAACGAAGTACAGGTCATCAGCATTGTCATGAGTGTTGATCAGGACTGCTCATCTGAAATGGCTGCAATGTTCGGTTCATCACTCGCTCTTTGCGTTTCCGATATCCCGTTTGAAGGCCCGATCGCGGGTGTGACGGTAGGCCGCATTGACGGGAAATTCGTCATCAATCCGACGGTTGACCAGCTTGAAAAAAGTGATATCAACCTCATCGTTGCAGGCACAAAAGACGCCATCAACATGGTGGAAGCCGGAGCGGATGAAGTTCCTGAAGAAATCATGCTTGAGGCGATTATGTTCGGTCACGAAGAAATTAAGCGCCTGATCGCATTCCAAGAAGAAATCGTCGCAGCAGTCGGCAAAGAAAAAACAGAAATCGAACTGTATGAAATTGACGAAGAGCTCAGCGAAAAAGTAAAAAGCCTTGCGGAGCCGGATCTTCTCAGCGCCATTCAGGTTCACGAAAAACATGCTCGCGAAGACGCGATCAATGAAGTGAAAAATGCAGTTGTCGCGAAATTCGAAGAAGAAGAGCATGATGAAGATACGATTAAAAAAGTGAAACAGACACTGTCTAAACTCGTGAAAAACGAAGTGCGCCGTTTGATCACAGAAGAAAAAGTCCGTCCGGACGGCCGCGGCGTTGATCAGATCCGCCCGCTTTCTTCAGAAGTCGGCCTTCTGCCGAGAACGCATGGCTCCGGCCTGTTTACGAGAGGACAGACGCAGGCGCTCAGCGTTTGTACATTAGGCGCCCTTGGGGACGTTCAGATTCTTGACGGTTTAGGCGTGGAAGAATCAAAACGCTTTATGCATCATTATAACTTCCCGCAGTTCAGCGTTGGGGAGACAGGCCCGATGCGCGGACCAGGACGCCGTGAGATCGGTCACGGCGCTCTTGGAGAGCGTGCGCTTGAGCCGGTCATTCCGAATGAAAAAGACTTCCCGTATACGGTCCGCCTCGTATCCGAAGTGCTTGAATCAAACGGTTCCACTTCACAGGCCAGCATTTGCGCGAGCACGCTTGCCATGATGGACGCAGGTGTTCCGATTAAAGCCCCTGTTGCAGGTATCGCGATGGGACTTGTGAAATCAGGCGAGTACTATACGGTATTAACGGATATTCAAGGGATGGAAGACGCCCTCGGTGACATGGACTTTAAAGTAGCCGGCACGGAAAAAGGCGTGACAGCGCTGCAAATGGACATTAAAATTGAAGGCCTTTCAAGAGAAATTCTTGAAGAAGCGCTTCAGCAGGCGAAAAAAGGAAGAATGGAAATCTTGAACAGCATGCTCAGCACGCTTGGTGAATCAAGAAAAGAACTTTCTCAATATGCGCCGAAAATTTTAACGATGAACATTAATCCGGATAAAATCCGTGACGTTATCGGACCGAGCGGTAAACAAATCAACAAAATCATTGAAGATACCGGTGTTAAAATTGACATTGAACAAGACGGCACCATCTTTATTTCTTCTACTGATGAAAGCAGCAACCAAAAAGCGAAAAAAATCATCGAAGATCTTGTCAGAGAAGTCGAAGTCGGCCAGCTTTACCTCGGTAAAGTCAAACGGATTGAGAAATTCGGCGCTTTCGTTGAAATCTTCAGCGGAAAAGACGGTCTCGTTCACATCTCTGAACTAGCGCTCGAACGGGTCGGCAAGGTTGAGGATGTTGTGAAAATCGGTGACGAAATCCTTGTGAAGGTAACCGAAATTGACAAACAGGGACGAGTGAATCTGTCGCGTAAAGCAGTGCTGCGTGAAGAGAAAGAAAAAGAACAGGAACAACAACAATCTTAAATGAAAACCTAACAAGGAGCCTGGGAGACCCGGCTTCTTTATTTTGAGAAAGACAACAGACGGGTTCTACCTTGTCCTCCTCATACATAATGTGTGATGAGGGGGGAAGGACATGTTGAAAAAATTCGTGCCGTTTGCCGTTTTTTTATTTCTTTTTTTTGTTTCGTTTGAAATGTTAAAAAATCCGTATACAGTTGATTACATAGACGCAATGAAAAAAGACGCTGTAACTGTGTCAGCATCAAAAGATCCGCTCTATGAAGAATTACTGCAAAAAGCGTCAGAGTATGAAGTGAAGCCGCAAGACGCGCGGATTGATAAAATATGGAAGAGTATACCGGGATATAACGGTTTAAAAGTCAATGTGGAAAAATCCTATAAGCAAATGAAAAAGGACGGAGAATTTCACGAAGACGACCTTGTCTATGAGCAGGTGAAACCGAAAGTCCATCTTGATTCTCTCGCGCCCGAACCCATTTATAAAGGAAATCCCGACAAACCGATGGTCGCTTTCCTGATAAATGTCGCCTGGGGAAACGAATACGTGGAGCAAATGCTGCCTATTCTGAAGCAGCACCAGGTCAAAGCAACTTTCTTTCTTGAAGGGAAATGGCTGAAAAACAATCAGGAACTTGGGAAAAAAATAGCGGCAGACGGACATGAAATCGGAAATCATTCATACAATCACCCTGATATGAGCAAACTGACTTCAGGAAGCATTTCCGAACAGCTTGACAAAACCAATGCACAAATCAGCGAGACGCTCGGCATGAAGCCGAAATGGTTTGCGCCGCCAAGCGGCAGCTTCAGAAAAGCGGTGGTCGACCTTGCGGCGGAAAAAGGAATGGGCACCATCATGTGGACCGTTGACACCATTGACTGGCAAAAACCGTCTCCGGCTGTTTTACAAACAAGGGTGTTGAGCAAAATACATAACGGAGCCATGATTTTAATGCATCCGACTGATCCGACTGCGAAAAGCCTGGATACACTGATTGCAAAAATCAAAGAAAAAGGCTACGCGCTCGGCTCAGTGTCTGACTTAATGGATGAAAACAGGCTGATGAAGTAGCAGGCGGCAGTTTGCCTGTCTTTGAATAGGAGGAACAGACTTGATAAAACGCTATACATGCCAAAACGGTGTAAGAGTTGTGCTTGAAAATAATCCAACGGTGCGGTCTGTGGCAATCGGCGTCTGGATCGGGACGGGGTCACGTCATGAAACGCCGGAGACAAACGGTATTTCGCACTTTCTTGAGCATATGTTTTTTAAAGGAACAAATACCAGGTCCGCACGGGAAATCGCAGAATCCTTCGATCGGATAGGCGGCCAAGTGAATGCCTTCACTTCAAAAGAATATACGTGCTATTACGCCAAAGTTCTGGATGAGCATGCAAACTACGCACTTGATGTGCTGGCTGATATGTTCTTTCATTCTGCTTTTGACGAAGATGAGCTCAAAAAAGAAAAGAACGTCGTATATGAAGAAATCAAAATGTATGAAGACGCGCCGGATGACATTGTCCACGATCTGCTGAGCAAAGCGACATACGGCAATCATTCGCTCGGCTACCCGATTCTCGGGACGGAGGAAACGCTTTCGTCATTTAACGGCGATTCTCTCAGACAGCATATGGATGACTTTTACACGCCGGACCGCGTCGTCATTTCTGTCGCCGGAAATGTAACAGAACAATTCATTAAAGACGTGGAGAAATGGTTCGGTACATACGAAGCGAAGGGCAAAGCAAGCGGCATCAGCGAGCCTGAGTTTCATTATGAAAAGCTGACCAGAAAAAAAGACACCGAACAGGCGCATCTCTGTCTCGGTTTCAAAGGCCTGAAAGTCGGAGATGCGGACATTTACGATTTGATCGTCTTAAACAACGTGCTGGGCGGAAGCATGAGCAGCCGTCTTTTCCAGGATGTGCGCGAAGATAAAGGACTGGCCTATTCTGTATACAGCTACCACAGTTCCTATGAAGACAGCGGTATGCTGACGATTTACGGAGGCACCGGCGCGAATCAGCTCGGACTTCTGTCTGAAACTATTCAGGAAACGTTATCGGTTCTAAAACGTGACGGTATCACCCCGAAAGAGCTGGAAAACAGCAAAGAGCAAATGAAGGGGAGCTTAATGCTCAGCTTAGAGAGCACAAACAGCAAAATGAGCCGGAACGGGAAAAACGAACTCCTGCTCGGAAAGCATAAGACCATGGATGAAATTATCACTGAATTAAATGCGGTCAGCCTGGAAAGCGTCAACGGCCTCAGCCGCCGCTTATTTACGGATGATTACGCACTATCGCTCATCAGCCCGACCGGCAATATGCCGGCCTCGTCTTAATCGGCAAAGCAGTCTGCCTCTATACGGGGCAGGCATTTTTTTTTGCTCCGGGTCATATAGTACAAGGGGGTGGCTATCATGAGGCTCAGTGAACTGTCAGGTAAAGAAATTGTGGACATTAAACGGGCAGAGCGGCTCGGCGTGCTCGGCCAGACCGATTTGGAAATTAATGAACAGGACGGACAAATTACCGCGCTGTTGATACCGACGGTAAAATGGTTCGGATTGCGAAAACAAGGCCACGACATCCGCGTCCCCTGGAACCATATCCAAAAAATCGGGTCAGACATGATCATTTTAGATGTTCCGGGGGAGATCACGCCTCCCGAAGAGTAGATCTTATTCAATTGTTGCAAGCACCGGCTCATACAGCCGGTGCTTTTTTTATGAAAAAGACGCTGTACATTCACCGCCCTTTCTCTTCGCACATACGATGAAGAGGAGGATGACACTTAAAAGATCCAGTAACTGTAAAGAAGGTGAACGTTTCAGATGTTAACCGGATTGACAATTGCGATCATTGGCGGTGACGCAAGACAGCTAGAGATTATAAGAAAGCTGACAGAACAGCATGCCGATATTTATCTTGCAGGGTTTGACCAATTGGATGACGGTTTTACAGGAACCGTCAAATGCAAAATCGATGAGATTCCCTTTCAAAAAATAGACAGTATCATCCTGCCCGTATCGGCAACGACCGGAGAAGGCGTTGTTTCCACGGTTTTTTCAAATGAAGAAGTGATATTAAAGCAGAGCTATCTTGAGCGGACACCGGAGCATTGCGTCATTTATTCAGGCATCTCCAACGCGTATCTTGAGGGGATCGCCAGCGAAGCGGGCCGCAAACTTGTGAAATTATTTGAACGGGACGATATCGCGATATTCAACTCGATTCCCACTGTTGAAGGAACAATCATGATGGCGATTCAGCATACGGATTATACCATTCACGGATCAAATGTCGCCGTTCTCGGCATGGGGCGCACCGGTATGACGATCGCCCGGACGTTTGCGGCGTTAGGGGCGAAGGTAAAAGTGGGCGCGCGGAGTTCGGCTCATTTGGCCCGTATAACGGAAATGGGGCTTTCTCCTTTTCAACTTGAAGAGCTTACTGAACATGTAAATGATATTGATATCTGCATTAACACCGTACCGAGCTTGATTCTGAATCAAAGCGTTTTATCGCGCATGACGCCGAAGACCTTGATTTTGGATTTAGCATCCCGTCCGGGCGGAACGGATTTCAAATATGCTGAAAAACAAGGCATTAAAGCGCTGCTTGCTCCGGGTCTTCCGGGAATTGTGGCCCCGAAAACAGCCGGACAGATTATTGCGAACGTATTGAGCAAGCTTTTGGAAGACTTAAAGAAAGAGGGGGAATAACCATGTCTCTGAAAGGGAAAAGAATCGGATTCGGATTAACCGGCTCGCACTGCACATATGAGGAAGTTTTTCCGCAAATAGAGGCGCTTATCAGTCAAGGAGCTGAAGTCCGGCCGGTCGTGACGTCAACCGTTCAATCGACCGATACCCGCTTTGGGGAGGGGGGAGATTGGGTCAGAAAAATTGAAGAAGCAACAGGCTTTGAGGCGATTGATTCCATCGTAAAAGCGGAGCCTCTCGGGCCGAAACTTCCGCTCGACTGCATGGTCATCGCCCCTTTAACCGGAAATTCAATGAGCAAACTCGCAAATGCGATGACTGACAGCCCCGTCCTTATGGCTGCGAAAGCCACGATCCGCAACGGCCGCCCGGTCGTGCTCGGAATTTCGACAAACGACGGACTCGGTTTAAACGGAACGAATTTAATGAGGCTGATGTCCGCAAAAAACATATATTTCATCCCGTTCGGCCAGGATGACCACGTGAAAAAACCGACATCGCTCGTCGCAAGAATGGATCTTCTTCCGATTACGGTAGAAAAAGCTCTTTTGCACCAGCAGGTTCAGCCGGTGCTCGTACACCATCATGAATGATGACAGAAAATCATTCCGGAATAAAAAAATTCGGTCAATCCGTGACTATTCTATGGTAAAATAAAACGTAAAATGCAAAGTCAATTCAATAAATGATGCTTAATTGGCGGAAGGAGTTTTACAGATGGGAAGAGGATTACACGTAGCAGTTGTCGGAGCGACGGGAGCCGTAGGACAGCAAATGCTGAAAACACTGGAAGACAGAAACTTTGAAATCGAAACACTCACACTACTATCCTCAAAGCGTTCTGCTGGTACGAAAGTAATGTTTAAAGGCGAAGAATATACAGTGCAGGAAGCTGTTCCTGAAAGCTTCGAAGGCGTTCATATCGCGTTATTCAGCGCCGGCGGAAGCGTATCACAAAGCTTGGCGCCTGAGGCTGTAAAACGGGGAGCCATCGTGATTGACAATACCAGCGCATTCCGGATGGACGAAAATACACCGCTCGTGGTGCCTGAGGTGAACGAAGGTGATCTGCACAAACATAACGGCATTATCGCCAACCCTAACTGTTCAACGATTCAGATGGTGGCTGCGCTTGAACCGATCCGCAAAGCGTACGGTTTGAAAAAAGTCATTGTATCTACTTACCAAGCTGTGTCCGGGGCCGGCAATGAAGCGGCGAAAGAATTGTACAGCCAGACAAAGGCGATTTTAAACAATGAACCCGCAGAACCGTCCATTATGCCGGTTAAAGGCGACAAAAAGCATTATCAAATCGCATTTAACGCCATTCCGCAAATTGATAAATTCCAAGACAACGGCTATACGTTTGAGGAAATGAAAATGATTAATGAAACGAAAAAAATCATGCATATGCCGAAGCTGGAAGTGGCTGCGACATGTGTCAGACTGCCGATTGAAACAGGGCACTCAGAATCTGTTTACATTGAGCTTGACCGTGATGACGCAACCGTTGAAGATATTAAACAGCTTTTAAAAGAAGCTCCGGGTGTTACGCTTCAGGATGATCCGGCGGAGCAGCTTTACCCGATGCCTGCTGATTGCGTCGGCAAACGCGATGTATTTGTAGGAAGAATCCGGAAAGATTTGGACAGAGCAAACGGTTTTCATTTGTGGGTTGTTTCTGATAACCTGTTAAAAGGCGCCGCTTGGAACTCAGTCCAAATCGCGGAAAGCCTGCAAAAACTGAACCTCGTATAAAACAAACGTATTTTCTATAGGCGAATAGAAGAGAGTAAGGCTCTGCCTGCTCTCTTCTGTTACGTCAGACTAATTTGGAGTGAAAATAGTGAAGATCATTGTTCAAAAATTCGGCGGAACATCCGTAAAAGATGACAAAGGCCGCAAGCTTGCGCTAGCACACATTAAAGATGCCATCAGTGAAGGTTATAAAGTTGTCGTTGTCGTATCGGCGATGGGAAGAAAAGGAGACCCGTACGCGACAGATTCTTTAATCGGGCTCCTTTACGGCAGCCAGTCCGACATTTCTCCGAGAGAGCAGGATATGCTTCTGTCTTGCGGAGAAACGATTTCGTCCGTTGTTTTTTCCAGCATGCTGAAGGAAAACGGCATAAAAGCCGCAGCTTTAACAGGAGCCCAAGCCGGCTTTTTAACCAATGCCCAGCATACTGACGCCAAAATTATAGAAATGAAAACAGAGCGGCTTTTCGCTGCACTCGCCAGCCATGACGCTGTCGTTGTCGCAGGATTTCAGGGAGCGACTGAAAAAGGCGACACGACGACGATCGGCAGAGGAGGAAGCGATACTTCAGCAGCGGCGCTCGGCGCGGCGGTAGATGCTGAGTTTATCGACATTTTTACGGACGTGGAAGGCGTTATGACAGCCGATCCGAGAATCGTGGAAAATGCTAAGCCGCTTCCGAACGTCACATATACGGAAATCTGCAACCTTGCCTATCAAGGCGCGAAAGTCATTCATCCGCGCGCGGTGGAAATCGCCATGCAGGCAAAGGTGCCGATCCGCGTGCGCTCCACTTATTCAAAAGACAAAGGCACTTTGGTGACGTCCCATCATTCGTCTAACATCGGCAGCGATGTATTCGAACGGCTGATCACGGGGATCGCCCATGTGAAAGATGTGACGCAATTTAAGGTTCCCGCCAAAATGGGGCAATACAACGTTCAGACTGAAGTCTTTAAAGCGATGGCAAATGCCGGAATCAGCGTAGATTTCTTTAACATTACGCCGAGTGAAATCGTATATACCGTAGCCGGCAGTAAAACGGAAGCCGCGCGCAGCATTTTGGCTGAATTAGGATATGAGCCGACAGTGACGGAGAGCTGTGCGAAAGTGTCAGCGGTCGGCGCCGGGATAATGGGTGTTCCGGGTGTCACGTCAAAAATCGTCTCCGCACTTTCTGATAAAGGCATTCCGATTCTGCAATCTGCCGACAGCCATACGACGATCTGGGTGCTCGTTCATGAAAAAGATATGGTAACGGCCGTAAATGCGCTGCATGAAGTGTTTGAACTTTCAAAGTAAATGTGATTGAATCATGATGAGGTGAAAAAAATGAATGTCGGAAATATATCTACAGCGATGATTACCCCCTTTGACAGTAAAGGGAATGTAGACTTTCAAAAACTGTCTACATTAATCGACTATTTGTTGAAAAACGGCACGGATTCTTTAGTCGTCGCAGGCACGACCGGCGAATCTCCGACACTTTCAACGGAAGAAAAAATTGCACTCTTTGAATTTACAGTCAAAGAAGTGAACGGACGCGTGCCTGTTATTGCGGGTACGGGAAGCAACAATACGAAAGATTCCATTAAACTGACAAAAAAAGCTGAAGAAGCCGGCGTCGATTGCGTTATGCTTGTCACGCCGTATTATAATAAGCCTTCCCAAGAGGGCATGTACCGTCATTTTAAAGCCATTGCGGAAGAAACGTCTCTTCCTGTGATGCTTTACAACGTGCCGGGCAGAACGGTCGCTTCACTTGCGCCGGAAACGGCCATCAGACTTGCGGAGATTCCGAATATCTCTGCGATTAAAGAAGCGAGCGGCGATCTTGATGCCATTACGAAAATCATTGCCGAAACACCGGAAGATTTTTACGTCTATTCAGGTGATGACGGGTTAACGCTTCCTATTCTCGCAGTCGGCGGAAGAGGAGTCGTGTCAGTGGCCAGCCATATCGTAGGTTCTGACATGCAGCAGATGATTAAAAACTATACGAACGGGCAGACGGCAACCGCGGCGCTGATTCATCAGAAGCTTCTGCCGATCATGAAGGAGCTCTTTAAAGCGCCTAATCCGGCTCCGGTCAAAACGGCGCTACAGCTGAAAGGCCTTGATGTCGGATCTGTGCGTCTTCCTCTTATCCCGCTGAATGAAGATGAACGTCTGAGCCTGAGCAGCGTCATCAGCGAACTGTAAGAAAAAATTTATACAGTTAAAATACGCGGTCATTCTCATTTTTATCGTGAGTTTGACCGTTTTGTATACATATTGGTTTTCCCTAAACCTTCCGCTTCTTCTTGTTTTCTAAAATTGATATCAGTTATAATAGGAACAAGTGATGATGGACGGGTATGAGACTAGGAGGATACAGATTTTGAAAAAGAAAAATACAGAAAACGTCAGAATTATCGCCCTTGGCGGCGTCGGAGAAATTGGGAAGAACCTATATGTCATTGAAATTGACTCAGACATATTTGTAGTGGATGCAGGGCTGATGCACCCTGAAAATGAAATGCTCGGTATTGATGTCGTCATTCCGGATATTTCCTACTTAGTAGAACGGGCTGACCGCGTGAAGGCCATCTTTCTGACACACGGGCACGATGAAAACATCGGAGGCGTCTTTTATTTATTGAACAAGCTGTCGGTGCCGGTATACGGAACGAAGCTTACGCTTGCATTACTGAGAGAAAAACTCAAGCAGTACGGGCATAATCGAAAAGCTGATTTACGTGAAGTTCACTCTAAATCAGTCATTACATTTGAATCAACGAAAGTATCGTTCTTTAAAACGATTCACAGTATTCCGGATTCAGTGGGAGTCAGCTTCAAAACATCACTTGGCTCTATTGTATGCACGGGAGACTTTAAATTTGACCAGACGCCTGCTTATCACCAATCATGTGATATTGGCGAAATTGCCAAAATCGGAAACAGCGGCGTGCTCGCCCTGCTTTCTGACAGCGCCAATGCGGAGCGCCCGGGGTATACTCCGTCAGAAGCATATGTAAGCGGTGAAATTTCCGATGCGATGAACAGTTCAGAAAACCGTGTCATCATTGCTGTATTCGCGTCTAATATCAACCGGATCCAGCAAGTGATACAGGCTGCCGTCCAGAACGGCCGCAAACTTGCAATCGCCGGAAAAAATCTGCAAAACGTGCTTCAGCTTGGGCGAAAGCTCGGCTATATTGAAGCCGAAGATGAAATGTTTATTCCTGTACAGGATGTGAAAAAATATCCGAAGCGGGAAGTGGCAATTGTTACAGCCGGAAGCCATGGTGAGCCGCTGGCCGCTCTTACGCGGATGGCCAAGCAGGCGCACAAGCAGCTTAACATTGAAGAAGGAGACACCGTTGTCATTGCATCAACACCGATTCCGGGGCATGAATTGATATATTCCAAAACCGTCAACCTGCTTGCCCGCGCCGGCGCTCAAGTCATTTTCGCCCAAAAACGCGTGCATGTGTCCGGTCACGGTTCGCAGGAAGAATTGAAACTCATGCTTAATTTGCTGAAACCGAAATATTTAATTCCGGTTAACGGTGAATTCAGAATGCAAAAAGCGCATTCCAAAATCGCAGAAGAGATCGGCATGAAACGCAGCGACATTTTCTTGATTGAAAAAGGTGACGTCGTTGAATTCCGCGGTCAGAATGTGAAAATCGGGGATAAAGTCACGTACGGAAACGTTCTGATTGACGGCCTCGGAGTCGGCGACATCGGCAACATCGTGCTGAGAGACCGCCGCTTATTATCACAAGACGGCATTCTCATCGTCGTGATCTCACTCGATAAGCAGAAAAAGAACCTCGTATCAGGTCCTGAGATCATTACGCGCGGTTTCGTGTATGTCAGAGAATCAGAAGGTTTAATTGTACAAGCTACTGAGCTCGTCCGCTCTATCGTGACTGAAGCGACGGAAACATCTGCCGTAGAATGGTCCACGCTGAAACAAGCAATGCGTGATGCGCTGAATCAATTCCTTTATGAAAAAACAAAACGCAAGCCGATGATCATTCCGATCATTATGGAAGTATAATGTATACAAAGCCGGAGCGCATGATGCTCCGGCTTTGTTTTTGTTCATGTCCCGGATGGAAATCATCATCTTTGTTCATAATACAAAGAGACATTCGGAAAGGGTGAAAGATAAAATGGATCATCGTATGGAAAACACCGAAGAACAGCAGCCCGAAAAATCAGATGCGAAAGACAGCATTATGAGCAAAATTCAGCAGCTGGGAGAGACATCTCTGCCGCAAATGTCCCAAGATACCAATATTCACTGCCTGACGATCATCGGCCAAATTGAGGGGCACGTCCAGCTCCCGCCGCAAAATAAAACAACCAAATATGAACACGTCATTCCGCAAATCGTCGCGATTGAGCAAAATCCGAAAATCGAAGGACTTCTGATCATCTTAAACACCGTCGGAGGCGATGTGGAAGCGGGGCTTGCGATTGCGGAAATGCTCGCATCCTTATCAAAACCGACCGTCTCAATCGTACTCGGCGGGGGCCACTCGATAGGTGTGCCGATCGCCGTGTCATGTGATCATAGTTTTATCGCGGAGACAGCGACAATGACCATTCACCCCGTTCGGCTTACAGGTCTGGTTATCGGGGTTCCGCAAACGTTTGAATACTTGGATAAAATGCAGGAGCGGGTCGTCAACTTTGTGACCCATCATTCAAATATTTCTGAAGAAAAATTCAAAGAGCTGATGTTTTCAAAAGGAAACTTAACCAGGGACATCGGGACGAACGTAGTCGGGAAAGATGCGGCTGATTACGGATTAATTGATGCCGTGGGCGGCGTCGGACAGGCGATAAAAAAGCTGAATCAGCTGATTGAGGAACGAAAGGGCGAGGAAGGAAGGATGATTCAATGATCCTTTATACCGTCATGCCCCAAGAAGTCGTTTATGGTCAGGATATAGAGCAAAGCGTGCATGAACAGGTAGATTACGCCGGCGTGCCGCTGCTAGTTGAGATGAAGGGAAATGAAGCTGAAGTCGTACAGATTTTAAGTACGAACCCGATGGATTTTCTGAATCCTGACATCGCTCCGGGACAAAAAATCAAGCTGAAAATCTAACCGGCATTCAGTCCGTTTCTCGGGGGCAAAATATGCTATAATAGGGGAATCCTACAGAAAAATGCAGCCGGCAAAAGGCTGCTTTTCTTCATGATGTATGATTTTACATTTTTTAACGCAGTAAGGTGATGAGTGTGGCAAAGAAAAAACGGAAATCTAAAAAGAAACAAGAGAGTAAGCTCAATCTAAAATACGAACTAAGCGGACTGCTCTGTGTTGCAATCTCAATTATTGCTGTTTTGCAGCTCGGCGTTGTGGGACAGACATTTGTGTACTTGTTCCGTTTTTTTGCCGGAGAGTGGTTTATTTTATGCTTAATTGCGCTCTTCCTTCTCGGAATTTCGCTGTTTTGGAAAAAGAAGAGTCCAAGCCTTTTAACGAGAAGAAAGGCAGGGTTGTACTGTATTATCGCCAGTATATTGCTGCTGTCTCACGTGCAGCTCTTTAAAAATCTGTCTCATCACGGGTCGATTCGTTCGGCAAGTGTCATCGGCAACACGTGGGAGCTGTTTATGATTGACATGAAACAGCAGGCTGCTTCCCCTGATTTGGGCGGCGGCATGATCGGCGCGGTACTGTTTGCAGCTTCCCACTTTCTATTTGCATCAACGGGTTCACAAATCATGGCGATCGTGCTGATCTTAATGGGGCTGATTCTTGTAACGGGCCGTTCACTGCAGGAAACGCTCAAAAAGTGGACGAGCCCCGTCGGCCGGTTTATCCGCGGCCAGTGGCAGGCATTTCTTGAGGATATGAAGACGGTCAGAACGAATATGTCTTCGCCGAAAACAAAAACAAAATCGGGCAAAAAACAAAAACGGGTTCAAAAGAAAAAAGAAGAGCCTGAACCGGAGGAAGAGGATGAGGAAATCATTTCGCCGATCATCCATTCAGAGCCGATTATTTCAAGCTTTTCAGACCGTCAGGAAGAGCCCGCCGAACCGCTGATTCCGGAAAAAACGCAGGAGGCTGCACAAGCGGCAAAAGTTGAGCCTTCCGGCGGCGCTCAAGACAGTGGCGAAACGGCTGCGGCTCCGCCGATGACGTTTACAGAGCTTGAAAATAAAGATTATCAAATGCCTTCATTGGACATACTGGCTGACCCGAAACATACAGGCCAGCACACCGATAAGAAAAACATTTACGAGAATGCAAGAAAACTCGAACGGACTTTTCAAAGCTTCGGCGTAAAGGCGAAAGTGACGCAGGTTCATCTCGGTCCGGCGGTCACAAAATATGAGGTGTATCCGGACGTCGGGGTCAAAGTCAGTAAAATCGTGAATCTGAGCGATGACCTCGCGCTCGCGCTTGCCGCGAAGGATATCCGGATCGAAGCGCCGATTCCGGGCAAATCGGCAATCGGCATCGAGGTGCCCAATGCTGAAGTGGCGATGGTTTCGTTAAAAGAAGTGCTTGAATCCAAGCTCAATGACAAGCCGGACGCGAAGCTTCTGATCGGCTTGGGACGAAATATTTCCGGGGAAGCCGTGCTTGCCGAACTGAACAAAATGCCCCACCTGCTCGTAGCGGGGGCAACGGGAAGCGGAAAAAGCGTCTGTGTCAACGGTATTATTACGAGCATTCTGATGAGGGCTAAACCGCATGAAGTGAAGATGATGATGATTGACCCGAAAATGGTTGAACTGAATGTGTATAACGGCATTCCTCATCTGCTTGCGCCGGTCGTGACAGATCCGAAAAAGGCCTCGCAGGCTTTGAAAAAGGTCGTCAATGAGATGGAGCGCCGCTATGAGCTGTTCTCCCATACGGGTACGAGAAATATAGAAGGCTATAACGACCATATTAAGCGGTCAAATGCCGAAGAAGAAGTCAAGCAGCCTGAGCTGCCATACATCGTCGTCATCGTTGACGAGCTTGCCGATCTGATGATGGTCGCTTCTTCCGACGTGGAAGATTCAATTACGAGACTTTCACAGATGGCGCGAGCGGCGGGAATTCATTTGATTATCGCGACACAGAGGCCTTCAGTCGACGTTATTACCGGTGTTATTAAAGCCAACATCCCGTCAAGAATCGCTTTCAGTGTCTCATCTCAGACCGATTCACGGACGATTTTAGACATGGGCGGCGCTGAAAAGCTTCTGGGGCGCGGAGACATGCTGTTTCTGCCTGTAGGCGCAAATAAGCCGGTGCGTGTGCAAGGGGCATTTTTATCCGATGAAGAGGTTGAGCATGTCGTCGATCATGTCATTACGCAGCAAAAAGCGCAGTATCAAGAAGAGATGATTCCGGAAGAAGTTTCGGAAACACACAGTGAAGTAACGGATGATCTCTATGACGAAGCGGTCGATTTGATTATCGGCATGCAGACGGCATCAGTCTCCATGCTTCAAAGGCGGTTCAGAATCGGATATACGAGAGCTGCCCGTCTGATTGACGCAATGGAGGAACGGGGCGTCGTCGGGCCGTATGAAGGAAGCAAACCGAGGGAAGTACTATTATCTAAGGAACAATATGATGAGCTCTCTTCTTAAAAAGGAGAGAGTTTTCACTGAAAATGTTATCACCAAAATCATTCCTATTTATTTTTTTATCAAAACATGATATAGTTGTCCCAATTGTTCAATAATTTATGAAAGTGGTTTACGGAGGGGAAACATGTCTACAAAAGCTGACAATCGTCACTTGTATCTAAAAGTGATTGAGCGAATCAAAGAGGATATACAAAACGGAATTTACACCGAAAAGGAAAAGCTTCCTTCTGAATTTGAGCTTTCAAAATCAATGGGTGTCAGCCGGGCAACTCTGCGTGAAGCTTTGCGTATCCTTGAAGAGGAGCATGTGATTATCAGAAGGCACGGTGTGGGCACTTTCGTCCATACAAAACCGCTGTTTCTTTCAGGTATTGAACAGCTCAACAGCGTGACGAAAACGATTCAGCAGGCGAACATGGTGCCGGGTACGATTTTTTTGTCGTCTCAGGTCATCACGCCGTCTGATGAAGATATCGCTAGATTCCGGCTTGAGCCTGAGCAGGAGCTTTTTTATTTGGAACGCGTGAGAACGGCAAGCGGCACTCCGGTCGTTTACTGTTTAGATACGATTCCGATGCACATTCTGCCGAATTCTTTCTGTCATGAACAGGAGTCTATTTTTGATCTTTTGGAAAAAAACTCCGGGTCTGTGATCAGCTATGCCGTTGCTGATATCGAACCGATCGGATATCACGATACGATTTCACCGGTTTTGGAATGCGAGCCGGAGACGGCGCTTTTATTGCTGAAGCAAACCCACTATAATCAGAATGATGAACCTGTGCTGTATTCATTAAATTATTTCCGGGCTGATAAGTTCAGTTTTCATGTTGTAAGAAAACGTTTTTAAGACAGACGCGTCATGTGTCTGTTTTTTTATTTGCCGTTTCAGTACATACTTTGTTTTCTGCAAGGCACAATAAAACAGGAAACAACCAAGTATAGTGAATGGGTGAATAAGTTGAGTAAGAAGAAAAATGGAACGAAAAATATCATTGCTCTGGCTTCTGTACCGCTCGTGATGACACTCGGGAATTCCATGCTGATTCCTGTGCTTCCGATGATTGAAAAGAAGCTGTCCATATCGTCTTTTCAAGTATCGTTAATTATAACGGTCTATTCGATTGTGGCGATTATTTGTATTCCGATTGCCGGATATCTGTCCGATAAATTCGGAAGAAAAAAGGTTCTTCTGCCTTGTCTTCTCATAGCCGGTGCGGGCGGAGCGCTTGCCGCGATAGCTTCCACCGCGTTCAAGCATCCTTATCCCATTATCTTGGCGGGGCGGGTGCTGCAGGGAATCGGTTCGGCAGGAGCGGCTCCTGTAGTGATGCCGTTTATCGGTGATTTATTCAAAGGGGATGATGAGCGGATTACCGCGGGACTCGGCGATATTGAGACGTCTAACACTGCCGGGAAAGTAATAAGCCCGATTCTCGGGTCGCTCTTGGCTGCATGGTTTTGGTTTATGCCGTTTTGGTTCATTCCGTTTTTTTCGCTCATCAGCTTTTTTCTCGTATTGTTTTTGGTGGCAAAGCCGGAGGAAAAAAAAGAAGCGCCTTCTATTTCCGAATTTGTGAAAAATGTCGGCCGCATATTTAAGCGTGACGGACGCTGGCTCTTTACGGTTTTTATCATCGGCTGCGTGATTATGTTTTTGCTGTTCGGGGTTCTTTTTTATTTATCAGACTCACTGGAGAAGAAATACGGAATTGACGGTGTGGCTAAAGGAGCGCTTTTGGCAATCCCGCTTTTATTTCTATCCGTCAGTTCATATATATCAGGCCGAAAAATCGGAAAAGACCAAGGCAAAATGAAGTTTTGCATCGTTTTCGGAATGAGTGCCGTGACACTGTCGTTTATCGGCCTATGGTGGAATCACAGTTTTTATTTATTATTTATCTTTTTGTGTGTCAGCGGTATCGGTATCGGAATGGCATTGCCGGCTTTAGACGCTGTCATCACAGAAGGCGTAGACAACGAGGAATCGGGAACCATCACCTCATTTTATAACAGCATGCGGTTTATCGGAGTAGCGGCGGGACCGCCGATCTTTGCTGCCCTGATGTCAAATGCAGGCTGGCTGATTTTTATTTTATCCGCTTTTTGCGGCATTGTATCTGTATTTTTAGCGCTGTTAAATATCTCATCACAAGCAAAAGAAAAGAAGGAATCATTAAAGACGGTGTAATCTGCACTGTCTTTTTTTATTTTATTTTGAAGATTGACATGATACCGTCAAGTCGTTATTCTTTTTAATAGTTAAACATATTAACTATTGGAAGGAGGGGGAAAAGGTGCATGAAGAAAAAGTAAAGCAGCTGATTCAGCGTTATTCCGATGTATACCTGCACGTCTTAAAAAAAATTGACAGCATTATCGCTGAAAAAGTGAACAAAGAGCTGACATTGGATCAATATTACATCCTCCGCTATATTATGCTCAATCCCGATTGCAAATCAATTGAACTGGCCGCGGTGTGCCACGTCAATAAAAGCGCCATTACATCTATGACGAACCGCCTGTATGAAAAAGGCTACATCAATAGAGAACGCAGCCAAAGCGACCGCCGGAGCATACTTTTAAATGTCACGGAAAAGGGAACGGAAGTATTTCACCGTGTGGAGCGGCGGATTGAGGAACTCGTCCGTTCATATATTATGTATTTTGATGAAGACGAGGCGGAGATGTTCGTGAATACATATGAAAAATTATATCGATTGATGATGACAGAGGAGGATCAGCAGACATAATGAAAAACATTATCCGAGCCCGCTGGATCATCGCCGCGGTATGGGTCGCCGCAACGGTGATATTTATGCTTACAGCGCCTGATATGGCTGAATTGACACGGGAGAAAGGGCAGATCTCCGTACCGGACGGATATTCCTCTTCTTACGCCCATGAATTGCTTGATGAAATGTCTGATTCAGATGCACCGTCTTCTTCTGCCGTCATCGTATTTCACGAAAAAGGCTTAATGACAGACAAAAAAGATCGTCTGGAAGAAGCCGTCAGCACTTTGTCTGAACATAAAAAAGCGCTTCAGATTAAAACGGTGACTTCATACTTCGGGGAGAAAAATGACGACATCAAAAAACAGCTGCTGTCAAAAGACAGACAAACGATGCTCGTTCAGCTGCAGCTTGATACATCCAAAAACGATATCATCGAAATAAAAAATAAAATTGATAAAGAGCTGAAACCGTACGGCGTATCATACGGCATTACAGGCCAATCGCTGATCGACGAAGATGTGTTAAAAAGCTCACAGGACGGCTTGAAAAAGACTGAATATATAACGGTCGCTTTTATCCTGATCGTGCTGATTCTTGTATTTCGGTCAGTGGTCGCTCCGTTCGTGCCGCTTTTATCAGTATTGATATCTTATTTAGTCAGCCAGTCGATTGTCGCATTTTTAGTCGATCAGCTGAATTTTCCGCTCTCAACTTTTACTCAGATTTTTATGGTTGCGATTATGTTCGGAATCGGCACAGACTACTGCATTCTGCTTCTCAGCCGGTTTAAAGAAGAACTGTCGCATGGCGCTGATATAAGAGAAGCGATCGTCGTGACTTACAAAACGGCCGGAAAGACGGTTTTGTACAGCGGCGGTGCGGTGCTGATCGGATTTGCCTGCATCGGATTTGCGACATTTAAGCTGTATCAGTCGGCAGCCGCCGTTGCGGTCGGTGTCGCGGTGCTGCTGCTTGCGCTCATGACGATCGTGCCGTTTTTTATGGCTGTTTTAGGAAAAAGACTGTTTTGGCCTGTTAAGGGCGATATTTCCCATCCTCAAAGCAAAGCATGGGAAACGTCAGGGCGGTTTTCATTTAAAAGGCCGCTCATCAGTCTTGCAATCGTTGCGGTATTCACCGTCCCGCCTATCCTTCTTTACAAAGGGTCGCTATCTTACAACAGTCTTGACGAAATCGGGGATAAATATGAATCCGTCCGCGCGTTTAATACGATTTCAGACGCATTCGGCCCGGGAGAACTTCTTCCGGCCACAGTCGTCATCAAAAATGATGAGACTCTAAATACCGAAAAACACCTGATTGATATCGAAAAAATCAGCAGAGAACTTGAAAAAACAGAGGGTGTAAAAACGGTCAGAAGCGCCACGCGCCCTGCCGGAAACGGATTGAATCAATTATTTGTCACAAATCAGGCAAAGCAGCTTCAAGAAGGGCTTGATAAAGGCAATACAGGACTTGAAAAAATTACGGACGGATTAGGGCATGCCGCAAAGTCGTTAGCTGATTCACAGCCGCAGATCGAAGAGTCGGGGAAAAGCGTCAATCAGCTTATTGACGGAACATTGTCTCTGAAATCCGGGCTTTCTGATATAGGAGAAAACCTGAATAAACTGCAGGCTGGCGTGAACGAGAATAAAGCCGGCGTCGCCCAGATGAGAAAGCAGATTGAAGAGCAAAAACAAATGCTGACTTCACAGCTCAGCCAAAACAGCGGTCTCGCTTCAGAAACGCAAAACGCTTTAAAATTGGTAAAAACCGTCCTGCCGATGAAAGATGAAGCCAGCAGACAGCTTGCCGATTTGAACAAGCAGCTTGCCCGGCTGCCGTTTGCAAAATTGGAAGCGTCAATACCGTCAGTCAAAACCGATCCCTCTTACCAAGAAATCAAATCGGCCTTTACGGGTGTACAGTCAGCCGTTTCCAAGGCAAACGCGGATGCAGAAGCTTTTTCTAAACAGGTCGACAGTCAAAAGGATCATCTGCAGCAAGCGGAAAAACAATTTGCCCGGCTGGCAGCCGCTCAGAAGAAGATTGACACTCAAATTAACGCAATGATCAACGGTTTGACCAGTATTGAAAACGGTCTGCAGCAAGTGTCAGACGGACAGGGGGCTCTCGCAGGACAAATGCCGCGCCTTGAATCGGCGGCAGGACAGCTCGCGGAGGGCCAGAAAAAAATGAAGAGCGGTCTCGGTGATTTTTCTTCCCGGCTCAGCGATCTTTCTTCCGGCCTTAACGACAGTGTAAAAGGGCTTAAGAAAGTATCAAGCGGCATGATGGGGGCTAATGATTACCTGGGTGAGCTTCACAAGGCGTCAGACAAAGAAATGACAGGCTGGTTTGTGCCGAAAGACGCGTTGACAAACAGTGATTTCACAAGCGTGTTTAATACGTACATGTCAGATGACAGAAAAACGACAGAATTGACCGTCGTTCTTGATAACAATCCTTACTCAAATACGGCCATTCAAGATATTCAAGCGATCAAAGCGAGCGTAAAAAGGGCCATTCCGAACACGGATCTGAAGAATGCTTCCTTCGGCGTTTCGGGAGTCTCCAGCATGAATGCCGATCTGAAGGAAGTATCGGATTCAGACTTCAAACGGACGGCAATGTTTATGCTGGCGGGAATTTTTCTGATTCTCATCGTGATGCTGCGCTCCCTCATTATGCCTGTTTATTTAGTGGCGTCGCTCGTACTGACGTATTTCGCATCCATCGGCGTGACGGAATACATCTTTACACACTTCTTCGGGTATCCGGGCGTAAACTGGGCCGTGCCGTTCTTCGGCTTTGTCATTTTGATGGCTCTTGGTGTGGATTATTCCATCTTTTTAATGGACCGCTTTAATGAGCTTAAAAAAGAAGGAACGGAACCCGCAATGATCAGCAGTATGAAAAATATGGGTTCCGTCATCATTTCTGCGGCGATTATTTTAGCGGGAACCTTTGCGGCCATGCTGCCGTCAGGCGTTCTTTCCTTATTACAGATTGCAACCGTGGTATTAACAGGCCTTCTCATGTACGCAATTGTCGTCCTTCCGTTTTTTGTACCGGTCATGGTGAAAATATTCGGAAGAGCCAACTGGTGGCCTTTCAATTTGAAAAAATAACGTTCAATGCCTCTGCCTGTTTTCGGGCAGAGGTTTTTTGTTTCCTTATAAATCCTCCAGTTGATATAATTACATCTGCGTACTCTTTTTTGCGAATGCTGAAATTTGGTCATAATACATACTATGAAAGAATGAACGAAGGAGGTTTCACATGACTTACGTAAATGAAATGAAGTCAAAGCACGGCGGGATCACCGCCCACATCGTAAAGACCGAGAAATTTAAAACCGTTTCGCTGACGTTTAAAATGCTGGCTCCTTTAACGAAAGAGCTCGTAACAAAAAGGGCGCTGTTTCCGCATGTGCTTCTGCGCGGAACAGAAAGCCGCCCGAAAACCGCTGATCTGCGGTCTTATTTTGATGAGCTGTACGGCACATCCGTTTCAGCTGATCTGACAAAAAAGGGAGAACGTCATGTCATTACGTTCAGACTTGAGATTCCTAATGAAAAGTATCTGAAGGACCGCACACCGTTATTGGAAAAAGGTCTTCAGCTTTTATCAGAGCTTGTCTTTTCGCCCGCTTTGGAAAACGGCGCCTTCCTGCCCCTTTATGTCACGCAGGAAAAACGGACGCTGAAACAGCGGATTCAAGCCGTATATGATGATAAGATGAGATATTCTAATCTGCGTCTCGTTCAGGAAATGTGCAAAAGCGAACCGTATGCGCTTCACGTCAACGGCGAGTTCGATGATGTTGAACACATTACACCGCAAGATTTGTATGAAGCCTATCAAAAAGCCATACGCGAAGACCAGCTGGACCTGTACGTCATCGGCGATGTTGATACAGATCAGGTGAAAACGGCCGTTGATACGTATTTTAAAACGGAAGAACGGGAGCTGCAGCCTTTTGAAAGAAGCGCGGCGAATGAACAGCCCGATCCGAAGGAAGTCATTGATGAAGAGGACGTCAAGCAGGGCAAGCTGAATATCGGATTCCGGACCAATACGACATATACAGATCCGGATTATCCGGCATTGCAGGTGTTTAACGGGCTGTTCGGAGGTTTCTCTCATTCAAAGCTGTTTATAAATGTCCGTGAAAAAGCGAGCCTCGCCTATTATGCAGCCTCAAGGGTGGAAAGCTTCAAAGGGCTTTTGATGGTCATGTCGGGCATTGAGGTGAAAAATTACAAGCAGGCCGTCACCATCATTGAAGAACAGTTTCAGGCTATGCAGAACGGTGACTTTTCAGAAGATGATATCGCCCAAACGAAAGCCGTTATTAAAAATCAAGTATTAGAAACGATTGATACGGCATACGGTTTAGCGGAATTTCTGTATCAGCAGGCCTCAGCCCAAGTAGAGATACCGATCGAAAGGTTCCTTGACAATATCGAGAAAGTGACAAAAGAGGACATTATCAATGTCGGAAAGAACATTAAGCTGGATACGACTTATTTCTTAAAAGGGACGGGGGGAGCATCTTGACTAAACCGATAAACTTCGAACAGCTTCAGGAAACGCTGTATCATGAAAAAATGGCAAACGGCCTTGATGTCTATGTGCTGCCGAAACAGGGCTTTAATAAAACATACGCCGTGTTTACGACAAAGTACGGTTCCATTGACAATCAATTCGTTCCTTTAAATAAGGAAGAAATGGTACACGTCCCTGACGGAATCGCGCATTTTCTGGAGCATAAACTGTTTGAAAAAGCGGACGGCGACGTGTTTCAGGACTTCAGTAAGCAGGGGGCGTCGGCAAATGCCTTTACATCATTTACACGAACCGCTTATCTGTTCTCCAGCACTTCTAATGTGGAGAAAAACCTGGAAACACTCGTGGATTTTGTTCAGGACCCGTATTTCACGGAAAAATCAGTTGAAAAAGAAAAAGGCATCATCGGCCAGGAAATCAATATGTATGATGATAATCCGGATTGGCGGCTGTTTTTCGGTCTTATCGAAAATATGTATAAAGACCACCCCGTGAAAATTGACATTGCCGGAACGGTGGAGAGCATCTCACATATTACGAAAGATCTGCTGTATGAGTGCTACGAAACGTTTTATCACCCGAGCAATATGCTGCTCTTTATCGTCGGTCCCGCAGATCCTGAAGCGGTCATCAGCCAGGTGCGGAAAAACCAGGAGAAAAAGCCTTTTACAGACCAGCCCGAAATCAAACGTGAAGAAGTTCAGGAGCAGGAAGCGGTTTTCCGCCGGGAGCAGGAGTTAAAAATGAACGTGCAAGGCTCAAAATGTCTTGTCGGCTTAAAGGCGAAAGACCCTTATAAAACGGGGCAGGAGCTGTTGAAGCACGAGCTCAGCATGAACCTCATGCTTGAATGTCTCTTCGGAAAAAGCTCACCGCATTACGGTGACTTGTACGACAAAGGCTACATTGATGAAACCTTCAGCTTTGATTACACGGCTGAATACGGATTCGGTTTTGCCTCTGTCGGAGGAGATACACCGGAGCCGGATAAGCTCGCTGACGAATTAAAACACATGCTGCTTGATGCGGAATCAGCCGTGACTGCGGAAAAACTTGATCTTGCGAGAAAAAAGAAGATCGGGTCATTCTTAAAAGCGCTCAATTCGCCTGAATATATCGCCAACCAATTTACACGCTACGCCTTTTTAGATATGAGTCTGTTTGATGTCGTAACCGTACTGGAGCAGATTACGCTGGAAGACGTAAAGCGGGTCATTAAAGAAGAAATATCAGAAGACAGGCTGACAGTCTGCAAAGTCGTGCCAAAATCATAACAAAAACATCCCTCACGCCCTGAGGGATGTTTTTCTGGGGAAAGAAGGAGTATTGATTGATGAAACAGACAGCGCTCGTAACCGGAGCAAGCGGCGGAATCGGACAAAGTATAAGTGAAGTCCTCGCAAAAAACGGATATGACGTCCTTTTGCATTATCATTCTAATAAGGAAGCCGCACACAGGCTTGCGGAAAGGCTGAGCGCATCATTCGGCGTAAAAGCCTCCGTTATTCAGGCGGATCTGTCCTCACCGGATGGCGCGGAGACACTCAGCCGTTCCGTTAAGCAGCCTGTGGACGCCCTGATACTAAACAGCGGCAAAAGTCATTTCGGCCTGATTACGGACGTTACGGATGACATGGCGCGGGAGATGGTGCAGCTGCATGTGACGAGTCCGTTTCTTTTGGCGCGTAATCTGGTGCCCGGCATGATCCGGGAAAAAAGCGGGGGCATCGTCGCGATCGGTTCCGTCTGGGGAGAAACAGGCGCATCGTGCGAGGTATTATACAGCATGGTCAAGGGAGCGCAGCATTCGTTCGTCAAAGCGCTTGCCAAAGAGCTTGCTCCGAGCGGCGTCCGCGTGAATGCAGTCTCGCCGGGTGCCGTTGATACAAATATGCTTGATCAGTTCACGTCTGATGAAAAAGAAGCGTTGGCAGAGGAAATTCCCGCGGGCCGGCTGGCAAAGCCGGAGGAAATCGCCGAAGCGGTGGCCTTTTTATTATCGGACAAGGCTTCCTATATTACGGGGCATATATTATCCGTAAACGGCGGCTGGCACTGCTGAAAAAAATGTGTGTATAGTTTGCATCTGCACGGACAAAATAATTTTGTAACAACAGATGAAATGGAGGAACCCAACATGTCAGTATTAGAAAACTGGGATAATTGGAAGAATTTCCTTGGCGACAGATTGAACTATGCGCAGGAAAAAGGGATGAGTGATGAAACGATCACTGACCTCGCTACAGAAATCGGCGGTTACCTTGCGAACGAAGTCGACTCGAAAAACCATCAGGAAAAAGTGCTTGCTGATCTTTGGAGCGTTGCTTCTGAAGATGAACAGCGCGCCATCGCAAATATGATGGTGAAGCTTGTTGAAAATAACAGCACTCATTAAGAGGGGGGGATTTCTCCTCTCTTTTTTTATGTTTTCCTCTATAGAGCAACATTCTTCTTTCTAATTAGAGAAAAATGTTTTATGATAAAGGAAGGTAAAAATTTGCCACAATGGAGGGGGTATATCATTTGGCAAAGCTCGAATGGTATTTTGAATATGAAATTCAAGTGAACCGCCCCGGCCTGCTCGGGGATATTTCATCTCTTCTCGGGATGCTGTCAATTAATATTGTCACAATTAACGGTGTCGACCTTTCCAGAAGGGGAATGCTGCTCAGATGCCGGCATATAGATCAAATTAAACGATTGGAATCAATTTTAAAAACAATGGAGACCATTAAAGTAACGAAGCTGAGAGAACCGAGGCTTCGCGACCGTCTCGCAGTCCGCCACGGAAGATACATTCAGCGTGATGCCGATGACAAAAAAACCTTCCGTTTTGAAAGGGACGAGCTCGGCCTTCTGGTTGACTTTATGGCTGAGCTGTTTAAAAAAGAAGGGCACAAACTGATCGGAATCCGGGGAATGCCGAGGGTCGGAAAAACAGAGTCCATCGTTGCGTCAAGCGTTTGTGCCAGCAAAAGATGGCTTTTCGTATCATCAACGTTGCTAAAACAAACGATCCGGAGCCAGCTGGTTGCCGATGAATACAGCACGGAAAACGTGTTTATCCTCGACGGCATCGTTTCGACAAGACGGGGATCTGAGCGCCATCTTCAGCTCGTCAGTGAAATTATGCGGCTTCCGGCGACAAAGGTCGTGGAGCACCCCGATATTTTTGTTCAAAATTCGGAGTATACGCTCGATGATTTCGATTATATTATCGAACTCAGAAATGATCCTGACGAAGTCATTACATATGAACATGCAGAAGAACCGCAAATGTTTGATCAGACCGGTTTTTCAAGCTTTGATTTTTAATATTGGAAGGTGTTTGTTGTGACAGAATTAGCAATCCGGCTTAAAGAAGCCAGAGAGGAAAAAGGGATGTCATTGGATGAACTCCAGGCGGCGACGAAAATTCAGAAAAGATACTTAACCGCTCTGGAAGAAGGCAATTATGACGTCATTCCCGGCAATTTTTATGTGCGGGCGTTTATCAAGCAATACGCTGAAGCTGTCGGGCTTGATTCAGATCAGTTATTTGAAGAATATAAAAAAGACATCCCTAACACGTACCATGACGATGTGTCGGAAAAAATTTCCGGTCTTGCCATGCAAAGGGAGCTTCCTAAGTCCGCTTCAAAGGCGGCGGAATGGCTTCCGACCGTCCTTGTCGTCATCGGTGTCATTATCGTCATCGCGATCATTTATGCGATTATTCAGCTCGGAATGAGCAAATCCGGACAGACAGACGGAGATAAAGCCGTCACCCAAAGTGAGAGCAAGTATGAGATTCCTAAGGATTCTGCGCTGAAAAACGACGGCAATACAAATGACGAAGCGCAATCTGACAGCAAGAAAGATAAAAAGGACACAAAAGCATCAGAGCAGAAAAAGAAAGAAAAAAGCAGTGAAAAGACGGAGATCAAAGCGGCCGGAACGGAAGGCTCGGCTTCTTCATACAACGTCTCCGGGGCAGATAAGTATAAGCTTGAACTGATTGCTTCTGACAGCGCATGGATCCGCGTCCGTGATGACAGCGGCGATTCTTTAAAAGAAGGAACGCTGCAAAAGGGCGAAACCTTTAAAAAAGACGTCACGGATCAAAAGCAGATTGAAATCCGCACGGGCTATGCCCCTAACCTGAAAATTAAAATCAACGGAGAGGTTCTGTCCTATGAACTCAATCCGCATGATGTGATGGCGCAGACCATCACAATCAAGATGAAAAAATAAAAGGGGAAAAGTCATCTGAACGATTAAGATGACTTTTTCTTCACGTCCGAGTACATATTATTGGAGGGGCTTTATGTTTAACTTACCGAATAAAATCACACTGGCAAGAATCGCTTTAATTCCTGTATTTATGATTATCATGCTTGTTCCTTTTCAGTGGGGCAGCGTTCATATAGGGGATGAATCGATTCCGGTAGCGCATCTTACGGGAGCTGTTTTATTCATTATCGCATCAACGACTGACTGGGTGGATGGCTACTACGCCAGAAAACTGAACCTCGTGACAAACTTCGGGAAATTTTTAGATCCGCTGGCTGACAAACTGCTGGTATCCGCGGCATTAATTACGCTTGTGCAGTTTGACCTTGCGCCGGCGTGGATGGTCATCATCATCATCAGCCGCGAATTTGCCGTAACGGGATTAAGACTTGTGCTGGCGGGAACGGGGGAAGTTGTAGCCGCCAATATGCTGGGGAAAATTAAAACATGGGCTCAGATCATCGCTGTTGCCGCGCTTTTGCTGCATAATCTTCCGTTTGAGCTCGTTTCTTTCCCGTTCGGCGATATCGCTTTATGGGTAGCTGTGCTCTTCACAGTCATTTCCGGCTGGGATTATTTTGCGAAGAACTGGGATGCGTTAAAAACATCTAACTAAGAAAGAAGGACTTAAAGATGGAAATAGCAAAAAAAGCAGAAATCATTGCAGTCGGCTCGGAGCTTCTGCTCGGCCAGATCGCCAATACGAACGCGCAGTTTATCAGTAAAGAGCTGGCGGAAATCGGTGTAAACGTGTTTTATCATACCGCTGTCGGTGACAATCCGGAGCGGCTTAAGCAAGTCATCCGCATTGCCGAAGAGCGCTCAGACCTGATTATTTTTTCAGGCGGCCTCGGGCCGACCAAGGACGATTTAACGAAAGAAACCATTGCAAACACACTGGGGCGCCCGCTCGTTCTGAATGACGAAGCATTCCGGTCGATCGAAGAATATTTCGTGAAAACAAAACGGACCATGTCGCCGAATAACCGCAAACAGGCGCTCGTCATTGAGGGCTCAGACGTTTTGGCGAATCATTTCGGCATGGCGCCGGGAATGCTTGCAGAGCACGGCTCAAGGCTTTATATGCTGCTTCCCGGGCCGCCGAGCGAGCTGCGTCCGATGTTTGAAAATGAAGCGAAGCCGCTGCTTCTTAAAAAGCTCGGTTCTAATGAGAAAATCGTTTCAACCGTGCTGCGGTTTTTCGGAATCGGTGAATCCCAGCTTGAAGCTGATTTAGAAGATATCATTGATGCGCAGACGAACCCGACGATTGCGCCGCTTGCTGCTGACGGAGAGGTCACGCTGCGTTTAACGGCGAAACATGCTGACGAAAAAGAAACAGAACGGCTTTTAAAAGAAACGGAAGCCGCCATTTTAGAACGTGTCGGTGAATTTTTCTACGGATATGATGATACGTCTCTGGTGAAGGAGCTTTCAAAAGCATGCAGACAAAACAAAATCACGATTTCTTCTGCCGAAAGCTTTACAGGCGGCCTGTTTTCAGAGTGGGTGACTGATTTAAGCGGTGCGTCTCAACTATTTGCAGGGGGCGTTGTCTGTTATTCCGACAGCGTGAAACAGCATGTGCTCGGCGTGAAAGCTGAGACGCTCGCAGAAAGCGGAGCGGTCAGCAAAGAGTGTGCGAAAGAGCTTGCAGCCGGTGTGAGAAAGCTGACCGGAAGCGATATCGGCATCAGCTTTACCGGGGTTGCGGGTCCCGACCCGCAGGAAGGGCATGCTCCGGGCCGCGTCTTTATCGGCATTTCAGCGGAAGGAAAAGAAGAGGTGCACGAATTTAACTTTGCCGGCTCAAGAACCGGAATCAGAAAGCGCGCCGCTAAATACGGCTGCCATCTCATTTTGAAAATGCTGGATCAAAAATAAAGTTTTAAAGAGCCGTTTTCTCTGATTTTTAAGTTTTATAAGGGAAATTATGCTCTTTTGCAGAAAAGCGAACGCGGAAAAAATCCGAATATGCGTTCGCTTTTTTCTTGGCAAATGCCAGTAAACAAGGTATAGTATATGTAGTGGCAAGATAAAGGAGGAAAAAATAAATGAGTGATCGTCAGGCAGCCTTAGATATGGCTCTTAAGCAAATAGAAAAACAATTCGGCAAAGGTTCCATCATGAAGCTCGGAGAAAAAACGGATACAAGAATTTCAACGGTGCCAAGCGGTTCCCTTGCACTTGATACCGCTCTCGGAATAGGCGGATACCCGCGCGGACGGATTATTGAAGTATATGGACCTGAAAGCTCAGGTAAAACGACTGTAGCGCTTCACGCAATCGCTGAGGTTCAGGAAAAAGGCGGACAGGCAGCATTTATTGATGCTGAGCATGCTCTTGATCCTGTTTACGCGCAAAAGCTCGGTGTCAATATCGAAGAGCTTCTGCTTTCTCAGCCGGATACGGGAGAGCAGGCGCTAGAGATTGCTGAAGCGCTGGTGCGAAGCGGAGCTGTTGATATCGTAGTCGTTGACTCTGTTGCGGCGCTTGTTCCAAAAGCTGAAATTGAAGGTGACATGGGTGATTCACACGTCGGTTTACAGGCGCGTCTCATGTCTCAGGCGCTCCGTAAGCTTTCCGGCGCCATCAATAAATCTAAAACAATCGCAATCTTTATTAACCAGATTCGTGAAAAAGTCGGCGTTATGTTCGGAAATCCGGAGACGACACCGGGGGGCCGCGCGCTGAAATTCTATTCTTCCGTGCGCCTTGAAGTGCGCCGTGCCGAGCAATTAAAGCAGGGCAACGACGTCATGGGGAATAAAACGAGAATTAAAGTCGTAAAAAACAAAGTCGCTCCTCCGTTCCGTACGGCTGAAGTGGACATTATGTACGGTGAAGGAATCTCCAAAGAAGGGGAAATCGTCGACCTTGGAACTGAACTGGATATCGTCCAAAAAAGCGGTTCGTGGTATTCTTATGAAGAAGAACGCCTCGGCCAGGGCCGTGAAAACGCCAAGCAGTTCTTAAAGGAAAATAAAGACATCATGCTGATGATTCAGGAACAAATCCGTGAATATTACGGTTTGGACAATAACGGTGTAACGGACAAAGCGGAAGAAGTTCAGGAAGAGATGGAATTAGAAGAATAAAAACACGATCAAAAGAGCGGAATAAGCAATTTCCGCTCTTTTTTTGTGTGTTTCAAAAAACACTGGCTGTTTCGGAAAATTTTATCTGGAATGTTACAACTTTTTTCACCCTTCACTCGTCTAACATCATGGCGAAAGTTGAAATTATATCTGAGGAGGAAAAAAGATGACGAGCCCCCGCCGCACAAGAATAAATAAAAAAAGAAAGAAGAAGCTGATGAAAACGGGAGGGCTGTTTCTTTTTCTGCTGCTTGTCACTGTTTTTATTATGATCTGGACCGTCACAGCGCATCACCGGGAGAAGGAATCCGTTAAAAGCGCTCCCGCCGCTCAATCTGATACTTCAAAAGACCAGACTCAACAGAAAAAAGAAAAGACGCAAAAAGAGAAAACACCTAAATCAATCGATCACAATAAACAGATCAGCAATTACTTGCAACAGATCGGGTTCAGCGGCACAGCAATGATCGTAAAAGATGGAAAAGTTGTGCTGAAAAAAGGCTTTGGCTATGCGGACCGAAAACAAAAAATTAAAAACAATCCGGAGACATCATATTATATCGGTTCTTCACAAAAAGCGTTAATCGCGACGGCTGTCCTGCAGCTTGAAGAAAAAGGGCTGCTGCAGACGAGTGACCCCGTCAGTACATACTTGCCGAATTTTCCTAACGGCACGCGCATTACATTGAAAAACCTGCTCAATCATACGTCCGGCATAAACGGGCATATTGAGGGTCAGGGACCGATTTCTCCAATTGATTTAATCAAGGATATAGAAAACCGCGGAATTAAACGGCAGCCCGGGGTTTGGGATTACAGGGATTCCAACTATTCAGTGCTTGCTTATATCGTATCTCAGGTCAGCGGGGAGCCTTATGAACAATATATAAAAGAACACGTGTTCAAACCGGCCGGAATGAAGCATGCCGGATTTTACAAAACATTTGCCAAAGCCAAATATCCTGCCGTCGGCTACAAAGTCGATGAGAGCGGCAGTCTTGTAACGCCGCACCTTTTGGACTTATCGCAGCTGTACGGGGCAGGCGACATGTATATGAGCGCTGAAGATCTCTATAAATTTGATAAAGCGATCGTAAACAACACGCTCCTTTCAAAAGCAAGCTTCACAAAAATGTTTACAGCAGGAAGCAGTGCCGCTTACGGCATGGGGTTTTACATTGATCCGGGAAGCTATTCCAATCACGGTGTTATGCCCGGTTACAACATTTTGAACAGCTTCAGCCATTCGGCAAGCAAATATGTCATATTACTGTCAAACATTCAGAATAACGCCAAATTGGGACAGGTAAACAATAGAATTTATCAATTGCTTAACCAGGCGGACTGACAGAGCCGTCATTCACGAAAAGCAGATCTAGGTATGGTATGATATATACATGGCGAAGATTCCGAGCTGAAGGCGAATCGTTAAGCTGGCAAGCTTGACAAGTATTTCCGACACAATTACAATGAAGTTGTAACATTTGTTTTTTTAACATGATTGTTAAACCATTTAAACTTGACAAGGGCATGAGAGACTCATTCCCTGTGAAGGTTCTGTATGTTGAGAAAATCAAACAATGTACATGCCGGCACTTATTTAAGCAAAAACCAAGTTCATAGCAAGAGGAGGTGAAAGTATGACCCCAATGACGGTTCTCATCTCCATTTTGCTGACTCTGCTCGGTTTAGTTGTTGGCTACTATGTTCGTAAAACCATTGCCGAAGCAAAGATTGCGGGCGCACGCGGTGCTGCCGAGCAAATCCTTGAAGATGCAAAGCGTGATGCTGAAGCACTGAAAAAAGAAGCTCTGCTTGAAGCAAAGGACGAAATCCATACACTTCGAATAGATGCTGAACAGGAAGTTCGTGAAAGACGAAATGAGCTTCAAAAACAAGAAAACCGTTTACTTCAAAAAGAAGAAAATCTTGACCGTAAACATGAAGGAATTGATAAACGGGAAGCGATGTTGGAGAAGAAAGATCATTCTCTGAATGAACGACAACAACATATTGAAGAGATGGAAAGCAAAGTGGATGAGATGATTCGTATGCAGCAGTCAGAACTCGAACGCATTTCGAGCCTGACACGGGATGAAGCGAAACAAATCATTCTTGACCGGGTTGAAAATGAGCTTTCACATGACATCGCCATCATGACAAAAGAAACCGAAAACCGTGCGAAAGAAGAGGCAGATAAAAAGGCGAAAAACATTCTGTCGCTTGCTTTGCAGCGCTGTGCAGCAGATCATGTTGCCGAAACGACGGTATCGGTCGTCAATCTTCCGAATGATGAGATGAAAGGACGTATCATCGGCCGTGAAGGGCGTAACATTCGTACGCTTGAAACGCTTACAGGTATTGACCTGATTATTGATGACACACCTGAAGCAGTCATTCTTTCCGGATTTGATCCGATCAGACGGGAGACGGCAAGAATCGCTCTTGATAAACTCGTTCAGGATGGCCGTATTCACCCGGCGCGCATTGAAGAAATGGTTGAAAAATCCCGCCGTGAGGTTGATGACTATATCCGGGAAATGGGTGAGCAGACGACGTTTGAAGTCGGCGTTCACGGACTCCATCCGGATCTGATCAAGATCCTCGGCCGGTTGAAATTCCGTACAAGCTACGGGCAGAACGTACTGAAACATTCTATGGAAGTTGCGTTTTTAGCCGGTTTAATGGCTTCCGAGCTTGGAGAAGATGCAAAGCTTGCCAAGCGGGCCGGTCTTCTGCATGATATCGGAAAAGCAATTGACCATGAAGTGGAAGGAAGCCACGTGGAAATCGGAGTGGAGCTTGCGACCAAATATAAAGAGCATCCAGTCGTCATTAACAGTATTGCGTCACACCACGGAGACGAAGAGCCGACTTCCATTATCGCCGTTCTGGTCGCTGCCGCTGATGCACTGTCAGCCGCAAGACCGGGCGCGAGAAGTGAAACGCTCGAAAACTATATCCGCAGACTTGAAAAGCTTGAAGAAATCTCCGAGTCTTACGAAGGTGTTGAAAAATCATTTGCGATTCAGGCCGGCCGTGAAGTTCGCATCATGGTGAAGCCGGACTCCATTAATGATTTAGAAGCCCATCGTTTGGCACGTGATATCCGTAAACGAATTGAGGACGAGCTTGATTATCCGGGCCACATTAAAGTGACCGTAATCAGAGAAACTCGAGCCGTAGAGTATGCAAAATAAAGTGATGCTTAGCGCATCACTTTATTTTTTTGAGTCCCTGAAAAGGAAGGAATGGAATGTATGAGAATTTTATTTATCGGAGATGTTGTCGGTTCCCCGGGCCGCGACATGGTAAAAGAATATGTCCCGAAACTGAAAGCGAAACATAAACCGCATTTTACAATTATTAACGGAGAAAATGCAGCACACGGAAAAGGACTGACAGAAAAGATCTACCACAGCCTGATGGAAGCGGGAGCCGATGCCATTACAATGGGAAACCATACGTGGGATAAAAGAGAGATCTTCGACTTTATTGATGATGTGCCGCATCTTGTCCGCCCGGCGAACTTCCCGGAAGGTACACCGGGCAAAGGCATTACCTATATTAAATCGAACGGAAAAGAGCTTGCCGTCATTAATTTACAGGGGCGGACGTTTCTTCCGCCGCTTGATGATCCGTTTGCTAAAGCGGATGAATTAATAGAAGAAGCGAAAAAGCGCACGCCGTACATTTTTATTGATTTTCACGCCGAAGCGACAAGCGAAAAAATTGCGATCGGCTGGTACACAGACGGAAGAGCCTCTGCCGTGGTAGGCACCCATACACACGTGCAAACGGCAGATAACCGCATTTTACCGAAAGGAACGGCATATATTACTGATGTAGGCATGACGGGTCCGTACGACGGAATTCTCGGTATGGACAGAGAAACGGTCATCAAGCGGTTTAAAACCAATCTTCCCGTCCGGTTTACGGTGGCGGAAGGTAAAACTACGCTGAGCGGAGTGCTCATTGACATCGACGATCAAACGAAAAAGGCCGTAAATATCGAACGGATATTAATCAATGATGACCATATGTTCTTTGAATAGGTGATCATGTGTTTATTTTATAAAAATATTAAAAGGAAAAGCAGGAATATAGCAACTTCTTAGTGAATATAGTAGAAATGGAAGGTAGCCCGCTATTTTTGAAAAGCATTGTGGGGATGGCTTTTTGGATAGCAACATCTAATAATGATTGTTCTAATGAACACTCACTTATCCATTGTAAAACTAAGGGGGAGCAGAAATGGAAATCTTAAAAGTTTCAGCAAAATCAAGTCCAAATTCAGTAGCAGGCGCGCTTGCCGGTGTATTGAGGGAACGCGGAGCCGCCGAAATTCAAGCAATTGGGGCGGGTGCCTTAAACCAGGCTGTTAAAGCGGTTGCGATTGCCAGAGGCTTTGTCGCGCCAAGCGGCGTAGATTTGATTTGTATTCCGGCTTTTACAGATATACAGATTGACGGAGAAGAAAGAACGGCGATTAAGTTAATCGTCGAACCCCGTTAAAAACAAAAACACGACATTCTCAACCTGCTTGCGTAAGGCGAGCGGGTTGTTTTTATTGTTGTCATATTTTCTCACAATATTATATTGATAGTACGAAGAGATGATAAATGGCTTTATTCATATAATATTCAAAAAAAATCCCGCCCATTTTTCCGGACGGAAGCAGTTGTTTTCTTGGAGTGGACACTGGTATTTACCTCCTTTTTATCTCGTGTTACAATCCAGTTATTACAGTGTTTTTTCGAGGAGGAGTGTACATGTTGGGAGGAAAGATGAAAGCTATCGTCAAAAATGAAAACGCTTTCGGAGCAACTCTGAAAGAAATTCCCATACCTTCCATTAATGAGAATGAAGTTCTCATTAAAGTACAGGCCGCATCTATATGCGGTACAGATGTGCATATTTATAATTGGGATCAATGGGCGCAGAAACGAATCAAAACACCTCAAGTATTCGGACATGAATTCAGCGGTATCGTAGCGGAAACGGGCAAACACGTCACAAATGTCAAAATAGGTGACTACGTTTCGGCTGAAACCCACTTCGTCTGCGGTACTTGTGTCCCTTGTTTAACAGGAAAACATCATGTGTGCACCCATACAAAGATCCTCGGCGTAGATACAGCCGGTTCCTTCGCTGAATATGTCAAAGTGCCGGCTCGAAATGTTTGGAAAAATCCCGCTGATATGGACCCCGCCGTCGCTTCTGTTCAAGAGCCGCTTGGCAACGCGGTGCATACGGTGCTGGAAAACAGCCAGCTTGCGGGCGGTTCCGCTGCAATTATCGGTTGCGGACCGATCGGACTGATGGCGGTGGCGGTGGCTAAAGCGGCCGGTGCGTCCCGTATTGCGGCCATTGATAAAAATGATTACAGGCTGGCTCTTGCGAAGAAATTGGGAGCCACGATCACCATTCCAGCTGACGAGGAAGATCCGCTTGAGGTGATCGACACCTTAACAGGCGGAGAAGGAATCGACCTTGTCTGTGAAATGTCCGGCCACCCGACAGCCATAACACAAGGATTAAAGATGGCGGCCAACGGGGGAAGGTTCCACATGCTGAGTCTGCCGGAACGTCCGGTGACGGTTGACCTGACAAATGACGTGGTGTTTAAAGGACTTACCGTCCAAGGCATCACAGGCAGAAAAATGTTTGAAACTTGGCGGCAGGTATCGCACCTGCTTGAATCCGGCCTTGTTGATCTGACGCCGGTGATCACGCATCAGTTTCCGCTTGAAGACTTTGAAAAAGGGTTTGACCTGATGAGAAAGGGCCGGTGCGGCAAAGTCATTTTGATTCCATAAGGGGAGGGTTCTATAATGAAAGAATTTGAATTTCTAAAAGCCGAGCTTGATAAAATGAAAGAAAATAAAACGTGGCAGCAAATGAAACAAATTGAAACGAAGCAGGGTCCGTCGGTGGAAGTCAAAGGGGAAAACGTGATACAGCTTTCATCGAACAATTATCTCGGTTTGACGTCGCATCCAAGGCTTGTCGAAGCGGCCAAACGCGCCGCGGAAGAATTCGGAGCGGGTACGGGGTCCGTCCGGACAATCGCCGGAACATTCACAATGCACAATGAGCTGGAGAAGAAATTGGCAAACTTTAAAAAAACAGAAGCGGCACTTGTTTTTCAATCGGGGTTCACAACGAATCAGGGCGTCCTATCAAGCATTCTTACAAAAGAGGATATCGTGATCTCTGACGAACTGAACCATGCTTCCATCATTGACGGAATCAGGCTCACAAAAGCAGATAAAAAGGTGTACCGCCATGTTGATATGGACGATTTGGAAAGGGTGCTGAAAAAATCAATGAATTACCGCATGCGCCTGATCGTCACCGACGGCGTATTCTCAATGGACGGCAACATCGCTCCTTTGCCTGACATCGTCAAACTTGCAGAGGCGTACGATGCCTTTGTGATGGTCGACGACGCGCATGCTTCCGGCGTACTCGGAAAAAACGGAAGGGGAACGGTTAATCACTTCGGGCTTGACGGAAGAGTCCACATACAGGTGGGCACATTAAGCAAAGCCATCGGAGTGCTTGGCGGTTACGCCGCAGGGTCGCAGGTTCTGATCGATTACCTGCGCCATAAAGGGCGTCCTTTCTTATTCAGCACTTCTCATCCGCCTGCGGTAACGGCCGCATGCATAGAAGCCATTGACGTCCTGCTGGAAGAGCCGGAGCATATGGAAAAGCTATGGGAAAACACGGCGTATTTCAAAGACAAACTGGTTCAAATGGGGCTGACCCTCACAAAAAGCGAAACACCGATCGTGCCGATATTAATAGGGGAGGAAGAAAAAGCCCAGGCATTATCAGACCTTTTATTGACCCGCGGCGTCTTTGCACAAAGCATCGTGTATCCGACGGTCGCCCAAGGAAAAGCGAGAATCCGCACCATTATTACGGCGGAGCATACAAAAGAGGAGCTTGACCGGGCACTGGAAGTAATCCGTTCAGCCGCAAAAGAGCTGCAGCTTGTGTAAGGGGGGAAATGATTCCCTCTTTTTTATTTCTTATTGATTCTTATTCTCAATAAGGTGTACAATAATAGGCTGGCGGTTGTGCCAAACGCTTTTAACCAGTATACTTGAGGGTGGAAGTTTCGGTTGAAAGGAGACATTCGAACATGAATGAAAAGCAAAAGCAGGAAAGCGGACAAGTGAATCCGGCGGACAAAAAATCCGAAAAGGATTACAGCAAGTATTTTGAAGCCGTTTATATTCCGCCTTCTTTAAAAGATGCGAAAAAACGGGGCAAAGAATCCGTTCAATATCATAACGATTTTAAAATCTCAGAAGAATTTAAAGGCCTCGGTGAAGGCAGGAAATTTTATATCCGCACGTACGGATGCCAAATGAACGAGCATGATACGGAAGTCATGGCGGGTATTTTTATGGCGCTCGGTTATGAAGCGACAAATTCGGTTGATGACGCGAACGTTATTTTATTAAACACTTGCGCTATCCGGGAAAACGCTGAAAACAAAGTGTTCGGCGAGCTCGGCCATTTAAAGGCGCTCAAAAAAAATAACCCGGACTTGATTCTCGGTGTCTGCGGCTGCATGTCACAGGAAGAATCAGTCGTAAACCGCATCCTTAAGAAGCACCCGTTTGTCGATATGATTTTCGGCACGCACAACATTCACCGTCTGCCGGAACTTTTATCAGAGGCATATTTATCAAAAGAGATGGTCATTGAAGTGTGGTCGAAGGAAGGGGATGTCATTGAAAACCTTCCGAAAGTCCGCAACGGAAAAATTAAAGGCTGGGTCAACATTATGTACGGCTGTGACAAGTTCTGCACATACTGCATCGTACCGTATACCCGCGGAAAAGAACGAAGCCGCCGTCCTGAGGAAATTATCCAGGAAGTCAGAAGACTTGCAAGCGAAGGCTATAAAGAAATCACGCTGCTCGGTCAAAACGTGAATGCGTACGGAAAAGATTTTGATGATATGACGTACGGTCTCGGTGATTTAATGGACGAACTGCGTAAAATTGATATTCCGAGAATCCGATTCACGACGAGTCATCCGCGTGACTTTGATGATCGTCTGATCGAAGTGCTCGCCAAAGGCGGCAACCTTCTTGATCATATCCATCTTCCGGTTCAATCAGGAAGCTCAGCGATGTTAAAAATGATGGCGCGCAAATATGACAGAGAACGCTATCTGGAGCTTGTCGGAAAAATTAAAGCGGCGATGCCGAACGCTTCACTGACGACCGATATTATTGTCGGTTTCCCGAATGAAACCGATGAACAATTTGAAGAAACGCTTTCGTTATATCGCGAAGTGGAATTTGACAGCGCATATACGTTTATTTACTCTCCGCGTGAAGGCACGCCGGCAGCGAAGATGAAAGACAATGTTCCGATGAGGGTCAAGAAAGAACGTCTTCAGCGCCTCAATGATTTGGTGAAAGAAATTTCAGCCAAAAAAATGAAGGAATATGAAGGCAGGACTGTCGAAGTATTAGTTGAGGGAGAAAGCAAAAATAACCCTGACATTCTTGCCGGCTATACGGAAAAAAGCAAGCTCGTCAACTTCAAAGGGCCGAAAGACGCCATCGGCAAGATTGTACGCGTCAAAATCGAACAGGCGAAAACATGGTCGCTTGACGGTGTGATGGCAGGAGAAGCAATCGAGGTGAAATAATAATGACGCTTTACTCTAAGAAAGACATTGTACAGCAGGCTAGGAACCTTGCGAAAATGATTTCTGAAACAGAAGAAGTTGATTTTTTCAAACGCGCTGAGGCGCAGATTAACGAAAATGAAAAAGTCTCTGCGATTATTAATCAGATTAAAACCCTGCAAAAGCAAGCCGTTAACCTGAAGCACTACGAAAAGCTTGAAGCGCTGAAACAAGTGGAAAGTAAAATTGACGCCCTGCAGGAAGAGCTTGAAGGGATTCCGATCATTCAGGAATTCAGAGATTCCCAGATTGAGGTCAATGACCTTCTTCAGCTTGTCGCACATACGATCTCAAATCAGGTGACAAACGAAATCATTACATCTACCGGAGGCAACCTGCTGACGGGAGAAACCGGTTCAAAAGTAAAACATTCGAATAACAGCTGTTCTATTTAAACACGGGGCCTTCATCGGCCCGTGTTTTTTTGCTGTTTGAGAACTAATTGTAATATGCACTAAATTTTCATTGACTCACCGTTTTGTCCCATTTTACTGGAAAGTTTTATCATACTTAAAAGTAAAGTTTCTGGGCAGGGCTGCATACAATGAAACAGAAACTTTGTATTTTTATATTTTTATTATAAAAATGCACATGAGACAAATGCCCAGCATAAGATAACACGAAGAAGAACAAGGAGGCCTGCCGGAATGTCTGAATACAGGGAAATTATTACGAAAGCGGTAGTTGCGAAAGGAAGAAAATTCACCCAATGCACCAACACGATCTCACCTGGAGAAAAACCGTCAAGTATATTGGGCGGCTGGATTATCAACCACAAGTACGATGCCGAAAAGATCGGGAAGACTGTAGAAATTGAAGGGTATTATGATATAAACGTCTGGTACTCTTACGCCGATAATACAAAAACGGAAGTTGTAACCGAGAGAGTAAAGTATGTCGATGTGATTAAACTCAGATACAGAGACACAAATTACTTAGATGACGAACACGAAGTCATTGCCAAAGTGCTGCAGCAGCCGAATTGTCTTGAAGTCACCATTTCTCCTAACGGAAATAAAATCGTGGTTCAGGCAGAGAGAGAATTTTTAGCAGAAGTGGTCGGTGAAACGAAAGTCGTCGTCGAAGTCAATCCTGACTGGGAAGAAGACGATGATGATGATTGGGAAGACGATCTTGATGAAGAATTAGAGGACATTAACCCTGAATTTTTAGTCGGAGATCCTGAAGAATAAGTTGAGGCTAGGGGAGTTTAACACCCCAAGTCTCTTTTTTATATATAAAGATATCACTCTTTTGTTTATGTTATAATGGGATTCGGATAAGAGAAGATACATAGTGAGGGATTAAATGATGGCTAGTTACACGCCTATGATACAGCAATACTTGAAGATAAAGGCAGAGCACCAAGATGCCTTTTTATTTTTTCGGCTTGGTGACTTTTATGAAATGTTTTTTGAAGATGCAAAAAAAGCTTCACAAGAGCTTGAAATTACACTGACAAGCAGAGACGGAGGTTCGGCTGATAAAATTCCGATGTGCGGCGTGCCGTATCATTCCGCGGCGGCTTATATTGAACAGCTGATTAAAAAGGGCTATAAAGTGGCGATCTGTGAACAGACGGAAGATCCGAAGGCGGCTAAAGGCGTTGTGAAAAGAGAAGTCGTCCAGCTGATCACACCGGGAACCGTGATGGATGGAAAAGGCATCCATGAATCGGAAAACAACTTTATCGCTTCCGTTTCCGAATTTCGTAACGGATACGGTCTCGCTTTATCGGACTTAACGACCGGAGAAAACCTGGCCGTATTTATTGAGCGGATTGAAGATGTCATGTCAGAAATTTACTCAGTCGGCGCAAAGGAAATTGTCGTATCAAGCAAGTTTAACGAACATACAGCTGCTCAGCTGAAAGAACGGTGCGGCGCCACGATTTCCATCGAAGACGGGGAAATAACAGAACGCATTGAAATCGCAAAGCACTTGCCGGGCGAAGAGCTGACAGAGACGTTTATGCGTTTATATACGTATTTGCAGAAAACGCAAAAACGGAGCCTGGATCATCTGCAGCCGGTTCAAGTATATGAATTGGAAGAAGCGATGAAAATTGACCTGTATTCAAAACGGAATCTTGAGCTGACGGAAACGATCCGTTCGAAAAGCAAAAAAGGGTCATTGCTTTGGCTTTTAGACGAGACGAAAACAGCAATGGGCGGCCGGCTTCTCAAACAATGGATTGACCGCCCGCTGATCAGGGCATCCCAAATCGAAGAACGCCAGGAAATGGTCGAGACGCTGATCAATCATCTGTTTGAGCGTGAAGATCTGCGAGAGCGCCTGAAGGAAGTATACGATTTAGAACGTCTGGCGGGCCGGGTCGCATTCGGAAACGTCAACGCAAGGGATTTAATCCAGCTGAAAGAATCTTTAAAACAAGTGCCGAGCATCAAAGAGCTTGTAGGGTCTCTTAACCATAAAAAAGCAAAAGAACGCGCCGGCTTGATTGATCCGTGCGGAGATTTGCTTGACCTGTTAGAAGAAGCCCTTCATGAAAACCCGCCGTTATCGTTAAAAGAAGGCAATTTAATTAAAGACGGCTATCATCAGAAGCTCGATGAGTACCGTGACGCCAGCAAAAACGGTAAAGACTGGATTGCCAGACTGGAGCAGCAGGAACGCGCTTATACGGGCATCCGTTCATTAAAGGTCGGTTTCAATAAAGTGTTCGGCTATTATATTGAAGTCACAAAAGCAAACCTTCATCTGCTTGAAGACGGACGGTATGAGCGGAAGCAGACCCTCACAAACGCCGAACGGTACATTACGCCGGAATTGAAGGAAAAAGAAGCGCTTATTTTAGAAGCGGAAAACAACATCTGCGAGCTGGAATATGAGCTTTTTGCCGGACTGCGTGAAAAGGTGAAACAATTTATTCCGCGCTTGCAGCGTCTTGCCAAACAAATGAGTGAGCTGGACGCACTGCAATGCTTTGCTACGATCAGTGAAAACAGGCATTACACAAAGCCCGTCTTTTCTGATAATGAAGTAAAAGTCATTGAAGGGAGACACCCCGTCGTTGAAAAGGTGATGGACAGTCAAGAATACGTGCCGAACAACTGCCTGATGGGCGATTCGCGGGAAATGCTCCTGATTACGGGTCCGAATATGTCAGGTAAAAGCACGTACATGAGACAGATCGCACTTTTATCGATCATGGCCCAGATCGGCTGTTTTGTGCCCGCAAAAGAAGCGGTTCTGCCGATTTTTGATCAAATCTTCACGAGAATCGGGGCAGCGGATGATTTGATTTCCGGACAAAGCACCTTTATGGTGGAAATGCTGGAAGCGAAAAACGCGATTGTGAACGCCACAAAAGACAGCCTGATCCTGTTTGATGAAATCGGCCGCGGGACATCAACGTACGACGGAATGGCGCTGGCACAGGCGATTATTGAATATGTTCACGATTATATCGGCGCTAAAACACTGTTCAGCACGCATTATCATGAGCTGACGGTGCTTGAAGATAAGCTTCCTCAGCTGAAAAACGTTCATGTGCGCGCAGAGGAATATAACGGAACGGTCGTGTTTCTCCATCAAATCAAAGAAGGAGCCGCAGATAAAAGTTACGGCATTCATGTCGCCCAGCTTGCCGAGCTCCCGGATGATCTGATCAGCCGCGCGCAGGAGATCTTAAAACAGCTTGAGCAGACGGGAGATAAACCGGAGCTTCCGGCGGTATCTGAGAAAAAGTCTGCCGTCAGAGAAGAACCGGCACAGCTGTCCTTTTTTGCTGACGGTGAAAAAGAACAGAAGGCACCGGCTGTTTCTAATAAAGAAAAACAAGTGCTTGAAGCCTTTAAGTCAATCAATATTCTCGATATGACGCCGCTTGAAGCGATGAACGAAATGTACAAGCTGCAAAAAAAATTAAAATAGAAAGAGGTGACGGACTTGGCAAAAGTCATCCAGCTCTCAGATGAACTTTCAAATAAAATAGCGGCCGGCGAGGTGGTCGAACGGCCTGCCTCAGTCGTTAAAGAATTGGTGGAAAACGCCATCGACGCAAACAGCACAGTCATTGAAATCGACATAGAGGAAGCGGGGCTTTCGTCGATTCGGGTGCTCGATAACGGCGAAGGGATGGAAACCGATGATTGCAAGCGGGCTTTCCGCCGCCACGCGACCAGTAAAATCAAAGATGAAAACGACCTGTTCCGGGTGAGAACACTCGGTTTCCGCGGAGAAGCTTTGCCAAGTATCGCGTCTGTTTCTCATCTGGAAATCAAAACGAGCATCGGCGAGGGAGCGGGCACCCATCTCATTCTTCAGGGCGGGAATATCATTTCTGAACAGAAATCCTCCAGCAGAAAAGGAACGGAGATTATCGTTACCAACCTGTTTTTCAATACACCCGCCAGATTGAAATATATGAAAACCGTGCATACGGAGCTCGGCAATATTACGGATGTTGTTAACCGGATCGCTCTTGCGCATCCGGAAGTATCGATCCGTCTCCGTCATCAGGGGAAAAATCTGCTGCAGACAAACGGTAACGGGGACGTGCGCCATGTGCTGGCCGCAATTTACGGGACGGCGGTTGCGAAAAAAATGATACCGCTCCATGTCAGCTCGCTTGATTTTGAAGTCAAGGGCTACATTGCGCTTCCGGAAATCACGCGTGCATCCAGAAACTACATGTCATCTGTCATTAACGGAAGATACATTAAGAATTTCCCGCTTGTAAAAGCGGTGCATGAGGGCTATCACACACTTCTGCCGATCGGCCGCCATCCGATTACGTTTATCGAAATTACGATGGACCCGATTTTGGTCGATGTCAATGTACATCCCTCAAAGCTTGAAGTCCGCCTCAGCAAAGAGACGGAGCTGCATGAGCTGATCCGTGACGGGATAAAGGAAGTGTTTCAAAAGCAGCGGCTTATTCCGAGCGCCCAGCTCCCGAAAAAATCAGCGCCGGCACCGGCCAAAAACGAACAGCAATTTATGACATTCGAGGAAAGCGCGCCTGAGCGGAAACTTCCTGAAAAAACGCCGGAGCCGTCTTACTCACCAATGAAGCTGAGTTCGGTCGTAAAAGAGCCTGAGCCGGTAATAATAGAAGAAGAGATTCTCCCGAATGAAGCGGATCACGAAGTGCCGCCGGAGCTCGGCATGGCGGAAACGGCAGCGCCTGTTTCCGATACTCCGGAACCGGAAGCTGTCTCTGAAGAAATACGGGAAGAAAGAGTTCCGGTGATGTATCCGATCGGCCAAATGCACGGGACATATATTTTAGCCCAAAACGAAAACGGCTTGTATATCATTGACCAGCATGCGGCACAAGAACGGATTAAATACGAATATTTCCGGGAGAAAGTCGGGCAGGTCGAGCCTGAAGTACAGGACATGATCGTGCCGCTCACCTTTCATTACGCGGCAAACGAAGCGCTGATCATTGACCAGCATCAGCATGAGCTTGAAAGTGTCGGAGTATTTTTAGAAGCATTCGGCACGAACAGCTACATCGTCCGCTGCCATCCGGCCTGGTTTCCAAAAGGGGAAGAAGCTGAACTGATTGAAGAAATCATTCAGCAGGTGCTTGACGCCAAGCAGATCGATATTAAGAAACTGCGGGAGGAAGCGGCCATTATGATGAGCTGCAAAGGCTCAATCAAAGCGAACCGCCATTTGCGAAACGACGAAATCAAAGCGCTCTTGGACGACCTGCGCCGAACGACAGACCCGTTCACATGCCCGCACGGCCGGCCGATCATTATCCACCACAGCACGTATGAGATGGAGAAGATGTTTAAGCGTGTGATGTAGAAGGGTTCTGTGTGGGATGTGCCCCGTCGTTCACTTGCAAATTTGATATCTGAATGAACTTCATTCCTTCACCGAAGACGCAGCATTAAAACGCATGGGTTGGGAGATTGAAAGGGAACGGTTTTTAAAGAGAATACAAAGAGCGGTTAACCGGCCTTCTCAAAAGGAGCGGCAAATGAATGAATTTTGTTCAGCTGATAAGAGATCCGGAATGCATTTTCTATATCAAACGGTTCTTAAAAGAACAGAGCGAACGGAATTACATGCTATTTGTCACTGGTATAAACTCAGGCCTTCGTATATCAGATATACTGGAGCTGAGAGTAAGAGACGCCAAGCGGCCGTATTTCAACCTTATAGAGAAGAAAACCAAAAAGAAAAAGAGAATTGACATGACGCCGGCTCTTCAAAAAGAATTAAAGGCGTATATTGAGGGGAAAGAAGATCACGAATATCTTTTCAAAAGCCGCGAAGGGATCAACAAGCCCATTTCCCGGGTCGATGGCTTATAAGATGCTGAGGACTGCTGCTGAGTATGTCAATTTGGATGATATAGGCACGCACACGCTGAGGAAAACATTCGGGTACCATTTTTACAAGCAAGCAAAAGACGTTGATATGCTGCAGGAGATTTTCAACCACTCTGACCAGCGGACAACCCTTCGATACATTGGAATTAACCGATACCATGAACAACGCCAGGAAGAAATCCAAAATATAAATAGGCTCATCTCATAAACAAGATGAGTCTTTTTTCTGTATATTTTTATTGATTCCCTTCAAAAAGCAAACGTGGAATTCATTTTAGGGATATTGCTTGAAAACAAGGGTGGCAAGAGCTGACGGCACTTCGGGCAGTTGCACAGTATATAACACATGGGTAATTCGTGGATATTGTGGATAAATGGAAAATTTGGGCGTTTTTCGTGATATTATCGTGTTACAGGAGGTGAGCGGCATGAGTCGAGGCGCAACAGGTTCAGCGTTAGAAGAGAAAGGCATGGTTTGATAGAACGATACCAAGTAATGAAGGGGTGAGCGGGATGACTGCAGCAGAGCAAAAAGGAATGTACTAAAAAGATTTTGGCAGAAAGATGGCACGATAACGGCACATCATTTTGTTTTAGATAAGGTATTATGGTAATAGGTAATAAACAGGCAGGCGCTTTCCCAATCGGGAGGGCGCTTTTTCTATTGGGGGGATTTCATTGAAGAATTTAGTAATGCGGGACACACATTGCAAGGAAGCGGCTCTGGACAAAATCAAACAAATTCTTAACGCTGGTCAAATATTAGAAGTCAAGTCAACTAAAGAAGAACCCTCTTTAAAGAATGAATACAACAAGCACGGCGACATTTGTTACAGCATAAGAGGGTATGATCAGTTTGATAACTAAATGAATTGTGTACTAAATGTTCATTTCGAGAATTAAGCGCCGCCCAATAAGGGGGGCGCTTTTTATGTTCTCTGCAAACAACTCTAGTGAATCGTTCGACAAATTTTGCAAACAGTTCCTTCATTACGCTCTTTCACCGATAATAAGGTGGGAGGTGATAGAATGACTGATTTAGAGAAAAGATTGAAGTTTATTGAATTCAGACAGGAATTGTTATTTCGGGACGATCCTGTTTCACGTTTGTTTTTTGAATATAAAATAACAGAAGAACAAGTAGATCAAATCTATGATCTTTTTGATGACTACCGAACCCGTATTGAGAATAAGATGGATGTACACCACGGTTCCTTTGAACAAGCTTTGTATGAAATTGTTCCTGAGCAAAATGGCAATTATCACTTTGTTGAATTTTTAGCCAAAGAGCTTTTTGATTCTGGTAGATGGCAAGAAGTATTTGAGAAGTTATACGGTGATATGCTTAAATATCAACAACTATTTAAGAAATAATTAGAGCATCCTACGGGGTGCTTTTTTATGTTCTCTGTAAACTCGTCCGGTAATTCTCAGGATGGACAATCGGCGTGAATCAGCTTGAGTACGGGGGTAGTTTAGAAAGAATATACCAATTGATTTCCCAACTTGTACCATGTAGATAAAATTCTTTATTAATTAATTGCATTGCCTATTTAAGTTCTCTTAATGAAGTCTTGACCAAGAACGTTTGTTCGAGTATTATTAATGATGAGTAAATAGTAGCAGGAATTCCCCTATTTTTGTTGAATTCTATGAGTTGGAAATATAAAAAGGGGGAAATATTCATTGTTAGAAGACAAACAATCTTATATTGCAAATTTCAATTGTACTTTTGGAAAATAAAACCAACCTATGTTGGATTACTTTTTTGAAATTATACTACCGGCTTTTTTAAAAGAAGAAGATCAAAAAAAAGGAAGTGAAAAAAAGGATGCTGACTTCTTTTTCCGCGATGTTAAACTGACTAATGTAAAAGGTGAATTTGTCCTTGCTGGTTTAATTGTTAGAAGTACTACTTTAAAAGTGAAGTCGAGAATCATCAATGGTGAATTAGTAAGGACAAATGAAGTATATCCTTCGGATCCTTACTCTTATTTCTTAATAAATTTAAAAAACCATCGCATGGTTTTAGTTAAAAATCAAAAAGGAAGTCCAACTTTAAAGAATTTTTCAGTAACAGCTAGGGATAAAATTAAAACCTTCATTAGGGAAGAGAATAAAGTTAGGGAAGAAAGATTACCTAATGTTAATTTGAATGTGGTAGCTATCCCTTTTAAAGGAGCAATCGAGGAAGAGTTAAAGAAAGTAAAAAAAATCAAGAATGTAACCTTAAGATTTTACCCTTTAAATGGTGATATCATTGACAATGAAACAGTCGATTATTTAACCGAGTCTTTAGAAAAACTAGGTTCAAAAACAGGGAATATAACATACAATACACCAGATAATAAAGATAATGTGGTATCGATTATTAAAGACACAAAGGGTTTAATGAAACCTACAATAAGAGTAAAATTTAATAATGGAACTTCAGGGACTTTAAAGGATGATTCATTTACAGAGGTAATGAATATACCTTTAGATGAAGAAGAAACTTTCAATCAGAATATTGATGAGATTACTGGTAAAGTTATAAATAAAACGGAATTTAATGAAACTAGTGAAGAAAATAGGTCAATATACGATAGAATGTATACAAAACTTGAAAATGCATACAATAAATTATTTAAAAAATAGCTTTTAAAAGGTGATTAAATGGATGAGGGAAAAAAAGAGCAGATAAAGGAGCATATTAAAGATTTACTTAAATACAAAAGAATGAGCTCTAATCAAATATTTTTAGAAAGTGTCGGTCTTTTTAAATTATCTTACATAAGATTGTGCTTTTTGATTTTAATATTTGTGGCTGTATTCATATTCCTTAATTTTGTTCTATTTAATGTAGCTAGTGCAATTGATATCATATCGGACATAACAGTAAATGTTAATACGATCATAATCCCTATTTTCACAATTATTGTTACAGGTTATGCTATCTTTCAAGCACTAGCTAACGACCAGACCATGATAACCTTAATTGCAGTAAAACATAAAGAGCACAGTAGCAAATTTAAAATATACAATTTGTATTTTTTGGGTGTGGGAGTATTTTATTTAATTATAATAATCATTAATTTTTTGTTGATGATTATTTTTAAATATTTATCCAGTAATTGGTATTTTATCTATTTGAGTAAGGAAACCAATGAATTAATATCTGCGTTGTTGATTAGTTTTTACATCACTTTTATATTGAATTTTTTAATTGAGCTGAAAAGTGTTATTTATAACTTGTTTCAAGTTTTCGTTACTAATGCCTCATCTAATGGTATAAACTTTTTAAAAAGTGAAATTGAGAAAGAAGAAAAAGATAAATAATCACTTTTATGACATCCATAACGGATGTCTTTTTATTTTAAAAGGAGCTGAGAGGAATGAAGGGTAGATAGGATATAGATTAAGTTGAGAAAGTGATGAGGAGAATTGTCGGGGACGGAGGATGTTCGCGCCACACGGTGCCAGTGATCAATGTACTATATACAGACTGATACATGTCAGCTAACTCCTAATATTTAACTAACGTATGTTCGTATTAAATCCTGCCACTTTTTAGGAGGATTTTATGCATGTACAATAGTGGAGGATTTAGACGTATTTGTACTCTTTACGTTGATGAAAAAAAGAAAAGGTGATTCCAATACCGCTTAAGCCATTGAGGGAATGTAAAGCCAGTGGTGTAAGGCAATTACCAGGGAGGGATATTGTCCAGACCACAGAAACGCTCAGCAGGAGGAAACAAAACAATAACAAGTTTTTATAAATCAACAGATTGGAAACGAACAAGACAACTTGCATGATACGAGACAATTATCTCTGTCAGTGTTGTTTGAAAGATCATTGCTTCACTCCGGCTGACATGGTGCATCACATTGTGGAAGTAAAGAAAGATTGGTCGAAACGATTAGACATGAAGAACCTTGAAAGCTGTGTAACGCGTGTCACAACAAGGCTCACGGCAGCAAGGGCAAGTGACCCTCCCGCTAACAAATCTTTGAAAGGGAAACGAACGGAGAACGGCGATCTCCCTTCTGCAAACAAACACCGCTTTTCAAAGTTCCGAAAACAGCAGAAAGCCCCCTCAGCAAATCTGCCGAGAGGGCTTGGTACGACTGGTTTTGTTGTTGATTTCATCGTAACACGAAGGAATGAAATCCTCCCTTAATGAGAGGGCTTTTTTCATTTAAATTGATTAATAACTTAAAGATTGAGAATAGTTTCTCGCACTGACCTTCATCTTTTCACCGGATCTTTTGTAAGAGACTTTTGCTAAGGTTTCGTTTTCGTCTATGTATGGAGCTTTCCAAAATACAGAGATTTCACTAACGCTTTTGTCTTCTATTGCTGTGCGAGCAGCTAAATCATCACTATATAATTCAATCATTTTCTTAGTTCTTGCTAATGAATTTTTTAAATCAAAGGACAAGTGAACCAGTGCAATGTTTTGACCGTTTTCTTTAGTTCCAAGATCCTGATTGACTTCAATATCTTCGACAGAAACGTTATGTAGGTGTTCATTTACTAATTCTTTAATTTTATTTTCGGGATTTTCCGTTACATCCACATACGGTGAGTCATCTAATTCTGATTGATCACTTTTAGTAATTAACCCATATTCACTTTTGACGCTTAACTTACCATCAACAAAATGAAGAGATACCGTTGCATCATTTTCCAAGCCGTCCTCTCCATCAAAATCATAATCTGGTGATGAATATTTATTAATTTTATATTCAGATTTCGCTTTGCCGCCAACAATTTTTTTGACTTCATCATAAGTCATATCTTCTCTTATTTTTTTATATTCGCCTGGCGTAATGGTCGCAATAGGTTCATCTTCATATTTAAGAAAATGCTTATTAATGAACCCTATTGAAAGTAATATAACGATACATGTAAGAGACAGCCGAAGTCCAGTTCTTCTTGTTTTTCCCGGAACCAGCAATATTACCCCAATAAATGCCCCTATAACCATGAAACCACCAAACAATGCAATAAATAAAGCCATAATGATCTCCTCTCCTATCCTTGAACATAAACATCTTAAAACAAAAGAGGAAGGATTTCCATACTTGCAAGAGTTTGCTGTCACTGAAGATGAACCTGGAAGCACAATAAAAAAGCAAGGGGTCTTTTTGTATGGTCCCGAATTTTTCATTGAATGTTACTAGTGAAAAATCTCTTAAAGAGCAAGATGATTCTCATGGGAAGAGATGGGGGAAGAATTTAAATAAAATTGGAATTTGGTGAGTGGACAATGTGCAAGAATCAAGGGGGACTAGTAATTAGCCCCCCTTACATTTAGTTCTTCCTGCGGTTTTTTCTATTTTTGATCAAACTGAAAACCACTAAGAGAACCACACCGACAGCAACAATATAAAATGAAATTTCTGCTGCTGCGGTATTAATATTCTTAAGAACAAGGATAAGCCCTATTAAAACTATAGGAATGATGTAAGTTAGAATTCTTATAGCTTTTGGGCTCGGTTCAGCGTTTCTTTTATTTTCCATAATTACCTCCCGTCTAAAGTTTAACACAGGTTAAATTTGATAATCACCAACAATAGTCCCGTTTAAAGAGGAAACATAAGAGTTTAAGTAATCCAATAAGCGGCGTACGTGCCGTTTGGTCCAGAAGATGCTTTACTCTAGCATAAAAGATTACTCAGGGGAGAATGCTCCGGCTGTTCCAAGAAAGTGAAGAAACAACATCATTGTGTGTGAATTACGTCGTATTTTTCTAATTTTGAATTGTGTGTTAATGCCAACACATAAGCATAACATTGAAATTCGGTGTAAGGAGCTAAGGTATTCTGATATATTTTGAGGAAGCCGTATGGGTTTAGGTTATCTTGAAGAAAAGGATTGAAATAAGAATCTAGATTGAATGTCATTTAAAGACTGAGTATCCTCTCAGGCTACTTCGACAATTCTTTTCAAAATAAAAACTCGATTTGTTTTTCTTTCTTTTTATCCGAAAATTATACCATTCTCCATTTTCTGAATAAAATCTCCTAAAGTATTCATGTAAATGAATATTCTTATTTCCTTATATATTACGATAACAAATTTTAAAAACCGGAGGCTGGTTCTTTTGGTTGATTTGAACAGTTTTTTATCTTTACCGGAAAATCCATGGAAAAACGTGGTGTCATCTGGTAAAGTGGTTACAGTCGGCTGGGCGGCGGCAGCAGTCTGCCCGGATCTTTTAAATGGGAATGGTGACAATGGATCATACATATGAAGTGCATCAAATCAAAACTTATCACCAGATGTGGTCCAACTATTGTTATATTATCGCAGACCGCTCAAAAAAATCTGCGATAGCGGTGGACCCGTCCTGGGAAATCGATAAAATAACCGATAAACTGCATGAATTGGATGTTGAATTATCAGCTATTTTATTAACACATTCGCATTATGACCATGTAAACTTGGCGGAGCCGCTTCAGCAAATCTATCATTCTGATATATACATGTCGTCGGCGGAAATCGATTTCTATCAATTCCGGTGCAGAAACTTAATAGCGCTTGAAGACGGCCAAACCTTTGCGGCCGGAGGGTTTATCATCAGAAGTATACTGACCCCGGGACATACGGCCGGGGGAATGTGCTATTTGCTATCTGATCATCTTTTTACCGGTGACACCGTGTTTACAGAAGGGTGCGGTATATGTGAGGACAGGGGCAGCTCAGCTGAAGATATGTTTCACAGTATACAGAGGATCAAAGCCTCCATTCCGCCGCATGTGCGTGTGTATCCGGGGCACTCCTTCGGGGAGAAGCCGGGTCAAAAAATGGAGAGTCTTTTGAAAAACAATATTTACTTTCAGATTGAAAAAAAAGAACATTTCGTGAATTTTCGCAACAGAAAAAATCAAAAAGGGCTGTTTCATTTTAAGTAATGAGTAATTTAGTTCTATCTAACTAGCTTTCCTTTTGAGGCAAGGAACTTCTGAAATGGAATGGTAGTTATTACTAGATTTCTGGTGATGAATGGCTGAGTAACGGGAGTTTGCGGAAGAGAACGCCGGGCAGGCCGGATGGGACATTCTGCTTACGCCTGTTCCGAAAGCCCTGAGCCCGACTTCCGGCAGGGAAAAATAGGCATTATTCAGGAGTTCGCATAGGATAAATTAACTTGACATGGTATTTTTGTGAAGTTACTATCAACTTGAACATGCTTCTTATCTGAATCCGAGAAAGGATGGCTGAGAAAATGATCACATACTTATTCCCCGGACAAGGTTCTCAAAAGCAGGGAATGGGGAGCTCATTGTTTGATGAATTTAAAGACTTAACGGAGCAGGCTGATGAAACACTCGGATATTCCATGAAACGGCTTTGTCTTGAGAATCCGTATTCCAATCTTCATAAGACTCAGTTCACCCAGCCCGCTTTATATGTTGTAAACGCGTTAAGCTATTTGAAAAAAATCCAAGACAATGACATAAAGCCGGATTATGTGGCCGGCCACAGTTTGGGAGAATATAATGCGCTGTTTGCAGCAGGTGCTTTTGATTTTATTACCGGCCTGCAGCTTGTCCGTAAAAGAGGCGAATTAATGAGTATGGCCACTGACGGAAAAATGGCCGCCGTTATGGGGTTAACTGCAGCTCAAGTGTCAGACGCCCTTCAAACGCACGGATTACATACGATTGATATTGCCAATATGAATTCTCCTCACCAAGTTGTCATATCCGGACGCAAAGAAGACATTGAAAGAGCCAAAAGCGTATTCGAAGGATTAAAAGACGTTACGATGTTTCATCCGTTAAACGTAAGCGGCGCTTTTCACTCGAGATATATGAGTGAAGCAAAACAAGAGTTCGAAAAATTTTTACAGTCATTTCATTTTTCTGCTATATCAATTCCCGTCATTTCTAATGTGCATGCCAGACCTTATGAGCAAGACGGAATCCACTCCGTTCTGGCCGATCAGATCGACCATTCAGTGCGATGGAACGACAGCATCCGCTATCTGCTGGACAAAGGGCGGATGGAATTTGAAGAAGTCGGCCCGGGCCATGTGCTGACAGGGCTTATTCACCGCATCAAAAAAGAAACTGAAGCTTCACCCGCCATGTAGCGGAACGCAAGTCAAAATTCTTATCTCACACAATAGTGCCAGCCATACAACATCACGACCACTTCACCTGCACACGACATCACGAAAAACTCACAAATCAATATTTTAAAAAAATAAGCAGCAAAAAGGAGAACAAATGAACCAGCCAATTGTTTTCATGTTTTCTGGACAGGGTTCCCAATACTATCAAATGGGGAAAGAGCTGTTTGCACATAACGCCGCTTTTCGGCAGAAAATGCTTGACTTGGACGATTTTGCAGTCAGCCGTTTCGGTTACTCTGTCCTTAAAGAGATGTATCATACAGGCAATCGTCTGTCTGATCCATTTGACCGCCTTCTTTTCAGCCATCCTGCCATTTTTATGGCTGAGTACGCACTTGCATATGCTTTGGAGCAAAGAGGCATACGTCCCGATTATGTGATCGGAGCAAGCCTCGGAGAGTATGCAGCGGCCGCTGTGTCGGGCGTGCTGAGCGCCGAGGATGCTTTAGATTGCGTGCTGGAACAGGCCCGAATCGTTACGGAAACTTGCCGTAACGGCAGCATGCTTGCGATACTGGGTGATCCGGCTTTATATCAAGATGATCCGCTGCTCGGCGAACATAGTGAATTGGCATCTGTAAACTATCATTCTCACTTTGTCATCTCAGGAGAGCGGGAGCATATCAAAAGGATCATGGACGATCTGAGAGAAAAGCAGATTCCTCATCAGCTATTGCCGGTATCTTACGGGTTTCACTCAGCGCTGGTTGATCAGGCGGAACAGCCGTACAAGCGCTTTTTAGCTCAGAAATCAATCCGGACTCCATTTATACCGTACATCTCCAGTGCGACAGGAGAGGCTGAGACCGATATACAAGCGGACTTTTTCTGGGATATCGTAAGAAAGCCGATTCGATTCCGCGAAGCGCTTCAATTCGCAGACAGCCGCCAAAAAGGATTGTATATCGATGCCGGGCCTTCCGGAACATTGGCCGCATTTGCCAAACAGATTCTTCCTGCAGGATCGGCTGAACGCATCCGTGCCATTATGACGCCGTTTCATAAAGAACAAACACATTTGCAGCAAATAGAAGACAGCATTTTATCACCGCCCGGAAGGAGACTGTAAGATGATCAGCTTTGTTTTTCCAGGCCAAGGCTCGCAAAAAATCGGGATGGGAGAGGACCTGTTCGGCCGCTATCCTGAATTAACCGCAAAGGCCGATCACATTCTCGGATATTCCATTCAGGAGCTGTGCCGGGATGGAGAACGTCTCAATCAGACTCAGTTCACTCAGCCGGCGCTCTATGTCGTCAATGCCCTCAGTTATTTGAAAAAAACAGAAGAAACCGGCTTGAAACCGGATTTTACCGCCGGACACAGTTTAGGCGAATATAACGCGTTATACGCTTCGGGCGCCTTTGATTTCGAAGAAGGCTTACAGCTGGTCAAAAAAAGGGGCGAACTGATGAGCCGCGCAAAAGGAGGCGGCATGGCAGCGGTGATCGGCCTGACTCATGAGCAGGTGACGGATGTTTTAAGAGAAAATCACTTGGATATGATTGATATCGCCAACATGAACACACCGCAGCAAATTGTCATTTCCGGATTTAAAGAAGATATTGAAAAAGCCGCATCCGTTTTTGAAGCCGTAAACGGCGTAAAAATGGTTCACCGCTTAAATGTCAGCGGCGCCTTTCATTCCAGATACATGCTGGAAGCGAAGGAGGAATTTTCACGGTTTATCGAGTCTTTCCATTTTAAGCCGCTGTCCATTCCGGTCATTTCAAATGTGACGGCAAGACCCTATGAGCAGAGAGAGTTGAAAGAGACACTCACCGGACAAATAACGGGATCGGTGAACTGGACTGACAGTATCCGTTTCTTAATGGGAAGAAAGAACATGAGCTTTGAGGAAATCGGTCCCGGAAAAGTGCTGACGGGGCTGATTCAAAGAATTACGGCTGAAGCGGAGCCGATAACAGATGAAATCAAAGTCCCGGCTGAGACTGGAAAAAGCTCAATTACGGCGGCGTCTTTAGGAAATGAAGAGTTTAAGCGCGATTATCAATTGAAATACGCCTACTTGGCCGGCGGCATGTACCGCGGAATTTCTTCGAAGGAAATGGTCGTCAAACTGGCCGAAAAAGGAATGATGGGCTTTTTCGGAACGGGCGGTTTGAACATCGCGCACGTTGAGGACGCCATTTTGTCAATTCAGCATGAGCTTCGTGACGGCGGTTCCTTCGGCATAAATGTTGTACATAACATGAAACATACAGATTCAGAAGAAAAAATGATTGATCTTTTATTGAAGCATGGGGTTCAGAACTTGGAAGCATCAGCGTTTTTAACGGTTACTCCCGCTTTAGTAAGGTTTCGCGCTAAGGGGTTAAAACGCGGTGCCGGCGGGCAAATAATAGCGCGTCAGCGGATTATCGCCAAGCTTTCCCGTCCGGAAGTAGCGGAAGCGTTTCTCAGCCCGGCGCCTGATCACATTCTGCAGAAACTTGCAGCCGAAAACAAAATTACCGCTGAAGAAGCAAGTCTGATGAGAGAAATACCCGTTGCGCACGACATCTGCGTAGAGGCTGACTCAGGCGGCCACACTGACGGCGGAGTTGCTTACAGCCTCATGCCGGCGATCATCCGTTTACGAGATGACATGATGAAAAAATACCGATACGGCAAAACCGTCCGCATCGGAGCCGCAGGGGGAATCGGAACGCCTGAGGCTGCCATGGCCGCATTTATGCTCGGCGCTGATTTTATTGTGACCGGATCTATTAACCAATGCACCGTTGAGGCAGCGACGAGCGGCCTCGTAAAGGACCTCCTGCAGCAGATGAATGTACAGGATACGGCCTACGCGCCGGCCGGCGATATGTTTGAATCAGGCAGCAAGGTGCAGGTATTAAAGAAAGGGCTGTTCTTTCCGACCCGCGCCTCTAAGCTGCATGAACTGTATCAGCGTCATCGCTCAATTGAAGAAATTGATGAAAAGACACTCAGACAAATAGAAGAGAAGTATTTTAAGGCAAGTGTAAGCAGTATTTATGACAAAGTGAAGGCTCATTATTCGAATGAAGACATTTCAAAAGCCGAACGGAATCCGAAACAGAAAATGGCGCTCATATTCAAATGGTATTTCAGGCAAAGTTCTGCTTCGGCGATTAAAGGAGACCCGGATGCCAAGGTAGACTTCCAGATTCATTGCGGCCCGGCATTAGGCGCCTTTAATCAATGGGTGAAAGGTACGGAGCTGGAGTCCTGGAAAAACCGCCATGCCGATGATATCGGCATGCGGCTTATGGAAGAGACGGCCTCGCTTTTGAATCAGAAGTTAGGTTCATTTTTGCAAACGTGTTGACAAGACGAAATGATAGATTGAAAACATGGAATATTCATAAAAGATGAAACAGGGAGGAACTGACAATGAGTAAAGAAAAAATCTTTGAATTGCTGCAGAACACAATCTACGAGGTTTTGCCTGATTTAGAAGGCGAACAGCTTTCACAGGAAGACCGGTTAGTTGATCTGGGGGCGGATTCAGTGGACCGCGCCGAAATTATCACGATGATGCTTGAAGAATTATCATTGCAGATCCCGCGTGTTGAGCTGACGGGAGTGTCAAACATCGGCGAATTGGCGGCAAAGCTTTATGAAAAGGTACAGGCTGTCTGATAAAACGGTGAAATAATCGGAAACTCAAAATTCATATTGGAGGCGAAGTTCATGGCGGCTGCCGGAATAGAAGCGATAAATGTGTTTGGCGGGACAGCATACCTTGATGTCATGCAGCTGGCGGAGTACAGAAACTTAGACCCTGCCAGATTTGAGAATTTACTGATGAAAGAAAAAGCGGTGGCTCTTCCGTACGAAGACCCCGTCACATTCGGCGTTAACGCGGCAAAGCCGATTATCGACCGATTGACAGAGGCTGAAAAAGACAGAATCGAGCTGCTGATTACCTGCTCGGAGTCCGGCATCGATTTCGGAAAATCACTCAGTACATATATTCATGATTACTTAGGCCTCAACCGGAACTGCCGTTTATTTGAACTGAAGCAAGCCTGTTATTCAGGAACGGCGGGCTTGCAGATGGCGCTTAATTTTATTTTGTCGCAGACATCCCCCGGAGCGAAGGCGCTTGTCGTCGCGACGGATATTTCCCGGTTTTTAATTGCCGAAGGCGGCGATGCGTTAAGCGAGGATTGGTCTTACGCAGAACCGAGCGCCGGAGCGGGTGCCGTCGCCTTATTGATCGGTGAAAATCCAATCGTATTTCAGGCGGATGCGGGCGCCAACGGCTATTACGGCTATGAGGTGATGGATACATGCCGTCCGATCCCGGACAGTGAAGCCGGTGATGCCGATTTGTCATTGATGTCTTACCTCGATTGCTGTGAACAGACATTTCGCGAGTACAAAAACCGTGTGCCGGGCGCTGACTACAAAGAGACGTTTCACTATCTTGCCTTCCATACACCGTTTGGCGGCATGGTCAAAGGAGCCCACCGGACGATGATGCGCAAGCTTGCAAAAGCGAAAAACGCTGAAATCGAACAGGATTTTCAAACCAGGGTAGAGCCGGGGCTCCGCTATTGCCAAAGAGTCGGAAATATTATGGGAGCAGCCTCTTTATTGGCTCTTGCAAGCACGATTGACCAAGGGGCATTCGACACTTCTAAGCGGATCGGCTGTTTTTCGTACGGCTCCGGGTGCTGTTCAGAATTTTACAGCGGCGTTGTGACGCCTGAAGGACAAACGCGGCAGCATTCTTTCAAAATAGAAGAGCATCTGAACAACAGATACAGGCTGTCCATGGAAGAGTATGAAGAACTGTTTAAAGGCAGCGGTTTGGTGAAGTTTGGAACCCGGAATGTCAAATTGGATATGAATATGATTCCGAACATTTTAGACCATCATACAGGAAGCTCTCGTTTGTATTTGGAAGAAATCACGGAATTTCATCGGAAATACAGGTGGATATCGTGACCTATGAAACGATAAACGTCCGTTTTCAGCAAAATGTCTGCTTCATCACCTTTGATCGGCCTGAAGCCAACAATACGATTAATGAGCGTTTAGTGGAGGAATGCCTGCACGTTCTTTCTGAATGTGAAGACTCCGTGACCTCCGTAGTGCTTGAAGGGCAGCCGGAGGTATTTTGTTTCGGGGCGGATTTTGATGAGATGTACCGGAAAATGAGGCAGGGAATGCAGCATGCTGAATCGCAGGAGCCGCTTTACCGTTTGTGGCTGGCATTAAAATCCGGGCCGTACATCACAATCGCCCGCGTCCGCGGAAAAGTAAATGCGGGAGGTGTCGGTTTTGCCGCCGCGTGCGATATCGTCATTGCAGAGGAGAGTGCTTCGTTCAGTTTATCTGAACTGTTATTCGGACTTTATCCGGCCTGCGTTCTGCCGTTTTTAATTCAAAGAATCGGATTTCAAAAGGCGCATTATATGACGATCATGACAAAGCCCGTGCCGGCACGCCAGGCGCTTGAATGGGGACTTTGTGACGTATGCGTCCCGGACTCAGCAACAGAGCTGAGAAAGCATTTGCTGCGCCTTCGTCCGCTGTCGAAAAAAGCAGTCATCCGCTATAAAAAATACATAGATTCCTTAAACGACCTTGTTCATCGTTCGAAATCCATTGCTCTAGCCGAAAATCAAGCGATGTTTTCAGATCCGGATAACCAATCAGCCATCTTCCGTTATGCAGAAACGGGGCGGCTTCCTTGGGAAACGGAGAACAGTTAGGAGGATATCATGCCGAACGCCGCAGTTGAACTGCTCGAAATTGAACCGGATATTATCCAAGTGACAATGCAGGATAAAGCCCATAAAAACGCCTTCTCCAAAGAACTGACGGATGGATTGATGGAAGCATTCACCCGTATAAAAAAATCGTCAGTCTATAAAGCTGTGATTTTAACAGGATACGGCCATTACTTTGCTTCCGGAGGCACACAGGAAGGCCTGCTCAGGATTCAGCAGGGTATCACGAAGTTTACGGAAGACCGCATGTACTCTTTGGCGCTGGAATGTGATATCCCCGTCATTTCCGCCATGCAGGGCCACGGAATCGGAGGCGGGTTTGTCATGGGGCTTTTCAGTGATTTTGTCATTTTAAGCAAAGAAAGCGTGTATACCGCAAACTTTATGAAATACGGTTTCACCCCCGGAATGGGCGCTACCTTTATCGTTCCGGAGAAGCTTGGGGCAAGCCTCGGCCATGAAATGCTGTTAAACGGCGGCCACTACCGCGGCGGTGACTTGGAGAAAAGAGGGGTGCCTTTTCCGGTGCTTCCGCGGCAGGAAGTACTAGACTATGCGCAGGAATTGGCCCGTGAGCTTGCGGAAAAACCGAGAAACTCTTTAATTACATTGAAAAGGCACTTGGTGACGCCGTTTCGCGAGCAGCTTCCGGCCGTCATTGAGAAGGAGTTAATCATGCACGATGAGACGTTTCATGATGATGAAGTGAAAAAACGAATCACGACGATGTACGGAGTATAAGACATACATCTTACATACAGATGAAATGGAGGCAGCTCTATGAAAAGTGATATGAAGGCAAGCGGGTTACTCAAGCCATCTGTCAGCTATGGAAAATCATTGCGGCTTTCAGCGGATCAGCCGATGACGATTCCTGAAGTCCTGCACAAAACCGCCGCGGCAGCGGGAGATCAAAAGGGCATCACATATATACAGCCTGACGGCACCAAAGTGTACCAGACTTACAGCGGCCTGAAAAAGATCGCTCTTTCGATTGTGAAAGGGCTCCGCCAATCAGGAGTGAAGGCTCAGGATGAAGTCATATTACAGCTCAGTGACAATTCCCAGCTGATTCCTGCTTTTTGGGGCTGTGTTTTTTTAGGAGCGATCCCGGTTCCGCTTGCGGCCGCTCCGGCTTATACAGAAATGAACAGCGGGACGCAAAAACTGAAAGACGCCTGGATGCTGTTGAATCAGCCGTATGTCATCACAAGCCGTGACGTGCTGCCGGAGATGACTGAATGGGCGAAGGAGCAGGAGCTTTCCGGGTTTTGCGCTTTGGCGGCAGAAGATCTCAGTGCGCATGAAATGGACACGGACTGTCATCATCCCCGTCCGGAAGATTTGGCGATGCTGCTTTTGACCTCGGGAAGCACGGGCACGCCGAAAGCCGTGATGCTCAGCCATGAAAACATCGTCTGCATGGTCAAAGGAAATATTCAGATGCAGGGCTATACAAGTGAGGATGTCACGTTTAACTGGATGCCTTTTGACCACGTCGGCGGCATCGGAATGCTTCATCTGCGTGATGTTTATCTCGGATGTGAGGAAATCAACATACCGAGCGAATCCATTTTGATGGACCCTTTAAAATGGCTCGACCTGATTGATCATTACCGCGCTTCGGTCACGTGGGCCCCCAATTTTGCCTTCGGACTGCTTGCCGATTTTGCAGAAGAGATTCAAACGCGGAAATGGGACTTATCTTCCATGCGTTACATGCTGAACGGCGGGGAGGCCGCGGTTGCGAAAGTCGGACGCAGAATTATGGAGCTTTTAGAGCCGCACGGTCTGCCGGCTAATGCCATCCGTCCCGCATGGGGAATGTCCGAAACGTCTTCGGGCGTTATTTTCTCAGATGAGTTTACATTGGAAAACACGAGTGACGACGATCGTTTCGTCGAGATCGGTCTGCCGATCCCGGGATTTAATATGAGAATTACGGATGACCGCAATCAAGTGGTGGAGGAAGGAGAAATCGGCCGCTTCCAAGTGTCCGGTCTGACTGTAACGAGCGGATATTATGAGCGCCCGGACTTAAATGACAGTGTCTTTACAGAAGACGGCTGGTTTGAAACGGGAGATCTCGGATTTCTGCGTGAAGGCCGCCTGACGATAACGGGGCGCACGAAAGATGCCATCATTATCAACGGTGTTAATTATTACAGCCACGCCATTGAATCAGCCGTTGAGGAATTGCCGGAAATTGAAACATCTTATACAGCGGCATGCGCCGTCCGGCCGAATCAAAGCACGACAGATGAGCTGGCGATTTTCTTTGTGACATCTGTTCCGTTGGATGAGAACCGCATGACGAAGCTTCTTCATCACATTCACCAGCACGTGACACAGAGAATCGGCGTTACCCCTGATTATCTGCTTCCGGTCGCAAAAGAAGACATTCCTAAGACGGCGATCGGGAAAATCCAGCGCACTCAGCTGAAACATTCATTCGAACAAGGGCAATTTGATTCATTACATAATAGCAGGCAAGAAGGCGGCAATTCAGACACGGCTTCTGCAGAGAAAGATATTGAACGGGATTTTATCCGTTTTCTGAAAGAGGAACTTTCCATCGCAGATGAGCTCGTTGATCCAAATACGCCGTTTCAAAGTCTTGGCGTCAATTCCATCAAGATGATGAAACTCGCCAGATCAATTGAAAAAACGTATCACATCCGGCTGACGGCAAGAGAGCTGCACAAAAACCCGACGATTGGCGCTTTAGCGGCTTATACTGCAGAAAAAGCGGCAAACATGTCAGCGGAGCATCATCCCCAAAAAGCCGAACCGCCGGCAGAACGGGAGAGACGGCAAATGGCGCCAGCGCTTTCAGAAGTCCAAAAAGGGCTGTGGACATTGCATAAAATGTCGCCTGAAACGACTGCATACCATGTCCCGCTCTGTTTCCGATTCACATCCGGAATCGACAAAGAGAAACTGAAACAGGCGTTTCAGTTCGTATTAAAGCAGCATCCGATGCTCAAAAGCGCGGTGAATGAAACAGATGGCGGGTTTTATTTCATAGAAGCGGCAAATCCTTTTGTATTCTCGGAAGAAGATATTTCTGACGTCAATGAATCACAAATATCCGCTCTGATACGGAAAAAAGTGAAAGAGCCGTTTGTCAAAGAAGGCGGGCCTTTGCTGCGCGTGCAGCTGCTTTCAAAATCCGCCGCGGAACATTATCTTTTGACGGTCATTCACCACATCGTGTTTGACGGCATTTCATCCATTACATTTATTCACAGTCTGCTGGATCATTATCAGGCGCTGCTGGAGGGAAAAGAAGAGTTTACGGCCGCCGTTCCCGGCATTCATCCCGATTTCGCGGCTTGGGAAAAGCGGTATTTAGCGGGGGAAGAAAGCAAAGCTGCCCGCGCTTACTGGATGAAACAGCTCGGGGGCGATCTGCCTGACCTTCAGCTTCCGCCGATGCGCACGGACAGCAGTGTTCCGGAGTTTACAGAAGATACGCTGACACGCCGTCTTCCCGAACGGCTGCTGAATAATATAACGGCGTTTGCCGCATCCCGTTCGATTCATTTGTCTACCGTCATGCTGAGCTGTTACATGGTGCTTTTAAGCAAATATACGGATAAGGAAGATATTGTGACAGGCATGCCTGCAATGGTCAGACCCGAAGAACGCTTTGACGGAGTGGTCGGCCATTTCCTCAACATGCTTCCCATACGGAACAGAGCCGGACGAAAAGAAACATTTGCTGACTTTGTTCAAAAGGTGCAGGATGCCGTTCTGGACGGACTGGATCACTCATTTTATCCGTTTCCGAAAATGGTGCGTGATGTGCATGCGAAACCCCGGCAGAACGGTTCGCCTGTTTTCAGCAATACCTTTTTCTATCAGAACTTTCTGCAGCATTCGAGCTATCAATCGATGCTTGATGAATACAAGGAATTCTCCTGTGAGTTTGTAAAAGACATTCATCAGGAGGGGGAATATGATCTTGTTTTTGAAATGTGGGAAGCAGCATCAGGCATGGATCTTACGATTAAATACAGCACCGAATTATTCGACGAAGCAGGGGCGGCCAGGCTTTTCAGCCAATTTGTACAGGCTGCTGAAGCTTTGACGGCGAATCCGGATATGCCGCTTGAGAACGTTTCTCTCATGACAAAAAGAGAGGAGCACATGATTCTTAAGACTTGGAATGAGACAAGCCGTGAATATCCGGATGCCTGCTTCCATGAATTATTCGAACGTCAGGCGGCAGAAACACCGGACGCTTGTGCGGTCGTGTATGAACAGCAAAGGCTGACGTACCGTGAGCTTGATGAAAAAAGCACGAAGCTGGCGCTCTATTTGCAGGCGCACGGTGCAGGCCCTGATGATCTCATCGGCATTTATACAGACCGTTCATTGCATATGGCTGTCGGCCTTCTCGGCATTTTAAAAGCCGGGGGAGCGTATGTGCCGCTTGATCCTTCTTATCCCGCTGACAGATTGGAATATATGATCACCGACAGCAGGATTTCAATGTGCCTGACGACAGCTGATTTAGAGCACTCTTTGAACTGGGGAGGCGTGCAGACAACTGCCATTGACCGCGATTGGTCTCATATTGAAAGTACAGCCGCGGAAAGAACGTCGCTGAAGCGGTTAGTGACACCTGACGATCTGGCGTATGTCATTTACACGTCGGGCAGCACGGGCAAACCAAAAGGTGTCATGATTCCGCACCGGGCGCTGACCAACTTCTTAATCTCGATGGCGCATGAACCGGGGCTTTCGTCCGAAGACAAACTGCTTGCCGTCACGACATATTGCTTTGACATCGCGGCACTGGAGCTGTACCTTCCTTTAATCAAAGGAGCGGAGTGCAACATCTGTAAGACAGAAGTCACAAAAGACGCACGGAAGCTGAAAGAGCTGATTCAAGAGTACAAACCGACGATCATGCAGGCGACGCCGTTTACATGGAAAATGCTTTTTCATTCCGGATGGTCAAATGAAGAAAAAGTGAAAATCCTTTGCGGCGGAGAGGCGCTCAGCGAACAATTGAAGCAGCAGTTTCTCGATACGAAAAGTGAGGCTTGGAATATGTTCGGGCCGACAGAGACGACAATCTGGTCCGCGGTGCAGCGTATCACGGAAAATGAGAGCGCGCTTACGATCGGGCGCCCGATCGCCAATACCCGTGTGTATATTATGGATTCCGGTCTCAACCCTGTTTTAGAAGGGGTGCCGGGAGAACTTTGTATTGCGGGAGACGGATTGGCAAGAGGGTATTTCAACAAGCCTGAGCTGACAGATAAAGTTTTCGTCAGCCACCGGCTCGAACTGGGATCAAAGCTTTATAAAACAGGCGATATGGCGCGTTTTCTCCCCGGCGGCCGCATTGAATACATGGGACGGATGGACACCCAAGTCAAAATCCGCGGCTACCGGATTGAACCCGGAGATATTGAGAGCCGGCTGAATGCCCATCCGGCCGTACAGGAAAGCGTAGTGGTTGTGAACAATCACTCCGGAAATGAAAAGCTTTGCGCGTTTTATATTCTGAAAAACGGAGAGCCGCTTCCGTCTGCAAAGGAATTGCGCAATCATTTGAAACAAGCGCTGCCGGCCTATATGACGCCAGCTTCTTTTATCCGTCTTGAAGAGCTTCCGCTCACACCGAACGGAAAAGTGGACCGCAAGCTTCTTGCTGCGCGCGATCTGACGGAAAAGCAGCCGGACACACAAACATTTTCATCATCTCATATCCAGCAGGCGGTGCTGGCGATTTGGCAGGATGTATTGAAAAGCAAAGATATAGAGCTTGATGACCGCTTTTTTGATGCGGGGGGAGATTCGCTTCTTGCCGTGACTGTCACTGACCGGATGACGCAGGAACTGGATTGTGAATTCAGCGTAACGGAGCTGTTTGAATACGCGACGGTAAAAGACATCAGCCGGTACATCATAGAACAAAAACCGAAAGAAGCCGTTTTGGCTCCTGTGCCGCAAAAGAAAGTGAATACAGAAGACCGGGAACACCCAGCGGGAGAATTTCCCGATTATTACGAGGACAGCCTTGCGGTTATCGGTATATCCTGTGAGTTTCCGGGAGCGAAAGATCATTATGAATTTTGGAATAACATCAAAGAAGGCAAAGAAAGCATCACCTTCTTTTCAAAAGAAGAGCTCCGCCGATTCGGTATTTCTGAAGAACTGGCTGATCATCCCGGCTTCGTTCCGGCTAAATCAGTTTTAGAGGGGAAAGAAATGTTTGATCCCGGTTTCTTCGGCTTTTCACCGAAAGATGCGGAATATATGGACCCTCAGCTGAGAATGCTTTTGCTCCATTCATGGAAGGCAATCGAGGATGCGGGATATATCTCCAAAGAAATTCCGGAAACAAGCGTGTATATGTCTGCCAGCACTAACTCTTACCGCAGCCTGCTGCCGGAGGAGACGACAGCACAGCTGGAAACGCCGGATGGCTACGTGTCATGGGTGCTTGCCCAAAGCGGTACGATTCCGACGATGATTTCTCATAAACTCGGGTTGAAAGGGCCGAGCTATTTTGTCCATGCCAACTGCTCATCTTCGTTAATCGGCCTGCATTCGGCTTTTCAAAGCCTGCAGTCCGGCGAAGCCAAGTACGCCCTTGTCGGCGGTGCGACCCTTCATACGGAATCAAGCGCCGGATATGTTCATCAGCCGGGGCTGAATTTTTCAAGCGACGGGCATATTAAAGCGTTTGACGCGGATGCTGACGGAATGATCGGCGGTGAGGGAGCCGGCGCCGTGCTCTTAAAAAAAGCGTCTGATGCCGTTAAGGACGGCGACCATATTTATGCGCTGCTGCGCGGAATCGGCGTCAATAATGACGGAGCGGATAAGGTCGGATTTTATGCGCCGAGCGTCAAAGGACAAGCTGAGGTCATTCAGAAGGTCATTGATCAGACGGGCATCCATCCCGAAACGATTGCGTACGTCGAAGCTCACGGCACGGGAACAAAACTCGGCGATCCGATCGAATTGTCCGCACTTCAATCGGTGTACGGCCGATATACAGATAAAAAACAATACTGCGGCATCGGTTCAGTCAAAACAAATCTCGGGCATTTGGATACAGCGGCCGGAATGGCGGGCTGCATCAAGGTTGTCATGAGCTTATATCATCAGGAAATCGCGCCGAGCATCAATTACAAAGAGCCGAACCCGAATCTTCATTTAGAAGACTCTCCGTTTTACGTAGCGGAAGAAAAGAAAGAGTTAACCCGTGAGAACAGAGCGCACCGCATGGCTTTAAGCTCTTTCGGTCTTGGCGGAACAAACACACACGCGATTTTTGAACAATATCCGGATGCATCTGAGGCAGCAGACGCTGCCGGTCCTTTCATCATTCCGTTGTCTGCCAGAAAAAAAGATCGTCTGAAGGAGTACGCAAAACAGCTGCTGGCTTTTCTGGAAAGAAAAACGGACGCCGACCTCGCTGATCTTGCCTACACGTTCCAAGTCGGAAGGGAAGCGATGGAAGAGCGCGCGGCCTTTATCACAAGCGGCATTGCGGAGCTGAAGCGGCAGCTTGCCGATTTTATCAATGATAAGCCGGCTGTAACAGGCTGCTTCAGAGGAGAAAAACAGCAGGCGAAAGATATTGCCTGGCTTTCTGATGATGATGACAGCGCTGAACTCATTGAGAAATGGCTTGCGAAAGGAAAAGGAACGAAGCTCTGTGAAATGTGGAGTAAAGGTGTCACCATTAATTGGCACAAGCTTTACAAAGACAAGCATCCGAAACGAATCAGCGTGCCGGTCTACCCGTTTGCAAAGGAGCCGTACTGGCCGAAAAAAGCAGAAAAGAAAACATCTGCCGCACACACCGGAGTCTCAGTTTTACACCCGCTCGTGCAGCAAAATACGTCAGATTTGGCCGTTCAGCGGTTCAGCTCACGGTTTACAGGCTCAGAATTTTTCCTGAAGGATCATGTGGTCAGGGAAAAAGCTGTGCTGCCGGGAGCGGCATATTTGGAAATGTCATATGAAGCGGTAAAACGGGCGCTTGGCGGCTTATTAAAAGACCAAGACAGAATAACGCTCCATCATACCGTCTGGATGAAACCGATCGTCGTTCACGAACAAGAGCGCCAGGTCCATATTGCGCTGTTCCCTGAAGAGGACGGCATCATCTCATATGACATTTACAGCGTAAACGCTGACGGCGAAGAAGTGCTGCACAGCCAAGGGCGGGCCGAAATCATAAAGGCTGAACGAGAGCCTGAGGCCGACCTTTCTGCCATACAAAACAGATGCACAGCGGACATTCTTGATCCGGCGGCCTTTTATCGGGAAGGCCGGAGCAGGGGGATGTTCCACGGAAAAGCCTTCCAAGGCATTACGTCCGCCTTTATCGGCGAGAAAGAAGTGCTTTCGGACATACAGCTTCCGGATTCTGTTTCTCACACGAACGGACAATTTACGCTTCATCCGAGCATCATTGATTCAGCTATTCAGACGGCAACGATCTGCATTATGCAGGAGTTTCCCGGACAAAAGCTGATTCTGCCGTTTGCGCTGGAATATCTTGAAGTCGTCAAAGCATGCACGCCGACTATGCGGGCGCATGCACGCTTCAGCGAAGGATATCAAACCGGTGATTCCGTGCAGAAAGCCGACATTGACCTGTTCGACGAAACAGGAGCGCTTTGCGTGAAGGTGAGAGGATTTTCTACGAGAGTGCTTGAAGGCGATGCAGAATCGGCTCAGCGGCTATCAGGCTCGGAAAAGGTCTTGTTTGCACCGGTCTGGAAAGAAGCCGCCGCATCCGAGAAAGCCTCTGTCCATGCTGATGAGCATTTGATCATACTTTGTGAAGATGCCTGCCGTATAAAAGATGAAGCGGCATCCGGCCTGAAAGACGCCGAACTGCTGATTGCAGAAGGTGAGGGTGAAACAGCCGCTGAACGCTTCCAAAGCTACGCGCAGACAATCGCTGAACACATCCGGCGGATCATCAGCGAAAAAAGGCAGGGCCGCATTCTGATTCAGACTGTTATTTCAGCAGACGGCAGCCAGCAATTGTTTGCGGGGTTAACAGGTTTGTTAAAAACAGCCGAGCTGGAATACGGAAAACTTGACTGTCAGCTCATCGAAATGGAATCAATCGGTGAAATGCCGGCTGTCGCTCAAAAACTGAAAAACGACAGTCATCGGCCGCATGATAAACATATCCGTTATAAAGGAGACAAACGGTATGTGAAGGCTTGGGAAGAAATGCATCCCGCAGGGGGCGGCGCCGTCTGGAAGGACGAAGGCGTATATCTGATAACCGGAGGGACAGGAAGCCTGGGGTTGATGTTCGCAAAAGAAATCGCAGGTCGCGTTAAACACCCGAAAATCATTCTGACCGGCCGCTCAAATCTGGCAGAAGCCAAACAGCGTGAGCTTGCTATGCTTCAGCACTCAGGCGCAAATGTCGTCTACAAAAAGATGAATGCGGCAGACCGGCGGGAAAATGAAGCGCTGATAAAAGAGGTTACGGCGGATTTCGGAAAGCTTAACGGAATTATTCACGCTGCGGGAGTGATACAAGACCGCTTCCTGCTGCAAAAAACGAAGGAAGAGTTCAGGGAAGTGCTTGATCCGAAAGTGATCGGAACCGCTTATTTAGATGAAGCCAGCAAAGACTGCAATCTTGACTTTTTCGTATTGTTCTCCAGTGTTTCCGGCGTTCTCGGCAATGTCGGGCAGGCTGATTATGCCGCCGGCAACGCGTTTATGGATGCGTACGCCGCTTACAGGCAATCCCTTACGGAGAATGGCCTTCGGCACGGAAAAACGGTCGCCTTTAACTGGACGCTGTGGAAAGATGGCGGTATGCAGGCGGGAGACGAGACGGAGAGAATGATGAAAAAAGCTTTCGGCATGGTTCCGCTTCAAAAGGCGTCAGGCCTGGCTGCTTTTTATGAAGGAATGGCTCAGGAAAAGCCGCAGCTTTTAGCAGCTGAAGGACACGCAGCAAAATTAAAACAGTCCTTCCTATCCGTTTCTGAAACTGAAAAGCCGCAGGTGGAGAAAATAGAGCCTGTATCCGCCGTTTCGGGAGACAAATGGCACGGTGCGCTTATCCGATTGGTCAGTTCAATTTTAAAAGTCGGCCAAGACGAGATTGATATTGATACGGAACTGAGTGAATACGGTTTTGATTCCGTATCGTTTACCGTCTTTACGAATCAATTAAATGAAGCGTATCAGCTGGAACTGGCGCCGACGATCTTCTTCGAACACGGGACGATCCGCAGTTTAGCAGAGTATTTGACGGATGAGGCAGAAGCCGGCCTTCCTTCTCAGCCGGAAGAAAAACACGATGCAGAAGAATCTCTTCAAACGCTTCACACCGCTTTGACAGCCATGGTAAGCGGCATTTTAAAAGTTGACCGTGAGGACATTGAGACAGATACGGAATTGAGTGAATACGGTTTTGATTCCGTATCGTTTACCGTCTTTACGAATCAATTAAATGAAGCGTATCAGCTGGAGCTGGCGCCGACGATTTTCTTTGAGTACGGAACGATCAGCGGTCTCGCCGGATATTTGGCAAAAGAGCATCCGGGCCGTTTCGGCGAAAAGAAGAAAGAGTCTCCGAAAAAAGAGCAGCCAAAAGCCCAAAAATCGAAAATGCAGCGGAAAAAGCGCTTCGCAACGGTAATGAACGCTGCGGCAGCGACACAAGAGCCGCGCCGCTTGGATACGGTTGCCATTGTCGGAATCAGCGGCCGATTCCCGGGCGCGAAGGATATAGAGGAATTTTGGCGCAATTTGAAAGAAGGAAAGGATTCGATCACAACCATTCCGAAAGAACGCTGGGATTGGGAAGCGTTTGATGGCGACCCGAATCTTGAAGGGAACAAAACGAATATCAAGTGGGGCGGCTTTATCGACGGAATAGCTGAATTTGATCCGCTGTTCTTTGGGATTTCACCGCGGGAAGCCCAATATTTAGATCCGCAGCAGCGGCTGTTATTGACTTATGCATGGCGGGCGATAGAAGATGCGGGCTGTAAGCCGGAAAGCCTTTCCGGCACAAATACGGGCGTCTTTATCGGCACCGGAAATACCGGTTATAAAGATTTGTTCACAAGGGCAGGTCTTGCGGCGGAAGGACATGCGGCGACAGGCAGCATGATTCCTTCCATAGGTCCGAACCGTTTGAGCTATTTGTTAAATCTTCACGGGCCGAGCGAGCCGATTGAAACGGCATGTTCAAGCTCGCTTGTGGCGATTCACCGGGCGGTATCCGCTATAGAAAACGGAGAATGCGACATGGCGATTGCCGGAGGAATCAACACGATTCTGACGGAAGAAGCGCATATCAGCTACAGCAAAGCAGGCATGCTCAGCAAAGACGGAAAATGCAAAACCTTCTCCAAAGATGCCAACGGGTATGTCAGAGGTGAAGGCGCGGGAATTCTGATGCTGAAGAAACTGACAGATGCAGAACGTGACGGCAATCCGATTTACGGCGTGATCCGCGGTACGGCTGAAAACCACGGCGGCCGGGCGAATACGTTAACCTCGCCGAATCCGAAACTGCAGGCTGATTTATTGGTGAAAGCATACCGGAAAGCGGGAGTGGACCCGAGCACCGTCACGTATATTGAAGCGCACGGTACAGGAACGGAATTGGGCGACCCGATTGAAATAAACGGTTTGAAAGCGGCGTTTCACGAGCTGGCGAAAACAAATCAAGAGCCTGAAGTCTTCGGTCACCGCTGCGGCATCGGTTCGGTCAAAAGCAATATCGGCCATTTAGAGCTTGCCGCGGGAGTATCAGGCGTCATGAAAGTGCTTTTGCAAATGAAGCACAAAACGCTGGTGAAAAGCCTGCATTGCGAGACGATCAATCCGTACATTCAGCTCGATGACAGTCCTTTCTACATCGTGCGGGAAAATCAGGAATGGACGGCAGCAAAAGATAGAAACGGAAATGCCATTCCGCGCCGGGCCGGGGTCAGCTCATTTGGCATCGGCGGGGTCAACGCCCATATCGTCATTGAAGAGTATGTCCCGAAAGCAGCCGCTCAGCCTGAGCACAGTCCGGAAAATCCGGCAATCATCCTTTTGTCCGCCAAATCAAAAGAAAAATTGTTTGAACAGGCGCAGCAGCTGCAAAAAGCGATCCGTCAAACGCCGTATACAGATCAAGACTTGGCGGGCGTCGCTTATACGCTGCAAACCGGAAGGGACGAAATGGAAGAGCGCTTGGCCATTCTTGCAGCGACGATGGCGGAATTGGAAACAAAGCTGGAAGCATTTACGAAAAATGAGAAAAACATCGCCGGGCTGTATACCGGCCAGTCTCACCGCAATAAAGATACGTTTGCCTTGTTCACGGCAGATGAAGATATGGACATCGTCATTGACGCCTGGATTAAAAAAGGCAAATTCGCCAAGCTGGCAGAGGTATGGGTGAAAGGCGGCGTATTGAATTGGAACCGGCTGTATGAAAAGGGTACGCCGCGTTTACTCAGTCTTCCGTCTTATCCGTTCGCAAAAGACACGTATTGGGTGCCTGAGAATCCTGACAAAAAGAAGGTCCATACAGAGGAACGGATGAAACGTATTCTGACGAAACAATGGGAACCGAGCCCGCTCGAACTGGGTGAACCGTGTGCACGTACCGTTGCGATTTTGACAGGCGGGGACACGGTCAATCTCGCAGAAGAGATCGCAGCGCATATGCCGAATCACCGTATCATCACAGGATCAGACCTTGCCGGTGAATATGACTGGCAGGCGTTTGGCGGAGTCATCGACCTCCTCGGCGCAGCGAAAGAAGATTCTCAAGACATGGCCGGTATCAAATGGCTTCAGCAATTGATTGAGCATGGGCATAAAGAAGGGATGACACTGCTTTGTGTCACGAAAGACCTTGAGTCATTAAATAAAGAGGCCAATCAAACAACAGGAGCAAAACGGGCCGGTCTGTACAGAATGCTGGCATGCGAGTACGGTCATCTGTCTTCAAGGCATCTCGACCTTGAAGGAGGGCTTTCTGATGACAAACTGGCGAAGCAGATTGCCGATGAGTTTCATGCCCGTACTGATGACGCGGAAGTTTGCCGGAGGGACGGCTTGCGTTACCGTGCTGTATTAAGCGGCTCAGAAAACATGGATATGAAAGGTGAAAGAATTGATTTTCCGGACAACCATGTGCTTCTGATCACCGGGGGTACGAGGGGGATCGGCCTTTTATGCGCACGCCATTTTGCCGAACATTACGGAGTGAAAAAACTGGTGCTTACAGGCCGTGAGACCCTTCCGCCGCGAAGTGAGTGGACGGGCGGACTGAATGGGGTGACGGCTTCTGTAAAAGCGAAAATTGAAGCTGTTCTCGACTTGGAATCCAAAGGTGTACAAGTGAAGGTATTGTCAGTCCCGTTAGCTGATGAAGCCGGGCTGAGACAGGAACTGAGTCAGATAAAACAGACGCTCGGACCTATCGGCGGCGTGATTCACTGCGCGGGTGTGACCGATAAAGAGACGCTCGCATTCATCAGAAAAACCGATGAAGACATACAGCGCGTGCTCGAGCCGAAAGTAGACGGGCTTCAGGCGTTATACAGTGTGCTCAGCGAAGAGCCGCTGAAGTTTTTCGTCTTGTTCTCTTCCGTGTCAGCTGCGATACCGGCGCTTTCGGCAGGACAGGCCGACTATGCCATGGCCAATGCGTATATGGACTATTTTGCAAACTCATACAAAGAGCAGCTGCCGATCGTAAGCATTCAGTGGCCGAACTGGAAAGAAACCGGAATGGGCGAAGTAACGAACAAAGCTTATAAAGAGAGCGGGCTATACAGCATCACGAATGCAGAAGGATTACAGCTCCTTGACGGTCTACTTCTTGAATCAGCAAGGGGCCCGGTGCTGCCGGCCGTTCTGAATCCTAAGCTGTGGAAGCCGGAGCGATTCCTGCGGCGGAGCAGGCAGGATCAGCCAATGAGTCCGGCTATGGTAAAACCGGCGGAAAAAACCGCTTATGCCGCAGACAACGCTCAATTAACAAGGAAAACAGAAGAATGGCTGATAGAATTATTTTCTGAAGAGCTGCGGATTGACCAGGATCAGCTTGAGACAGACGTATTATTCCAAGATTACGGAGTGGACTCCATTATCCTTGCTCAGCTTCTGCAGCGGATCAACCGGAATCTCTCGGCATCGCTTGACCCGTCCATTCTGTATGAATATCCGACGATTCAATCTTTCGCAAATTGGCTTCTCGAAGGATATACAGAAGTTTTGTCAGAACGGTTTGATTTGGCGGCGGAGCCTGTTAAGAAGAAGCCGGCTGAGCCGGTGATTGAAACACAAGCCGTTAAGGTGCAAGAAGAGCCGGCCGGAAAACAGATTCACCGGGAAGATATCGCGGTCGTCGGCATGTCCTGCCGGTTTCCGGGGGCGGATTCTTTAGAGGCGTACTGGTCGCTCTTGGCTGAAGGCCGTTCGGCTATCGGTCCTGTTCCGGCTGAGCGATGGGGTTTGAAGACGCCTTATTACGCGGGAATGCTTGATGGAATTCATCAATTTGATCCGGACTTCTTTTTACTGGCTGAAGAAGATGTAAAGGCAATGGACCCTCAAGCTTTGGCCGCTCTGGAAGAATGCCTTAACCTGTGGTATCACGCTGGCTATACGCCGGATGAGATAAAGGGAGAAGCAATAGGTGTGTATCTCGGCGGACGCAGCCGTCACAAACCGGGTGAAGAGAAACTGCTGGATGCGAAAAACCCGATCGTCGCGCTGGGCCAGAATTATTTGGCCGCAAATCTCTCTCAATATTTTGATATGCGCGGCCCGAGTGTTGTCCTCGATACGGCTTGTTCTTCTGCTTTAGTCGGCATGAATATGGCCGTGCAGGCTCTTGTAACAGGAGAAATAAAAGCGGCCGTCGTCGGCGGGGTGAGCCTGTTTGAATCAGAAGAAACCCATAAATTATTTGAACAGCGCGGCATATTAAGTAAAGCGCAGTCGTTCCATGTATTTGACGAACGCGCCGATGGAGTCGTGCTGGGCGAGGGTGTCGGAATGGTTCTTTTAAAAACCGTGTCTCAGGCGATTGAAGACGGAGATTCTATTTATGCCGTAGTGAAGGCGGCATCCGTCAATAATGACGGAAGAACGGCAGGCCCGGCTACGCCGAGTCTGGAAGCGCAAAAATCCGTCATGAAGAAGGCTCTTGAAAAAAGCGGAAAACAGCCGGAAGACATTACTCATATTGAAGCGAACGGTTCAGGCACGGTCGTGACGGATCTGTTAGAACTGAAGGCCATTCAATCCGTCTACCGTTCAAAAGACGCCGGCCCGCTCGGAATCGGATCTGTGAAACCGAACATCGGGCACCCGCTTTGCGCGGAAGGAATTGCAAGTTTCATAAAAGTTGTTCTCATGCTGAAAGAAAAGAGCTTTATCCCGTTTTTATCAGGCGAGCATGAAAATACACATTTTGATAGAGAAAAGGCCAATATTCAGTTCAGCCGCACTCTGGCAGACTGGCCGTCACCAATACCGGCGGCAGGAATTAACTGCTTTGCCGACGGCGGAACAAACGCCCACGTCATTGTGGAAGCGTGGCAGGAAGACGAAGGGCGCCCAATCAAGCGCCACCCTTTAACACCGCCTGCATTAAATAAGCGGCTGATTTCGCCGGACAGCAAAGAAGAAACGAACGAAAAAGCTGCGGCAAACATCTGGGATACCTATGAAGTGGAGGTTTAACGTGAAGAACTTCAATAAGCAAATCACTTTATCGCTGAAAAATCCGTTTATTTTACATCATGACGTTTACGGACAAAAAGTCCTTCCGGGATTGGCTTATATTGATATGTTTTATCAGATTTTCAAAGAGCGCGGCTATTCATACGACGGGCTTCAGCTGCGCCATTTATCCATATATCAGCCGCTTATTGCGAAAGAAGATAGCGCCGTCAAGCTTACGGTTGAATGTACAAAGGTAAAAGAAGGGCGCTGGAAACTTACCGCAAAAGGGGCTGAGGTCAGCGGCGGACGCGTACAGCCGGAAGAACGTATTTACGTCAAAGCGGAAATGCACGAGACGGCACCCGCAGTTTTCAGTGACACGCTTGATCTTGACTCTGTCAAACGCGAGGCGGAACGCACCATCGATTTAAATGAGCTGTATGCACAATGCAGAAGCCAGGAATTGGTTCACAGCGGATATATGAAAGCAGAAGGAGAAGTGTTTGAGGAGCGGGACGGCGTCACCTTTGATGTATCGCTCGGAAAAGACGCGATGGGACAGGCCGGGGGGTTTTTGTTCCATCCGACTCTTCTTGACGGAAGCGGCGTCGGCGCAAACCTATTGATCTCATCGCTGTTAAATGGGGAAAAGAGGCTGTTTCTGCCTCTTTTCTACGAATCTTTTACAGCTTCCGAACCTTTGCAGGCCGGCTGCATCACGAGAATCAAACGTTCGTCGCTTCGGCAGGAAAAGGAGCTCATTTACATTACACTGGAGTTTTTTAACGCATCCGGCCGGAAAGTAGCCGAGCTGAAAGATTTCACAAGCAAGCTCGTGCGGGATGCCGAGCTGATCAATACAGACCGTAAGCCTGCTGAGAAGTCTCCTGAAAAAGCCGGTTTACCGGAAGTTGCGGCATCGCTTGAAGGCGGACACCCGCATGAGGAAGCAGAACGGTATGTCATGAATCTGATGGCTGAAAAAATCGGCAAGCCGCTTGAACAGATTGATTCTCAAGTCGGCTACTATGAAATGGGGCTGACATCGTCCGGACTGCTTGACGTCGTCGAAACGATCAGCGAAAAAATCGGCGAAACCCTTTCTCCGACTTTGCTGTTTGAATATACGACGGCAGCAGAGCTGGCAGCTTTCCTGACTGAGCAGTACGGGAGCCATTTCAGCGCGCCTCCGGCAAAAATGGAGAAGCCGGTTGAGACGCAAACAGAGAGAAGACGGAAAAGCAGTGTTCCGCAAGATGAAGATATCGCCATTATCGGCATGGCCGGCCGCTATCCGCAGGCCGAAAATATTCATGAATTCTGGGAAAACCTGAAAGAAGGAAAAAACTGTGTCACCGAAATTCCGGAGTCTCGCTGGGACTGGCGCCGGTTTGAAAATGTAAAGTCGCCTTCCGGAAAGAGCATTTCAAAATGGGGCGGATTTATTGATGATCCGGATTGCTTTGATCCCCAATTTTTCCGGATTACGCCGCGGGAAGCTGAAACAATGGACCCTCAGGAACGGCTGTTTTTACAAACATGCTGGGAAACGATTGAGGATGCCGGATATACGCCGAAGTCGCTCGCAGAGGCGCGCGGACGGAATAAGAGACAGCGCGTCGGCGTCTTCGCAGGGGTGATGCATAAGGATTATACGTTGGTCGGGGCTGAAGCTTCTTCTGAAGATCATGTATTCCCGCTTTCTCTTAATTATGCGCAAATCGCAAACAGAGTTTCATATTTTTGCAATTTTCACGGGCCGAGCATGGCGGTCGATACGGTCTGTTCATCTTCGCTGACTGCGGTTCACCTTGCTGCGGAAAGCATTCGGCGCGGGGAATGTGAATCGGCGGTTGCCGGAGGCGTCAACTTGTCGCTGCATCCGAATAAATATCTGACATACGGTTTATGGGACATGTTTTCAACAGACGGGGTTTGTCATACATTCGGGAAAGACGGAGACGGCTATGTACCGGCTGAAGGAATCGGTGCCGTTTTATTAAAACCGCTGCGAGAGGCGGTAAAAGACGGAGACCGGATTTATGCGGTGATAAAGGGCAGTGCCGTCAATCACGTGGGGACAGTGAGCGGAATTTCCGTGCCGAGCCCTGTCGCGCAGGCTGATTTGATTGAAGAATGCCTGGACAAAGCGGGCATCGATCCGCGCACGGTCAGTTATATTGAGGCGCACGGGACGGGAACTTCTCTCGGCGATCCGATTGAGGTTCAAGGCCTTGTCAAGGCGTTCCGCCAGTACACACAGGACAAACAGTTCTGTTCGATCGGATCAGTGAAGTCCAATATCGGCCATGCGGAATCGGCGGCGGGCATCAGCGGCTTAAGCAAGGTTGCCCTGCAGCTTCACCATAAAACTTTGGTGCCGTCTCTTCATTCCGAGGAGCTGAATCCGTATTTAGATTTTGAACAATCACCGTTTTACGTCCAGCATCATACCGAAGAATGGCATCAGCCCTCAGTGACGGAAAACGGAAATGAGACCGTATATCCCCGGCGTGCAGGCATCAGTTCTTTCGGGGCGACAGGTTCAAACGTGCATCTCATTCTGGAGGAATTTATCCCTGAAGAATCACACGGAACAGTGGCTGAACCGGCAGAAGAACAGACATTCATTTTTCCGGTTTCAGCCCGGAATGAAGAACGGCTAAAAGAGTATGTTGCGAAGCTGTCTGCATTTATTCATCCCGGCCTGCCGCTTGAGGATGCGGCGTATACACTTCAGATCGGCCGTGAACAGATGGAGGAGCGGGTTGCGTTCACCGCTCAGAATATGACACAGCTCAAAGAGCGGCTGGAGGGCTTTCTGGCGGGTAAAACGGTCAGCGGGTGCTGGCGGAACCGAGCCGATAAAAGCAAACAGGCAGAGCTTGCTCCGGACTTGATACATAAATGGCTTTCCTCCGGGAGTCTGGGGATGATTGCCGAAAAGTGGGCCGGCGGAGGAACGATGGATTGGAATCTCTTGTACGGTGAAAACAAACCGAATCGGATCAGCCTGCCGACATATCCGTTTGAAAAAATCCGGTATTGGGTGCCGAAGGCGGAGAAAAGAGAATCGCTGCCGCAAAAAAGGGCAGGCATGCTGCATCCGCTCCTTCATGAAAATATATCAAACATGTCAGGCGTCCGTTTTCGGTCCTCTTTTAGCGGCGGAGAATTTTTCCTGAAAGATCACGTCGTCAAAAACGAGCGGACGTTACCGGGCGCGGCTTATCTGGAAATGGTCCGGGCGGCCGTTGAACACGCGGCAGAAACGAAGGAAGAAGGAACAGTCCGTCTGAAACATGTCGTATGGATACGTCCGTTTACAGCGGCGGATGAGTCCGCGGAACTGTATCTCCGCCTTTATGACGAAGAAAATGGGGAGATGGGATTTACGGTTTACAGTGAATCGGCTTCCTCGGAAGAAGAGCCCGTTCTCTATGCGCAAGGAAGCGCGGCATTTGTCCGAGCGGGCGAACCGGCCAAAATCGAGATTGACAAATTAAGAGAGTCACGCCGTCTGATCACACCTGACGCTTGCTATCAGGCATACAAACAGATGGGGATTGAATACGGGGATGCTCACAAAGCGGTCACGGAAATCTATGCAAACGACAGCAAAGTGCTCGCAAAGCTCTCACTCCCGTCATCTATTTCTCATACAAAAGATCAGTTTGTCCTCCATCCGAGCCTTTTGGATGCGGCCTTCCACGCGACAATCGGGTTAATGCTTGACAGAGACGGGACTGACATACGGCCGATGCTGCCGTTTGCTCTCGAACAGATTGATGTGTTGAAAAGCTGTAAAAGTGATATGTGGGTATCCATTGCGTACAGCGGCGAAAGCAAGCCTGAAGATGCTGTGCAGAAGCTGGATATTGATTTGTGTGACGAACAAGGCAATGTATGTGTGAAAATGACTGGTTATTCCGCACGGGAAATTGAAACGGATAAAACAGATACACTATTTTTTGAACACGTATGGGAAGAGAAGGCCGCTGTACATGAAAAAGCGCCGATCCATTTCAAAGCCCGTCACGTGATGATATCTGACCGGTTTACGGACCAAATGAACAGCATACAGACAGACTTCAGCTGTCATGTGCTCCGTGATCAGCATAAGAGTGAAGACGAACGGTTTGAAGCTTGTGCGCTTCAGGCGTTCGAAGAAGTGAAGAAAATCCTCGCTTCAAATTCCGGCGGGCGCGAGCTCATTCAGATTGTCGTGCCTCAAGAAGCGGATACGCAGCTCCTTTGCGGCTTAACGGGGCTTTTGAAAACAGCGGCGCTTGAAAACCCGAACCTGACCGGCCAGCTGATTGAAGCGGAGCCGGACGTCAAGGCAGACACGCTGTCCCGATATGTAAAAGAATGCAGCGCTCATCCTGATGACAAGCATATTCGCTATGAAAACGGCAATCGCTATACGGCACAATGGCAGGAAACAGGGCTGGAACAGTTCGGCGCCGAAAAGCCGTGGAAGGATAAAGGTGTTTATCTGATCACAGGCGGTGCGGGCGGTCTAGGATTTTTATTCGCCAAAGAAATCGCCCGGCATGCAAAAGACGCCGTTCTTATTTTAACGGGGCGTTCTCTGTTGGATAACCGTAAAAAAACCCAGCTTCAAGAACTGTCCGATCTCGGCGCGCAAGCCGTGTACAAACAAACGGACATGACGGAAAAACAAGAAGTTCAATCGCTCATAGCGGACATCTGTCGGCAGTACGGCGGATTAAACGGTATCATACACAGCGCCGGAACGATAAAAGACAACTATATTCTGAAAAAGCACAAAGATGAGATCCGTGATGTACTGGCGCCGAAAGTCTCCGGACTGGTTCATCTGGATGAAGCGGCAAAGGACATTGAGCTGGATTTTCTGATTCTTTTCTCTTCCGGAGCCGGAAGCGCCGGAAGCGCGGGTCAGGCTGATTATGCGATGGCCAATGCGTTTATGAACGCCTTCAGTGAAAAAAGAAACCGTAAAAAAGCCCGAAATGAACGCTATGGACACACCCTTTCAATCTGCTGGCCGCTTTGGAAAGATGGCGGCATGACGGTTGATGCTGAAACGGAAGCCATGCTGACAAAAGAAAGCGGCATGGTCCCTATGCAAACAGAAAACGGCATTCAGGCTTTGTACCGCGGGTGGGCGGCAAACACATCCCAAGTCATGGTGACGGAAGGCTACGCCGCAAAAATCCGGGCGTTTCTGAAAAAATCAGCGGAACAGCCGGATAAGGGCAGCGAAACCGAAGAAACGGCAGGTCTTACAGCGGGCGGAGAGAACATGCTTGCAGAAAAAACGGAGCATTTCTTGAAACAAGTGTTTTCGGAAGTGACCAAACTTCCTGTCGGCAAAATTGACGCCAAGGCGCCTATGGAAGACTACGGTATTGATTCGATTATGATTATGCATTTGACGGGCCGGCTGGAAAAGAGCTTCGGTTCATTGTCAAAAACATTGTTTTTCGAATATCAGAATATCGAATCGCTGGCGCAGTATTTTATGAAAGCACACCGGGACACGCTGCTGGAAGTGACCGGGATGAAAACAGAAGAAACCCCTGCAGCCAAACCGGCGCTGTCTGAGAAAGCGAAAGTAAAGCCCGTTTTCAAACGGAATGAAGGCAAAAAAGGCTTTGCGCAAGTCCGTCCAGACACGCGGGAAAATCCAGTGACGGAGCGTGAAGATATCGCGATTATCGGTATGTCAGGACGATATCCGCAGGCCGAAAATCTTCAGGAATTTTGGAAGAACTTGAGTGAAGGCACTGACTGCATAACCGAAATTCCAAACGATCGCTGGGATCACAGTCTTTATTACGACGCTGATAAAGATAAAGAAGGCAAGACGTACGGAAAATGGGGAGGATTTTTGAAAGACGTGGACAAATTTGATCCGCAATTCTTCTCTATTTCGCCCCGGGATGCAAAATTGATGGACCCGCAGGAGCGGTTATTCCTGCAGTGTGTCTACGAAACGATGGAAGATGCCGGTTACACGCGCAAAAAGCTCACGGAAAAATCGGGTGATTTGCTTGGCGCCAATGTCGGTGTTTACGTCGGCGTCATGTATGAGGAATATCAGCTTTACGGAGCCGAAGAACAGGCGCGCGGAAAATCGCTTGCGCTGACCGGAAATCCGTCATCAATTGCGAACAGGGCTTCCTATGTATTCGGTTTTAACGGTCCGAGCATGGCTCTGGATACGATGTGCTCTTCCTCTTTAACAGCCATTCATCTGGCATGCCAAAGCTTGCGGAACGGGGAATGCGAAGCAGCATTTGCCGGGGGCGTCAATGTATCCGTTCATCCGAATAAATATTTGATGCTCGGCCAGAACAGATTTTTATCAAGCAAAGGCAGATGTGAAAGTTTCGGAGAAGGCGGGGACGGTTATGTGCCCGGTGAAGGAGTGGGAGCCGTACTCCTTAAGCCGCTTTCTAAAGCAAAAGCGGACGGTGATCATATTTACGGCCTGATCAAAGGAACGGCCGTGAACCATGATGGAAAAACAAACGGGTATTCCGTACCGAATCCGAACGCCCAAGCCGCGGTGATCAAACAGGCGTTAAAAGACGCGGGAACCGATCCGAGGGCGGTCAGCTACATCGAAGCCCACGGCACCGGAACTTCACTCGGCGATCCGATTGAAATCACGGGTCTGACAAAAGTCTTTTCAGAACAAACACAAGATAAACAGTTTTGCGCCATCGGCTCAGCGAAATCCAATATCGGGCACTGTGAAAGCGCGGCGGGCATCGCGGGTCTGACGAAGGTGCTCCTGCAAATGAAACATAAGCAGCTCGCACCGTCACTGCATTCCCGGACGCTTAACCCTAATATTGATTTTCTCGCTACGCCGTTTAAAGTGCAGCAGACGCTTGAAGAGTGGAAAAGACCGGTCATAAATGAAAACGGAATAAATAAAGAATTGCCGAGAACCGCGGGGCTTTCCTCATTCGGAGCCGGCGGTGTCAACGCTCATATCGTCATCGAAGAATATTCAGCTGATGAGGATAAGGAGACGGCTTTTGCCGCGCCTCATCCGTCGATGATCGTCCTTTCCGCGAAAAATGAGAAACGGCTTCAAAAACGGGCGGAACGTCTTCTTGATGCGCTGCGGAGCGGGCGTTACCGGGAAGCGGATCTGAGCCGGATCGCATATACGCTTCAAATCGGCCGTGAACCGATGGAAGAGCGTCTCGGAATGATTGTCAGCAATTTGCGCGAGCTTGAAGAAAAGCTTGACGAATTTACGGGCGGCAAGGAGTCAATTGACCAGCTCTACCGCGGACAAGTCAAACAGAATAAAGACACGATGGCGCTGTTTGCGGCTGATGAGGACATGGAAAAAACCATTGAGGCGTGGCTTGAAAAAGGCAAAGCCGCAAAGGTATTAGAGCTTTGGGTGAAGGGTCTTCCGCTGAATTGGGATAAGTTGTATCAAATGGGCAGACCGCAAAAAATCAGTCTCCCGGCCTACCCGTTTGCAAAAGACCGTTATTGGATCGACATATCAGCAGATGCAGCTGTCAAAAGACCGGGCGAAACACAGTCTGCGCCGATCGCACCGGCGGCCGCCCCGGAACCGGTCATTGAAGTAACAACTCTTCACGAGGAGACTGCCAAAGAAAAACCGTCAAACATTTCATTGCAGCCTTTGAGCGGCGCGAAACCGAAAAGAACCGTACAGTCTGTTTCCCGTCCGGCGGTTTCCGTTGAAAAAGTAAGTGCCGTATTGACCGAAAGTTTGGCAGACGTTTTATATATGGATGCCGACGATATCGACGCAGACGACACATTTATTGATATCGGCATGGATTCAATCACCGGTCTTGAATGGATAAAGGCTGTTAATAAAGCATACGGCACGTCCCTTACGGTGACGAAAGTATATGATTATCCGACAATTCGCCAGTTTGCGGCTTTCTTGCAAAAAGAGCTCGGGACAGAACCGATCCTTGAGGAAGCAACCGAACCGCAGAAAACAGAGGCCGTGAAAAAACCGTCAAACATAATGCTGCAGCCTTTAAACGCTCATAAGCAGCATGTGACACAAGCAGAAGCGGATATTCTGGAGGCGATGTCTGAAACGGCAGCTTCCGCCGAACCGGAAGAACCGATTGAAGCAGTGCATGACGAGTTATCAAAAGCACTGGCTGATGTATTGTACATGGAGCGTCATGAAGTAGATATTGATGAGGCCTTTATTGACTTGGGTATGGATTCGATTACCGGTCTTGAATGGATAAAGGCCGTCAATAAACGGTACGGCACGGACTGTAACGTAACGAAAGTGTATGATTATCCGACAATCCGCCAATTTGCCGATTTTCTGCGTACGCAGCCGTCCGTCCGCGGCAGAAAAAAACAGGCGGTTCCCGTACGTCCAAAGCCGCTTACACAGCAACACGCCCTGCAGGAGAAAACACCTGCCGAGCCTGAGAGATTAACGGTTCAAAAGGAACCTGAACCGGTGCAGGCCAAACGGGAGCCTAAAGACGAGATAGCGGACGCGATAGCCATCGTCGGCATGTCGGGCAAGTACCCGGATGCGCCGGACCTAAAGACGTATTGGGACAACTTAGCCCGTGCGAAAAATGCCATTCGCGACATCCCGCTTTCCCGCTGGGATGTAGACAAATACTATGATCCGGCCTTAAACAAGAAGGGCAAAGTATACTGCAGATCAATCGGTATGCTTGACGGCATTGAAGAATTTGATCCGCTGTTCTTTAATATTTCTCCGTCTGAAGCGGAACTTATGGACCCGCAGCACCGGATATTTTTACAGGAAGGTTTTAAAGCCTTTGAAGATGCGGGTTACAGTTCAAAAGAATTAAACGGGAAAAATTGCGGCGTTTATTTGGGGATTATGAACAATGAATACGGCATGATGTTAAACAAACATCAGACAGGAGGAAGTGCGACGGGCAACAGTTTCAGCATCGCGGCGGCCCGCCTGCCTTATTATCTCAATTTGAAAGGTCCGGCCATTCCGATCGATACGGCATGCTCTTCATCTCTTGTCGGGACTCATTTGGCGCGTCAGGCGCTGTTGAATCATGAAATTGACATGGCGCTTGTCGGCGGCGTCACCTTGTATTTAACGCCTGAATCATACATCAGCATGTGTGAAGCCGGAATGCTGTCTCCTGACGGCCAATGTAAAGCATTTGATAACAGTGCGAACGGATTTGTGCCCGGCGAAGGCGCGGGGGCGCTCGTTTTGAAGAGGCTGAAAGATGCGGAAGCCGATCAAGACCATATTTACGGAGTCATTATCGGATCTGGAATTAACCAGGACGGAAAAACCAACGGCATTACCGCACCAAGCGCGAAAAGCCAAATGGATTTAGAGCGCCAAGTGTATGAAGCGCACAACATCCACCCTGAGAGCATCACCTATGCGGAAATGCACGGCACCGGCACAAAGCAGGGGGATCCGATTGAATTAGAAGCCCTGTCTTCTGTATTTAAGGAAAAAACGGACCGCAAACAATTTTGCGCCATCGGTTCGGTTAAATCGAATATTGGGCATACGTCGGCGGCGGCAGGTGTAGCAAGCGTCCAGAAGGTTCTGCTGTCGATGAAGCATCAGCAGCTTGTGCCGACCCTTCATTTCAGCACGCCGAATGAACATTTTGATTTCGATGACTCGCCTTTATTTGTCAATACCGAACTCAAACCTTGGGAAACAGGCGGAGCACCGCGGCGGGCCTGTGTCAGCTCATTCGGCTACAGCGGCACAAACGCTCATCTCGTTATCGAAGAGTATCAGCCGAAAGACCGGGGAAGCCGTAAGCCTGATGAGACAAACATTTTTGTGCTGTCGGCGAAAAAAGCGCCCCAGGTAAAAACCTATGCCGAGTCTGTGATCGAATTTGCAAAAGCCAATCAGAATATCAATCTTTCAGATATGGCGTACACGCTTCAAACCGGGCGTGATGCGAAGGATTACCGTCTTGCGGTTACAGCCGGTTCGAGAGAAGAACTGATCAGCCGTTTAACCGATTTTGTAAACGGAAATACGGGTGAAGGGATATATGAAGCCCATATCAAAACGGCTAAAAAAGAAATTAAAGCATTTGAAACGGACGATGACCTGAAGCAGCTTGTCAGGTCATGGTTCAATAAGAAAAAATACGCCAAAATAGCGGAATTGTGGGCTAAAGGGCTTCAGATGGACTGGGACAGACTCTATCAAGGCGAAAAACCCCGCAGAATCAGTCTGCCGGCTTACCCATTTGCGAAGGAGCCGTACTGGCTGCCTGAGCCGAAAGCCGTACCGCAGGAAACAGAAGACCGGCGCAAGGCTGTGCTTTTAGAAAAGCAATGGGTTCCGTGTGAGATCGATTCGGCCGGTGAGAAAAGCGGCAGGACGGTCATGATTCTGGCTGATGAAAGAACAGCGGAGCTAGCCGAAGAGACTGCGAAGCATTTCACTGACTCGTTCATTCTCCCGGTCGATTCTGCTGATACTGCAGCTAGCGATTGGAATCACATAGATGGCGCAATCGATCTGACGGGATGCGGAGACGAAGACCCTTCACTGAAAGGGATCAGCCGGCTCCAGACTCTGATTGATACAAGCCGCCGGCAAGCGCGGCCGCTGACGCTGCTATATGTAACAAAAGGATTGGAGCCATTTCAGCAGAAAACGATTCATCTTGCAGGAGCGGCAAAAAGCGGCCTGTACAGAATGCTTCAAAATGAGTATCAAAACGTGACGTCAAGACACATGGATGCCGATACAGATACGGATCAGCAGACGCTTGCCAAACAGATTGCAGATGAATTTTCGGCGGACAGCACAGAACCGGAAATCTGCCGCCGAAACGGACAGAGATACCGTGCTTTATTCAGGGAGATTCCAAGCGGGAAGCGAGCAGAACATAAGCCCGCACCGTTTCCTGAAGACCATGTGCTTTTCATTACCGGAGGAACGAGGGGACTGGGTCTCTTATGCGCCCGCCATTTCACAGAAAAACACGGCGTGAAAAAAGTAGTGCTGACAGGCAGGGAGCCGATTCCTCCCCGCCATGAACGGTCAGCCGTTAATACAAGGCTGAAAGAGAAGATACGGGCGATTGAAGAGCTTGAAGCAAAAGGAGTGCAAGTGGCGGTGATCAGTCTGAAATTGTCTGATCATGATGCGGCGGCAGCGGAAATTGAAACGATCCGGCGCACGATGGGACCGATAGGCGGCGTCATTCACTGTGCGGGATCGGTTAATTCAGTAAATCCGGCGTTTATCAGAAAGACTGCCGACGACATACAAGAAGTGCTTGAACCGAAAGTCGCCGGGCTTCAAACATTAAGCAGCCTTTTCACAAATGATCCTTTGCAATTTTTTGTCTTATTTTCTTCAGTATCTGCAGTCGTTCCGGCGCTCGCGGCGGGACAGTCGGATTATGCGATGGCAAATGCGTACATGGATTATTTCGCGGCGGCTCATCAGCATCAATATCCGCTGGTCAGCATTCAATGGCCGAACTGGAAGGAAACCGGATTAGGTGAAGTCCGCACAGAAAGCCTGAAGCAGACCGGGCTGCTGGGACTGTCCAACGCGGAAGGACTTGACTTGCTGGACCGCATTTTATCTGAAAACATCCGCCCGTCCGTTCTGCCGGCTATCGTTGATCGGAGCGAATGGCATCCTGACAGGCTGCTCTGTCAAGTGAAAACACAAAAAGCCGAAATAAACGGCAAAGCCGCGGAAAAACATTCAGACAGAGACCTGCTTCTTGATACGAAGGCGTGGCTTGTGAAATTGTTTTCCGATGAGCTGAAAATCGCTCCGGAAGAACTGGAAACAGACGAACCGTTTCAGGATTACGGGGTTGATTCGATCATTTTAGCGCAGCTTTTACAGCAAATGAATCAAGCGCTCAAAGAGGACTTAGATCCGTCTGTTTTATATGAACATCCGACGATCGACGCGTTTGCCGAATGGCTTGTATCCAATGGGCAGCCGCTGCTTGCAGAAAGGGAGGAACCTGATACAGAAATCTTGGTTCCGGCTGCCGTACAAACGGTTCACACTGAACAAAAGCGTGATGCCGTAACTGAAGACATTGCTGTCGTCGGAATGAGCTGCCGTTTTCCGGGAGCGGAATCGTTAGACCAATATTGGGACTTGCTGAGAAGCGGCAGGTCCGCAATCGGCTCCGTCCCGGCGGAACGTTTCGGATATGCAAATCAATACGTTGCGGGATTGATTGACAATATGGATCACTTTGATTCCGAATTCTTTTTCATTCCGGAAAACGACGCGAAAGCGATGGACCCTCAGGCGTTGGCGGTGTTGGAAGAGAGCTTGAAACTTTGGTGCCATGCCGGCTATACCCGTGAAGAAATCAAGGGCATAGAAGCCGGTGTGTATATCGGAGGCCGCAGCCAGCACCAGCCTGATCCTGAAAGTCTTGCGAATACCCGCAATCCGATCGTTGCGGGCGGGCAGAATTATTTAGCGGCAAACGTTTCGCAATTTTTTGATCTGCGCGGGCCGAGCATCGTGCTTGATACGGCTTGTTCATCGGCTTTGACAGGAATGAACATGGCCGTTCAGGCACTGAGAAGCGGCGATATCAAAGCGGCGGTAGTTGGCGGTGTCAGCCTGCTGAACACGGATGCGGCGCACCGGATGTTCCAAGAGCGCGGACTGTTAAACGAACAACCGGCATTTCACGTATTTGACAAGCGTTCAGGCGGAGTCGTCCTCGGTGAAGGCGTCGGCATGGTGCTGTTAAAAACAGTAAGCCAGGCGCAAAAAGACGGCGACACGATATACGCGGTCATTAAGGCCGCCGCCATGAACAATGACGGCAGAACGGCAGGCCCGTCAGCCCCTAATATGCAGGCGCAAAAAGACGTTATGCAAAGCGCGCTTTTCAAAAGCGGCAAAAAGCCGGAAGACATCAGTTATATCGAAGCAAACGGATCGGGTTCCGCTGTAACTGATTTGCTTGAGCTGAAGGCGATTCAATCCGTATACCGCTCTGGCCAGCATGTTCCGCTCGGCATCGGGTCAATCAAGCCGAACATCGGGCATCCGCTTTGCGCAGAAGGCATCGCAAGCTTCATTAAAGTCGTATTAATGCTGAAGCATAAACAAACGGTTCCGTTTCTCTCAGGAGACGAACCGATGCCGCATTTTGATATAACAAAGACAGATTTTCATTTCCATAAAACAGCCGGCGAATGGGATGCAGCCAGACCGTCAGCAGCCATCAACTGCTTTGCCGACGGCGGAACGAACGCCCACGTCATTCTGGAAGCTTGGGAAGAAAAAGATACCCGAATGAAAAGAAAGCCGCTGCCGGTACCGTCATTAAGACGTAAGGCTCTGGTAAAAGAGCCTGACGCACCGGCGGAGAAACAAGAGCTTCCTGCGAAAAAAATGTTCTGGAAAGCATTTAAATGAGAGAGGAGTGGGAAGGAATGATATCCGAAAAAATCAATATCTCACTGGATCATCCCATCATGAAGGGCCATAGGGTCTTTGGTGAAGCGGTATTGCCCGGTCTTGCTTATATCGATTTGATTTATCAGGTTTTTCAGGAACACGGTTATGTATACAATGAGCTCGAATTGAAGCACGTTACGATTTATCAGCCTTTAACCGTCAGTGAAACGGCTGCAATCATTCTGACCATTCAATGTTCTGATAGCGGAGATGGAAAGTGGCTCATCTCCCTTTCAGGGCAGAAACAGCAAGGTGACGAGCTGTCAGACAATATACAATATGCGACGGCTGAAATGGTGAAAAGAGACGCTGTGACATTTGACGAAACCATTGATTTCGGCGATGTAAAGCAGTCAGGCAGATCTCTGAATCTTGATGACATGTATAACCGCTGCCTGGATCATGACTTGGTTCATTCCGGCATGATGAAATCGAACGGACGATTGTACGAAACAGAAGGCGGCATGCTGGCTGAGCTTTCTTGCGAAGAAGGAAAGGATTTCTTTTTATTCCATCCGGCCCTTTTGGATGCGAGCGGAATCGGGGCGAGCGGTTTGCTTTCTGAAACAAACCGGCTTCATCTGCCTTTATATTATGAATCGTTCACGGCCGCCGACAGGCTGCAATCAGAGTGCACGGCGCGTATCGCCGCTTCCGGCGTCCGTCAGGAAAAAGAACTCACAACGATGACAATCGAGTACTTCAGCCGATCTGGACAAAAGGTGGCGGAGCTTAAAAACATTACGGGAAAAGCGGTTCGGCTCGAAGAAGACGCGAATACAGCCGAACAGAATCAACAGGCTGCAGCTGAGCCGGAAAGCGCAGATGAAAAAGACATCATTCTGTTTTTAAAGAAGCTTTTGGCTGATAAGCTTGGTCAGCCCTGGGAGACGCTGGACGTTCTTGCCGGCTACTATGAGCTTGGGCTGGATTCATCTTCTTTGCTTGAGATTGTACAGGATATCAGTAAAAAGACGGGTGCGGACCTCGCGCCCACTCTTCTCTTTGAATATACAAATATAAAAGAACTCGCAGCCTTTTTGAAAAAGACCGTTTCATTTGAATGTGCGGAACGTGCAGCCGAACCATCACGGTTTGAAGCTGAAGCACCGGACGCGCCAGAACATCATAAAAACACCGGAGACATCGCGATTATCGGAATGGCCGGCCGCTATCCGAAAGCGAAAAGTGTGGCGGAGTTTTGGGATAACCTGAAGGCAGGCGCGGATTGCATCACTGAAGTTCCGAAGTCCCGCTGGGATTGGAAAACATATCAAAACGTAACGTCCCCGTCAGGAAAAACAGTATCAAAATGGGGCGGTTTTATTGACGATGCCGACTGCTTCGATCCGCAGTTTTTCAGAATCTCACCGCGTGAGGCGGAAATGATGGACCCGCAGGAGCGTCTGTTTTTAGAAACATGCTGGGAAACGATTGAAGATGCGGGGTATACGTCTGAAACGCTGGGGAATAAAGGAGAGAAACAGCATCCGATCGGCGTATTTGCAGGGGTGATGCATAAAGATTATTCCTTAATCGGCGCAGAACAATTATCTGAGACTGATCCGTTTCCGGTTTCACTGAATTATGCGCAGATCGCCAACAGAGTGTCCTATTATTGTGACTTCCACGGGCCGAGCATCGCGGTGGATACCGTTTGTTCCTCATCATTGACCGCCGTTCATCTGGCCATTGAAAGCATCCGCCGCGGCGAATGTGAAGCCGCGCTTGCGGGAGGGGTGAACTTGTCGCTGCACCCGGCGAAATATCTCAGCTACGGGAGCGTGGGCATGCACTCAAGTGACGGCCGCTGCCGTACATTCGGCGAGGGCGGGGACGGCTACGTTTCCGGAGAAGGAGTCGGTGCGGTCTTGCTCAAGCCGCTGGAAAAAGCCGAACAAGACGGCGACCGCATTTACGCGGTCATTAAAGGAAGCGCCGTTAACCACGTCGGGAAAGTAAGCGGAATTACCGTCCCGAGTCCTGCTGCACAGGCAGAAGTCATTAAGGCCTGTCTGAAAAAAGCAGGTATCAGCCCGCGGACCGTCAGCTATGTGGAAGCCCATGGCACGGGTACCTCGTTAGGAGACCCGATTGAAATTGAAGGTCTGTCAAAAGCGTTCAGCCAAGGGACGCAGGATCAGCAATTTTGTTCCATCGGTTCGGTCAAATCAAATATCGGCCACGCAGAATCAGCGGCGGGAATCAGCGGGTTAACAAAAGCGGCGCTGCAGCTTCATCACAAAACGCTTGTCAAATCACTGCATTCTGCGGAATTAAATCCTTACCTGAAATTTGAGGGATCTCCTTTTTACGTACAGCAGCAGACTGCTCCGTGGAAGCAGCCGGCAGCCGAAGAAAACGGTAAAGTCACACATTATCCGCGCCGGGCCGGACTCAGTTCCTTCGGTGCATCAGGTTCGAATGCCCATATCATTTTAGAAGAATACATTCAGCCTGAACAAAAAGCGCCAGCACCTGAGAACGAGGCAGCAAAACTCATCCCGCTGTCAGCAAGAAATAAAGACAGGCTTCTGGCCTATGCGGAAAAACTAGCCCGATCGCTTTCAGAAAAGACGGTGCTGTCTGAACTGGCTTATACTCTTCAGACAGGACGTGAAGCAATGGAGGAGAGAGCTGTCTTCCTTGTAAATGACACCCGCGACTTGAAAGAAAAGCTGAATGATTTCGTAAAAGGAAACGAAAACATCCCCGGTCTTTGGCGCGGACAAGCCGAGCTGCCGGAACTGAGCGAACCCGCTCCCGAGACGGATGATCCGATACGGCTTGCCGAGTTATGGGCAGAAGGGAAAACAGTAGATTGGAATAAGCTGTACGGTTCATATAAACCGCGTAAAACAAGCGTTCCGACGTATCCGTTTGCAAAAGAACGCTATTGGATTCCGCAGCAGAAAAAACAGGAGAAAAGCCCGTCAGGCACAGTGCTGCATCCGCTTTTACAAGAAAATACGTCAGATTTTTCGCAGCAGCGCTTCACGTCTCTTTTTACGGGAGATGAATTTTTCCTATCTGACCATGTCGTCAACGGACAAAAAATACTGCCGGGTGTCGCCTATTTGGAAATGGCCGCAGAGGCGGTCAAAAAGGCCGCTGCCGTGACGGAAAAAGGCCATAGCGTCACACTCAGACAGGTTGTTTGGGTCCGTCCGGTCATGATTGAAGATAAACCGAAAGAAATACATATTGTCCTTTACCCAGAAGATAATGGTGAGATTACCTATGAAATATACAGTGAGGCAGAAAACGGCGAGGAACCGGTTATTCACAGCCAGGGTGAAGCGATCATTACCGAACAGGGCAGCGCCCAGATAGATATCGAGTCTGTCAAAGCTTCCTGCAATTTAGGAATCGTGACTGCGGAAGAATGTTACGGTGCTTTTGAGAAGATCGGTCTGGATTACGGAGAGGCATACAGGGGCGTACAGCAGTTGCTGCTTGGAGAAGACCGATTATTGGCCCGTATTTCACTCCCGGCTGCCGTACATGACAAAAAAGAACAGTATACGCTTCACCCGAGTATGATGGACGCCGCTTTTCACGCTTCCGTCGGTCTGCTTGTCCGCTCAATACATGACGATGCAGACAGCCACGAGCTTTCTTTGCCGTTTGCGATGAAGGAAGTGGAAGTGTTCGGGCCGTGCCCTGAACATATCTGGTCATATATCCGGTACACAGAAGGCAGCAAAGCAGATGACAGCGTAAGAAAATTTGACATTGATATGTGTGATGATGCCGGTACGGTTTATGTCCGGATGAAAGGCGCGTCCGTCCGGGCGCTTGACACAAGCCAAACAGCGGGCGGAGAAACCGCGGAGGCGCCTGTCGGCCATACGATGCTGATTCCGGCTTGGGAGCCTGTTGCGCTTGAAAAAGCCGGGGAAGCAGCGGTGGATAAGCAGACGGCAGTATTCGGCGGAACGGATTCGAGACATACGCGCATAAAAGAACATCTGCCGAACGCTTCCTATTATCCGATCAGAGGTACGGATGATATCACATCTCTTACGCACATGCTTGAAGGACAAAAAGAACTGAAGCAAATCATTTGGCTTGCTCCGCAGGCTGAGAGTGCGGACAGCCTCAAGGAACAGGAAAGGAACGTCCTTCATGTGTTCAAGCTGATGAAAGCATTACTTGCCTTAGGGTACGGAGAAAAACGTTTGGACTGGTGCATCGTCACAGCAAATGCCCAGCCGTTTTCGGATCAAGACAGCGCCGACCCGTCACAAGCCGCAGTCAGCGGACTTGCCGGAACAATGGCGAAAGAATATCCGCATTGGCATATCCGCATGATTGACACAGAAACGGACGGCAGCTGGCCGATCGAAGAGGCGCTCAGTCTTTCTGCCGGGAAAAACGGTCAAATTTGGGCGTACCGCAATCAGCAGCTGTTTGAGCGGCAGCTGATACCGCTTGACAATATGCCGAAAAACGGCACGCTGTACCAAACAGGCGGGGTTTATGCCGTGATCGGAGGCGCCGGATATCTTGGCGAGGCATGGAGTGAATACATGATCCGCCGCTACAAAGCACGCATCATTTGGATCGGAAGAAGCACACTGAATGATTCCATACAGGCGAAACTCGACCGGCTCAGCGCATTCGGCCCGGCGCCTGAATATGTTTCCGCCGATGCCGCCGACAGTGCTTCCTTAGAGTTGGCTTATCAGTTCATAAAAGAGCGCCACACAAAAATGAACGGAATCATCCACTCGGCAATGGATCTGTCTGAGCAAAGCTTAAATAATATGAAGACAGAAGAGTTCAAATCGGTGCTGCGGGCAAAAGCCGATGTAAGTGTGTCCATGGCGGAGGTATTTGGACGGGAGCCGCTTGACTTTGCGCTCTTCTTCTCCTCGCTTGTGGCATTTATTCATAACGTGAAACAAAGCCATTATGCCGCAGGATGCGCTTTCAGTGACGCATTTGCGAAGGAACTTGATCAGACATGGAATTGTCCGGTCAAAGTGATGAACTGGGGCTATTGGGGCAACAGCGAAGCGGCTGAAGACGATGATTTTATTCAGCTGATGGATCAGATCGGATTGGGATTGATCGAACCGGACGCTGCAATGGAGGCGCTTGAAACCCTTATGACGCTGCCGATTGATCAGGCGGCCTTCATTCATACGACCAAACCGGTCGCAGTCGAAGGGATGAATGAAAGAGAAAAGATTTCCGTTTATCCGCCTCAGCCGCTTTTCTTTTCACAACAGCCGAAGGTCGCTCCGCCCGGCGCACGTCTTGTTAGAGAGGCTGAACATCAGGAGCTCGATGATTTTCTGTATCAGCTTTTGATCGCCCAGCTTAAAGAAGCAGACTTGCTGACGCCGCAAAGCCTTAAAGCGTATGAGCCCGAACACGAATACTTTAAAAAATGGCTCAATCAAACGATCGCTTTCCTTCTGGAACATGGCTATCTGGAAGGGAATGCGGATTCATATAAACTGTCGGCGCGAGCCGAAAACACAACCGCCTCGCTATGGCAAAAATGGGAGCGGGAAAAAGAGGAATGGCTCAATAACGCCGATACAAAAGCGATGACTGTTTTAGCCGAGACGATGCTTAAAGCACTGCCGGACATTCTGCGGGAAGAAGTGCCGGCGACAGACATCATGTTTCCGCACTCTTCAATGGAACTTGTTGAAGGAATTTATAAGCACAACCAAGTCGCGGATTACTTTAACAGCGCCCTGTCAGATACATTAACGGCTTATGTGAAAGAAAACATCAGCAAACATTCAAAAGCCGAGATCCGCATCCTGGAAATCGGAGCGGGCACAGGCGGCACAAGCGCAGGCATATTTGAAAAGCTTAGGCCGTATCAAAACCATATAAAGGAATACTGTTACACCGATGTATCGAAAGCTTTTCTCGTGCATGCGGAGACGGAATACGGCAAACGGAATCCTTATCTGACGTATCAGCTTTTTAACGCAGAAGTGCCGCTTGCCGGCCAGGATATAGAGCCGGGCGCATACGACATCGTCGTTGCGGCCAATGTGCTTCACGCGACGAAAGACATCCGCCAGACGCTGAGAAACGCCAAAGCCGTTTTAAAAGACAACGGTTTGCTGCTCTTAAATGAAATGGCGGGAAACAGCCTGTTCCCGCATATTACTTTCGGACTGCTTGAAGGCTGGTGGCTGCATGAAGATTCTGCCCTTCGTATTCCGGGGTGCCCGGGCTTGTATCCGGAAAGCTGGAAACGCGTGTTAGAAAGTGAAGGCTGGCATTCTGTCTTCTTCCCGGCGGAAGCGGCACATGAATTAAGCCATCAGATTATAGCGGCAAAAAGCAACGGCATTGTTCGCCAAAAAACGCTTAAATCAGGGGCCGAAAAACGGACCGCACCGCCAAAAGCAGCGCAAGCGCCGGAACTTCAGGCGCAAACAACGGTGCAAAAAGGCGACACGTCTTTAACAGAAAAAAGCACCGAGTACTTGAAAACGTTAATCGGAGAAACATTAAAAATTCCGCCGGCTCAAATTGATCCGAAAGCGCCGCTTGAAAAATACGGAATTGATTCTATCGTCGTCGTACAGCTGACAAACGCGTTACGAAATGTATTGGACCAAGTCAGCAGCACTTTATTTTTTGAATATCAGACGATTGAGGCGCTCGTCGCTCACTTAATCAAAACGAAAAAAGACGCGATGATCAAACTGACGGGACAAACGCCTGTTCAGGAAGAACGGAAGGCATCACCAGAACCGCAGGCTGTACAGCCGGCTAAGCCGCTTCGCACTGACTGGCGGCGGAGGGAAAAACGGGCAGCCAAAGAGACGGTCCGGCAAAGTTCGGTTCGCGACGTGGCCATCATCGGTGTTTCAGGACGCTACCCGCAGGCAAAAACAGCGGCTGAGCTTTGGGCTAATATTAAAAAAGGAAAAAACTGCATAGAAGAAATCCCGCGGGAACGCTGGAACTGGCGGGATTACTACGATGAAGAGAAAGGTAAAGAAGGCTCTATTTATACGAAATGGGGCGGCTTCATTGAGGATATGGACAAGTTTGATCCGCTGTTCTTTCAGATTTCTCCTTTGGAAGCAGAGCGAATGGACCCGCAGGAGCGATTATTTTTAGAAACGGCGTATGCGAGTATCGAGGATGCCGGCTATACGCCTGACAACCTGTGCCAAAGCAGAAAAATCGGTGTTTTTGCCGGCGCGATGAACAAAAACTACCCGACAGGCTACGGCTATTGGTCCATTGCCAACAGGGTATCTTACCTTTTTGATTTCCAAGGGCCGAGCATTGCCGTTGATACAGCCTGCTCCTCTTCTTTGACGGCTATTCATCTGGCGCTTGAGAGCATATACAGCGGTTCAAGCGAATGCGCGATTGCCGGTGGCGTAAACATAGTGACCGACCCGATCCATTATATGAATCTGTCAGTCATGAACATGCTTTCCGCAGGCGACACGTGCAAATCGTTCGGAGACCGCGCGGATGGTTTTGTCGACGGAGAAGGGGTAGGAGCGGTCGTGTTAAAGCCGTTAGACCGAGCGATTGCCGATAACGATCACATTTACGGTGTGATTAAAGGAAGCACCATTAACAGCGGAGGCAAAACGAACGGATACACCGTTCCGAATCCGAATGCGCAGGCCGCCTTAATAAAAGAAGCTTTCGAAAGAGCAAACGTCCCGGCGCGCACCGTCAGTTATATTGAAGCCCACGGTACGGGCACCGCATTAGGAGATCCGATTGAAATCGCCGGATTAATGAAAGCATTTGAAGAGGATACAACAGACAAACAGTTTTGCGCCATCGGCTCCGCAAAATCAAATATCGGCCATTGTGAGAGCGCCGCGGGCATTGCGGGTCTGACAAAAATATTATTCCAGCTCAAAGACCGCCAAATTGCGCCGTCCCTGCACGCGGAACAGCTGAATCCGAATATTGATTTCGCGTATACGCCGTTTGCCGTTCAGCAGGAGCTCGGTGAGTGGAAACGTCCCGTCATCGGCGGCAGAGAGCTTCCGAGAAGGGCGGGGTTAAGCAGCTTCGGCGCGGGAGGAGCAAACGCCCACCTCGTCATAGAAGAATATACGGCAGACAAAGAGCCTGATGAAACGCCGGCAGATCAGTCCGCCATCATCGTCCTGTCCGCGAAAAACAGCGAACGGCTCACTGAAAAAGCAAAACAGCTCAGAGACGCCATCCGTGAAAAAAGATACAGCGGCAGCGACCTTATGAGCATAGCCTTTACTCTCCAGACTGGCCGGGTGCCGATGGAAGAGCGTCTCGGCTTTATCGTTCATTCACTTCATGAACTTGAGGAAAAACTGAATGGATTTATCGCCGGACAAAACAGCGCCGGACTGCACCGTGACGGCACGGAAGAAAACAAACGGATGCTTGCCGTATTTTCGGCGGATGATGATATGGAAACAATCATAGACGCTTGGATCAGCAAACGGAAATATTCTAAGCTGCTTGAGCTTTGGGTAAAAGGATTGGACATCGATTGGGCGAAATTATACGGAGACCGTCCTCCGGCCCGCATCAGCCTGCCTGCTTATCCGTTTGCGAAAGAACGCTTCTGGCATCAGCAGCCTGTACAAAGCAAGGCCGCGCCCGTTAACGCGCCGGCTGACGAAAATGATCCGGCGGAACAATTTGAAGTAATGACTTTTAGAGAAGTTCTTAAAGAACAGGCTCTGCCGGCAGCCGGAGAAAAGCAAGTCAAAACGGTGATTTCTTTCTTATCTGATCAGAAGAAGCAGCAGGAAGCCGTCTCTGTGGTCAAATCGTATGACAGTGACATTGACGTTATTTTTATCGCTCAGGGAGACCGGTATGAGGCTCTGTCCGCCGGCCGCTGCCAAGTGGTGCGGGAAGATCCGCAATCATATGTGAACGCTTTTGCGGATATTCAAAAAGAGTACGGTGAGGCTTCTGCCATTTTGTATTTATGGGCGCTTGAAGATAAAAGCTGCATCGAAGATTATTCATGTATCGTCCATATTCTCAAAGCAATGGCTGAGACCGGTCTGCAGCCGGAAAGGCTGTTATTGGCGGGGGAATATGCATCCGGTCTGGAAAGGTGCTACTTGGAATCATGGATCGGCTTTGAGCGTTCGCTCGGCATTGTTCTCCCGAAAACAAGTGTTACCGGCCACTTCAGAAAAGCCGGTGCGGCCATAACGGACTGGGTGAGAACCATTTGGGACGAGCTGAAAGCTGAAACAGACCATACTGTTTTCTTGGAAGAGGGAAAACGATATGTCTATCACATCGAACCAACCGGACTAACGAAAGAAAACAGCAGGATCAGAACCGGCGGAACATATCTCATTACAGGCGGATTAGGAGGGCTCGGCTACTTATTTGCCCGCCATCTGGCCCGGAACTACCAGGCAAATGTCATTCTCACGGGGCGGTCGCCGATCAATGAAGAAAAGAAAGAAAAAATGAAAGACCTGGAAAATCTCGGTGCGGGTGTTCTTTACGCCGAAGCCGATGTTTGTGATCCGATCGGAATGGGCGACTGCATCAAGCGCGCGAAAGAACGATTCGGAGCCATTCACGGCGTCATTCATGCGGCGGGCATCGAAAGCAGAACATCCGTCTTTGAAAATGAAATCGGGAATTTCCGCAGTACGCTTGAACCGAAAATAAACGGAAGCCTGCTTCTTGACGAGTGGCTGAAAAACGAAACGCCTGATTTCATCTGCTACTTTTCATCCACATCTGCTGTTTTAGGAGATTTCGGCTGCTGTGATTATGCGGTCGCGAACAGGTTCCAAATGGCGTATGCCCGCTATAAAAACGAACAATCAGAAAGCGGAAACGCTTTTGTCATAAACTGGCCGGTCTGGAAAAACGGCGGAATGGCCGTCGGCGGTGAAGAGACGACGGGCATGTACCTGAAATCAAGCGGTCAGCGCCTGTTAGAAACAGATGAAGGCATTGAGCTTTTTGAGCGCATCATTTCTCAAGACAACACCCAGTGCCTTGTCATTGCCGGCGAAAGAAGCCGTGCCGAACGATTTTTAGGCATACGGCGGGACGATTCATTAAAAACGGATGCGCTTTTGGAAACCGTGAGCCGCCGCATCTCGGAAGAAAGCGCGGAAAAACGGCTCGAAGCGGATTTGAAAGAGCTGATACACAGTCTGCTGAAAATATCTAAAGATAAACTCGTCCTGCATAAAAACTGGGCGGAATTCGGATTTGATTCCATCTATTTAGCCAAATTTGCCGCTCTTTTGTCGAGTCATTACGGCATTGAAGTCACTCCGGCGTTATTTTACAGCTATGCCACGCTCGGAGACGTCATCAGCTATTACCTGACAGAACATAAAGAAACGATCGAAACGTTTTACCGAACGGAAGAAACCGAAACAGAAGCCGCCGCTCCGGATAACAAGGAGTATACGGATCAGGAGATCATCGCCATGATGAAACAGGTCTCTGAGGGGACATTAGATTTTAAAAGAGTGCAAGACATCATAGAAGGGAGTAAGACCTATGAATCATAAAGAACTTCTCGATGCCTACAGATCAGGAACGCTCACCATCGCTGAAGTAGAACAAAAGCTTCAGGCTTCTAAGCGGACAACTGCAAAACGTCCGCTTTCAGAAGGCCAGAAAGGTTTGTGGATGCTTCAGAAAATGTTTCCGGAGATGAGCGCATATAACATTCCGTTATGCTTTCGTTTTCAAAAGCTGGATGTCGAGACATTCAAAAACGCCCTTTTGTCCGTGCAGCGCCAGCACCCTATTTTGACCAGTGTGATAAAAGAGGAAAACGGCCTTCCGTATCAGATAGAAGATACGGATCGGCATTTTCCGATTGAAGAAATGGATCTTTCCGAATTAAGCGGGCGTGACGCTCTTTCGTTTATTAAAGAAAAAGCAAAAGCACCGTTCTCGCTTGAAACCGGGCCGCTCCTGCGTGTTCAAGTATTCCGGCGGGCGAAGCGGGAGCCGATTGTGTTAATTACCATTCACCATATCATTTTTGACGGCGTCTCTCTTATGACGTTTATGTCGGCGCTGCTGGACGCTTATGTAAAAGCAAGTGAAGGCAAAGAACCTGTCATGCTTCAGCAGGCCGCAGATTATCATGACTTTGTGAAATGGGAAAAAGAGCTGCTGGAAAGCGAAGCGGGAAAAACGCATCTGTCTTATTGGAAAAAGCAGCTAAAAGGACCGCTGCCGGTGCTTGAGCTTCCGTCGGATTATCCGAGATCATCGGTTCAAACTTGCAGGGGGCAGGCGTATCAGCGCTTGCTTCCTGATGAACTGAACCGGCAGATTAAAGTTTGCGCCCAAAAAAATAATGTCAATGAATCCGTTGTGTATCTCGCTATTTTCAAAGGACTGCTCTATCAATATACGAATCAGGAAGATGTCATCGTCGGCATGCCGACGA